>JAFAZX010000037.1 GCA_019239425.1 Acidobacteriota bacterium
GTCTAAATCGAGCGCGAGGCGGTCGCAGTAGCCGGTGCGGATTCGCTTCTCGATGCGCTCGCGCTCGACCTCGACGCCGAGGAAGACGGCGCCGTTCAAGGTCGCCGCCAGAGGCTGCGCGCCGCCCATGCCGCCCATGCCGCCCGAGAGAATCAGCCTGCCCGTCAGGTCTCCGCCGAAGTGCCGGTCGGCCATCGCGGCGAAGGTCTCGAACGTGCCCTGCACGATGCCCTGCGAGCCGATGTAAATCCAACTGCCCGCGGTCATCTGCCCGTACATCATCAGACCTTTGCGTTCGAGTTCGTGGAAGTGCTCCCAGTTGGCCCACGCGCCGACGAGGTTCGAGTTGGCGATCAGCACGCGCGGCGCGTGCTCGTGCGTGCGGAAGACCGCGACGGGCTTGCCGGACTGGACGAGCAGCGTCTCGTCATTTTCGAGGGACGTCAACTCGCGCACGATCCCGTCGAACGAGCGCCAGTCGCGCGCGGCCTTGCCGCGCCCGCCGTAGACGACCAGCTCTTCGGGGCGCTCGGCCACCTCCGGGTCGAGGTTGTTCATCAGGCAGCGGAGCGCCGCCTCCTGGTGCCAGCCCTTACAATTCAACTGCGCCCCGCGCGGCGCGCGGACGATTCTAGATTGGGACATAGGAACTTATTGCAGTTGGCAGTTGAGTGTTTGAGAGGGAGATTTAACACAGAGACACAGAGACACGGAGGCACAGCTTGGAGCGGTATAACTCAACAAGCTGTGCCTCCGTGTCTCTGTGTCTCTGTGTTGAAAGCTCACAGCATAACCACTCGAATGAATACCGTTTTAGTGGTTTCGCTTCTCCTGAATCCCGCGCACTACCTTCGTGACGAGGCCGCGCGGGAGGAAGCCGATGGAGCGCGCGACGAGGCTGTTGCGCAGGCCCGGGATGACGATGGTCTTGCCGGCGAGAAGCCCGCGGTAGCCCGCCGCGGCCACGTCGCGCGCCGTCATCGCGCCGAGGTCGAAGAGCTTCGACTGCTCCATCCCGGCGGCCGCGACGAAGCCCGTCTCGGTGGGGCCGGGGCAGAGCGCGGAGACGACGACGCCCGTCCCCGCGCACTCGTTCGCCAGCGCCTCGGAGAGCGAGAGGACGTAAGCCTTCGAGGCGTAGTAGACGGCCATCAGGGGGCCTGGCTGGAAGGCGGCGGTCGAGGCGACGTTCATCAGGTAGCCGCGGCGCCGCGCGACCATCCCCGGCAGGAAGAGCTTCGAGAGGTGCGTGAGCGCGACGACGTTGACTTGCAGGAGGTCGAGTTCGGACTTCAGGTCGGTCTCGGCGAACGGGCCGTAGCTGCCGAAGCCCGCGTTGTTGACGAGCGCGTCTACGCGGACGCCGTCCGCGCCCAGCCCCTCGAAAATCTCCCGCGGCGACTCGGGGCGCGCGAGGTCGGAGACGAGCACGCGCGCACTGACGCCGTGCTTCCCCTGCAACTCTTCGGCGAGGCGCTCAAGCTTCTCGCGGCTGCGCGCGACGAGGACGAGGTCGTGCCCGTCGGCCGCGAACAGCCGCGCCAACTCCTCGCCGATGCCCCCCGACGCGCCCGTCACGAGCGCCGTCAACTTATGCCGCTCGCTCATAAGCGGAAGGTTGAACGATGAACGATGAATGATGAGTGATGAATGAAAGGCGGCTTGCACCTTCTTCATCATTCATCACTCATCATTCATCATTTTCTTACTCGTTCGTCCGGCCGGGCCAGAGGGCGCGGAACCAGCGGTTGGAGCCGCTCTCCTGGCTGATGATCTGTTCGAGTTCGCCCGCGTCGAGCCAGATGCCGCCGCAGGTGTCGCAGCGGTCGATGCCGACCTCGTCGTAGGTCTCCGCGTGGAGCCGGCCCGTGCAGCGCGGGCAGTCCATCGTGACCGGCTCCTCGCTGCGCTGGCTCGCCTGCTCCTTGATCGCCTCGCGCAAGCGCTGGAGCGACTCCTTGTCCCGGCGGCGGAAGTATTCCTCCTCCAAGCCCCTTCGGCGTTCGTCGAAAATGTCTGACACTGAGTTATACCTCCTGCCGCCACCCGGCCGTGCGCCCGCTTCCCGGCGGGGCGCGCGTGCCGAGGCGGCGGCTGCTCGTGTAGGTTGTCTGACTGCTTGAATGCAGGAATGTAATAGCAGAAAAAGGCGCCCGCGCGCCACCCCCTCGCGCCGCGGCGCTTGCGCGCGCCGCCGTCTCTTCAATAAGCTTCGGGCGCAGTCAAAAACTCCGCGGAGGTTGGAGGGCACACGATGGCACTCGGCCCGCGCACGCGCGTGCTCCTGATCGCGGCCGTCATCTTCGGCGCGGTCGGGGCGCTCGTCTGGTATCTGAGTTATCACTACTGGTCGCAGCCGGCGACGCCCCTGCGGCCGCCCTCGCAGGACGTGGAGCGTCTGCCGACGCCCGCCGCAACGCAGACCCCGACGCCCGAAGCCTCGCCGAGTCCGAGCCCGAGTCCGGCGGCCGCGCCCGGCCCGTCCGGTCAGGCGCAGACTCTTCCGGGCGAGGCGTCGCCGTCGGTCGCAGCGATGCGTCTGCTCATCCCCGTGGAGGGCGTCCGCGCGGAGCAGTTGCAGGACACTTTCAAGGACGCGCGCAGCGAGGGGCGCGTCCACGACGCCATAGACATCATGGCGCCGCGCGGGACGCCCGTCCTGGCCGCGACCGACGGCCGCGTCGTCAAGCTCTTCAACAGCGCGAAGGGCGGCATCACCTTCTACCAGCTCGCCGCGGCGGACGAGCACTACGTCCTCTACTACGCGCACCTCGAACGCTACGCCGAAGGCCTCGCCGAAGGGCACGTCGCGCGCCGCGGCGAGACGCTCGCGTACGTCGGCGACACGGGCAACGCCGCGCCCGGCAACACACACCTCCACTTCCAAATCTACCGCGTCGCCGACCCCAAGCACTTCTGGACGGGCGAGAACCTCAACCCCTACCCTTTGCTGCGCGGGCAGTAGGCGCGGAAGGTGAAGTTCACCACAGAGACACAGAGGCACGGCTTCTTGAGAGCTGAAGGCGTCAAGCTGTGTCTCTGTGTCTCTGTGGTGAACTGCCTTCACTTCTGTACGCCTGTCGTCCGTAAACGGTGCGCGCCGGCACGGACGCGCGCGCGGTTTTTCAGGGAAAGTGTGGGGATTCGCGGGCGGGAACGGGAGTTGCCACGTGTTGTCGGATGTGTCCGCGCCTGTAGTCTCCCTTAAAAGGCGTCAGTAGTTTTCGCTCCGAGGAGTTTCAAAAATAGATGAGTATCGAAGTGTCGAAGATGATTTCGAAGTCGCCGCTGGCGCTCGCCCTGGCGGCCGTGCTGATGGCTTCGGGCTGTACGACCGCGCCGACTAACACGTCCGCGCCCGCGGCGCCGCCGACCGCCTCGGCCTCGCCCGCGGCCCCCGCCGCCAACGCTTCGCCTACGCCTAATAACTCGGCGGCGAACGCGGCGAACCTGCCGGTGACGCTGCCCGTGCTCGACGCGATGTTCGCCGACGACTCTTTCGCCGGCGAGCTGAAGTCGAAGCTGAAGCTGACGGACGAGCAGGTCGAGTCTCTGCGCAAGGTCGCGGGCGAGGAGCGCGCGGGCCTCGACGAAGCGGGCGGGCAGTCGGGCTCGACGCCCGCGGCGACGCGCCGCGCCTCCGAGAAGATTCAAACGGTCATCGGGGCGGAGAAGGCCGCGGCCTTCAACTCCTTCGTCAGCGAGCGCTGGGCGGGCGGGGCCGGCGCGCTCCCGACGCAGCCGAACAACGTCCCCGACGACACGCGCGTCGTCGTCAACGCGCCCGCCTACCGCATGGACGTGTTCCAGAGCGGCAAGCTGGTCAAGACCTACAAGGTCGGCATCGGCTACCCGGAGTTCCCACTGCCGCAGGGTTTGAGGAAGGCCGACACTATCATCTTCAACCCGACGTGGACGCCGCCCGACTCGCCCTGGGTCAAGGGCAAGTTCGAGCCGGGCAAGAAGGTCGAGGCCGGGAGCAAAGACAACCCGCTCGGCCCCATCAAGATTCCCATCGGCCTGCCTTCGCTCATCCACGGCGGCAAGGCGCCCGCCAAGCTCGGCGGCTTCGCCTCGCACGGCTGCGTCGGTCTGACGAATCCGCAGGTGCAGGACTTCGCCCTCGTGTTCGCGTCCCTGGGCGGCGCGCAGCTCACGCCCGAGGACGTGGCGAACTACGCGAAGAACCGAGAGGAGACGAAGCAGGTCAAGCTCGGCTCGTCCGTGCCCGTCGAGCTGCGCTACGAGACCATCGTCGTCGAAGACGGACGCCTCCACATCTACCGCGACGTGTACGACAAGGGCACGAACACGGAGGAGAATCTGCGCCGCGTGCTCGAAGTCTACGGCGTGAAGCTCGAAGACTTGAGCGAGCAGGAGCGCGCGCAGTTGACGCAGGCGCTCCAGGCGATGGCGCGCGACGCGCACGGCAACCCGGCCGACGGCCAGCCCGACGCCGCGGCCAGCCCGACGCCCGGCAAGGAGAAGAAAGAGAAGGACGTCCGCGAGACGAAGACCATCAAGGGCGAGAAGGAGATCGTCATCGACGTCGCCGCCCTCCGCGGCAAAGGCTACCCCGCCCCCGTCAACCTCAACACCGGCGGCGCCCCGCAGCCGAAGCAGCCGGCGAAGAAGAAGGCGTAAGCTGAAAGGATGAAGGCGGAAGGATGAAGGATGAAGTGTAGACCCTCTTCACTTCATCCTTCATCCTTCCGCCTTCATCCTTATAGGTAGCTCAGCCACGCCTCTCGCCGCCGTTTCTTGACCCCGGCGAACCAGCGGCAGAGCGGGTAGAGGGCGAGGACGACGCCGAGCCAGATGAGGTAGACGACCCAGAGGCCGTAGCCGTAGCCTTCGGGCTCGGGCTGCGGCTGGCCCGGCGGCGGCCAGTTGACGAAGAGCCACTCGGCGCGGCCGTACTTGAGGTAAGCGAAGACGAGGGCGACGAGGTGTATCAAGGGGACGTGCAGGACGTAGTAGAAGAGCGGCACGCGCCCGAAGACGACGAAGGGGCGCGCTAACGGGCCCGGCCCGCCCTCCCGGTCGAAGAGCGCGACGGCGATGATCGAAGGCCCGAGCGTCATCAGCAGGAAGAGGAGCGACGGCGGGTACTTCTGCGTGTTGAGGAATGAGAGGAATGTGTACCAAGCGCCCCGCGCCTGCGACGCCCACGGCGCGGGGTCGCCGTAGACGTTCAGCCAGCGCAGCAGGACGAAGAGCGCGACCGAGCACCCGCCGATTGTCAACAACAGGCGTCGCCGCCTCTCCCTCTCCAGCGTGAGGAGCTGGCCGAACGCGTAGCCCGCGGCCATCACCCCGACCCACGGCACGAGCGGGTACGCGACGAAGACGAACACGTCCGGCGCGGGCGCGAGCGCGTTCTGCTCGTGCAGCACGACCCACAGCCAGCGCAGCGCGCCGAAGCTGTCCGCCCTCACGCCGTCGAGCAGGTTGTGCAGGAAGATGAGCGCGAGGCCGAAGGCGGCGACGGCGCGCGTCGGGAGAAAGACGAGTCCGGCCAGCGCGACCATCGACCAGCCGATGGCCCAGATGACCTGCGCGATCATGAGGTGGTAGTCGAAGTTGAAGAACCAGCCGAGGCGGACGAGCGTCAGCTCCAGAAGCACCAGCCACAGCCCGCGCGTGAGGAGGAACCATGACAGCTCCTTCTTCGTCTTGCCGCGCCGCGCCGAGAGGAAGGCGCCCGTGCCCGCGAGGAAGACGAAGGTCGGCGCGCAGAAGTGCGTGACCCAGCGCGTGAAGAAGAGCGCCGTCCAGGTCTTCGAAGGGTCGAGCGGGTCGAACGCCTTGGCGTAGAGGTGGAAGAAGTCGCGGACGTGGTCGAGCGCCATGACGACCATCACGAAGCCGCGCACGAAGTCCACCGAGTCGAGCCGCGGCCGCGCGCCCGGACGCTCGCCGAGCAGATTCGTCCCCGCCTCGGGAAGGCGCTCAACTGTCGTCGTCACTTGTGACATCTTCTTGTTCCCGTCCGCGAGGAGTTAAAGGCAGTTCACCACAGAGACACAGCGACACGGCTTTAAAAGCAGTAAGGCAACAAGCTGTGTCTCTGTGTCCCTGTGGTGAAATTCAAGCAGCAGCAGTTTCAAGCTAAGAGAGACACGGCCCCTCACACGTCGAACTCGCCGCGGCGCAGCGCGGCGGCGACGCGTTCAATATCGTCGGAGAGCGGGCGGTCGCGCGTGAGGCGCGGGGCGTGCGCGCGGACGCGCTCGTATGCGAGGCGCGCGCCGCGGCCCGGCTTGAGCGGCGCGCGGTGTTCGAGCCCCTCGGCGGCGGCGAGCAGCTCGATGGAGACGACGCGCTCGATGTTCTCGATGATACGTCGGAGCTTGAGGGCCGCCGTCATGCCCATCGAGACGTGATCCTCCTTGCCGCCGTCGGTCGGGAGGTTGTCGGTGCTCGCGGGGTGGGCCAGCACCTTGCACTCGTTGAGCAGCGCGACGGCGACGATCTGCGGCACCATGTAGCCCGACTCGACGCCCGCGCGCGCCGTGAGGAAGGCGGGCAGCCCTTCGTTCTTGTCCGGGTTGACGAGGCGGTCGATCCTCCGCTCGACGATGTTGCCGAGGTGCACGAGGGCGATTGAAGAGTAGTCGAAGGCGAGGGCGAGCGGCGCGCCGTGGAAGTTGCCCCCCGAGACGACCTCGCCCGTCTCCGCGAAGACGAGCGGGTTGTCCGTGGCGCCGCCGGTCTCGACCTCTGTGACCTGCCGCGCGTGCGCGAAGGCGTCGCGCGCCGCGCCGTGCACCTGCGGCATGCAGCGCAAGCTGTACGCGTCCTGCACGCGCGGGTCGCCTTCGAGGTGCGAGGCGCGTATCTCGCTGTCGAGCATCAGCTCGCGCAGGTGCGCGGCCGACTCGACCTGGCCCCTGTGCGGGCGCGCGAGGTGTATGCGCTCGTCGAAGGCGGCGGGCGTGCCCTTCAACGCTTCGAGAGACATCGCGCCCGACACGTCGGCCGTGCGCGCGAGCCGCTGCGCGCGTTCGAGCGCGAGCGCGCCGACGGCCGTCAAAGCCTGTGTCCCGTTCAGGAGCGCGAGCCCCTCTTTGGCTTCGAGCGTTAAAGGTTCGATGTCGGCGCGCCGCAGAGCCTCGCCGCCCGGCATCCGCTCGCCCTGGTAGAAGGCCTCGCCCTCGCCCGCGCAGCAGAGCGCGAGGTGCGCGAGCGGCGCGAGGTCTCCGCTCGCGCCGACCGAGCCGAGCTCGGGCACGACCGGGTGCACGCCGCGCCCGAGCATGAGCAGCAGCGTCTCCGCGACGACCGCGCGCGCCCCGCTGAAACCCTTCGCGAGCACGTTGGCGCGCAGGAGCATCATCGCCCGCGTCTCTTCCGTCGAGAGCGGCGCGCCCAGCCCGCACGCGTGGCTGCGCACGAGGTTGAGCTGCAGCTCGCGCAGCTCGTCCGCGGGCACGGTCACGTCCGAGAGCTTCCCGAACCCCGTGTTCACGCCGTAGACGACGCGCGACTCCGCGACGATGCGCTCGACGGCCGCCCGCGCCGCCTCCATCCGCGCCCGCGCCGCCGCGGCCAACCCGACCGCCTCCCCGCCGCGCGCCACCCGCGCGACCTCTTCGAGCGTCAACTGTTGTCCGTCGAGTTCCATAGGCAATGGGTGCTGGGTGCTGGGTGCTAGGTGCTGGTTAAAGACTCGATTATTCCCCAGCACCTAGCACCCAGCACCCAGCACCTACTTTATCACCGTGTCCCGGTTGGGGAACTGCGTGCGGTGGATGTCTTCGGGCGGCTGGGAGCGGTGGATGTCTGCGCGGCGCCACTCGCCGGTGGTCGTGCCGGCGGCGCGGGGCGTCGAGCGCGTGCGCTCGCGCGCGCGCTTGGCGCGGCGGACGGTCGCGGCCTGGCGCTTGGTGGCGGCGGCGGTGGCCGCGCGCGTCCACTCGCCCACGCGCTGGAAGGGGTGGAAGTCGCGCTCGGTCAGAACCTCGCCCGTCGCCTCGCGCAGGCGCATCGTGAAGTACGCGAAGAGCAGGAGGCCGACGTTGAAGAAGACGCCGACGAGGAAGACGACCTCGCCCGGCACGATGCCGATGTCCGCCTTGCGCAGGAAGTCCGCGAAGTCGGGCGACGTGTAAGGGTGCATGTAGACCTTCAGGTTCCACGACGCCGCGAGGAGCATGAACATCCAGAGGTAGTTGCGCCGCAGCCGCCGGCCGAGCGCCTCGGCCTCGCTCACGTTGAATCGCGGCTCCTCCAGGTCGGCGACGAGCAGTTGCGCCCACGTGTCGTCGCCGGCCGTGTCGGGCGAGAGCATCTTCATGAAGAAGCCCGTCTCAAGAATCCGCACGCGCCCCGACCAGATTTCGTAGTAGCGGTAGCGCCGCGCCTCCATGAAGAGGAAGAAGCCGACGAGCACCGTGTTGATGAGGATGACGAAGTGCGGGTTGGTCGGGAGCGAGAAGGCGAACGAGAGCGTGGCGCCGGTGGTGACGACGGCCCAGTTGGTCGTCGTGTCGAGGCGGTTGCGCCAGGTGTTGGCGCGCTGCAGCTCGCCGCGGTAGAAGTGCACCATCGCCGTGCTGAACTCGGTGGGCGTGGGCTTGCGCTGCGGCGGCGAGGCGGCGGCGGCGCGCGGGAGCTGCGTCGCGTGGAGCGCCTGCTCGGGCGTGATGGTCTGGTGGATGGGAGCGGTCTCGGGCGCGTCCGGGGCGTTGGCGGCGCGCGCGGGCTGGGGTGGCGTGGTCTGTGTTGCGGGCCGCTCGCTGGTTCTGGGGCGCAGGTCTGTCTTCATCTTCCTCTCGGGTTCCGCCTTGGAAAAGACCGCCGGGGCGGCGGGAGGAGGGCGCCGCTTTCGCCCGACTGCGCCTGATGATAGCACGCCGCGCGGCCTCCGGCGGAAGTAAAAATGGGAAGCCGGGTCGGTGCCGCCCGCGGTGGCGGGAGGGTGCGTGATATCCTGTCGGCGTGCGCGCGGCGTGGCCCCGTACTGCCCGCCGTCGCGGGGGACTGACCTCCTTCCCTTACCGAACTACGTCTAATCGTAGCTGGGCACCTCCCTTACAAATCGGAGAGGGCTATCTCGGATGAGGAGAGAAATCTTAGAGACGGCGTCCCCGTTAGCTGAAAAATTATGAGTTGCGAATGTGGCAAATATGAAGCCGTCAGGTTGGATCGCAAATCCATACTCAGGCGCATCAGGGAATCCAAGTCGCTCAAGAAGAAACTGGAAGGTCTGGCCGAGTACCGGGAAGGGTATCAATGGCACAACCTTTATCGGTGCGCCGAGTGTGGACAACTCTGGCAGGAGAGCTATGCCTGGAATTTCGGGGCGAAGTGGTACCTGTTTCAAGTCCCGCCGCTCGACGCCGGGGAATGGCTCGCGGAGCCATACGTGCAGCCGGATGAGTTGATGATGTACGGGGTGGCGTATGAAGGGTTGATGGCGCAAAGCTACGAGGCGAGGGATTGTCCGTGTCGGGAAGAGGGCTGTGAGAATCCTGCCATCCGGTTTCACATTCTCTGTAAGGAGCATTATCTGGCGTCACAGTTGAAGCTGCCGCGCGGCAGGGTCTTCCCGCCGTATAGCGTCGGATAGCGGCCGGCGCCGTCCAACACGGTTCACGGCTCAAGCCCTTCAAAGGGGGCTGCTTGACAGTCCGCGGGGGCGCTTCTATATTCGTTGTTCGACCAACGCTTCCCGAAAGCGTCTTTGTTTGAACATGCAGGCGCGAGAGGAGTTCGAGCCCGGCGCTTCCGCCGACGAGCGCTGGATGCGTGAGGCGCTCGGCGCGGCGCGGGAGGCCGCGCGGGCGGGCGAGGTGCCGGTCGGCGCGTGCGTCGTGAGTGCGGACGGCGTGCTGCTCGCGGCCGCGGGCAACCGGACGCGCACCGACTGCGACCCGACGGCGCACGCGGAGGTGCTGGCCTTGCGCGAGGCGGCGCGGCGGGTCGGCAACTACCGGCTGACGGGCGCGGTCGTCTACTCGACCGTCGAGCCGTGCGCGATGTGCGCCGGCGCGCTCGTACAGGCGAGGGTCGCGCGGCTCGTCTACGGCGCGCGCGACGAGAAGGCGGGCGCGGTCGAGTCGGTCTTCCGCGTCTGCGACGCAAGCTCTTTGAACCACCGGATGGAACTCACGCCCGGCGTCCTCGAAGCGGACTGCCGCGCGCTGGTGCAGGAGTTCTTCCGGGAGCGGAGAACGGCGAGGATGAAGGCGGAAGGATGAAGGCGGAAGGCCTTCACCCCATCCTTCACCCTTCAGCCTTCATCCTTACTTTCTGCGGAGAGGTCGCATAGTGGTTTAGTGCACCGGTCTCGAAAACCGGAGTGGTCGAAAGGCCACCGTGGGTTCGAATCCCACCCTCTCCGCCATCTCTCTTTTTACCTTAATAACTTACAGCCTCACTAGTACCCAAAATTCTCACCTCCAGACCAATTCAAATTAGCCAGTTGGCGTAGTCCGTGGTAGGAAACGCCAGAACTGGCGCGCCTTAAGGGCCGAGAAATGGCCGAAATATCAAGAAATCCCACTTGGTAGCATCCCGTTATCGCGAGTGCACCGGTCATTGGTGGATTGTGCAGTGTAGACCGCTGGTGGAAGCGATGAAGGAGCTGTTCGGCTGCGCGATCTCCGCGGGGACGCTCGCGACGGCCGTCCGGCGGTGCGCGACGGGGCTCGTCGAGACGGAACTCAAGATCAAGAAGGGGCTGCGCCGCTCTCCTATCATCCACGCCGACGAGACGGGGCTGAGAGTCAAGGGGAAGCTCGCTTACGTGCACGTAGCGAGCTGAGAGGCTGACGCACTACGCGGCGGACGCACGGCGCGGTAAAGCGGCCATCGATGAGATCGACATCCTACCTTCCTACCGTGGCACGTGCGTCCACGACGGCTGGCTCTCCTACACCCATTATTCCGACTGTCGGCACGCCCTGTGTGGGGCGCACCTGATGCGCTAGCTGACCTACTTCGAGGAACTCAGTGAAGAGACGAAAGCGTGGGCTTCCCCCCTCAAAGAGCTGCTGCTGGAGATGAAGGGCGTGGCCGAGCGCGAGGGCGCACAGGTGCCGGCATGGCAGGTCGAGGAACTGACGGCTCGCTACGACAGGCTCGTCGCCGAGGGGCAGGGGGCGCAGCCGCCGCCCGACGTTCCGCCGCTGGCGTGTAGTCAAGCGCGTAGCCTGCTGCGGCGACTGGATAGGAGGAAGGCGGAGGTGCTGCGGTTCCTGAGCGACCCCGCCGTCCCCTTTGATAACAACTTAGCGGAGCGGGACCTGCGGATGGTGAAGCTGCAACAGAAGGTCTCGGGCTGCTTCCGCACCGATGAAAGCGCGCGCCGGTTCTGCCGCATCAGGAGCTACGTCTCGACCGCACGAAAGCAGGAGAGCGGGGTACTCGCAGCTCTCGAAGGGGCGTGCCGCGGGAAGCCGCTAAGTATAAGAAAACGCTGCGGATAGCTGAATAGTTACCATTGACGGTATCCGTTCAGCTATGAGGTAAACGTAGGCAAAGAAAGGTGATTCAGACGAGATAGTGGCGTCATTGGTCGGCAGTATAGCACTCCCTTTCCCGATGCCCAGCTTTCTCCGCCGGAAGGGGAGCGCACATGCCGCCGGACTTGCCCCGAGGGATGGCCTTTCCAGATCTACTAGGCTTAGCTGCTACCTCTCGACGATGCGCAAGCACGGCCGGGGCGTGATGAAGGCGCTCGTAGCGGCGTGCCCCTGCACGCCGCTAAATCTAAGAAGATGCAGGATAGTTACTGGACAGGATCGGCGGCGCGACGCTGACGAAACTCCGTCCCTTGAGTGGCCAATATCGGGCTGTGAAGTGGATCAGAGTCCGCAGGACCAGATCCCTCCTTCACAGGTTGCCGCCGCCCCGCTCGCACAGGTAGGCGCGGGGCCAATGCAGCTATTGCTACAGTACCAGAGACCCGAACTGCAGGCCGCCGGCGCCCCGCTCGGGCAGGTCGGCGCGGTGCCGGTGCATCCGTTGTTATTGGCGCAGTACCACTCTCCGCCGTAGCAGAAGGCCCCGTTCTGGCAATCCGGGGGCGCGCCGTAGCAATTGTTGTCCGGGGCGTTGTCGCACTCCCACGTCCCGCCGGTGCAGACGGCGACGGCCGTACCTTCACAGATAGGCACGTCCCCTATGCACGAACTGCCCGGCGGCGCGCAGTGGCACTCGTAGCGGCGCAGGCCGTCGGGGCAGAAGCTATCGGTGGGTTGGGCATACCCGCCGCATGGGCTACAGGTGGTGGTGGGCGTACAAGAGTCGCAGGGGTCACAGCTCTGCAGCCTGAACGCGAGCGTGCTAGTCGTGAAGCCGGTGTCGCCGACGACGTACAGCGCCGTCGTGAAGACGGCCAGCACGAAGAATCTCTGCACGAGTCTGAGGGTGCCTCTCCTGTCCATGAGACCTCCTTCCGTTAAGTGGTCAGTTGTGCGAGCACTTCCGCTTCCTTCTCGGGCGTGAGCTTCCCGACCCAGAAACGCATCACTTCGCCTTTATCGTTGGTTAAGATCAGCGTAGGCGTTCCGCTGACTTGGAGGGTGTCGAGGGGCGACCGTCTGACCTCGACATCAGGTATTCCGATATCGTTAAGGTAAGCCGTGCTCTCCTCCGGCGTACCGGGCAGAACGGCTAACAGCCTGACGTTCTTGTTCTGCGCGCTCTCTCTCAGTCGCCGGTAGAAGGGCGCGCTCTCGCTACAGAAATGGCATCCCTTCTGTAACGCCAAAATCAACGTCTTCGGCCGCCTCGACCAGTCGGCATCGGGAAGGTTCACTTTCGCTCCGACGGTGGGCTGAACCCTAGGCGACTGGTCGGCGGCCGCTGGAGTCCTGAATAAATATCTTTGCGCCAAGACGCCGACCAGCATTACGGCGACAACGATGATGAGAAGGTTGGCGACGAGTTCTATCTTTTGGTGGATTTTATTCATGTCGTTGCGAGTTGAGGGACCTTGAGGGTACGGGGTAACGAAGCTTACTTCTAACCCTATTTCGGAGTCAACACATTTATCTATGGGAAGCGCCGTCTACCGCTGCTGCCGCGGCGAAGAGAGGAAGAAGTGCTGCCGCATCCGCTCCTATTTATCGACTGTACGCAAGCAGGGGTGCGGGGCGTTGTTGGCGCTCGAAGGGGCGTGCAAGGTGAGCCCGTAAGTGTTAAAAAACGTAACGGATAGCTGAATAGTTACTACATCACGTATTACCACGGCCCCGACCTTCACGCGAAGGCGGCTGACGCGGGCGCTTTTGCCGTGCATGAAAAGCCTTACGGCCTCCACGACGAGCAGTTCATCGGGCTGCTGAGGGATGCGTACGAAGAGAGCTGGAAGAGAAAACGCCTCGTGGCTGGCAAGCACCGAGCGCTCGTCCTAATGCCATTTAAGGACGAGTTCGCCAAGGTGTACAGCTTGGGCATCAAGGAGCCCTTGAGGGAATTGGGCTATCGGTGCGAGCGCATTGACGAACTTATGTTCGTCGGTGACGTTGTCCAATATCTGTATGACCAGTTAGAGCACGCGGGGCTCATCATCGCGGACATGACCGACCTCACCCCCAATGTGTTTTACGAACTGGGCTACGCGGACGCCCTCAAAAAGGCGGTCATTCTCCTGACGCAGACCGTGGGGAACGTCCCCTTCGACTTGCGCGCGCGGAGGTTCATCACCTACACGGACGACCTGCCCCAACTCAAGCAGGATCTGATTGAGACGGTCAGGAGTCTGGAAGGCAGTTTGGAGGTCTGAGGGCGGCTTGCCTTAGGCGGCGTCGCTTTCGGGCGCTACTCTATCCAAGGCCAAGACGAAGTCGTAGACGCCCTCCTTATACTTCTTGCCGTTGCGCTCCACCTCCTTCAACTCGACGATAGCAGAATATTCCCGGTAGGGGTCTTTAGCGAAGTACTCGTCGTCGCTGAAGAGGATTTGTGTCACGCAGTCAACGTGGCCCGAGTGCCTGACGCGAATATGTATATGCGCCGCATGCCGAACCCCGCGCCTTTCGTAAGCGCCGGGACGGACGGTCTCGAATTCGTAGTACCCATCCTCGTCACACTTAACGGATGCGCGGTTGATGAAGACCTGCTCGACCGCCGAGACGCCCTGCGCCTCGTTGTCGTAGCGGCCGCCGGAGTCAGCCTGCCAGACGTCCATCGTCGCAGGCACGGGGAGCTTCTCGTCGTACGACCAGACGTGTCCTTTGATGACGATCACCTCCCCATCCTCGTGGGGCGGGGAGAGCTTGGCCCGGTACGGGGCACCCACTCCTTGTGCATGAGTAATGTTTTCGTGGGCTGTTTGTTCGGTCGAGGCGCAGTTCATCCCTCCGAGAGGATTTTGCTTCCTGCGCATTTTTATCGTCAGGACCGGACGGCATCTTTCACCTTTTCATCTTCGAGGTTGAGGCGATGAATAATTAGAAGTCATGAAGATTACAGCGCACGCAGTCGGACCGGGTCTCGACGAAGGCGGTAATGTCCTGCGGCTTAGTGCCGGAAAGATCACTTGAGAGCGCGTCCCGCCGTTCAGGGGCAGGTCGCGCAGGAACCTCCTGACGAGAGCCTGTTCGGAGTCGCCGCATAGAGGTGGGATGCTAAGCGACCTCCCTTGCTTCAATCAATCTTTGCAACGGAACCGACCAGCCGTCAGTCGGGGCTTACTGGTCGTCCTCGCCCTTGAAGAGCTTACCCGACTTGTCGTTGACGTAGAGGTCGAAGACCGCGAAGAGCGGGCTCGGGTCCGGGAGTCCCGTCAGGCTCGCGTGGTTAGTGACGAGGAGAGAGCCGGTGCGGTTGTTGAAGGCGATGTTGGCGGGGTTGGCCCAAGGGAGCGTGCCGCCCCCGGGGTTCTGCGCCGGGCCGGAGTAACGCGCCTGCTCCGACCCGTCGGGCGCGAGCACCGAAATTTGACTGTAGCCCGCGAGCGCGACATAGAGTTTGCCGGAGCGGCCGAACGCGACGCCGTCCGGCCCGGCTCCGGGCGTGTAGGCGTGGAAGACCGAGAGGTCTGCGGCCGAAGGGTGTTCGACGAGCGGGAGCGTGTAGACGTAGCCCGCGCCGTTCGCGTCGAATGTCTGCGTGACGTAGAGCCTTTCGCTCTTCGCGTCGATGCGCACCCCGTTGGGGCCGAACGGGCCGTCCAGGCGCGGGTCTGTGAACCAGACCCGCGGCGCGCCGCCGCCCGCGGGGACGCGCCAGATCGTCGCCTCGAAGCTGTCGGTCACGTAGAGGTTGCCGCGCTTGTCGAAGGCCAGGTCATTGATGAGCACGGGCGCGGGCGGGTTGAACGCCGACTGGAAGACGGGGTGAAACCCGGCTGAGTAGACGCTCTGCTGACCGGTCTCGACGTTAATCTTCAGCACGCCCTGCCCCTCGTCGAGCACGTAGAGGTCGTCGCCGTCGCCGAAGGCGAGACACGACAGGGCGTTGATCGGGCCCTGCTGCCCCTGTATGACGATGGTCTTGACGAGGGCGCCGGTCTGTTCGTCGAAGGCGAAGATTTTCGAGGGGACGAAGTTGCCGGGCACGCCGAAGGCGGCCGGGCCGGAGGTGTAAACGAGCCCGTCGCGGACGGCGATGCCTTCGGGGTAGCCGGGGAAGGGCACGGCCGCGATCACTTTCGAATCGCCGACGGCGCGACCCCGATTAACGTCGGCGCGCGCGCCGCCGACGAGGGGGAGTACGAGGAAGGTTAACAGCAGTGCGAAGGGGGCAAGTCTGTTTGTTCTCATGTCGCCTCACAGTGGATCAAATTTTGTCGGCCGCGTTTCAGAACATGAAGCCGAGGTCGCGCACGGGGAAGTTGGGGAGCACTGGGAAGACCTGGTCGAGTTCGGCGTCGGTGGCGCCGAACCACCTGGCGAGGGTCGCGCCGTACTGCGCCGTCGAGGTCGTCGGGATGAGCACGCCGCGCGTGTTCGCGTCGTCGGGGCCGCCGAGGACGAGTTGGGGGAACGTGCCGTAGAGGTCGCCGCCTTTGACCGAGCCGCCCATGACGAAGAAGTGGCTGCCCCAGCCGTGATCCGAGCCCGTGCCGCCGGGCTGGAGCGTGCGGCCGAAGTCGGAGAGCGTGAACGTCGTGACGCTCTGCTGAACGCCCAGTTCCGCGGTCGCGTTGTAGAAGGCGCCGAGCGCCTGGCTGACCTGCGTGAGCAGGTCGTAGTGGTTCCAGCTCTCGCCGCTGTGGAGGTCGAAGCCGCCGAGGCCGCAGAAGAAGACCTGCCGGCTGACGCCCAACTGCGAGCGCAGGCTGATCATGCGGGCGACCTCCTTGAGCTGGTCGCCGAGCGGGTTGGCCGGGAACTGGGTCGAAAGGTTCGCCGCGCTCGCCGCGCTCTTCAGCATCGGCCCGAGCGTGAGCGCGTCGGCCATCGTCTTGTTGGCCGCGTCAACCATCTGGTTGCCGCTCGCGCTCGTCACGATCTCCTTCTGCCCCAGCGCGCGCGCGTCCGCGGCCGACTGCGGCCAGAAGCTCATCGCGTTCTGGGCCATGTAATTGCCGGGCTGGATGCTCGCGGCCTGCACCTGGCTCCCGGTGCAGAAGAGCGACGTGCCGGCCATCGAGATCGACGTGGGGAAGTTCGCCGCGGCGTTGGCCTGCACCATCAGGTCGGCCGCGCGCCCGCCCCAGCCCGTCCCGCCCGAGGCGTTCGGGAAGCCGGTCTGCATCTGCACGACCTGGTCGGCGTGCGAGAAGAGGTTGGTCGGGACGACCGCGTTGGGCGCGAGGTACTGCGGCCGCGTGATGGGCTGGACGAGCATCCCGGCGTTGGCGAGGATCGCCACCCGGCCCTGGTTGTAGAGGCTTTGCAGCTCGGGCAGGCCGTAGTGCAGGCCGTAGGGCGCGTTCGTCGAAGTGTTGACGGGGAGCAGTTGGCTGGGGGGCAGCGTCAGGCCGGCGCGCGCCGCCTTGTAACTGTTGTAGCCGGGCGCGTCGAGCGGCACGACCGTGTTGTGCCCGTCGTTGCCGCCGAAGAGGAAGACGCAGACGAGAGCCTTGTAGTCTGTGAACGTCGAGGCGCGCGCGACCTGAAGGCGGCCGAGCGCGGCGAAAGCGCCGAGGCCGACGCCGAGCTGGATGAAGCCGCGGCGAGAGATTCCCTGTCTGTGATTCACGGTTCGATTCCTCCGGACGGGTCAGTGCTGAACCAGGTATTCGCCCGACGTGGCGGTCAGGTAGAGCGCCGTGACCGCGCGCGCGTGCGGGTCGGTCGAGGCTTGCAGCGCCTTGTAGATGGAATTGCGCGTCGTCTGCGACATGCGTCCGAAGAGGAGCACGTTGTCAACTGCGTTGACGAGTTGAACCGGATCCCCCGCGAGGTTGACGAACGGCGTGCTGCCGCCGCCGTAGTTGTTCACGAACTGGTACAGGTAGTTGCCGCGGTTGACCGCTTCGGTCGGCGAGTAGATTTGAAACTCCGGGCCGTAGAGCGAAGTCTTCGGAACACGGTAGAGCGGCGAGTAGTGGCCGAAGACCGACGCCGGGTCAAGCATGCCTTCGCCGAAGGTGTAGTAGATGTATGCCGTCTGGGTCTGCGGCGGGATAGACGACTGCATGGCACGTTGGAGCGATAGGAAGTAGAGCAACGGGCTTTTGAGCTTGCCGAAGTTCGCGGGCGGAGCGTCGTTGCGCGCCTCGGGGTCGAGCAGGATCGCGCGGACGACCGATTGCATGTCGCCGCGCACGCCCTGTCCGTTGTCGTCGAAGACCGCGGCGACGCGCGCGACGTAAGCCGGGCTCGGGTTGCTGGTGACGAGCGCGCGGATGAGCCGCGTGGCGACGAAGGGGCCGACGTTCGGGTGGTTGAAGACGATGTCGATGGCGCCGTCGAGGTCCTGCGTGATGGTCTGGTTCGGCGGGAGGACGCCGCCGAGGAAAGACTTCGACGAAGTGTCGTGCAGCCCGGGGCGCGGCTCCATCACGCCGGGGTAGTAGGCGTAGTTGCCGCTCGTGGTCGGCGTCTTGCCCGGCGGCGTCGGGTAGGTCCAGCCCGTGAGCGCGCGCGCGAGCTGCTGCACGTCGGTCTGCGTGTAGGCGGGAATGGGGTTCCCCTGCGCGTCCGTCTGCTGCGACCCGTCGGGGTTGAGGCGCCAGAGCCCGATGGTGAAGAGCTGCATCAGTTCGCGCGGGTAGTTCTCGTTCGCGCCGACCGTGCCCGAAGGCTTCACGCTGTTGACGAGGTCGAGGTACATGCCCATCGAGCTGCTCAGAGTCATCTCGCGCATCAGCGTGCGGTAGTTGCCGAAGGCGTTGCGCGAGAGGATTTGCAGGTGCGGGACGATCATGTCCGCGTTCGTGTTCTTGTTGAGTGCGACGACCCACACCTGGCTGAGTGCGTAGACGACGCGCTGGCGCAACTGGTCTTGACCGGCGCCCGCGTTGTAGTAGAACGCGTTGACGGCGTCCGAGCGCGTCGTCGTCGAAAGCGTGTAGTCGGGCCATGGCGACTCGGGCAGCGCGAACTGCTCGTCGAGGAACGAGCCGAAGCCGACCTGCTCGACGTGAGAGACGAGCTGCGGCGTCGGGCCGAAGGTCGTTTGTTCGAGGAAGCGGCCGACGGTGACGGCCTGCGGGTCTTGCAGGTTGACGCCCGCGCTCGCCTTCTTCGTCGCGTCGGCGGCGCTCGCGGCCGTGACGGTGACGACGCCCGTGAACGGTTGCGTCAAGGGCGCGGTGTAGAGGCCGGTCGTGTCAATCGTGCCGACGCTCGCGTTGCCGCCGTTGGTGCCGTTGACAGACCACGTGACCGATGTGTTCGCCGCGTTCAGGACGGTGGCTTGAAACTGCTTCGTCGCGCCGAGCTGCACGGTCGCGTACTGCGGCGACACGCCGACGGAGACGGGGGGGATTGGCGTCGGCGTGGGGGTGGGCGTCGCCGCCGTCGTGCCGCCGTTGCTCAACGTGTAGCCCGTCGAGACCGCGCCGGGCGGGCCGGGGTTGATGACGAAGACGACGGGGTTGCCGCTCTGGCTCCATGTGCCGGTGGCCGTCAACTGCGTCGCGTTGACGTAAGTCGTCTGGAGCACCATGCCGCTCATCAAGACCTGCGCGCCGCTGACGAAGAGGTTGCCGTTGACGGTGACCTTGAAGGGGCCGGCGGGCAGCGGATTCGGGGCGACGGAAGAGATGAGCGGGGTCGGGTTGCGGATGGTCAGTGTGAAGCCGGCGGCGGCGTTCGGGTCGGCGACGCTCGTGGCCGTGATCTGGAAGGCGGTGCCGACGGCGGCGCCGGCCGGCGCGGTGTACTTGCCGGTCGCGTCAATCGTGCCGACCGCCGCGCTGCCGCCCACGACGCCATTGACCGTCCAAGTCACCGCGGCGTTAGTCGTCCCCGTCACGGTCGGGGTGAACTGCCGGGTCGCGCCGGCCGGCAGCGTGACGGACGCATCCTTGAAAGAGACGGCCACGCTCGTCTGCGCCAGCGCGCCCGCATGGGCGACCGTTAGCAGCGCGCACATCAGCGCGCAGACGGCTGCACGCCCGCGCCTTCGTCCACTACTCCGCATACTTCGGATTCCTCCTATCAAACTGAGCCGCGAGGTTCGAGAGTTCAAGAGCGCCGGTTCGCGCCGCACAGGATGAGGCGGGCGCCCTCGCCCGTGCGTGTCACTTTCGGAAATCATCCGGCCGGATGATTTTCTGAAAATGACACGCTGGCGCGCGCGCGGACTTGGTAACGATGGAGGTCGCGTTGAGGTGCTCGCGGACAGTCCCGCGGGAAAATTCAGTTGTGGTACATTCGCGTCGGCACGGAGTCCCGCCCAAGCTCCGCGCCGGCGCAGCCTTGCAAAAGCTTCCTTGACCCGACGCGGCCCCGCCGAAGTCACGCGCGCCGCCCACTCTTTCGGCGCGGTCCGCCCATCAAACCCGTGCTCCCGGCCCGCACGGAAGGAGATTCACTAATGTCCTCCGGTTTAAGCCCCCGCCGCTTCCCGCTGTGTCTCGTCGTCGCGCTCCTGCTCATCCCGTCCGCCGGGCGCACGGCGCGCGCGCAGGGGGAGATCGCGGCGCTCGAACTGAACGCGCCCGTCGAGCGCGAGGTCGCCGGCGGCGAGAGTCACGACTACAAGATTGAATTGCAGTCGGGCCAACTCCTGCGCCTCGCGTGGGGCGTGCAGAAGTTCGGCCTCGTCCTGACCGTCTTCGCGCCGGATGGCCGGGAAGTCCTGACCGTCAGGCACGACCCGCACGCCGAGCCGAAGATTGACGTGGCCGTCGTGGCCGACGCGCCCGGCGTCTACAGGCTTAACGTCCGGCCGTCGGCCGGCGCGGGCGGGCGCTATCAGTTGACTGCCGTCGAGGTGCGCGCGGCCGGCGAGCCGGACAGGAAACGTTTCGACGCGGAGGCGGCCGAGGCGGAGGCGATGCGGCTCGAAGCGCAGAACACCGCGCAGGGGCGGGCCGAGGCCGTTGCCAAGTACGAGGAGGAGGCCGCGCTCCTGCGTGACGCGGGCGACCACAACGACGAGGCGGCGGCGCTCATCCGCGCGGGCCGCCTCCGCGTCCAGCTGGCGCAGTACCAGAAGGCGCTCGACGCTTTCAACCACGCGCTGTCGGTCGCGCGCGAGGCCAACTACCGGCAGGGCCAGTTGGAGGCGCAGGGCAACATGGCGACGGTCTACGGCGAATTGGGAGACACGCAGAAGGCGCTTGAACTCAACCGGCAGATGCTCCCCCTCGCGCGCGAGCTGGGCGCCCTTGACGACGAGGGGAGCATCCTCGTCAACATCGGGTTGGTGTACGAGAATGACCTGCACGACACGAAGACCGCGCTGGAGAACTACAATCAGGCGCTCCAGATTTTTCAGGAGGTCGGCGACCGCATCCGTGAGGGCGTCGCGCTCGGCAACATCGGCAGCGCCTACAAGCGTGACAACGACTTCCCGCGCGCGCTCGACTACTTGCAGCGCTCGCTCGCCCTCCGCCGCGAGACGAAGAACCGGCAGGGCGAGGCCGCGACGCTCAACAACATCGGCGCGACTTATCAGGCGATGGGCGAATACCAGAAGGCGCTCGACTACTTCGCGCAGTCGAACGCCATCGTCCATACGGTCGGCTACCGGCGCGGCGAGGCCGTGACGCTCCTCTCGATGGCGGAGGTGCTCGACGGCCTCGGCCGGACGGCGGAGGCGCTGGGCAAGGTGGAGAGCGCCATCGGCATCGTCGAGTCCATGCGCAGCGACCTCGTCGGCGACGAAGACCGCTCCTCCTTCTTCGCGTCGAGCGGAGCATACTACGACCTCTACATCGAGCTGCTGACGAAGCTCCAGCGGCAGGACGCGTCCCGCGGCTACGAGGCGGCGGCGCTCCAGGCCAGCGAGCGCGCGCACGCGCGCAGCCTGCTCGACCAGCTCAACGAGGTGCGCGTCAACCTCCGCCAGGACGTTGACCCCGCGCTGCTCAAAGAGGAGCGCCAGGTGCAGCAGCAGGTCAACGCCGCAACGCTCGCGCGCTGGGAGCTGGAGAGGGAAGCGCACACCGCCGAGCAGCTGGCGGCGTCGCAGAAGAAGGTGGACGACCTGCTCGCCAGCTATCAGGAGTTGGAGGGGCGCATCCGCGCGAGCAGCCCCCGCTACGCCGCGCTGACGCGCCCGCAACTGCTCGGCCTCGCCGAGATTCAGAAGCAGGTGCTCGACCCCGACACGCTGCTGCTCGAATACTCGCTCGGCAGAGACGGCGGCCGCCTCTGGGTGATCGCGCCCGACTCGGCGGCGAGCTTCGCGCTGCCGCCGCGCGCCGACATCGAGAAGGCGGCGCGCGGCTACTACGAGCTGCTGACCGCGCGCGCGCAGCACTTGAAGTTCGAGACGCCGGAGGAGAAGCGGGCGCGCGTCGCGCAGGCCGACGCGCAACTGCCGAAGGCCGCCGCCGAACTCAGCCGGCAGTTGCTCGGCTCCGCCGCGGCGCTGCTCGGGTCGAAGCGACTGCTCGTCGTCTCGGACGGCGCGCTCCACCTCGTCCCCTTCGCCGCGCTCCCCGACCCCTCCGAGCCTTCCCGCCCGCTCGTCTTCAAGCACGAGATCGTCAACGTGCCGTCGGCGTCGGCGCTGGCGGAACTGCGCCGCGGCGCGCGCGGCCGTCCGGCCGTCTCCAAGACCCTCGCCGTGCTGGCCGACCCCGTCTTCGAAAAGCAGGACGAACGCGTCAAGGCCCTCCTGAGCGGGAGTGCGGCGGCGGCACCGGCCGAGCCGGCGGAAGAGCTCACGCGCGCGGCCCGCGAGGCGGGCGTCTCGGGCGAGGGCGGCGCCATCCCGAGGCTGCCATACACGCGGCGCGAGGCGAACGCCATCGCCGCGCTCATCCCGGCGCAGGAGCGCGAGGAGGCGCTCGACTTCGACGCGAGCCGCGCGACCGCGACGAGCGAAGGGCTCGGCCAGTACCGCTTCATACACTTCGCCACGCACGGCCTGCTCAACAACGAGCACCCGGAGCTTTCGGGCGTCGTCCTCTCGCTCGTTGACCGGCAGGGGCGCGCGCAGGACGGCTTCCTGCGCGCGAGCGAAATCTTCCGGCTGCGGCTGCCGGTCGAGCTGGTCGTGCTCTCGGGGTGCCGCACGGGACTTGGCAAGGAGACGAGGGGCGAGGGGCTGGTCGGCCTGACGCAGGGCTTTCTCTACGCGGGCGCGTCACGCGTGATAGTCAGCCTGTGGGACGTGAATGATGCGGCGACCGCGGAACTGATGGCGAGGTTTTACAAGGCCATGCTCGGCAAAGAGCATCTGTCGCCGGCCGCCGCCCTAAGGGCCGCGCAAATCTCCGTCTGGCAAGACGAGCGCTGGCGGTCGCCTTACTACTGGTCTGCCTTCGTGCTGCAAGGCGAGCCGAGGTAGTCGAACGGGCGGGTTATTGCCGGGCGTCGGACCTGAGCACGTCTTTCAGCAGGTCTCCGGCGATCCTTCTCGTCACGTCCTCGACCGTGCCGGTGTAGACGCCCGCGCGTCCTCTGCCGGCGGCGGGCCAGATGACCTCGCCATCCTCGTTGACAAGTCGGGCGGAGGCCGTGACCGGACGCCCTCCGGCGCCAGCGGACTTTCCACCGCTGACCCTCAACTTGAAAGCGGCGTCGGCCTCCTCTTTGACGTCGGTCGGAGTCAGGCGCCCGCCCGCTCGCAGACCGCCGGCGAGCAGCCGCGCCGCCCGCGCGCCGAGGTCGCTGTCGCCCGTGACCTCGATAAAGACCTTCCGCACTTTGGCGAGCGCGACCGCGCCCGACCCCGGCTCGACAGACCTCGTCGCGTCGGCGTCGCGCGGGGTCGTCATCCCGCCCGAAACGCTTTCCGTTTCGCTCTTCCCCCGGTTCGATTCAACACGCGCCTGTTCCGGCACAGCCACGCGGCGAGTAGTCTCGGCCCGCGACCCTTGCGCCGTGGCGGCCGAGTGAGTGGTCGCTGCTCCTCGCGCCGGTGTGCTCGCACTCGTCGCCTGACTCCGTGAATGCGTTTCCGTCGCGCCTCGTTCGACCGAATTCCGCGTCGTGCTCTGCGAGCCGTTCGATGTCCCGGAAGCGTCGCCCGTGTTCTGCGTGCCCTCCTTCGCGCGCAGCGCGGCCACGTCATCCGCGGACTGATTGACGGGGGGCTTTTGTTCCGCCGTGGGGCGTCGCGCCGTCTCCTGCCCGCTTCTCTCCCTGAGGGCGTAGAGCGCGAGCGCGCCCGCGCAGACGAACAGAAGCAGCGCGGCGAAGGCGGGTTTGGCGAACGCCCCCGCCGTCCGGCCTTCGCCGCCGTCGGGCGCGGCGGCCCTGTTCCACACACGATGCCATAAGAGTGCCGCGGCCCTGGGCCATTCCGTCTCACGGTAAGTCACGCTCAGGGAGGCCGGGCGGGACTCGCTCGACTCGGCCCGCCCGAAAGCCGTGCTGAAGGTCACACGTTGCCCGCCTTCGAGTACGACCTCTGCCTTCGCCGCGTCCGACCCGCCGCCGAGCAGATGCGTCGCGAGCGTCGTCTGGCCCTCGGGGTCGAGCGCGCGCACCTCGACGAGTTCATCCCGGTCGCCGACGGCGAGGCTGACCGAGCTGGCGCGCCAGAGGTCGAGCCGCGCGCGCTCGGCGCCGTCAACGACGACCGAGAGGAGGCGCGCGTGCGTCGCCTTCCGGCGCGCGGACTGTTCTGCGAGGAGGCGCTTGAGCGCGGCCACCTCGCTCCCGCCGAGCGGCGGGCCGTGGCGGCGCTGCTTGTCGTTAGGGCTGGACATGTTGTTTTTACCGTTAGGGAGGTTGAACCGCGGGACGCTCAGCCGCGACGCGGGCGGCTCCAGCTTCAGCGAGCCCGTCAGCAGTTCATAACATTCCGGGTGGACGACGGCGTGGATGCGGTTGATCTCGATCTTGTCCTCTGCGCCCTGATGCGCCGACGAGAGCGTCGGTATCTCGTCGGTCGTCGGGTCGTAGCGTTCGGGGATGGGGCAGGGCGTGCGCCAGGGCGAGAACTGTTCGAGACACGCGGCCACCAGCCCGGCGAGTTCGCCCGGCGCGTCAAGGGTCTCGAAGCGCTCCTCGCCCCGCGAGCCGCGGCAGACGCTGACGAACTCCTCGAAGCGCTCCTTCACCTCTTGCAGCAGCCGGCCTTTGCGCGAGCGGTAGTAGTAGTCGTCCTTGACGCGGTCGGGGTCTTGCACGACGACGTTGTAAATCTCCATCGTCTCGCTGGTGCTGTAGCTGTGCAGCAGGCGGCTGACGCCGAGCGCGACGTAGAAGGAGTTGCGCTTGATCGAAATCCTGATGAGGTGCTTGACGTAGTGGACGAGCAGATCTTCGGCGCGCAGTGCGTCCGCCCTCAGCTCGCGCGCCCTCTCGTATGGCTCGCTCTCGACGTAGACGAGGCGCTGGAGCAGGTGCGTGTCGCTGAACGAGACCTTCGTGCGGTTGCCGGCGGGCCGCGCACGCTGCCAGAGCGTGCGCCGCGTCGGCGAGTAGTAGAGACGCTTGACCTGCGCGGCGGCGGCGACCTCCAGCTTGCCGAACGCCTCGCGCACGACCGCGAGGGCCTCCGCCTCGTCGCCGAGAATGAAGAAAGCGAGGGCGAAAGCCCGCTGGATGACCTCGTCCGTCGGGTTGAAGGCGTCCATTGTCTATCCCGTTTGCGGCTGAAGTGGTCTTTTACAGTGCGGGCAGCGTAAGTATAAGCGCGGGCGGGCGCCGCAGCGTGGCATTTTATGAAAAAGGAAAGCGGGCGCGTGCGTGTGATGTCACGCACGCGCCCGTCTTCCTCTTTCGAGGCGGCTCAGTACACTTCGCTGCCGAGCATCCTGCCGGGGACGAAGACCGCCGTCCGGCCCGTGTCAGCGGCGAAGATTTCGAGCGAAGGCATGACGCAGGGGATGAGGTCGCCGTCCGCCGCCTCGACGTGGACGCTGGCGCGCAGGCGCACGCGCCCGCCCGCGGGAAGCCCGCCGGTCTGGTAGTCGAACTGCGCGGTCTTGCCCGGTTCAAGCGACTGCTCGCTCTGCCCGACGAGCCGGCCGTCGCCGTCGTAGAAGCTGACGACGAGGCGGCAAGGCCCCGGCGGGAAACCCTCGGGCATGTCCACGAAGGAGACGTTGACGCGCGCCGTCTGCCCCTTCACGACGTTGAAGAGTCCGAAGTTGAAGTCGCGGGGCGGATCGGGCTGCGGGTTGAAGCCGGCGAGCGAGCCCGGGTTGAGAAAGGCGGTCTGCCCCGTTGCCGCGTCGAGGACTTCGAGCGAAGGGATGACGCGCGGCTGGTAGCCGCTCGGGTCGGGCGCGACCGCGACGGCCGCGCGGAGGGCGGCGCGGCCGTCGCGGTCGAAGCTCGAAGGCGCGAAGCCGAGCGTCGCGCCCCTGCCGGGCGTGAGCGTCACCTTCCTTTGCACGACGACGCTCCCGTCGCCGGAGTAGAGGGTCAGCAGCGCGTCGAAAGAGTCGGGGGGCACGCACGGGCCGGGCGGCAGGCACGGCCCCGGCGGGAACATGTCCTGGTAGTAGACGTTGAGGCGGGCCACCTGGCCGCGTGTGACGCCGACCGCGCTCGTCTCGACGAAGAGCTGTCGGATGGGATCGACCTGCGCCCGCGCCGTCGCCGCCAGCGAGGCGACCAGAATCCCGGTCAACAGCGTAAATTTCAAGAAGGTCTTGTGCTCAATCATTCTGCTCCTCATACGGCTCCTCAGGTAAAGTGCCCGTGCGGCCGGGCGTTTATCGGCCTCGGCGGAATCATTACGGGGCGGTAGCCATGACCGGCGCGCTTCCCTTCCTCCACCGCGCCGCAAGGTACTCCGCCGGCGCGCCGCGCACTGTGTTACTTTTGGAATTCCGAAAGTGACACGGCGTTGAACGGGACGCCGGAACTCGACTGCGGGGTTTGCCCCGAGCGCAGGCCCGGCGGGAGCGGGTCGAGTTTGATGTCGTAACGTCCGGTGTGGGTGAGTTTGCCTCGTGACTCTTCGGGAGTAACCTACGGGCATGAACGAGCCCTGACGCGGAGTCTCCGGTGATCTTCTGCGTCCGAACATAATATTCGCAACACTGCCGCAGGCGGTGAAGGCCGTCATTTTACGAACGAACTTTTCTGCGGTGTTTGCCGTACTAGAACAACGCCTAGCGCTCCTACATATACGTGGGGCGGGGTGGTCTAACGCAGCCCGCCATGCGTATGTCATTCAACCGCCCGCGTCAGGAGGACGAGGATGAACACAGCCATACCGGTAGACCGGATTGCGGAAGCGTCGCCGCGAAGTACGGCCAGGATTGCCGGCGTGCTTTACCTCATCAACATACTGACGGGCGTATTCGCCCAAGGCTTCGTTAGCGACAGGCTCGTCGCTTCCGGCGACGCGGCGGCCACGGCGGCCAACATCCTCGCGCACGAGTCTCTATTCCGGCTCGGCTTCGCCGTCTACCTCATCGAGATGGCGTGCCAGGTCGCGGTCACCGTCCTCCTCTACAAACTACTCAAGCCCGCGGGCCGGAGCGTCTCTCTGCTGGCGGCATCCTTGAGCCTCGTCGGCATAGCCGTCAAGACCGTCGGCCGTCTCTTTTACATCGCGCCCCTGCTCGTCCTGGGGGGCGCGTCCTACCTGAGCGTATTTACCGCGGAACAGTTGCGGGCGCTGGCCCTACTCTTGCTGGAGGTGAATGAAAAGGGCGCCGCAATCGGCTTGATATTTTTCGGGTTCTACGCGGTCCTCAAGGGCTACCTGATCATCAGGTCCACCTTCCTGCCCCGCATCCTGGGCGTGTTGGCGGTCTTGGCGGGCCTGGGCTTGCTGACCTTCCTGCACCTGCCGCTCGGGTACCGCCTGTTCCCCTACACCGCCGCCCTCGGCCTCCTCGGTTCAGTGCCGCAAATCCTGTGGCTCATCGTGGTCGGCGTGAACGAACAACGGTGGAAGGAGCAGGCCGGCGCGGCGCGGGGATTCTGACTGTAACGTTGAATCAGTGAACGCTCTCTTTGTCAGTCTCAAGAATCAGCTTCCAGTCCGGCCCGTGCTGCTGAATGAGGTAGCGCACGCTGACCAGGCGCCTGGAGCCGCACTTCTCGCAGGGCACGCGCAGGCGACGCTGGCGGTGCAGGCAGTTCGTGTAGACGATCTGGCGGGGGTTGTCGGGCAGAAAGTGGTGAGGTCGTCGGTCACAACAGGTCGTTGTAGACAGACCACCAGCGGCCGCCCTGGCCGATGATTCCCTTGTCGACGAACGGCATGTCGCCGGGGTTGTCCACGCCCTGGAAGTCCGGGTAATGCGGGTCCGGCCGCGGGGTCAGCGGCACATCGCTGAACACGTAGCCGTACGCGCCGGCGTGATGCCAGTCGGCGGTCGTAATCGTCACGGTGTAGGAGCCGGAGGCGCCGCGCCCGACATTCACCTTGAAGCCTTCGAGCATGGCGTCGGTTTGCGCCCCTGGCTCCAGCGGCAGGGCCTTCGCTTTGGCGACCACGCCCTCATATTTCTCTTTGTGCAGGTAGAAGTCCGCGTCGCCCGGCAAGCCCCTGACGAGTTGCCACGCCGCGTACGCGGCGAGCCCGGACAGAGTGAGGGCCACCGCGAGCAGTAAGAACCGGGGCCTCTTTCTCTGATTACGCGTCTGCTCTGCCCTCATGACAATCCGGTAGACGCCTTCCGGTAAAGTTTGGTCGAACGAAGCGCGGCAAGTGTACCCGCTCCCTCACGCCCGGCCAACACAATCTGAGGGTGCTGTGCAGGATGCACCATGTTCCACGCGCAGACCACAAGTACCGGGGAATGATTGCGAACGCCTTGAAGCAAGGCATCATCCCTCCCAACTGGAGGGAACTGGTCTGGGGAGATGAATGATAACTCTCTCGGACTGGTGCCACGCCGGCTTGTGGTCGGACGCGCGTTTTCAAGATGGCCGTGTAACATCCTTCACCCCTATAGGAGCAAGCCTCCGTTACATCTAGTTAACCTCTCAAAGGAGAGATGTCACCCGACTAGTCGGCCGCACGCTTGCCCACCTCGGCGGCGAAGTCGTCCAGACTTACTGCGTCGGTGTTGCCGAGGATGATGACCGTCACGCCGCCGTCCAATAGATGGAAGAGCATGCTCTGCGCGCCCATGATCCTCCCGGGCCTCTTCACTATCCAGCGCCTCCTGTGATTGATCTCGGCCGCGTAAACCCACACGCCGTAGCCGTAGTCATCGAGGCCGGGCCTGAGCATCAGGGCTAACGTCTCGGCCCTGAGCAGCCTCGCGTCGAACAGGGCGTCGGAGAATTTGAGCAGGTCTCGCGCCGTCGAGTACATCGCTCCCGCCGCGTACCAGTTTTCGATGTAGACGGGCAGGTCGTTGCTCAGCCGCTTCACGTCGTCCCTGAAAAAATAGGTGTCGGCCAGACCCTCTAGGACGTCGTGCTGGTAGAGCATGCCCGAATCCCGCATGCCCAGAGGCCGCAGAATCTCCTCGCCGAGAACCTGCCCGAAGGTTTCACCGCGGACCCGCTCGATGATCTTCCCGAGCACGATGTAATCGGCGTTGTTGTAATCGAAAACCTTGCCCGGCTCGTTGACCAGCCGCTCGCTGCAATACCTTGCCAGCAGCTCGTCCGTCGTGAGCGGCGTCTGGTAGTGCGGGATGCCGTTCCTGATGGCGCTCTCCGCGCTGGTCAGGTTCCGGTCGATGTTCGCCATCCCCGAAGTGTGATTCAGCAGTTGGCGGATGGTCACTTTGTCGCCGGCCTCACCCGTGTAGTCAGGCAGGTACGTCCTGATGGTCTTGTTCAAATCGATCATGCCCCGCTCGTAGAGCCGGAGTATTAAGACCGCCGTGAACGCCTTGGTGATCGAGGCGATTCTGTATTTGGTGTCGATGTTGTTCGGGACTTTATGCTGGCGGTTGGCCCAGCCGAAACTTTTGGCGTAGACGGTCCTGCCGCCCTTCTGAATCAGGACCGTCCCGCTAAAACCCCTGGCCTTCGCGTAGGACTCGACGTACCCGGCATAAACGGGCGGGCGCCCGAAGGTGTGCTGCGCGGGCGCCAGTAAGGCCGCCAGTAAGAACAGGCACGTTGTTATCTTCATTTTTCTCCCCGGCCCGAGAGGCAGTCCGTTTACCGGGTTGTATAGACTCCCGCCGGGGGGCAAACGTTATCAGCCTGCGCGGCCGGCGCCGGGGTGCGCCGAAATCCTGCGGCCCGCCGGGGAGACTACGGGCGGGCGGGAAGCGGTTTGTCGGTCCTCCTCAGGGTGCTGGAGCTGATGCCTCTTTTGCTGGTCAGCGACAGGGCGACTATCTTACCGCCCGCGTCCCTCTTGAACTCGGCGACGACCGCGGTGTTGTCGAAGAAGAATTTATCCTTCGCGTAGGGCTTCATCAGCAGCCTGTTCGCGCCGGCCCGCTGGTAATAGAGCCTGCCGCCCTCGACGGTCAGCAGACGCTCGACGCCGCCCTCCTCGTAGACGCCGGCGTACGGCCTCAAAGCACTTTCGTCGAGCGAAATCTCCCTGATGTCGTAGGGCCTGCCGATGGCCAAGGCCGCCAGGTCTCCCGCGAGGAACTCCGGCAGCCGGTCGGGGGCCCGGAAGTTGTAGAGGACGACGACGAAAACGTCTTCGCGCGGGAGGTAGATGGCGTGCGACATGAACCCGCCCATGTTGCCGCCGTGTTCGACCATCGGGCTGCCCTGGATGTTGCCGACGAACCAGCCGTAGCCGTAATGCGTCCCCTGACCGTCGGGCAGCTTGTATTCGGCCCGCGCCTTCGCCAGGGACTCTTTCGTGACCAACTTGTTCGAGAGCAGCGCCTGATTCCACCGGAACAGGTCTTCGGCGGTCGATTGGATCGCCCCGGCGGAATAGGCCGTCTCCACCTTATCGTTCGCGGCGTTCAGGAACTGCGACTCGGCCCGCGAGTAGATGTAGCTCGCCGCCCTGTTCCTGACGACTTTGTAGTCATCCCCGAAATGCGTCGCGGTCATCCCAGCCGGTTCGAAAAGATTCTTTTCGAGATACTCTGGGTAAGGTATGCCGGAGACTTTCTCGATGATCGCGCCCAGCAGCATGTAGCCGTTGTTGCTGTAACTCCACTTGGTCCCGGGCGTGAAATCGAGCGGCCTGCCTTTAAAGGTGGCAATTATCTCCTGCAAGGTGACGAGCCTCTTCTCCCCCTGAAGGCGCGTCATCGCTTCGGGCGCGGAGGCGGGGATCCCGGCCGTGTGAGTCAACAACTGTTCGACCGTAATCTTCTGCCCGCCGGCGGTGTAGTCGGGGAGGTATTTCGTGACCTCGTCCTGTAAAGACAACTTCCCCCGCTCGACAAGCTGGAGGACGGCGACCGCCGTGAACTGCTTGGTCATGGAGCCGATGTTGAAGACCATCTCCTCCCTCATCGGCACGCCCAGCTCCATGTTCGCCATGCCGAACGCTTTTTGATAGACGACCCGGCCCTTCCGCGCGACCAGCACCACGCCGCCCGGGCCCCCGGCCTTTAGCGCGGACGAGGCGATGCGGTCAAACTCCGGCGCCGGCCGCGTCCGGGATTGCCCATTGGCCGGGCACACGTCGGGCGAAAGGCAGGCGAGGAAAGACAAGATTAGCGGTAGCATCTTCTTCATACACATTCTCTCCGGAGGAACTTAAAACTGTAGGGTTAGGTAGTGGCCGCGGCGGGCCCTTCTTCGGCGGCCACAGGCGACGGCCCTAAGCAAGCGCTGGCGATGGTGAGCGGGACACGCTATCTCCTCGGAGCAGGCAGGGGGCGGCCGGCTGAAGTAAGTGACCGCCGGGCGTAAAAAGTTTCAGGTGTTATCCGTTGCGCGATGCTGACAGCGGGTCAACCTTAGTGACCTTCCGCGCCGGGAAATGTGAGGACGGGACCTTGGGAAAACTTTTATTTTTTCGAATATGTGTCTATACAGGTACCCGCTGCCGATTAGCCGGCCGCTGCCGCGGGGCTGAAGAAACTCTGCCCGGTGTGTGGGTTCTGCCCGTCCGCGAACGTCTCTACACATAGAAGCCCATGTCGAAGCAGTCGGCGCAGCTCGCCGCCATGCTGTCCTTCCGGGCGGACGCGTGCGATCCTGATTAAACGTTCACGGCCGGGGAGGAAGACGATGTACGGCTCGGTCAAGATTCTGAAAGGTCGTCGGGCGGCGCTGCTCGCGCTCGCCGGTCTGTGCGTTGCGTCGTTGAACCTCTTCACGGCGGAGGCGTCGCGCCCCGCCCGCGCCGAACGTGCGCCCGCGGCCGTAGCGGCCCCGCCGCGGGCCAACGGCAAGATAGCCTTCACCAGCGGCCGCGACACCGACGGGCTCGACATCTACGTGATGAACCCGGACGGCACCGGGCTCGCGCGCCTGACCGACGGCCGCTCTTACAACGTCGATGCCGCCTGGTCGCCCGACGGCCGCACGCTCGCCTTCGTCAGCAACCGCGGCGGAGGGTCGTTCGCCATCTACCTGATGAGTGCCGACGGAGCGAACGTCCGGCGTCTAACCGACAGCGCCGAGGACGAGGGGACGCCGGCTTGGTCGCCCGACGGGGCGAAGATCGCCTTCGCACGCGGCCTCGTCGGCTGCATCCCCGAGGCCACGTGTCCGGGGCCTGACCTCTACGTCATTGATGCTGACGGTAAGAACGAGAAGAGACTGACCGAGGGGCGCGTCGGCGACTCCTCGCCCTCCTGGTCGCCCGACGGGACGAAGATCGCCTTCTCTTCGCTGCGCGACGGCAACGCGGAAGTCTACGTGATGAACCCCGACGGCACGGGTCAGGTCAACGTCACGAAGGACGCGCAGTCGTACGACTACGGGCCCGCGTGGTCTCCCGACGGGGCGAAGATCGCCTTCACGTCCGACCGCGCGGGCCGCTTCGACATCTACGTGATGAACGCCGACGGCACCGGCCGGACTAACCTGACGAACAACACGACGAACGAGATCATCGAGCACCCCGCCTGGTCGCCCGACGGGACGAGGATTGTCTTCGCCCGCTACCTGCTCATCAACGGCGGGCAGGGCGAGAACCGCGACCTCTTCGTGATGAACGCCGACGGCTCCAACCAGACGCGTTTGACGTTCGACCCGGACTTCGACGTGGAGCCCGACTGGCAGCCCGTGCCGCTCGCCGCGAACGGGCGCGTCCTCTTCACGAGCGGGCGCGACGGCAACCCGGAGGTCTACTCGATGAACGGGGACGGCGGCGGGCAGACCAACCTGACCTCCACGCCCGCGCGCGACTTCAACCCCGTCTGGTCGCCCGACGGCACGAAAGTCCTCTTCGCGAGCGACCGCGGCGGGGGCACATTCCAGCGCGTACAGTTCTACGTGATGAACGCCGACGGCACCGGCGTCACGCAGATCACGAACTTTCCCGACGGCACGGACGTCGACTTCAGCGAGCCCGCCTGGTCGCCCGACGCGACGAAGATTGCCTTCATCTCAACCTCCTTCGGCGCGATTCACAACCTGATGGTGATGAACACGGACGGCACGGGTGGCAAGTCCATCGCCTCAATGCGCGGGCTCGCGTCGGACGTTGACCCGGCGTGGTCGCCCGACGGGACGCGGCTCGCCTACGTCGGCACGGAGGATGTCTCCGGCGGCCCCGGCGTCTCCCTCCGCTCGTTCCTCTTCGTCATCAACGCCGACGGGACGGGGAAGACGAAGCTCGCCGACGCGATGTTCGCGACTCCCACGGGCCCGACCACCTCCGTCGGCGGCCCCTCCTGGTCGCCCGACGGGACGCGCATCGCCTACGGCAGCAACCGCGGCAGCACCAACGTCGAAATCTACACCGTCGGCTCGTCGGGCGGCGCGCCCGTGCGCCTGACCGACAACGCGGCGCGCGACTACCTGCCCTCCTGGTCGCCCGACGGTCGGAAGATCGCCTTCACCTCCGACCGCGACGGCAACTCCGAAATCTACTCGATGAACGCCGATGGCACAGGGCAGACGCGGCTCACGAACAACCCGGCGCCCGACCAAGACCCCGACTGGGGGAGCGCAGGTGCGCGCCCGCCCCTGCCCGCCTCGCCCGGCACAGTGCAGTTCGACAGCTTCCTCTACGGCGTCTCGGAGGGCACGCCCGTCCTGACCGTGACCGTGACGCGGCTCGGCGACCTCTCGGGCGAGGCGGCGGTTGACTACACGACCGGGGACATTTGCGACCTCGTCGTCGGCCCCACGTGCAACGGCATCGCGTCGAGTCGTTCGGACTACCAGGCCGCCCTGGGGCGGCTGCACTTCGCCCCCGGCGAGAGTTCCAAGTCGTTCGACGTGCACGTCGTCAACGACCTCACGGTCGAGGGGGACGAGAGCTTCTCCGTCGAGCTGAAGGGCGCGGTCGGCGCGGCGCTCGGGGGCCAGGCGCGCGCCGGGGTCTTTATCTTCGACGACGACACCGCCGCCCCGTCCGGCAACCCCATCGACGGCACACAGTTCTTCGTCCGCCAGCACTACCTCGACTTCCTCAACCGCGAGCCCGACGCCGACGGGTTCAACTTCTGGGTGAACGAAATCGAAAAGTGCGGCGCGGACGCACAGTGCCGCGAAGTGAAGCGGGTCAACGTCTCGGCCGCGTTCTTCCTCTCCATCGAATCCCGGGAGACGGGCTACCTCGTCTACCGGACTTACAAGGCCGCCTACGGCGACGCGACCTCGCCGAACGTCCCCGGCACCGTCCCCGTTATCAGGCTGAACGAGTTCCTCGAAGACACGCAGGAGGTCGGACGCGGCCTCGTCGTCGGACGGCCGAACTGGGAGCAGACGCTCGAAGCCAACAAGACCGCCTTCATGTCGGGGTTCGTCCAGCGGCAGAGGTTCACGGGTGCCTTCCCGCTCTCGATGACGGCGGCGCAGTTCGTCGGCAGGCTCGACCAGAATGCCGGCGGCGTGCTCACGACGGACGAGCGCGCCGCACTCGTCGCACGGCTCTCCCCGAACCCGGCCGACACGGCCGCCCGCGCCTCCGTGCTCCGCAGCGTGGCCGAGAGCCGCGTGCTGCGTGACGCCGAGTTCAACCGGGCGTTCGTGCTGACGCAGTACTTCGGGTACTTGAGGAGGAACCCGAACGACCCGCCGGACTCCGACTTCCGCGGGTGGAAGTTCTGGCTCGACAAGCTGAATCAGTTCGGCGGCAACTACGTCGAGGCCGAGATGGTCAAGGCTTTCATCACCTCGACAGAATACCGGCGGCGCTTCGGGCAGTAGCTATAGGGCAGAAGTCAAAACGTCTCGCCGCGCGCGTCCTTAGCAGCCGTCGGGCTGAGGCTCCGCCGCCTCAGGCTCCTCGAAGCTATCGCTACAGACGTTCACGTCCCGCAGAAGACCGTCCGCCACACCCCGGCCGAGAAGCTCTTCGATGCCTTCGTCGCGATCCTCGCCGGAGCGCACGGCTTGTCAGGGATCAACACCCGCCTGCGCTCCGACCCTACGCTCCAACGTGCCTTCGGCCGCTCGACCTGCGCCCAACCCGCCGGCGCCAGGTCGGCAGTAGAAGACGGGGATGAAGTTTCTGCCCTCGAACTGAAGATCACGGCCATCGGCCGGAAGGAGCTCAGTCAACTCCGCGCCTTCCTAAGACGGCTCCTCTGAAGTTTCCCATTAGACCTCTCGAACCGCCGAGCCGGGGCGCGAGTTTGTCGCGCCCCGGCAATCCATCCTGGCCTCTTCAGTTCGGCGCCCGGAAACTCCCGCGTAGCGGCTCTAAGAAGAATGGGAGCGCGGCGCGCGCCAGTTCGTCCTTCCATTTAATACCCGATCCCGCCTGCTCGACGGAGCCCGCCTGGTTACCGCCGGGCGCGCCCTGGAAGCGCTGGCGGTACTCGATGGACTGGATGAAGGCCCTAACCATCTCGGCCCTCCGCACTCTTTGGAGCGCCACCTTCTCGTCGCGCACGTTCTCGCCGGCCACGCTGAACGAGTTCATCTTGTTCAGCCAGAAGTCGTAGCCCGAGAAGTTGAAGTCCGGCGCGTCGTCCGGGTTCCTCCTCAGGTACCCGTAGTACTGCATCAGCACGAACGAAGGGTTGTACTGGGCGACGAAGACCGAGTCGCTGTCGACGATGCTCTTGAACGCCGCCGCGCGCCCCGAAGCGTCGCCCGGCCCGTAGGCCGCGCTGGCCGCATTGCGCTCGGCGTTCGTCGGCGTCACCCCCGCGTTGGCGAAGAGCTTGTCGATGTAGGCCGCGGCCGCCATCCCCTGCGGGAACTGCGCGACGAACTCCGGGCGCTGGACGAAGTCCTCGACGTAGGCCTGCTTGTTGGCGTCGAGCATGGCCTGGAAGCCGGGCTGCCCGACGATGACGCCGTTGCTGATCTGGCGCTGGTCGCGCAGGAAGAC
>JAFAZX010000066.1 GCA_019239425.1 Acidobacteriota bacterium
ATGCGCGGCAAGAACCAGGTCGTCAAGGCGCAGGCGCCGATGTCGGAGATGCTCGACTACCAGTCGAAGCTCAACTCCATCACCGCCGCCCGCGGCTCCTTCCACATGGAGTTCTCCCACTACGACCCCGTCCCCGGCAACATCGCCAACAAGATCGTCGAACAGGCCCGCGCCGAGGGCCGCATCCGCGCCGAAGAGGAGGAGTAAGGAGGGTAGAGGAGTATGTCAGCGGCACTCGACAGGTACTCTTTCACCGCCGAAGAGTTCGAGCGCATGGGCGAGGCGGGCATCCTCCGACAGGATGCCCGCCTGGAACTCATCGAAGGGGAAATCTACGAGATGTCGCCTATCGGCAACGCTCACGCTGCATGTGTGAAGCATCTGAACAGACTTCTTCAACGCCTGTTCGATGGTGTTCACACTATAGGCGTGCAGGACCCGGTTCGGCTCAGCGATTTTTCCGAGCCACAGCCGGACATATCACTGCTCCGCTGGCGCGACGACGACTATCGCGAAGGACATCCAGCACCCACAGACATCCTGCTCTTGATCGAAGTCGCGGACACCACTGTCGTCAAGGATAAGGCGGTCAAGATACCACTCTACGCGCGCTCCGGGGTGCCGGAGGCGTGGGTTGTGAACATAGACGATGAGGTGGTGGAGGTTTACTCTGCCCCGACGCAGGGTTCGTACCGGCGCGTCGAAGTTTTCGGGCGGGGTGAGGAGGCGCGGTCGCACACGCTGGAAGGTCTCACCGTTAATGTGAGTGAGTTGCTCGGGTAGTGCGAAGAATCGTTGACTTCCGTTGGGGGAAGGGTTATAGGAACGGGCCTGCCCCGAGTTCCTCGCCCCAACTCGAACGGAAGGAGCATGACGATGAGAAGATTCGTGAGTTCCCTGTCAGCCGCGCTGCTCTTCGTGGCGATGGCGCTCGTGCTGTTCCAGCCCTACCCGGCCCGCACCGCGCGGGCCGCCGACATCAACGAGAGGTGCAGCGCTTGCCTCCAGAGGACGGAGGCGCATTACGAGAGGTGCCAGGCGCAGTTCGGCTTCGACACCCGCTGCGACGAGCAGTTCAACCGTGACATCGTGAACTGCTACCGGCAGTTCTGCGAGCAGTAGTGCGCCGACGCCTTACCCTTCGCGTGGGCGCGGCCGCCTCCCTGTAAACAGTCGGCCGCGCCCGCGCGTCTATCCCTCCGAAATCTGTTTGCACACCCTCCCGCGAGGAGACTTTCTTCATGAACCCGCTAACGTCTTCGTACGCGCGTGCGCGCGCGGCCTCCGTCCTCTGCCTGCTCGTACTCTCCTTCGCACCGCGCGCCGCGGCACAGCAGGCGGCGCGACAGGCGACGCTCCCGCCCGAGAAGGTCAGACAGATCGAGGCGCTCGTCGCCGCCGAGATGTCGAAGCAGAAGATCCCGGGGCTGACGGTGGCGGTCGCCTCCGACAGGCGCGTGCGCTGGTCTGCGGGGTTCGGCCTGCAGGACATCGAGAACTACGTCGCGGCCAGGGCGTCGACCGTCTACCGCCTCGGCTCCGTCTCGAAGCCGATCACGGCCGTCGCCGTCATGCAGCTCTTCGAGCGCGGCCGCATCGACCTCGACGCGCCCGTCCAGAAGTACTGCCCGGCCTTCCCCGAAAAGCAGTGGCCCGTCACGACGCGCCAACTGCTCGGACACCTCTCCGGCATCCGCCACTACAAGTCGGACGAGGAGTTCAACAGCACGCGCTTCTACGCCTCCGTGACCGAAGGTCTCAGCATGTTCAAGGACGACCCGCTGCTCTTCGAGCCGGGCACGAAGTACGGCTACTCGACGCACGGCTACTCCGTCCTGGGCTGCGTCGTCGAGGGCGCGTCGGGGCAGAAGTTCGCCGACTACGTCTCCGAGAACGTCTTCAAACCCGCCTCGATGGAGCACGCGCGCGTCGACAGCGTCGCCGACATCATCCCCAACCGCGCGCAAGGGTACCGCATCACGGACAAGGGCGTTTTGACGAACTCGCCGCTCGCCGACAACAGCTACAAGGTGCCGGGCGGCGGCTTCGTCTCGACGGCGGAAGACCTCGCGCGCTTCGCCGTCGCGCTCCAGACGGACAGGCTCCTCAAGCGCGAGACGCTCGAGCTGATGTTCACGCCGCAGAAGCTGAAGGACGGCAAGGCGACCAACTACGGCCTCGGCTGGAATGTCGCCAAACGCCCCACCAGCGAGCGCGCCATCGGCCACTCCGGCGCTCAGCAGCGCGTCAGCACCTTCCTCCACATGCAGCCCGACCAGGGCCTCGCCGTCGTCATCATGTCGAACCTCGAGGGCGCGCGCCTCGGCGACCTCGCGCAGAAGATCGGCGATGTCGTCCTCAGGTAGAAGACCGCGTCCGAACCGCCGCGGTCGAGGTTCGGCCCGCCGACTCCCGCGCCGACGCCGCCGGAGTCCGTGTTCGAGCGCGGTTTCAAGCGGGCGACACCCCCGACATTTTCCTGTTGACACTCACCCGACATAGGAATATGTTCCACGCATCCTGGGGGCAGTCTTCCTGCCGACAAGAGCGTTTCCCTTGCCGGCCTCACGCGACCTGAAGATTCACCGACCGAATGAGGGCGACGGCCTCAATGCTCAAAAGCCTGCTGTCGGCATTGCTAACGACAACCCTGTTGCTCGTGCTCGCTCAGAGTGAGTCCGGGCAAGACGACCACCGTTACCTTGACCCCGAGCCGTCGGCGGGCCGGGGGGGCGAACACCGGCCCCCCGAGACGCAGCCGCCGGGAGGCGGGGTCAAGGTAAAGGAGGGCGTGCCGGTCGTGTTGGCGTATTACGCGAGAGGCGACTGGAATCACAAGTATAGCCTTCGAACCTGCCGAGCGATTGTAGATCAGATCGACAACTACGAGAGGAAAGAGAACAAGATCATCAGCATAGCGGTCAAAGGCTTCGCCGACGGGTGGGAGAACAGGGGCATCACGGTGAACATGAACAGGGTGAATTCGAGGTGCGCCGCGACCATCCCGCCCAACGGGAAAATAAAAGACTTTGAGCTGGCGTCGCTCAGGGCCTGCCAGATGCAGGAGATGCTTCGGGACATACTGAGGGGCAAGTCTTACTTCGTGTCGGTCGCCTTAAGTATGCCCACCCCACATGACGAACCGACCGGCGAAGGGGATATGACCGGCGGCCTTCGCAAGGTGGAGATTCTAATCACTTACCTCGAAAGAAAGTGAGAGAAAAGCCATGGCCGAAGACAGAAGGTTCTCGTGGAAAAAGGAGTTCGTCGTCCCCGCCCTGCTGCTGCTGTTCGGCGGCCTCGTCGGCGTCGGCGTCGGCTACTTCTGGGAGTTCTTCAAGTTCAAGCGCGAGACGTTGTTCGAAACGAGAATCCAGTTGATTAAAGACGCCAGGAACCAGCTCGCGGACGTTTACGTGGAGCTCGATAGGCTCAGGAGGCAGATACGCGCCGACCAGGAGCAGGTCTACGCTGCCGAAGGCGCACGCACCTGCAACCCGGACGACCTGAAAAACCAAAGGGAGGAATTAAAAACCCTGAACCTGCGGGTGATAGACCTCGACCAGTTCAGCAAGAAGCTTTTAAAGAACACGGGGGCCGAGGACAACGTCTCCAACTTCAACAAACAGATGGAAGGGTATCTTGACTGCCTGAAAAAAACGACCTGCACGAAATGCACCGACGACTACCCCGACCTGATGAAGCCGCTCAAAAACCTCATCGACCTCCACACCACTGAAATAAGTAACGAAATTGAAATCAACAAGTAGCCTCCGGGCGGGGCGCTCCGCCGCGGGCGACGCCGCCCCTCTCAGTCGCCGAGGAGCGAGTGGCGGAGGAGGGGCTGGCCGGCGAGCGAGGTCTTGAGGCCGTAGAGGATGAGCGCGACGCCGACGGCCGCGCCGAAGGCGGCCAGGCCCGCGTACCACGCGTTGAAGTCGGTCGTTAAGGGGTAGGTGCTGAAGAAGAGCAGGAAGAACTCCGTGAAGACGAGCGCGAGCATGCCGAAGCGGAGCAGGACGAAGAGCGTGGCGGCCGCGGCCACGCCGCCGAACGCGACGTCGAGCGCGACGTTGCCGCTCCCGAAGAAGAAGCCCGAGACGAGCACCCAGAGCAGCGCGACGCCGACCCACTCGCGGCGCGTGATGATGGTCAGGAGCAGCAGCAGGAACATCAGCACCGACGCGAACAGCAGCGAGTTGAGCGCCTGCGCCGCCGTGCTGCCGAAGGTGTACTGCATCCCGAGCAGGCCCCGCATGAAGATGGCGTCCGGCCGCGGCGGCGGCGCCCCCAGCCACGGCGCGGCGATGGCCCGCCCGAAGGTCAGGAGAATAATCGCGCACCCCGCCAAAGCCCCCACCAGCAGGTCGCGCCCCACCAGGGGGTCGCGCCACCCGCCCGCGAGCAGGCGACTCCAACTGACGATGCGGCCCGGCCAGCGCCTGCGCACGTAAGGCTCCAAAGCGATGTAGATGAGCCACATGATGCCGCTGACGAGCAGGCACCCCGAGAGGTTGAGCAGGAAGTTCTCGAACTCGTCCATCAGCGAAGGGACGTGGTGCGCCGTCAGGAGCCATTCGAGCAGCATCCCCGCGAAGACGAAGGCGGCGAGCCGCCCCGCGCCGCGCCGGTCGCCGCGCCCGAGCCGCAGGTTGTGGCGCGCGAGCAGCGCCGCCCCGAGCATCACCGAGCAGAAGATGACGGTCGTCACCGCCAGGAAGACCCGCGAGGCCGCCGGGATCACAACCTCCTCCTGCCGCCTCGCCTGGTTCCAGGGGTTGACGAGCTGGAAGTAGACGGGCCTGCCGCGGAAGGCCGCCGCCTCGACGCGCAGCACCGCGTCGGGCTGGCCCGGGTAAGTCCCCTCCCACGCCGCGCGCTCGTCGAAAGCGTGCGGCGGCACCCACACCGGTTCGACCTTCTTGAAAGTCGCCGGGTCGAGCCCCGCCTCCGCGAAGAGGCGCGGCCAGTCGAAGGGCGCGGGCTTAGGCTCCTGCGGCTGGACAGTCTGGGGCGGCACGCCGTCGAAGGCGAGCAGGCGGCCGCGCGTGTCGAGCGTGACCTGCGCCATCCCCGAGACCGTCCGCGGCGGGTCTAACTGCGTCACGCCTTCGGGGCTGAGCGCCGTCAGGTAGCGCGGGCTCTGCCTGTACCAGAAGATGATGCCGGCCGGGTGGCCCGTCCGCAGCCGCTCCCAGCGCGCGGCCGAAGGATCGTTCTGCTGGACGTGGTTCATGTACTCGGCGTTGGCGTAGAAGCCCGAGGCGCTGTCGGTCGCCGACTCGTAGCCGAACCCGCGCGCGACCTCGGAGGCGCGGTCGCGCAGGGCTTCGACCGACTTCTCGAAGGGCACGCGCCTGTGCAGGTAGATGCGGCCCGAGAGCGCGAAGCAGAGCGCGAAGAGCAGGAGCGCTCCGCCCGCGAGCGCGAGCGCGACCGCCGGGCGAAGGCTCCCCTGCTTCGGCGCGGCGGCGACCATCTCGGGGCTCGGCGTCTCGCCCGCGGCGAGCGCGGCGGCCAGAGGGTCTCCGCCCGGCAGGGCGTTGGCGACCGCGAGCGCGGTGGCCGGCCGCTGCTGCGGGTCGGGCGCGAGGCAGCGCTCGACGACGCGCTCGACCAGAGGGTCTATGTCGCGCACGATGGCCGAGGCGCGCTCCGGCATCGACTCCGTCTTGCGCAGCCGCAGTAGCTCCGAGAGCGTCGGCGCCGTGAAGGCCTTGCGGCCCGTGTAGAGTTCGTAGAGGACGAGGCCGAGTGAGTAGATGTCGCTGCGCTCGTTCAGCTCGCGCCCCGCCAACTGCTCGGGCGACATGTACTCGGGCGTGCCTTCGAGCGCCGCGCCCTGGCCGAACTCTTCGAGCAGATCCGCGAGCCCGAAGTCCGTGACGCGCACGTCGCCCTTCTCGTCGATCATGACGTTCGAGGGCTTGAGGTCGCGATGGAGCACGCCCGCTTCGTGCGCGGCGGCGAGGCCCGCGCAGAGCTGCCTTGCGATCTCGGTCGCCTTGTCGGCCGGGAGCCGGCCGAAGCGCTTGAGCACGGAAGAGAGTTCTTCGCCGCGCACGAACTCCATCGAGAGGAACTGCTGCCCCTCCGCCTCGCCGATGTCGTAGACGCGGCAGACGTTGCGGTGCGAAATCTGGCGCGCGACCCGCACCTCACGCAGGAAGCGCGTGAGCGCGGCGGTGTCGGCCGAGAGGGCCTCGGGCAGAAACTTCAGAGCCACGGGCTGGCCGAGCGTCAGGTCTTCGGCGCGGTAGACCTCGCCCATGCCGCCGCGGCCCAGGAGGCCGACGATGCGGTAGCGGCTGTTAAGAATCGTCCCGGAGATGAAGCGCGAGTGGTCGAGCGCGTCGGAGGTCGTGTGGACTGAGTTGGCGCGCGTGTGGGTCGGCGTCCTGCGGCCCGAGCGCGGCTTCGAGTCCACGGGCAGGATGCGCGTCTCGGCGTAGGAGTCGTCGAGCGACGCCCCGCAGGAGGGGCACGACTGGCCTTCGGCGACGATCTCGGACGTGCAGGCCGGGCACTTCATCAGGCTTTCGATGCTGTCGTTTGAAAAGTCCTACCCAGACCGACCCGTTGACGGGCACGCACCGACATACGCAAAGCCCCGGCGGAATGTTTTCCGGCCGGGGCCTTTTCGCGTTAAGTTTTGTGAAGCCGTGAGCCGTGAGCCGTAAACCGTGACGAGTGAAAAGGCAGAGCCTTCTTGTCACGGTTTACGGTTCACGGCTCACGGCACTTATTTACCAGCGCGGCTCGCGGTCGCGTCCGCCGCCACCGCCGCCGTAACCGCCGCCGCCCCCGCGGCCGCCGCCGCCGCCGTAACCGCCCCCGCGGCCGCCGCCGCCACCCCGGCCGCCGCCGCCGCCGAAGCCGCCGCGGTCTTCACGGGGCCTGGCCTCGTTGACGGTCAGGTTGCGCCCACCGTACTCCTTGCCGTTGAACTGCGCGATGGCGGCCTCGGCCTCCTCGCGCGTGGACATCTCGACGAAGCCGAAGCCGCGCGAGCGCCCCGTGTCGCGATCCTCGACGACCGAGGCCGACTCGACGTTGCCGGCCGCGGAGAAGAGTTCGCGCAGCTCGTCACCCGTAGTCCGGAATGAGAGGTTTCCGACGTAAAGTTTTATCGCCATGTGCGTGTGTTCCTCTGGCGCCCGGCCGGGCGCCTGTCGGGAGAAGCTTCCAACGTGAAGTGGCTCCGTCGTAACGGTCGCGGCGAAGGTTTCGCGTCCGGGTGCTCTCGAAGAGCGGCTCCTGTTGTGATTAAAGTCAGCCTACTCTCGAACCATCCGAACGCCGCCGCCAAGATCGAGGCGCGGGGCGCATCACCGTTGATGCGCGAGAGAAGGAGTAACGAGCCAATGATGCCCCACACGCCGCCCGCGTGGCAAGAACTAATTTTTACGGCGGCGCGGGCGGTGCTACACTGCTCACCTTCCCCGGATAGTTCGAAGGATGCGAGACCTCGAAGAAATCTTCCGAGACCTGGGCCGGTCTGCCTTCCGCCGGAGGTTCCGTCTGGGCGCGAAGGAACGCGACTACCTGCGCGAGAAGGGCATGCCCCGGGTGCTCGAACACGCCGCCGACTTCGTCGAGAAAAGGCTCGCGCCCGCCGAGCCCTTGAACGACGGGCGCCAGACGCCGATGCGCGGCCACCCCGCCTTCATCGCGCAACACGCCACGGCCACCTGCTGCCGCGGCTGCCTCCTCAAATGGCACCGCATCCCCAAAGGCCGCCCCCTCAACGAACCGGAGAAGCGCTACGTCGTCTCCGTGCTTGAGCGCTGGCTGGAAGGACAGTAGGCGGTAAGAAGGTGCTGGGTGCTGGGTGCTGGGTGCTGGGTGCCGGATAGGACAAGCTGCACTTACCCAACACCCAGCACCCAGCACCCTCTTCACTGCCTACCGCCTACTGTCCTTGAATGACTCGGTAAGGCGACTCGTCGCGGCGCCAGTCTGCGCGGGTGATGGCGTAGTGGACGCAGGCGAAGTCGTAGTAGCGCGCGTCGCGGACGTACTTCATCCCGAGCCGCTTCAGGACGGCCTGCGAGCGTCGGTTGCCGTGCAGCGTGAGGCCCGCGATTGAGTCGAGCCCCAGCTCCTCGAAGCCGTAGCGCAGCGAAGCGCGCCCCGCTTCGAGCGCGAACCCCTTGCCCCACTCCGCGCGCGCCAGCATGTAGGCCAGCTCGACGCCCACCGCCGGGTTCCCCGCAGAGATGCCGCAGTAGCCGACGAGCGCCCCCGTGTCGCGCCGCTCCAAGGCCCAGCGGCCGTGGCCGCGCCGCCGGAAGGCGTTGATGATCCTTTCGAGGTTGTCCCACGTCTCCTCGCGCGAGAAGGGGCGGCCGTGGCCGATGTAGCGCATCACCACCGGGTCGCTCGTGATCGCGCAGAGGCCGTCGAGGTCTTCGGGCGTGAAGAGACGCAGCCGCAGCCGCGCGGTCTCGACCCCGGCCGCGACGAGCGGCGGGGGCGGCGGCGCTTCGGTGTAAGTGGTCGCTGTCACCAATGCCTCTGACCTCTAGGCCGCGAGGAAGCGCGAAGCCTCCGCGCTGGCGTGTGTGAGTGTGGAGAACTGCTCGTCGGCGAGCAGCTCGGCCGCCGCGCCCGCGCCGACGGGGCGCGAGAAGAGGTAGCCCTGGCCGAAGTCGCACCCGAGGTCGCCCAACTGCCGGAGCTGGTCGGCCGTCTCGACGCCCTCGGCCACGACGGCCATGTCGAGGCTGCGCGCGAGCGTGACGATGGTGCGGACGATCTCGGCGTTCTCGGAGTTGTCCGTCATCTGCGTGACGAAGGAGCGGTCGATCTTCAGGGTGTCGATGGGGAAGCGGTGCAGGTAGGAGAGCGAGGAGTAGCCGGTGCCGAAGTCGTCGATGGCGAGCTGCACGCCGAGGCCGCGGAGCTGCATCAGCATGTCGATGGCCGTGTCGATGTTCTCCATGACCATGCTCTCGGTGATTTCGAGCTTGAGGCTCCCGGGGCGCAGGCCCGACTCGCGCAAGGCCCCCGCCACCTGCTCGATGAGGTCGGCCTGCGAGAACTGCCGGGAGGAGAGGTTGACGCTCACCGCCACCGTCTCGTCCGCCGCGCCCTGCCGCTGCCACAGGCGCATCTGCCGGCACGCCTCGTTCAAGACCCACGCGCCGAGCGGGATGATAAGGCCCGTCTCCTCGGCCACGGGGATGAAGTCCGAAGGCATGACCAGCCCGCGCTCGGGGTGGCGCCAGCGCACCAGCGCCTCGAAGCTCGACACCAGTCCCGTCTCCAGGCAGACGATGGGCTGGTAGTTGAGGAAGAACTCGTTGCGGCTGATGGCGCGGCGGAGGTCGGTTTCGAGCTGCAGCAGCTCCATCGCGCGGTCGTGCATCGCCTTGTCGAAAACGACGTGGCGCTTCTTGCCCTCCATCTTCGCGCGGTACATCGCCGTGTCGGCGTCGCGCAGCAAGTCCTCCGCCCGCTCGTAGCCGGTGCGCGAGAGCGCGATGCCGATGCTCGCGGTGGTGAAGACCTCGTGGCCGCCGATGTTGAAGGGCTGCGAGACGGCCTCCTGCACGCGGGTCGCGACCTCGATGGCGTCCTCGGTGACGGAGAGGTCTTCGAGCAGGATGGTGAACTCGTCGCCGCCGAGCCGCGCCACCGTGTCGCCCGGCCGCAGGCACGCTTCGAGGCGGTGCGCGATGCCGACGAGGAGTTGGTCGCCGACCATGTGGCCCAAGCTGTCGTTGATGATCTTGAAGCGGTCGAGGTCGAGGAAGAGCGCGGCGAAGAAGCGGTCGCCCGCGCGGCGCGAGCGCTGGATCGCCATCTTGACGTGATCCATGAAGAGCGCGCGGTTCGGCAGCCCCGTCAGGGCGTCGTGGAACGCGTCGTGGAGGAGCTGCTCTTCGGCGCGCTTGCGGTCGGTGATGTCCTGAATCTGGAAGATGAGGTGGAGCGGCCGCGCCTCGCCGTCGCGCACGAGCGACATGCCTAAGTGCGCCCAGACCTCCTTGCCCGACTTGTGCCAGTAGCGCAGCTCCGACTGGTGCGAGGAGATGGCGCCGGCCGTGAACCTCTGCATCTGCTCTTCGAGCGCGACGAGGTCTTCGCGGTGCGTCACCCGCTGGACTTCCGAGGCGAGCAGCTCGGCCTCGTCGTAGCCGACGATCTCGCACAGGCTGCGGTTGACCTGGAGCCAGCGGCCGTCGAGCGCGACGACGCCCATCCCGATGGTCGCGTTGTCGAAGGCCGAGCGGAAGCGCTCCTCCGATTCGCGCAGCGCCTGCATGTGCTGCTGGACTTCGAGCGCGTGCTGGCGGGCGAGCTCGGCCTGCTTGGTCGAGGACTCGACGTTCTTGAGGTAGGTGCAGTAGGTGAAGTAGACGACGATGACGATGGGCGCCGTGGCGAGGAAGGCGTAGAGGCCGAAGGCCCCCACGAGCTTGACGACGACGGCCGAGGCCGACGCGCCCGCGAAGTACGTGATCGAAGTCCAAAGGAAGTTCTGCCGCCACATCTGCCAGACCGGCAGCCCCTGCCTGAGCGCCACGCCCGTCGCGACCAGGCCGGAGTTGACGACGTAGGTGACGAGCGCCATGACGCAGACGGCCGAGATGTAGCGCGACTGGTCGCCGAGCGGGAGCTGCTGGATGTCGCCGAAGCTGGCGCGCAGCACCAGCACCGTCAGGAAGGTCGAGCAGCCGGAGACGCCCGCGTTGAAGCCCATCACCATCTTCTTCCGCGTGATGCGCACCGACGAGACGAAGCCGTCGGCCGCCGAGAGCAGCACGGCCGCCTCGCCGCTGAAGAAGAGCATGACGAAGAAGATGAAGGTGTCGGAGACGGAGATCGACCCGCGCACGCGCGGAATCTTCACGTAGACGCGCGAGCCGAAGGCCAGCGTCACCAGCCCGATGAGGGCGAAGCGCATCCCGAGCCCCGCCGGCTGGAGGCGCGTGACGCTGTGAGCGCACGCGGTCACGCCGAACGTGATGACCGCCCACATGAAGAGCGGTGAGATGCGCTGTCTAATCGCGGAACTGAGCATCGGTTGCGTCAAAGGGACGGGAACACGTGGATGTCAAAACCGCCCGGGGCCGACGAGTGGGGCGGGCAGGGGCCCGCGGGCGCAGACAATAGTGCAAGCAGTATTCCAGTGACCGACGGGCCGCGGGGTGCGAAATGTCCAACAAAATGGGTGTTTTCGCCCCCCAAGGGGGAGGGGCCTTGTGACTCCGGTCGGTCATCCTGACGCGGGCACGTCAGGATGACGAGAAACCACTCACCCGCCCCGCGCGGGTCGGTCAGGTGAGTGGTTTCAAGTTGGGGCTGGAAGAGAGAGGTTCGGTGCGGCCTTACGTGCCGAGTTCTGTGCGTGCCGAGTTCTGTTTCGAAGGCCCGCGCGGCCGCGGCCATGCGACCGCGGCCGCGCGGGGAAGAGTCCTTACTTCGTGGGCGTGGTCGCGCTGACGACCGCCGTGTAGGCCGAGTTGCCGTTGGCGTTGTACGACCTGACGCGGTAGTAGTACTTCTTCCCGGCCGAGAGGGCCGTGCTGGCGTAAGAGGTGGAGTTGACCGCGAGCGTCGTGAGCTGCGTGTAGGTCACGCCGTCGGTCGAGCGCTCGACCTTGAAGCCGGTCTCGTCCGCGGAGGCGTCGACCCACGTCAGGTTGATCTGCGACTTGGAGACGACCGCGGCCTTGAGCGTGCCGGGGGCCGCGGGCGGGAGCGAAGCCTCGACCACCTTCACCATCGAGGTGGTGCTGTCGCCCTGCACGAGCGCGAGGTTGGCCTGCACGGCCATGTCGGCGAGCATCACGCCGTCGCTCATCAGCGAGCCGTCACTCATCAGCATGCCGTCCATCAGCAGCGTCCCGTCGCTCATCAGCGAGCCGGAGCCGTAGAGCTGGCTGCACGCCAGGAACGGCGTCCCGTCGCTCATCAGCGCCCCGCTGGCCGTCAGGATGTTGCCGCCCATGATGACGCCGTCGCTCATCAGCGACCCGTCCGCCACCAGCACCCCGTCGCTCATCAGCGACCCGTCGTTCAGCAGCACGCCGAGGCCGTAGACGCGCTGGTACTTCGTAACGAGGTTCGTCCCCGTCACGAAGGTCTGGTCGAGGATGATGCCCTGCGACCAGTTGAACTGCCAGCCGGCGATGGTCGTCTGCTGCATGCCGAGGGAGCCGGTCAGCATCGAGGTGCCGACGGGGGTCGTGGACGAGAGGTCGGTGCGCGCGAGGCGCGCCAGGCGCATCGCGCCCTCAAGGTTGACCTCGCCCGCGCCCTGCTCGAAGGCGTTGAAGCCGGGGAGCTGCTGGGCCGTGTACATCAGGAGGGCCTTGACGAGGTTGGGGGTCAAGGAAGGGTTGGCCTGGAGCAGCAGGGCCGCCGCGCCCGAGACGACCGGCGTCGCCATCGAAGTGCCCGACAGGTACATCTGATCGCGCGCCGCCGAGCCGGAGACGTTGGCGTCGAGCGTCGGGTTCTGCGTCACGAGGAGGTTGCCGGCCGACTGCGCGTCGATGATCTTGTTGCCGGGCGCGACGAGGTCGGGCTTGACGAGGTTGTCGTAGTGCTTGGCGCCGGCTGCGTCCGTCCAGGAGCCGCGGGTCGGCCCGCGCGAGCTGTACGAGGCGACGCCGTCGTCGTTGCGCGCGTCGGTGCCGAAGGTGTTCGCCGCGCCCACGGTGATGACCGAGGGGTCGATGCCGGGGCTGTGAATCTGCCCGTAAATCTTGTTGCCCGAGCCGTCCTTGCCCTCGTTGCCGGCGGCGGCCACGACCACGACTCCCGCGTCCACGAGGCCGCGGACGGCGAGGCAGAGCGGGTCGACCGTGTAGGAGTCCACGGCCGAGGTGCCGAGGCTCAGGCTGACGACGCGGATGTTGTAGGTCGTCCGGTTCGTCTTAATCCAGTCGAGGGCGGCGAGCAAAGCCGAGACGGTGCCCTTGCCCTGCGAGTTGAGCACGCGCAGGTTGACGATCTTGGCGTTCGGCGCGATGCCGCGGTAGGCGCCGTTCGAGACCGCCCCGTTGCCCGCCGCGATGGAGGCGGCGTGCGTCCCGTGGCCGTAAGGGTCGTCCGTGCGGTTCTCGCCCGTGAAGTCCCTGCTGTAGACGATGCGCGAGGTGCTGCCCGTCTCGGTCGTGAAGGCGGTGTGGTTCGGGTCGATGCCGGAGTCGAGCACGGCGATGCCGACGCCGGTGCCGTCGTAGGTCGGGTTGTAGTTCCCCATGACGCTCGCGGCGTCGGCGCCCGAAGTCAGCGTGACGTGGCCGAGCAGCTTGACCTCGCGGTCGAGCGCGACGTACTCCACGTCCGAGCGGGCGGCCAAAGCCTCGACGGCCGCGGCCGGCAGACTCACGGCGCGCAGGGGGAAGTTGGAGAACGTCTTCGTCACCGCCCCGTTGCTGTTCGTGACGGCCGCGTCGAGCGTGCTGTTCCACGAGCTGACGGACTTGACGACGACGTTAATCTTGCCCGTCTGCTTGAGCTTCTGCCGCAGGTCGTCCGAGAACTTCTGCCTGCCGCCCGACATCTGCGCGGCGGTGCGCGGCGCGCACGGCCACGCGAGCGCGGCGGCGACCGCGGCGACCGCGGTCAGGAAGGCGATGGGGGATTTCAGTTGTCTTATCATCTTTTTAATTTGTCCTCGCTTCCCCCTTGTTCCCCTTGTTCGATTCGTGGAAGCGTCGGGGTGGTGGAAATATCCTAGCCGTCCCCGCCGCCCTTTATGCACCCCCCGTTCCAACGGCCGCCGGAGAGAAAAACGCCCTGAAAGTCCGGCAAAACGCGCAACCCCGCCCCGCGGAACTTCGCGCCCGCCGGTCAGTCTGATTGTCCTGCTCTTAGTTTGACCGACCCGCTTGGGTCAAAGAGAAGTGTGAAAGCTGGGAGCGCGGGCATCCCTGCCCGCCTGAGCGCGCAGCGCGAAAGCTGAGAGGCTTTACACCTCAACGTCGAGGTAAAGCGGTAGACGGTCAGCGTGCTCAAGCACGCTTGCGGGCAGGGATGCCCGCGCTCCCAGCGAGGGAGGGCCTTATCTCGATTTGCAAGTCAGTATGAGAGGTGGAACGGGTAAACGTGAGGTCACTTCCCCGCCCCCTCATCTTCCAGAAAGCGCGCGCGGAAGTCCTTCGAGGCGAGGCGGAGCGAGAGCCAGTCTTCGAAGATTTCGGGCTGGTTGAGCCAGACGGTGAACCACTCGGCCATCTCGGCCTTCTCTGCGCGCTTGCGCTCGTTGACCGACTGGTTGCGCGCGATCATCTGCGCGCGCTGCTTCCCCTTGAGCACGGTCTCCTGCACGCGCCGGAGTCCTTCGCGGTCGCCCTTGCGCCGGAACTGCTTGCGCAGGTTGTCGAGCCGGCGGATGGAGGCGGCGGCCTCCTCGAAGGTCGAGAACTTGAGGACGTTGCGGAAGGCGGCCTCGTAAGGGTCTTGCGTGCGCCAGCGCGCGTCCAGCTCCATCACCTCGGCGTGGCGCAGCTCGGCGCCCTCGTCGGCGAGCACGCGGGCCACGCGCGCGGGACTCTCGACCGCGCCCTCGCCGAAGCGCTCGCGCACGGCCTCGCGCACGGCCTCCAGCTCGCTCGCGCCCACCGACTCGCAGTCGAGGTGCTCCCACACCTCTATCATCAGCTCGCGCTTCGTCCGCGCCTCCCACTCGCCCTTCTTCATAAGTTTTAAGCTTACGACGGCCGTTCGCCTAGCATCAAGCAACGTCCCTTCGGTGCGAGAGAGCCCGAGCCACGACGATGGGCGCGTTCCGACCACCACCTCACACTTTCGGCGGCTGATATCATCGCCATGCTTTGAGCCGCGCCTGAGTTTGCAGTGGCGTGAGGCCCAGACGCGTTACTCCTTGTCACTTCCCACGCTTTGCTTCTTCTGGCCGCTGGCGGAGCGCTTTGCCCGTCTGCCCCTCACCCCGGCGTGCTCCGCCTGCGAGCGCAGGATGAAAACACAGATCAAGATTATGCCGGCCAACTCCGCCGTACGCACAACGATCATATAGAGTACGTCGTACGCCTCCATCAACTGCTTTATCGCTCCCATTATCGTCACCTCTCTAACTACCGTTCGCGCCCTACTGACGGCGAACTTGATTAAGGCTGTGGTACTCCTTCGACCGTGAACCGGGCCACTCGCGTCAGTCGCCCACCGCCCCCGGAAGCAACAATACTTCGGGCTGAGGGGTACTTAAAGCTTAATATTTACCCTGAATAATTATTTGATCTTTATCAGGCTAAGTAACCTTTGAAAAGTTCGGGACGTTTTCAAGCGACGAGTTGAAAGACCTTCTCCGGCGTCAACTCCGAGAAGTATCGTTCGACCGCCGCCACCAGCTCGTTGATGGACGAGCAGCAGCGGTTCGCCAGCGCCGTCCCCTTCAGATGCCACCAGAGCTTCTCGACGGGGTTGTCCCGATGCCCGCCGTAGCGCGGCAGGTAAGCCAGCTCCACCTGCGGGTGGAGCGAGAGCCACTCCCGCAGCAGCCGGCTCTTATGGATCGAGGCGTGGTCGAGGACGACCAGCAGCGGCTCGCCGCCGTACGCGGCCAGCAGGTCGCCGAGGTGGCCGACCATCTCCAGGGTGCGCTTGCGGCCGAAGACGCGGTAAAAGACCGCGCCCGTCTCGATGTCGATGGCGCCGAAGATCGTCCGCTTCTGGTTCTGAAGCGGGGCCTGAAGGCGCAACTGCTCGCCGATCACGAGCCACATCCGCCGCAGCACGGGGAAGAGTCGGATGTCGGTCTCGTCCTCGACTAGGACGTGCGCCCCCGCACTGCGAGCCTCGGCGATGCGCCGCCCCAGGGCCTGCTGCACCTGCTCGCGCTCGGGGTCTACTTTGCGCGGGGCGTGCTTCGGGCGCGTGAAGCGATAACGCAATGAGCGCAGCAACTCGCGCACTTTCCACGCCGAGAGGCGCAGCGAGCAGCGCCCGGCCAGGTGGCGCGTCAGCGCCGCTATCGTCCAGAGGGCCGCGACGTAGCCGAAGCAGGAGGGCGGCTGATGCGCCTGCGCCCAGACCGCTTGACGTGCGACCGCGGTGTCGGCGCGCGGGCGACCCGCACGCGGTAGATCGAGGAGGCCGGCGGTGCCCTCGCGCTCGAAGCGGCGGAGCCACTTCCTGACGGTCTTCGGGCGGCAGTGCAAGCGCGAGGCGATCTCCGGGATGGGGACGCGCGCGGCCGACCATAAGACCATCAGCGCGCGCAGAGCGACTCGCCCGGCGGCCTGCCGGGTCAGGTCGCGCAGGGCTTGACACTCCGACTCGGATGCAATAGTGACAAAGAGCATGGGGCTGACCTCGGCTGCAAAGCTGGTTACTTCGCAGTGAGGTATCACACCCCGGCGGGGCACTACAAAAGTGCCCCGTTCTTTTCAAAGGTTACTTAGCGTTGCTAGGGACTTGGCCGTCAGCCTCGGCATGGATGTGATTCTAGTCTTGGGGCACGTCCGCGCAGCGGGTGAAGTGCTGTGCGGCACGGCAGCGGGCAGCGTAGCTGCGTCCGTCTTTCTTGAAAGAGCGCCAACCAGTGCCATCGCAAGTGCAATCGTATTCAAGCGGCAGCGGTAACATGGCCGGCGTGTGCGGCGCCGTGGGTTTAGAAGGGGCGTGGGTGTGGCCAGCCACGCACGAAAGTATCGCCGAAGAGTTCGACATGCACGCGGAAATTACATGACAACGCCTATACTGATTCTGGAAGGTCAGCCACTCCTCGCCCACCGTCGTCTTTCCATTCCGTAAGGCGTCGTAAATGCCGGAAGAGTCGGCATCGCCCACGGCCAGAGGCGGAAAGTAGGTCAAGCCACGATTCGGTCTCGCTATCCAAGCCGCCGTGAGGGCGCTGCCGCGACGCTTCCACAGGATGAAAGTTGCGTCCCAAAGCTTTAATCCGTGCAGGCGAAGGACAGTGGCCGTGAGCGATGTCTCGAACGTCCGCGCGATTTCCTGAAGTGACTGGGGCGAGGGGAGGAAGTCATTGGCGATTTTCGAGAAGATAGTCGCTGGCATCAGCAGTTCCGCCGCGGCGATGTTACAAAGCTTCTCTTCCTGCTCGTCGTGGTGCGGCTCCACGGAGGCGAGGCTCCTGTACTTAATGGTCGGCACAGAGTCGTAGAAGAAGGTGTGACCGAGTTCATGCGCGCAGGTAAAGTTCTGACGCTCGCGCGGCCGATCTTTACGCAGCTCAATGACGAAGTCCCGTCCCTGCGGCAACAGTCGCCCCTCGACCTCCATCTCCCGCTGGACAATTCGCCTTACTCTGCGGAGGTGTGCGTAGGAAGCGGGGCGGAAGGGCGGCGAGGTGACGCCGGATTCGAGCGTGAGCATCCGCGCGTGCCAGAGAATCGCTTCCACGGGGTCTTTAGCCCCCGGCACGGCGTCGCACAGGCCTCGCGCAAGCGGGCTCGTGAAGGCGGCCTTATCCGCGTCGGGGGTTCCGCTAAAAGAGCTTCCCGCCCTTGGAGATTTTCTTCTTGAGCTGGTCATACCTCTCCACCCAGTACTGCCGGCCGCCGATCTCGACGCGATTGTCCGCCCCCGGGAGGGAGAGAGCGTATTGGTACTTTTCGACGTGCTCCGACCACAGCTCCTTGTAGTCCTTCGCGGACATCGATGTCTCTTCCACAAGCGCGTCGAGCGCCCTCAGATGGTCGTTGAACCTTTGATCCTTCTGTTGGATCGGCACCTGCTGTCCGCTTATTACGTACGCCTCGGAAGTGCTGAGAGCCCTCGCGATGCGGCGCAGTATTTTGAGCGACGGATTGCTGATCTGCTCGTGCTTGGTCTCCAAGGTCTGGATGTAAGCCTCATCGACCCCGATCATTCGCGCCAGCTCGCCGGCCTTCATGTTTCCCCGGTCGCGTCGCAGACGCCGAATTCTGTCGCCCAACTCGAAGCCAGCTGTTTCGCCTTGTGGATCGATGTGTGAGAGCCGAAGTTCAGCCAAGCGCGGCATCAGCGACCTCAACGCCTCGCTCAATCCCTCTTCGACCTCCCGAAGGTCATCGTACTCCACGATCACCTTCTCGGCAGGACATCCCTGAACCATGCGGGACAGTGGGTTCCCTTTCTTCGTCAGCAGGACGACTGAGGAGCAGGACTGGAGGGCCAACTGAAGTTCCATCCCCGCGCCCAAGCTGGGGAAGACGGCGGCGAGGATCAACAAGTCGGCTGTGGAGACACGCTCTTGGTCTATGTCATAGACCGCGCGCGCACTCGTCTCGGGGTTGAACTTAGGGGAGGTATATAAGCGCGGCCTGTAAAGGAAAATGGGATAGTGCTGGTATGCTCGGCAAATCTGATCAACCTTTTCGTCTAGCGACTCGACTTCCGTCAGGCGCTCGTCGTCCAACCCGGTCAATGCGCTGGCGAAATAGGCGGTGAAGGGCAACCCTTCGTACACCGGCCCGCAAACGAGGGTCTCAGACTGGCCGAACAAGGTAGCGAAGGGTGTGTTCTGCGCTAACGTCTCGGGAGCTATCTCAAAGGCGCGGGCGAGACTCCTAACTGTTTCCTCGTTGAGGTCGCGGAAGCGTCCTTTCTCGATTCTGGAAACCTCAGACTGGCTGAGTCCGGCGCGGTCGGCGAGATTCTCCTGCGTCCAGTGCCTATGTTTCCTCAGAAATTTAACCTTTTCCCCGAAAATATTGTTGTTATCCGTCATGCTTCTTACCTCCATACCGTCACAGAATATAGTTACCTGTAGGGGAATAAAAGCCTAATTTTTATTCTTTTTTATGATTCTGGATGCTGGGAAGATGGGAGAAGCACGGGCTTACGAGGCGCGAACCGCGAGGGCCGATTTAAGGAGTCGGCCGGCTGCGTTCGCCATGCGTTTGCGGTACAATTCCCTTTCTTTCGCACGCCGATGACTCACGCTGTACACATGGAAGAGGCGCTGGCCGCGCTCCACAAGTTCTTCGGGTTCGAGGCTTTTCGCGAGGGCCAGGGCGAGGTCGTCGAGTCGATTCTCGCCGGCCATGACACGGTCGTCGTGATGCCGACGGGCGGCGGCAAATCCCTGTGCTTTCAGCTCCCGGCGTTGATGAGGGACGGCGTGACGGTCGTCGTCTCGCCCCTCATCGCGCTGATGAAAGACCAGGTGGACGCGCTCCGGGCGAAGGGCCTGCCCGCGACCTTCATCAACAGCTCGCTCGACTTCGAGGAGCAGAAGGAGCGCATCGCGGGCGTCCGGCAGGGCCGCTTCAAACTCCTCTACGTCGCGCCCGAGCGCTTTCGCAGCAACCACTTCGTCGAGACGTTGCAGCGCGCCGAGATCGGCCTCTTCGCCGTGGACGAGGCGCACTGCATCTCGCAATGGGGCCACGACTTTCGTCCCGACTACCTCCGTCTTCAATCCTTCCGCGAGCGCATCGGGAACCCGCAGACAATCGCGCTCACCGCCACGGCCACCCCTTACGTCCGCGCCGACATCATCGAGCAGCTCAAGCTCGAAGACCCGCGCGCCTTCGTCAGCGGCTTCGACCGCCCGAACCTCGCGCTCGGGGTCGTCCACACCGAGAAGGAGCGCGAGAAGTACGCGCGCATCAAACAGCTCGCCGGGGAGTACAAGGGTCAGTCGGGCATCGTCTACACCTCGACGCGCAAGTCGGTCGAGCAGATCACCCGGAAGCTCCTCGACGCGCGCCTGCTCGTAGTCGGCTACCACGCCGGGATGACCGACGAGGAGCGCGTGCGCGCGCAGGAGGATTTCATGTCGGGGCGCGCGCAGGTGATCGTCGCCACCAACGCCTTCGGCATGGGCATCGACAAGCCCGACATACGCTTCGTCGTGCACTTCCACCTGCCCGGCTCCATCGAAGCTTACTACCAGGAGATCGGGCGCGCGGGCCGCGACGGCCGGCAGTCGGTCTGCCTGCTCCTCTTCAACTACGCGGACAAGCGGACGCAGGACTACTTCATCGAAGGCTCTTACCCGCCGCCCGAGCTGATCTCGAACGTCTACTCGGCCCTGGTCGATACGGGCCAGAAGCGGATCGAACTCTCGACGCGCGAGATCGCCGCGCGCGCGGGCGTCCGCAACGAGATGGCCGTCCAGTCGGCGCTCATCACGCTCGAGAAGGCCGGGCACATCGAGCGCGGCACGGGATCGGAGAACCGCGCTTCCTTGAGACTCCTCATGCCGCCGCACCTCGCGCGCGAGGCGGTCGCGTCGCGAAAGAGCGCGCAGCTCAAGCAGGTGCTCTTCTCACTGCTCGGCGGCTACGGTTTGAGCGAGCGCGCCGACGCGGAGGTGGACGTGGCCGACTTCGCCGACACGCTCGGGATGGAGCTGGCGCAGACGCGGCGTGCTCTCTCTTCGCTCGCCGAAGGCGGCATCGTCCGCTACCAGCCCGCGCGGCGCACGCGCGGCGTCGTGATGAAAGACGAGCAGCCCGCGACGCGCCTGCGCATCCGGCCCGAAGACCTCGCGCGCCGCGCCGCGCTCGAACAGCGGAAGCTGCGCGAGATGATTTCGTTCTGCTACACCGAGAACTGCTACCGCTCCTTCATCCTCGATTACTTCGGCGACCGCTCGCACGACGGCACCTGCGGCAAGTGCGGCAACTGCCTCCTGCGCGGCGCGGCGCCCGCGCGCGCGCAGAGCGCGCCGCCGCTCGACGCCCCGCGCGACCTCGACCGCTTCATCATGAAGCACGTGCCCGCCGGGCTCGAACTCGAAGAGGAGTTGGCCGCGCAGTCGCGCGTGCGCAAGAAGCGCGAGGCGGCCGAGGCACCTGCCTTTGAGGAGGAGGACGGGGCCGGCTCCATCGCCGTCACGGAGCCGCGCGAGCTTTCGGAGGACGAGCGCCTGACGGTGCGCAAGATTCTCGCGTGCGCGGCGCGCATGGGCGGGCGCTTCGGCAAGGGGTTGCTCGCGTCGGCCCTGCGCGGCTCGCGCTCGGCCAAGCTCTCGCAGGCGGGCCTCGACCAGCTCTCGACCTACGGCATCCTCTCGGGGATGACGCAGGACGAGATACTGCTCTACGTGGACGCGCTCGTCGCCGCCGGCTGCCTGCACGTCACGGGCGGCGCCTACCCGACCATCTCGCTGACGCCCGCGGGCGGCGAGGTCATGCGCGAGCGCGCCGCCGTGCAACTGCGCCTGCCGCCGCTCTACACCGGCCCGGCCTACGCTTCCCCTCCCCGCACGTCCCAACGCGCCAGCGCCCCGGCCGCGCCGAAGGCGAACACCGTGGACGAGACTTATGCCTTATATGAACAGGGCCTCACGGTCGAAGAGATTTGCGCGCAGCGCGGCCTGACCGAGATCACGGTCGAAGGCCACCTCGCCGACTGCATCCTCCGCGGACGCCCCTTCGACGTGACGCGCTTCGTCTCCGCGCCAGACCGCGAACTCATCGAACGCGCCGCCGCCGAGATCGGCACCGAGCGCCTCAAGCCCCTGCGCGAAGCGCTCCCGCGCCACGTCACCTACCGCATGATCCGCTTCGTCGTCGCCGACCTCCAACGCGCCGCCGGGCTGGGAGGTGAAAGTGATGAATGATGAGTGATGAATGATGAATATAACCTCGAAGCCGTATTCATTCATTCATCACTCATCTTCTCGGGGATTCACTACCTGGGGCTCGTCTGCGACGACGAGGTTTTGACCGCCCGCCTGCGCGCGCCCTTCGTGACGCAACACGACCGACGAGTTGGTCGGCGAGCACGTTAAGTTCAACCACTGGCTCAAAGAGCACGCCGCGCAGACCGAGCCGCCCGTCACGCTCATCGACACGACGAGGGCCGCCGTCTCGGAGACGGCGGCCCTCGTCGCCAGTTGGATTCGGGGGCGCGCGACCCAAGCGACTCAAAGCACGCCCCCAAACCCTCTGACCTGATCCCGTTTCATTCCCCCTCGCCGGCCGCGCCCGTCGTGAAGCCGCGGAAGCCTTCGGGGCCGGCGTAGGCGACCGTGCGCCCGTAGGTCGAGCCGCGGCGGATGCGGCTGAAGACGAGCAGGTTGAAGAAGTGCATCCCGCCGAGCACGAGCAGCACCAGCCCGACCTTCCAGGACAGGGCCTCGATGCCCTCCTGCACGTTGTTCACCTGGTAGCCGAGCTTCAGCGCCAGCGTCACGTACCCGAGGTTGATGAGGTAGAAGCCGACGACGAGCAGGTGGTTGACCGAGTCGGCCAGCGCCTCGTTGCCGTGGAAGACGTCGACGAGGAAGATGCGGCCGTTCTTGTGGAGCGTCTGCGCGACCCAGACCGTGAGCGCGACGCTCAGGAAGACGTACGAGAGGTACGTGACGACGATGGTGTTCATGGACGGTCTCCTTTGCTGTGGGCGGCGCCCCACGCCACGCCCGCGCCTTGCGTACGTTTCGGCGTGCGCCCCTGCCCGCACGTGACTTCAACCCGCGTGCCGCGCGGACTCCTCCGACTTCCCTTCACCGCCGGCGGGTCGCGTGTGGCACAACGCCGATTCGTGCTAGAGTCTTTGCATTCCGCAAACCAGGAGGGAGAGACCTTGAGCCGCAACCCGAACGCCGAGCCGCCGCAGCCCGAGCAGCAGCCCGAACTTCCGCCCACGCGCCCGGACGACCCCGCGCAGCCGGAGCCGCCGCCGCTCCCGCCCGACGCGCCCACGCCCACCGCCCCCGTCGAAGAGCCCGCGAGCCCTAAGCCCGCCGGCGACCCGCCCGTCAACGAGCCGACGCGGCTGATGTGAGCGGCCTTTGATTTCGAATCGCAAATTTGAAATTTCAAACCCCTGAACTTGCCGAACACATCCCCGCGCAGGCTTTGAGCGCGCGGCTCGGCGGGGTGGCGCGCGCCTTCGCGCCGAAGCCCTTCGTGCCGCACCCGCTCTTCCGCGGGCCGCACGCGCAGACCATCGTCTCTTCGAAGCACTTCCCGCGCCGGCGCGCGTTGTACGAAGAGCGCGCTCTCTACGAGTCGCGGCTCTTCGAGGTCGAGGCCGGCACGCGCATCCTCCTCAAGTGCCGCTGGCAGGAGGAGAGGCACGCGGCGCCGACCCTCCTCCTCATCCACGGGCTCGAAGGCTCGACCGACTCGCTCTACGTGCTCGGCACGGCGCAGAAGGCTTTCGCGCGCGGCTTCAACGTCGTCGGCATGAACATGCGCAACTGCGGCGGCACCGAGCACCTCGCCGCCACGCTCTACCACAGCGGCATGACCGAGGACATACGGCGCGTCCTCCTCGGAGAGTTGGCCGGGCGGGAGACCCTGCCGGAGATTTACCTCGCGGGCTTCTCGATGAGCGGCAACATGGTCTTGCGCCTCGCGGGCGACTACGGCGCGGACTCCCCCGCGGCGCTCAGGGGCGTGGCCGCCGTCTCGCCCTCCATCGACCTCGACTCCTGCGCCCACGCGCTGGAGAGCCGGGGCAACGCCCTCTACCGCTGGAGCTTCGTCTCGAACCTGCGCGACCGCGTCCGGCGCAAAGGGCTTCTGAGTCCGGGCCAGTACGACACGCCGGCCCTGCGCCGCGTGCGCACCATCCGCGAGTTCGACGAGCAGTTCACCGCCCCGCACGGCGGCTACCGCGACGCCGACGACTACTACGCCCGCACCAGCTCGCGCGCGGTCATCAAAGAGATACGCGTCCCCACGCTCATCATCCATTCCGCCGACGACCCGCTCATCCCGGCCGGGCCGTTCCTCGACCAATCCATCGCCGACAACCCCGACGTGCTCCTCGTCCTCACGCGCCGCGGCGGCCACGTCGGCTTCCTCTCCGACCGCGCCGCGGGCGAAGACCGGCACTGGGCCGAGAACCGCCTCGTCGAATTCTTCGAGCGCCTGCGGGAATAAGTGGCCCCCGCCTCTTGCGTTTTGCCTTTTGCCTTCACTAAGCTTGCTCCCGTCGTTTCAGTCCACGCTGACGCTCCCGGCCGATGGAAACGTTCATCAGAATTCTCGCGGTCTTCGTGCTGGTCGCCGCCAACGGCTTCTTCGTCACCTCGGAGTTCGCCATCGTCAGCGTGCGGCGGATGCGCATCGCCACGCTGGCCGAGTCGGGCAACAAGCGCGCGCGCCGCCTGCTCGCCTTCAAGGACAACCTCGGCGCCTACATCTCCGCCACGCAGCTCGGCGTCACGCTCTCCTCGCTCGCGCTGGGCTGGATCGGCGAGGCCACGCTCGCCGAGCTACTCGTGCCGCCCTTCGACCGCCTCGGAGAGTCTCTGCCCGCGTCCCTCGGCAACAGCTTCTCCGACTACGCGCGCCACCTCGTCGCCTCGGCCATCGCCTTCGTCGTCATCACCTTCCTCCACATCGTCCTCGGCGAGCAGGTGCCGAAGATGCTCGGCATCGAGCGCTCGGAGCGCGTCGCCTTGATGACCGTCGGGCCGATGTACTGGTTCTCGAAAATCTTCCGCCTGCCCATCCGCCTGCTCGACGTCGCCAGCTCCGCCGCGACGCGCGCCGTCGGCCTCCACGGCTCGAGCGAGCACGCCTCGATCTACACCGAGGAGGAGATCCGACAGCTCGTCAACATCTCGCACAAGAGCGGCCATCTCGAGGAGGAGGAGCGGCGTCTCATCAACCGCGTCTTCGACTTCTCCGAGGCCGAGGTGCGCGAGGCGATGATTCCGCGCACCGAGGTGCAGGCGCTGCCCGTGACGGCCACGCTCGAAGAGTGCGAGCACGCCTTCTGCGAGTTCGGCTACTCGCGCCTGCCCGTCTACCGCGAGCGCCTCGACGACGTGGCCGGCGTCCTCTTCATGAAGGACTTGATGCCCTGCCTGCGCACGGTCGGCTCGGTCGCGTTCGACATGGAGGCGATGCTCCACCCGGCGCTCTTCGTCCCCGCGACGGCGCGGCTCGGCTCCGTCCTCGCGCAGATGCAGGCGCAGAAGACGCACATCGCCTGCGTGGTGGACGAGCACGGCGGGCTGGAAGGCATCGTGACGCTGGAGGACTTGCTCGAGGAGATCGTCGGCGAGATTAACGACGAGTACGACGAGGAGACCAAGTCGCAGATCGTCGAAGAGCCGGACGGGACGTTCCTGCTCGACGGCATGCTCGCCGTGCGCGACGCCAACCGCCGCTTCAAACTGAAGCTCCCCGAGGAGGCGGGCTACACGACGATGGCCGGCTTCCTGCTCGCGACCTCCGGCCGCATCCTCGGCACCGGCGAGGAGGTCGAGCACGAGGGCGGCCGCTTCCTCGTCGAAGCGGTCGAGGGCCGGCGCATCCGCCGCATACGCTACACGCCCGCGCCGCCGACGACCGAAGAGTCGGACGAGCAGGAGGCGGCCTGAGCAGGAAGGTGTAAGAGTTGGGCGACGAGAACGACTTCACCGAGCTGGTCTTCACGCTGGTCGGCATGGGCGTGCTGCTCGTCGTCGCCGTCGTCGCCGTCGTCATCTTCTTCCGCGTCTGGCGCAAGGAGAACAAGGGGCGCAAACGCAACTTCTTCGAGTAGTCCCGACCCTTCATCAACCCACGGAGGTAATCCTTGCATCCCCTTCCAACCTTCAAGACGCTCGCCGTCTGTTCCCTCTTCATCGTCCTCGGCGTCAGCGCCTCCGCGCAGGTGGTGAACCTGGGCGGGGCGCAGCAGAAGATCACGACCGCCTCGGCGGTGCGCGCGCGTACGGCCCCGGATACGAATGCCGCCGAGGTCACGCGGCTCAAGCTCGGCACGCTGTTGAGCGCCGACGCGCGCTCGGCCGAGCAGTTCGAGCTCGGCAGCAAGAAGGACTACTGGTATCGGGTCGCGCTGCCCGGCGGCGAGCAGGGCTGGGTCTTCGGCGCGCTGCTGGCCGACTTCGACCCGCGGCGCGGCGGCGAGACCGTCCTCCGCATCGCCGAGGAGCGGCTGAACATCGAGGAGATGAGCAAGGACGACGGCCTCGACCTCTTCAACTTCGTCGAGGGCGCGTTGGCCGACACCAGGGGGGCGGCGGCGGGCGGGCTGGAACGCGCGCGGCTGCAAGCGCTGAACCGCGTCGTCGGCTCGATGGGCGTGGACGACAAGGGCAACCTGCTCGACCTCAAGTTTCAGAAGGCGCACGCGCGCGAAATCTATTACCACGAGCTGGCGGGCGGCTGGGCCGTGAAGTCCGAGGCCTTCTGGGAGCTGGAGAAGAAGTATCACGGCACGCCCCTGGGCGACCGCATCGCGTGGGACGCCGCGAACGCGCTCTACCCGGGCGAGTGCGAATCGGACGAGGTCTGCCAGTTCTTCCGCCTACAGGCCACGGAAGGCCGCTACCTCGCGCTCTACCCGACGGGGGCGCACGCCGCCGAGGTGCTCCAGAACTTGAAGGAGGCGCTCGCCTCGCAGCAGTTGGACGAGTCCTTAAAGAACAAGAGCAGCGACCAGTACGCGCGGCAGGAGCGGGAGATGTTGAGGAAGTCTCTGGCGGAGACGCGCGCCGCGGTCTCGCAGGCGAACGCGCCCGAGAAGGCCGCACTCCTCCGCAGGCTCGAACAGTTGTCGCCGCGCGGGGCGAGGTGAGGCGGGACGGCGGGAGGGGCGTCGGCGGTGGCCGAGATCAAATACAGGACGGAACTCGGCGGCGTGGACTGGGCGCAGATGAAGGAGACGCTGGCCGCGGACGACTTCGACAACGGGCGCACGCCCGAGCAGTTGCGCGAGTCTTTCGAGGCGAGCTACGCGGCGGTGGTCGCGCACGACGGCGAGAAGATCGTCGGCACGGCGCGCGCGCTCTCCGACGGCGTCTGCAACGCCTACGTGATTGACGTGTGGACGCTCTCGCCTTACCGACGGCGCGGCATCGCGCGCAGGATGTTGGAGACGCTCGAAGCCAGTTTGGAGGGGCAGCACGTCTACCTCTTCACCGAAGACGTTCCGGACTTCTACAAGAGGCTCGGCTTCAAAGAGCACCCGACGGGGATGAGTAAGGTCGTGGGCGCTTGGCTGCGCAAGGAAGCTTGAGGGGTGGGAGGCGTCGGATGCTGTTCATGGTCATCGAGCACTTCGGCGGGCGCGAGCGGGCGGCGGCCGTCTACCGGCGCTTCCGCGAGCGCGGGCGCATGGCGCCGGAGGGCTTGCGGTACGTCGGGAGCTGGGTCGAGCCGGACTTCGGCCGCTGCTTCCAGTTGATGGAGTGCGAAGACCCGAGCCTCCTCCGTGAGTGGGCCGCGCGCTGGGAGGACATCGTCGGGTTCGAGTTCGTGCCCGTCGTCACGTCCGCCGAGGCGGCCGAAGCCATCGCGCCGATGCTCTGAAGGTTGACCGAAGGGATGGACGTCGCAGCCTACCTCGAACGCATCGGCTACCGCGGCCCGCTCGCGCCGACGGCGGAGACCCTGCGCCGCCTGCACGTCGCGCACCTGCTCGCGGTGCCTTTCGAGAACCTGAGCATCCACGCGGGCGAAAAGGTCGTGCTCGAAGACGGGGCGCTCTTCGAGAAGGTCGTCGCGCGCCGGCGCGGCGGCTTCTGCTACGAGCTGAACGGGCTGTTCGCGGCGCTGCTCGGGGCGCTCGGCTTTCGGGTCGAGATGCTCTCGGCAGAGGTGGCGCGGCGCGGGGGCGGCTTCGGGCCGGAGTTCGACCACATGGCGCTGCTGGTTAAACTCGAAGAGCGCTGGCTGGCCGACGTGGGCTTCGGCGACTCCTTCGTCGAGCCGCTGCGTTTGGACGCGCGCGCGGAGCAGGCGCAGGGCACGCGCGCCTTCCGCATCGAAGAGGACGGCGAACGCCTCCTGCTGCTGCGCAGGGAGGCGGGCGGAGAGTGGGAGCCGGAGTACCGCTTCGGCCTTGAGCCGCACGTCTTCGGAGACTACGCGGGGATGTGCCACTTCCACCAGACCTCGCCCGAGTCTCACTTCACGCGCGCGCCGCTCTGCTCGCGCCTGACCGAAGAAGGCCGGCTCACGCTAAGCGGGCTGCGCCTCATCACAACGCAGGGCGGCGCGAAATCGGAGCGCGAACTCGCGGGCGACGAAGAGTACGCCGCCGCCCTGCTCGAACACTTCGGCATCCGCATGCGCGCCCGCCGCCCGAACACTACCGACACGGGAGCCGGGTAACCGCCATAGGAGAACGATATGGGCTTGTTTTCAACGAAGTGCGGCAAGTGTGGGAGCAAAGAGCACGACACTAGCGATTGCCCCCACGGATTCTTCTCATCCGAATGTAGGAAGTGCGGAAGCAAGAATCATGCGACGAGTGACTGTCCCCACGGACTCTTTTCGTCTGAGTGCGGCAGGTGTGGAAGCAAGGATCACGCAACCAGCGATTGTCCGCATGGGCTCTTCTCCTCCGAGTGCGGGAGGTGTGGGAGTAAAAATCACGCAACCAGTGATTGCCCACATGGTCTTTTCTCGTCCGAATGTAGGAAGTGCGGGAGCAAAGACCACGCTAGCAGTGACTGCCCGCATTGACGAGGCCACGAGTATAACTTTTGGTATGCAAGAGCCGGCCAGACAACGGCCTGCACCTGACAGCCGACACGATGACTTTAAAGTGCGAGTAGTTCAAGGGGGAACAGGTTATGTGTGAGGTAAAGAGAGTTCTGGCGCTGGCGCTCTGCGTGGCGGTGGCGGCTCAAGGCGGTTTGGCCCGGGGCTGGCAGAGTGTGGCCGCCGGGCCGCCGCAGGCGGAGGCGCGGGTGGACGTGGGCGGCCGGCGTCTGAACATTAAATGCTCCGGGGTGGGCGCGGTCGGCGCCCCCACCGTCATACTGGAATCGGGGTTCGGGAATTCTTCGGGAGTCTGGGAAAGGGTTCAGCCGGAGGTGGCGAAGTTCGCGCGCGTCTGCTCCTACGACCGCGCCGGCCTCGGCGGGAGCGACCCGGCGCCGACGCCCCGCACCGTCGTCGCCGTGACCGAAGACCTGCACGCGCTGCTGACGAACGCGAAGGTGCCCGGCCCGTACGTGCTGGTCGGGCACTCGCTCGGCGGCCTCCTGGCGCGGCTCTACGCCAGCTACTACCCGTCGGAGGTGGCCGGCATGGTCTTGGTCGATTCGGCGCACGAAGACGAGGCGGATCGCGGCGTCGCGCTCATCCCTCCCGACACGCTGAAGGCGATGCTGAAGGCGGCCAAGCCCTCGGACTTGGTCGTCAGCCACCCGAACGAGAGCCTCGACCTCTGCTCGATGCGGGCGCTGATGGAGGCGCTGAACTGGCACGCGGACATCCCCCTGGTCGTGCTGACGCAGGGGGTGCCTTACAGGGCCGAGGATTATGCCAACCCGGCGCTGGCGCCCAAGTACTACCAGCTCCACCTGGAGATGCAGCGAGACCTCGTGGGCCGCTCGCCGCGGGGGCGGCAGGTCATCGCCGAACGGAGCGGGCACTTCATCCACCAGGATCAGCCGGAGCTGGTCGTGAACGCGATCCGCCAGGTGTTCGAAGAAGTTAAGTCTAAGAACAGCGGCCACAGGTAGGGCGTTAGGCGCGGCAACGGTCGGAGTAGCGGAGGCACATGGGCAAGCGCATCTATGAAGTTGACGGCCGCGACTCGACGACGTTTGAAGAGTTCGCCGCCGACTTTACCGAGAGGCTGAGTCTGGAGATAGACTGGGGCGGCAACCTGGACGCCTTCAATGACATCCTGCACGGCGGGTTCGGCACGCCCGAGGAGGGCTTCGTCCTGGTCTGGAAGAATTCCGCCTTGTCGAAGGAGCGGCTGGGGTATCCTGAAACAATCAAGTGGCTCGAAGAGCGCATGCGGCGCTGCCACCCGTTGAGCGTCGAACATCTCAGACAGAGGCTCGCGCTCGCGCGGCAGGAGAAGGGCGAAACACTTTTCGACACCCTTGTCGGCATCATCACCGACAAAGATCACCGGGGTATTGAATTGAGGCTCGAATGATTAGCGGGTGCGCCTAACGACGGCCATGTTAAGTTATAAGGTTGACGACGAGACGGAGCTGAGGCTGATCGAGCCGCGCCACGCGGAGCGTCTGGACGCTTTGATCGAGCGGAACCGGGAGCACATCAGAGAGTGGTCGCCGTGGTTTAAGGACGACCGCTCCGTCGAGAACACGCGGAGCTTCATCAGGCGCAACCTGTCGAAGCTCGCCGCCGACGAGGGGTTCGCTCTCGCCATCTGGCACCGGGGCGAGATGGCCGGGCAGATCGAGTACAACTATTTCGACTGGGCCAACCGGAGGACGGAGCTTGGCTACTGGCTCGGGGCGTCTTTTCAAGGCAGAGGGCTCGCGACGAACTCCTGCCGGGCGCTGATCGATTACGCGTTCGCCGAGCTGAAGCTGAACCGCGTGGAGATGCGCTGCGGCGTCGAGAATGTAAGGAGTCGGAGAATCCCCGAGAGGCTGGGGTTCAAAGAGGAGGGCGTCGTCCGGCAGGCGGAATGGCTCCACGGCCGCTTCGTCGACATGGTGATTTACGGGATGCTGGCGAGTGAGTGGCCGGCCAACCACAGGTCGTAGTGGGCGTCAGCCGCCCGGCAATTCTGGAATACCGACTGGAAGGAAGAAGAAGCAGACCGTATGTCAAAACGTGAACGCGCGCTCGTGTTGCTGCCGGCCCTGTGGCTGCTCCTCACCCTTTCGCCCGCGGCGGCCTACTCGGGGCAGGAGGCCAAGCCCTCGTTCGAGGCCCTGCTCGAACGGGTCAAGAAGGGCGACCCGTCCGCCGACTTCACCGCCCTGCGGCTGGCCTACGCGGACGACCCACCCAGAGACGCGGAGGGCGCCGACCCGGACGCCAGTCGGGCGATGTTCGCCGCGCTGCGCGAGAAGAAGTACGGCAGGGCCCTCGAATACGCCGAGAAGATCATGAAGGGCAACTACGTGGACATCGACGCCCACGTCGTCGCCTCGGCGGTCTACAAAGAGAAGGGGGACGCGGAGCAGGAGAAGTTCCACCGCTACGTCGCCGAAGGGCTGATCAGATCGATCCTCAATTCCGGCGACGGCAAGAGCCAGGAGACGGCCTTCACCGTCATCTCGACGGAGGAGGAGTACGTCGTCCTGAAGGTCTACGGCCTGAGGCCCGGGTCGCAGTCGCTGCTGGAGGCGAAAGGCCACCACTACGACCGTCTGGACGCCGTCAACCCGAAGACGAACGAGAAGGTGACGCTCTACTTCAACATCGACCGGCCTTACGGTGAGCTTGAGAAAATCTTCAAGAAGTAAGCGGCCCCGCTCGAACAGTTCGTACGGCGCGAGTACCCGAGCTTCTTCAAAGAGTGACGCGAGGTCTTTAAGATGGTAGCCGCGCTGAAACTCCCGTACGCGTTCGACCCGGCGGCCCTGCGCGCAGACCTCCGCGCGGTCGGGGCGGACGAGTGGGTGCCGCACTTCAACCAGCAGTATTACGAGGGCGGCTGGAGCGGCGTGGCCCTGCGCGCGAACGGCGGCGCGTCCTCCCGACTGCTCCCAGACCCCGCGCGGCGTTTGACCTACGACGACACGCCCCTGCTGGACAGGTGCCCCTATTTTCGGGAGGTGCTGCGCGCCTTCGAGTGCCCTCTGGAATCGGTGAGGCTCCTGCGGCTCGGGGCCGGCTCGCGCATCCTCGAGCACAGGGACTTCGACCTCGGCTTCCGCTACAACACCGTCCGCGTGCACGTGCCGGTCTTGACCAACCCCGAGGTGGAGTTCTACCTCGACGGCGAGCGGGTCTCGATGGCCGAAGGCGAGACCTGGTACTTAGACCTGAGCCTGCCTCACCGCGTCTCGAACGGGGGGGCGAGCGACCGAATCCACCTGGTCATAGACTGCGTCGTCAACGAATGGGTCAGGGGGCTGCTCGGGAACACCGAGAGGTGAGAGATGACGTCTGGCGAACCGGTTGCTAACGGGCGTGTATGGATGAAGCGCGTCGGGTGGTCACTCCTCGGCGGGCTGTTCATTCAATTCATACTCCACGGTTTGGCAGAGTTTTTTAACTCAACGCTGCTCAGGGACATCCTGTTTCTGCCGGGGTGGGTGCTCGTCTACGCCGGCCGGAGTTCAGAGCCGACGTGGGGCGCTTTCATCGTGGTACTAATCAACGTCGTGATCTACGCGCCCGTGGTCTACTTTCTGCTGTACCGGCGGTTCGAGTCGGAGAAGGTCGTCGGCATCCGCGGCGAGTGACGTATGCCCAGAAAATCGGAACCGCCCCCCAAAGTCTTCGTGGCCCTCCTGCGCGGCATCAACGTCGGCGGCAAGAACATGATTCGCATGAGCGCGCTGAAAGAGAGCTTCGAGGGGATGGGCTTCGGCGACGTGACCACCTACATCAACAGCGGGAACGTCGTCTTCAGAACTCAGGAAGGCGACGCCCGGAAGCTGGAAAGAGACATCGAAGGAGTGCTGTCGAAGGAGCACGGGCTCGACTGCAAGGTCGTCGTCAGGAGCTTCGCAGAGATGGCCGGGCTGTTGAAGAGCCTGCCCGAAACCTGGGACGGCGACCCGCTCCGGAAGTACAACGTGATCTTCCTCAGACACTCGGTCGACGACGAGAACATCTTGAACGAGTTGGAGCCCGAGGGAGAGGTCGAGCAGGTAGTTTATCTCCCGGGCACCCTCCTGTGGTCGGCGCGGGTAAGCGACATCGGCCGCACCAGCTTTCATAAGCTGCCGGGCCGGAAGCTCTTTCAGGAGATGACCGTGAGGAACACCAACACGACCAGAAAGCTGTACGAGCTGATGAAGAACCTGGCCGGGGCTTGATACGGGGTTGACGTGATGACACCCATCTTCCACATCACATCGCGCGCGGAGGCGGACGAGGCCGTGCGCGCGGGGACGTACGTGGCCGCCGGCTTCCGGCGGGAAGGCTTCATCCACTGCTCGTACGCGCGGCAGCTCACGCGCGTCGCGGACGCACGCTTCCGAGGCCGGCCTGACCTCGTGCTGCTTGAGATCGAAAGGGCGCGGGTGGGCTGTGAGGTGGTTGACGAGAACCTGGAGGGCGGCACCGAACTCTTCCCGCACATCTACGGCCCGCTGCCGATGTCGGCGGTGACGGCCCTGTTCGATTTCCCGTGTCGGCCGGACGGAACCTTCGAGCTGCCCGAAGGAGTTCACTTATAACGAAGGGCGGAATTCGTGAGCGGCGAGGGCGAAAAGCTAAAAGGAGTTTACGAGCACCTCTGGCTCGCTCACCGCGGCGCAGGCTATGACAAGCTAGACCGGAGCTTGAACCCGCGCCCGCCGGAAATGCTCTACGACGTGGTCGGCGGCTTAAATCTCGCGGCCCACTCCGCGGTGCTCGACGTGGGCTGCGGCAAAGGAAATCATACCTGCGAGCTGGCGCGGCGGTTTAGCTTCCGGGTGACGGGCATTGACCCGGTGGATGCCAATCTGGGAATCGCACGCGACGCGGCGGCGCAGCAGGGTTTGGCCGGCCGAGTTGTTTTTGCGAAGGGGGGCATGGAGAGCGTCCCCTTCGAAGACGCGACCTTCGACCTCGCCTGGTGCCGGGACGTGCTGGTTCACGTCCGGGATTTACGGAGGGGCTTCGGCGAGTGCGGGCGCGTGCTCAGGCCCGACGGCTTCATGGTCGTCTTCACGACCTACGCGACCGAACGCATGGAGCCGAAAGAGGCCGCGCGTCTCTGCGACGCCCTGGGAATAGTGCCGGAGAACTTATCTCCGCCGTACGTCGAAGGCTGTTTCAGGGAGGCCGGGTGGCGAGCGATTTCGAGCGAGAAGATCGGCAGTGAGTTGATGCAATACTACGAAGAGCGCGACGGGCGTTGCGCCAGAGAGCTGATGCGTCTCGCGCGGATGCTGAGTGCCGAAGAGCGGTTCGTGGCGGAGCTGGGTGAGGCGAACTATCAGGTCACGTCGGCGCTGTATCACTGGGTTATTTATCAACTGCTCGGCAAGCTGAGTTCGGTCATCTACACGCTGAGAAACACCAGACACGTTTAAAGCGGCGCGTGCCCCCGCCCACTTGCCGGACGGGTCGCGCGGTCGGGCCTGTGCGAGAGGATAAGCGATGACACCTGTCGGGGCTGTCGAAAGCCTTTGGCGCTACCCGGTCAAGAGCATGGGCGGCGAGCGAGTGGCCCGCGCGTTCGTGGGGTTCTCCGGCGTCTACGGCGACCGCTGCTACGCCTTCAGGAATTCGGAAGCGCGCAAGGGCTTCCCTTACCTGAACGCCACCGCGGAACCGCGGATACTCGGCTTCCGCCCGCGGTTCCGCCACCCCGAGCGGGCCGCGCTGCCGCCGAACCTGGCCGAAGCGTCGAGCATCCCGCCCGGCGTCACGTACGCGAACGGCGACCCGGAGGACTTGGCGCTCGACGTCTTGACGCCGGCGGGCGAGGTCGTCGACGTCGAAGACCCCGCGCTCGTCAAGCTGCTCGGCGAAGGGCTCGACGAAAAGAACCGGCTCGCGCTCGTGCGGTCGGATCGCGCGCTGACCGACTGCCGCCCGGTCTCCCTCATCAGCCTGCAGACCGTCCGGCAGCTCGAAGGCGAGTTGGGCAGGCCCCTCGACAAGCGCCGCTTCCGCGCGAACGTCTACCTCGACCTGGCGTCGGGCGGGGGCTTCGAGGAGGACGCGCTCGTGGGCCGCAGGCTGCGCATCGGCCCGAGCGCTCTGGTCGCGGTGCTGGAGCGCGACCCGCGCTGTAAGATGGTCTCGCTCGACCCCGAGACGTGCGAACACGACCCCGATGTCTTACGCCTGGTCGCGCGCGCGCACGAAACCTATGCGGGCGTCTACTGCGCGGTGATGGTCGAAGGCATCGTGTCGGAAGGCGACCCGGTCGAAGTGCTGGACTGAGTGACCCGATGAACTCGCAGACGCTACAGCCCCCGGCGGCCGACGCGCCCGTCTACAAGCAGCTCCTGGTCGGGTTGCTGGTCGGCTGCCTCCTCGGCCCGATTGTCGGTTGGTTCATCGGGACGTTCGCGACCTTCTTCGCGGTGGCCGCGGCTGACGCGTACCCGAACGGCGTGGCGACACGCGGCATGCGCCTCACGGCCTTCGTCGGCGGGCTGCTCGGTCTCCCCCTCGGGCTGGTCGTGGGGGCGCTGGTGGGCGTGCCCGTTCGGCTCTTATCGGCGGCGGTGATAAAAGCTCTGAAGAACGTGTGGGCGGGCGGGGCGCTCGGCTCGCTGCTCGGCCTCGGGGCCGGGCTATTGATTCACAGGTACTGGCACCCTTCGCCCGAGGCGTTCGTCTACACCATCACCCACTCGGTCGTGGTGGGCGCCTCGGTCGGGGCCGTGGCCGTGCTGGCGAACCCCACGTGGCTGCACACTCGACGGCGGTGAAGAGACTGGAAGAGGGTAGTTGATGAAGGCTGTCCCCGAGTTCATCAGACGCGCCGCGTCGTCGAGGCTGGGCCTGTGCTTACTCGCCGCCCACCTGGTTTACGTCGTCTGGGAGTTCGCGCTGAAGCCTTCGGCCACGTATGCAAAAACCCCTTGCGTGGCGGAGCCTTCGTCGGCGGTGCTCATCGCGGGGCGCCTTTACCACTGGCATTACGAGTCCGCGCCGCTGAAGCTCATCACCTTCCTCGACCTTCCCGCCATGTTCTTAGCCGGGCTGGCCTCGAAGTGTTTCGCGCCGCTGAGGCTTTGTGATTTCACGTCCTCCTGGGTGGACGCGGTTCTCATCCTCTTTTTCGCTTCCGTCCAATGGCTGCTGTTCGGGTTCGTGGTTGAAGCGCTCTTCCGCCGATTCGCGGGAGGGGGCGCGGGCGCTCTGAGATGAGCGCGCCGCGTGAAGGGAGGCCGCCCCGCCGGAAGTCTTTAACCCGGCAGGCGGACGAGAGGGGCGGAAGGGTCAGGTGCGGATGACGCTGAGCAGCTACAAACTCCCGCTCGCCTTCGACGCGGCGGCGCTCAAGGCCGACCTCGGGCAGGTCGCCGCGGGCGATTGGGTCAGGCACTTCAACCGGGGCTACTACGTGGGCGAGTGGAAAGGCTTGGCGCTGCGCTCGACGACGGGGCGCGCCAACCAGTTGTTCACGCCCGCGCAGGAGACGGCGGAGACCGTCGAGACGCCCGTCCTCGAACGGTGCCCTTACTTCCGGCAAGTCCTGGCCGCGTTCGAGTGCCCCCTCCACACGGCGCGCCTCCTCAGCCTCGGTCCGGGGTCGAAGATTCTGGAGCACAAGGATGATTTTCTGAGCGGCGAGGACGGGCTGTTCCGCGTCCACGTCCCCGTCGCCACGGACGAGCGCGTGGAGTTCTTCGTCGGCGGCCGCAGGCTCTCGATGTCGGAGGGGGAGGCCTGGTGGGTGGATTTCAGCCTCCCGCACCACGTCACCAACGGCAGCGACAGAGACCGCGTGCACCTCGTCATCGATTGCAGAGTGAACGACTGGCTCGCGGGGCTGCTCCCCCGCGGCGGCGACCTGGGCTGAAAGCCGTGCCGCCGTCACGCCGTTCCGGAAGATGACGATCTCAATTCGCCCAGCCTCCGCCGCCGACGTCGAGGCCCTCTGCTCGCTCGACCTCGTCGCGCGTCAGGAGGGCGGGCGGCGGGAGTTCATCAGGGGCGCGGTGGCCGCGGGCACCTGCCACATCGCCGCCGCCGACGGCCTGGTCGTCGGCTACGCGGTGCTCAATTACAACTTCTACGGGCAGGGCTTCGTCGACATGCTCTACGTAGAGTCCGGACACAGGCGGCGGGGCGCGGGCGCGGCGTTGCTGAGGGCGATGGAGGGGCTGTGCCGCACGCGGAAGCTGTTCACCTCGACGAACCTCTCGAACCTGCCGATGCAGTCGCTGCTCGCCCGGCTTGGGTATGAATTGAGCGGCGTTATTCACAACCTCGACGAAGGCGACCCGGAGCTCGTCTACTTCAAGCTGCTCCGACGGACAGGCCGCGCCGACTAACGGCGGCCTCCCCCACAAAACGCTTTGCGCGTTGGCGGGGCCGTGCTATCGTGCGGCCGTCTCGACGAACCCGGGCCGGGGCTACCTGACGGACTCGGCAGACCGCCCGACCGGCCACTCACCCCCCCCTCTGACGGAGTCCGACCGCATGACTCAACCCACTGATGCCCCACCGCGGAATCTGACCGAATCCCTCGGCTGTTCACGCGCCATCGCGGAGTTCGGCCGAACCGTTCGGCACAATAATAGTTGGGCGCTTAACTTGGAGCTCAAAGCCAGAGACATTCTGAGAGGGTAATAATGATGAAATGCGCAGCCTGTGGAGGTACTGCCTTAGTTGAGGGCACGCTGATGGATGCAAACAGCACCAACGACATCTCTTTCAAAGCCGGCGAGACTTCTTTTATTAAGCGTCTCTTTGGCGTCGGGGATCGGCGCATCATCCGTGCCTACGGGTGCGTTCATTGTCAGCACTTGCAGCTCGCCGTTGAGTTCAGCGAGAGCGATTTAGAGCGTTATCAAGAGTTCGAGGGTCAGCAGCCCAGTGTGCTTGACAGGATAAACACAGTGCCGACAGAACCAGAGGAATAAATTAGCCTCCCTCGTGCGCGCCCGACAACGGCATGCACCCGACCGCCGACACGCTGTTTCTCAAGTTCCCACAGAGTTGCGGGGCGGCGGGTGATTGGCGGCGTTCGGCGCTTCTCTCACCCGGCGGCTTAGACCTACAATCCACGATGCTTGATACCGGGATGGAGAAGCAGATGGACGAGTCCGCTTTCAAACAGGTCTCGAAGGGGTCGTTCGCGGAGATATATCTTCGACTCGGCGGCGGCGCGTCGACGGGCTGGACGGCCGACTACTGGCGGGAAGTCATCGAGCCGGACGCCGGGCCGGGCTGGAGGTTCATGGTCGAGGAGCCGAGGAGCGCCGAGCATAACCGGATGTGGGTCGTCACGGATCATAGGGCCAAGGAGCACCGGCTGTTCTTCACGACCGAGCAGTCTGAAGATGATTTCTTCGGCTAAAAAACTGTGGGGGTGAATCATGAGGGTCGTGATTACGGCCTGGGGCTGCTGCCTGCTCCTGCTTGCCGGCGCCGGCGTGAGGGCGCAGCGCTCCACCCTCGGCGACAATTTCGGGGTGGGCAAGGAGAGAACCCTCGTCAGCAGGGACGGGGCCTACTTCGCCTCAGACGCGGCGAACGCCGACCAGAAAAAGCGCTTCGCCCTCGGCTTCGAGGTCGCCGCCGTCTGCGTGGCTCAGGGCGATAAAGACAGAGGCAAGCTGACGCCGACCCCAGACCCCGAGGCGCCTTTCAAGGTTTACGTCCCTAAAGATTTGGAGGACTGCCTCGTCGAGCTGGAGAAGATGCTTCATCCGTCATTAATCAGCGAGATGAGGCTCAAATCGGAAGACGACATGGTCTTGTACCATCGCAGTCTCGGCACGTGGGTCAGGAATAATTGGGCGCTCTGGGCCGGCTCGCGGCTCTCCAGGTACTTCAACGGTCTGGGGATTTATCACCCCGACGACATGTCGGGCATCATCCTCACCTCGTTCTGGCGACACCTGCACTCCCAGCCGATCAGGCTCGACGAGCAGGTCGAGCGTTACAAGAAGTACTGGCGAGATTTGGAAGAGAAGGAGGACAGCATTTCGCCGGGTCATCTCCCGCGACGGCCGCGTGGTCAAAAGAATCCGGGGCTTCGACGAGAAGGCTTTACGCGAGGCGGTCGCAGAGGCGGCCGGAGAACTTCCGAAAGGTAAAGACTAGAACCTGACAAGGGCCTGCACCCGGCCCCGCCCACAAAACGCTTTGCCGGCGGGCGGGGCCGTGCTATCGTGCGGCCGTCTCGACGAGCCCGGGCCGAAACATCCGTGCGGACTCACAGAGTCATGCCCGGCCTCTCAAACCACCCAGAGCCGCGCGGCCGCCTCAGACCCGCAAGCCCCGCGCGAGGAGAAGAGAGACATGCCCGACCACCTGGACAGACCGTTCGACCTCGGCGACGAAGAGAGGGCGCTGATAGTCGAGAGGAAGGCGACCTGCCCCTTCATCGGCAGCGCCGTGAACGAGGGCCGGCTCCGGGTGCTGAACGACGCGAACGACCCGCTCGCCAGCATCGAGGAGGTCAGGATGCTGGGCAACACCGGCGAAGGCAGCGACCTCGGGGACGTGCTCGTGCTGTTCGCGAAGGGCAACCACGCGTTCCGGCGGGGCGACTCCGGGAGGCTGGACGTAGAGCTGGAGGGAGACCTGTTCTCCCTGGACTTCCCAGGCTCACAGGGCTCGCACCCCGGCCACAGCGGCATCCTCCAGGGAGACCCGACGGCGCTCGGCTCCGGCCGTCTGAGCAAGGCGGACTTCGAGAGGCTGACCAGCCGCGCGCAGGGCGGCCTGATTAAGCGCTCGGAGGTCGGACACTTCATCGCGGAGAACGTGCTCAGGGACCCGAACTCGAAGGTGTCGGACGCAGAGACTCTCAAGCTGCTCGGGCGCGACCTGAAGGGGTTGGCGAAGGCGGTCGTCGTCGCGTTCCTGGGCGGGTTCCGCGGTTCCGACAGAGACACGGAGGCGGCCCACCGGGCCTTCTTCGAGAAGCTCACCAGGCTGGCGGGCGAAGAGAACCTCGTCGGCTCCGCCGGGGAGTTCGGCCTGCTCTTCGCCTTCCTCGCGCACAGCCCACGCACGCGGGAGGTGGGGGGCGAACCCGCCGTGTCCGTGGAGGACTTGAGGGCCATGTTCGTCGAGAAGCGCCTTCCCGACGGCTGGGAGACCTGGAAGAAGAGCTGGGGCGACTGGGTCAAGAGCACCAACAAGCTATTCCTGAGCGCCGCCGCGGAATACCACAGGCTCAAGCGCGCCGGGTGATTCACACCCCTTCCCGCTCCATAAAGGAGTTAGCCCGCCCCATTCGGCACAATAGTAGTTAGGCGCTTGCTACTTGCGAGAAATGGCGGAGAATGATGGCGGAGATAATATAATGAGCTTAGAGCAACTTAAAAATATTGTTATCCTAGTTTCCGCAGGAATAAGCACAGTAGGTATTCCTATGCTAATTGGCCTTATCTGGAAATACCATGAGACGCAAGTGAAAGCTTTACAAATGTTTACTTTCAAAGAGGTAGAGCAACAAATCTCAGCAATGGAGAATACTTATATACGGGTAAATAAAAGACTACGGGAATATGTGGCAGAGCTTGAAAAACAAATGCCTAATGAAGTGCCTAGCGAAATTGAGAATCGTATAGAGTTATTAAGAAGCGCGCAGAAAGAGCTTTCTCACATGGGATTTGTTCTGGATGATGATAATAAGGAATTTGATCTAGCGCGTAGATTGCACGCACTATCAAATAGGGAAGCTATGCACAACGTCCAAAAACTATTGAATACTCTGGTTAGATATGAGGAAACTGTCAAGAAGAAAATTAGTGAGGGCAAAGGTCAAGCATTATTAGATGGGGAGAAATAGTTTGCCTTAAACCACGCGCCTAACAACGGCATGCACCCGACCCGCGACACGCAGGCTCTCATCTACCTTTAGCTTCTGGGCGGGCGGGTGATGCCGGGCGTTGGGCGGCCTAGGCCCGAGTAAGAAAGGAGAAGACCGTATGACGAACCAGGCTCTCAACCTCGTGAGAATGGTCTTACTAGTCTTGATTCTTCTACTGCTGGGATTAACCGGATATCAATATTTTCGGACTGGGAAGTTTAATTTCGGGAGCGTCGTCGCCGCTTTAGGGTGTCTGGTATTTTTTCTCATCACCGGGCGGAAGGAAGGTTCCGGAAAGCAGTAATTACCTGCCCACGTGAGCCAAAGTAGGTAACCGCGGTTCGCTCCGGCTTCTCGCCGCCGCCTTTTTCCAAGAGCGGGCTGAGCCTTGATACCCCGGGATTTCGGGAGTATTGTTTGCGGCCTGGTTGTTCTTTTCCCTGGCAGAACCTCAGTCGGTTAACGCTCCGCGAACGAACCTCAAACATTAGCTGCCACGCACGCACACATGATTAGCGACATTGAGCTCAAGACCATCGAAAAACGCCTGGACGGAATCAAGGAAGGCGTCCAGAGGCTGAGAACCATCCTCATCATCACCATCATCGCATCGTCGGCGATCTTGTTCGTGCTGTTCAACTCGAACTTCTCCCGGATTCATTCCATGGCGGTCGACGAGAGTGGCAGCAAGGTGCAGTCGGAGGGGAAGACTTTTGCGAAGCTGGGGAAAGAGATCCTGCTGAGTGACTGGTACAAGAGCCGCAACATCCAGGTGAACTTTCTCGGAATCTCCGTCAACGTCACGGACTTGCCGATAGTGGGCAGCATCACCCTGACCGTCATCACCATCTGGTATTTCTACGGCTACCGACAGAGCAACCGGGCCATCTACGGGATTCTGGAGGATGTCTCGAAGTATAAGCGGGCAGACCGTGGGCTGAGCAGGAAGGAGATCATCGGCCTCCGCAAAATGGTCTACACCTCAATCGCGCAGACCAGCGTCTTCACGAAGAACGACACCTTGCGCCCCGCGGCCCATCCCCCGTCACAAAACGGAACTGCCGGCGGAGGGAAGGGCCGGGCGAAGCGGGTCATGCCCTGGCTGGAAAGAAGGTTACTCGGAGAGAGCGACCGGCCGAGTGAGTACAAGCCGGGCGAGAACGCGGAGAGCGAGGCGCTGACGTTCACCGACAAGCTCGTCAAGTTCATGTTCTACCTGCCCTTCTGGACTACCCTTTCGATCTTGATGAGGGAGGTCTACAACCTGCTCAGTTACTCGCCGCTCCAAGATTCCGCGATGAACGAAAGGGAGGTCTTCGCCACCCTGGGTCTGGCCCCGCCCCTCCAGAATTTGTCGGCCCCCGAACAACTTTCGGCCTTCGAAACCTTCGTCGAGTCGAGACAGGTAGTCTCCATGTACATCGAAGGGCATTACGGGGACATCGCGCTGGCCTTCCTGTTCGGCGTCATCGCGCTGCTGTTCGTCATCTACCTGAGAGTCCTCTGTAACGGCTGCCTGGCCTTCTCCCGGGCCAACACCCAGAGTCTTTGGCGATTCAACGTGGAGACCACGGAGATGGAAGAGCCTTAGTCAGCCGAGTCAAATCGCAAGTATGTATTGTCCTAAATGCGGCGACGAGTTAGTAAAAGTCGAAAGGGAGCTGACGTGTGTGAGAGGCCGGATGGGTCTCTCACAGCATCTTGAGCGGCGTCTCACGGAGTGCTTCATTCTGAGGAATGACACGCCCCGCGAGTTTAAGTTCTCCTTCCTCGTCGGCGGGAGATGGTTCTGCCCGGGCTGTGGCGTCCCGACAGTTGAGGAAGACGGCTTTGTCCGCTGTCCGCAGTGCGGGCTGAGCCTGAACGAGTTTATGCATGCGTTAGTCGAGCGTCACCCGCACGCTCGGAGGCGTGGCGAGAATGAGTGAGCATGGCCGCCGAAGGGCCGAGGTACTACTGGCGGGTGGGTGAGGAGCGGCGTTAGGCGGTGCGCGCGGCTCGGCCGTGTGTCAGACCCGCTCGCGTGACAGACTTCGAACGATGAAAACACTCTATGTCGTCCGGCACTGCAAGGCCGAGGGCCAGGAGGCCGACGCACCGCTCACGCCGGAAGGCTTCGCTCAGTCGGACAGCCTGGCCGACTCGTTGGCGACGGCGAACATCGAGCGAATCATCTCCAGTCCTTACACACGGGCGACGCAGTCCATCGCGCCGCTGGCCCGGCGGCTCAACCTCGCGGTTGAACTCGACATCAGGTTAGTAGAGCGCGTGCTGTGCTCCGGCTCTCGCCCCGATTGGCAGGAACGTCTCCGCGCCTCTTTTTCGGACTTGGATCTATCTTTCGAAGGCGGCGAGTCCGGCCGCGAGGCCATGCAGAGGGCGGCGGCCGTGGTCGCGGATGTACAGAGGCATTCCGCCCGGACTACCCTGCTGGTCACGCACGGCAATTTGATGGCTTTACTTCTGAAGCACTTCGACGACTCTGTCGGCTTTGCCGAATGGCGCGCCCTGTCCAACCCTGACGTCTACCGCGTCGTCTTAACTCGGCCGTACTCAATCCAGAGGTTATGACGCGCCGACAACGGCCCCACGAGGCACCGCGCCCGGCCCCTTGCGGCGGCGGGTGGGCCTAGTCGTCAGGCGGCTTCAACTTGGCCAGGCACAGGAAAGGGGCCTATGAGCAAACTTAGCTTACTGTTCACGCTCGTGCTTCTTGCGACCTCCAATCTGCAAGGACAGACAGAGCGGTCTGCTAAAGACTATCTCGATAGCGGAGTGGCCCGCCTCCAGAAGGGAGACGTGGAAGGCGCCGCCGGCGACGTGAGCAAAGCCATCGAACTCAATCCGCGGTTTGCCGAAGCCTATTTTCTTCGCGGCAACCTTCGCCTCGCCAAAGGCGATTTCGACCAGGCGCTCGCCGATTACAATAAGGTTATCGAGCTCGTCCCGAACGCTCCCGGGATCGAGAAGGTGTATAACAACCGCGGGGTAATTCGAAGATACAAGGGCGACCAGGACGGCGCCCTCGAAGATTTCAGTAAAGCAATCTCTCTCAACCCGCAGTACGCCGAAGCCTATCACGGTCGCGCCAACGGGCGGGCGGACAAGGGCGACGTGGACGGGGCCATGGCCGACTACAACAAGGCCATCGAACTCAAGCCCACCCTCCCGGCCGTCTACATCGACAGGGGCATCTCCTATTTCCAGGCAGGGAATCTTGATAAGGCGCTGCCCGATTTCGACAAGGCGCTTGAGCTAGCCCCCGGTTCGGCCCACGCATACATCAGCCGCAGCATCGTGCGCGGGCTGAAAGGCGACGTGGAGGGTGCGATAGCCGACATCAGGAAGGGCGCTTCACTCAACCCCGCTTCCGTCGCGGAAGGAGGTAAGGCGAATTTCACGACGCCTTTTGAAAGGTTGAATGAGTTTCTTACGAGCAACCCGTCGAACGCACGGGCTTACGAGCTTCGCGGCGCGCTCAGGTTAATTCAGGGTAAGGGTTCTGAAGCGGAGCTGGATTTTCGCAAGAGCTTAGCATTAGACCCGACGCTGAAACCCGGGGTTGAAAGATTGAGGGAGGCATTCAAGTAGCGGGTGTCAATAACCCGCGCCCGGCGACGTTCTGCACCCGGCCGCCGACACGGCGGCTCTCATATAATTCAATCGCGCGGGCGGCGTGCGGGGCCGGGCGTTACGCCTCTTCGTTTATAAATCAGGTCTCATGCAAGTCAGGGAAATCACGGCATTAGAGGTAGAGCTGCTCCACTCGTTCAGGCTGCGGGCTTTGACGGAAAGCCCCGAGGCGTTCGGCGCGACCTACGAAGAGGAGTCGCGGCTGCCTTTGGAAGAGGTGCGCAGTCGCTTCCGCCGTACGGATGACGAGTTCGTCATCGGCGCCTTCGAAGACGGGGGAGAGTTAATCGGGGTCGCCGGGTTCTTCAGGCAGAAGCTGCAGAAGCTTCGCCACAAAGGGGCCATCTACGGCATGTACGTCGCCCCCGGCGCGCGCGGCCGTGGGGTGGGCAAGGCCCTCCTCTCTCGCTTAATCGAGCGCAGCCGGGCGGTCGCCGGCCTGGAGCAGCTCACGCTGGGTGTGGTGACTGTGAACGAGGCGGCCCGCAGCCTCTACCGCTCGCAAGGGTTCCAGACCTATGCGCTGGAACGCGGTGCGATGAAGCAGGGCGGCGAGTATTACGACGTCGAGCACATGTCTCTGTGGCTGAAGGGGGACGGCCCCGTGGCGTCGGGGGCCGGTCTACGTTCGCAGAGTTAAAAGATGGAAACCTCCACGGGAAGACTCGACCTCGCCATCCGCCGCGCGACCCGCGACGACGTGCCCGAGATTGTTCGACTGCTGGCGGACGACCCGCTCGGGGGCCGGCGCGAGAGTTACCAGAATCCGCTGCCCCAGTCCTATTATGACGCCTTCGATGAAATTAACCGGGATCGACATCATGAACTGGTTGTCGCCGAGGCGGAGGGCGAAGTGATCGGTACGCTGCAACTCACCTTCATCCCGTCCTTGACCCATCAAGGCGGCAGGCGGGCGCAGATCGAGGCGGTGCGGGTTGACCGGAGGTATCGGAGTCAAGGGGTAGGCGGCAGGCTTTTCGAGTGGGCGATCACGAGGGCGCGTGAGGAACGCTGCCACGTAGTACAGCTGACGACCGACAAGGCCCGCCCCGACGCGCACCGCTTTTATGAGCGGCTCGGGTTCGTGGCAACGCACGCCGGCATGAAGCTCGATCTGACGACGCCGAGCGTAGTTCCGCGGCCCGCGTAGTTTCGGCCGCGCCGCGCACAAGACTGTGGCAGGAGTAAGTCGGTGAATACCGAGTTGCTAATCCCTCTGCTCACGTTCGGCGGAACGTTCCTGCTGGTGCTGACGTGCCTCCTCAACTTTTCGGTCTTTGTGAAGCAACTGCGGGCCGCGAGGGAGCAGCTCGAGACCGCACGGCGTCAGCTGGAGAGCGCCCGCCCTAACAACGGCCTGCGCCCGGTGCCCCTTCGGCGCGCCTCTCGTGCCTGTCGAATTGGGGCGCGGGTGAGACCGTGCTTGAGATTGCTTCGATTAACCTTTTCCCGCCCGTGCTAGAATGTGGCAAAGGAGGATTGCCCTTATGCGGCTCACACTTCTACAGGCCGTCACGCTCGCGCTGTCGCTGTGCGGCACCGCGGCGGCGCAGGTCGGCACCCTGGTCAGGCACGACACCACGAACGACCCGTGCGAGAGATTCAAGATGCGCGTCCTCATGCCCGCCGACGTAAGCCCTAAGTCGCCCTCAGAGAACCCGGCCGGTGCCCCAGACCCCGGGATCGTCTGGAATCCGTGCCGCGGGGACGTGACCCAAGTCGCCGTCGTGCCGGTCATCATAACGCCGGGAGAGGGCATAACGCCGGAACAGGGTATGTCGCCGACGGCGCCGCCTTTCACGCTACCGTCGCCACCCCGCAGGAGTGAGCAGCCGACCGTCCTGGGCGTAAAGCTGCCGCCCGCCTTCGAGATGATGAGGCGGCACTAGCGGCGTGCGGCGGGGCGCGGGCACGCGGGCTTTCGTCCACGGCGTCAGGGGCCTCGCGCCCCCTGACGCCGGGCGTGATGCCGCTTCGGGTTCAGAACCATGAACAGAAGATTATCCTCAGGTCTCACGCCATTCTGGCGTGTCTCTGCCGCCGGATGGATAATCTATTTCCTGCTCGTGGGTCTATATGGCGCGTGGAAGTGGCTCGCCGCGCCGGACGGCTCCGACGCACCCTTCGGCGGAGAGAAGCTGGCCGGGTTCATAGCCTTTGGTTTGGCGAGCAGTATTTTTGTCCACCTGATGGCCGGGTCTTTGAAGAGAGTCTCCATCGCCGGGGACACGCTGCTCGTCTCTAACTATCTCAGGGAGATAATAATTCCGCTCTCGCAGGTCGAATACGTGGACGGCCCGGACTGGTCTTCTTTGCGGCGAATAACTTTGGCCCTGCGCGCGCCTTCGGAGTTCGGTGAAGCAATCATCTTCGCCCCGGGCATCCTGGACGCCGGGCGGGTGGCGCGCGAACTGAGAGACCGCGTTGAAAATGTATCCGCGCCCTCTCTAAAGTGACATCGGCGAGGAGGCCCCCGGCATGATCTATCTGCTCACCGCCGTCCTGCTCCTGACCGCGTGGCGACTCATTCTCGCGGCCCGCCGTCACGGCTCACTCCGAGTCTTGAAGGGCGTGGCCGTGGCGGCGGCCTCCGGCTTACTCGCGGGGGTCTTCATCGGCCTGGGGGCTCGCGTCGGGATGGCCGCCATTCCCGTCGCCAACGGCGGCGCGCCGAGCTTCACTTTGGCCGGGTCGTTCGCCGTCGTCCTGACGTTCTCAGGCTACGGCGTGGCGCTGGGCGTCGTGTACGAGGGGCTGTTCCGGCGCGCGCTCCGCGCGAACGGCTTAGCCTACGGGGGGCTGTTAATGCTCTCCTCCTGGTACCCGCTCGCGCAGGCGGCCGCGCAGGAACTCACGGGACAGACGGCCTTAATTCCCCTCACCATCGTGTCCGGCATTATCGTCGCCTTCATGTGGCTGCCGTTCGGTCTGGCTCTGGAGTCACTGCTCCGGCGGTGGCGGGTGAGGCCGGGCGGCGTGTGCTCCGTTAACAGGACGTAAGTAGTTTTGCTAAAGGGCAACAAACTGATCGAAGCCGTCGTCGAAAACTGCCGCTTTGACGGTGAGCCGCCCTGGCCCGTGACCGCCGAGACCGACTCCCAACTCATTCGTCTACACCCGGGCATGTCCGACGAGGAGCTCGGCTCCGTGTTGCTGACGGCTTGCGTCTACAACAGGACGGCGGTCACGCCCTCAGCTTCGGAGACGCTCGGCAACCTGGTGTCGGAAGAGACCATGGTGCTCCCGGGGGGTTTGCGGTTTTCGGAGGAGGGGGAGGCGGAAGTAATCCCGGGGTGTTGCTGCGGGCTGGAAGGGTGGCGCGAGTGGCTCGGCGTCCCTCAAGAGGGTAACACGGCGTGGGGCGGGCACGACCCGGACGTGTGGGTCGAACACGCCGGCGGGAAGGTGAGGGTGTGGCAGGACGAGAGGGAGGGGGCCGATTGCGTCGAGTTCGACAGGGAGGAGATGACCACTCTGCTCTCGCGCGTAGAGACAGACCTGGGCGGGTTTCTCGCGCGACTGGGTGAGTGGGTCAGTCACGTCTCTCCCGGGCTTGAGCAGGCGGTGGTCGGGCACGTCGCGAAGAACATGGACGTCCGGGCGGGCCGCACCTGACGACGGCCCGCACCCGACCCGCGACACGACGGCGTTGGACAGAAAGGATGACGACGATGAAAGACCGCGCCACGAAGATTCTCCTGGGCTTGATTGTCGCAGCCCTCTGGGGAATCTTGATAAACTTAATGCTCGTGCCGTCTCACGCACAGCCGCCGCGGACGCCCGTGGCCGTGGCCGCGGGCGAAGGTCAGGTCTTCGTGGTCACGGAGGACGGCATGCTCCACATATACGAGAGGACGCAGGCCGGCACCTGGGCTCCCAAACAGCACATCTTCGTAAGATAGTCGGGTGTTCGTTCCGGCCGTAAGGGCTTTGCCGTACCGCAGCCGCCGCCCCACAGCGGACTGCCCCCGAACGCCGACACGCCGGATTTCATCCGCGCTCAAACGCTCGGGGCGTCGGGCCGTCTTCGCGAGCGCGGGCCGGGAGTGGGGTGAGATGGAGCTTACGGAACAGGATTACGAGCTGATCGCGGAAGCGAAGCGCACGGCCGACAGGCTGCACCTCGACGGCATCCACGAAGTCGCGGCCGCCTTACGGACGGGCTCGGGGCAAGTCTTCACCGGCATCCACATCGAGGCCGACGTGGGCAACGTCGGCATCTGCGGCGAGGTTGCGGCCATCTGCTGCATGGTGAGCGGCGGCCGCCGTGACATAGCCCTGATCGTCGCCGTCACGAGCGACGGCAGGGGCAACTACAAACTGCTCGTCCCCTGCGGCAGGTGCAGGGAGATCATCAGCGACTTCAACCTGGAGGCGCAGGCAATCGTCGGGACGCTGGAGAGGCCGTACAAGATGCAGATAACGGAGCTGCTGCCGCTCAAGCCGTACACATAGGCCGGCGCCGCCTGACGGGCGCGGGCACGCGACCCGCTGGCCAGAGAGGCGCTCGGGGAGTTGGGGGTGAACGAAGAAAGGCACAGGCCGTGACGACCGCGAGGCTGATGGTCATAGACGGCTCGCTTGACGAGACCGGCGCTTACGCCGAGCGAGCGTATGAAGCAGACTGTGACGAAGTGTGCCTGCTGCTCGAAAAGCTCAAGGCCACGAAGGACTTCTTACACGTTCAGAGCCAATCATTATGTCTGGACTTTAGCGGCCTGGGTGACGCCTCCTTCGAAGCAGAGGTTTACGACCTCAGGGACGGGTTCTGGGCGATCAGCGAGGTCAGCACGGCCGCGGCGCGAGGGGTTATCGAGGTGGCGGCCGCCGACGGAAAGTTCGGGGAACTGGTTCCGACGACGGCGGAGGAGTGGGGTGCCTTCGGCGGCGGGCGGGTCGCCTGACTCGCCGCCATCTGGATGGGCGCGCCAGCCGGCTGGGTTAAGTGGTTTATGGCAAAGACGGAGTACTCATACGAAGAGCGGAGGAAGATTCTGCTGGAGAACAGGTATCTTCTCACGGAAGAGCAGTCGTGCGAGAAGTGGGGCATATCCAGGTATCGACTCAGGAAATGGAAGAAAATTCTCAACTACCACTATCTCATTGGGAACCTTCGCGAGATGGCCCTGGTCGCGCTCTATAACGGCTCTCATACGATCCCCGCGATCATCGACCACCTCGATTATCTGAATCACGCACGTTATACGGAGGATGAAGTCTCGGAGCTATTGAACAATCTGAAAGCCGAAGGGATGGCGGGAGAGAAAGACGGGCGGTGGTTCTATGCCAGGCCCCAGCCGGATGACGGAGCCTCCTTTATCTTCTAGCCGAGGCCGCGTGGTCGCCGCCGCCGGCTAACAACGGCACGCACCCGACCGCCGGCACTGAGGCTGTCAAATTCCTGCAGGCGCTCGGGCGGCGGGTGAGGCCGGGCGTGTGGCGCTTATCAAGGTGCGGTGATTGTCATGGAGCGTATCTCAAGCGAGGGGCTGCTCAGAAATATCGCGCTGGGGGCGCTGTTGGCGCAGCTCGCGGTGTTACTTACCGCGCTGGAGGTACTTATCTCCGGCCGCGAGTTGCCGGTGGTTGTGGCCCTCCCGCTCCTATTCGCCTTCTTCGTCAGCCCGCTCGTCGCCTGCGGGGTCTTAGTCCTGGCGGTAATGCTCGGCCTGCGGGGCGGGCTCAGTCTCAGGCGGCGGGACGTGCTGGCGGGCATCATCATGGCCGGTTTTAACCTAGCCATCACGGCCGGGATGGCCCTGTTAGCTTACTCGATTAAGAAGGCTCTGAGCGGCGGCCTTACTTTCTAATGACTCCGGCAAATATCGACCGCCGACACGCTGGATTTCATATTGCGGCCATCGTCCGGGGCGGCGGGCTATTGCCCGGCGTTGGCTGCTTTCTCGATGTGAGAGAACCGAGGTATGACTGAAGACGAGCATAGTCCGCAAGAGGTGTGGGTCTTTAACGGCCCGAACAATCAATTCCCGAGCGCCGTGTTCACCAGCCGTGATTTAGCCGAGTCGTGGGTTGAGAGGCACAAATTACATGGCACCCTGACGGCCTATCCGCTCGACGTGAGCGTTTACGATTGGGCCACCGGGCTAGGCTACTTCAAGCCGAAAAGGGAGGAACAGACGCGGCCGGAGTTCATCGCCAACTTCAGCTCGGCTTATCAGGAGCATTATCATTACGGCGATGATGAAAGTTAGGCCGCGGCAGCTTCTCGAAGGGCGCCGCAGCTAACGACGGCATGCACCCGACCCGCGACACGACGAATCTCATGTAGACCAAGCTTGCGGGCGGGCGGTGCCGGGCGTTATGCGGCTGACGGACGAGACAATGAAGACCCATCTTCGCTCACGACATATTGCTTATCTGCTCGACGAGCTTTGCATCGAGTTAGGTTTCTGCCTGCCGCCTGACGAGCAGATGCGCCTTCAGGACGAGCCGCCCGAGGACGTCGACGCCTTTACGGACGCGGTCTTCAGGGCCGAGGGGTTGGAGCCGACGGCAAATCTACAGTTGCGCCATCAGGTTCGAGCAAAAGTCGCGGGGTGGTTCGAACGCATAGGCGGAGGATGAAGGCATCCTCGGGAATTCCGACCCCGGAACACAGGGACTCAAATGAGAAAGCTCAAAATCATCGAACACATCTCGCTCGACGGCGTGATCCAGCACTCCGCCGATGACGACGATTTCCCCTACAGCGACTGGACGGCACCCTATCGAACCCCCGCCGGCCGTGATGAAATCCTCGCCGCGTACGGCGCGGGCTTCGACCTGCTGCTCGGCCGTCGCACCTACGACATCTGGTCGGGCTTCTGGCCGAAGGCGCCGGGCGGCCCGATGGCGGACGGCATCAACGCGGCGACGAAATACGTCGCCACCCACCGGCCGGAGAGTCTCGGATGGGGGCCGTCCGAGGGCCTCGGGCCGGACATCGTCGAGGACGTCCGCCGCGTCAAGTCGCAGGGCGGCCCGGACATAATCCTCTCGGGCAGCTCCACGCTGACATCGCCGCTGCTCGAACACGGGCTCGCGGATGAAGTCCTGCTGGTCGTCTACCCCGTCCTGCTGGGCACGGGGAAGCGCTTCTTCGCCGAAGGGACACCGCCGCGCTCGTTCGAGCTCGTCGGTACGAAAGCATTCCCGTCCGGCATCATCTTCAGCACTTACAAGGTCGCCGGGCCTTTGACGACCGGATAGTTCGACGACGAGAGGGGGCCGGCGCGCACCTGACAGCGACCGCCACCCGACCCGCCGACCCGATAGCTTTCGCCTACGTTCAATCGCTCGGGGCGGCGGGTGACGCCGGGCGTGAGATGTCTTCGTCATTCCTGGGGGTGATTTGAAGCGAACGACTCTTATGCTCGTCCTCGCGGTCTGCATGGACTTCGGCGGCGGTGGTTCTTTACTCTGAACGCGGTGTGCACGGTGAAGTCGGAGGAACGCGATGTGGCGTAAAGGAATTGGTTTGACTGTCTGCGTGTTGGCTGTGGCGTGCTCGGCTTGCAGCCGGTCGAATAACTTGCTGCTCGGCCGTGTCGAGGCGACGGTCGGCGGTCATACCGTGGCCGTCACCGACTGCTACCGCACGGGTGTCACGCCGCCGGAGAAGGTCGGAGGCACGGGCGAACAGTCCTACCGCTTCACGCCGTGCCGTGATGCCGACGTTCTGATCCGCAACGACGAGTTGATCGTCAACGGCAGCTCGTATGGCGTGCTCAAACAGGGGGATGCGGTCACGGTCGATCACGGCAAGGTGTTGATTAATGAGGTGGCGGTGCCCGCCGTCGCGCGCAGGTGAAATCTGGGTGGAATTCAGGCCCTCATGCGGTTGCCGCCGCCGCCGGCTAACGACGGCCTGCACCCGACCGCCGACGCGACGGATTTCATGTAAATCAATCTTGCGGGGCGGAGGGTGAGGCAGGGCGTGAGGCGGCTGGCCTTTCTATGAAGATCAACCTATGGACTTTGTTGGAGGGGGCTGCTGATGGGCAAGATTTATGACGGTAATAGCTGGAGCGCATCCGTCATCGGAAGAATTGAAAGCGACGGCAAGGTGTATGACGGCGCCGGATGGAACGCCTCCTGTGTCGGTCGAGTCGAGAAAGACGGTAAGGTGTATGACGGGCCGAGTTGGTCGGCGTCATGCGTCGGGCGCGTCGAAAGCAGTGGCGCAGTTTATGACGGGCCGAGTTGGTCGGCGTCATGCGTCGGCAAGGTCGACGCCCCACACATCTTCGGCGGCGGTGCGGCCCTGCTCTTGTTAATCAGGTAGGAAGAGGCGTCTATCGTCGGGTGTTGGGCGGCTACTGAACGAGCTGACGCGGTCATGGAGATAAAGAAGCCCGCGGGGCAAATCATACGGGACGACGTGATTAGGAAGAGGCGCATGAGAGTTAGCCTCGGCCTCTTCTTCCTCAGCGTTTTACTCATACTCGGAGTCCCCCGGCTTCACCTGCGAGGGGCGGCGGCGACCGGGGCCTTCGTCCTGATCTTCGCCCCCGCGCTGGCGGGCTGCGTCCTGGGCATCGCCTCGTCGCGGTGCCCCATCTGTGACTACGCCATTTACAAGAGCGGGGCGTGCAGGTGTCAGCCGAGTCGAGCCGCCCGCGCCGCCTACATCGACGACCTGAAGTGGGGGGCCGCCGGCCCGGATTCGGGTGGCGATACCTGAGACCCGCGGCGCCGCCCAACAACGGCCTGCACCCGACCGCCGACGCGCTGCTTGTCATCTGCCTTCAGAGGCTCGGGGCGGCGGGTGAGGCCGGGCGTGAGGCGGCGTTGACAGCCGGCGTTCGACTGAGTGAAAGGTGATTGGGGCTATGACCGAGATGCCCTCGGCCTCATTGGTGGAGTTGCTCCGACTGTTCGAGGGGGCAAACATCCCTGTCTGGCTGGACGGCGGGTGGGGTGTCGATGCGCTACTCCGGAGACAATCCCGCAGGCATCAAGACGTAGACATTATTCTGCCCGTCGAAGACGTGCCGAAGTTGCAGACACTTCTGGGAGAGAGGGGCTTTGCCGTCTCCAGGGGGAAGCCGCCGGACTCATTCGTACTCGCGGATGGCCGGGGGCTGGAAGTCGACGTCCACGCCGCACGCTTCGACGAGGACGGCAACGGCGTATACCGGATGCAGAACGGGGAGGATTGGGTTTACACGGCCGAACACCTCTCCGGCGGCGGGAAGGTCGGGGCGCTCAACGTGAGATGCCTGACGCCGGAGGCGCAGGTATTGTGTCACGCCTACGGGTACGTCCCCGCGGAGAAGGATTACAGGGACATGGAACTGCTGGAAGAACGCTTCGGCGTCGAGTTGCCGCCGCAGTTGCGGCGCGGCGTCTCTTGAGGTGAGAGGCCGTCCGCCGTGGCCCGGCGTCGCCGCTCTAACTTACCCTAAGCCTTCACTGCGTCTGCTTCTCTAACTTCTTCAGGATGCGCGCGGCCTGGTTGCGGCCGACGAGGGGGACGCGCTCGTCTTCGGTGAGTTCGCGGATGAGTGGGACGAGTTGCTGGCGGTCGGAGAGGTAGTCGCGGTCGATGAGCGAGTCGAGCCGGTTGATGAGCTTGGGCGTCTCCAGGGGCTGGCTCTCGCGCGCCACTTCGAGGTCGAAGACGAGGAGCGCCTGCTCGGTCGCCTTGCGGTACTCCTCGGCCAGGCCCTGCGCCTCCTTGTCCTGGCTGTAGTTGAACTCGGCCGTCCGCTCGCGCCCGCCCTTCCGCAAGGTCAGCTTCGTCTGCCCCATGCTCGGGTAGGTGCGCTCGCCCTGGTAGTTGGCCTGCGAGTCGAGGAAGTTCAAAGCCTCGAAGTGACCGCGCACGCGCGCGAGCGCCGCCTGCGACAGCTCGAAAGGCTCCGTGATCTGCTCGGTGTCGGAGCGGCGCTCGAAGCGGATCGTGCCGCGCCCCTTGTCGTCGTGCTCGATGTGCACGAAGTAGACGAAGAAGTCGGGCTGCTTGAACTCGTAAACGTAGCGCGCGGCGTTCGGGTCTTCCTTCGGCTTCGCGGGGACGCCCGCGCGCACGGACGCCGGCGTCTCGTCAGTCCCCTGCTTCTCCTCGGGCCGCTGCGAGACCTTCTTCGGCTGGGCCTGCTGCACCGAAGGGGTGGGCGTCGGGCGCGGCGTCGCCTTGCGCGACGACTGCGCCCTTACGGGGAAGGCCGCGCCCGTCGAAACGAGCGCGGCCGCGAATGCGAGACCTAGAACTCGACCCTTCATGCTCACTCGAACCTCACGGAGACGAGGCGCGAAATGCCCGCCTCCTCCATCGTCACGCCGTAGAGCGCGCGCGCCATCTCCATCGTCCGCTTGTTGTGCGTGATGACGAGGAACTGCGTCTCCTGCGACATCTCCTTGATCTTCGCCGTGAAGCGCCCGACGTTGGCCTCGTCGAGCGGCGCGTCCACCTCGTCGAGCAGACAGAACGGCGAGGGCCGGAAGCGGAAGACGGCGAGCACGAGCGCGAGCGCCGCCATCGCCTTCTCGCCGCCCGAGAGCAGCAGGACGTTCTGCAAACGCTTGCCCGGCGGCTGCGCCACGAGGTCGATGCCCGACTCTAAAACGTCGTCCGAATCGAGCAGGCTCATCTCGCCGCGGCCGCCGCCGAAGAGTTCGAGGAAGAACTGGCCGAAGTTGCGGTTGATCTCCTCGAAGGCGTGGCGGAAGCGTTCGCGCGAGCGCTTCTTGATCTCGCGCAGCGCCTCTTCGGTCGAATGAATCCCGTCGGTGATGTCCTGGCGCTGCGAGGTGAGGAACGTCAGGCGCTCCTCGTTCTCGGCCAGCTCTTCGAGCGCCATCATGTTGACGGCGCCGAACGACTCCACGCGCGCACGAAGTTCCTCTAAGCGAGCGCGGGAAGCTTCGAGGTCGAAGCCCTCTTCCGCGGGGTGCTCGGCCGCGACCTCTTCGAGCGGCTGGTTCAGCTCGCTCACGCACGACTCGCGCACGAAGTTCAGGCGCGCCGCGGCCTCGGCCTTCTGCACTTCGAGCGCCGCGCGCGAGTCCCTCGCGGCCGAAGCCTGCTGGTGCAGGTCTGTCACTTCGAGCGTCAGAGCGTCCGCGCGCTCGCGCGACTCGGCGAGCCGCGCCGCGGCCTCGCCCACCCGACGTTCGAGCGCGGCGCGCTCGTCCTCCGAGCCGGCCGCCGAAGCTTCGAGTTCCGTGAGCGAGCGGCGCAGAGCTTCGAGCCGCTCCAAAGCCTCCGCGGCCTCCTGCTCGTGACGTTCGAGGCGCGACTGCAGCTCGGCCGCCTCCGACTCCATGCGGCGCAGCTCCGCCGCCGCCGCGCGCCGGCGTTCGCCCGCGGCTGCGGCCTGCGCGCGCTGCGCGCCGAGGTTCTCGCCCTCGGCCGCGGCGGCGCGCCGCGCCTCCGTCAAAGCCTCCGCGGCCTCCGAGACCGCGCGCTGCGCGGCGGCGCGAGACCCCTGCGCGGCCTCCAGCTCCGCGATCTGTCGCGCCCGCCTCTCCTCGACTTCCCGGCGCTCCTCCGCGAGACGCGCGGCGTCGTCGGCCACGACGCGCATGTGCCGCTCGGCGCGGTCGATCTCCTGCTTGAGCTGCGCGGCGCTCACCTCGCGCGCGACGTGCTCGCGCTCCTCGCGCCCGATCTCGTCGTTGAGAAGGACGAAGGCGTCCTCCAGTTCCGACAGGCGCGCGCGCGCCGTCTGCGCCGCCTCGTCCGCGAAGACGAGGTCTGCCTGGAGTCCGACCATGCGGAGTTCCAGCTCGCGCATCTCGCGCTTGAAGGCGAGCAGCCCCGCGCCCTCTTCCGAAACTGAATGACCGCCCGCCGCGATGAGCTGGCCCGCGACGACCCACTCGCCCGCCGCCGTCACGCACATCTCGCCCGACGGCAACGTCAGGAGCATTGCGCGCTCCAGGTCGGCCGCGACGCGCGCGCTCATCTCGCGCGCGAGCGTGCGCGACAGGACGGCGCCTATCTCGCGCGGCGCGCCGAGGAGAGTTCCGACCCGAGTCTCTTCATCGATCTCCACCGCGGCCCGCGGCCCGCCCTCCTCGTCTAGTTCGGCCGAGCCGCCTTGCAGCCCCGAGACGAGGAAGGTCGCGCGGCCCGCGTTCGTCGATTGAAGCCACGAGGCGGCGCGGACGGCGTCGTCCGGCGTCGGCACGATGACCGACTGCAGGTAAGGGCCGAGTACGCTCTCGACGGCGCGCTCCCAGCGCGGCTCGACGCGCAGCACGTCCGCGAGCGTGGCGACGACGTGGAAGTCGCGCGCGGGGTCGCCCTCCAACGGCGCGAAGATGCGCTGGACGGACTGCGAGTAGAGGGAGTGCTGCGTGTCGATCTCGTTGAGCGTGTCGAGGCGGTGGCGCACCCGCGCCGCCTCGTCGCGGACGCGCGCGTGCTCGGCCGCCGCGGCGGCGACCTCGGCGCGCGCGTCGGAAAGCTCCTGCGTCCGCGTCTCGCGCTCGGCGTAGAGCGCGTCGAGGTGTGCGCGGGCGGCGGCGATCTCGCCCTGGAGCTTCTCCGCCTCGGCCTTCGCCTGCTCGTGCGCGGCCGCCGCGCGCTCGCCCTCGCGCGCGAGACCTTCGGCCTGCGCCGCGAGCTTGTCGAGCACGGTTTCGAGCTGACGCCCGATCTCCGCCAGACGCTCGGCCGCGGCCGTGTGCGTCAGAAGCTCCGCGCGCGCGGCTTCAATCGCGGCCTCCGCCTCGACGACTTCGGAAGTGCGCCGCGCGTAGGCGGCCTCCGCCTCTTCGAGCTGGCGCGCGCTCTGCTCGCTCGCCTCGCGCATCTGCACGTCCTTGAGGACGAGGGACTCGCTCTCGGCCGTCACGGACGCGAGGCGCGCGCGGACGGCCTCGGCCTCGCGGCGGACTTCCGCGAGACGCTTCTCAAGCGAAGCGATCTGCTCGCCCTGGTATGCGCGCTCGCGCTCGCGCCGGTCGAAACGGAGCGCCGACTCGGAGACGGCGGCGCGCGCCTCGGACAACTCCTCCTCGCGCGCGCGGGCCTCGGTCGTCGCGCGCCGGGCTTCTTCTTCGCGCTCTTCAAGGTCTTGAGCTAAACGCTCGACCTCTTCGTTCGCCGTGTCGAGCCCTTCGCGCAGACGTTCGAGCCGCGCGTTCAGGTCGCGCTCGTCGGCCGCGTAGACCTTGCGCAGAAGCTCGCGCAGCTCCTCGCGAATCTGGTGGTAGCGGCGCGCCTTCGCGGCCTGACGGCGTAAGCTTCCGACCTGCCGCTCGATCTCGTTGATGATGTCGGAGACGCGGTTGAGGTTGGAGCGCGCGGCTTCGAGCCTTGCTTCTGCGGCGCGCTGGCGGACGCGGAACTTGGTGATGCCGGCGGCCTCTTCGATGAGCGTGCGGCGATCCATCGGCTTGGCCGAGAGTATCTGGCCGATGCGCCCCTGCTCGATGATGGCGTAGTGCGCGCCCGAAAGGCCCGTGCCCGAGAAGAGGTCCTGGATGTCGCGCAGGCGGCAGACGCGGCCGTTGAGGAGGTACTCGCTCTCGCCGTCGCGGTAGAGGCGGCGCGTGACCGAGACGCTCTCGCCCGGCGCGAAGTCGAGCGCGAGGCGGCGCGGGCGCCAGTGGCGCTTGTGTTGCGCGCGCGACTTAGGTGCGGGCACCGCGGCCGCCGTGGTCGCCTCCGCGTTGACGGGGACGAGCGCCTGCGTCCCCTCGCCTTCTGCCGGCGGCGCGGGTTCGGCCGGCGCGGCGTCGGCGTTCGCGGGGGCCGCTTCGGCCTGCGGCGCGAGCGTTTCGAGTTCGGGTGAAAGCCTCTCTTCGACGGCGCCGGCCTGGTCGTCCAACTCTTCGAGCGTCGCGTCGATGTCCTCGATGTCCGGCTCTTCCTCGACCGTCTCGTCGCGCATCATGTGCAGGACGACCTCGGCCATCCCCGAGGGCTGACGGCTCTTCGCGCCCTGGAAGATGACGTCCTTCATCTCGCCGCCGCGGAGGTTCTTCCCCTTCTGCTCGCCGAGCACCCAGGAGATGGCGTCGGCGACGTTCGACTTGCCGCAGCCGTTGGGGCCGACGATGGCGGTGATGCCGTTGCCGGTGAAGACGAGGTCTGTGTAGTCTGCGAAGGACTTAAAGCCGGTGATTTCGAGGCGTTGGAGTTTGAACATGCTGCGCGTTTTCGGCCCTTTCGGGAAGCCCCCAGGACACACAGTCCCTAGAGCCTATGCGGGAGAGGCACACTATATGTTGACCTGCGTACGTTGTCAAACCGCAACCTTAACCGGCGCGGGGTTATTGTTTGAGGTACAAGTGGGTTAGATGGCTTCGTCAACTTGAGAGTCGCGGGGAGGGAGAGCCACCACAGAGACACAGAGGCACAGCTTGTTGAGCCATAAGCCCCAAGCTGTGCCTCTGTGTCTCTGTGGTTCAAATCAACCCGGCCGCATGAGTCCCGCCTAGTCGGACAGCATGAACTTCAACAGCCGCGGGTCGAAGAGCACGGGCGCGGCGCGCGCGAGCTGCTGCGACCAGTAGCCGCCGACGTAGGCCTGCGAGATCGGCCCCTGCTGGTTGCCGCCGTCGCCCGAGCCGAAGAAGCGCCCGCGGTACTCGATGGACTCGATGAAGGCCCTGACCATCTCGGCCCGGCGCACGCGCCGGAGCGCCACCGTCTCGTCGCGCACGTTCTCGCCGGCCACGCTGAACGAGTTCATCTTGTTCAGCCAGAAGTCGTAGCCCGAGAAGTTGAAGTCCGGCGCGTCGTCCGGGTTCCTCCGCAGGTACCCGTAGTACTGCATCAGCACGAACGAAGGGTTGTACTGGACGACGAAGACCGAGTCGCTGTCGACGATGCTCTTGAACGCCGCCGCGCGCCCCGAAGCGTCGCCCGGCCCGTAGGCCGCGCTGGCCGCATTGCGCTCGGCATTCGTCGGCGTCACCCCCGCGTTGGCGAAGAGCTTGTCGATGTAGGCCGCGGCCGGCATCCCCTGCGGGAACTGCGCGACGAACTCCGGGCGCTGGACGAAGTCCTCGACGTAGGCCTGCTTGTTGGCGTCGAGCATGGCCTGGAAGCCGGGCTGCCCGACGATGACGCCGTTGCTGATCTGGCGCTGGTCGCGCAGGAAGAC
>JAFAZX010000086.1 GCA_019239425.1 Acidobacteriota bacterium
AGTATCGGGTGGCCGCCGCCGCGGCTGTGGTCGTAGGTCTGTTGGAAGAGGCGGCGGTCGTTGTGGTAGAGGATGATGTGCTCGCCCTCGTAGCGCGCCACGTTGGCGATGCGCTGGAAGTCGCGGTCGTGCTCGGCGATGAGGAACGCCGCCGGCTCCATCGAGAGCACCATCCCCGCGGCGTAGACGTACCCGCCCTTGTCGTAGACGCTCCCGGCGTACTGCGCCGCGCCGATGGCGACATCGGGCGAGTACGCGCCCGCCGAGTCGCGTTCGCGGTCGGCGCGGCCGATGAAGACCGTGTAGTCCGAGTAGTTCAACCCCTGCCGGTAGCCGTGCCGGGCCGCGACGGCGAACAGCTCCGTCAGCCCGCTGTCGATGGCGCGCAGGGCCTCCGGCCGCGGGCGGCTCACGGAGTAGACGCGCGCGCCGCGCGGCGTCTGCGTCTCGAACTGGAAGCGGTCGCCCGAATACTGCTGGGCTATCGCCATGAGGCGCGAGTCGCCGCCCCTCTGCGGCTCGGGCGCGGGCGTGTAGACCCTCCGCCGCCACTGCGCCGACACGTCGGACGTCGCGAAGAGCGCGCCGCACAAAGTCAAAGCCAAAAGTCCGACCCTCAAGATTCTAAACTTCACTGCCCTAAACCCCCTTGGAAAAGATTAAGGCGCGTCGTGAGGGGGTTCTCGAACGCCTCCTCCGGCGCGCCTTTCTGTCTCTCGTCCGCGGGTCGCGTGCCCCTCTGAAGGGAACCGGGCGACGCAGACCCGATATCATTACTCCGGCTTGCCCCCGCGCTTGTCACCATTGTTGCCCTTGTTGCCGTCGTTGTTGTTGCGCGGCGGCGGCGGGTCTTTCGGCGGCTGGCGCACCTCCGAGGGCGGCTTCGGCGGCGGCGGCGGCTTCTCGTTGCCCTTCTGCGGCTCGACCGCCATCGCGCTGACGGCGAGTACGCAAGAGGCGATGACCGCGACGATGTACTTCTTTAACAACTTCATGGTTCCTGACTTCTACCTCCTCTTGTTCTCCGTTCGCGCACGGGAGGGAGAAGGAGAGACGCGCGAGTCTCGCCGGCTCAAGTTTGCAAGGTCAGTGCCACGGCGGCGGCCCCCAAGTATAAAGCCTTTTACATCCTGAGTTACACAACACTCGCACCGTATGGTCAAGGCTCGCACCGTATCGTGTACGTCTCAGTGCGATTCGCGGCGGCGTCCGGTTTTGTGTACAGAGTGCACACTTTTCAACGCCCGCTCTCTTTCAACGTCTTACGACGATTCTCGCGCTGCTCACGTTGCCACTGCCGTCGATGGCGCGCAGAGAGATCGTGTGCTCGCCCGCGCCCTCAAGCGGCAGTTCGAGCGCGTACGTCTCGCGCGGGCCGTCGGCGATGCCGTCTTCGGGGAAGACCGCGCGCCACTCGCCGCTATCGACCGACACGTCCGCGCGCCGCACGCGCCCCGCGGCGTCCTCGACCGTGAAGCGGACGCGCGCGCGGCCGTCCGCGCCGATTTGCGGCTGCCCCTCGGCGCGCACCACGGGCGGCGTCGAGTCCACGTCCACGGGCTCGCTCACGCGGTCGCCCGTCAGCGCCTGACCCAGGGAGTTCTCGGGCGCGTCCGACGCCACGACCTTGAAGACGTAGCTGCCGTCGCCCAGGGCCGCGCCGTCCACCGAGAAGAAGTTGTCGCGCAGGTTCTCTTTCAGAAGGTGGAACGTCGTCTCGCCGACCGAGCGGTAGTAGACGCTGTAGACGAGCTGGTCGCCGTTGCGGTCTTCGGCCTGCCACTGCAGGGAGACGGCGCCGCGCTGGAACATGCGGCGCGGCGGTATCTGCACCTGCGGCCCGATGAGCGAGGGGTCGAGCCCCGAAGCCTCTATGTTCGGGTCAACCTGCTGCTGCACGGCCGACTGGAGCGAGATACCGACGGGCAGGACTTGAATCTGCAAGACCTCGGGCGCGACGTTGCGCGGCAAATAAGAGAGGTTGACGTACTCGATGCGCGGGTCTGTGCCGCCCGCGGGCCGCAGCACCGCCCGCCACTGTATGAAGCGCGCGCGCGGGCTCGACACGGCCGCGCCCGAAGGGTCTCGGTACGGCGTGCTCCAATCGCTCCAGGTCATGTCGGGGCGCTCGGTGTTCCCCGTGCGCGTCTGCAACTCGACCTGCCCGCGCCCGCGCCACCAGACGCGCCCCCACGACGCGACGAACTTCGCGTCGCGCACGGGCGACTCGTAAGTCCCTTCGGCCGACTGTTCGGCGCCGAGGCGGAAGAGCTTGCCCTGATTCGAGGAGGCCGCGAACACGTCCGAGCCGCGGACGACGAAGGAGGAGATTTGGTCTTCGCTCGACTGCAAAAGAAGTGTGTCGCGGCCGTCGTCGGTGACGGAGTAGATGCGCCCCTTGTCGCTCGTGCCGACGAGCACGCCGCCGCGTGGGCTCGCCGCGACCGAGAAGGCCGTCACCGTCTGCGAACTCCAGAGCACGTCGGAGCCGCCGTCCGCGCCAATGCGGAAGACGGCCGAGCGCGCGCCGTTCAGCTCGTTGCGGCTGCGCGCGGGCGTCTGCGTCTGTCCGGCGAGCGTGACGGCCTGCGCGGTGCCGTCGTCTGTCGTCACGGTGCCGGTCACGGTGCCGCCGGTCGCGGAAGTCACGGTCGTCGTCGTGGTCGTCGAGGACGCGCGCGGGCTGGTCGCCGCGTCGCTCAGGGCGAGCGCGTAGAGCGAGCCGTCCGGCCCGAGCGAGAGCGCGTGCACCTCGCGCAGAGGCGAGTCGAAGAGGGCGAAGGCCTTGCCCTGCGGCGAGACGCGCAGCACGAGCCCGCCCGGGTCTGTGCCCGCGAGCAGGTTACCCTGCTTGTCCGCGACGAGCGAGATGACGTGCGTCTCGTTCGTGTCGATGAGGAGCGACATCTCGGGCTTGGCGTTCGCGGCCGTCACGCGGTAGAGCTTGCCCGTGTCGCCCGTGCCGACGGCGAGCGCGCCGTCGGGCAGCACGGCCAGAGACCAGATGTACTTGTCCGACGGGTCGAAGTAGACCTCGGCCTTGCCGTCGGAGGTGATGCGGTAGACCTTGCCGTCGGGCGACGTGCCCGCGTAGAGCGCGCCGTCGCGGCCCACGACGAGCGCCGTCACGTCCAGCTCGGCCGCGTCGTAGAGGAGCGCGCCCTTGCCGTCCGCGCCGACGCGGAAGATGCGGCCGTCGTGCCCCGTGCCCAGATAGACGTTCCCCGCTGCGTCGGCCGCGCTCGACCAGACGTACGCCTGCTCCGTGTCGAAGACCTGCGTGAAGCGCGGCGCGAGCATGAGCGCGCCCGTGTCGGTGACGGAGACGCCGCGCGACTCGCCGCTGAGGAACTGCCCGCGCGAGTCGGTCTCCCAGACGACGGGGCCGCCGGCCTGCGTCTTGACGACGCCGAAGATGAAGACTGCTGACGAGAGGATGAAGAGTCGAAGAGTACGAAGGGCTGTGCGTCTGTTTGTCATCAAGTATGAAGGTTCGCTTTCAATGTCGCGGCGGTGTTCGAGTTGGGGCACTGTTCATTCCCGCCCGCCTTCATGAATCATAACCCGAAAGCCCCGCTCAAGTCCCGACATAACGCGCGTAGAGCGTGCGCGCCATGGAGGGGTCGTCGGTGCCGCGCACGATGGCGCGCGCGTCGCGGAAGACCGTCAGCTCGTAAGCGCCCGCGCGCAGGCGCACGAGGTACTCGTTGGCCTTCACCTCGCCCGCGCCGCTCAGGCGCTCCGCCAAAGCCTTGAGGTCGAGTGACGCGGCCGCGCGCGGCGAGACCTGCACCGCGTTGCGCCCGCAGAGCACGGTCGCGAGGTCGCCCGCCTCCGCCTCCAGAGTCTCGAACCGACGGAGTCCGCAGGCCGGGCAGTCCGACACGCGCCGGCCCGCGCCGATCTGCCGCCACTCGTTGCGCCACACGTCGAACTGCATCAGGCGCCCGTGGAGACTTTCGACCTTGCCGGTTAAAAGCTTCAAAGCCTCCGTCACCTGCACCGCCGCGACGACCGAGATGACGGGCATGATGACGCCCGCCGTGTCGCACGTCGGCGCGGTGCCCGCGGCCGGCACCTCGGGGAAGACGCAGCGCAGGCAGGGCGTGACGTCCGGCCTGACGGTCAGCGTCACGCCGTAACTCCCCACGGCCGCGCCGTAGACCCACGGGACGCCGTGCTTGACGCACGCGTCGTTTATGAGGAAGCGCGTCGCGAAGTTGTCCGTCCCGTCGAGCACCACGTCGCAGCCGACGATTAACCGCTCGACGTTCGACCGGTTCACGTCCGCGACTTCGGCTTCACACGCGACGTCGGAGTTAATCTCCGCGACACGGCGCGCGGCGGCCACGGCCTTCGGCACGCGCTCGCGCGCGTCGCGCTCGGTGAACATCGTCTGCCGTTGCAGGTTCGACTCTTCGACAAAATCCCTGTCGACGATTCTCAGACGACCCACGCCCGCGCGCGCCAGCATCTCGACCTGCGCCGACCCCAGCGCGCCGCAACCGACGACCAGAGCGCGCGACTCGCGCAGACGCCGCTGCCCTTCCTCGCCGATACCTTCGAACAGAATCTGCCTGCTGTAACGCTCCATCCGTTTACTTCTATCAGAGGTTGAGTAGATTGGATGAATTTCACCACAGAGACACAGAGGCACAGCTTGTTGAGTGCTAAAGCTTAAAGCTGTGCCTCTGTGTCTCTGTGGTGAAATCCCTTCACGCCAGTCTCAAGTCCCGAGCATTTTTCTCCGCGCCGCTTCAAGCATCACGCCGGGCGGCGGGGTGCGTCCCGTCCAGAGGCGGAACTGCCGTTCGGCCTGCGCGACGAGCATCCGCAGGCCGCCGACCGTTTCGCAGCCGGCCGCACGCGCTTCGCGGAGGAAGCGCGTCTCGGCCGGGTTGTAGACGAGGTCGTAGGCGACGCGCGCGCCGCGCAGTTGCGAGGAGGTCGCCGCCGTCTCAGCTTCACTCTTGCCGCGCGTGCCGAGCGGCGTCGTGTTCGCCACCACGTCGAAGCCTTCGAAGCCCGCGCCTTCGAGCCGCGCGAAGTCCGCGCCGAACTCTTCGGCGACCGAGCGGCCGCGCGCCTCGTCGCGCGCGAAGACGGTTGCGCGAGAGCCGCGCTCGCCGAGCGCCCACAGCAGCGCGCGCGCCGCGCCGCCCGCGCCGACCACGGCCACGCGCGCGCCTCGAAGATTGACCGAGCCTTCGAGGGGCACGACCGAAGCGTCCGCGTCCGTGTTGAAGCCTTCGAGCCCGCGCCCCTCCGAGACGACCACGGTGTTGACGGCGCCGATGCGCGCGGCGTCGGGCGCGATTGAATCGAGGTGCGGGATGACGGCCTGCTTGTGCGGCGCGGTGACGCTAAACCCGCGCAGGTTCCAGCTCAGCTCGCGCGTGCGCGGTTCGACCATACGCCCGACGAAATCCGGCAAGTCTTCAACTTCGAAGAGAAGATAGACGGCGTCGAGCCCGAGCGCGGCGAAGGCCGCGTTGTGCATGTGCGGCGAGAGCGAGTGGCCGACGGGCGAGCCGACGATGCCCATGACGGCCGTCTCCTCGCCCAGCTCGTGGACGCGGTAAAGGTCGCGCAGCTCGCGGGCGTCTATCTGTCCCGGCGCGGTCGCCTGCGCGGCGTCGAGCGAGCCGTAGGTGAGGAAGGCGCCGAAGGCGGGCGCGAGCACGCGCGTCAGCGCGCCGGCCGCCCCCATCGAGACGGCGACGACGCCTCGCCCTTCGCGCCGCCCGCGTTCGAGCAGGCGCATGAGAATAACGCCGTCCGTAATCGAGTTGGCGCGCGTGGCGAGTTTGAGAACGTCGGCGCGCGTGCGCGACATGCGCTCGTAAATTTGTTCGAGGTCGGCGGGCGTCTCTCGAAAGTCGTGGTGCGAGCAGACGACCGTGAAGTTCTCGAAGAGCGCGCCGAGCGTCTCCGCCTGTCGAGATTCGAGCAGGTCTAACTCGACGTCTACGAGAGCAGCCCCGCGCAGCCACCGCGGCGCTTCGCGCCAGAAGGCCGCGCGCTCTTCCAGACTCAGGTCAACGCCGCCGCCCTGCTCGCGCGGGCGGTACGTGAAGAGCAGCGGGCGATTCGTCGTCGTCAGAAGTTCGCCGAACTGCGCGCGCGCGGCGCTCAGCTCATTCGGTTCGAGGCAGTCGAGGCGCAGCTCGACGATGTCGCCCACCGCCGCGGCGCGCTCGATGGAATGGCGCAGCTCGGCCGCGCTCTTCACGCAGACGGGGACGCAGACGCGCGCCCCGCCGGTCTCGCTCAACTCTCGCATGACTTCTGGAGACTAACACACGGCGCGGGGCGCGCTCACTCGCCGCGCTTGCGCTCGACGGGGACGCCGAGGTGGCGCGTGGTGCCTTCGGTGACGCTGGGCGGCGGGATCATCTCGCCCGTCTCGCGCTGCGGCAGCGCGCTCACGTGGCGCGGCGGCGGGACGGCCGTGTACGCCGGATTGTGTGCGGGGGGCGCGATCCTCTTCCTGTCCTCCTGTAGGCGCAGGTACATGCCGACGCCCTTGGCGAGCAGCGCCGCCGCCGGCAGAAACAGCCAGTAGCCCCAGGTAAAGCCGCCCGGCATCCGCAGGACGATGGCCAGGGCGATCATGACGAAGGCGAGCCCCATGAAGACGCTCTTGACGGCGCGTTCGATGCTCGGCCCCCGGCGTCCGTAGCGACGGCGGTCGCGCCGGTCGCGCCAGCCGTCTTCCTCTTCGGCCACGGCCATGCGCTCGGCCAGCGCGCCGCTCACGGCCTGCGGCACGAGGCTGATGTCCGTGCCGCAACCCCTACAGAACCTCGCGTCATCCGCGTTCTGCGTCGCGCACTTCGGGCAGAACATCTGCGTTCACCTCCTTGGGGAAATGATGAGTGATGAATGATGAGTGATGAATTAAAAGACGCCTGCCTTTCATTCATCATTCATCACTCATCATTCATCACTCATCATTTGTCTCTTCGCCAGCCGCTGGCGGACGGCTTCGTAGAGCACTACGCCCGCGGCGACCGAGACGTTCAGCGATTCGATCCGGCCGCGCAGGGGGATGCCGACCAGCACGTCGCAGCGCTCGCGCACGAGGCGGCGCAGGCCCTCGCCCTCGCCGCCGAGCAGGAGGGCGCAGGGCTGCGTCCAGTCCCATTCGGTGTAGGACGTGTTCGCGTCGGCCGCGGTGCCGATTGTCCAGACGCCGCGCCCTTTCAACTCTTCCAAAAGCCTGACGACGTTGGCCGCGCGCGCGACCGGCACGTATTCGAGCGCGCCGGCCGCGGCCTTCGCCACCGTCTCGGTCAAACCCGAGGCGCGCCGCTCGGGCACGAAGACGCCGTGCGCGCCCGCGCACTCCGCGGTGCGGATGACGGCGCCGAGGTTGCGCGGGTCTTCGACGCCGTCGAGGACGACCGCGAGCGGCGGGTCTTGCGTCCCGACGCGCGCGGCGAGCTGTTCGAGCAGGTCTTCGGCGTGCGCGTAGTGCGCCGCGGCGATGGTGGCGACGACGCCCTGGTGGTTGGCGCCCGCGGCGATGCGTTGCAGCTCCGTGCGCGCGACGCGCCGGACGGGAATGTCAGCGTAGCGCGCGATCTCCAGAATCTCGCGCAGCCTCGACTCGTGCGCGCCCTCGGCCACGGTCAGGCGCTCGATGGGACGCAGGCCCGCGCGCAAAGCTTCGAGCACGGGCTGCACGCCGAAGACGTGCGCGCCGTCGTCCGCCGTCTCCGGGCGACGCGCGGACTCGCGCGCCTCGCCTTGACGTGCCGAAGGTGCGCGCTCGCCCTGCGCGGGTCGGGGCGGACGCCCGCGCCTGTCCTCGCCCGAGAAGGCCCGCGCCACGCGGTCGCCCGGCGACTCGCCGCGGCCTTGCGGTCTACGGTCGCGCCCTTCGGCGCGGCGCCCGCGCTTCTCTCCGTCGTAGTGTTTCATCTTCTCTCGGCGCGCGCGCGCAGCAGCAGCAGGTGGCGCAGACGCGCGTAGCGCGTGAACTGTGTCTCGTTGCTCACGGTCGTCGCGGCCTCCTGGTTGAAGCGCCCGGGCCGCTCGCGCCTTAAGCCTAAGGACTCGGTGCGCTCGGCCGAAGGCCACACGTCCGCGAGCTGCGGCCGCAGGCGCGCGTACTCTTCGTCGTACGCGGCCGAAGGCGCGCGCTCGTGCAGGGCCTGGATGAGGGCGTCGAAGTTCTCCGCGGCGAGCAGCCCTTTGGCCGCGCCGAGGCAGGAGTAGTCGAAGCCGCCGGCCATGACCCGGAAGCCCGCGCCGCCCGCCCCCTGCGCCTCGTGCTCTTCGACCGACGAGGTGTAGATGTCGAGCACCGCCTCGTCCGACGCTAGCTCGCGCGTCTCGGCCGTCTCGTTGCGACCGCCGAGGCCGCGCTTGCGCTCGGCGACTTCGACGCGCCGCGTCACGATGCGTCCCGCCACGAGCAGCACGACCTCAGACCACGCCACGCGCCGCGGCAAAGCCTCCGGCCCCGTGCGACAGGCGAGCGTGTCCTCCTCAAACTCGAACGCGCGCACGCGCTGCGGCTTCCGCGCGATGACTTCGTCGGGGAAGACCTCCGTGCTCAGCCCGAGTTCGCGGAGCCGCTCGACGATCATCCAGGCCTCTTCGGCCGTGGACGTGCGCGCGAGCGGCATGGCGCGGTTCGAGAGCATCAGCTCCTTGAGGCCGCCCGCGTCGCGTTGCAGGAGCGAGGCCGCCTCCTCGGCCGCTTCCGAAGTGAGCGCGCCCGCGCCGCGCACGAGCGTAACGACGTTGAAGCCCTGCTCCCAGTCCTCGAGCTTCCTCGACGCGGGACGCCAGAGCGCGGCGCTCTGCTTCGTCCGCGGCAGCGCCGCGCCGCAGTAGAGGCACGCCGGGCGCGTCGGCGGGTTGGCGCGCAGGCAAGCCTCGCACGCCAACATCTGCTCAGGCGCGAACGGCCGCGCCCCGCCGTCGCCGAGCGCGTCGAACCCGCCGAACCTCCCCTCTTCATCCTCGCGCGACAAATTCTCCCCCGCCGACTTCGCTTAATCTTAACAGCCCGGCTTGAGTATAATCCCTCCCGCAAGTTTCCCCCTCAACATTTTGCCTTAGTGCATACACGCTGACCATGACACACGTCCAGAGAATCGCGTGCGCGGCGCTCTTCATCGCCGCCTCTTTCGTCTACGGCGGGTGCGCCTCGGCGGCGAGGCCGGCCGGCGCCGAGCGGCCGCGCGGGAACGAGGCGCCGCGCTTCGCCGTCCTCGCCGCGAGCGACGAGCGCCGGTCGGCCGTCCTCGCCAACTGGAAGGCCGTGGTCGGCGAGCAGGCCGCGGACGCCTCACCGACGCCCGAGCTGCGCCCCGTCACGGCGACGCTCACTTCCCTGCCCGCGGGGCTGCGAGACTTCCCGCTCCTGCCGCTCGTCGTCGCCGAAGCGGGTCAGAAGCCGACGGAGGAGGAGACGCGCGAGTCTCTGCGCCGCTTCCTCTCGACGGCCGCGCCGCTGCTCGGCGTAGACCTCAAGCACGTCTCGCTCGTTGAGGTGACGGACGCGGCGGCCGGCTCGCGCCGCGCGCTCTACCGGCAGAACCCTTTCGCGTACCCCTTGCGGAACGGCTACGGCTCCATCGAGGTGACCTTCACCCCCGACCTGCGCGTCACACAGCTTTCGAGCACGGCCGTCCCCGACGCCAACCACCTCGCGCGCACGCTCGCCGCCGTCCCCAAGACCGTCACCGCCGAGCAGGCCGTCGCCGCGCTCAACAACCGCGCCGTCACCTACGACGACCGCAACGGCGCGCAGCAGACGCGCACGTTCGCGCAACTCGACCCGACGGCCGCGCGGCAACTCGTCGTCTTCCCCGTCCGCCGCAACACAGACCCCGCTTCGCTCGAACTGCACGTCGCGTGGGAGGTCGCCGCCGACCCGGCGCTCTTCGTCTACGTGGACGCCGCTTCGGGCGAAGTGCTCGGGGCAGCAGCGCAAGGATGAAGGCGGGAGGATGAAGGATGAAGTAAACAGGGCCTGATCTTCATCCTTCATCCTCCCGCCTTCATCCTTTGCCCTCCTGTTGTCGTACTAACAAAGTTCGTGGTTAAATAACTTGCCGCCGCGCCGGGTGTATTCGGTGATTAAGTGTTGAGCATTGGGTCGTGAATTGTGTTGGCTCGGTGGCGGGCGGGCGCTTTTGTCCGCTGATGTTTGAAATCTCGCGAATCAGAAATCGGAATGGGGTGGCTTTCGCATGCATTATGATCCCACTAACAACATCTCCTGGCAGCTAGGTTACAGAGGCAGGGTGGCGGTTTTCATCGACGGCAACAACCTTTTTCACGCGGCTCGCTTCCACAACATCGACATCGACTACAACAAGCTCCTGCGCGTCCTCCTGGGCGACGGGAGGCTTCTGCGCGCCTTCTTCTACACGGGCGTCGATGTCGGGGCCGAGCGCCAGCAAGGGTTCCTGCTCTGGATGCGCCGCAACGGCTTCCGCGTGATTCACAAAGAACTGAAGACCTTTTACGACGGGACGCGCAAGGCGAACCTCGACGTGGAGATCGCCGTCGACATGCTCTCCCTGGCCGGGCGCTACGACACGGCCGTGCTGGTCTCGGGCGACGAGGACTTCGTCTACGCCGTCAACGCGGTCGCGTATAAAGGCTGCCGCGTCGAGGTCGCCGGCTTCCGCTCGAACACCGCGCCGAAGCTGATCGACGTGGCCGACTACTTCATCGACCTCGGCGACATCGCGCACAAGGTGCGCAAGGAGCCCACGCACACGCACCGCTACTACGAGAACCACACGGCGCACGAGAACCACGCGCCCGTGAACTCCTACGCCAACCACGCGCCGTCCGCGCCGACGCCCGACGACGTGCTCGACGCGCACGCGCGCGAACTCCTCTGCGACGCGGAAGCCGAGCGCGACGACGCGCGCCGCACCGAAGAGTTCGACGAGACGGTTCAACTCGTCGCCGAGACCGTCGACGAAGAACTCGCCCCCAAAGGCCCCGACTTCATCCGCGTTACGGACGACCAGTGAGGAGGGTGCTGGGTGCTGGGTGCTGGGTGCTGGTTAAAACCTAAAGCCCAGCACCCAGCACCGAGCACCCAGCACCCCATCATGAAGCTTTTCACCGTCGAAGAGGCGAACGCGTTGCTGCCGACCGTGCGGAAGGTCGTGAGCCGGATTCAGCGTACGTACGCGCGCGTCTCCGCGGCGCAGGAGCGCGCGCGGCTGGCGGCGGCCGGGGCGGCGCAGGGCGGAGGCGGGATGGAGGGCGGGGGCGACTACGTGCTCGCGCTCTCGGTTTTGGCGGAAGCCTCGGGCGAGTTGGAAGAGTTGGGCGTGCAGCTCAAGGACTACGAGCGCGGCCTAATAGACTTCCCCGCAATGCGCGACGGCCGCGTCGTGCTGCTCTGCTGGCAGATGGGCGAGGGCGACGCGCTGGAGTGGTGGCACGACCTCGAAGCGGGCTTCGCCGGGCGTCAGCCGCTCTAACTCTTCCCGTCCTTCAGAAAGGCTCTTACTTTAAGTGGCGACGACAGAGATCGAGGAGAAGTCGGAAGACGCGCGCGACGACGCGGAAGACCGCCCCAAAGGGCCGGCCCGCGGCCTCGTGCGCGAATACTTCGAGTCGGGCGCGGTCGTGCTCGTCATGGCGATGTTCTTCATGACGTTCGTCGCGCAGGCGGCCGAAGTCCCCTCGGCCTCGATGGAGAACACGGTCTATGTCGGCGACCGCTTCCTCATCAACAAGTTCGTCTTCGGCCCGGGCCCGCACCTCCCCTTCCTCCCGCAGCGCGATATCCGCCGCGGCGACATCGTCGTCTTCAAGTACCCGGCCGAGTCCGTCCCCGTCGAGAATATCGTCCAGTACAAGACGCTCTTCATCAAGCGCGTCATCGGCCTGCCTGGCGAGACCATCGAGATCAAAGGGCGCGACATCTTAATTGATGGCAAACTCCTCCCCGAGTACCGCGTCGAGTCGCCCGACTGCAACATGGGCAACGACAAAGCCGAGTTGAAAAGGCTGACCGCCGAGCGGCCGAAAGCCGACGAGCCCTACACCGTCTACTACCGCAGCCACACCGCGTGCAGTGAAATCCCCCCGGGTGCCGACGCAGTCAACGGCGTCCGGCGCCCCTACCGCATCCCCGAAGGCCACTACTTCATGATGGGCGACAACCGCGAGAACAGCCGCGACAGCCGCTACTGGGGGCCAGTCTCGCGCGACCTCATCGTCGGCCGCGCCATGTTCGTCATCTGGTCTTCCGACCTGAGCGCGCCGCAGGAGCCGGGCGTCTCGGGCTTCGTCAGCGGCTTCTTCAAGAACACACGCTGGAAGCGCATCGGCACCTTCCTCCGCTAGCTGCCCGCAAAATATTGTACCCTCCCGCCGCCCAAACACAGCGCCTTGTACATTTTCTGGTTGACGACTTAAAGTAATCTCTGATAGCATCCGCCGCGACTCCGCAGTGGGCATGGATTTACAGGCGTTTGCCCTTCGCCCCTCGAACCAGTGACAAGAGACGCAGGGAGGCCGCCCATTTAGCGATGCAGTGTGCCGTTTGCAGCGAAGAGTACGCAGACGACTTGGACGAATGTCCTCAATGCAAGGCGGTGGAGTCGACGCCGAGAGACACCCCCCTCGAAGCGGCTGTTTTACGAGAGCCCGAAGCGCCCCGACCGGCGCGGCGGGCTGACGCGCCTGATATGACCGATAATTCGAACGTCACGACCCGCACGTCGCAAACACAGAACAACTCGACCCTCATCGAATTTCCCGGCGTCAACCGCCCGGCCTGGCGTAGAGAGCTGAGCGAGCGCTTCCGCGAGATACAGCAGAAGCGCGCCCTCGAATCCAAGTCCGCGCCGCCCGCCGAAGAGCAGCCGCAGACGACGCTCGACGACGCGCGCGCCTCGGCCAAGAGCAGGGCGGCCGAGTCCGCCTCGAAGCAGCTCGGCCTCGTGCCCCCGCCGGACGCGCCGGAGCTGAACCCGCTGGTCGCCGCCGCGCTGAAACGCATCGAGCGTGCGCGCGCCAACGCGTCTGCCGCGCGCCCGACCTCCGGTCGCGGGCAGGCCGCCGCCGCCGCCGCGCGCGTCGTCGAAGAACAGCCCGTACAGGAGGCGACCGAGCCGGTCTTGCCGCCACCGCCGCCCCTCGTCGTCGTCCAGCCGAAGCCGGCGCCCAGACAGCCCGAGCCGACGCCCAAGGCCGAGCCGGCCGTGCCCGAGACTCTCGTCGAAGAGGTGTTGGCCCCCGCCGCCGCGGTCGCCGAGACGCCCGCGTCCAGGGCCGTCGCGACCCGCGAGGTCGAGACGGTCGCCAAGTCGGAAGCGGTGTCGGAAGCGGTGTCGGAAGTCGCGCAGGTCGAGATGCAGCCCTCCGCTTCGGCCGAGGCGGAGACTAGCCCCTCTTCGAAGCAGCCGCGCCACCTGTCGGGCGTGCTCGACGAGTTCTGGCTTGAGCGGCAGGGCATCGAGCTTCTGCCGAAGGTCGAAGAGAAGGAGCTGACGTACGACGACCGCGCCCCGCGCTACAAGCGTTTGACCGCGGCCTTCGTCGACCTGTTCGCCGTCGTGCTCCTCTGCGCGCCCTTCGCGGCGGCCATCGAGCTGAGCAACGGCAACTGGCAAGACCCGCGCGTGTCGGGCTCGATGGCGCTCATCGCGGCGCTCCTGATGTTCCTCTATCACACCTGCTCGGTCGCGCTGGCGGGCCGCACGCCCGGGATGCGCTTTCTGGCGCTCCACGCCGTGGACGCGCGCAAGGCTTCTGTGCCGACCACGGGCCAGTGCATGCGCCGCGCGCTCTTCTACATGCTCTCGCTCGCGACCGGGGGCTTAGGGATTCTCTACTCGCTCTTCGACGCCGAAGGTCGCACCGTGCACGACATCCTCTCCGGCACCGTCGTCGTCAGGAAGTAGGGTTCGAAACAGAAGTCGGCGGGGGCGCGTCCAGACGGGCGCGCCCCTTTTTTGTCGGCGCGGGAAAGTCTGTTAGCCTTTGCGCACCGATGAACGAGCTTCTGATCGAGGAGGTTTTGGAAGAGCTGCGGCCCGCGCTCTCGGGGCGGCCGTGGGGGAAGGTCTTTCAGCTTTCGGCCAACACGCTCGCCGTGGACTTCCGCACGGGCGACGGCCGCTACCTTCTGCTTTCGGCAGACCCCGCGCGCCCGCGCCTGCACCTGATTGCGCGCACGGTGCGCGAGCTTGAGCGCGGCTCGCCCGCGCCCGCGCCCTTCGCGCTCTTCCTGCGCAAGGCGCTCGGCGGCGCGACGCTGCGCGCGCTGACGAAGGACGAGGGCGAGCGTGTCGTGCGCTTCGAGTTCTCGGTCGAAGACGAGTTGGGAGTCGAGAACACGGCAACGCTCGTCGCGCAGCTCACGGGGCGCTCGGCCAACCTCTTCCTGCTCGACGGGCGCGGCCGCGTCCGCATGTCCATGCGCCCCGCGCGCGGCGAGGGACAGACGGAGGGCGAAGTCTACAGCCCGCCCGGACGCGGCCCCGATGTCACCTCAAAGACGAAGCGCGACGGCGTGGACGTTCCGCGCGATGGCTTCGCTTCCCTCTCCGAAGCGCTCGACCGTCATTACCTTCGACAGGAGGCGGAGCGCGCCTTCGACACGCGCGCGGGCGCCGTGGCGGCGCGACTGAAGCAGCAGGTCGCGACTCTCCGGAAACTGCGCGACAACCTTCGGCGCGACCTCGAAGGGCACGGCGATGCGGAGGAGCACAGGCGCGCGGGCGACCTTCTGCTCGCCAACATCGGCACGGCCGTGCGCGCGGGCGGCAGGGTTCGTGTGACGGACTTCTACGCCGAGGACGCGCCGACCATCGAGCTTGAGGTCGAAGAGAACCGCACGTTGCAGGAGGAGGCCGCGCGGCGCTTCGCGCGCTACGCGAAGGCCAAGCGCGCGGCGCGCGAGATCGCGGAGCGTTTGGAGAAGGCCGAGCCGGAGCTGGCCGCGCTCGAAGAGAGGCAGGCGGAGCTGGCGCGGATAGTCGCCGCGCGCGACGCGGGGGCGCTCGCGGCCTTCGAAGGCGGGGGGACGGATAAGAAGGCCGGGGCCAAACGTCCTCCGACGGCGCGCGATAAAGGTTCGAAGAGGTCTCAAGGGGAGAAGGGTCGCGCTCTCAGACGTTACCGCTCGTCGGACGGCTACGAGGTCATCGTCGGCCGCGGCGCGCGCGAGAACGACGAGCTGACGTTCCGCGTCGCGCGCTCTTACGACACCTGGATGCACGCGGCCGACTACCCCGGCTCGCACGTCGTCGTCCGCGCTAAAGGCAAAGACGATGTAATACCGCACCGCACGCTGGTCGAGGCCGCGCGCCTCGCCGCGCACTTCAGCCAGGCGCGCAAGGACGCGAAGGTTGCCGTCAACTACACGCAGCGCAAGTTCGTCTCCAAGCCGCGCGGCGCCGCGCCCGGCCTCGTCTACCTCTCCTCCTTCCGCACCCTCCTCGTCGAGCCCGCCGAAGAGATCGAACGCATCTGACTCCCGCGCAATCCGCCCGCCCGCGGGCCGCGTATCTTCACTCCGACTTTGCAAATGGAGCACACTTTCGCGACGCCCTGCGGCTAGCGTGAGTCCACTTTCATCCGAGGAGTTCAGGCGAAATTCTATGAGCACCAATCTCATCGACACTGTGGGGGAGACGGCGGCGAACGTTTTGGACGGGCTGGCCGAGGCGGTGCTGGGGCCGGCTTCGACCTTGCGCGACGGGACGGAGCACGCGGGCGTCGAGCTGCCGCGCGACCTCTACGCACACGCAGAGGCGCAGACCGAGTGGTGGTACTACACGGGCCACCTCCAGACCGACTCGGGGCGGCGGCTCGGCTTCGAGCTGGTCTTCTTCAAGCGGCGCACAGACCTCGACCGCTTCGGCGTCCTGCCGCTGCGGCTCATCGGGAATCCGCTCTACCTCGCGCACTTCGCCCTGACGGACGAGGCGGGGCAGGGCTTCCGCTACGAGCACCGCAAGAGCGCCAACGGCCTCTTCGACCCTTCGGCGCGCGCCGACCGACGCCGGCTCTACCTGCGGCTCGGCGACTGGACGGTGCGCGAGGCGCACGGCCTGCACCTCCTGCGCGCGACGCTCGACGACGGCGGCACGGTCTTCGAGGCCGCGCTCCGGCCTTCGAAGCCCGCCGCGCTCAACGGCCGCGAGGGCGCGGGCGTCAGCTTCAAAGACCACGGCGAGGCTTCGCGCTACTTCTCCTACACGCGCATGGAGGCCGAGGGCGACTTAACTATCAGCGGCGTCACCGAGCGCTTCCGCGGCGAGGCCTGGATGGACAGGGAGTTCGGCACCTGGAAGACGACGCAGGGGCAGAAGGGCTGGGACTGGTTCAGCGTGCAGTTCGAAGACAAGACCGAGTTGATGGTCTACCACATACGCGACGCGCACGACCGCCCTTCGGACTTTTCGAGCGGCACCTTCGTCGATGCGGAAGGGCGCTCGACGCACCTCTCGCGCGAGGAGTTCGGGCTCGAGCCGACCGAACACTGGCGCAGCCCGCACACCGGGGCGGTCTACCCGAGCGGCTGGCGTCTGCGCGTGCCGCGCTTCGGAATCGACGTTTCGGTCACGCCGGTTCTCAAGGATCAGGAACTGGACACGCGCGGCACGACGATGATCGTCTACTGGGAGGGCGCCTGCGCGGTCGAAGGCCGCCGGGATGAAGGCGAGCTGAAGGGCCGCGCCTACGTCGAGCTGGTCGGCTACGAACGCTCGCACGAGTCGCCCTCGCTCGTCACCTTCCTCTTCGGCCCCGCCCTCGACCGCGGCTGGCGCAGCATCTTCGGGTAAAGCAACAAGGAATTAACCACAGAGACACAGAGGCACAGCTTTCTCTTTAGCTCTCAACGAGCTGTGCCTCTGTGTCTCTGTGGTGAACTCGCTTTCGTCTTCGGCCTTCTTTGTTTTAGCATACGCGCATGAGCGCTAAAGAGAGTCAGACACAGCAGAGTTCGGAGGAGTTGTTCGCGCGGGCGTCGGAGCTGATGCCGGGCGGTGTGAACTCGCCCGTGCGCGCGTTCCGGGGCGTGGGCGGGACGCCGCGCTTCATCAAGAGTGCTTCCGGCGCGACGATGACCGACGTGGACGGGCGGACGTACATAGACTACGTCGGCTCCTGGGGGCCGATGATTCTCGGCCACGCCGCGCCCGAAGTGATCGACGCCTTGCACGAGGCTCTGGGCCGCGGGACGAGCTACGGCGCGCCGACCGAGCTTGAGTGCGAGATGGCCGAGGAGATCATCGACGCCGTCCCGTCGGTCGAGATGGTGCGCATGGTCAACTCGGGGACGGAGGCGACGATGTCCGCGCTCCGCCTCGCGCGCGGCGCGACCGGCCGGAACAAGATCGTCAAGTTCGAGGGCTGCTACCACGGCCACGGCGACAGCCTTTTGGTGAAGGCAGGCTCCGGCGTCGCGACTTTAGGATTACCGGATAGCCCCGGCGTCACCGCCTCGGTCGCCGCCAACACGCTCACAGTCCCCTACAACGACGCGGCCTCGCTCGAAGAGGTCTTCGCAGAGCACGGCGCGGACATCGCGGCCGTCATCGTCGAGCCGGTCGTCGGCAACATGGGCTGCGTCCCGCCGCGCGAGGGTTACCTGCGGGCTTTGCGCGACGTCACGAAGCGGCACGGCGCGATTCTCATCTTCGACGAGGTGATGACCGGCTTCCGCCTCGCGCGCGGCGGCGCGCAGGAGTTGTACGGCGTCACGCCCGACCTCACCACGCTCGGCAAGATCATCGGCGGCGGACTGCCCGTCGGCGCCTACGGCGGCCGTCGTGACCTGATGGAGCAGGTCGCGCCCGCCGGCCCCGTCTATCAGGCGGGCACGCTCTCGGGCAATCCTCTGGCGATGACCGCCGGGCTCGCCGTGCTTCGAAGACTGCGCGACCGCTCCATCTACGAGCGACTTGAGGAGGCCGGCCTACGTCTGACCGAAGCCCTGTCCGAAGCGGCGCGCGAGGCGGGCGTCGAGACACACACGAATCGCGTCGGCTCGATGTTCACGACCTTCTTCAACGCTTCGGAAGTCTACGACTGGCCCACGGCCGCCGCGTCCGACCGCGAGCGCTACGGCAAGTTCTTCCACGCGATGCTCGAAGAGGGCGTCTACCTCGCCCCCTCGCAGTTCGAGGCCGCCTTCCTCGGCACCGCACATACCGACGACCTCCTCGACCGCACGGCCTCGGCCGCGCGCAAAGTCTTCCGCGCGCTCTGACAAACTTCACCTCGGTCGCACAAGGGAGCCGCACCCCATGAGCGAGACTTTCGAGTACGACGTTTTCATCAGCCACAGCCCCAAAGACAAGGCCGCCGCCCGCGAACTAGCCGAACGCCTCAAAGCCGACGGGCTTCGCGTCACCACCAACCCGAGACTCAAGAACGTGCGCGAGCGTTCGAGCACGCTCCTGCTCGTCATCTCCGCGAACGTCTCCGATTCCGAGTGGACGACCTTCGAGAATCAGGCGCTCCTCTTCAGCGACCCCACCAACCCATACCGCCGCCTCATCCCCCTCCGCCTCGACGACACCGAACCTCGCCTCCCCATCAAGCAATACGCCCACATCGACTGGCGCCAGCAATCCCCCGACCAGTACGCCGCCCTCCTCGCCGCCTGCCGCCCCCCATCCGACGTGATGGAGCCCGTAATCAAACAGGATGGCGACCTTCAATCAAGCGAAGTTCTCAGAGGTCATCAAGATGAAGTTAATGGGGTGGCGGTGACACCGGACGGGCGGCTGGCCCTCTCCGGCTCTGACGACAGGACGGTGCGGGTGTGGGAGGTCGCGACGGGCAAGTGCCTCGCCACCTTGAAGGGACATACCGACCTAGTGTGGGGCGTGGCGGTGACACCGGACGGGCGGCTGGCCGTCTCCGGCTCTGTTGATGCGACGGTGCGGGTGTGGGACGTAGAGGCGGGCAAGTGCCTCGCCACCCTGAAGGGACATACCGGCGCAGTGCTGAGTGCAGCGGTGACATCGGACGGGCGGCTGGCCCTCTCCGGCTCTGACGACAGGACGGTGCGGGTGTGGGAGGTCGCGACGGGCAAGTGCCTCGCCACCCTGGAAGGGCATACCAGCGCAGCGCAAGGCGTAGCGATGACACCGGACGGGCGGCTGGCCGTCTCCGGCTCTGTTGATGCGACGGTGCGGGTGTGGGACGTAGAGGCGGGCAAGTGCCTCGCCACCCTGAAGGGACATACCGGCGCAGTGGTAGGCGTGGCGGTGACGCCGGACGGGCGGCTGGCCCTCTCCGGCTCTGGTGACGCGACGGTGCGGGTGTGGGAGGTCGCGACGGGCAAGTGCCTCGCCACCCTGGAAGGGCATACCGGCGCAGCGTGGGGCGTGGCGGTGACACCGGACGGGCGGCTGGCCGTCTCCGGCTCTTATGATAAGACGGTGCGCGTGTGGGACGTAGAGGCGGGCAAGTGCGTCGCCACACTCGAAGGGCACACCGACGGAGTAACCGCAGTGACGGTGACACCGGACGGGCACCTGGCCCTCTCTGGTTCGGGTGACAAGACAGTACGGTTATGGAAGTTACCGTCGTTTAAGGAGGAGGTCGCCACTACGTCAGAGGCTGCTCGCTACACCAACGCCAAGGTTCTGCTGGTGGGCGATAGTGGCGTAGGCAAGTCTGGATTGGCATATCGCCTTACGGAAAATCGCTTTGAGCCGACCATATCGACGGATGCGGCGTGGGCGACGCAGTTGAGGTTGCCGGGTGAGGTGAGCACAAGTGAGATTGAGCGGGAGATTTGGTTGTGGGATTTTGCGGGGCAGGCGGACTACAGGTTGATTCATCAGTTGTTCATGGACGAGACGGCGTTGGCGGTGTTGGTGTTCAATCCGCAGAGCGAGAATCCGTTCGAGGGGCTGGGACAGTGGGACAGGGATTTGCAGAGGGCGGCGCGGCGGCAGTTCAGGAAGCTTTTGGTGGCGGGTCGTTGCGACCGGGGCGGGTTGATGGTGAGCCGTGGGAGCCTGGAGCAGTTTATTAAAGAGCGTGGGTTTGACGGATATCTTGAGACGAGTGCGTACGCTGGGACGGGATGTGATGCGCTGCGCGAGGCAATCATTAACGGCATCCCGTGGGAGGAAATTCCATGGACTTCGTCGCCGCGCATCTTCAAGTTATTAAAAGAAGAGATTATCAAGCTGAAGGATGAGGGGAAGGTTTTGCTGCGGATGGGTGAGTTGAGGCAGCAGTTGGAGATGCGCCTGCCGGGCGAGGCGTTCACGCTGGAGCAGTTGCGTGCGGTCGTCGGACTGCTGGCGGGGCCGGGCGTCGTGTGGCAGTTGGAGTTCGGCGACTTCGTGCTGCTCACGCCTGAGCGCGTCAACGCCTACGCGGCGGCCGTGATTAGAAAAGTTCGCGCGCACACGGAAGAGATAGGCGTCATCGAAGAGGGGGAAGTTCTCGCGGGCAAACTCGACTACCAGGACATGAAGCGGCTCCCGTCGGATGAAGAACAGATCGTCCTGCGCGCGATGCACCAGACGTTCGTAGACCACGGCCTCTGCCTGCGCGAGCCGACCGAGGCGGGAACGCTCCTCGTCTTCCCTTCCTACTTCAAGCGCGAGCGGCCCGAGCTGGAAGGCCACCCGGCCGCCTTCGTCACCTACCAGTTCAATGGACAGCTCGACGAGGTTTACTCGACGCTCGTCGTCCGCCTGCACCACACCTCGACCTTCGAGAAGGATCAGCTCTGGCGCTTCGCCGCCGACTTCAAGACGCAGGCCGGCCTGCGCGTCGGGCTCAAGATGACGAAGATGCCGGAGGGCGCGGCTGAGATCGCCGTCTACTTCGAGCCGAAGGTGACCGACGAGACGAAGGTCACGTTCATCAAGTACGTCCACGAGCACCTCAAGCTGAAGGCGCAGGACGTGGTGCGCCTGCGCCACTACGTCTGCCCGCACTGCGGCACGCCGGTCGAGAATCGCAAGACGGCGCTCGAACGGCTCGAACGCGGGGTGCTCGACATCCTCTGCGTCAACTGCGAGAAGCGCATCCCACTCCTCGACCTGATTGAACAGAAGTTCAACTCCGAAGAGTTCCAAAGGCGCGTGCGCGAGATGGAGGAGCAGGCGCGCGCCAGCATCGACAACGAGAGCCGCGAGCTGATTCTGGTCGGCCACGCCTTCGCCATCGCGGGCGAGGCCGGGCAGATTTTCCGCCCGACGGCCAACTCCGACTGGGGTCTCGACGGCGAGATCGAGTTTAAGAATCGCCGCGGCGAGGCGAGCGGCCGACGCGTCTACCTCCAACTCAAGTCCGGCGACTCTTACCTCCAGACGCGGAAGGCCGACGGCAAGGAAGTCTTCCATATCAAGAACCCACGCCACGCCGAATACTGGAAGTCGCAAGCCTATCCGGTGATGCTGGTCGTGCGCACCTCGGAGGGCAAGATTCGCTGGATGAACGTGACCGACTACCTCAACCGGCAGAGAGCGAACACAAGGCAGGTCGTCTTCGACGGCGAGCCGTTCACGGCGCTGAACGTCGCGAGGCTGCGGGACAGGCTGTTCCCTGAACTGATGGGTCTGCAATGAGCCGAGCGCGGGCGGCGCGGATTTAGTGGCCTCCATCAACCAAGAGTTCGCGCGCACGATTATTGCGCTCCACGGCGAGGCGGGGCGGGTGTGGCTGGAACGGCTGCCGGCGTTAATCGAGGAGTGCGCGCGGCGCTGGTCTCTGCGGGTCGGCCCGCCCTTCCCTTCACTCTCGTACAACTACGCCGCGCCGGCCGAGGGGCGGGGCGGAGAACGGCTCGTGCTCAAGGTCGGCGTGCCCTCCGCGGAGCTGCTCTCGGAGATTGAGGCGCTGCGCCTCTTCGACGGCCGCGGCGCGGTGCGACTCATGGACGCGGATGAAGAACGGGGCGCGTTGCTTCTGGAGAGGCTTGAGCCGGGGACGCAACTCGTCGCGCTGTGCGAAGAGGACGACGGCGCGGCGACCGTGGCCGCGGCCGGCGTGATGAAGAGGCTGTGGCGGCCCGTCCCCGTAGTTCACAACTTCCCCGCGGCGGCCGACTGGGGGCGCGGCTTTGAAAGATGTCGCGTGCTATTCCGCGGCGGCACGGGGCCGTTCCCGCCGAGGCTATTCGAAGAGGCCGAGTCGCTCTTCGCGGGGCTGCTAGCGTCCGCGGCGGAACCCGTCGTCACGCACGGCGACCTGCATCACGGAAACGTCCTCGCCGCCGAGCGCGAGCCGTGGCTCGCCATCGACCCTAAAGGGCTCGTCGCCGAACCCGCCTACGAAGTCGGCGCGCTGCTCCGCAACCCGCAGCCGCTACTCTTACAACATCCAGACCCCGTCCGCCTGACCGAGCGGCGCATCGCACAACTCTCCGACGAACTCGACCTCGAGCCCGCGCGCGTCCGCGGCTGGGGCCTTGCCCAGGCTGTGCTGTCAGAATGGTGGACAATCGAAGACGGAGGCGAGTTAGACGAGCACAGCCTCGCGGCGGCGGAGATTCTGGCCGCCACCAGAATCTGATCCCGAATTTGGGCCATGACCAACTTGACCCGCCTACGTCGAACGGGGCTCTCCGCTACCGGGTGAAGGCGGGTCAAGTTGGTTATCGCTAATCACGGGTTGCCCTCGAACTTGAAGTTGTCGAAGTAGGCGACGCCCGGCGAAGTCTCCGACTGCCACGTCCTCACGTAAAGGTCGGCGACGAGTCTGGTGATGTCGAGCTGCCGCGTGGCGCTGTGGCGCACTGTCCACGTGGAGCCGTCGGCGCTGGTCTCCCAGTAGACGGTGTCGTTGGACGGGTCGTGGCGGATGCGCCAGTAGCGGTGCGTCGTCCCGCTGTACGTGATGGGCGTCGCGCCCGAGGTGACGCCGCCCACGTACTGCTCCATGTAGAGCTGCCCGTGCTCGGTGAGGAAGCGGTAGAAGCCGTCGTCGCCGGCGAGCGAGAGGACGGTGTTGGCGTAGCCAGAAGAGTTGGTCGCCTGCACGACCTCGACGCTCACGCGCTTGTTCGAGAGGTCGATGAGGTTGGCCGTCGAGTAGCCGTTCGAGTGGGCGCCGGACGTGTTCGAGAGCGGCGTGATTTCGAGCCGCTGGTTCTGCTCGTTGACCGAGACGTTCGGGTCGGAGACGGCGGAGCCGAGCGCGCCCGCCACCCACTTCTTCGCGTCGCGCGCGTTGTCGTTGAAGTCGTCGCTCATGGCGAGGAAGGGCGCGCGCGGGACGCGCACGATGAAGAGGTCGGTGCGGCCCGAGTTCTCCCAGTTGGACGTGAAGGCGATGAACCGGCCGTCGCGCGAGATGGTCGGCTTCGGGCTGTCCCAGTAGTCCACCAGGTACGAGCGGTGGTGCGCGAGCCGCCGTATCCGCTGCGAGCCGTCCATCGAAAGCTGCAATATCTCGTCCTCGAAGGCCCCGGTCTCGTTAAGGAAGCCCGGCGTGTTGTAGGCCGGGTCGTCGTAGCAGCCCAACATCGCCCAGTCCTCGTTGTCGGCCGCGAGGCTGGTGTGGCAGTCGTTGGAGAGGTCTTCGTCGCCGTTCGCGTCCTTCCAGTCGAAGACGGAGAGGGCGGTGTTGTTCCAGTCGGAGACGGTGTGGCGCTCGTGCGGCTCGATGGTGCCGTTGACGTTACGCCCGACGGCCCAGACCGTCCCCACGTCGCCGTGGATGGTGGCCTGCGCGGTGGTGACGGACTGCTCCGCCAGGTCGCTCACGCGGTAGACCTTGCGCGTGGTGTAGCCGAAGTCGGGGCCGCAGTAGATGTAGTCGCCGCCCTTCGTCGGCACGCAGACGTTGTAGTGGGTCACGTTCGCGTTGTCGAAGTTGAAGATGACGTGGTCGCCCGTGCGCTGCCACGCGAACCAGCGCGCCGCCTCGTCGTTCTCCTCGGGGATGACCGAGGCGGTGAAGATGTCGTAGTCGCCGTCCGAGGCGGTGCCGGCGAAGTGGTACTCGAAGAAGACCTGCGTGGAGGAGAAGGTGCTGACGAAACTCTTGACCGGCGTGTAGCTGTTCGCCGAGACGGAGTAGGTGTAAATCTGCGGCCCCCGGGCGGTCGAGCCGCCCGAGTTCGGCTGCGCCGGCACGACCCAAATCTTGTCCGGGTCGTTGCGGCTCCACGTCGCGCCCTGCCACGCCGCGTACTCGCCCCCGATGTAGGGCGTCTGCGTCGCCCCGCCCCCGAAGGACTTGCGGACGGTCGCGCCCAGCTTGAAGTTGACGGCGTCGAAGTTCTTGATGACCATGTCGCCGCTGGTGCCGCACCGCATGAGGATCATCGTGTTATCGGAGTTGAACGTCGGCCACTGGTTGTAGAAGGTGCCGCAGCCCGCCGTGGACTGGTCGTCCTCGTCGGAGGCGCGCATGATCTCGGTGCCGAAGACCTCGTCGCGCCACTTGCCGCCCGCGTGCGGCAGCGGCGGCAGCGTCGGCTCGGCGTAGACCGCGCGGTCGGTCTTGACGGCGCCGCTGCCGGTGTAGGGCGTCGTCGCCTGCACGAAGGAGGAGTACGGGCCGTCCTCGCCGGTCTTGTAGGCGCGCACGCGGTAGGCGTAGACGCGGTTGGCCGTCTTGCTGCCGGTGTCGGAGTAGGTGAGCGTCGAGGCGCCGACGGTGGCAATCTGCGCGTAGGTGCCGCCCCTCCCGAGCTTGCGCTCGATCTTGAAGCCGGACTGGCCCGTGCCCGCGTACGACCACGAGAGGCTGATGTCGTTGCCGCTGCCGTTGGCGGCGGCGAGCGCGGCCGGCGGGACGAGGTTGTCCATGCCGGTCATCGTGGCGCTGGAGATGGGCGGGGCGGTGGACGCGGTGAAGGACGCGGCGGCGCGGTACGGGTAGCTGAGCGTCTGCCCGGTCAGCGTGCAGTCGGTGACGAGCGTCGAGTTGAGATAGTACTCGACGGTCGTGCCGTTAATCCTCACCTCCAGCGAGTCGCCGTTCGAGATGTTCATGAGTCCGTTCAGGCCGTCGCCGTCCTTGCGGCAGTTGGCCGCCGAGCCGTAGGTGCGCCAGCCGTAGTCGATCTCGGTGGCCGCGCCGCTGAAGGTGGCGGCGTTGGTGAGGCCGAAGCTCAAGTAGTTGCCGTCGCCCGAAGACCAGGCGAAGACTTTGAGCGAGCCGTTGCCCGCCGGGATGGACTGCGAGGACTCACCGCGCGCGCCAGATGAGGTCGGCGTCAGGCCGCTGCCGGAACTGGTGGCGTTGACGAGGCCCGTCCAGGTGATGCCGGTCTGGGCCGTCGAGACGCGCGACGCCGCGAGCACCGCGAGCGTGATTGTCGAGGCTATGAGGGCGAGGGCGAGCCGACGAGATGGGCGAATCATATGCGCTCCTTTCTTTTCAGCCGAGGGCGGCTGCTACGACATGAACGGGTCGGGTGGTGAACGTCAGTAGGTGGCCGAGCGTGTGCGGCGTCGCGTGTGTCGTGCGGCAGAGTGCGGGCTCGAGATGACGCCGCTTCGCCGAAGTGAATGAGGTTGCGCGGGGCGCTGCTTAGAAGTGCCGGTCAAATCAAAGGGGGATCGAGGGCATGTTATCCGCGACGGCGAGGCCGGTCAATAGAAACTTTCTGCGGGGTGATTATACCGACTTACGGATTGAAATAAGGCCCCACTTCGCTGGGAGCGCGGGCATCCCTGCCCGCGCTCCCAGCGAAGTGGGGCCTTATTTTATCTCGCAAGTCGGTATTGCCGCTTTTTAGCGAGACGGAATGCTGGCGAATTGCTCAGGATGCCGTGTGAGTGAAATACACTATTGCCCAAATTTTATATCCCTATTCGGGCGAGAGCGGGAGGTCGAGGGTGAAGCGCGTGCCCTGGCCGGGGGCGCTCTCGACGTTGATGCGGCCGCCGTGCTGCTCGACGATCTGCTTGGCGATGGCGAGGCCGAGGCCCGTCCCCTTCTTCTTCGTCGTGAAGAACGGCTCGAAGATGCGCGCGCGCGTGCGCTCGTCCATGCCCTGTCCGCGGTCTGTGATCGAGACGCGCGCGGCCTGCACCTGGCGCCCGCCCTCGCCGTTGTGCCGCTCGCCCGAAGGCATCGTCACGCGCTCGGCCGAGACGCTCAAAGGACTCTCGGCCGGCCCCGCGTCCACGGCGTTGGCGAGGAGGTTGACGAAGACCTGCCTCAACTGATCCTCGTCCCAGCGGCCGCGCACGGGCTGCTCGGGGAAGCGGCGCTCCACGGGCGTGCGCTTCTCGCGCAGCTTGTCGGCGACGAGGTCGAGGCTCTCGTTGAGGAGTTCGGCGAGGTCGACGCCGTCGTGCAGGTTGAGCTGGCGGCGGCGCGAGAACTGCGTCACGTCGAGCGTCAGTTTCGAAAGGTGCTCGATGCCGCGCTCGACGAGGTCGATGGTGGTGATGGCCTCGCGGTCGCGCGTCATGTCGCGCAGCATGGCGACGCCGAGCCGGATGCTCCCGAGAGGGTTCTTGATCTCGTGCGCCACCTGCGCCGCGGCCTGCCCGACCGCCGCGAGCGACTCGCTGCGCCGAAGCTCCTGCTCGGCCTCGGCCGCCTCGGTCACGTCCACCAGGGTCAATAACTGGCCCAGCTCGCCCTCCATCTCCAGGGGCGAAGAGTACACGTCGAAGGCGTGCTCCTTCCCGTCGCCGTCGGCCGACATGCGGAAGCGGCCGTGGTAGGCCGTGCGCCGGACGTGCGCCGAGGTGGCCGCCGCGAGGAGCTTCAGGCCCTCGGGCGTCGTGAACTTGTCGTGGATGGAGACGCCGATGGTGGCGCCCGGGAAGACCTGGAAGAAGGCGGCGTTGGCGGAGCGTAGGCGGTCGCGCCGGTCGACGGCCGCCACCGCCGAAGGCAAACCCTTCAGCATCTGCGTGCTGAACTGCCGCTCGCGGTGCAGTTCCCTGTAGCCGCGCCGCATCTGCCGGAAGCGCCGCCACACTTCGAAGATGGCCGCCGCCGCGACGACCAGCCCCGTGAAGGCCGCGAGCGACATCAGGCTCTTGATGTCGCGCTGCGCGTCCGTCAGCGCGCGGTAGCGCCTCTCTTCGAGCCGCGTCCGCTCTTCCGCGAGGTCGGACATCAGCCCGCGCAGTTTCAGGTCGAGGTCGCGCTGCTTGCCGAACCCTTCGAGCGAGTAGGTCTTCGGGTCGCGCGTGGCCGCGACGTACTCGACGGCGAGGTCGTGCACCGACTGCTGCTTGGCGGCGTCGTTGAGGGAGAGCCGGTCGAACTCCGCGAGCAGCTTCTCGAAATCTCCGCGCTCGTTGCGAAGCCGCAGGTCGGAGGGCGGCTGGATGACGTTGTCAGTCCCCGCCTCGACGCGCGCGCGGATGCGCGCCTCCGTGTCGAGCCGGCTCAAGCCGAGGCGCAGGTTGAGCAGCGTGTCGGACGTGGCCGCGAGGCGCGTGTACTCGTCCTTCGTGTTGTAGGTGACGTCGCTGACCTTGCCCGCGCTCCGGTAGCCGAGTCCGATGACGAGGCCGACCAGCAGCGCGAACCCGACCGACAGGGGCACGAGCGTCTGCCAGGGCGCCCCGTACGCCCCGCCCTCCTTCACCTCGGCCGGGGCCGCCGCCGGGCGCGCTTCGCCCTCGCCGCCCTCCCCGCCCGGCCGGCTATAAACGACGCGCCCCCCGTCGTGCTTCTCGTCCATAGATAGTTAGTGAATGGTTAATAGTGAATAGTAAATGGTGAATGGGAAACTGCCTTTATCAATTCACCATTTACTATTCACCATTTACTATTTCTTCACGTCCATCCAGTTGTCGCCGACGCCGGCCTCGACTTCGAGCGGCACGTCCAGCTCGACGGCCGACTCCATCTCGCGGCAGAGAATCTCCTCGACCTGCTTCGCCTCCTTCTTCGGCGCTTCGATCAGAAGCTCGTCGTGCACCTGCATGACCATCTGCGCCTTGAGCCCCGCCGACCTCAAAGCCTCGTCCACCTTGAGCATGGCGATCTTGACGATGTCGGTCGCGGTACCCTGGATCGGCATGTTGATGGCCTCGCGCTCGGCGCGGGCGCGGACGTTGCCGTTGCGGTCGTTGATGGTCGGGACGGGGCGGATGCGGCCGTAGATGGAGCGGACGACCGCCGTCTCGCGCGCCTGCTCGGGCACCTCGTCCATGAAGCGGCGGACGCCCGTGTAGGTCTTGTAGTAGTCGTCGATGACCTGCTTGGCCTCCTTGCGCGAGATGCCGACGCGCTGCGAGAGGCCGAAGGGCTCGACGGCGTAGGCGATGGCGAAGTTGACGATCTTGGCGAAGCGGCGCTTCTCCTTCAGCTCCTCCTTCGTGCGCGCGCCGAAGACGAGCCGCGCGGTGCGCTCGTGTATGTCCTCGCCCTTCTGGAAGGCGTCGAGCATCTGTGGGTCTTTCGTGACGTGCGCGAGCAGGCGCAGCTCCAGCTGCGAGTAGTCGGCCGCGACGAAGACGTTCCCCTTCTCCGGCACGAACGCGCGCCGGATGCGCCGGCCGAGTTCGGTGCGGATGGGGATGTTCTGCAAGTTAGGATTTGAAGACGAGAGACGCCCCGTCGCCGTCACCGTCTGATTCAGCTCCGAGTGGATGCGACCGTCTGGGCCGACGAGTGTGGGGAGCGCGTCGGTGTAGGTCGCCTTGAGCTTGTCCAGTTCGCGGAACTCGATGAGCAGGCGCGGCAGCTCATACCCTTGCGCGGCCAGCTCGTCCAGCACGGCGCGGCTCGTCGAGACCTGACCGGTCGCGGTCTTGCGATTCGTGCTGATGTTCAGCTCTTCGAGGACTTCGCCGACCTGCTTGGGCGAGTTGATCTTGAACTCGCGCCCGGCGACCTTGTAAATCTGCGCCGTCAGCTTCTCAAGCTCCGCGCCGAACAGCGCCGACAACTCGCCGAGGACGGACGTGTCCACCTTGAGCCCCGCGCGCTCCATTCGGTAGAGCAGCGGCGCCAGCGGCAGCTCGATCTCGTTGTAGATGGCCTCGAGGCCCTGTTCGAGCACGCGGCCGTGGAGCACGTCCGCGACCTGTGCCGTGAGGTCTGCGGCCTCGGCCGTGCGCCAGTGCTCGGCCGACCAGCCCTCGCCGGGTGACTCCGACCAACCCTCTTCGACGTTGAGGGCCTCGCGCGCGAGGTCGCCGAGGTCGTAGCGGCTGCGGACGGGGTCGAGCAGGTAGGCGGCGAGCAGAGTGTCGTCGCTCACGCCCTCCGGCTCGACGCCGACGGCCGCGAGCAGCGCGGCGGCGCGCTTCAGGTCGTGGACTGACTTCGAGAGCAGGCCGTTCGACAGAACGTCGCGCAGCATCGAGACGGCCTGCTCGCGTCCGCCTTCGAACTCCTCGAAGTTGACGAAGTGCGCCGTGTTCGGCGCATAAGAGATGGCGATGGAGGTGGGCGCGCCCCCCTCGCGCACGCTCGTCTGCTGGCCCGCGCCCGCGGGCGTCGCGTTGCCGACGGCGAAGGCCCAGTGGTCGACGTCCCAGAGTTTGCGCGTGAGCGCCTCCAGCTCCGAGACCTTGCGCACCTGCGCGTAGACCTTGACGGCCGCGCCCATGTCGACCTCCGACGCGGCGTCGGAGAACTCGCGCGTGAGGGTCTGGAATTCGAGCTCGCGGAAGAGCTTGTACGCGGCGGCGCGGTCGGGCGCTTTACAGCGGAGCCTGTCGAGGTCGAGCTTGATGTTAACGTCCGTGCGGATGGTCGCGAGGTCTTTCGACTGGAGGATGAGGTCGCGGTTGTCGCGCAGACTCTCGCGGTAGGTCTTGTGCTTGACCTCCTCCCAGTGTTCGAGCGCGTTCTCGATGGAGCCGAACTGCTGGACGATCTGCACCGCGCCCTTCGCGCCGATGCCGGGCGCGCCGGGGATGTTGTCGACCGAGTCGCCCATGAGGCCCAGCAGGTCGATGATCTGCGAGGGCTTGACGCCGAACTTGTTTGTGACCCAGGCCTCGTCGCACCACTCGACCGGCGGCACCGGCTCCTTGCGCTTCACGTTCTGCGAGTTGTTGCGCATGCAGATGACCCAGGGGTCTCGCACGAGCTGCGTCATGTCCTTGTCGTTCGAGACGATGACGGCCTGGAGTCCGGCTTCGGCCGCCTGGACGGCGAGCGTGCCGATGACGTCGTCGGCCTCGAAGCCCGGGACGTTCAGGACGGGGACGTTGTAGGCTTCGCAGACGCGGACGATGTACGGTATTTGCGATTCGAGCTCCTCGGGCGGGGCGACGCGGTTGGCCTTGTAGCCGACGTTCATCTCGTGGCGGAACGTCGGCACGCCCGACTCGAAGACGGCCGCGATGTAGTGCGGCTTCTCGTCCGCGAGGAGCTTGCGGAGCATGTTGGTGAAGACGAAGAC
>JAFAZX010000006.1 GCA_019239425.1 Acidobacteriota bacterium
GCCGAGGAAGCGCGCGCGGATGATGCAGCCGCCCTTCCAGATGCGCGCCGTCTCGCCGAGGTTGATGTCCCACTTCCAGTTCTCGGAGCCGGCGCGGATGAGGTTCATGCCCTGCGCGTAAGAGCAAATCTTCGACGCGTAGAGCGCGTCGCGCACGGCCCCGATCATCTCCTGGCGGTCGCCTTCGAACTTGAACCCCGAGGGGCCGCTGAGCTGCTTGCTCGCCCCGACGCGCTCGTCCTTGCGTGCCGAGAGGTTGCGCGAGTCCACGGCCGCGTTGATGGTCGGGATGGGGATGCCGAGGTCGAGCGCGACCGAGCTCGTCCACTTGCCAGTCCCCTTCTGCCCCGCCTTGTCGAGCACGAGGTCGACCAAAGGCTTCCCCGTCTCGGGGTCTTTGACGCGCAGAATCTGGTAGGTGATCTCGATGAGGAAACTCTCCAGCTCGCCGCGGTTCCACTCCTCGAACACGTCGGCCATCTCGCCGGCCGACATGCCGAGCGCCTTGCGCATGATGTCGTAAGACTCGGCGATGAGCTGCATGTCGCCGTACTCGATGCCGTTGTGCACCATCTTGACGAAGTGCCCGGCGCCGCCCGGCCCGATGTAAGTGACGCACGGCCCGTCGTCCACCTTCGCGGCGATGGCCTCCCAGATGGGGCGAATCTGCTCGTAGGCGTCCTTGTCTCCGCCCGGCATCAGGGAAGGCCCGTAGAGCGCGCCCTTCTCGCCGCCCGAGACGCCGGAGCCGATGAAGTTGAGGCCCTCGGCCTTCAGGGCCTTCTCGCGCCGCTCCGTGTCCATGAAGTAGGAGTTGCCGCCGTCGATGATGATGTCGCCCGGTTCGAGGTAGGGCTTGATCTGGTCGACCGTCCAGTCGACGGGGTCGCCGGCCTTGACCAGAAGGATGATCTTGCGCGGCCGTTCGAGCGACTTCACGAACTCCTCGGGCGTCTGCGTCCCGACGAACTTGCCCGCGCCGTACTCGCGCATGAAGGTCTCGACGCGGTTCGGCTCTTCCTTGCTCGGCGGGCGGTTGTAGACGGCCACGGTGTAGCCGTTGCGCTCGATGTTGCGCGCCAGGTTCTCGCCCATCACGGCGAGGCCGATCATGCCGATGTTCGCGGTCTTGGGTGTCTGTTCAGGTGTCGCCATCTTCTTCCCTCTTCAAGTTTAAGCGCCGGTGGCGCCCGAGACGGGAACTGCTTCGCGGATGACTTCGAAGAGCTTGCGCAGGCCCGCCGTCACGTCGGGGCCGATCTCGACGCGGACGGCGCGGCGGCCGCGCGTGGAGAGCGAGCGGAAGTCGCCGAGCGCTTGCGCCTGCTTCAAGGTAGAGAAGGTGTAGGGCTCGCCCGGGATTGCGACGTCGCGCTTGTCGGCGGACGTGATCTGGATGAAGACGCCGCTGTCGGGGCCGCCCTTGTGGAGCTGCCCCGTCGAGTGCAGGAAGCGCGGCCCGTAGCCGGTGGTCGTCGCGCAGTGCATCGCGTCGCGCAGGTGCGTGCGAATCTGCTGGACGATGCCCTCCACGTCGTCCGACTCTTCGAAGTAGTCGAGCAGGGCGATGTAGTCGCCGGGCTTCACGCGCCCCAGGTGCGCCTTGAAGAGGCCGGGCACGCCTTCGGGGGCGAGCGCCGCGCGCGTGGCCTCGTCGCCGTAGACGGTCAGGCCCTCGCCGGAGGCTAAGACGGGCTGCTCCGGCAGCGCGCCGTTCTGCCTGAAGGCTTCGAGCAGCTCCTTCGTCGCGTCCTTCGACTCCTGCACGTTCGGCTGGTCGAAGGGGTTGATGCCGAGCCGCCAGCCCGCCACGGCCGTCGCGATCTCCCACAGGAAGAACTCTTCGCCGAGGTCGTACGTGTCCGTCAGCGTGCGGTAGACGACCGGGTGTCCCGCCGCCTCCAGAGCTTTCAGCTTGGACTCCGTCCCGCTGTCGAGCTTGCCGACGGCGATGGAGACGAAGAGGCGGTCGTCGCCGTAGACCGAAGGCGCGCCCAGCGGCTCGCCCGCGACGGGCACGACGCCCTTCCCCTCCTTGCCCGTCGATTCGGCGATGAGCTGTTCGACCCAGAGGCCGAACGACTCGACCTTCGGGTCGGCGACGATGGTCAGCTTGTCGCGGCCGGCCTTGGCGCACTCGCCGATGATGGCGCCCAGGCGCGCGCCCGGGTTCTCGCCCGCGGGGACGACCTGCGAGCAGGCGTGGATGACGCGCTCGGCGCGGTCGAGCAGTTTGCGGATGTCAACGCCCATCAGGGCCGCCGGCACCATCCCGAAGTAGGAGAGCGCCGAGTAGCGCCCGCCGATGTCGGAAGGGTTGAGGAAGATGCGCTTGAACTTGTCGCGCTGGGCGTCCTGCTCCATCTTCGTGCCGGGGTCTGTGATGGCGAGGAAGTTCTCGCCCGGGTTCTCCTTCTGCTGCCCGACCTGGTCGTACCAGTAGCGGTAGAACGTCAGGGGCTCGGTCGTCGTCCCCGACTTCGAGGAGACGATGAAGAGCGTCTTCGCCGGGTCGACCTTCTCGCGGAACTCGGCGACCGTGTCCGGGTCGGTCGAATCCAGCACGAGCAGCTCGGGGTAGCCCTCCTGCCTGCCAAAAGTCCTCCGCAGGACTTCGGGCGCGAGCGAGGAGCCGCCCATGCCGTTCAGGACGACGTGCGTGTAGCCCTTCTCCTTCAACCTGTCCGCGAAGGCGACGAGCTCGTCTTCCACTCCGATCATCTGGTCGGCGACGTTGAGCCAGCCGAGCGAGTTCTTGATGATCTTCTGGTGCTCTTCTTCCGATTTCCAAAGTGCAGCGTCTTTACGCCAGACGCGGCGCATCACGTCGCCCTTTTCGGCTTCCCTGATGGCCGCACTCACCGCGTCAGCGTATTTTCCCAACGACGCGCTCATCCTCTCGTTGATGCCGGATAGAAGGGCGTCGCGCTTGGCCTCGATGGACTCGGAGAGCGTGTCGAAGGAGGTGACGAAGGCGCTCAAGCCGTCGCGCTGGAGCTTCTCCGTCACCTCCTTCAAGTCGATGCCGACCTCGGCCAGCTGGCCGACGAGGGCGCGGCACTCGTCGAGGCCCTCTTCTAAGGTCACCTCGACGCGGCCGTGGTCGCGGATGGCCGTGTAGGTCGCGGGCGGGACGGTGTTGACCGTCTCGGGGCCGATGAGGTTGTCGACGTAGAGCACGTCCGAGTAGGCCGGGTTCTTCGTCCCCGTCGAGGCCCACAGGCACCGCTGCACCTGCGCGCCCTTCGCCTTCAGCTCGGCGAAGCGCGGGCCGTGGAAAATCTCCTTATACTTCTCGTAGGCGAGCTTCGCGTTGGCGATGGCGGCCTTGCCGCGCAAAGCTTCGAGCCGCTGCTTCTCTTCGGGCGAGGAGGCGTGGCGCGCCTTGTATTCGAGGTCGGCGTCAATCGCCGTGTCCACGCGCGAGACGAAGAAGCTCGCGACCGAGGCGATGCCGTCCACGTTCTTCCCCTCGGCCGCGCGCCGCTCAAGGCCTTTAATGAAAGCCTCGGCGACCTGCACGTAGTTCTCGATGGAGAAGATCATGGTGATGTTGATGTTGATGCCGCGGTAGATCGACTCCTCGATGGCCGGCAGGCCCTCCTGCGCCGCGGGAATCTTGATCATCACGTTCTTGCGGCCGACGCGCTCGAAGAGGCGCGCGGCCTCGTCAATCGTCCCCTGCGTGTCGTAGGCGAGCTTGGGGTTGACTTCGAGGCTGATGTAGCCGTCGAGCCCGTTCGTCTTGTCGTAGACGGGCTTCAGCACGTCGGCGCCGTTGCCGATGTCTTCGACGATGAGGTCTTCTAAAATCTCGCTCACGCTCTTGCCCGACTGGACGAGCTTGCCCAGTTGCTCGTCGTAGTCGGTCGAGCCGGTGATGGCCTTCTCGAAGATGGTCGGGTTGGAGGTGACGCCGCGCAAATCGTCCTCCTCGACCTTCTTCTTCAGGTCGCCGGTCGTGAGCATGGCGCGGCGGATGTTGTCGTACCAGATGGACTGGCCGAGCTTCATGATTTCGACGAGTCGGTTAGTCATATACGCTCTCCTCAAGCGGGGTGCACAAACGGGCGGACGGTCTCAAAGATACTTGCTGCGGCGGAGGCGAGGGGCCACACTTCGGCTGTCGCCGGGCCGGGCCGGCGGCCCGGTTGTACCCCCTTCGAACGACGCTGTTACGAATTGCCGGGGATACTATCACATACTTCAGACGCCGCCAACAGACAGCCCGGAGAGCGCGGCCCGAAACGTCCGCCCGCAAAAGCAGGGGCCGGCCGTCGTGGCAGACGGCCGGCCCCTGTCGCCCCGCGCGGGTCGTCCTCTAACCGCAGCCCAACTTACAACTGTTGAAATCCTCGCCGCAGGTCTCGCCGTCGTTCTGCCGGCAATCCCTCATCTGGTCGTAGCAGGCGTCATCACAAGGCGTCCTGCCCTTCCCCGTGGCGGTCTGCCCGGACTGGTCGGTCACCGCACAGACTCCGCTGTAGTCTGTGAAGCCGTCCAGGCAGTTGTCGTAGGTTGACCAGCCCCCGTCCCGGCAGTTGGCGTAGGCGCTCTCACAGTTGTAAACGCAGTTGATGGGGGGGCTGGGGTTGTTGTTGCAGTTCTGGACGCAGGCGTCACGTGTGGCGCGACAGTTCGCCTGCGTGGTGGCATTGTTGGAATCACACTGGATGCAGGTCGTGCCCGAGTCCGCCTGCGCCCTCATACCGTCCCAGAAGTAGGCGATTGCCGCGCACATGACCGCCAGCGCGCACAGCCGCCCTATTAGCCTCAACCACAGGATTCGTTGTGCCAAGTCGATGCTCCTTTCCATGTTCGTTCTGTGCGGCCCGCCCCCGGGCCGCGCTCACCTCAAACGCTGTAAGACCTCGGCCTCCTTCTCGCCCGACAGCCTCCCCTGCCAGGAAGCCTCGACGAGGCCCTCTCTGTTCGCCACGATGAGAGTGGGGGTGCCGCTGACCCCCAGAGGGGCAAATTGCGCCTGCCTCACGTCGTCAACGCTCACGCCGAGCCTGTTCAAATACTCCTGCCCCTGCGCGACCGCCTGCGGGAAGACCGCGACGAGTCGCAGGTTCGGGTTCTTCGCGCGCTCCTGCGCGAGGCGCTGGTAGAAGGGCGCGCTGTCGGTGCAGAAGTGACAGCCCGTCGAAAGGGCCATCACCAGCGTCCGCTCGCCCGCGCCCCATTCGACGCCCGGGACAGGGAGTTTCACCCCGGCCCTGACCTCGGAGGGGCCCCCCTTCGGCGCCGTGTCGGCGGGGGGCCGCCGCCGGTGGTTTCCGATCAGGACGGCCACGAGAAGGATGGCCGCGATGACGGTCGCCACGTTGGCGGCCGCCTCAAGCCTTCTAAAGAGTGTGCTCATTGGCGCTCCTTCGGCGCGAGGGCAAAGTGGGGGGAAATTCAGGGGAAGTAGCAGGGGAAGTAAAGGCCGGGGCGGGTGAGTTGGCCTGAATCTATCACGGCCGGGCGGGGGCGTCAAAGATTCGGCCCGCCCGCGCAGTTCGAGCGCGGGCGGGCCGAATCTCGTCCGGGGTTATGCCCCGGCTTACTGCTGAGCGGAGGCCGACTCGGCGTTGAAGACGGAGTCTTCGGTCTTGACGCCGTAGGTGACGGTGAGCACCTGCGACTCCTCGACCTGCCGGTCGCCCGCGAAGAGGACGGAGCGGTAGGGGACGAGCGTGCCCTGCACGACGCGGTAGTCGTGGAACGTGCGGCGGTACTTGGTGCCCGCCTCCTCGTATTCGAGCCAGAGGACGCGCCCGGTCTTCGCGCTGATGAAGAAGCGCGTCGCGCGCCCCTCCTTGTCCGAGAGGTCGAGCAGCCAGAGGTCGAGGCCCTTCTGCGCCTCCTTGCCCGCGAACTTCGGGGTCGCGCCGCTCTCCTTGTAGCGCAGCAGGGCTTCGAGTCCGTGGACGCGGTCGGTCATCAGGCTCGTCACGTCCTCCTGCCTCGGCGTGAAGGGCGTCCCGCGCAGGATGCCGGTCACGCGCCCGTCGCTCAGGACGAGCGTGTAGTCGAGCGTCGAGAGGTGCTGGTCGAAACGTATCTTGTCCTTCTCGTAGGTCTCGCCGCGCTTGAAGGTGCGCTCGTAGGAAATCTCCTCGGGGCGGCCGTCGGTGCCGGTGCGCGTGATGCGCCCGCGCTCGACGCCCGTCCGGCGGATCTGCGCGAGTGCGGCGCGCGAGCCGTAGACGAGGACGACCGTCTCGGCGACCTGCTCGGCCGTCGGGTTGTTCCGGTCGGCCTTGACCGGCTTCGGCGCCTCCTCCTTCTTCGGCTTCTCCTCTTTAGGCTTCTCCTCGGCCTTCTTCCCCTGCGCCGCGGCGGGGGCGGCCGCGAGCGGCACGGCCGCGGCGGCCAGCAGCCCCGCGAGCGCGCACACCAGTAAGCGTCGTAACACTGAGTTGATCTCCATTCCTGAGTTGATGGCCCGGCGGCCCGGGCGCCGCGCCTGAGGAGAGCTTCGGCGGCCGAACTTCGGCGGATTGTAACACATCCGCGACACCCAGGCCCCAGCGGGCCGGGCGCCGCCTTTCAGTCCAAAACAATTGATGCCAATGGCCTTGCGGCGGATGCCCGCCCGCGCTTTGACAACCCCGCTTGTCGGCCGGTAAAGTCCTGTGTTTTTATAGATGCAAGGAAAAGCAGGAGTCATAAATCAGGAGTCGCCATAAGCGTGTGCGGCCGTCGCCGCTCCCTACTGACTACTGACGACAGGCTACTGACTACTGACTTTGGCGAAAGGACAGGAACCGTGAAAAAAGTAGGACTGCTGGTCGGCCGCGAGCGGACGTTCCCCGTCTCGCTCATCGAGAGCATCAACGAGCGGGGCGGCGGCGAGGTCGTCGCCGAGTTCGTCAAGATTGGCGGCGTGCGCCACGACGCGGGCGTCGGCTACGACCTCATCATCGACCGCATCTCGCACGAGGTGCCCTTCTACCGCGCCTTCCTCAAGCGCGCGGCGCTCGAAGGCTGCGTCGTCATCAACAACCCGTTCTGGTGGTCGTCCGACGACAAGTTCTTCAACTTCTCACTGGGCACGAAGCTCGGCGTCGCCATCCCGAAGACCGTCCTGCTCCCGCAGAAGAACTACATCGAGGGCATCACGGGCGAGAGCTTGCGCAACCTCGAATTCCCGCTCGACTGGCAGGCCATCGCCGACTACGTCGGCTTCCCCGCCATCATCAAGCCCTTCGACGGCGGCGGCTGGAAGAACGTCTCCCGCGTCAACACCCTCGAAGAGCTCTGGGAGGTCTACGACACGACCGACACGCTCTGCATGACCTTGCAGGAGATGATCGACTGGGATCAGTTCGTCCGCTGCTACTGCATCGGCCAGCAGGACGTGATGATCATGCCCTACGACCCGCGCAAGGGCTACCTTTCGGGCGAGCAGTACGTGCAAGACCCGACCTACCTGACGACCGAGACGGCCGCGCGCGTCGCGCAGGACGTGCTGACTTTGAACCGCGCGCTCGGCTACGACATCAACACCGTCGAGTTCGCCATCAAGGACGGCATCCCCTACGCCATCGACTTCATGAACCCCGCGCCGGACGCCGAGCTGGCCTCGGTCGGCGAGTTCTACCACAACTGGCTGACGAAGGCCGTGACCGACCTCGTCTTCCGCCGCCTCGCCGAGCCGCGCCCCGCGCAGACGTACCGCTGGGACGCGCTGCTCAACCCGTCGCCCGCGCAGTCCGGCGCGGGCCAGACGCTCACCGCGGCGGCCGCGGCCGCGCAGTCGGCCGCGGACAACGTCATCCCGCAGTCCGTCCGCGACCTCCCTTCGAACGTCGTGGGCACGGTCACGGACTTTCTCGGGCAGGCGACGGGCGTCGTCTCCGGCCTGGTGAACGCCGTCTCCGAGGCGGCCACTTCGGGCACGCAGGCTGGCGGACAGAGCGAGCCCGCGGTGCAGTACGCTCCGGAGTCTCCGAAGGCCGCCACGAAGCGCCCGCGCGCCGCCGCCCCTTCCGGCTCGAAGAAGGGGGCGACGAAGAGCGCGCCCAAGCGCGCCGCGACGAAGGGCTCGAAGAAATCGGCGGACGAGGGCTCGAGCGAAGCTTAGGCCGAAGGCTTTACTAAGCTAACAAAAAGGGAAAGGGGGCGACCCGCGCGGGTCGCCCCCTTTCCCTTTTAGCCGAAAAACTCTTCAGCGCCCGAGCCCCTTCGACCGGAGCCACTCGTCCATGAGCTTCCAGCCCTCGTGGTTGCGGTAGTGCGTGTTGAAGTCGTGCCCGACGCCGGGGAGCGCCTGCACGTTCACGCTCGAAGCGCTCGTGAAGAAGGCCGCCTCGCCGTCGGCCAGCGAGCCGGGAAAGAGGCCGTCGAACTCGCCCAACTGCACGAGCACAGGCCCCGTCACCTGCCCCACGCGCAGCGCCGCCTGGTCGAAGGTGAACGAGGGGAGGATGCCCGTCGTGAGCTGCCCGCGCGCGAGGACGTCCGCGAGGTTGTCGCGGTCGTACTGGATGACTTCCGCGTCGGCCCCCGGCGCGTAGTAGAACATCAAGGGGCGCAGTTCACTCGGAACGGCGAAATACTCGAACTGACTCAGGAAGTCGATGAGTTCCTGCGGCACCGGCAAAGTGTGCGGGACGTGGCCCATGCCGGTCGTGATGACGGCGTCGGCGTCGTGGTAAGTCCCCTGCGCGTAGACGGCGTTGATGCTGCCGAGCGAGTGGCCGACCGTCACGACCTTCTCGAAGGCGTAGCCGACGGCGTTCTGCCCCGAGCGGAGCTGCGTGATGACCTGATGAATCCCCGCGGCGGTCTGGTCGAGCGTCACCGCGTCGCCGTCCTCCGGCTTCGTGCTCTCGCCCGTGCCGAGCTGGTCGATGGCGAGCACGGCGTACTTGCGGTCGGCCATGTATCGCGCGAAGGAGTACTCGTGGCCGTTGATGGTGGGCACGTCCCAGTACTTGTGGTTGTAGTTGGCGCCGTGGACGGCGAGCAGCAGCGTGCGGTTGCGGAAGCTGCCCTTGTAGTAGAGGTAGCCGACGATGCTCGCGTCGCCGCCGCCGGCGAGCGTCACGGGAAAGGTCACGCGCTCGACCTTGATGTCGTTGGCCTGCTCCTGCGCGCTGGCGACGGCGGCGAAGGAGAAGAGTAAGAGGGCGAAGGCGAGGAGTCTGAACGCGGCGTGGTTGACGAGGCCTTTATGATTGCGTTGGGTGCTCATGAAGTAAGCCTTTCTGTGTCAGGGCAGCGCGCCGTGGAAAAAGGTATGAAGCGGCGCGCGGCGATGAGTCTGTGGCGAGACACGGAGTCTCGCGTCCCGCCTGACAACGCGTAAAAGTTTGCGAGAAGGGATCACGTCGCGGCCGAAGTTTTTTGTGAGAGACTTGAAGGTCTGTCTTCGAAGGGGGCGCGGGCGGTGTCGAGGCAAAGAAGAACGGGCGCCCCGGAGGACGCCCGTCGTGCTTCAGATTCTTTTGATGGCCAGGGACGGAGTCGAACCGCCGACACCGCGATTTTCAGTCGCGTGCTCTACCAACTGAGCTACCTGGCCGTTAAAGCTTGGCGCGCGAACAGAAGGCAGAGTATAGGGGCTCGAAACCGACCTGTCAAACGCGCGCCCTCCCTGCGTTTTTTGTCAAATGCGTCACAAAAAAACGTTGACAATTTTTCGGCAGCGAGTATAATCCGTCGCGTCTGAGGGTGGTGCCGGTTGCCAAACAGCCGGTGCGTTCCGCGAGGGACAACCAGCCGAAGCCCGAACATCGACAGTGCCCGCCCGTGCCAGCTCGACCGCCGTACGTGCCCCCCACGTCGCTACCTTCGAGCTGGCACTTTAATTTTCCCTTAAAAATTTAGATACCGGAACGCGCCGCGAGGAGTTCGTACTGGCGCGCGGCCTCCGCGACGACCTCGCGCTCGTCGAGCGTTTGTAGGTGACCTTCGCGCAGCAGCACCCGGCCGTCAATCAGCACGTCGCGCACGTCGCGCGCCTCCGCGGCGTAGACGACCGTCGAGACGACCTCGGGGCGAGGCGTCGTGTGCAGGCGTTCGAGTTCGAGAATCGTGATGTCGGCCAGCTTGCCGGCCTCAAGGCTCCCGATCTCACCTTCGAGGCCGAGGGCGCGCGCGCCGCCCGCGGTCGCCATGCGCAGGACGCGCGCGGCGGGCAGTGCGTCGGCGCCGCGGCTCACCTTCTGTAAGAGCGCGGCCGTGCGCATCTCTGTGAACATGTCGAGGCGGTTGTTGCAGGGCGCACCGTCCGCGCCGAGCGAGACCGAGACGCCGCGCGCGAGCAGCTCGGAGACGGGCGCAACGCCCGAGCCGAGCTTCATGTTCGAAGAGGGGCAGTGCGCGACGTGCGTCCCCCCTGAAGTGAGCAGGCCCACTTCCTCTCCGTCGAGGTGGACGCAGTGCGCGAGCAGGACGTGCGGCCCGGAGATGCCGAGCGAGTCGAGGTAGAGGACGTTCCGCATCCCCGTCTCGCCCTCGACCAGCTCACACTCGGAGACGTTCTCCGAGGCGTGCGTGTGAATCATCACGCCCCGCGCGCGAGCGAGCGTGGCCACGCGCTCCAGCAGCCCGCGCGTGCAGCTCACGGCGAAGCGCGGCGCGAAGCAGTAGCGCACGCGGCCCTCGGCGCGGCCGTGCCACTTCTCAAGGAGCGCGAGCGATTCGCGGATCGAGTCTTCGCCCTCTTCACGAAGGCCCGCGGGCACTTCGTCGCCCTTGTCCATCATGCACTTGCCGACCGTGGCGCGGAAGCCCGTCTCCTCGACGACGCGGAAGACCTCCTCCGTGTGGTTCACGGTCTCCATCGTGAGCGCGCAGGTCGTCCCGCCCCGAACCATTTCGGCCACGCCGAGCCGCGCCGAGGCGCGCAAGCTGGCCGGGTCGTGCGCCGCCTCCAAAGGCCACACGCGCCGCTTGAGCCAGTCGAGCAGGGCGAGGTCGTCGGCCGCGCCGCGGAAGAGCGTCTGGCAGAGGTGCACGTGCGTCTGCACGAAGCCGGGCAGGACGGCGCACCCGCGCGCGTCGATACAGACGTCGGCCGCGGCCGCGGACAGGTCGACCCCGACGGCCTCGATGCGGCGACCGCGCACGAGCACGTCGCCGTCCAGAACTCTTTCGGCGGCGTCCATCGTCACGACGGTGCCGCCCTTGATGAGGACAGTCTGCTCCATCAGTTTAAGGCGAAGAGAGTTTTAAAAGCGGAGTCTCTTGCCGCGCGATTATCCACGAAAAACCGTAAACCGTAAACCGTGACAGGAGAAAGGCGGCCCGCCTTCTTCCTGTCACGGTTTACGGTTTACGGCTTACGACTTTACTGCTACTCGGCCTCGTCGCCGTGGACGGGGATGCCGAGAGCCTTCTTCACGTCGTTCTGGATGCGGCCGAGCAGCTCCGCGTTCTCGCGCAGAGTCGTCTTCGAGTTCTCGCGGCCCTGGCCGAGCCGCTCGCTGTTGTAGGAGAACCACGCGCCCGACTTCTCGACGACGCGGTTCGCCACCGCCAGGTCGAGCACGTCGCCCTCGCGCGAGATGCCCTCGCCGTACATGATATCGAACTCGCACTCGCGGAAGGGCGGCGCCACCTTATTCTTGACGATCTTGACCTTAGTGCGGTTGCCGACGACGCGGTCGCCGTCCTTAATCGCGCCGATGCGGCGGATGTCGAGGCGCACCGACGAGTAGAACTTGAGCGCGCGGCCGCCGGTCGTCGTCTCGGGGCTGCCGAACATGACGCCGATCTTCTCGCGGATCTGGTTGATGAAGATGAGGCAGGTGTTCGTCTGACCGACGATGGCCGTCAGCTTGCGGAGCGCCTGCGACATCAGGCGCGCCTGGAGGCCCGGCAGCGAGTCGCCCATCTCGCCGTCCAGCTCAGCGCGCGGCACGAGCGCCGCGACCGAGTCGACGACGATGACGCCGACGCCGTTCGAGCGCACCAAAGCCTCCGCAATCTCCAACGCCTGCTCGCCCGAGTCGGGCTGCGAGATGAGCAGCTCCTCGATGTTGACGCCGAGCTTGCCGGCGTACTCCGAGTCCATCGCGTGCTCGGCGTCGATGTAGGCTGCCACGTCGCCCGTCTTCTGCGCCTCGGCCACGATGTGGAGCGCGAGGGTGGTCTTACCCGAGGACTCCGGCCCGTAGATTTCGATGATGCGGCCCCGAGGGATGCCTCCGACGCCGATGGAGGCGTCGAGCGAGATCGAGGTCGTCGAGATAGCCGGGATGTCGATCACCTCTTTGTCGCCGAGGCGCATGATCGAACCCTTGCCAAATTTCTTTTCGATGTTCGCGAGCGCCGCCTCGACCGCCTTGCCGCGGTCGGCGCCCTGCCTGTCAGCCATGTTTGCTACCACTCTTTCTCGTCCCCTTTTCTCACGCTGTTGAAATGTGTGTGTCTTAACCACGAAGACCGGGACAGTCTAACACAAACAACGCGAGAATGGAACAGTGTTTCACGCTTGCAACAATATTTTTTTCACCCTGGCGGGGATGAAGCCGGAGGCGCGTCCTGAAGCCGGGACAATATACGACACCGGACGTTTCAAGTCGAGCGCCTTTTCAGAGACCGTCCTTTGATGCGCGAGAACCCGTTTCAGTGGGGCAGCAGAGCGCGCGCGAAGTCGCCGACCCGTGTGACGAGGTCAGTCTGCGCGGCGTGCTTCTCTATCTCGGAGACGAGGGCGGAGCCGACGACCGCGGCGTCGGCGTAGGCCCAGATGTCCGCGACGTGCTGAGGCGTGGAGACGCCGAAGCCGACGGCGACGGGCAGGTCTGTGATGCCGCGCACGCGCCCGACGAGGCGGCGGGCCTCCGTGCTCATCTGGTCGCGCGCGCCGGTGACGCCCGCGCGCGAGACGGCGTAGACGAAGCCGCTGGCGCGGCCGGCGATCATCGAGAGCCGCGCGTCGGAGGTCGTCGGGGCGACGAGGAAGATTTGGTCGAGGCCGCGGCTTTTGAGCACCCCGTTGAATTCGGCAGACTCTTCGGGCACGAGGTCTGTGGCGAGCACGCCGTCCACGCCGACGCGGACGCACTCTTCGGCGAGGCGTTCGAGGCCGAACTGAAGGAGAGGGTTGAAGTAGCTGAAGAGGATGACGGGCACGTCCGTCTCGCTCCTCGCCTCTTCAAGTACCCGGAGCACGTCGACGAGTCCGACGCCGTGGCGCAGCGCGCGCTCGGCGGCGCGCTGGATGACGGGGCCGTCGGCGACGGGGTCGCTGAAGGGCACGCCCAGCTCGATCAGCGTCGCGCCGGCGCGCGCGAGTTCGACGACGAGCGCGCGCGAGGTCTCGAGGTCTGGGTCGCCGACGGTGATGTATGGGACGAAGCCGCCGCGGCCGTCGGCGCGGAGTTTTTTGAAAGCCGCTTCGATTCGACTCACGCCGCCTCTCCGTTCGTGAGTCCGGCCACGGTCTGCACGTCCTTGTCGCCGCGCCCCGAGAGGTTGACGACGACGGCCTCGCCGGACTTCATCTCGCGCGCGAGCTTGAGCGCGTGCGCGACGGCGTGGGCGGATTCGAGCGCGGGGATGATGCCTTCGAGCTTCGAGAGGAGGCCGAAGGCTTCGAGCGCCTCCTCGTCCGAGGCCGAGACGTACTCGACGCGCCCCTCGTCGTGGAGGAAGGCGTGCTCGGGGCCGATGGAAGGGTAGTCGAGGCCTGCGGAGATGGAGTGCGTCGAGGCGATCTGCCCGCGCTCGTCCTGCAGGACGTAGCTCAGAGTGCCTTGAAGGACGCCGGGCTTGCCGCCTCCCGCCTGGTTGAATCGCGCGGCGTGCAGGCCCAGTTCGGCGCCGGTGCCGCCGGCCTCGACGCCGACCATGCGGATGCCCTCATCTTTCAAGAAGGGGTGGAACAGACCTATCGAGTTCGACCCGCCGCCGACGCACGCGACGAGCGCGTCGGGCAGGCGCCCTTCCCTTTCGAGAAACTGCGCGCGCGCCTCGCGCCCGATGACGCTCTGGAACTCGCGCACCATGAGCGGGTACGGGTGCGGCCCGAGCGCGCTGCCCAGAAGGTAGTAGGTGTCGGCGACGTTCGTCACCCAGTCGCGCAAAGCCTCGTTGATGGCGTCCTTGAGCGTGCGCTGGCCCGCGTCCACCTCGCGCACCTCCGCGCCGAGCAGGCGCATGCGGAAGACGTTGAGCGCCTGCCGCTGCACGTCCTCGGAACCCATGTAGACGACGCACGTGAGTCCGAAGAGGGCGCAGACGGTCGCGGTCGCGACGCCGTGCTGCCCCGCGCCCGTCTCGGCGATGACGCGCCGCTTCCCCATCCGCCGCGCGAGCAGGACTTGCCCGAGCGCGTTGTTGATCTTGTGCGAGCCTGTGTGCGAGAGGTCTTCGCGTTTGAGGTAAATCGCGGCATTGCCGCCCGCGTGCTCTGTAAGCCGCGCGGCGTAGTGGAGCGGCGTCGGGCGGCCCGAGAAGTCTCTGAGCAGCGCTTCGAACTCGCGCTGAAAACTCTCGTCGTCGCGCGCCGAGTCGAAGGCTTCGGTCAGCTCTTCGAGCGGCGCCATCAAGGTCTCCGGCACGTAGCGCCCGCCGTAGCGCCCCCAGTGCCCGCCCGCGTCTGGATTCATATTCTGCACGCCCATTGAAGTTAGAATTGTGCCGACAGTCTAGCCCACGCGGAAGCGTTTTGGAAACGGGGCCACCTCACAGGAAGTATTAACCACAGAGACACAGAGGCACAGCTTTTAGAGCAATACTCAACAAGCTGTGCCTCTGTGTCTCTGTGGTTAAATTCTGGAGCCGACGGCGGGGCCGGAGGCGGAAGCGAGGACGACGCGGTTGCGCCCCTCCTGCTTGGCGCGGTAGAGGGCGGCGTCGCTGGTGCCGAAAATCTCGCGCTCGGTGCGCGCGCTGTCGGGGCAGGAGGCGACGCCGATGCTGACAGTCACACCGCCGCTGACCTCTTCGAAAGGCTGTTCGGCCACGGCGAGGCGCACGCGCTCGGCGGCGGCGAAAGACTTGTCGCGGCCGACGCCCGCGAGCAGGAGCGCGAACTCCTCGCCTCCCAGGCGCGCGGCCGTGTCGTTGTCGCGCGAAAGCTCCGCGAGCACCTCGGCGACGGTGCGGATGACGCGGTCGCCGGCCGGGTGGCCGTAGGTGTCGTTGACGCGCTTCATGTGGTCGATGTCGAGGAGCATGAGCGCGCAGGGGATTTCGTAACGCCGCCAGCGCTCGACCTCCTGTTCGAGCGCCTTGCGGAAGCGCCGGCGGTTGGCGAGGCCCGTCAGGTAGTCTCGGTCGGCCTCCGCGCGCAGGCGGTCGACGGTCAGCCTGTAGCCGACGAGCTGTGCGGCGCGCGCCGCGAGTAAGGCGAACTCTTCGGGCAGTCGAAAGTAGTCCGAAGCTCCGGCGGCCATCGCCGCGCCGCGCCGCTCGGGCGTCGAGGGGTCGAAGCCGGCGACGATGACGGGAACCGGCTCCTGCGCGTCGGAGAGCGTGCGCGCGAGTTCTGTGGCGGTGACGCCCTTGACCGAGGCGTCGGCGACGACGACGTGCGGGCGCGCGCTGTGGAGCGCGACGAGCGCCTTGACGCCGCCGGCCACGCCCGCGACGTGGAAGCCGTACTCTTCGAGTCCCGCGCCGTAGGCGACGACGCGCGGGTCGTCGGTCACGAGCAGGATTCGGCCCTGGTCGCGCGTCGGCTCGCGTCGGCCGTTGATGAATCGTGCGGTGGCAGTCATCCGGGGAACTCGGGCGAAAATTGTAATGCTCGTCGGCCCAAACGGCGGGAGGCAAAGTCGGGGCAACCGGTTCGACACGGCTGCCGAACCCCTTGCTTGTTCACGGCCAGAATAACCGATGTGGTGGGAGAGGAGTCAAGGGGAAAGTGGGCAGAAGGCAGACGGCAGTAGGCAGTTGTCGGTGTTTACATTCGGGCCGAACAGCGAAAGGGTATTTCACCACAGAGACACAGCTCGTTGAGTAATTCCGCATCAAGCTGTGTCTCTGTGTCTCTGTGGTTAATTGTTCCCGGCTATTCGCTACCTGCCTACTGCTTTCACAAAGCGGCGCATGAGTTCGGGACTCTTCCTTCCGGGTGAGGTCTCGACGCCGCTGCACACGTCCACGGCGTAGGGGCGGACGGCGGCGACGGCCGACGCGACGTTCTCGGGTGTGAGTCCGCCGGCGAGGAAGAGTCTGGCGACGCGCTCGCGGGTCTGTGAGGCGAGCGACCAGTCGAAGGTGTGGCCCGTCCCGCCGCGCTCGCCGGGGACGTATGCGTCGAGGAGGACGGCGTCGGTGTCGAAGGCGGCGGCCGTCTCCGCGCCGTAGTTCGGGCCGACGCGGAGCGCCTTGATCGTCTTCAGCCCGCGCAGGCTGCGACAGTATTCGGGCGTCTCGTCGCCGTGGAGCTGCGCCGCGCCGAGGCCGGCTTCGCGCGCGATGCGCTCAACGTCCGCGGGCCTGGCCTCGTTGACGAAGACGCCGACGCAGGTAGCACCCGCGGGGAGGCGTTCGACAATCTCTCGGGCCGCGGCGGGCGTGACGTAGCGCGGGCTGCGCGCGTAGAAGTTGAAGCCGAGCATGTCGGCTCCCGCGTCGAGCGCCGCCAGCGCGTCTTCGAGGTTCGTGATGCCGCAGACCTTAACGTGAGTCATCAACGTGCCTCAGACCGCGGCCTCGCCCCAGCCGCCCGCGCCCGCGAGATAACGCAGCGCGGCCTCCGGGTCTTCGGCCCGCATCAAAGTCTCGCCGACGAGGAAGGCGCGGAAGCCGCACGAGCGCAGGCGGTCAACGTCGCCCGCGCCGCGCAGCCCGCTCTCGCTGACAAGGATTGTGTCCGGGGGCGCGAGCGCCGACAGCTCGATTGAAGTCCGGAGCGTGACCTCGAACGTGCGCAGGTCGCGGTTGTTGACGCCGACGATGCGCGCGTCTAAACGCAGCGCGCGCTCCAGCTCCCCCGCGGTGTGAACTTCGACGAGCGCATCCATGTGCAGCTCGTCTTCGGTCAGGCGCAGCAGCCGCCCGAGCGTTTCGTCGTCGAGCGCGGCGACGATGAGCAGCAGCGCGTCTGCGCCGTTCGCGGCTGACTCGTAGACCTGATAGTCGTCGAAGACAAAGTCTTTGCGCAGGACGGGCAGCCGCGTGTGCGTTTTGGCTTCGCGCAGGTCTGCGAGCGAGCCGCGGAAGAAATCCTCCTCGGTCAACACCGAAAGGGCCGCCGCGCCGCCGCGCTCGTACGCGCTCACAATCTCCGCGACGGAAGCGCCGCCGCGAATCTCGCCCTTCGAAGGCGACGCGCGCTTGAACTCCGCGATGACGTTCACGCGCCCCGCGTCCTCCAACGCTTGACGAAAGACGTGCGGTCGGGCGTCGGCGCGAACTTCCAGGGCCGCACCACGCACCTCTTCCAAAGGCCGCGCCGCCTTCGCGTCGGCGAGCCGCCTCCCCTTCTGCTCGATAATCTTCGAAAGGATGTCGCTCGACATTCAACCCTCTGCCTTCGACGCGCGCACGAGTTCTTCGAGCTTCGCGAGCGCGGCGCCGCCGTCGATGCTCTCGGCGGCGAGACGCGCGCCCCCCCTCAAATCTTCGGCCGCGCCGCCGACGTAGAGCGCCGCCGCCGCGTTCAAGAGAACTAACGCGCGCCCCGCGTCGCGCCTCTCGCTCGACAGAATCGAACGGATGATCGCGGCGTTAGCCTCCGCGTCGCCGCCGCGCAAAGGTTCGAGCGAGGACGCCTCAAGTCCGAAATCTTCCGGCGCGACTTCGAAGACGCGCACGCCGCCTTCGGTCACCTCGGCGACCTTCGTCCGCCCGTCGAGCGTCACCTCGTCCAGGCCGTCCAGCCCGTGGACGACCCACGCGCGCTCCGACCCGAGCGCCCTCAAAGTGTGCGCGAGCGGCTCGACCAGAGCCTCGTGCCACACGCCGATGACCTGCCGCGGCGCGCCCGCGGGGTTGGTCAAAGGCCCGAGCAGGTTGAAGGTCGTGTGAACTCCCAGCTCCCTTCGCACCCCCGCGACGCGCGCGGTCGCGCCGTGGTAGAGCGGCGCGAACATGAAGCAGACGCCCAACTCGTTCAGACAAACTTCGGAGACTTCCGGCGGCGCCGAGACGTTGACGCCGAGCGCCGTCAGAACGTCCGCGCTCCCCGAGCGGCTGGTCGCGGCGCGGCTCCCGTGCTTGGCGACGGGCAGCCCCGCGCCCGCGATGACGAAGGCCGCCGCGGTCGAGACGTTGAAGGTCTTCGCCGCGCTCGAACCCGTGCCCGCCGTGTCGACGAAGCGCTCGTGCCGCGCCCTGATGCGCACCGCGCGCCCGCGCATCGAGGAGGCGAGTCCCGCCAACTCCTCGACGGTCTCGCCCTTCACGGCCAAAGCGACCAGGGCCGCGCCGATCTGCGCGTCGGTCGCCGTGCCGTCGAGCAGCGCGTCCAACAAAGAGGCCGCCTCTTCCCTCTTCAAGTCCTCGCCGCGCATCAGGCGCAGGGTGAACTCGCGCAGCGGCGGCCCCGCGCGCTCGTCCCTGCGGGCGGGCGTCGGCAGAAGCCACTGCGGCAGGGTCTTCTTTCTTTGCGATTCGTCGGCCATAAAGCACTGGCAGCTTATTGCAGTTCCCGGTCGCGTGTAAATCAGAAGTATTTAACCACAGAGACACAGAGACACAGCTTAAAGACAAAGTGCATCAAGCTGTGTCTCTGCGGCTCTGTGGTTAAAATTCTCTTCCTATATATTAAAGTCTCCGAAGATTTAAAGCTTCAAAAAATTCGCGAGAAGCTTTTTGCCTTCGGACGTCAGGATCGATTCGGGGTGGAACTGCACGCCCTCGACCTTGAGGCGGCGGTGGCGCAGGCCCATGATGACGCCGTCGGGCGTGGTCGCGGAGACTTCGAGGCAGTCGGGCAGAGTCTCGCGCTCGACGACGAGCGAGTGGTAGCGCGCGGCCGGGAAGCGGTACTCGCAGCCCTCGAAGATCGTCCGGCCGTCGTGGCAAATCTCCGCGGGCTTCCCGTGGACGGGCTGGGGGCCGCGCACGACGCGCCCGCCGAAGATTTGGCCGATGGCTTGGTGGCCGAGGCAGACGCCGAGCACGGGCACGTGCCCCGCGAGCGCCGCGATCAGCTCGAGCGTCACGCCCGCCTCGTCCGGCGTCCCCGGCCCCGGCGAGACGACCACGCGCTCCGGCCTGATCTCGCCCTCGACTTCGCGCACCGACACCTCGTCGTTACGCCGCACCTCGACCTCCGCCCCAAGCTCGCCGAGGTACTGCACGAGGTTGTAGGTGAACGAGTCGTAGTTGTCGATTAAGAGAACCTTCTCGCCCATGACGTGATTTGAGAATTCAAATTTGAAATCTGAAATTCTTAAGGCTCAAGCCTTCTTCTTCGACGACTCCGCCTCGCGCAGCGCCTTCTGCACTTCGGGGCTGCGCGCCTCGGCGGCGTAGCCGAGCGCCGTCTTGCCCGTCTTGTCCTTGACCGCGGGGTCTGCGCCGCGTTCGAGCAGGAGGCGGACGACGCGCTCGCGCCCCTTGAGCGCGGCCGTCATCAGGGGCGTGCCGCCGCCCGCGTTGGCGACGTTCGGGTCGGCGCCGCGTTCGAGCATGCGCGCGACGAGCGCCTCCTGGTCGAAGTAGACGGCCCACGTCAGGGCCGTGCCGGTGGACTCGTCCACCTGGTTGATGTCGGCGCCCGCGTCGAGCAGGAGTTCGACGACCTCGGGCCGGCTCTTCGAGACCGCGTACATGAGCGCCGTCGAGCCGCGCGTCTCGGGGTCTGTGGTCTGCGCGCCGGGGTCGGGCTTGAATTCGAGGATCGTCCTGACCGTCTCCTCCGAGCCGTTGAGCACCGCGCGCATGAGCGGCGTGAAGCCGCGCCGGTCGCGCCCGTTCACGTCCGCCCCGCGCTCCAGCAGCGCCCGCGCCGCCTTCGCGTGGTCGTAGCGCGCGGCGAGCAGCAGCGGCGTCTCGCCCTCCTGGTTACGCACCTCCGGGCTCATGCCCGCGATGAGGAAGAGCTTGACGCCGACCTCGCGCCCCTCCTTCGCCGCGTTCAGGAAGTCCGGCTCCTTGTACGCGTACCCGCGCAGGTACAACTCGCGCCGCGCCGTGTCCGGACTGATGTCGCGGTCGGCGGTCGGGTTGCCGCAGCCGGTGAAGGCAAGCGGCAAAAGGCAGAAGGCAAAAATCAAAAATGTAAAGCGTCTGATGTTCATAACTGCTAAAGCTGGGAGCGCGGGCATCCCTGCCCGCTAGCGTGCTTTAGCACGCTGACCGTCTCACTCTTAACCTCGACGTTGAGTTATCAAGTCTCACGGCCTTCGCGCTCTCGCGCTCATGCGGGCAGGGATGCCCGCGCTCCCAGCAATCACAAGCCTCTCTCCGCCATCTCGATTGCATTAAGCACCGCGCGGGCCTTGTTGACCGTCTCTTCGTACTCGCGCTCCGGAACCGAGTCGGCGACGATGCCGGCGCCGGCCTGGACGTGCGCCGCGCCGTCGCGGACGACGACCGTGCGGATCGAGATGCACGAGTCGAGGTTGTCCGCGTAGTCCACGTAGAGCACCGCCCCGGCGTAGACGCCGCGCGGCGTCGGCTCGAGGCCCGCCAGAATCTGCATCGCGCGCACCTTGGGCGCTCCCGACACGGTGCCCGCCGGGAAGCAGGCCGCCAGCGCGTCGAAGCGGTCGCGGTCGTCGCGCAGGCGCGAGCGCAGGGACGTGACGAGGTGCATGACGTGCGAATAACGTTCGAGCGTCATCAACTCGCCCACCTCGACCGAGCCGTAGTCCGAGACGCGGCCCAGGTCGTTGCGGCCGAGGTCGACGAGCATCACGTGCTCGGCCACCTCCTTCTCATCCGCCTTCAGCTCTTCGCCGAGCAGCCAGTCCTCGGTCTCGGTCGCGCCGCGCTTGCGCGTGCCGGCGATGGGCCTGTAGTCCAGACGTTGTCCGCGGCAGCGCACGAGCATCTCTGGCGAGGCGCCGACGACCGTCTCGCGCCCCATCCGCAGGAAGTACATGTAGGGCGAAGGGTTCGTCGCGCGCAGCGCGCGGTAGATTTGCACCGGGTCGACGTGGCAGGACTTCGAGAAGCGCTGCGACAGGACGGCCTGGTAACAGTCGCCGGCCGCGATGTGCTCCTTGATCTTGACGACCGACGACTCGAACTCCTCGCGCGACCAGTTCGACTCGAACCGCCCGCGCTCCTCTTCGGCCACGGCCTTCTCGCCGACGAGCGAAGGCGCGGAGGCGACCTCCGACAGAAGCTTCTCGACGCGCCCGGTCTCGGCCACGGCCGCGTCGTAGAGTTCGCGCAGGCGCTCGCGGTTCTCCGCGGCCTCCTCGGTCATGACGCAGGACGTAATCTCGATCTGCTGCCGCACGCGGTCGAAGGCGAGCACGGTGCGGAAGAGCATGAAGACCGCGTCGTCCGCGCCCTCGGCCGGCCGCAGGTCTTTCGTCAGGACGGGCTCGAACCAGCGCGCCGCGTCGTAGGCGACGTAGCCGACCGCGCCGCCCGCCATCGGCGCCAGCCCCGCGCGCCGCGCGAGCTTGCGCGCGCGGAAGTAGTCGCGCAGGAAGTCGGTCGCGAGCACGCCGCGCAGCTCCTCCACTTCGCCGCCGCGCTCGACGAAAGTCGTGTCCCCGCGCCCTCGGACTACCAGCTCGGGGTCGGCGCCGATGAAGGAGTAGCGCGCGATGCGCTCGCCGCCCTCGACCGATTCGAGCAGGAAGGCGTGCGACGCCGCGCCCGCCACGCGCAGGAAGGCGCCGACCGGCGTCTGCAAGTCGGCGAGCACGCTCCGCACCACCGGCACGACGTTGCCGCGCGCCGCCTCGCGCTCGAACTCCTCGAATGTCGCAGGCTGAAGGCTAATCATAAAAAATGGGTGCTGGGCACTGGGTGTTGGGTGCTGGTTAAACTCCGGTTCTTCCCCAGCACCTAGAACCCAACACCCAGCCCCCTACTATTGAGCCAGTGTCCGCCGTCCACCACAACGACGACGCCGTTGATGTAGGCGGCGGCGGCGGAGCAGAGGAAGACCGCGCACTGCTCCACGTCGCGGATGCGCCCGAAGCGGCCGAGCGGGATGTTGCGCCGCAGGCGTTCCTTGACCGGCTCGGGGACGAGGCGGCTCATCCCTTCGGTGTCCTCGATGGGGCCGGGGGCGATGGCGTTGACCCTTATCCCCTGCGCGCCCCACTCGACGGCGAGGTTGCGCGTGAGGGCGTCCACGCCCGCCTTCGCCGCGGAGACGTGGAGCTGCAAGGGCGTGCCGAGGTAGTGAAGCGTCGCGCTGATGTTGAGAATCTGGCCGCGGTTCTTCTTCAACTCTGGAAACGCCGCGCGGCAGACGTTGAAGGTGCCCTTGAGGTCTATGTCGACGACGGTGCCGAAGCCGTTGGGCGAAAGCTCCTCGGCCTTGCAGAGGAAGTTCCCGGCCGCGCCGTTGACCACGATGTCGACGCGGCCGAAGCGTTCGACCGTCTCGGCCAGCGCGCGCTCGACCGCCGCGTAGTCGCGCACGTCCGCGGCGACGGCCAAAGCTTCGCCGCCCGCCTCGTTAATCTTCGCCGCCGCCGGCTCGAGGTGTTCGAGCTTGCGGCTGACGAGCGCGACCTGCGCGCCCGCCTCGGCGAGCGCGCGCGCGACGCCGCCCGTAATCCCCGTGCCGCCGCCCGTCACGAACGCGACCCGACCCTTGAGAATGCCTTCGGCGAAGACGTTCTGCTTCTCTTCCGTCATGCGGCCTTCAGAGCCTCCTTCAGAGTGAAACGCCCCTCGTAGAGCGCCTTGCCGACGATGACGCTGTCGACGCCGCACTGCGAGATGGTCTTCAACTTCGTGATGTCTTCGAGCGAAGAGACTCCGCCCGAAGCCGTCACCCTCAAACCAGACTCGCGCGCGATGTTGCAAGTCTGTTCGAGGTTCGGCCCCGCGAGCATCCCGTCGCGCGAGACGTCGGTGTAGACGATGCGGTCGACGCCCGCGTCGGCCACGCGCCGCGCGAGCGCGACGGCCGACAGGCGGCCCCCCTTCTCCCAGCCGTGCGTCAAGACCATCCCCTCGCGCGCGTCGATGCCGACGCAGACGCGCAGGCCGAAGAGCTGCACGAACATCTCTAAGGTCTCGGGCGACTCGGCGGCGAGCGTGCCGACGACGACCTGCGCCGCGCCGTACTCGATCAACTGCTGCACGTCGGTCACGCTGCGCAGGCCGCCGCCGAACTGGACGGGAATCCCGACGGCGCGGATGATGCGCCGCACGACCTTCCGGTTCAGGCCGTTCTTGTCGGCGAACGCGCCGTCCAGGTCGACGACGTGCAGCATCCGCGCGCCGGCCTCCTCGAACCCCTTCGCGATCTCCGTCGGCTCGCCGTCGTAGACCTTCAACTCCTCGCGCCGCCCCTGCGTCAGCCGCACGCACTTCCCGTCCCTGAGATCGATTGCCGGAATAATCAGCATGAGTGATAAGTGATAAGTGATGAGTGATAAGAGGTGATAAGGGGAAGAAGCGCCTTGCCTTCCTCTTATCACTCATCACTTATCACCCTTCTTAGGTGTCGGGGTGGCCGCCGGCTTCCCCTCCTCGTCGGCGACGTTGGGGGTGATGGGGAGCGGGGCGGGGGCGCCGTTCTCGTCCTCCTGTTTGTCGCCGCCGAGCTGCTGATCCATCGCCGCGGCGCCGCCCTGCGCCTCCTCGTTGTCGGGGTCGTGGCGCAGCGCGCGCTGGTAGTCTGTGAGCGCCTCCTGGTAACGGCCGCCGCCCTGCTCGGCCTTCGCGCGCCTGACGTAGACGCGGGCCAGCTCGTCCTGCGTCTCCTCGTCGGCCGGGTTGCGCTCGGCCTGCTTCTCAAGTCGGTCGATGTCCGCGTCGAGCTGCGCGATGTCTTCGGGCGCGGCCGGGGCCGCCTGCTGCGCGTTGGCCGTCTGGTTCGGGGCCGGGTTGGCCGACTTCTGCCCGCGGCAGCCCGCCTGGAGCGCGCAGAGGGCGACGAGCAGAGTGAGGGCCGGGACGGCCGCCCGCCTTTTGCGCGAGATAATTTGCATACGAACCTTCAACTCCCCTGGACGAACGGGCGCGACTGCACGATGTAGATCTGCCCGCGCATGTAGACCCACTCGATGTCCTGCTCGCGCCCCCCGAAGACCGTCTTGATCTGCGAGGCGGCGCGCGCCAGCTTGCGCACGACCTCGTCGGTCAGGACAGCGCGCTCGCCCGAGATGGGCACCTCCTTGACACCGCCCGCCTCGTCGAAGGTGAGCAGGCTCTCTTCTTCGGAGCGCGTCAGGACTTTGACCGAGTTGGAGCGCGCGACGTAGATGATCTGCTCGGGGATGCGCTTGCCCTCGACGACCTTGATGCCTAAGCCCCGCTTGGCGCTGATGTAGATGGCGCCGCGGTTGTCCGAGTCGAACGGGTCGGTCGTAATCATCACGCCCGCGCTGTCGGCGTTGACGCCCTCCTGCACGAGCACGCCCATGTATGCCTTCGAGTGGTCGATGTTGGCGCGCTCGCGCGCCTCGTACGCCTCGAAGTTCCAGAGCGAGGCCCAGACGGTCTTGACGGCCTCGACGAGCTTCTCGTCGTCCTTCACGTTCGGCACGGTGTCGTAGAGCCCCGCGCCGTTGAAGTTCGGCAGGTCTTCGACGTTGGAGGAGCTGCGCACGAAGAGGCCCTTGCCCGCGTACTCGGCGTGCACCTTCTTCAGCAGCGCCTCGCGCAGCTCGTCACTCACCTTCCCCTGCTTGAAGCGCTCGCGCATGGCCGCCAGCTTCTCGCGGCGGTAGGCCGGGTCGTGGACGAACTTCTGGTCGCCCATCATCTCGACGAGCGCGTCGTCGAGGCCGTTCTCCTGCAAGAACTGGTCGTAGAAGTGAATTGGGATGCCGAAGCCGCTGGGCACCGTCACGCCGGGCAGGCGCGAGCGCGCCACCTCGCCGAGGTTCGCGGACTTCGAGCCGTAGGCGTCGGCCATCCGCGCGCGCTGAAGCCCGAGGTCGAGCAGGCGCTGTTCGTCGAGGTTGAAGCGCGGCGTCATCTTCTTACGGATTATGATCTGCTGTTTCTGGTACGCCCTCAATTCCTCCAGGTCTGCCTTCTTGATGGTGTACTTGTCCGTTAAGGTCTCGAACGTGACCCACCACGTGTCGTACTGCTTGAGCAGCTCGTTCGCGTTCTTGATGTAGGCGTTCGGCACGCCCCAGCCCTTCACCAAAAGGTTGATGTGCGAGAGCGGCGTCGAGGGCTTCGAGATGATGACGCCCGCGACCGGCGGCAAGGAGATGGGCACCTCGTTGAGGACGAGAATCTCGTTCGAGCCGATCTCGACGTGGTCGTCGAGCTTGTCGATGATGTGTATGCGTCCGATGCCTTTGGCGACGTTGAGCGGCTGGTACTCCTGCTCGCGCGCGATGTCGCTCTGCGTGACGCGGTCGAGGCCGGCGATGCCCGCCGAGTCCTGCTCCTGCCGGAGCGAGTTCGGCTTGTAGGCGACCGTGTCGAAGAAGGTCTTCCGGATGGTGTCGGCCGTGAGCTTAATCAGCTCGGCCGGGATGAGGTCGCCCTCCCAGAACTCGAACGTGTAGCGCTTGACGGGCTGCTGCCACGCGAGCGTGCCGAGGATGAAGCGGCGGTTGGACTTCAGGTAGTTGTTCTTGAAGAAGTCGGGGCCGCGTTCGAGCGAGAGGTACGTGCCGTTGACGAAGTCCTGGTGGAAGCGGAAGCGCTTCGAGTTGGCGTAGTAAATCTTGTCGCCGTTCTTGCGGTCGATGACGAAGATGACGTGCGGCAGGGCGTACGGCTGGTCGTTGTAGACGCGCGCCATGCGGTCGAAGTCCGCGCGCGAGTTCAGCCGTTCGAGCCAGCGCTCGGACGCGACCGCCGCCGCCGGCTTCGCCTTCTTCGGCTGCTGCGCCCTCGGCAGAATCCTGTTCCGGGCCGCCGCGGGGGCGAGCGCGGACAGCAGACAGACCAGACAGAGCAGGGACACGCGTACGGTCTTCGGCTTCATAACTCTCCCCCCTCCCGCATCAGCTTCGAGCCTTCCCGGCGGAGCAATTCTACCAGATAGTCTATGTGGCGGCGTTCGGTCAGGAAGCTGTTGACGTTGATGCGCAGCGCGCGCCGGCCGTGCAGGACGGTCGTCGCCAGCCACGCGCCGCCCGAGCGCTCGACGCGCTGTTGTAGTGCGCGCTGCAACTCGTCCTGCTCCGCCGGAGTTTTCGCGCGCGCCCAGGCGGGCAGGAAGCGCGCGCAGCAGAGCGCCGTCTCGACCTCTCCGACGCGCTCGAACTCTTCCGACTCGTCGAAACGTGAAGCGAGATAGTTGACCAGCTCGACCTGCCTGTCCACCACCTCCGCGTAGCCGCGCACGCCGAGCGACTTCATGGCGGCCCAGACCTTCAGGGCCATCCCGCGCCGCGTCCCCAGTTGGCCGTAGCGGAAGAAGTCGTACTCCACGTCCGCGCCGCCGCGGTTCTCGCTCAGGTACTCGGGCGTGATGTCGAAGGCGTCGCGCAGCACGCGCCCGCCGCCGCGCACGAGCAGCGCGCCGCACTCGAAGGGGACGAACATCCACTTGTGCGGGTCGAACGCGACCGAGTCCGCGCGCTCGATGCCGCGCAGTCTCCACTTATGTTTTTCCGAGAAGGCGAGCGCGCCGCCGTAGGCCGCGTCCACGTGGAACCAGAGCTTGTACTCGCGCGCGAGGTCGGCCAGCTCGTCCAGGGGGTCTACGACGCCGGTCGAGGTCGCGCCCGCCGCGCCCGCGACGCAGACGGGCGTGTGCCCTTCGCTTAAGTCCCGCTCGACGGCCGCGCGCAGGAGGTCTGTGCGGATGTGGAAGCGCTCGTCCGTGTCTATCTTTCTCAGGTTCTCGCGGCCGAGGCCGAGGATGTCGACGCTCTTGACGAAGGAGTAGTGGCACTGCTCCGAGGCGTAGACGATCAGGTTCCCGTTCGAGCCGTCAGCGCGCAGGCCGCGGTCGCGCGCCCCTTCCAGGGCGCGGTCGCGCGCGCACTTGAGGCCAACGAGGTTCGCTTCCGACCCGCCGCTCGTCAAAGTGCCGAAAGACTCGGGGCCGTAGCCTATCAACTGGCAGAGCCAGCGCAGGACGCGCGCCTCAATAACACTTATCGAAGGCGAGTTCCGCCACGCCGCGCCGTTCTGGTTGAGGGCCGAGGCGACGACGTCGGCCCAGACCGCGACCGGCAGGGGCGTCGGGTTGAAGAGGCCGAAGTAGCGCGGGCTCGGGATGTTCATCGCGTGCGGGATGAGGTCGCGCTCGACATGCTTGAAAATCTCCTCCGCGCTGCTTCCTTCGATGGGGAGCGGCTCGTCGAAGAGTTCGATGAGCTGCTCGGGCGTGGCCTCGGAGCAGACGGGCGCGTCGTCGAGCGAGCGCGCGTAGTCTGTGATGAGCCGGAGGGCGGCGCGGCCGAGGCGCTCGTGCTCTTCGGCGAGCGCGCGCGTGTCGGGGACGGGGCTGTTATTTGCTTCTGACATCCGCTAAGCTTCGGACAGGGATTCGGGGAGATGGCCGAACGAAAACTTACACCACGCGGCGAGTTTGACAAAGCGCTGGCGGAGCACGCTGGGCGCTTCGGCGTGGAACTGGGCGAAGACGCGCGGACTCTACTCGGCGACTACTTCGAGCTGGTCGCGACCTGGAACCCGCGCCTCCACCTCGTCGCGCCCTGCGCGCCCGCCGAGTTCGCCACGCGCCACGTGCTCGAATCGCTGACGGCGCTTCCCTATCTACCCGTCGGCGCATCGCTTCTCGACGTAGGCTCCGGCGCGGGGCTGCCCGCAATCCCCTGCCTCGTCGTCCGCCCCGACCTGAAAGCGGTCTTAGTCGAAGCCTCGCAGAAGAAGTCCGTCTTCCTGCGTGAAGCACTTTCCAGACTCGGGCTCTCCGCCCGCGCGAGCGTCGTCGCCGAAAGGTTCGAGAAGGTCGAGCTGCCCGCCGCCGACCGCCTCACCTGCCGCGCCATCGAGCGCTTCACCGAAATCCTGCCCATACTTATCAGTTGGGCCGCCCGCGTGCCGACGCTGCTCCTGTTCGGTGGCGAGAGCCTGCGCGAGGTGCTTGAGCGTGAGAGGCTGTCGTTCGAGACGGTTCAAGTGCCTGAGTCGGAGCGGCGTTATCTCTTTATCGTTCGTCGAGAAAATAGCGAACGACACGCCCGAACAGCAAAGGGCCACCCGCGGTAGCGGGCGGCGCCGACCTGATAAGCAAAGGGGCGGGGCTTATCAATAAGCCCCGCCCCTTCGTCTTTACCTCAGAAACCTTCTACCGAATCACGCTGATGCCGATGAGCTGCTGGCCGTTGACGACGTACTCGGCGGCGGGCAGCTCCTGCTCGGCGAGCGGCGAGAGCACCGTCGGCGTGTAGCCGCCGGAGGCGCGGTCGCTGTTGAGCGTGGCGACGAAGGAGGGCGGGAGGTTCGGCATCTCGTCGGTGCCGATGACCGCGCCCGTCGTGATGCGGAAGAGCTTCACGTAGAGCCGGTCGTTCTTCTTCATCTTGTTAATCGCCCCGACGAGCTGGCCCAAGTCCTGCGGGACGAAGCTCTGCGAGGCCGAAGCCTGCTGCAGGGTGCCGCCGTCGCCGACGAAGAGGACGAGCTGGCCCGGAGGCACGTCGGCCGGAATCTGGACGGGGATGCGCTGGACGAACTGCTTGCCCGACTCCGTGCGGACGTAAGCCTGCACCTCGACGGTCTCGCCGCTACGCACCTCGCTGCGGTCGAGCGCGATGCGGTCGAGCGTCGCCATCCGCCTCTCATCCGTCGCGGCGATGTCGAGCGTGACCGGCCCCAGCTCCACGTTCTCGAAGCCGCTCGAAAGGAGCGCCTGCACCGGCGCGGCGACCGAGCCGGCGGCCGCGATGCCTGCGCCCTGCATCGAGAAGCGGCGCTCGAGCGTGATCGGCGCCTGCCCCTTCACCTCGATCTTCCCGCGGACGCTGACGGTCGCGTCGCCCAAGGAGCGCTCGCTCGAAGTGAGCGTGCTGTAGATCGTCATGTTCAGCAGCAGCGGCGTCAGGAACTCGTCGTTGGCGACCTCGTAGCGGAAGGTCTCGACGTGGTCGCGGCTCGTGTGGAGGTTGATGGTGACGGGAATCATCTTCGGCGCGTGGCCGAGCTGGCCGTAGATGCCGGTCGAGCGATCCTGCGAGATGGAGCCGACCATCTGCCCCGCCGAAGCCAGCTTAAAGGAGTTGAGCGTGTTCGGGATGACCGTCACGACCGACGACTCGGACATCGGCATGTCGGCCGAGCCGAGGCTCAGGAACGGGTGGCCGAAGGCGTAGATGCGCTCGCCGTCGCGGTGCGTCACGGTGCCCGAGGCCGCGACCGAGTAGTCGCCGCGCACCAGCTCGACGCTGACGGACGTGCCCGGCGCGAGCGTCTTGTCCGTGACCTTGCCTAAGGGGGTGATGCCCGAGGCGCCGCCGATGCCCGAGACCGGCATCAACCCTTGCGTCTGCAACTGCGGCGTGAACTGCGCGACCGCCTGCGGAGAGAAACCGTTGAAGACGAGCGGCGTCGCAATCGGCGCGAACTGCTGGCCGAGGAGCGCCGCCAGGGGCGAACCCGTCGCGACCGGCGCGACGAAGTTGACGCCCGACGCCGTTTGCGCCTGCGGGAGCTTCGACTTCCAGTCGAGGCCCGAGAGCTGTGAATAAGAGACGGCGCGCGGCTCGCGCAGGAAGCCGAGTTTGTCGCGCCCCTCGCTCGACTGGCGGCCCTGCTCGAACATCTCGACCATCTGCCTGATGGGCGTGATGCCGGCGATGGGCTCCTTGGCGAACGGGAAGGCGTAGGCGATGGCGCCGACGAGCTTGCCGTCGATGTAGACGGGCGAGCCGGACATGCCCGCGAAGACACTCGTGCGCTCGACCTGCGGCCCCGAGAGCCTGGCGATGATGACGGACTTGCGCGGCGCCGGGAAACCGGGCAGCACGCCGAGGACTTCGAGGCCGAACTCCTCCGGCTCCGACCCGGCGAAGACCGTCCGCGCGACGCCCTTCTGCCCCGTGCGCACGTCTTCGAGCGGGTAATACTCGGTGGCTTTGGTCGAGGCGGTCGAGGCGGTCGAGGCACCGGAAGTTGTGCCCTGAGCCAGACCCGTCAGTTGAAGGGCGAGGAGGAGGGCGAACAGGACGACGGCGTTTCTTCTCATTAAATTACCTCAGGGGGAGGGCGCACACCTTAAACGAAGCGGCGGCTCGGGCTCCGACTATAACCGTGCCTTTCTCGAAGGGTCAAGCCACATCTGGACGCAACAAGGATGTGGCCCGAACCCCGCGGGTTGCTTGAGTTAAAGCCTTAAAGGAACTACTTTTCCCGCGTGGGAGAGATTGAAGGGTTCATCCTGGCCGGCGGGCTTTCGAGCCGGATGGGCGAGGACAAGTCGCGTCTGCGGCTCGGCGGCCGGACGTTCGTCGAGGTCGCGGCCGGCGCGCTTTCGACTGTCGCGAACAGGGTTCGCGTCGTCGGCTCACGTTCAGGTGTCGAGTCGCACGGCCTCCCGGTCGTGCCTGACGTGCACGAAGGGCTGGGCGCTCTGGGCGGGCTGCACGCGGCGCTGTCTTCGTGCGAAGCGCCCTGGGCGGCGGTCGTCTCCTGCGACCTGCCCTTCGTGACGGCCGAGCTTTTCGGGCGGCTCGCGTCTCTGCGCGTTGACGAAGTGGACGCGGTCGCGCCGCTGCAGGAGGACGGACGGCCGCAGCCGCTCTGCGCGCTCTACGACGCCGCGCGCTGCCTCGAAGCGGCCGAGCGACTCATCCGCGCGGGCGAGCTGCGTCCGCGCGTACTTCTCGGGGAGGTGCGCACGCGCTGGGTGCAGTTCGAAGAACTCTCCGACCTCGCAGGCGCGCGCCACCTCTTCGACAACGTCAACACGCCCGAAGACTACGAAGAAGCAAAAGGGGTGTTGGGTGCTGGGTGCTAGGTGCTGGGGAAGAACCCACAGGCGTGAGATGCACGTTCTACCAGACGCAACCACCTAGCACCTAGCACCCAACACCGAGCACCTGTACAATACTGCCGCCATGTCTCCTCGACGCCGAACCGGACGGAAAGCCTTAACGGCTCTGCTCCCCATCCTCCTTCTGCTCGCCCTCGCCGTGGTCGGCGTGACGGTGTGGCTGGTCTATTCCGCGACGCGCCCGCCGCGCCGCGCCTACCTCGTCACGCCCGAACAGTTTCTGCGCCTGAGCGACCGCGGCGTCCGCGCCACCGAAGAGACCTGGGGCAACCGCGACGGCACGAGCGCGCGCGGCTGGCTCTTGCGCGGGGCCGAGGGCGCGCCCGCCGTCCTCCTGCTCCACGGCTACGGCGCAGACCGCTCGTGGCTCCTCAACCTCGGCGTGAAGATCAACGAGACGACGAACATGACCGTGCTGCTGCCAGACCTGCGCGGCCACGGGCAGCAGCCGCCGGTCGCGACCTCCTCCTTCGGCTGGCTGGAGTCGGAGGACGCGCTCGCCGCGCTCGAATACCTCCGGGGCTTGAAGTCGCCCGCGGGGCGCGCGCTGGCGGGGCCGGCCCTCGGCGTCTACGGCGTCGAGATGGGCGCCTACGCGGCGCTCACGGCGGCGAAGCGCGACCCGGCCGTGCGCGCCGTCGCGCTCGACTCCGTACCGGACGGGCCGGACGACGTTCTGGCCGGGGCCGTCCACGAACAGACGGGCCTGGACAACCGCCTGTTGCAAACGTTCGCGCGCCTCGGCACGCGCGTCTACTTCGCGGGGCGCTACAAGGCGGACGCGGCCTGCACCCTGGCCGAGGGCCTGGGCGACCGCCAGGTGCTCCTGCTCTCGGGCGAGGGCGCCGGCCGCCTGAAGCAGACGACCGAGACGCTCGCCAACTGCTTCGCCGCCCGCGCCAACGTCGAGACGCACACAGACCTTAAACTCACCGGCCTCGCCCTCGCCTCCGCCTCCGCCGAAGAGGACGAAGCCTACGACCGCCGCCTGATAGACTTCTTCGACAGGACGTTGAGGTAAGTAGGCAGTAGGCAGATGGCAGTAGGCGGTAAGAAGGTTTTGGGTGTTAGGTGCTGGGTGCTGGTTAGGGCAAGTAGCTCTTACCCAACACCTAACACCCAGCACCCAACACCCTCTGCACTGCCTACTGCCTACTCTTCACATAAACCAGCGCGTGGCGGCCGTTGAAGGCGACGCGTTTGGATTCGAGGGCCGGGTCTTCGAAGAGCTGGTGCTCGTCGTTGCGGTGGACGATGACGAGGGCGGCGCCGCCTTTGCTCTGCGCGAACTCGAAGATTTGATTCGTGCCTTCGAGCTTGAGCGGCTCGCCGTCTTCGCCGTAGGCGAGGCGGCCGGCGGCGTAGAACTCGGAGGTGCGCTCGACGGTGTGCAGGTTGACGACCGGCAGGCTCCCGTACCCTTCTGCGGCGGCCTCGATAAACGCCTGCCGCATCGACTCCTTCCGCGTCGCGAGCCCGAGCACGCCGCTGGCGACGACCAGCACGACCGTCAGAAGTGTCGCGCTGACGACCGTGATCGAGCACAGAGTCCTCCGCCCCGGCGCGAAGAGCGCGACCGTGGCCGCGAGCCCCGGCGGCAGCAATAGCGACGTCGCGTAGACAGGCGAGAGTCCGCGCAAAGACTCGCCGACATCTCCGACGTGAAAGATCAGAAACGCGACGCCCGCGCCGAGGGCGATGAGCGCAAGGACGCCCGTCAGCCTCATCGAGAGCGTCCCGCCGGCCCCGCGCAGGTAGCGATGCAGCCCGTCGCCCGCCAGCAGCGCCGCGCCCGGCAGCGCCGGCAGAACGTAACCCGGCAGCTTCGACCCCGACGCGGAGAAGAAGAGCACGGGCACCACCAGCCACGCCAGCGCCAGGACTCTCAACTTGCTCGCCGCGTCCTCCGCGCGGGCGTTCACCCCGGCGGCCCCCGCGATCCCGCTCACGAGAAACGCCGTCCACGGCAACGCCAGCACCACCGTCACGGGCAGGTAGAACCAGAAGGGCTGTTCGTGGTGGTACTTGTTCGAGAAGTAGCGCGCGAAGTGGTGCTGCACGAAGAACTCGTCCAGGAACACCTGGCCGTGGCGCGCGATGACCGGCCCGTACCACGTCGCCGCCACCATCAGGACGAGCAGCGCGCCCCATGGCACGCCCAGTCTCAACAGTCCCGGCCAGCGCCTTCGAAAGACACAGTAGACGACGACCACCGCGCCCGTGATGACGACCCCAACCAGCCCCTTCGCCAGCAGCGACGCGCCGACGAACAGGTAGAAGCCCACCAGCCACGTCTTGCGCCCCACGCCGCGCTCGACCTCAGAACAGTAGAAGCAGACGAGCGCGCCCGTCACCGTCGCCGTCAGGAGCATGTCGAAGCTCGAAGCGCGCGCGAAGATGAGCAGCCCCAGCGTCGAAGCCGCGACGGCCGCGCCGGTGACGCCGAAACCGCGCATGTCTTCCCTCGACTCGAACTCCGCGCGCCGCGCGGCCCAGCCCGCCAGCAGCACCGTCAGCACGCCCGCGAGCGCCGAACCCGCGCGCGCCGCGAACTCCGTCACGCCGAACAGCCCGTAGGCCACCTCCATTAGCCAGTAGAGCAGCGCGGGCTTCTCGAACCAGGTGTGTCCGCCGAGCGTCGGCGTCACCCAGTCGCCGCGCGCGAACATCTCGCGCGCGACCTGCGCGTAACGCGGCTCGTCCGGCCCCATCAAAGGCGCCGCCCCGAGGCCGTAGAAGTATGCCGCGCAGACCGCCCCGAACAGCACGACCCACGCGCGCTTTGCAAGCAGGAAACGTTGCAAGTATAGTCTCCGAAAAAGCGTTCAGCATTCAGCTTTCAGCGTTCAGCCAGATGCTTTTTTATCAATCCCGACGAGTATCATTCATGTCAGCCCGCAGTTCAAACACACCTGCCACCGCGCGGGTCTGGCTGAAAGCTGACCGCTGACAGCGTTCCGGAGGAACATTTGAACATTCGCACCGCCGTCATCGGCGTCGGCAGTCTGGGCCGGCAGCACGCGCGGATACACGCGGCGCTGGCCGCCGAGGGCAAGTCCGAGTTCGTCGCCGTCTGCGACACCAACGAGGCGACCGCGCGCGCCGTGGCCGAAGAGCGCGGCGTGCGCTGGACGCCCGACTGGCGCACGCTCTCCGGCGAGGTGGACGCCGTGAGCCTCGCCACGCCGACCGAGTCGCACGCCGAGATCGCGTGCGCGCTGTTGGAGGCGGGCGTGCACGTCCTCGTCGAGAAGCCCATCTCGCGCACGCTCGAAGAGGCCGACCAAATGATCGAGGCCGCGCGGCGCGGCGGCGCGACGTTGATGGTCGGCCACCTCGAACGCTTCAACCCGGCGCTCGTCGCCCTGAAGCCTCACGTGAAGCATCCAGTCTACTTCGAGATTCACAGGGTGGGGCAGTTCACCGCGCGCTCGCTCGACATAGACGTGGTGCTCGATTTGATGATTCACGACCTCGACATCGTCCTCTGGCTCGTCGGCCACGACGTCGAGGTGACGGACGTGCGCGGCGTCGGCCTGCCCGTCTTGACGAACCGCGTGGACGCAGCCAACGCGCGCATCGAGTTCGCCACCGGCGCGGTCGCCAACATCACCGCCTCGCGCGTCGGCACCGAGAAGATTCGCAAGATGCGCTTCTTCCAGCCGCACGACTACGTCGCCGTCGATTACGCCACGCGCCACGCCTCCATCAGCAGCCTCGCGCCGCCCAGCTCGACCGGCTCCTGGCCCGGCGTGCAGGTCAGGAATCTGGACATCGTCGACGTGGAGCCCCTGCGCACCGAGATCGAGCTCTTCCTCGGAGCGGCGCGCGCGCAGAGGCCCGCGCCCGTCACCGGCGAAGAGGGCCGCCACGCGCTCGCGCTCGCGGAGAGACTTCTGGCGCGCATCCACGAACACCCCATCATCGCCGGCATGAAGTTGCAGTTCTGATGACAGCCAACCAAGCCACCCCCTCCCCGACAATCAACGAACTGCTCGCCGAGCGCATCGAGGCCGGCGACTTCCCTTCGGCCGTCTACGTCGTCGCCGAAAAGGGCCGCGTGCGCTTCGCGGACGCGCTCGGCGACGCCGTGCGCGAGCCGGAGCGGCACCCGGCGACGCTCAAGACCGTCTACGACCTCGCGTCTCTGACGAAGCCCTTAGTGACGGGGATGCTTCTGGCCCGGCTCGTCGAGCGCGGCGCGGTCGGCTTGGACGCGCCCGCCGCCGAGTACCTCGAAGAGTTTGCCGTAGACGACAAGCGCTCGGTCACAGTCCGCCAACTGCTCACGCACACGTCGGGCCTGCCCGCGTGGCAGCCTTTACAGATTACGACGGGCGGCGACCCCGGCCGCGTCCTGGAGACCATAGCCGCGCAGCCGCTCGAACAAGCGCCCGGCGGGCGCGTCGTCTACAGCGACCTCGGCTTCATCACGCTCGGACTCCTCGCGCAGAAGGTCGCGGGCGCACGGTTCGCAGACCTCGCCCGGCGCGAAATCTTCGACCCGCTCGGACTCAAACGAACCTTCTTCAACCCGGAGCACTCGCTTCAGCCCGAGATCGCCGCGTGCGAGTCGGGCGGGAACGCATACGAGCGCGGCATGTGCGAGACGCAGGCGGGGGCCGAGAAGGCGAAGTGGCGCGAGCGGACGATCTGGGGCGAGGTGCACGACGGCAACGCGTACTTCCTCGGCGGCTCGGCCGGGCACGCCGGCCTCTTCTCGAACGCGTCCGAGACTCTGCAGCTCGCCTCGCAGTTCCTCGCGGGCACGACCCGTCTGCTCAAGCCGGAGACCTGCCGGCTCTTCCGCCAGAACATGACCGAAGGACTCAACGAGGCGCGCTCCTTCGCCTGGCAGCTCGCGGCGACGCCCGAGTCGACGGCCGGGCCGCGCCTGCCGCCGGAAGCCTTCGGCCACCTCGGCTTCACGGGGACGAGCTGCTGGCTCGACCCGACGACCGAACGTATCTTCATCCTCCTCACCAACCGCACGCACGCGCGCCCGCTCCCCTTCGCCAACATCAACAGCGTCCGCCGCCGCTTCCACACCCTCGCCGTCGAAGAGTTAGAGGGGCATAGTTAGAGCTATTCACCACAGAGACACAGAGGCACAGCTCGGAGTCTATATCTCAACAAGCTGTGTCTCTGTGTCTCTGTGGTGAATCATTCTTTACTTATGAGGGGTCTATTGTAGAATCCACACAGCGCTCCCCTCCCAATGCGGCGCTTGACGTGAGCACGAGACCCCGATGCGTTCCTCCTTCAAGAGACTTCTGACCGCGGCGCTGCTCACCTGCGCCCTCGTCTCGCCGACTTTCAATCTCAGAGCACAGGACGGCCAGCCCGCCACGAGGCCGCGCCGCGCGACTTCGACGCAGGAGTGGCCGACGACCTCGACGAGCGCGCCCGCGATTCCGGAGATTGAGCCGGAAGTCGTCCGCCTGACGAGCGAGCCCTCCATCCGCATCGGTCTCGCCACGGGCGCGCGCAGCGTCACCGTCTCGACGGACGGCAGCGCGCTCAAGGCCGCGGACGTGGCCGAACAGCCCGTCCCGCTCGAACTCGCGCGCGTACGCGTCGAGGCACGCTCCTACCCCGCGCTGCCCGCGCCGACGCCCGTCGAGCCGAGCGGAGTCCAAGCCGCATCGACTCCGTCGAACAGGGACGCGACCACGGGCGGCGTGCGCCTGACCTCGCGCGCGTCCGCGCCCGAGCGCGGCGAGGCCCTGTACGCGCCCGGCTCCGCGAAGCCCGTGCTCGACCTGCGCGCGCCCGTCGTCTTCGCGCCCGAAGACCCGGAACTCTACTCGGTTCGCTACAACGAGAAGTCCTACCGCGGGCGCATCGAAGTCTTCGCCAACTCGAAGGGGACTTTGACGGTCGTCAACGTCGTCCCGCTTGAAGAGTACGTGCGCGGCGTCGTGCCGAACGAACTCTCGCCCGGCGGCTGGCCCGAGCTGGAAGCATTGAAGGCGCAGGCCGTCGCGGCGCGCACCTACGCCGTCAGCAACCTCGGCCGCTACGCCGCGGAAGGGTACGACCTCACGCCCGACACGCGCTCGCAGGTCTACGGCGGGCGCTCGACCGAGCACCCCCTGACCGACCGCGCCGTGAGCGAGACGCGCGGCCGCATCCTGACCTACAAGGGCGCGCCCATCAACGCCCTCTACACCTCGACCTGCGGCGGCCGCACAGAGAACGGCGAGAACATCTTCGGCGGCGCGCCCGTCGCGTACCTGCGCGGCCGCGAGTGCGCGCTCGAAGCGGGCGACCACTTCGCCGCGCTCGAACTGCGCACGTCGCGCGACCCGGCCTCCGTCAAGCTGGCCGAGCACCAGACGAGCGCGCGCGACGCGGCGCTGCTCGCCGTCCACGGCTTCGAGCTGCCCGCGCGCCTGAACGACGACTGGCTCGCCTCCAACGTCACGGCCGAAGAGGCGCGAGCGATGCTTAACCGCGTCGCCTCGCTCGCGCGGCAGCCCGCTCCGATATTCGGGACAGACGCGACGCGGCCCGCGGGCTTCGCCACGGCGCTCGCGGCCGCGCTCGACGGAGAGAGCCGCGGGGCGACGCTCCTCAACAGCGCGGACGTTGAGTACCTGCTCGCCTTCCGCGACGCGGACGAGGTGCCGCAGCAGAACCGCGCCGACGTGGCCGCGATGCTGCGCGAAGGGCACCTCTCGCTCCTGCCCGACGGGACGCTCCGCCCGCGACAAACGCTCACGCGCGCGCGCACGCTCCGCGCGGTCGCACACGCCTTGGAAGGGCGCGGGCTTCTGCGCCTACAGAAGGCGGGGGCGCGCATCGGTGTAAACAACTCGTTCGTGCTCCGACCCGCGTCGGGCAAAGACTTGAGCGTGACGGCGGCGGCCGACGCGTACCTCTTCCGCGCGTTCGGCGAGGCTCTGTTTCCGGTGCGCGAGGTGCGTCTGGTGGGCGGCGAGCCGGTCGTCTACCACACGAACGCGCGCGGCGAGGTCGACTACCTGGAAGTCCGCCCCGCGGAGAGCGGCGCTGCGTCCGACCACTTGTCGAGGTTCGCGAACTGGGCGGAGTCTCTGACGCCTTCGGGCGTGCTCTCGCGCCTGTCGCGTTCGATACCGGAGGTCGGGACGCTTCTGGATTTGCGCGTGCGGAGCCGCGGCGTCTCGGGGCGCGTGCTCGATCTGGAAGTCGTCGGAACCGCGGGGACGGCGCACGTCCGCGGCGGCCGGATTCGTTCGGCGCTCGGGTTGCGCGAGCAGCTCTTCGTCATCGACCGCACGTTCGACGAGAACGGCCGGGTCTTAAAATTCACCTTTACGGGGCGCGGGTGGGGGCACGGCGTCGGCATGTGCCAGGTCGGCGCCTACGGCCTCGCGCGCGCCGGGATGTCGTACGACAAGATTCTGAAGCACTTCTACACGGGCGTTAGCGTGACGAAACTCTACTGACCAAGAGATGAGACTCTCCCGCGCACAACTCTTCGGCGCGCTGGCGCTGCTGCTGCTCGCCTGGCTCGTGTTGGCCTTCCGGCTCTTCTCCCCCTCCCTTTGAGCGCAGAGACGAAGACCGGGCGGCCCATCGTCGCCGTCGTCGGCCCGACCGCTTCGGGCAAGAGCGACCTCGGCATCGGGCTCGCGCTGCGCCTCGGCGGAGAGGTCATCAACTGCGACTCCGTGCAGGTCTACAAAGGGATCGAGATCGCCACGGCCAAGGTTCCCCTCGACGAGCGGCGCGGCGTCCCGCACCACCTCATCGACTTCGTCCCCCCCGAGCGCAACTACACCGCCGCCGACTGGGCGCGCGACGCGCTCGCGCAGCTCGAAGAGATAGAGGCGCGCGGCCGCACGGCCCTGCTCGTCGGCGGCACGGGCTTCTACCTGCGCGCCCTGCGCGAGCCTTTCTTCGAGGCGCCGCCCACGGACGCCGAACTCCGCCGCCGCCTCGTCGACTTACGCGAACGCCGCGGCCCCGAACACCTCCACCGTCTGCTACAGAGACTCGACCCCGAGCGTGCCACGCAGCTCGCGCCGCGCGACTGGTCGCGCGTCCAGCGCGCCCTCGAACTCCGTCTGCAGACCGGCGAGAAGCTTTCGGCGCGCCTGTCCCAACGGGGCGCGCCGCCCCCGCAGGCCGAGCGCCTGCGCGTCTTCGTCCTCGACCCGCCGCGCGCAGAACTCTACCGCCGCATCGACCGGCGCGCCGAGGCGCACTTCCGCGCCGGCCTCGTCGAAGAGGTGCGCGGGCTCCTCGAACGCGGCGTCCCCGCCGGGGGGAGCGCCCTCGGCGCGCACGGCTACCGCCGCGTCGTCGAGTACCTGCGCGGCGAGCGCACGCTCGAGAGTGCCGTCGAGCAGACGAAGCTCGACGTGCGCCACTATGCCAAGCGGCAGCTCACGTGGTTCCGGCGCGAGGCGGGCGCCGAGTGGGTCGAAGGTTTCGGCGAAGACCCGGCCGTCCTGGGGGAAGTCTCGCGCCGGCTCGGCCTCTGAATGAGCTCAATCCGCCGAAAGTTTTGTATTTCTGTCAACTTTGACGGTTAAACTTTGAACTTTGAAGAGGTAGGGTGTAATCTGTCCGAACCCAGAGTACCACTCATTTTCAAGCGGGGGCGTCTGTGGACACAAAATCAACTCCCCAGAACATACAGGACGCGTTCCTGAACACCGTGCGCCGCGAGAAGGAGACCGTCACGATCTACCTGATGAACGGCGCCAAGCTCTCGGGGCGTATCCGCAGCTTCGATAAATATTCCGTGCTGCTCGAATCGGCGTCGCAGGAGCAGCTCATCTTCAAGCACGCCATCTCGACCATACAGCACGCGCGCCGCCCCTCGGGCGAACACCGCCCGCCGCACCAGTCCGACCACGCCCACGACGCGGGCGGCGACGCGCCACACCGCACGGACAGCTGAACGCCCCGGCCCCACCGGCGCGATTCCGAACGGAGAAATTAAAGAAGTCTTGGCCTCCGCTTTCATTACCTTCGAGGGCATCGACGGGTGCGGCAAGTCGACCCAGCTCCGCATGCTCGCGAGCGAGCTGCGCCTGAGCGGGCAGGAGGTCGTCACCACGCGCGAGCCCGGCGGCACGCCCCTCGGCTCGCGCATCCGGCAGCTCGTGCTCGACGCCGAGGAGCAGGTCGACCCGCTCGCCGAACTCCTCCTCTACGCCGCCGACCGCGCGCAGCACGTCCGCACGCTCGTCCGGCCCGCGCTCGAGTCGAGCCACGTCGTCCTCTCCGACCGCTACGCGGACGCCACGGTCGCCTACCAGGGCGCGGGGCGCGGCTTCCCCGACGCGATCATCTCCGAGCTGGTGGCCCTGGCGACGGGCGGCCTGATGCCCGACCTGACGCTCATCTTCGACCTGCCGGTGGACGAGAGCCAGCGGCGCGCGCAGCGCCGTTCGAGCAAAGGGCTTCAGCCCGACCGCCTCGACGCGGAGGACGCGGCCTTCCACACGCGCGTCCGCGACGCCTACCAGCGCATCGCCCACGCCGAGCCCGAGCGCGTCCGCATCATCGACGCCAACGGCTCCGTCCAGGAGACGCAGGCGCAGGTCATGCGCATCGTCATGCCCTTTTTGGAGAGTAGGCGGTAGGCAGAGGGCAGCAGGCAGCCGCCCCGCGTGACGGACGTTGAATGATCAACCCGACCTTTTCATCAATAATGTCTTCAACTGCCTACTGCTATCTGCCTGCTGCTTACCATGCTTGACTCACTCGTCGGCAACGAGCGCGCGAAGGAGACTTTGCGGAGGATGCTGCGGCAGGGGCGCGTCCCCGCCGCCCTGCTGTTCGCGGGCGAGGAGGGCTTGGGGAAGAAGTCTTTCGCGCTTGAGCTGGCGCGCGCTCTGAACTGTAAGGAGCGGCGCGGCGTCGAGGGCTGCGGCGCGTGTGCGGCGTGCGCGCGCATCTCGAAGTTTCAGTACCCGGCGGCCGACGAGCGCGACGAGCACAAGAAGGTCATCTGGAGCGAGCACAGGGACGTCGGCCTCGTCCGCCCCTACAACCGCAACATCCTCGTCGACGCCATCCGCGACCTCGAACGCGAGAGCAACTTCCGCCCCGTCGAGGGCGCGGCCCGCGTCTTCGTCATCGAGAACGCCGAGAGCCTGAACGAAGCCTCCTCGAACGCCCTGCTCAAGACGCTCGAAGAGGCGCCGCCGACCACGCACATCATCCTCATCACGTCGCGCCCCTCGGGCCTGCTCCCGACCATCCGCTCGCGGTGCCAGACCGTGCGCTTCGCGCCGCTCGCGGCCGAGGAGCTGGAGAGCTTTCTCGTGAAGAACGGCAAGCGCGCGGGCGCGGAGGCGAGGCTCGCGGCGCAGCTCGCGTCGGGGCGGCCGGGCGTCGCACTGGGCCTGAACCTCGACACGTACCGCGCGCGGCGCGACGCGATGCTCGGCGTCGTCGAGGCGCTGGCGGCGGGCGGCGACCGCTCGCGGCTGCTGCGTGCGGCGGAGGAGCTGGGCGACGCGAAGAACAAGGAGGAGTACGAGCCGCGTCTCGACGCGCTTGAGATACTCGTGCGCGACCTGTGGCTGCTCGCGCTCGGCGGGCGCGGCGCGCTCGTCAACCAGGATTTGCGCGAACGGCTCGCGCGGCTGGCCGAGGGCTTGCGGCCCGCGCGCGCGGCCTCCTGGCTCACGCGCATCGAAGAGCTGCGCGGCCAGCTCGCCGTCAACGTCAACCGCCGCGCCGCCACCGACGCACTCTTCCTCTCGATGTCCGCCGACTGAAAAACTTTTCACCACAGAGACACAGAGGCACAGCTTGTTGAGCTATCGCTTCAAGCTGTGCCTCTGTGTCTCTGTGGTGAAATTTATCTACCGCTATTTAATCTGAACCAGTTCAGGCACGGCTTCCGGCTGGGCCGTCGCGCCCTCTTTGACGAGCTTCTCGGCCTCGGCGACGAAGGCTTCGACGATGTCGGCGCCGGAGACTTTGCGCATGGGGCGGCCGTCTTTGAAGATCATGCCGACGCCCTTGCCGAAGGTGACGCCGAGCTGCGAGTCGTGCGCCTCGCCCGGCCCGTTGACCTCGCAGCCCATGATGGAGAGGTGGAGCGGCTCCTCAATGTGCGCGAGGCGGCGCTCTATCTCCGTGACGATCTCGACGAAGTTCTCAACGTCCAGGCGTCCGCAGGTCGGGCAGGCGACGACCGTCACGCCGCGCTTCCTCAACTCCAAAGACTTCAGAATCTCCCACGCTACACGCACCTCTTCCCAGGGCTCGGCCGCGAGTGAGACGCGGATGGTGTCGCCGATGCCCTCGTGGAGGAGGATGCCGAGGCCGATGGCGGACTTGATGGTGCCGCCGAAGGGCGTGCCCGCCTCGGTCACGCCGAGGTGGAGCGGGTAGTCGACCTGCTCGGCGAGCAGGCGGTAGGCCGCGACCGTGCGGCGCACGTCGGAGGCTTTCAAAGAGACGACGATGTCCTGAAAGTCGAGGTCTTCGAGGATGCGTACGTGGCGCAGGGCCGACTCGACCATCGCCTCGGGCGTGGCCGTGCCGTACTTCTTCAGCAAGTCCTTTTCGAGCGAGCCGCCGTTGACGCCGATGCGGATGGGGACGCCGCGCTCCTTCGTCGCCTTGACGACCTCGCGCACGCGCTCGATGGAGCCGATATTGCCGGGGTTGAGGCGGAGCTTGTCGATGCCGGCTTCGAGCGCCATCAGCGCGAGCCGGTAGTGGAAGTGGATGTCCGCGACGAGCGGCACGTCGGGCACGCGGCGGCGAATCTCTTTGAGCGCGACGGCGGCTTCGGCGTTCGGCACGGCCACGCGGACGATCTCGCAGCCCGCCCGCATCATCTCCTCGATCTGATGGACGGTGCCCGCCACGTCCGAGGTGTCCGTCTTCGTCATGGACTGCACGGCCACGGGCGCGCCGCCGCCGATGAGCACGTCCTTGACCCTGACCTGTCTCGTCTGTCTCATACCTTCCTTCACTTCGTCTGCTGCGTCGCCGCGGGCTTCTCCTTCGAGCCGAAGAAGCCGGGGGCGAACTTGGTCACGTCGTTGATGATGACGAAGCCCATCAGGAGCAGGAGGAAGACGAAGCCGACCTGCTGGATGCGCTCGCGCACGCGCAGGGAGATCTTCATCCCGAAGACGGCCAGCGCGCCCTCGACCAGCAGCATGAAGAGCATGCCGCCGTCGAGCACCGGAATCGGCAGCAGGTTGAAGATGCCGAGGTTCAGGCTCAGGAAGCCGAGCATGTTGAAGACGCCGTCCCAGCCGTAGTTGGTCGCCGCCTCGTACGACGCGGCCGCGATGGCGATGGGGCCGCCCACGGCCTCGCCCACGGGGAGCTTGCCCGTGAAGACCTGGCCCAGGGCCATCCCGGTCAGGCGCAGGATTTCGAGGTTGGTGTTGACGGCGACCGAGGCCGCCTCGATGGGGCCGACCGCTTCGAGCGGCGGCTCGCGGAAGTAGAAGCCGAGCGTGTTGCCCTGCTGGCGCTCGTTCGGCGTGGTCAGCTCGACGCGCTCGTTGCCGCGCTCGACCGTCAGGCGAATCTGCCCCTCGTGCTTCTTGATGTAGTCGCTGACGCCGAGGCGGTTCTTCACCGGCCCGCCGTCGACGGCGACGATGCGGTCGCCCGGCTGGAGCCCCGTCTGCGCCGCGGGCGAGTCGGGGACGATGCGGTCGACGACGGCCGGCTGCGCGCCCGGGTCGGGCTGGAAGCCGAGGTCGCCGATCTCGTGCCCGTCCTCCTTGACGACCTTCGGGCTGATGGAGAGCGTCAGGCGCTCGCCGTCGCGGTCGACGACGATGGGGAGCGACTGGTTGCGCTTGACGGTCGCGGCGACGTTCATCCAGCGCCAGGTCGGCTCGCCCTCGCCGTCGAAGGAGATGATGCGGTCGCCGGGCTTGAGGCCCGCGACCTCGGCCGCGCCGCCCTGCTCGACCTGGCTGACGACCGGCGTCAGCGCGGGCACGCCGACCGTCATCGCGCCGACGAAGGGAATCGCGAGCGCCGTCAGGACGTTCATGACGGGGCCGGCCACGCCGACCATAAACTTCTGGTAGCGGGGCCTGAGGTCGAAACGCTCCTTGGCGGGAATCTCCTCGGAGCCGCCCTCCTCGATGCCGGCGTTCGAGTCGTCGCCGCCGAGCTTGACGTAGCCGCCGAGCGGGATGAGCGAGAGGCGGTAGTCGGTCGTCCCCCACTTGCGCCCCCAGAGGCGCTTGCCGAAGCCGACCGAGAAGGTCTCGACGCGGATGCCGAGCATCTTCGCGACAATGAAGTGGCCGAACTCGTGCAGGATGACCGCGGAGCCGAGGATGAAGACGAAGGCAAGGTAACCGAGCATCTTTGTTAAGTCTCTTCCGTGTTGGGCCGAACCCGTAAAAAAATTAGAGGCGGAGCCTAACCGCCCGGTTGCACCGAAAAAGTTTACGTGCCTCTTGCCGAACCGTCAAACAAGCAATAGTTAAGAGAGGGTTAAGCGACGGCCTTGGTGCCTTCGTTCAACTTCGCAATCTCGTGGGCCGCCGCCGCGCGCGCCTGCCTGTCCACGGCCTGCACCACGTCGAGACTTGAGACCGCGCGCGTCTCGTGCGCGTCCATCACGCGCTCGATGACGCGCGGGATGTCCGTCAGGCGCGTGCGGCCTTCGAGGAAAGCCTTGACGGCCTCCTCGTTCGCGGCGTTCAAGGCCGCGGGGAGCGTGCCGCCCGCGCGCAAAGCCCTGTAGGCCAGAGCGAGGCACGGGAAGCGCTCAAGGTCTGGCCGCTCGAAGCGGAGCGCGCCGAGCTTCGTCAAGTCGAGCGGCGGGAGCGAGGCCGAGGGGTGGCGCTCCGGGTACGTGAGCGCGTACTGGATGGCGTGGCGCATGTCGGTGACGCCGAGCTGCGCGATGACCGAGCCGTCCACCAATTCGATCATCGAGTGGACGACCGACTCGGGGTGGACGACCACGTCGATCTGTTCCGCGCCGAAGCCGAAGAGCCAGCGCGCCTCGATGACTTCGAGCCCCTTGTTCATGAGCGTCGCGCAGTCGATGGTGATCTTCGCGCCCATGTTCCAGGTCGGGTGGCGCATCGCCTCCTCGACCGTCGCCGCGCGCATCGCGGCCGAAGACTTCTCGCGGAAGGGGCCGCCCGAGGCCGTCAGAATCAGCCGCCGCACCTCTTCGCGCCGCTCGCCGCGCAGGCATTGATGAAGGGCGTTGTGCTCGGAATCGACGGGCAGGAGTTCCGCGCCGGACTCGCGGGCCGCGCGCGTCATCAGCTCGCCCGCGATGACGAGCGTCTCCTTGTTGGCGAGCGCGACCCTCTTCCCTGCTTCGAGCGCGCGCAAGGTCGGGACGAAGCCGACCGCGCCGACCGTCGCGCTCACGACCGTCCGCGCCGCGTCGTGCGTCGCCACCTCGACCATGCCCGCCTCGCCGACCGCGAGACTTGGGGCGCTCACGCCGCGCTGCTTCAGCTCCTCCCTCAGCCGCGCCGCGCACTCCTCGTTCTCGACGGCGACCAGCTCCGGCCGGTGCCGCTCGACCTGCGCCGCCAGACGCTCGACGTTGCGCCCCGCGGCCAGCGCGACGACGCGGAAGCGCCCGTCGCTGAAAGACTCGACCACGCTCATCGTGTTGCACCCGATGGAGCCGGTCGAGCCCAGTATCGCTATCCCCTGTGTGTCCATTGCATGCGCGCGCCGGAGTCTAAGGCTGTCCGTTCCTGCGCTCGTTGATAATCCTGTCCACAGTATCGGCTAACGACTGAACCTTTTGCTCGGTGATCTTCTGCGCCACAGCCAACTCCGCCATCCTTTCGTCAGTCCTGATCTGGCCGTCGATGAGGATGTTTATCTTCTCGTCATGCTCGCGCGCCCGCTCGCGCGCCTCTTGACGGGCGCGGAGTCCCGCCTTAATCATCAGCTTGACGATCCGCTCCATGCGGTCGAGTCTTTGTTCGTCCGTCATTCCTTTGAACCTCCCTTAACGTCGGTGTGCTTCGTCACGCACCAACTGGCGGGTTGGTTCGAGCTAACGCCAATAGAACAGGGCAAAATAGTAGAGGAGCGGCGCGTTGAAGAGCAAGCTGTCGAGCCGGTCGAAGAGGCCGCCGTGGCCGGGCAGTATCTGGGCCGCGTCCTTGGCGTTGGCGCCGCGCTTGAGGGCGCTCTCGGTCAGGTCGCCGACCACGCCGAGCACGTTCATCAGGGCGGCCAGCCCCAGCAGCACGGGCAGCGACACTTCGGGGAAGAACCAGTAGTGCGACAGCGCGGCGGCCAGGAGGCTCGCGACCATCCCGCCGACCGCCCCCTCCCACGTCTTGCCCGGACTCACCTTCGGCGCGAGCTTGTGCCGGCCCAGCGCGCGCCCCGCGAAGTACGCACCCGTGTCCGACCCCATCAGCACGAGGAAGAAGTAGGAGAGCATGTGCGTCGAGAGCGTGTGGCTGACGTAAGGGTTCGTGACCCAGTAGGTCTCGGGCTGGACGAAGAGGTTCGTGAACCCCGTCCGCACGCCGATGAGGTGCGCGCCGAGGAAGGCCACGTAGAAGACGCCGAGCACGGTCGAGCCGACCGACAAGACCATCTTGTCGAAGGGCGCCCCGCGCAGCATCTCGGCCGCCAAAGCCCCGACGATGAAGAGCGGCACGACGACGTAGAGGTACTCGATCCAGTTGAAGAAGAAGACGACGAAGAGTCCGGCGACGGCCGCGTACCCGACCACGACGTCGGGCTTCGCCCCGACCCTTCGGCAGAGGAACCAGAACTCGTAGAGCGCGATGACGACGGCCGCCATCCCCAAAAGGACGAAGAGCCACCACAACTGCGGGACGACGATGGACGCGATCAGGACGGGCAGCGCGACGGCGGCGGTGATGAGACGGGATTTCATTTGAAGCAGTCAGCGGTCAGCTTTCAGCTCTCAGCTAAAAGCCTTTCACCCTCGCTCGAACGTGTCTAAAGCTGATAGGACGAACTTTCATTAACCGGGATTGGCTGAAAGCTGAAAGCTGACCGCTGACCGCTATTTCGCATTCGCCACCAGCTTCAAACCGCCGAAGCGGCGGTCGCGCCGCTGGAAGTCGGCGACGGCTTCGAGCAGGTCTGCGCGGCGGAAGTCGGGCCAGAGCGTCTCGGTCACGTAGATTTCGCTGTAGGCAGCCTGCCACAGAAGGAAGTTCGAGATGCGCAGCTCGCCGCTCGTGCGCACGAGCAGGTCGAGCTCGGGCAGCCCCGCCGTGTAGAGGTGGCGCGAGATGTCCTCCTCGGTCATCTCTGCGGACGCGCGTCCCTCGGCGGCGAGCGTCCGCGCGGCGGCGCGCACCGCGTCTACGATCTCCGCGCGCCCGCCGTAGTTGAGAGCGACGTTCAAGACCATCCCCGTGTTGCCGGCGGTGCGCCCGACGGCGCGCTCCAGCTCGCGCCGCACGCTCTCGCGCAGTCCCTCGATGCGGCCGATGGGCTGGAAGCGTATGTTCTGCCGGTGTATCTCTTCCAGCTCGAGCCGCAGGTAGCGCTTGAGCATGCGCATCAGCGCGTCCACCTCCAGACGCGGGCGCTTCCAGTTCTCGGTCGAGAAGGCGTAGAGCGTGAGCGCGCCGAGGCCCAAACGCGCGCCGGTGTCGACGGTCGAGCGCACGGCCTCGACTCCCGCGCGGTGGCCCGCGACGCGCGGCTGCCCCCGCCGCGCGGCCCAGCGCCCGTTGCCGTCCATGATGACGGCGACGTGGCGCGGCAGGCGCGACCAGTCGAGTCCGGCGAGCAGAGTCTCCTCGCGCGAACCCCTCTCGACCACATCGGCGAAGTCTGCGAGCATAAGGGAATGCGGGGCAACCGGAACCGACGCCCCGGCGCATCTTAATCGCAAACCACTCTAGAGTGCAAAGTGAGAGTAGGCAGTAGGCAGTAGGCAGTTATATCGACTTGCGAATTGAGATAAGGCCCCTTCACGCTGGGAGCGCGGGCATCCCTGCCCGCAAGCGTGCTTCAGCACGCTGCCCGTCTTACTCTTTACCTCAACCTTGAGTTTAAAGTAACTCAGCTTTCGCGCTCTCGCGCTCAGGCGGGCAGGGATGCCCACGCTCCCAGCGAAGAGCCGGCCTTATTTCAATCTGCAAGTCGGTATTAAAAGCCTTGCCACCGTAAATCCCTGGTTAATTATTCTGCACACATAACGCGGAGCGGCTGCCATCTGCCTACTGCCTACTGCCTACCGCCTCGTAATGCACTTCGACGAGCGTGAGGCCGTGCGCGGGGGCTGTGACGACGGCGTGCGGGCGCTCGCCGGTTTCGATGGCTCGGCGAATTAAGTCTCCGTCTATTTCGCCGCGGCCGGCGGCGAGGAGCGCGCCGGCGATGGTGCGCACCATGTAGCGCAGGAAGCCTTCGGCGCTCGCGCTGATTTCGACGAGGCGGCCGCGGCCACTCGCGCTCTTGCGCTCCCCTACTTCGAGCGCGGTCACGCGGCGCACGCGCGTCTTCACGTCGGACTGCGCGGCGGAGAAGGCCGTCCAGTCGTGCTCGCCGAGGAAGAGGCGCGCCGCCGCGCGCATGCGCCCGAGGTCGAGCGGGCGCGACTCGTGCACGGCGTAGCGCGACCAGAAGGGCGAGAGGAAACTCTCGTTAAAGACGCGGTAGCGGTAGGTCTTGCCCTTCGCGTCGTAGCGCGCATGAAAGTCTTCGGGCGCGGGCGTCGCGCCGGTGACGCGCAGGTCGCGCGCGAGGTTGCCGTTGAGGGCCGCCGCCAGACGCCGCGGCTCCCACTCGCGTCGGAGCTTCGCGCTCGCCACCTGCGCCTCGGCGTGGACGCCCGCGTCCGTCCGGCCCGCGCCGTGGACTGTGACCTCCGCGCCTTCGAGCAGGGAGAGCGCGCGCACAAGCTCGCCCTGCACGGTGCGACGCCCCTCCTGCATCTGCCACCCGCTGAAGTCCGTGCCGTCGTACTGGAGTGTCAGGCGATAGTTCATAAACGATGAACAGACCTCTGCCTGAATTTCTGAAATGACATCCGAAAAAATGAATGCGCGAGGGGTATGACTAAATCAAAACGACTGACACGCTCCGTTTTGCGTGACGTAATTTACAAACAGCGAGCGCGGCGAGCGGCCTCTTCGTTGGCGGAATGCTGCTTGCGTCATAGCAGCACGCGTCGAAAACGATGAATCCCGCTGTCACCGGCAAGTGGCAGCGGGATTCGTGAAAGCACAACCTCTGTCGCACAGAGCGCAAAGGATGCGATTCAGCCAAATGCATCTTAGCGCAAAGTGCGGCTCCACCTCAACCCCTGTCTGAAAGGAGCCGACGATCATGATGCGCAAGAGTTCTACGCTGTTAGCCCTCCTCGTTGCTACTACACTTCTTCTAAGCTCAACGCCGCGGGGCTTCAACTTCGGCGGAGTGGGCCTCGGCGCTTCCGCTCCGCAGGTTGACAAGGTGGAGGTCAGGACTAAAGTCGTGGCGGGGATGCAACGCTTTATCTTCGACACAAAGGATCGTGACCAGATTTATCTGAACATGCCCGGCCACGCGGCCGCGGGTCAGACCGTCTCGGGGACTGTGTTCGTCGAAGTGACCGGGAAGACCGACGCGAAACGAGCGGCACGTCTGCTTCAACTCAAAGAGCTGACCATCGAGATTGCGGGACTGACAATCCCCGTGGTTGGAGGAACTTTCGTGTTGAGCATACCGGCCTCAACGTCTTCGCGCACATTGCCGATAACGCTCCGCGACCGCAAAGGGAAAGAGCTTGCCAGAGCCGATTTCGCGGTCGCACCGCAACCGCTGCCGCCCGTGACGAGCGTCAAACTTCCGGCCTACTCAAGCGGCACAGGAGGTAGCTTTTTAGAGATTGCCTGCCCCTGCGACGGCGTCATCTCGGCCGGCGACTATGTCAAAGCCGCGGGACATGATCTCCTGGTTCTGACGGAGATGCCGACCGGCATCGTGGCTTTAAATTCCACCGACCTCCGCGGCTCACAGGAGATTGAAGTCAGCGAACGCGGGCAGGTGTCGAAGGGCAGAACGTCTCTCCTCGGCATCAAGCTGTCGGCGCAGAACCTACACCTCAAACAGGGCGATAAGACGATGCTGACCGTGGAAGTGGTCGGACTCGGCCCCGACGAAGTGCCCTTACGTTTAGATAACATGACGCCGAACGTGGTGACGATGGAGCCTTCCAACACGGAGTCACTCATCATCAAGCCCTCGGACGTGCAACCCGGCGGCCGGTACACGATTCAACACATGTTGACGGGCATTCAGGTCGGGGACTTTTACATCGAAGGCACGGTCGTCAAAAGAGACGAGCCCGCGCCCGCTGCCGAGAATCGAGCGCTGTCCACCCCTGCGGTACAGTTCCCCATTCAAAATCAGCTCGTCGGGGCACCCGCTCAGAACTATGAGAATGATGTCATCCTGCCCCCTGATGCCGCTTCAAAAGAGAGTAAAAGCGCTAAAACGCCGGGGGCTACGGGGGCCAGTTGTCTTGCCCCATACGTTCCGGCCGCTACTGCGCCGATTAAAACCGTCTGCATCAACCTCAACGTCTTTCAAAAGTCAGACGGCTCGGGTAATTGGCAAAACATCGCGTCGGACATCGCCTCGTTGAACCAAATAGTGCAATGGGTCAATGACCATTATCACAGTTGCCCCCCGACGGATCCCTGTCCGGGTGTGGGCGCTCAGATGGACACGAAGATACGCTTTAATGTGAGGAACATTTACTTTTATCAAAATACTGCTTTGTGGGGTTCAAGCAGTTATTCCCAACTACTGAGCGCTGTCTTTACGGCCCACCCGGATGCCAGACAGCAACTCAACATCATGCTCACCGAAGGCACTTATGGCGGAGCCTCGGGCTATGCCGCCCCCCCCAGTTTTACAAACCTCGCTTACGATCAGTATGTCTTAATGTTTAAAACCTATAGCAGCGGCCCGACTGCCTACTATGCAGCATCTTTCACGATGACTCATGAGTTGGGGCACGTGTTAGATTTGCTACATACATATTCGGCCGGCGGCGCCGGGGAGAGTTGTAATACTAACTCCTGTGACTATCTCAGCGACTTGTTCTGCCCTCCAACTAATCCCTGTCCTCAACAGGGCGGTTGGTTTTGCGACCCGACTCTGGCGAACAACACTTGCACTAATAACGCAATGGGAGGAACCGGCGGCGGGTGCTACTTCACCCCCCTGCAAATCGCCAAGATGCACAGGGCGCTGACGATTGGAAGCGCGACAAAATATTTATTCCCTTGCGGCGCTAAAGGCTGCATCCTCGATTCAGGGATGCTCAACGCACACAACACCTTTGCGAGGCGCAAAACTCTCGCCCAGACTTTCACTCCCACCAAGACGGGCTATCTGACTCAGATCACGCATGGCCTTCAACAGTTGTCGGGCTCGGTCGCGAGCTATGACCTTCTTGTGACCACGACAGATGTTAACGGACTGCCGAGTTGGGCCGGCGGGCCGTATACGGGGCCAAGCGTCCTGTATAAAGCGACCGGTCTTACAGCTTTTGCAACTCAGGGAATTGTCAACGCAATGGTCGCAATCCCAGCCGGCCAACAGCCGATGCTGACGGCGGGAACGAAATACGCCTTGATCCTGATACCGGGCGGCCCGCCAACGGGAACGATGTACTGGCGCGGCAATTCGGGTGCGAGTGTCTATCCTGACGGGTCTGCATATGAACTAAATGGCACTATGTGGACTGTGCCCACTATCGGCCCAAAGGATCACGGGTTCAGGCTGGATGGCTTTTGTCTTTAAAAGACAGGGACGGTATCTGTCATGAAAACAGGGGAGCGTACGCGGGCACGCTCCCCTGTATCAAATGGATTCCGGGTCGCAGCAGCGTCCCGTCGAAGTCGGGCAGATTTATCCCTGCGCCGCCAGGAGTTCGGGTTGAGCGGCGTTGATGCGCGCGTGCGTCTTCGATGTCTTCGAAGGGAAGTTGATGACGTTCTGCCCTTCCGAGGGGCTCAAGGACTGAAGCGGGAGCCCGAGTTCTTGCAACATGCGGGCGTCCCAGTCCTCGATTGGGTCGAGGCCGGCGATGTATTTCCGCGACTCGTTGCGGATGGGGTTGCGCACGCTGAGGATTTCGGGGCCGGAGGCGAGGATGACCTTCTTGTAGTTCGGCATCGAACTCTGCCAGAGCTTCGAACGGTAGTGCCTTGCCACGTTCGTCAGACTCCCGAGCTGACGGCAGAGCCGCTTGAAGTGCTCGACGACCTCCGTCGGCTCCATCCCGACGGGCCGGTGGCAGAGCGTGTAGCCGTCGTAGTCGCGGCTCACGGTGCCGGGCAGAATCCGCCCCTCGCCCGCCAGCTGCCGGTAGAAGGGCGTCTCCGGGTACGGGCAGACGATGCCGAGGAAGGTGATGTTGAAGTAGCGCAGCTCCGAAAGGTATTCGGGCAGGCGCTCGAGGTACTCGTGCGTGTCGCCGTCCGAGCCGACGAGCAGGCCGAACGAGAGCATGATGCCGTTCTCGAAGCAGCGGCGGATGACTCGGTCGACCTCCGAGATTTTGTTCTGCCCCTTGTTCATCGACTTGATGGAGTCGGGGTTGAGCGACTCCAGGCCCGTGTAGACGTAGCGGCAGCCGGCGCGCGCCATCAGCTTCACGGTCTCCTCGTCCTTCAGGACGTTGAAGGTGAGCGCGCAGCCCCAGGTCTTCTTTAAAGGAATCAGAGCCTCGCACAGCTCGCGCAGGTAGCGCGGGTTGCCGCCGAGGTTGTTGTCGAGGAACGAGAAGGTGTTGTCGAGGAGGCCGAAGTAGTTCCGGTTCCAGCGCATCTTGAACTCGATCTCGTCCACGACGTGCCGCACGGGCCGGTAGCGGTACTTCTCGTGCCCGGTCAGCACGCAGAAGTTACAGGTGAAGGGACAGCCGCGCGAAGCCTCGATGCCGGGCAGGCGTATCTTGTTCGTCTTGAAGTCGACGAGGTCGTAGCGGTACGGGCGTATCTCGGCCGGGCCGCCCGAAGCGAGGCCGTAGCGCTTCTTGAGCTGCCCGCGCTCGAAGTCCTTGATGAGCGCGGGGACGTTCGACTCGGGTTCGCCGGTGACGACCGCGTCGAAATACTTCTCGCAGTCGTCGGCGAAGTGGACGGCGTGGCGGCCGCCCGCGACCGTCTTGATGCCGCGGCGGCGCAGGAGCGTCGAGAGCACCTTCGTGTGCTCGTAGTAGGAGTGCAGGTAGGAGAAGAAGACCAAGTCCCAGTCGCGGTCTAAGGGTACGTCCGACTCCTTCTCGTTGTAGACCTCGACCTCCGCGTGGTCGGGGCAGAGCGAGGCGATAAGTTCCGGCACGGACGACTGCATGACGCCGCGCTCCTTGCGCGGCTGGCGCGTCGGGTGCGTGTAGGTGCTGATGACGGCGATCCTCATTTACTTCCCTCCCTGGTTCGTGGCCGTGAGCCTGAGAGACCTGTCCGCGCCGCCCCTCTTCTCGATGTGAAAAGTGCCGAAGAGATAATCGAAGATGGGCGAGGTGACGCCGAAGCGGACGGTCGCGTCGTAGTGGTGGTGTTGCAGGTGGTACTTGCGGAAGTAGCGCGTCAGGCGTCCGCGCGAGGTGCCGTGGTGCGCCTGAAAGTCGAGGTACTCGTAGAAGAAGTAGCCGGCGATGAGTCCCGTGTAGAGGTGCGTCGCCGCCTGCCAGCTCCCCGCCAGAGCCCACGCCACGAGGAAGTAGACGACGCAGACCGGGACGCTCTCGCTCAACTGCACGTTGAGCCTCTGGAGCGAGTCGGGGTCTGCGTGGTGGCGCAGGTGCGTCAGGTTGCCGGGCAGGTTGAACCCCTCGGCCTTCGGCTCGCGATGCAAGACCCAGCGGTGCGTGGCGTACTCGTAGAGCCCCCAGGTGAGGAGGCCGACGACGAAGAGCCCGGCGAACGTCGTCAGCGAAGACTCGCCGCCGCGGACGACCGCCGACTGCATCAAAAGAATGACTGCGGTGTAGAAGATGAAAGGCTTGTAGAGCTGGAATCTGTCGACCGACCGGTTCCGCTCCTGCCTCGTCTGCCTGACTCGACTCATAAAACAACCCGCTCCTCTGCTCGGTAACCGACCCGTTTGACTGTCTGAAAGGAACCTGACGAATCAATGAGGGCAGCACGTGAGATGCCCGCTCGAACCTTTAACGCGTGAAGCTTCGGCGGAAAGGATCACCCTGCGAAGACGGGTCGGATTGAATTCGCGGGAACTCCTTCACGTTCCGCGCGAGACCTAACATGACGAAGAGGCGAATGACGAAGTAGGAAAGGTCTATCTGCCGCGCGCCGATGCCGTGGCGTGCCGAGCGCGGGTAGGCGTGGTGGTTGTTGTGCCAGCCCTCGCCGAGCGCGAGCAGTCCGACCCACCAGACGTTGCGGCTGCCCTCGCGCGTCTCGAAGAGGCGCGACCCGAAACGCGCGTCGTGGCAGACTGAGTTGACCGCGTACGTGCTGTGCATCCAGCAGACGACCGGCAGGAAGAAGACGAGCGGGATCGCGCCCCACCCCACGGTGAAGCCCAGGAACGCCACCGCCGCCGCCTGCGGAACCAGACGGTACTTGACGAGCCAGTGGTAGTAACGGTCGCCCGCGAGGTCTTTGCAGTACTTGAGGTAGGCGTTCGGGTCGGTCGAGGCGTCGTCGACGATCCAGAGGATGTGCCCGTACCAGAAACCCCTCCGCGGCGAGTGTACGTCGCCCTCCCGGTCGCTGTGCCCGTGGTGTATGCGGTGGTTGGCGACCCAGAGCAGGGGACTTCCCTGCCCCGTCAACATCGCCACCGTCACCAGAGCGTATTCGAGCCAGCGCGGGCACTCGAAAGACCTGTGGCTCAGCAGGCGGTGCAGCCCGATGGTCGTACAGAACCCGATGGTGAAGTACGTGAAGACCGCGAGCGCGACCAGACCCGCGCGCACCGGCAGAAGAAATGCCGACGCCGCGACCAGATGTATTAAGCACAGGTAAGAAAGAACCAGATAGTTGACCTTGAGGCGCGCGCCCCCCGCGCGCACCAAACCCTCCGCCCGCCCCTGCTCGCTCATCGAGACCCCTTTTCACCCGCCCTGATTTTTACGCCAGACCCCTAACGCGGAGTCCGGCGGCGAAAAGGATCACCCCGAAAATCTCACTCCTCTTCAAGACGATTTGCGTGTATAGTCGCCGAGCCGCAGCCCGCGCTCCGCATCCATTCACTTAACGGAGCAGAAACGGGCGATAGGCGCTCCCGAGACACCGAAGATTTCAACGTGACCGAGCCATTCCTCATCAGCGACGAGCGTCTGCGTGCGCTTTCAGCCACGCGGCAAGGGCGCGTCAGCATCGCGGGTTACAACTATCAAGCCGCTTATGCCGTGGCCCGTTTGGCAGTCATGGCTGTGCAGCAACCGGCGCTCGGCCTCGACGACTGGCCCAGGCAATTACGGTATGACTGGGGCGAAGACCTCGACGAAGTCTGTGAAGACGGCACGGTCGTCTTCACGCAGTGCAAACGGGTTGCCACCATCGGACAGCCGGCCTCACTGTCCGAAGTGTTGACTGGGTTCTCGGCGAAATGGCTTTGGGCTCCCGCGTCGCAGCGCGACCGCTTGCGTTTCCGACTGGTCTGCTCCGATCCGACGTTCTCCGGGGGCGGTGCGCCGCCGGACACTTTGAAGGACGACGTTCGCGGCCATTTTCTGAACAGGCTCCAGGAGCCGGCTAAGTCGCGTTCGGATCGGGCCGTTTGGATGTCCGACGCCGATGCCTTCGGGCACGAGCCTCTCTTCGAGGCGCTGTGGGGGCGGTTCGAGTGTGTATATCTCGCCGCGTGCATAGTGGATTCCGAGCCGGCCGGGCCGCGGCTCGCCGCCGAGAAGGAGGCGTTGCGGATACTCCTCGAACAGGGCCAGATTGACTCCTCCGGCCAGAAGCAGGTGTTAAGTCGTCTGCGCCGTCTTATCCACGACAACTTGATTGCCTTCGACCCGGTCAACGAGTCGCCCCGGTCATTCGACCGCAGCCCCCGCCGCCTCGACCGAGCCGATGTCAATGCGGCCATCGACCCATGGCGGCCGGCCACGCAACGGCAACCGCCGTTTCTGCTCGTGGACAGGACATTCCTATCCGAGCAGCGCGAGATGACGCGCGAACAGTTCGTTGCTCGCCAGCCGGACTGGCGCGACGTGGCGCACGGGCACGACGAGACCTTCAAGTTCATCGAACGCGACCAGACCGCGGCGCTCGAGGCCGCGGTACTGGATAAGATGGTGGCCCGGATCGGCCGCGCCGGCAAACTGCCGGGATTATTTGTGGCGGGCGCGCCGGGCGACGGTAAGACGACGATAGTGCGGCGCGTGGTCGTACGCTTGGTCGACGCCGGGAAACTTCTCATTGCCGACACGGGCGTCGGACTGCGCGAGCCCGCGGCCGAGCCAGACGTGTACGTACAGGCTATCGAGCGGCTCCAGAGTTTCGGCCGTCCTGTGGTGCTGTTACTGGATGACCCCCTTTACGCGGACTCGCCCTGGCTCGACGTGCTCCGCAAGCTGAACCGGCCGGGGCTCCAAGTAGGAGTCGTTGCGGCCACACCGCAGTTTCTGTTGGACGAGCACGAAGGGCGTCTGGGGCGGGTTTGTGACTTCGAGAAGTTCGGAATGGCCCGCACCTCCCGGCGCGAGCGGGAGTCCCTCGCCGCGCTTTATGAACGTTCGACCCCTTTGAAGGAGGAAGAGGACTTCCTTATCGTCGCAATGGAGGCCGCTGCCGGCGTCACCTTTGACAAAATCATCGACCGGCTGTGGCTGACTCTCGCCGACGGCAGCGCGCTGCCGGCCGCCCGGAACCTCTCCGACTTACCGTGGCAGACCCGTGCCTTCCTCTTCGTCTGTTACTTCTCCCGCGCCTACGAAGCCTGCCCGGAGCCTTTGCTACTGAAGCTGCTGGAAATATCGGGAGGGGTGCCCGGCGCCTCCGACGTACGGACCGAGTTGCAACGCATGAGGCACTTCGACGGCTGGCGCATATTCCGGTTCGGCCCACAACCGCGGGCGGGCCTGGAATTTCTGGGTGCGCCGGTCACCGCTGCCCACGTAATTATTGCGCAGCAGGCATGGGAGCAGCGCCCGCTCCCCTGGTGCGACATGGGTGAGTTGGTTATCGAGGCGTCCGTCAGCGTTCCCGAGACGATCCGCGCTGTTTCGAGTCTGGGGGTTCGGCTGCGGCGATCATCCTCGCCTCAAGACTCGTCACCCGGAACGCATAACAATGACTTTGTCAGAAGACTTCTCGAACGGTGGCAGCACGAATCGGGCATCGAGACAAGATATGTGTACGATCTTTTCAGCCCGCTCATGATGAATGGCCAAGTCGAACTATTCCCCTACATCCGAGAAATCCTTCTCCGTCGTGCGACCTCGTCTCCGCAAGGGTGGATAGCGGTGCTCAAACTCCTGCGCTTACAGAGCGACAGTAAGCTGCGACAGCAGTTCCCGAAGGAAATCGACGTCTTGTCGGTAATTCAGTCCGCCGACTTTTCAGTCGCGCCACGCCGCGCGACACAATTCGGAAAACAGTTCGAGGATAAGACTCCGTTAAGGGATGCCTACATCGCACGGCTGCTCGATGCTTTAGACGGAAAATTGAATTGGCAACTGGACTCCATGTCGCTGACCTATTTGCTGACGATTTCGTCTCTGGACGAACTGATCCCACGCATCCCCCGAATAAAGCTGTGGCTGGAACATCACAGTGAAGATACGGCCGTTCGGACACAATATCTTTCGTTTCTGCTGAAGCTCCCGCCCCGGTTCGCGGGGCTGCGCGCCGAGACCGCCCGGCAGACCGCGCAGTGGCTCAGCGAGCACCCCCATGACACGTCCGTCAGGACGCAGTACCTATTCTTCCTGCAACAACTGCCGGACGAGTTCTTAGACCTGCGCGCCGAGGCCGCGCGGCAAACCGACAAGTGGCTGAAAAAGCATCTCGCAGACACGTCCGTCAGGAATCAGTACTTGCCGTTCCTGTCACAAATTCCGTACTACCCGACCGGGGCCGACGGGGTAATCCCGATTGAGGAGTGGCAGCGACTCGGCAGTGAGTCTCTACGTGATGCCGTAAATATTACCGTCAAATCGGGATGGAAAAAGCAGCACCAAGTGTTGGTCAGATCATTCTTCCAACTCCATCATGAACTTCTTTGGTCTTTGAAGATGCGGGATTCTGAGGACGTGCGTCTGGCATTGTCCGAGTCGTATCACGCGGCGGAAGAGTGGTTCAACAGGAATTCTCCGTCAGAGACGAGGCCATACCTGCCCCTCCCATAAAGGACATCTGTCCCCACCGTCAATCACAGCTTCCGGCTGCCGGGCTTGACGGCGGGGAGGCCCTGGGCGCAGAGGGGGCAGTCAGACGGAGCGACGGCGGGGACTTCGAGGGTGGCGAGGGCGACGCGGGGGACGCCCACGTCCGCGCGGCCGCCGGAGCGGTCGATGATGGAGGCGGCGCCGACGACGAGCGCGCCCGCCGCGCGCAGTGCGTCGCAGGTCTCGCGCGTCGAGCCGCCGGTCGTGATGACGTCTTCGACCACGAGGACGCGCTCGCCCGGCCGGACGTTGAAGCCGCGGCGCAAGGTCATGCGCCCCTCCTCGCGCTCCGTCCAGACGGAGCGCACGCCGAGCGCGCGCGCCACCTCCCAGCCGATGATGATGCCGCCGATGGCGGGCGCGACGACCGTCTCGACCTGTTGTTTGTCGAACTGCGCGGCGACGGCGCGGCCGAAAGCTTCGGCCTCCGAGGGGTGTTGGAGCACGAGCGCGCACTGTAGATACTGCGGGCTGTGCAGCCCGCTCGTCAGGACGAAGTGACCTTCCAGAAGCGCCCCCGTCCGGCGAAACCTCTCGACGACTTCCTCTCGGTTCATCCGCCGTTTCCTTCCCTTTCCCGCGCCGCTCCGCTACACTGCGGGCCGATGCAGACCTTCCGCAACCTCGTGCCGGACTCGGCGCTCGTCGAAGAGACCATCAAGCTTCTGCACGCCAGCGGCGGGCGCGCCCCCGCCGCGGAAGTCTGCGCCAACATCCTCGAACTGCCCGACCTCGACGACGCGGCCGCCTCCTCGCTCGTCAACGAACTCATCGGCGAGGACTGGCGACTGCGCGTCACCGACGACGGCTTCGGGGTCGAGGTGCTCTGCGAGGACGACGAGTGCCGCGCGCTCGCGGAGACCGACTTCGTCGTCTTCGACATCGAGACGACGGGGCCGAAGATGCCGCCCTCGCGCATCATGGAGATCGGCGCGGCGCGCGTCAATTCGGGACGCATCGTCGCCGAGTTCCAGACGCTCGTCAACCCGCTCATGCCCATCCCGCCCTTCATCGCCGGCCTGACCGGCATCCGCGACGAGATGGTCGCCACGGCGCCGACCTTCGACGAGGTCGCAGCCCCCTGGCTCGACTTCGCGGGCACCTCCGTCCTCGTCGCGCACAACGCGGTCTTCGACGTGCGCTTCATCAACCACGAGGTCTCGAACGTCTTTCCGGGGCGGAGGATGATGAACTCGCACATCTGCACGGTCTCGCTCGCGCGCCAGCTGCTGCCCGAGCTGAAGAGTTTTCGCCTGGGCGCGCTGGCCGAGCACTTCTCCGTCCCGCACCGCACGCGCCACCGCGCGGGCGACGACGCGCGCGCCACGGCCCGCGTCTTCCTGAGACTGCTCGAACACCTCGACGCGCACGGCGTCCGCGACCTCAACGGCGCACGGCGCTTCCAAAAAGCCCTCCCCGCCGACGGCAACGGCCACGCACAGAAGGCGAGTAGTCAGTAGACTACGCCTCCGCTTCTCTCTTCTTACGCTTCAGCAAACCTCTCACGACGAAGACGACGATGACGAGGACGGCGACGCCGAGGCCGATGGCGGGGTAGTTCTGTGCGAGCACCTCTTTGGCCTGCTCGCCGTAGCGGACGGCGAGGTAGCCTTCGAGGAAGAAGCGGAAGGCGCGCCCGACCGCGATGGCCGCGGCGAAGCGCGTGAGGCTCAGGCGGAAGACGCCGGCCGTGATGACGAAGAGCTTGAAGGGGAACGGCGGCGGCAACACGGACGCGACCAGCACGGAGAGCACGTCGTAGCGGTCGACCAGCCCTTTGACGCGCGCCTGCTTCTCGGGCGGGAATTTGTCGAGCGCCTTCCGGCCCGCGCGCTTCGAGATGTAGTAGAGGATGACGCAGCCGATGACCGACCCGGCCGTCGCGCCCAGGGCGTAGAGCGGCATCCGCGCCGGGTTCTGCGTCGAGAGCAGGAGCATCACCGCGTCCGGCCCGCCGGGCAGGGGGATGAGCGCCGAATCCAACAGCGCGATGGCGAACAGCCCGAAGACTCCGAACGGGACGAGGAAGTCCTTCACCGCCGTCAGCCCGTTCGTGATTTTACGAATCAGCCACTTCACGTTCTACTCGGCCGCCCTCCCTTCGGCACGCTCCTCGGCCTTCTCCCCTTCGGCGATCTCGACCGCCGTCCGGCGCGGCGTGCGGACGTGCTTGAACAGAACGTAGCCGCCGACGCCGACGACGAGCAGCGCGCCCACGCCGCTCAGGATGTAGAGCCCGTTGTCCTTCATGAAGACCAGCACCTGCTCGCCGTAGAAGACCGCGAGCGTTCCCTCGACGACGTAACGGATGCTGCGCGCGATCATCACGGTCAGCATGAACCGCCAACGCGGGTATTCGAGCGCGCCCGCCGTCGCCACGAAAATCTTGAAGGGCATCGGCGGCGGCAAAAGCGCCGGCACGGCCAGCGCCAGGAACCCGAAGCGCGCGTACGCCCGCTCGACCTTCGCGATGTTCTCGGCGCTGAAGCGCCGCCGCATCACGGCCTGCCCGCCGCGCCGCATGATCGTGTAGAGCACGAGGCAGCCGAGGACGGAACCCGCGGCGGCGAAGAGCGGGAAGTAGAAGACGGACTTCGGGTCGCTGTAGCAGCGCGCGACGACGAGGTAGTCGTTAATCTCGGGCAGGCTCAGAAGGGAGGAGTCGAGCGCGCCGATCAGAATCATCGCCGGCGCGGCGACGTAGATCGGCACCTCCCTGATGAAGTCGTGCAGCCATTGGACGAACTCGGTCAGCCACTCGAACATTGTTCGGTGAATAGTAAATGGTTAATGGTAAATAGACAAAAGCCGCGCCCGCCGAAGACAAGCCCGACGCGGGCGCGGCCTCCATTCACTATCTACCATTCACTATTTACTTAACGGGAGTGAAGATGGAGGGCGTGTCGTAGGTGACGCCGAAGGTGACGCCGGAGCGCGGGCTGAACTCGGTCAGGCCCTTGATGCCGGCGGCGTCGAAGCGCAGGCCCGCGGCCCTGACCCTTAGGCCGAGGCGGAACTCGCCGAGCGACTCGGTGCCGAGCGGCGCCACGCCGCCGCGCGTGTTGACGCGGCCGTTGACTTCGCTCGCGATGTCTACGGTCTTGTTGACGCGGAAGATGCCGCCGAGGCCGTAGAGCAGCATGTCGTTCTGCGTGAAGAGCCGCGTCGGCGCGGTGTAGATGCCGAGGCCGAGGTTGCCGAAGGTGTTCAGGCGGCCGTCGCGCCCGAACTTCTTGCCCAGAAGGATGATGCCGAACGCGTTCGTGTTGTTGAGGCCGATGCCGCGCGCCTCGTTCGAGTTCGGCAGCTCGACCCCGAACTTGAAGCCCATCGAGGGGCCGCGCCGCGTCTCGTTGCGCAGCTTGATCTTGGTCGCGAGGCGGAAGTCGCCCGTGTCGTTCGTCGAATTCTGGCCCGGCGCCACCTCAAGAGGAAAGGCCGAGGTGCCGCGCGTGTTGATGCTCAGGAAATTCTGCGCCACGCCTTCGATGGAGAACTCGACGTTGGGCGAGAGGCCGACGTGGACGCCGATGACGCCGACGCGCGTCAGGTCGCCCGTCAGGCCCGACGCGGGGAACTTCGCGTCCTGCATGAAGTCTATGCCGACCTGCACGCGCAGAGACCCCGGCTCCAGCACGTCCACGTCCTCCGTGAGGAGCGGGCGCTGCTGCGCGCGCGCGGCCGTCGAGAGCAGCAGCGCGAACGCGAGCGCGCAGAAGAGGCGTGCGACTTTCGAGAAGTAAGAAGGCATGACGGCGGGATTGTATAAGCCGCGCTCCGTGCGCGTCAACAATATGGCGAACAGGATTTTAACCACAGAGACACAGAGACGCAGCTTCATGAATCCTAAAGGTAAAGCTGTGTCTCTGTGTCTCTGTGGTTAAAAACATCTGATACTCAAAAATCTCTTCCCGCGGAGAAAAAATTGGAAGAAGATACGCGGGGCTTGCGTCTATTGTGTCGAATGTTGGGGCGGAGGAGAGGATGGAGAGCGTCGTCTTGACGGGCGAGGAAGCGCGGGGCGAGGCGGTCATCGAAGCCTGCAAGCAGGGCGACCGCGACGCCTTCCGCCGCCTGTTCGAGCGCCACAAAGACCGCGTCTACTCCGTCGCCCTCTACTTCTTCGGCGGCGACGAGGCGACGGCTTCGGACGTGACGCAGCAGGTCTTTCTCAAACTCTTCACGCGCATCCGGCAGTTCCAGGGCGAGGCGGAGTTCACGACCTGGCTCTACCGCCTGACGACGAACCTCTGCGTGGACGAGCAGCGCAAGCGCCGCCGCGTGCAGCAGTTCGGCGAAGGCTTCGAGCTGAGCGAGCCGCGCGGGCGAAGGGCGCAGGAAGAGAGCCTCGCGCGCAGCGAGGTCGCGCACTCGGTCAAGCGCGCCGTCGCCGCCCTGAAGCCGAAGCTGCGGGTCGTGATGCTCCTGAAGTATTTCGAGGAGATGAGCTATGAGGAGATCGCCGACGTGCTCGGCCTTTCGAAGGGGACGGTCGCGTCGCGCCTGAACCGGGGCCACAAGGCGCTCGCGCGAAAACTCGGCCACCTGCGCGGGGCGCTCCTGCGGGAAGAGCGGGAGGGATGATGTTCGCAAGGCATTACAAGAAACATCTCTCGGCCTACGCACACGGCGCGCTCGCGCCCGAAGAGGCCGCGCGCGTCGCCGCGCACCTCGCGGCCTGCGCCGCCTGCCGCGCCGAGTTCGAAGAGGTCAAGCTCGGCATCCGCCTCGCCGAATCGCTCCCCTCGGTCGCCGCCCCTGCCGGTCTCTGGGAAGGCATCGAGGCCGCGCTCGCCAGAGAGTCGAACAGAGAGCGAGAGCGCGCCCCTCAAGCTAAAACACTCTTCCCTTCCCGCCGCCGCGCTTTGACCGCGGCCTTCGCCACCGTCCTGGTCGCACTGGTCGCGGGCGGCGCGTGGCTCTACCTGCGCGCGCAGCGTCCAGGCTGGGAGGTCGCGCGGGTCGAGGGCGCTCCGCGGGTCGCTTCGAGTCGCATCGACGAGCGCGGGCGCCTGCGCGTCGGCGAGTGGCTTGAGACCGACTCGGCCTCGCGCGCCGAGATCGCCGTCGCCAACATCGGCGAGGTCGAGGTCGAGCCGAACACGCGCGTCCGCCTCGTCGAGACGAGACTCACCGAACACCGCCTGGAGCTTGAGCGCGGCACCCTGCACGCGCGCATCTGGGCGCCGCCCAGACTCTTCTTCGTCAACACGCCCTCGGCCGTCGCGGCCGACCTGGGCTGCGCCTACACGCTCGAAGTTGACGACAAGGGGCGCGGGCTTCTGCACGTCACCTCGGGCTACGTCGCGCTCGAAACCGAGGCGCGCGAGTCAATCGTCCCGGCCGGCGCCGCCTGCATGACCGAGCCAGGCGCGGGGCCGGGCACGCCCTTCTTCGAAGACGCGCCCGAGCCTTTCGTCGAGGCGCTCGCCAGACTCGACTTCGAGCACGACCGCGCCTCGCTCGACGCGGTGCTCGCGGGCGCGAGGGTGAAGGACACTCTGACGCTCTGGCACCTGCTCCCGCGCGTCGGCGTGGAAGAGCGCGCGCGCGTCTACGAAAGACTCGCGGCCCTCGCGCCGCCGCCAGACGGCGTGACGCGGGAAGGCGTCATCGGGCTCGACCGCCCGATGCTCGACGCCTGGAAGACGAACCTCGAAGGCAACTGGCTCGGCGAGAGCACGCCCGCCATCCGCCGCGTGTGGCGCAACCTTTGGCGTTGAGTCAAACCGCGCCCTCTTTGCTGGGAGCGCGGGCATCCCTGCCCGCAAGCGCGCTTCAGCGCGCTGACTGTTTAACTCTTCACCTCAACCTTGAGACTTAAAGCATCTCGGCTTTCGCGCTCTCGCGCTCATGCGGACAGGGATGCCCGCGCTCCCAGCTTATTGGCCCTTTTGTCTAAAAGGAGGTGAGATGTCGCGAATCAAGCTCTTACTTTATGTCTTCGCGCTCATGCTGTTACCGGCGGTTGTGTCGGCGCATCCGGCGACAGGCATCGTGGTGGACGCGCAGGGGCGCATCAGCTTCAGCGACCTCGAAACCGTCTGGCGCATCGACGCGGGCGGGCGGCTCTCGGTCTTCCGCGCGGGCGCGCGGGGCAGGCACGTGCACGAGCTGTCCGTCGACAGGGACGGGAACGTCTACGGCGGCGACGTGAGTTACGACACGCGCACGGGCCTTTGGGTCGAGGCCGTCTGGCGGCGCACGCCGGACGGGCGCGAGGAGACGTACCTCGTCCCGCCGACCACAGACCCGCCGCGCGGCCTCTCCATCTGGCGCGACGCCGCGGGCAACACCTTCTACGTCGAGCAGGACAGGCACCTCAACCGCGAGACGCGCATCCTGAAGCGCACGCCGTCCGGCGAGGTCTCGACGCTCGCGGGCGGCGAATACGGGCACGCGGACGGGCTCGGCGCGCTGGCGCGCTTCCGTTCCATCGGCGGCCTCGCCTTCGGCCCCGACGGGTCGCTCTACGTGACGGACGAAGGGAGCTTGCGCCGCGTCTCGCCAAACGGCGAGGTGAAGACTTTGGCGGAGGGCCTCGACGAAAAGATGCCCGGCGACGAGGAGGCCGGTTACGGCGGGCTGATGGGACTCGCGGTCGACGCGGGCGGCAGCGTCTACGTGGCCGACTACGGCAGGCGTCGCGTGTTGAAGGTCGGGGCCGACGGGAAGGTCACGCGCGTCGCGCGCGCCGAAGAACCCTGGTCGCCGACGGGCGTCGCCACGACGCGCGACGGCCGCGTCCTCATCCTCGAAGCGGGCTTCGCGCCGCCGAACGTCTTCAGCGGCCCGCGCGTCCGCGCGCTCTCGCCCGACGGGAGTTTGAAGGTGCTCGCGACCGTGGGTCTGAAGGAGAACGTCGCGCTCCGCCTGACCAAACCTTCCGACCCGCCGGGCACGCCCTCCGCCGAAAAGTACGAGGGCAACGTCGGCCGCGTGGAGCTGGCGCTCGGCCTCTACTTCGGCCTCGGGGTCTTCGCCATCGGTGCCGTCGCAGGGCGCAGAAGCTTCAGGATGAGGAGGCGTCATGATTAAAGTCTTGAAGGCCGCCGCGGCGTTCCTGCTCCTGCTCTTCGTCGGCGCGCAGTTCGTCCGGCCCGCTCGCGTCAACCCGACGGCCGCCGCCGGCCAGTCGCTCGAAGAGCACGCCCGCGTGCCGGGCGAGGTCGCCGACGTCTTGCAGCGCTCCTGCATGGACTGCCACTCGAACCGCACGGACTGGCCCTGGTACTCGAACGTCGCGCCGGTCTCCTGGTTCGTCATCGACCACGTCAACCACGGCCGCCGTTACCTGAACTTCTCACGCTGGGGCGAGTACGACCGGCGCGACCGGATCGACCATCTGAACGCAATCTGCAAGACGGTGAAGGGCGGCTCGATGCCGCTCGACTCCTACACGCTCGTCCACCGCGGCACGAAGCTCGGGCCGGCCGACGTGAAGACGCTCTGCGACTGGGCCGGCGCGGAGCAGCGACGTCTGGCGTCGTCGGAGGGAAAGGATTAATCTGTCGTCGAAGCGATGACAGATAAACCCCTACTTCTCGGCGGCGAGTGGCGCACGACGGCGGCGACGCGCGAGGTGCGCTCGCCCTACAACTCCGAGCTGATAGCGAACTTCTCGGTCGCGTCCCGTGCCGAGGTCGAAGAGGCGCTCGCCGCCGCCTCGCGCGCGGCCGCGGAGATGCGCGAGCTGCCGCGCCACCGCGTCGCCGAAGGCCTGCGCGCCATCGCGGACGGCATCCGCGCGCGCTCGGAGGAGTTCGCGCGCACCATCGCCGCGGAAGCGGGCAAGCCCATCAAGACTGCGCGCGCGGAGGTCGAGCGCGGCGTGATGACCTTCGTCCACGCGTCCGAGGAGGCGCGCCGCTTCGCGGGCGAGGTCGTCCCGCTCGACGGGCAGTCCACGGGCACGGGCCGGACGGGCTGGACGGAGCGCTTCCCGCGCGGCGTGGTCTTCGGCATCACGCCCTTCAACTTCCCCCTCAACCTCGTCGCGCACAAGGTCGCGCCCGCGCTCGCCGCGCGCAACGCCGTCGTCGTCAAGCCCAGCCCGCGCACGCCGCTCACGTCGCTCCTGCTCGGCGAAGTCTTCCTCGAAGCGGGACTGCCGCGCGCGGGCCTGCAGGTCGTGCCGATGGAGGTCGAGACCATCGACCTCGTGCTCGAAGACGAGCGCGTCGGGATGGTCTCGTTTACGGGGAGCGCGGAGGTCGGCTGGCTTCTGCGACGGCGCGCGGCGCGCATTCCGGTCGCGCTCGAACTCGGCGGCAACGCGCCCGTCATCGTCGACGAGACGGCCGACGTGAAGTATGCAGCCGAGCGCACGGCCGCCTCCGCCTTCGCGTACGCCGGCCAGGTCTGCATCTCCGCGCAGCGCGTGCTGGTGCACGTGCAGATTTCGGAGGAGTTCACCGACCGCTTCGTTAAGATCGCGAAGTCGCTCAAGTCCGGCGACCCGCTCGACGAAGCGACGGAACTCTCCAACATGATTGACGAGGCGGCGGCCCAGCGCGCCGAAGGCTGGGTTAAAGAGGCGGTCGGCGCGGGCGCGCGTCTGCTGTGCGGCGGCCGGCGCGCGGGCTCTCTGCTCGACGCGACCGTCCTGACCGACGTGCACGCGGAGATGCGCGTCTGCTCCGAAGAGGTCTTCGCGCCCGTCGCCACGCTCCAGACCTTCGGCGACTTCGAAGAGGCTCTGGCGGAAGCGAACAACACGCGCTACGGTTTGCAGGCCGGCGTCTTCACGCGCGAGACCGCGCGCGCCCTGCGCGCCTTCCGCACGCTCGACTTCGGCGGCGTCATCGTCAACGACTCGCCCGCCTTCCGCGTGGACAACATGCCCTACGGCGGCGTCAAGCTCTCCGGCGCCGGCCGCGAAGGCATCCGCTACGCGATGGAGGAGATGACCGAGCCGCGCCTCATCGTCATCGACCCGGAACATTGAAACACCGGTTAGGCCGGGTCGTTCGGTCTAATGCCGGTCGGGCTGTGCCTGCTTGCGTACAGTGAAAACGGACGGGCCTGATGTGACCTTGCTTTTCTACCGGCCCTGATATATTTTCCCGCCGCCTTGAGACAGCCCTCGCAGGTCGGCCCCCAGAGCCTGCGCTTGTCCCGCAAACACCTCTGCTCAGCCTACCGTAGCTGCCTACATCCGTCTAAAGAAGGAGAACGCTATGCGCAGGGGAATGCTCCTCTTGTTTCTGACCTGTGCCCTGACGGGTCGGGTCTTTGCTCAAACAGGTACGTGGACGACGGTGGCTTCGACGCCAACGCCCATAGCCCAACAGGCAGCCGGTGTCATCAACGGCAGGCTCTACGCTGTCGGCGGCGCGAATGCTGCGATCTGCTGCAATAACTTCCCGGCCCCGACATTCGAATATGATCTGGCGACAAACAGTTGGGTGACGAAAACCACCATGTCGGTAAAACGTAAGAACCTTGCCGGCGGGGTGGTTAACGGCCTACTCTACGCGGTCGGCGGCGATGATGACTTTTCGTACTTTACGACCAACGAAGCCTACGACCCCGTTCTGGATACCTGGACGGGTAGGGGAAGTATGCTTACAGGTCGTACCGGTCTTGCCGCCGGTGTGGTCAACGGGAAGCTATATGCTACCGGCGGTTCGATTGCCCCGGTCGGAGTAGTAGTAGCGACGGTTGAAGCGCATGACCCCATAGCAAATACGTGGACGGCACGCGCGCCCATGTTACAACCGCGTACTTATCACGGGGCGGCGGCGGTCAACGGCAAACTCTATGTCGTCGGAGGCATTGATGGGAACGGCATAGATTTGGCTACAGTCGAGTCTTACGACCCCGCAAGCGACACGTGGACGAGCAGAGCGCCGATGCCGACAGCGCGCCATAGTTTTGGTATCGCTGTGGCGAACGGCATCATCTACGCTATCGGCGGAGGAGTTTCCAGCGGGAGCCCATCCGTGCTCTCGACGGTCGAGGCTTACAATCTCGCGACGAACACGTGGACGACAGCGCCTTCGATGCCGACTGCGCGTCTGTTTCTTAGCGCCGGAGAAATTAACGGCGTGATATATGCAGTCGGAGGCATAGACGCTAACAGCAATTTCCTCGATACCGTCGAGGCCTTCACCACGTCGCCGCCGCAGGCCAGCCCGCCCACCAGCAAAGACCAGTGCGACAACGGCGGTTGGCGCGGGTTCACTGTGCCGCGCCCCTTCAAGAATCAGGGAGACTGTATTCGGTTCGTCCGCACGGGTCGCTAGCGGGAATATACGGCATTTGTCCATTCACAGGGTTTCCAAGACTCTCGATTCTTCGAGGGCCTTGGGAACCTTCAAGGTAAGGGACGCGCTTTGCCTTCCCGTAGCGCGCGGCCGAACCACCCATTCCAGCCGCCCGCCCTCAGCTTGCCTTTCGTCCTTACTCTCTTGTTCATTTGTTCAAGTCGCCGCCTGAGTCGGGCGCGGCTGAATTCGGCATCCCCGCAAGAAACAGAACAACCCCGCGTTCAATCCACGTCGCCGTCCGCAACCATCCATCGAAGGGACAAAGAGATGTGGAAACTGAGAATAACAACCCCCTTCTTACTATTTCTCGCGCTCTCGATGTGCGCCCCTTCCGGCGGTAGGTCTCAAACGTTGTCGGCGACTCCCATGCAGTCTGAGGATAAGAGCGACACCCCCGGCCGCACGGTCATCGACTACGACGGCGACCTGAAAGCGGGCCAGACCTACCGGGCCGCGGTGCGCGGCGATAAAGTTTACGAACTGGTCTTCGTCCCCGCTCTGAAACCGCGGATGCACCAGTCGGTGAGCGTCGATTGGACGAACCTCGACGAGTTCCCCGCGCTCAGGCAGCTCAGCCTCGACGCGGGCGAACGAGTGATCGTTTTCAGTGTCCTGTCGGACAAGACCACGTACATGGGCGGGCGGCGTTGGGACAGGGTGCTGCTCTGCAAGGTCGTCGCCGTCGACGCGGGCCAGTCCGCGGCCCCCGAGGGCTGGAGGCAGATCGGGACGGACAAGACCATCTCTTTCCTCCTGCCGGACGACATGAAGCAGACCGATGCGGTGGGCGACGAAACTCCCATTGCCGAATACGCGAACGGCAGAATGCGGATCATGTTTGAGTTTCGGCCGTGGGGCCTTACCGCGCCGCGCAGAGGCCGGCGGCGCGCCCGCCACGTAAAGGGCTACCGGGAGGAGGAGGTGCGGATTGACGGCAAGTGGGCGTACCTCAAGACCTACTCCCCGAGTGAGAAAGAGAAGGGGCAGGCGTACACCGCCGAATTGATGGTCGTCACGAAAGCGTGGGCGCCGTACGTGGAGCTTCTGGTGACCTTCACGGGCAACGACGCGTCCGACCTCCGGGTCGCCGAGCGCGTCTTCGCCTCGATCCAGTTCCCCGCCGAGCGCGCCGCGCCCCGATAGTTCCCCTCACATAACTACCCTCGCCAAGCACACGCGTTTCGCGTAAGATGCTCGCGCCTTTAACACCTTCCGCCTTGAGGTTCACCCGATGAAAGTGTTCGGCCGCGTCTCTCGTTTCGTTCTCTCACTGTCTCTACTCTTAACGTCCTTCCTTTCCCTCGCCCCGGCGCAGACGGCGACGCCGCAGGCGGAAGCTCCTGTCGTGCGCGTGCCCGGCCTGAAGAAGGCCGTGAAGGTGAGGCGCGACGAGCGCGGCATCCCTTACGTCGAGGCCGAGGACGAGCTCGACCTCTACTTCGCGCAGGGTTACGTGACGGCGAGCGACCGCCTGTTCCAGATGGACTTGTTCCGGCGGACGGCGCGCGGCGAGCTGTCGGAGATTTTCGGGAAGGCGGCGCTCGAAGAGGACAAGCGGCGGCGCGCGTACGGCTTGGCGCAGGCGGCCGAAGCCTCGGTCGCGCAGGCCGCGCCCGCGCAGCGCGCCGTGGTGGAGGCTTACGCGGCCGGCGTCAACGCCTACATCGACTCGCTCGGCGACATGAAGAGCCTCCCCCCGGAGTTTCAAATCCTCGGCTACCGCCCGCGCCCCTGGACGCCGGCCGACTCCGCGGCCGTCGGCAAGAACTTCGCCGAGGCGCTCTCGACGAGCTGGATGCTCGACGTCGCGCGCGCGCTCTTCGTCAACCTCCCGCCCGACAAGGCGGCCGCGCTCTTCCCGGAGGGCTCCCCGCTCGACGTGCTCGTCGTCGGCTCCGACAAGGCGGAGAAGAAGGCCGCCCCGCGCACCTCGGCCCTCCCGGGACGGGCAAACGTTCAGGAGCTGCTCGCCGAACTCTCTTCGATTCGGCAGACCGAGGAGCGCACGCGCGCACGCGTCGGCCTCAACGCCGAAGACCTCGCCGCGAGCAACAACTGGGTCGTCTCGGGCAAGCGCACGGCTTCGGGCAAACCCCTGCTCGCCAACGACCCGCACCTGCCCGCCTCCGCGCCCTCCATCTGGTACATGATTCACCTGAGCGCGCCGGGCCTGCGCGTCGCGGGCGTGACGGCGGCGGGCGCGCCCGGCGTCATCATCGGCCACAACGAACGCGTCGCCTGGGGCATGACCAACCTCGGCCCCGACGTGCAGGACGTGTATCGAGAGACCTTCGATCCGCAGAACCCCGTTAAGTACCAGACGCCTTCGGGCTGGCGCGACGCGGAGGTGCGCCGCGAAGAGATCAAGGTTCGCAAGTCCGCGCTCGGCACGGAGACCGAGGTCGTCCCGTACGAAGTCGTCGTCACGCGCCACGGCCCCGTCATTCTCAGGAAGGGCGCGGACGCGTTCGCTCTGCGCTGGACGGCGCTCGCGCCCAACGCCACGGAGTTCGCGGCCTTCTACAAGCTGAACCGCGCGCGCAACTGGAAGGAGTTCTCCGACGCGCTCAAGGACTACGGCGGCCCCACGCAGAACTTCGTCTACGCGGACGTGGACGGGCACATCGGCTACTACGGCGCCGGCCTCATCCCCGTCCGTTCGAGCGGCGACGGCAGTCTGCCTTACGACGGCTCGAAGGAAGAGGGCGAGTGGAAGGGCTTCATCCCGCACGCCGAGCTGCCGCACGTCCTCGACCCGCCGTCCGGCATCATCGTCACGGCCAACAGCCGCGTCGTCGGGCGCGACTACCCGCACTTCCTCACGCACGCCTGGGCGCCGCCCACGCGCTCGCGCCGCATCTACGACCTGCTCGCGGCCAGACAGAAGCTGACGGCCGAAGACTTCCGCGCCGTGCAAGGTGACGCCTACACCATCTCCGGCGCGACCTTCGCGCGCGAGGCGGCGAAGGTCGCGCGCGAGGCCGGCTTAGACGCGAAGGACGAGAAGTGGCGCGAGACCGTGAGGCTCTTCGAATCGTGGGACGGCCAGCTCGACGCGGACGCGCGAGCGCCTCGGATCGCCTTCGAGATGGCCGCCGTCTTCCGCTCGAAGATTCTGGCGGGCGCGCTCGGCGCGGACTTGGCGAAGGAGTACCGCTGGCCCGCGAGCGCAATCTTCTTCGACCGCGTCATACAGGAACGACCGAAGGAGTGGCTGCCGAAGGAGTACGGCTCTTACGCGGAGTTGCTCGACGCCGCGCACACGGAGGCGCGCGCGGCTTTGACGAAGGCACTCGGGCCGGACGAGACGAAATGGACTTGGGGCGCGCGGCTCAACGTCAGCTTCCCGCACCCGCTCGCCGGCGTGCCGCTCATCGGGAAGCAGTTCCAGATCGCGCCGTTCCCGCAGAGGGGCGGCGGCGGGCTGTTCGCCGCGCCGAACGTGGGCGCGTCGGTCTCGATGCGCCTCATCGCAGACACCTCCGACTGGGACAAGACGCGGCACGGCATCGCGCTCGGCGTCTCGGGCGACCCGCGCAGCCCGCACTGGCAGGATCAGCTCGAAGACTGGCGGGCGGCTAACCCGCGCGTCTTCCCTTTCACGCCCGGGTCGGTCGCGCGCTCGGCGCAGGCGGCCCTGACGCTGCTGCCGAAGTAGAGATGAGCGAGGGCGAGGGCATCCGCGTCTTCTGCGCCGCCGAGCTGCCCCGCGAGGTGCGCGAGGCCGCGGCCGCGCACGCCGCGCGCCTGCGCAGAGACTTCCCCGACGCACGCGCGGGCTGGGCCAGGCCCGAGGGACTTCATATAACCTTGAAGTTCATCGGCGAGGTCGGCGCGCCGCGCGTCGAAGTCCTCTCACGAGCGGCCGCCGCCGCCGTCAAAGAGTTCGAGCGCTTCCCCCTCACAATCGAAGAGGCGGGCACGTTCCCGCCTCGCGGCGCGGCGCGCGTGCTGTGGCTCGGGGTGAAGGACGACTCGGGTCAGCTCGCCCTACTTCAACGTAGGCTCGAACAGGAGTGCGAGGCCGCCGGCTTCCCGCGCGAGGGGCGCGCCTTCAGACCGCACCTCACCCTCGCGCGCCTGCGCGCGCCCGCGCAAGCCCTCTCCGAAGCGCACCGGAAGGCGACGTTCGGCCCCCACCACTTTCAAGTAGACGAACTCCTCGTCATGCGCAGCGAGCTCGGCCCCGGCGGCTCGCGCTACACGCCCCTTTCGCGCCACGCGCTCTCATCATGCAAAGAGTAATTTAACCACAGAGACACAGAGGCACAGCTTGAAGTTCATGACTCAACAAGCCGTGCCTCTGTGTCTCTGCGGTTAAATTCTATCTCGACGCTCAAGCGACTCAGCCGTTCGGCAACTGCCGCGGCCTCACCTGCGGCGGCGGGCTGTCGTCGCGGCGCTTCTCGCCGGTCTCGGCAAACATCTCTTTGAGGGCTCCGATGCTGGAGAGCATGGCCGTGGCCTCGACCGGCATGAAGATGACCTTCGAGTTCTGGCCGCGCGACATCTCCTTCAAACTCTCGATGTAGCGCTGCGTGATGAGGTACTGCGCGGGGTTGCCGTGGTCGAGCATCACGCGCGCGACCTGCGCGATGGCCTCGGCCTCGGCCTCGGCGTTGCGCAGGCGCGCCTGCGCCGCGCCCTCCGCGCTGAGGATGGACGACTGCTTCTCGCCCTCGGCCCGCGTAATCGCCGCCTGCTTCTCGCCCTCGGCCCGCGTGATGGCGGCCTGGCGCTCGCCCTCGGCCTGCAGCACCAGCGCGCGGCGCGTGCGCTCGGCGGTCATCTGCTTCTCCATCGTGACGCGCACGTCGTCGGGCGGCGTGATGTTCTTCACGTCCACGCGCGTCACCTTCACGCCCCACTTGTCCGTCGCCTCGTCGAGGATGATGCGCAGCTTGTTGTTGATCTGGTCGCGCTGCGAGAGCGTGTGGTCTAAGTCCATCTCGCCGATGACGGCGCGCATGCCCGTGATGGTCAGCTGGATGATGGCGCCGACGAGGTCGGCGACTTCGTAGACGGCCTTGACCGCGTCGGTGACCTGCCAGTAGACGACCGAATCGACGTGGATGGTCACGTTGTCGCGCGTGATGACGGGCTGCGGCGGGAGGTCGATGAACTTCTCGCGCAGGTCGATGGATGTCTGCCCCGGCCGCTCGTACGTCCAGTAGATGCTGCGCGGCTTGTCGAGGAACGGGACGATGACGTTCAGGCCGCTCCCCGCGACGCGGCTGAAGCGCCCCAGCCTCTCGATGAGCATGACGGTCGCCTGCGGCACGATCTTAATGGTCTTCGCCGCGATGACCAGCGTCGCGATGGCGATGAAGAGGAAGAAGAACAGGATGCCGATTTCCATGTGACCTCCGGGGGAAGCTTATTCTTAAATTTGAACTTCCAAACTCTTAAGGCAGGCACGCGCGAGACTATAACGGATTGGCTCAGGCTTTTGGAAGAGTCTCGGGCGGAGGTCGCCATCCGCCGAGCGCCTCTTCAATAACCTTCGCCGCTTCGAGCACACGCCGCTCGTCGTGCGGGCGGCCGACGACCTGCACGCCGACGGGCAGGCCCGAGGCGTCGCGCCCCGCGGGCACGGAGGCGGCCGGCAGGTCGTAGACGTTCGCGGCGTGCGCGTCAGAGAAGGCGCGGAAGGTCGGGACGCTCCGGCCCCCGACCTCGACGCGCCCGAACTCTTCGTGCCGGAAGGCGGGCGTTGCCCCGACAGGCGCGACGAAGAGCGGCGTCCGCTCCATCCAGCGCAGAAGTGTCTCGCGCACGCGGTCGCGCTCCTCCCACGCCGCGAGAATCTTCTCCAGAGGCGGCTCGCCCCAACGCCCCGCGCGTTCGAGGATGACGCGAGCCGCGCGCCCGGCCTCCTCTTCCCTGCCCACGTAAGTCCCGCGCACGAATCTCTGCGTCGCGTACTCGAAGAGCGGGAGCCAAAGGTTCGTCGCCTCGAAGACGCCGGGCGGCACCTCTTCCTCAACTTCCAGCCCGGCGTCTTTCAACGCGCGCGCCGCGCTCCCGACCGCCGCGCGCGTCTCGGCGGTCACGTCGTCCCCGACGTAGAAGGCAACGCGCGCCCCCTTCAAAGTCTCCCGCGCGGTGCTTTCGCCGGAGAGGATGCCGTAAAAGAGGGTCAGGTCTTCGACCGTGCGCGCGAGCGGGCCGAGCGTCGCGCCGAGCGAGTGGAGGCCGGACATCGGAGGCATGTGGCCGCCGCGCGGCACGCGCCCCGCCGTCGGCTTCAAGCCCGCGACGCCGCAGAAGTGCGCGGGGATGCGAATAGAGCCCGCGAGGTCGCTCCCCAGACTCCCCGCCGTCATGCACGCGGCGACGGCCGCCGCGCAGCCGCCGCTCGAACCGCCCGGCGTGCGTTCGAGGTCGTGCGGGTTGTTCGTCCGACCGAAGACGGGATTCTCGGACGTGTAGTCGAGCGCGAACTCCGGGCAGTTCGTCTTACCCAAAATCAGGGCGCCCGCCGCGCGCAGACGCGCCACGGCCGGCGCGTCCTCCGCGGGCACGTAGTCCGCGCGCACGCGCGACCCGCAGGCGGTGCGCACGCCGCGCACGTCCACCGTGTCCTTCACCGTGACGGGCACGCCCCACAACTCGCCCGAAGGCCCGCCGCGCGCGACGGCGGCCTCCGCCTCCCTTGCTCGTTGAAGCACGTCGGGCGCGAGCGTCACGACGGCGTTGAGCGTCTGGTTAACTTCCTCGATGCGGCGCAGGTGCGCCTCGGCCACCTCGACCGGCGAGACCTCGCGCGCGCGTATCAGGAGTGCGAGTTCGGCCGCGGACAGACTCGTCAACTCTTGAGCTTCGGGACTGTTCATTCGACCTCCGCCAGAAACTTCTCGGCCTCCGCGCTGGAACGTAGCCTGTATATCCGCTTGCTTTCGGCAAGCGCCCCGAGCCGCTCAAGCACCTTCGGGCGGCTGCGCCGTGGGTAGTTCCAGACCCAGAGCAGGAAGATGAGGAAGTCCTTGTTGAGCTGCTCGTGACAGCCCTCGCCCATGTCCGGCCGGCTCGTCCCCTTGTACCTCAACGAACGCTTGACGATGCGCCAAGTGCAGACCGCGCGCGGCAGGTCGAGAAAGATGACCGTGTCGCAGGCCGCGAGCCTCACGTCGAGCGTGCCCGAGTAGTTGCCGTCCATCACCCACGCCTCGCCCGCGCACAACTCTTCGACCGTGCGGCGCCACTCGTCCTTCGGCGGCTCGACCCAGCCCGGCCGCCAGTAGGCGCGGTCGAGGTGTATGACCGGCAGCCCGAGCCGCTCGCCCAGCCTGCGGGCGAACGTGGACTTGCCCGCGCCGCCCGAGCCGATGACCAGCACACGCCTCATGCGCGCGAGCCGTGCCGCTGTAGAAGCTCGACGAACTTCCGCGCGGCCGTCGAGAGCGCGCGGTCGCTGCGGTAGACGACGCCGACGGCGCGCTCCCACTCCGGCTCGACCAGAGGCACGACCGCGAGTTGGCCCGAACGCCTCTCGTCCAGAACGGACGGGCGCGGCACGACGGCCACGCCGAGGCCGACCTCGACGGCGCGCTTGATGGTCTCGATGTTGTCGAACTCCGCGACGCGCTGGACTGCGACGTTGTGCGCGCGCAGGATGCGGTCGGTGGCGCGGCGCGTCGGGATGTCGCGCTCGAAGTGGACGAAGTTCTGCCCCTGCAGGTCGGCCGCGCGCAGCTTCTTGCGCCGGGCGAGCGGGTGCTCCGGGCGCGAGATGAAGACGAGGCGGTCGCCGCCGAGCGGCACGACCTCCAGCCCGCGCCGCTTCTCGGGGTAGGCGACGACGCCGAGGTCGACGGCCCCGCCCAGCACGTCGCGGACGACGCGCGTGGTGCGGCTGTATTCGAGGTCGATCTTCGCGCGCGGGTAGAGCCCCATGAACTCGCGCACGACGGGCGGCAGCTCGTGCAGGCCGACGCTGTAGACGGTGGCGACGCGCACCGTCCCGCCGACCGTCCCCGAGAGTTGCCGCATGCTCTCTTCGAGCCGGCCGTACGCCTGCAAGACCTCGCGGCTGGCCTCGTAGAAGGCCTCGCCCTCCTGCGTCAGGTGCAGCTCGCGCCGGCCGCGGACGCGCTCCAGGAGGCGCCGCTTGAACCTGCCCTCCAGCCCGCGCACCTGCTGGCTGACGGCCGACTGCGTGACGAAGTTGCGCTCGGCGGCCTGCGAGAAGCTCCGCGTCTCGACCAGGTCGCAGAAGATTTTGAGAGTCTCGATTTGCATGATTAGCTATTGACTGTTAGCTCTTAGCTAGATGCCTTCTATAACGAAGCCGGTTGCCGGTCTGTTTCGGCTAACAGCTAACAGCCAATAGCCAACGGCACATATAAGAACTGCTCAGATGTTTGCCCTACATTTTTCATTTTATCTTATATCCCCCGGGGACTTAAAATGGAATCCATCGGAGAAGGCGAGATGCACGAGCAGGTGACACACGTGGCGGGGCGCGGCGCGGCTTTGTACGCGCCCGAATTGACGCTCGGCGAAGCGCGCAGGCTCTACTTCGAGTCGAACGGGTTCGGCGAGGACGGCGGGTATGAGGAGCGCTGGATCAAGGTCAAAGTCTGGCGGCTGCCGGTCTGGCTCCCGAACACGGAGGGGCGGCGCAAGGCCGTGCGCCTGCACGACCTGCATCACATCGTGACCGAGTACCCGACGACCTGGCGCGGCGAGGCGGAGATTTCCGCCTGGGAGATAGGCGGCGGCGGCCTGCGCCGTTACTACGCGGGCTGGCTGCTCGATTTGATGAACGTCGCGCAGGGGCTGCTCATAAACCCGCGCGGGCTCTACCGGGCCTTCATGCGCGGGCGCAGGAGCAAGAACCTCTACTCGCTGGAGTTCACGGAAGAGTTGCTCGCGCACAGGGTCGGCGAGTTTCGCGAGCGCCTGCTCCCCGCGAAAGAAGCGTGCGCGCGCCCTTCGGCGCGCGACCGCGCGGCCTTCGCCTTCTGGGCGCTGGCGGGCGTCGCGTCTTACTTCGGCGCCCTGCTCGCGGCGTTCTCGCCGCTCCTGCTGCTGATGCTGATACTCCTGCGCGCGCGCGGACTCTTTTGAGCGACGGCACGAAGCGCGAGCGGTTCGGCCCGGAGGTTTCGGAGGTGGGATTCGCGCCGGAGGCGCGTGCGATTGCTTTTCCGCGTCGCGTCGTTATAATCATGGCCGACCTGCCAAACAACAAAGCAACAACGCTGCGGCGCGCGAGCCGCGAAGGAGAGGCACTCTGACATGGCCGTCCGTCTGAGCAGTACGTTCGTTTTCAGGAAGCTTCACCAATTGACGGGCATCCTCCCGCTCGGCATCTTCCTGCTGGAGCACTTCTACACCAACTCGAAGGCGATGACGGTGGTTAACGGCACGCCGGGCCTGGAGTTCAACAAGGCCGTCGCCGACCTCCAGTCGATCCCTTATATCATCTTCATCGAGATCGGCGGCATCTTCATCCCGCTCATCTACCACGCGGTCTACGGCCTCTTCATCACGTGGGAGATGCGGCCGAACAACGTCTCGTACCCCTACCCGCGGAACTGGTTCTACACCATCCAGCGCGTGACGGGCATCATCCTCTTCTTCTTCATCACGTTCCACGTACTGAACTTCCGCTTCGGGCTCATCCCCGGCCTCAACGACAAGTCGGTCGCCGACCATTCGGACATGGCCTACGACATCGTCAGCGGCGAGTTCGCCAACTGGACGATCTTCGCCGTCTACCTCGTCGGCATCACGGCGACCGTGTGGCACCTCGCCAACGGCCTGTGGCTCTTCGCGGTGGACTGGGGCATCGTCATCGGCGAGCGCGCGCAGCGCTTTGCCGGCTACGCCTGCATCGCCGTCGGCCTGCTGCTCCTCGTCGTCGGCATCAACGCGCAGGTGGCTTTCATCCACAAGGGCGGACTGCTCGGACTGATAGGACTCGCATAACATGGCAAACAACGGCATCCGTGTAGCAATCGTCGGGGGCGGGTTGGCAGGCCTCGCGGCCGCGATGAAGATCGCGGAGCAGGGGCACTCCGTCGACCTCTTCTCGGTCGTGCCCGTCAAGCGCTCGCACTCGGTCTGCGCGCAGGGCGGCATCAACGGCGCGGTCAACACGAAGGGCGAGGGCGACTCCCCCTGGAAGCACTTCGACGACACGGTCTACGGCGGCGACTTCCTCGCCAACCAGCCGCCCGTCAAGGCCATGTGCGAGATGGCGCCCTCGATCATCTACCTCTTCGACCGCATGGGCGTCCCCTTCTCGCGCACGAACGAAGGTCTGCTCGACTTCCGGCGCTTCGGCGGCACGCTCCACCACCGCACGGCGTTCGCGGGCGCCTCGACCGGCCAACAGCTGCTCTACGCCCTCGACGAACAGGTGCGCCGCCACGAGGCCACGGGCAAGGTCAAGAAGTACGAGCACTGGGAGATGCTCTCGCTCATCCAGGACGGGCACGGCGTCTGCCGCGGTCTGGTGGCGATGGAGCGCGCGACGCTCGAGCTGAAGGCCTTCCCGGCCGACGCCGTCATCATCGCGACGGGCGGGCCGGGGCTCATCTTCGGCAAGTCGACGAACTCGATGGTCTGCACCGGCTCGGCGGTCTCGGCCTGCTACCAGCAGGGCGCGCGCTACGCCAACGGCGAGTTCATCCAGGTGCACCCGACCTCGATTCCGGGCGAGGACAAGCTGCGCCTGATGTCGGAGTCCGCGCGCGGCGAGGGCGGGCGCGTGTGGGTGCCGAAGACGCAGGGCGACAAGCGGCAGCCCTCTTCGATTCCGGAGAGCGAGCGCTGGTACTTCCTCGAAGAGAAGTACCCGGCCTACGGCAACCTCGTCCCGCGCGACATCGCGACGCGCGAGATTTTCCAGGTCTGTCTGGACGGCTACGGCGTCTTCGGCGAGAACCAGGTCTACCTCGACCTGACGCACATCCCGGCCGAGACGCTCGACCGCAAGCTCGGGGCCATCCTCGAAATCTACGAGATGTTCGTCGGCGACGACCCGCGCCACGTGCCGATGCGCATCTTCCCCGGCGTGCACTACTCGATGGGCGGCCTCTGGGTCGACTTCGAGCAGCGGACGAACATTCCGGGGCTGCTCGCCGCGGGCGAGTGCGACTACTCCATCCACGGCGCGAACCGACTCGGCGCGAACTCGCTCGTCAGCTGCGTCTACGGCGGCTTCGTCGCCGCGCCCGCCGCCATCGAGTTCGCCAAGAACGTCGAGCGCAACGGGGCCGACGGTTCGAAGATTTACGACGACGAGCTGAAGCGCCAGCAGGAGATCAACCAGGGGCTGCTCAAACAGTCCGGCGGCGAGAACCAGTACGTCATCCACGACGAGATGGGCAAGTGGATGACGGACAACGTGACGGTCGTCCGCTACAACGACAAGCTGAAGGCGACGGACGAGAAGCTGTTGGAACTGATCGACCGCTACCAGCACATCTCGCTCAACGACTCGAACATGTGGGCGACGCACGCGCTGCCGCACGCGCGCCAGCTCTACAACATGCTGCAACTGGCGCGCGTCATCACGCTCGGGGCGCTGAACCGCAACGAGTCGCGCGGCGCGCACTACAAGCCGGACTTCCCCAACCGCGACGACGAGAATTTCCTGAAGACGACCGTCGCCGAGTTCTCGGGCGAGGGGCCGGTCTTCTCCTGGGAGCAGGTGGACGTGGGCCTCATCGAGCCGCGCAAGCGCGACTACACGAAGGGCAAGCAGAAGGCCGCGAGCGCGAGCGGGGGGCAGGCCGAGCAGTCGCCGACGAAAGAGGGCGCGGCTCAGGTGCCCGCCTCCGGCTGGGAGCAGCGCCCGCCCGACACCTCCGGCCCCGCGACCTGGGGCCAGAAGAAGGAGGCCGTGGACAACGCCGTCGCCGGCGAGACCACCCCGCGCCCCGAACGCGGCGACTCGATTGACGAAGCAGGGGGCAAGACCGAGAAGCAGTAAGGAGTTAACGCAAAGGGAAACCGACGCCCGGTTCAGGTGAAAGCCATGTCAACGCTGACGGTCACACACGTGACGCCCGAAGAGTACCTCGCCGCCGAGAGGTTATCGGAGACCAGGAGCGAGTATCTCGACGGAGGTGTCTATCCGATGACCGGAGCAACCGCAAATCACTCGACCATCGTTTTGAATATTGGCTCCGAACTTAACGTTCAGTTACGCGGGCGCGGATGCAAAGCCTTTGTGATAGACATGAAAGTCCGGTTGTCGGGCTCGAATAAGTTCTTATACCCGGACGTTACGGCCGTCTGCGGCGACTTACAGTATCACGACGACCGAAGGGACATCATTACCAACCCCGTTCTTGTCATCGAGGTGCTCTCCAAGAGTACGGAAGCTTTCGACAGGGGCGAGAAGTTTCGGGCTTACCGAACGATTGAGTCGTTGAGGGAGTATTTGCTCGTCGGGCAAAACAGTCCGTTGGTCGAGCAGTACGTGAAGGGTGAGGATGGCAGGTGGAGTTTAACGGAGGCGGCCGGTCTTGAAAGCTCGCTGACGCTGCCGTCAATCGGTTGCACTTTGAATCTGGGCGCAGTCTACGACAAGGTGGATTTCAACTCATGAGCGCTGAAGCAAAAACGGAGCAGCACCATCAAGGCTTGAGGAACCCGCCGCGCGAGGTGGTCTTACGCATCCGCCGCCGCGACCGGCAGGACGGGCCGGCGCGTTGGGAGGAGTTCGCGCTCCCCTACCGGCCGAATCTCAACATCATCTCCTGCCTGATGGAGATCAGGAAGAACCCCGTGACGCGCGACGGCCGCGCGACGACCCCGCCCGTCTGGGAGATGAACTGTCTCGAACAGGTCTGCGGCATCTGCACGATGGTCATCAACGGGCGCGCGCGCCAGTCCTGCTCGGCGCTCGTCGACAACCTCGACCCGCACAACCCGATTACCCTTGAGCCGATGTCGAAATTCCCGAACGTGCGCGACCTCGTCGTCGACCGCTCGGAGATGTTCGACCACCTCAAGCGCGTCAAGGCCTGGATCGAGATCGACGGCTCTTACGACCTCGGCCCGGGGCCCCGCATGTCGCAGGAGGAGGTGCAGGAGCGCTACGCCTACTCGCGCTGCATGACCTGCGGCTGCTGCCTGGAAGCCTGCCCGCAGTACGGCGACGGCAACTACATCGGCCCGCAGGCCATCGCGCAGGTGCGCCTGATGAACATGCACCCCTCTGGGAAGATGACGCGCGACGAGAGGCTTTCGGCCATCACCGGCGACGACGGCATCACCAACTGCGGCAACGCGCAGAACTGCGTCCGCGCCTGCCCGATGTCGCTCCCGCTCACCAAGGCCATCTACGAGGAGAACCGCGAGACCGTCATCCACGGCCTCTTCGGCTGGTTCCGGAAGTAGCCCTCCATCTCATTCGATTGCGAGCGCGGCGGGCGAGGTCACTCTCCGCCGCGCTCGCCTTTGCCCATCCCGGCGGGTCGGCTGACCGCGGCCCCTCACTTCAAATTTGTGCAGAAATGTTCCGGCCGGCGGGGGCGCAACGTCTCAGACTGCCTCGTCTCGACCGCCGCCGCCGGCGCGGAATAATATGTTGACAGAATATTGCAAGTAGCGTAGGCTTTGCGCGCTTAAGTGAGAACCTCTTTCCTCGCAGAATGATTCCTGCTCAGCGCTTTGGAGCGATGTCTCGGGCGCCTTACATCAACCGGTAACCCACACCGCCTCGCGCCGAACCTACTCTGACTGACCCGTATCGTTCCCAGGACGATTCGACCGACATCTTCTACGCAGACCGCGCAAAGGGCTCGCCGACGCGAACTGTCTGAGAGGGTCACCTCCTCGAAGACGGTTTCCTACTCACATTCGCACGGGACGTGCGACATCCGTCTCGTGCGGAGCATGCCAAAGGAGATGACCCCTCATGAAGCGAATAAGCACTGGCCCGCCCCCCACCCACCGCCCCTTAACCGAAACGCTCAAGAAACTAACTCTCCTCGCCTTCCTCCTCTTCACCGCCGCCGCGGCCGGCGCCTACTACTTCAACGGTTACTCGTCTTCGGCGCAGCCACGGCCCAGCCGCCTCCCGCTCCTCGTGCGCGGCTACATCGCGGCGGAGGTTTTCGACAGGTCTCAGACGGCCGAAGGACGCTTCAGCGCGCACGACGTCTTCCTGCCCGGCATCACGGTCTTTTTAAGAAACGCCGGGACGAACGCCGACGGCAACCCCGTCCGCACAGACCTGAGCGGGCGCTTCACGCTGCGCCCGCCCGCGCCGGGGCGCTACCGCGTCTGTTGGAAGAGCAAGGGCTACACCGAAGGCTGCTCGAAAGATGCCTACACGGTCTTCAGCGGGCCGGTGCACACCAGCACCATCCGCATCGAGCCTGACCGGCGTGAGAAGACCACGGTGGTCTTCGGCAACGTGAAGTTGAAGGACGGGAAAATCCCCCGCACCCTGGAGCCGCTGGCCGGCGTCAACGCCTTCGCGCGCGTCGTCTTACTGGACGACGGCGGCAACAAGCTTCAGGAAGTCTTCGTCAACAACTTCGGCGAGTACCTCCTGCCGCAAGTCCCCCCGCGGCAAAAAATCGCCATCCGCGCCGAGGTCGAAGGCGGGGTCAAAGAACAGCGCCTCCTCCCGCAGGCCAACCTGGAAGGAGCGCCCTTCCACCCCATCGACCTCGTCATCGGGAACACGCCGCCGCGCCTGGAACCGCTGGTCGCGGTGGACGGCAGCGGGCGCCGCGTGAAGACCGCCAGACCCGGCAACACCGTCGAACTGAAGGCAGACGTCTCTGACCCGGACGGCGACGCGCTGAAGTATCGGTGGCTCGTGTCGCCCGGTTCGGGCGTGCTGAACGCCGTCGACCAGCCCTCGGTGAAGTGGAAACTCCCGGCCAGCCCCGGCCGCTACTCCGTGGCGCTGCTCGTCAGCGACGGCAAGGGCGGCCACACGAGGACGGAGCTATCCCTCCGCGCCGACGAGCGCGGCATCCCTTTCTCGGGCAAGGTGGATGCGACGGACGCGGGGGCCGTGCCCGGCGCGAGGGTCGAGGTCAACGGGCAGGTGACAAGCACCAACCCGGACGGCACCTTCAACATCTTCGTCCGGGACGCCAACCGCTTCGTGCTGAACATCCACAAGCCGGGGTACGCCCTCGTCTCGCGCGTCTACGACGACGCGGTCACCGGCGGGCGCTGGACGATGACGCGCGCGACCGTCGTGACCGTCAGGCCGGGCGAGAAGCAGACCCTGGTTGACCGGCGTGACGAGCGCAACTGCCCAGGCCCCCGCGCCGGTTATCTTGACTGGCGCGGCTTCCCGCAGTTGGCCCAGCCGCAGTGGCAGGACGGCAAAGGCAACGTCATCGCCGCGCCCAAGGAGGGGCTGAGAACCCTCCCCGCCTACTTCCTGAATCTGCCCACCCTGGCCGCGGGCGCGAACCAGGCCGCCGCCCAGAAGCGCTGCGGGCCGGGCATTCAAGTCGAGATCCCGGCCGACGCTTTGCGCGACTCGCACGGGCGGAGCGCGGCCTCGGTTGAAGTCGCGCTCTCGACTGTTGACCTGCGCTCGCCGGAGCAGATGCCGGGCGACTACACCGTGCGCCTCCCGGGCGGCGCGACGAAGGTCATGGAGAGCTACGGCGCGGGCAGCATCGAGATAACGAGCGGCGGCGAGCGGTTCAACCTGAAGCCGGGGTCGACCGCGACGGTAACGATCCCGGTCGACCCCGCGCAACTCGCCACCGGCGCGCCTCTGCCGCACACCATCCCGCTGCTCTTCTACAACGAGCGCGACGGCGTCTGGGAGCAGGACGGCACGGCCACCCTCAACGGCACCGCCTACGTCGCCAAGGTCAAGCACTTCTCGACCATCAACACCGATCAGGTGAAGACCAACCAGTCGTGCGTCGAGATCGACAGCCCTTCGCTGCCGGCCACCTACATGCTCGAATACACGATCCCGCTGACGGGGACGCCGGGCGCGGCGCCCGTCGTGCGCACCGTCAACATCGACAACTCGGCGCCGAGCATCCACGTCATCTACAACCTGCCGTCGGCGACGAACATCACCCTCGTGCCCATCCGCGACGACACGAACGTCCCCATCGGCACCTTCGTCGTCGGCACGGGCGGCCCGCAAAACCCGACCAGCCCGAACCTCCCCGTCCTGACCGCGGCCGGTTACACGGCCTGCTCGACCAAGGTGGTGCTGACGGATCAGGCCGTGCCGGACGACCCGCTCAACGGCTTCGAGTTCCTGCACGGACTCTACTCGTTCGAGGCCATCAACCTGACGGAGTTGCAGGCCACCGACCCGGCCCTCGCCGCCGCGTACGACACGGCCTCGGCCAACTACTACGCGCAGGTCGATCCACGCGGCAAGCGGACGACGCTCGCCGGCTTCAAGACCACGAACGGCTTCCCGACCGGCGAGGTCAACGTCAAGTTCGCCAACTCCGGCGACCTCGGCTTCGGGCGTGACATGCACTGCACGAAGAAGGCCAACACGGACATCGGCGGCTTCGACGTGGCCTGCTACGTAACCAACTACGGGGACATTAGTACGCCCGACACGAACGACGTTATCGCGACCGTTGCCGGGACGAACCCGGTGGCGACCGTCGCGATGGAGTTCTCGCAGGTCGAGAGCCAGCCCGGCGTCCTGGATGAGTTCGACGACGACGAGCGGGTCGTCAAGTTCTTCGTCTACAACGCGGACGGGACGCAGCTCCTGAAGGCGGCCAACCTCGACGCCGTGGGGGCGCGACCCGTCCCGCAGCTCTGCATGGTCTGTCACAACGGCGAGTACCCCGGCGGCCCCGTCTCGAGCGGGACGCCGACCTTCAACGCCCGCAACGACGTGAAGCTGGGGTCGAGATTTCTCCCCTTCGACCTCCACTTCTACACCTTCGCCGGCGCGCCGTTCGACAAGGCGACGCAGCAGGCCAACTTTAAATCGCTCAACGAGGACTTCGTGCGGCTGACCGACACGCAAGACCCGACCTCGATCTCGGCCGCCCCAGACATCAAAGAGATCATCGACGGCATGTACGCCGGCGGCCCCACGCAGGACGAGAACTTCGTCGCCGCCGGGTGGAACGCCACGGCCCTGGATCGGGGGATGTACCGCGACGTGGTCGCGCGCACGTGTCGCACGTGCCACTCGGCCAACGTCTTCGCGAGTCTCACCCTCAACCAGACGTCGGAGGTGAGGAGTCTGCTCGGGACGACGGAGATTCGCGTCTGCGACGATTACGTGATGCCCCATGCCAAGGTGACGAAGAACATCTTCTGGCTGAGCGTGGGGCCGCACATGCCGGCGCAGCTTCAGGCATTCGGCGATTCGGTCGCCGCCACGACTGCGGGGACGGGGTGGACGGGCCAGCGTTGCGGCGTCTTCACGCCGGGCGGGGCGACGCCGGTTTCGCCCTACGACGCCATCCAGACCATCTGGGATAACAACTGTACGCTGTGCCATTCCGGCGGCAGCCCGCCGAAGGGGCTCAACCTGTCGGCCGGCGTCTCGTACAGCAGCGCCAACCTCTTCCACGGCGCCACCGAGCTGCCGGCGTTGCAGCGCATCCAACCCAACGACCCGGCGCACAGTTGGCTGTTCCTCAAAATCAACGGGACGCAAGGCTCACCGCCGGCGGGCTCGGGGCCATTCGCCAGCGGGGGGCCGGGCGGCCAGATGCCTCTGGGTGGGTCGCTCTCGGCCTCTGACATCAGCACGATTCAGAGTTGGATCAACAGCGGGGCGCCGCATCCGTGACCTGTCATAGAACCGGCCGGGCCGCGAGCTTGAGTGAAAGCGGCCCCGGGCTTTAACCACGGAGACCCGGCTTCGTCTGTAGCTTTCGACGAGCCGGGTCTCCGTCTCTCCGTGCGGAAAGCTCACTGCATACTCAACCGAATGGTCTCCACATTTCGCATTACCGCTCGCGGCGTTTATCTTCTGTCAGGTGTGCGACGGTGGCGCCCCAGCCGCCGGCTTCGGGCGGGGCGTCGGCGAAGTGTTCGATGAAGGGCGTGCGCGCGAGCACCTTGCGGACGGTCTCGCGCTGCACGCCGACGCCCTTGCCGTGGATGATGCGCACCTGGCGGAAACCCTTCGCGTGCGCCTCGCGCAGGTACTCCTCGACGACCGCGCGCACCTCGCGCGGCGGGATGGGGTGCAGGTCGAACACGTCCTTTATCTCCAGGCGCACCGGCTCCGGGAAAGGGTCGAACGGGTCGACGTTGTCTGCTTCGTCCAAAGGTTCGTCGTCTTCGCGCGGCGCGGACGGCGCGAGCCAGCGGCCCAGGCGTTTGAGAAGTCTCATGCGTTCGTCACCTTTTTGTTGACGCGCGTTCGGTGCGAGAGTACATTCTGCGCGTCGTTTCGGCACGCGCCGCCCCGCACGCTCCCCCGCGCAGGGGCACGCTCTCTTGAAATCGTCGCAAGTCCCGAGCAACCCGAACGTCTCACGGCCTTCGCCCCCGAAAGGCTGCCTCGTCGTCTTTGACTGCCCGGGGCGTCCAGTCTCCTTATCCGCCACGCTCGCTCACATTTGAGCCGGAGACACTGTATGACAAAGAGAAGCCGTCCGCTCGCCTCCCTCCTCCTCTCCGTTCTTCTGACCGCGGCCGTCTCCGCGGCGGCCCTGGCCCCGCCCGCGAACGACAACTTCGCCAACGCGACGACGCTCAACGGCAACTCCGGCTTCGTCTCCGGCACCAACGTCGAGGCCACCAAGGAGGCCGGCGAGCCGAACCACGCGGGCGTCGCGGGCGGCGCCTCCGTCTGGTACAGGTGGCAGGCGCCCTCGCCGGGCACTCTCACCGTCAACACCTCGGGCAGCAACTTCAACACGACGCTCGCCGTCTATCCCGGCGCGGCCGTGGGCGCCCTGACCTCTGTCGGGAGCAACGACGACGTGAGCGGCACCGACCACACCAGCCGCGTCTCCGTCACCGTCAACGCCGGCACGACCTACCAGATCGCCGTGGACGGCTCGGGCGGCGAGACCGGCAGCGTCGCGCTCAACTGGAGCTTCACCTCGTCCTGCTTCTACAGCTTCAACCCGTCCGCCGGCGACGGGTTCAATGCCGACGCGCAACCGCGCACCATCACGGTAATCACACAGACCGGGTGCCCCTGGACGGCCGTGAGCAACAACAGCTTCCTCACCATAGACTCCGGCGCTTCGGGCAACGGCACCGGCCTCGTCTCGTACTCCGCCGCCGCCAACCCGAGCCTCTTCGCGCGCCAAGGCACGTTCACCATCGCCGGGCGTACCTACTCCGTCATCCAGACGGGCAGGCAGATGCAGATGAGCGCCAGCTCCGTGAGCGTGAGCGAGGCGGCGCGGAAGGTCACGCTCACGGTCTACCAGACGGGCAGCCCCGTGTCGGCGGTGACGGTCAATTACGCGACCGCGGACGGGACGGCGGGGCGGCGTGGGGACTACACGCAGACGCTCGGGACGCTCGCCTTCGCCGCGGGCGACAAGTCGAAGACCGTCACTGTCTTCGTCACCGACGACGTGTTCGCGGAGCCGGACGAGAGCTTCACGTTCAACCTCTCGAACCCGTTCAACGACCCGAACTTCATCTCAATCGGCTCGCCGAGCAGCACGACCGTCAACATCCAGAGCGACGACATCACGACCGGCCTCAACCCCGTCACCGACCCGGGCTTCAGCCCGGACTTCTTCGTCCGCCAGCACTACGTCGATTTCCTCAACCGCGAGGCCGACCCCTCGGGGCTCACCTACTGGACGAATCAGACGATGAGCTGCGGCAGCCCCAACGTCGAAGTCTGCCGCATCAACGTCTCGGCCGCTTTCCTGGTCTCCATCGAGTTCCAGAACTCGGGCTTCCTCGCCTACCGCATGTACAAGGCCGCCTACGGCGACGCGACCTCGCCGGGCGTGGCGGGCACCGTGCCCGTCATCCGCCTCGAAGATTTCCTGCCCGACACGCAGCGCATCGGCCGCGACGTCATCGTCGGGGCCACCGGCTGGGAGGCGCAGCTCGAAGCGAACAAGCAGGCGTACGCGCTTGAGTTCGTACAGCGCCCACGCTTCCAGGCGGCCTTCCCCTTCACGATGTCCGTCGGGGAGTACGTCGACAAGCTGATCGCCAACACCGGCTCGGCCATCTCGCCGGCCGAGCGCGACCAGCTCATCGCGGAGATGCTGGCGAACAACACTCCGCCGATCTCGCGGCGCGCGTCCGTGCTGCGCAAGGTCGCGGAGGACGCAGACCTCCAGGCCGCCGAGTTCAACCGCGCCTTCGTGCTGATGGCCTACTACGGCTACCTCCGCCGCAACCCCGACGACCCGCCCGAGCCGGCCTCCAACTTCTCCGGCTGGAAGTTCTGGCTCGACAAGCTCAACCAATTTAACGGCAACTACATTCAGGCCGAGATAGTCAAAGCCTTCCTCTCATCCGCCGAATACCGCCAGCGCTTCGGCCCGTGAGAATGAAAGGATGAAGGATGAAGGCGGAAGGATGAAGGGAAGACCTCATCCCTTCATCCTTCCGCCTTCATCCTTCATCCTTCTGAATCCGTACCTTGACACTCGCCGGAGGCGCTCGTTACACTCGCGCTCTTCCAACAGCGACAATCGGGCGCGGGTTTATGCCTTAATCCGTCGCGCGGACGTACGTTCTATTGAATCCGTTTAAGAGACGAAAGGGAGAGAGAGATGGGGAAGCGAAACAAGATAACTGTGGTCGGCGCCGGCAACGTCGGGGCGACGGCCGCGCACTGGCTGGCGAGCAAAGAGCTGGGCGACGTGGTGCTGGTGGACATCGTCGAGGGCATGCCGCAGGGCAAGGCGCTGGATTTGGCGCAGGCCGCGCCGATTGAGGGCTTCGACTCGGCGCTCGTCGGCTCGACCAACGACTACGCGGCGACGGCGAACTCCGACGTGGTCATCATCACCTCGGGGCTGCCGCGCAAGCCCGGCATGAGCCGCGACGATCTCCTCAAGACCAACGCCGGCATCGTGACGAGCGTCACCGAGGAGATCGCCAGGCATTCGCCCGACGCGGTTATCATCGTCGTCTCGAACCCTTTGGACGCGATGACCCAGGTGGCGTTCAAGAAGTCAGGCTTCCCCAAGCACCGCGTCATCGGCATGGCGGGCGTCTTGGATTCGGCGCGCATGCGCTGCTTCCTCGCCGAGGCGCTCGACGTGTCGGTCGAGAACGTGACGGCCTTCGTGCTCGGCGGGCACGGCGACACGATGGTGCCGCTGCCGCGCTACTCGACCTGCGCCGGCATCCCCGTCACGGAGCTTCTGCCGAAGGAGCAGCTGGACGCGATTGTGAAGCGCACGGCCAACGGCGGCGCCGAGATCGTCGGGCTGCTGAAGACCGGCTCGGCCTACTACGCGCCCTCGGCGGCGGCCGTCGAGATGACCGAGGCGATCCTCAAGGACAAGAAGAAGATTCTGCCCTGCGCCGCCTACCTCGAAGGCGAGTACGGCATCAACAACCTCTACGTCGGCGTGCCCTGCAAGCTCGGCGCGAACGGCCTGGAGCAGATCATCGAGATCAGCCTCACCAACGAGGAGCGCATCGCCCTGCACAAGAGCGCCGCCGCCGTGCAGGAGCTAGTGGACGTGCTCGGCATCTGAACGGAAGGATGAAGGCGGAAGGATGAAGGCGGAAGGAAAAGCCCACGGCTCTTTCTTCATCCTTCATCCTTCCGCCTTCATCCTTTCATCTGTCACTTCACCTTCTTCGCGGGCGTGTCGCCGCCGCCCTGGTGGAGAATGACGCCCGTGGCCCTGCCTTCGGCGTCGGTCTGGAATTCGAGCTGCGCGTCGAACGCCCTGACGAAGAAGAGCTTCTCCGACGCGGCGAAGATTTCGTACTCGGGCTGCCCCGTCGCCTGCGTGAAGAGCTGGTCGCCCCTGCGCGTGACGGCGATGGAGAAGCCCGGCCTCAGCTCGTAGACGCCGACGTAGCGTTCGAGCACCTCGGGCGTGAGCTTCACCGCCTCCCTCTCCTTCGGCAGGGGCTTGTCCGTCCGCGCCGCGCTCGTCGGCGGCCCGATGCGGCGCGTCACCTTCAACCCCGTCACCTTCCCCGCCGCGTCCTTCGCGAAGGTCAGCCTGTCCAGACCCTCCGGCTCGTAGAAGAAGACGGTCGGCGAGAGCGGGAAGATTTCGTTCTGCCGCCCCGCGTTCCTCTGGATCGTCAGCTTCGTGCCGTCGCGCCTGACGGTGTAAGTCTCGCGCTCGTTGATCTGGTAGACGCCGACGAGCGCGTCCATCTCTTCCGGCTTGAGCTGCACGGCGACCGAAGGGCGCAGGGGCTTGCCCGCCGCGAGCGCCGCCAGCTTGAAGGCGACGGGGTCGGGCGAAGAGTAGTCGCGGTTCGTCAGCACGGCGACGTAGACGCGGTCTTCGGGCAGGCGGATGCCGTCGGTGGTGAAGCCCTGTATGCCGCCGCCGTGCTCGATGACGGTGCGCCCCTCGTACTGCCACTCGGCCCAGCCGAAGCCGTAGCCGGTCGGAGTCCCGTCCTTCAAGACGTAAGGCGTCCAGGCCCTCTGCAGCGAAGCCCGCTTCAGCAGCTTCTCCGTGTAGAGCGACGCGTCCCACAGCGCGAGGTCGTCCACCGTCGAGAGGAGCGAGCCGGCCGCGTAGGGCTGCGTCATCGAAATGTAGTCCGAGTTTTCCAAGCCCTCCTTCGACATCGTGTAGCCGGGCACGCGGCGCGGGATGACGCGCGCGGCGCTGCCGTAGAAGGTGTGCGTCATGCCGAGCGGCCCGAAGATGTTCTTCTGCAGGAACTGCTCGTAGGTCATCCCCGACACCTTCTCGATGATCGCGCCGAGGAGGAAGTAGCCGGAGTTGTTGTAAGCCCACTGCTCGCCGGGCGCGAAGTCGGGCGGCTCGTTCTTGAAGAGGTCGATGACCTCGGCGACGGCCATGTCGTTCCGCAACAACTTGTGCCACGCCGGGATGGACGTGTAGCTCTTGATGCCCGAGGTGTGCGTCAGGAGGTGCTCGACGGTGACGACGCGCCCCTTCGCGGGGTAGTCTGGGAAGAACTTCGTCATGTCGTCGGAGAGCGAGAGCTTGCCCTGCTCTGCGAGCAGGAGGATGGAGGCGGCCGTGAACTGCTTCGTGATGGAGCCGAGGCGGAAGACCATGTCCGGCTCGACCTTCACGCCCAGCTCCACGTCCGCCAGGCCGTAGCCTTTGCGTAGAAGCGTCTTCCCGTTCTTGACGACGATGACGGCCGCGCCCGGCTCGTTCGGCGGGTAGGCCTTCGACATAAGCTCGTCCATCTCCCTGACGGCCGGCTCGTCCTGCGCGAAGGCGGGCGCCGCCTGAAAGGTGAGGAGGAGTAAGAGCGCCGCCAGCGAAAGCAGAGCGCCGCGCCGCGTCCGACGTGCGAGGGTCATTCTTCGTGTCTCCTTGGGTGAAAGTTTCGAGGTCACGCGGCCAGCACTCTATTCCGCGCGGCCTGCGGGCGTCAACACCTCCAAAACGCAAACTGCTATAATGCGCCCGCAGTCACGAGAGCGATAAGAGACAAGCGCCCCTCCGGAGCTTCCCGTTTGAGCAGTCATAACGTTCGCATTCCGAATGCGCTCCGCCGCCCGGTGCTGGCCGCACTGCTCGCCGCCGTCTGCCTGACGGCCGCCGCGGGGCAGACGCCTCAGCCTTCGCCCGCCAACGCGCTCACGCCCAGGTTCGAGCTGAAGTCGAGCGGACTCCGCCTGGAGCGGCGCACACGTCCGGGCGCGTTCTTCGACGTGCTCGGGCGCAAGTCGGCGGTCTTCGGGTACGAGCACAGGCAGGCGGAGGCGTGGGCCTACCCTCTGCAGATTCTCGACGGGTTCGAGCTGTCGTTCCGCGTCGAGGGCTACCCGCTCGAGTTCAAGGGTTCGGACACGGCGGCCCTCATCGAAGTGCGCCCCGAGGCGACGACCATCACATACTCGCACGCCGCCTTCACCGTCAGGCAGATCATCTACGCGCCGCTCGACGAGGCGGGCGTCGTGATGCTGCTCGACGTCGACTCGGCGCTGCCCGTCGCGGTCACGGCGCGCTTCCGGCCGCGCCTGAAATTGATGTGGCCCGCGGCCTCGGCGACCCCTTCGCTTTCGTGGGACGAGAAGCAGCGCGCCTACTTCATCTACGAAGAGACCGGGCGCTACGCCGGCATGGTCGGCAGCCCGGCCGCGCGCGACGTGTCCGTCATGCCCTACCAGGAGGAGCCGCGCGACGTGCCCGCCGAGTTCCGCATGGAGGTGCCGGCTTCGGAACTGAAGTCTAACTTCATCCCCATCGTCATCGCCGGGAGCGTGAAGGGGCGCGAAGAGGCGCGCGCGACCTACGCGCGGCTGCTCGGCTCGGCCCGCGCGCTGTACGAGCAGAACGTCGAGCACTACCGCCGCCTGCGCGACGAGACGACCTCGGTCGAGACGCCCGACGAGCGCGTCAACGAGGCCTTCGCGTGGGCAAAGGTCGGCATCGACAAGGCCTTCGTCGAGAACCCGCTGCTCGGGCTCGGGCTCGTCGCGGGCTTCCGCACGGCGGGCGAGTCCGAGCGCCCCGGCTTCGCCTGGTTCTTCGGCCGCGACGCGCTCTGGACGGCGCTCGCGCTCGACGCCTACGGCGACTTCGAGGGCGCGCGTGGCGCGCTCGACTTCCTCAAAAAGTACCAGCGCGCCGACGGCAAAATCCCGCACGAGATTTCGCAGAGCGCGTCGCTCGTCCCGTGGTTCACGGACTACCCTTACGCCTGGGCCAGCGCCGACGCCACGCCGCTCTACATCATCGCGCACGCCGACTACTTCCGCGCGAGCGGCGACGTGAAGTACCTGCGCGCGAACTGGGACTCCATCGTCAGGGCCTACCGCTTCACGAAGGCGACCGACACGGACGGGAACGGGCTCGTCGAGAACACGAACTTCGGCCACGGCTGGGTCGAGGGCGGCTCGCTCTACCCGCCGCACGAAGAGATTTACATGCAGGGCCTCTGGGTCGAGGCGCTGCGCGGCGTCGAGGAGATGGCCGCCGCGCTCGACGAAGAGGGGCTGGCCGCCGAGACCGGGGAGGCGGCCGAGCGCGTGTCCGAAGCAATCGAGAAGACGTACTGGCTTGATGACAGAGGCCTCTACGCCTTCGCCACCAACCGCCCGCGGACGGAGCCGCGCGAGGCCGACAAGGGGCCGAACCAGGAGCGCCGACAGCAGAGGATGAACGAGCAGGACAAGTCGGCGCTCTACGACGAAGACACGGTGCTGCCGGCCGTCCCGCTCTGGTTCGGCGTGCTCGAAGAGGAGCGCGCCCAGCGCGAGATAGACCGCCTCGGCTCCGGCCACATCGCGACCGACTGGGGCGCGCGCATCATCTCGGACGAGAGCCGCCTGTACGACCCCCTCTCTTATCACAGCGGTTCGGTCTGGCCTCTCTTCACGGGCTGGGCCAGCATGGGCGCGTACGCTTACGGCCGGCCGCACGTCGGCTTTCAGGCCCTGATGTCGAACGTGCTCCTGCGCGAGCAGGGCGCGCTCGGCTACACGACCGAGCTGCTCTCCGGCGACTACAACGCGCCCTTCGGCCGCTCCTCGCACCATCAGGTCTGGTCGGAGGCGATGACCGTCACGCCGCTCCTGCGCGGCCTGCTCGGGATCGAAGTCAAAGACCATGGCTCGACCGTCCGTGTCGCGCCGCAACTGCCGGCCGACTGGAACAACGTCACCGTGCGCCGCGTGCGCGCGGGCGAGAGTCAGTTCGACTTCATTCTCGACCGCTCCGACGGCGTGATGCGCATCATGATCTTCTACCCCGAGAAGCAGGAGGCGCGCCCCCCCGTCAAAATAGAGCTCGCCCCGGCCTTCCCCCTCGACGCGCGCGTCAAGTCGGTCGAGGTCGGCGACAAGCCCCTCGCCTTCAGGATTGAGCGCGTGGGCGACACGCAGTCTGCCGTCTTCGAGGTTGACCCGCAGCAGGCCGGCCTCCCCTTCATGGAGCGGAGGATGTTGACGGTCGTCGTCAAGTACGAAGAGGGCGTCGACGTCTTCGTCAGGCGCGAGGCGCCGCGGCCGGGCGACACGAACACGGGGCTGCGCGTGCTCCGCTCGCGCGTGGAGAAGGACTGGCTGCGGCTGCTCGTCGAAGGTCTCCCGGGGCGCGTCTACACGCTCAACGTCAGGGGGCCGAGGCCGAACGGCGTGTCCGGTCTCTACGAAGGCGTGTCCGCCACGTCCGGGCCGGGCGGCGAGCGCTCCATCGGCATCGAGTTCAAGGGCGAGCCCGGGCGCTACGTGCGGCGCGAGATCGCCGTGCCGCTCGGCCCGCCCGCGCCCAGGCGCGCCCCGAAGCCGAACCCCTTGGATTGGTGACTAGTGCGTCGCGCCGCCGCTTCGTGTCATAATGTGGCTTCTTTTAAATAGGCAAGATGGACGAACAGACGCAGGCGAGAGAGCTTCTGAAGTCTTTGGCGGAGGACTTGGCCGAGTCGGCCGCGTACCTGCGCGAGCTGGGCGTGGAGGGTTTGGAAGGCTTAGACGTGCTGGCGCTCGAAGCGCCCGCGCCCGAGGAGCCGCAGAAGACACAGGCCCCCGTCCCGGCCGCGCTCCGCCGCAACGCGACCGCGGAGCAGCAGCAGCCGCCGCCGCCGCAGAGGACGACGCTGCCCCCACCGCCGCCCCCCACCACGAGTCAGGCCGCGAGGCCGCAGCCGACGGGGTCGTCCCTCCCGCCCCCGCTACAGACCCGAGCGGATATGTCCAGGAAACCCGTCCGCAAACCTTCACCCGACCCGCCCGAGCCGCGCGAGACGCTCTTCGGCGACATCACGCCGCAGGACGAGCTGAGCCTCGGCCAGCCCGGCGAGACCTTCGAAGACATACGCGCGGACATCGGCGAGTGCGTCCGCTGCCCCTTACACGAGGGGCGCAAGCACATCGTCCACACGGAGGGGAAGCCGGGGGCGCGTCTGATGTTCGTCGGCGAGGCGCCGGGCGCCGACGAGGACGAATCGGGCAGGCCGTTCGTCGGCCGCGCCGGACAGCTCCTCAACAAGATCATCGAGGCCATCGGCCTCAAGCGCGAGGACGTGCTCATCGGCAACGTCAACCGCTGCCGCCCGCCCGGCAACCGCACGCCGACGATAGAGGAGGCGCGCACCTGCAAGCCCTTCCTCCTGCGCGAAATCAACGTCGCGCGCCCCGAAGTGATCGTCGTCCTCGGCAACACGGCGATGAAGAATCTGCTCGACACGAAGGAGGGCATCACGCGCCTGCGCGGCCAGTTCCAGGACTACCGCGGCATCAAGGTCATGCCCACCTTCCACCCGGCCTACCTCCTGCGCGACCCCTCGAAGAAGCGCGAGGTCTGGGACGACATGAAGAAGGTGCGCGACTACCTCAACGAGACGAAAGGCAGTAGGCAGTAGGCAGTTGAGGATTCTACTGTCGAGGCGCTTGATTAATATTCCACCTCCGAAACGCGGAGCGACTGCCTACTGCCTACTGCCTACTGCCTACTTCTTAAATTATGCAGGACTCACTCTTCAGCGGGCAGGGGCCGGAGCCGACCGAGACGGTCGAGGAGATTAACGAGGAACTGCTGCGGCGCGCGAAGCGTCTGCCGGAGTTCAGGGAGCGCATCTTCATCTTCGGCGAGGGGCCGACGAAGGCGAAGGCGGCGGTCGTCGGCGAATCGCCCGGCCCGCCGGACATCGAGTCGGGAAGGCCGTTCATGGGGCCGGCCGGGCAGATGCTCGAACGCATTCTGGGGAGCATCGGGCTGGCGCGCGCCGACTGTTATTTAACGAACGTCATCAAGGTCATCAGCCAGGGCGACGAGATCACGCCCGAGTGGCTCTCGCTCTTCACGCCCTACCTCCACCGCGAGCTGGCCGCCGCGCGCCCACGCGTCATCATCGCCTTCGGCAACACGCCGACGCGCGCGCTGCTCCACACCAAAAAGCCCATCTCGCAGATGCGCGGCGAATTCCACGACCACGAAGGGATTCCTCTGATGCCGACCTTCAACCCGGCCTACCTCCTCCGCGACCCGACCAAGAAGCGCGAGGTCTGGGAGGACATGAAGAAAGTCCGCGCCCTCCTCGCCTCCGGCTGAACCGTTCAAAAAAACCACAGAGACACAGAGGCACAGCTTGTTGAGTCATCCTCTTCAAGCTGTGCCTCTGTGTCTCTGTGGTTAAAACCTCAGAGAGGAGGCGCGACTACAGTCCGCAGTCGGCCACCGTGTCGTTGGTGATCGTCCAAGTGGCGGCGCCGCCGCAGTTGACCGGCGCCGAGAGGAAACACCCGTCGCCGTCCTCCGCCACGACCTTGACCTGCGCCTGCGAGCAGGTCACGTCCTCGACGTTGAACGACTGGCCGGGGGCGATGGCCGTGCCGTTGAGCTGGTCTCCCCCCCAGTTGTCCGTGTCCACCGGCGACAGGTAGACGTGGACGATCTGGCGGGTGGAGCTGTTCACCACGTTGATCGAGTTAGACCGCGCACGCGCACTCGAAAGCAGCGGCAGCGCCGCGAGGACGCAGAGGGCTGCCATGAGGGCGAAGGGGCGACGGGCAACGCGCTTGACTCGTGAGTCTTTCATCTCAAACTCCTTTCGTCTCGTTTGAAGCGGGGCTGACACCCGCACCGAAAGTTGTCGGCGGGCCGCGCCGGGTTAGGGCGCGGCCCTGCGGGGTGCCGGCCGCTCACGGCCCGCAGCTTCCGTTCACCGTGTAGTGCGCGCCGCTGTCGACGGGCGTCTGGCCGGGGTTCTTCGGCACGACGATCTTCACCGTCTGCGTGCCGACGTTGCCCGACGCGTCCTTGACCGCGAACGTGACGGTGTAGACGCGCCCGTCGGCGCTTCCGTCACGCTCGGCGCGCAACTGGAACGACTTGCAGTTCGGGGCGATGACGATGTCGTTCAGGGTGTTGCCGTCGCCATTGCCATTCTCGATCTCGTCGCTCGTGATCTTCTGGACGACGACGCTTGAGACACCGAGCGACGTGCTGCAACTGTCTGTCACCCCGGTCACGAAGTCCGTGACGTTAAAGCTCACGTACTTGTGGTTGGCCGGCCAGAGCGAAGGCGCCAGGCTGTTGACCGTGATGACGGGCGCGCCCGAGTCCACCACGATGACCGTCCGCGTCTTCGGCGTCGCGTTGTTGCCGGAGTCGTCGGACGCGTTGTAGGTCAGCACGTAGGTGCCGGGGACGTTGGCGTTGACCGAACCCGTTGTGGTCACGGGCACGTTCGTGTCGCACGAGTCGGAGGCGGTCGCCCCCGGATCGGTGAACGTCGTGTGGCACTCGACCGTCATCGGGTTTGGCCCGTTGACCGTGATGACCGGCGCGATGGTATCAACCACCGTCACCGTCCGCGTCTTGGGCGTCGCAGCGTTACCCGAGTCATCACTCGCGTTGTAAGTCAACGTGTAGGTGCCGGGCACGTTGACGTTGACCGAGCCCGAGACATTGACCGGCACCGACGTGTCGCAGGTGTCGGAGGCGGTCGCGCCCGGGTCGCTGAACGACGTGTGGCACTCGACCGTCATCGAACTCGCGCCGTTGAGCGTGATGATGGGGGCGATGGTGTCTACGACGTTGACGGTGCGCGTCACCGGCGCCGCGGCGTTGCCCGAGGAGTCGGTGGCGCTGTAAGTGAGCGTGTAGCTGCCGGGCGCGTTCACGTTAACCGAGCCGCTGACGTTAACCGCGACACTGTTGTCGCAGTTGTCGGAAGCGGTCGCGCCGGGGTCTGTGAACGAGGTGTGACACTCCACCGTCATCGTGGCCGAGCCGTTGAGCGTGATGACCGGCGCGGTCCCGTCACTGACCGTGACGGTCTGCTGGCACGAGGCGGAGTTGCCCGCTGTGTCTGTGGCCGTCCAGGTGATGGTCGTCGTGCCCTTCGGGTAGGGCGCGTTCAAAGGCTGCGCGTCGCTGCGCACGCCGTTCGTCGCGACGTTCGGGTCGTTGTCGTTGACCGTCGGCGTGCCGACGTTGACCGTCGCGTCGCAGGAGTTCGGCGCGGTCGTCGTCACGATGTTCGCCGGGCAGCTGATGGTCGGCGTCTGCGTGTCGTTGACCGTCACGTTGAAGCTGCAAGAGGCGGGCGAGCCGACGCCGTTCGTCGCCGTGCACTGCACCGTGGTCGTGCCGACGGGGAAGGTGTGCGGCGAGGTGATGCTGGTCGCGCCGACCTTGCAGTCGACGGTCGGGGCGGGCGTACCCGTCGCCGTGACGTTGAAGGAGACCGAGGCCGAGAACTGGCCGGGGTCGGTGCCGGTGGTGATGTTGGCCGGGCAGGAGATGCTCGGCGGCGTGCCGACCGGCGTCACCGTCGGGTCGTTGGGCGCGGCGGTCGCCGGGTCGTCCGTCAGGACGTTCGAGAAGTTCGTGCCCGAGACAGTGCCCTGGTTCGACGCCTGCGACGCGTTGAAGGGGTTGTTGATGGTCGCCTGGAAGGTGATGGTCATCGACTTGCCCGCGGGCAGCGTCCCGACGTTGACGTTGACGGTCTCGCCCGAGAAGAGAGGGGCGAGCGCGGCCGCGTTAGCCGTGGCCGCCGGAGCCTCCACTTTGCGCGCCGGGCGCACGAACGGGTCGGTCGCGGTCGTGCCGAGCGTGTTGCCCTGCTCCGAGTTGCGGTACGAGTGGCCGCTAAGTGCCTGCTTCAAGTTCATGCGCCCGGCGTCGGGGCCGGACATGATGCCGGCGAGGACGTTCGTGCGCGCGCCCGACCGGTGCGAGAAGCCCTGAGTCGCCTTCGCCGCGGGGGCGTCGAGCGCCGCGAGGTACTCGCGCGGGGCCGCCGTGCGGAAGAAGACGAGCGGCGGGTTCGCGCAGGTGACGCCGAACGTCGGCGAGCCGGCGGTCGTCACGTTGGCTGCGGGGATGCCGTTGGCAGAAGCCAGCGCCGCGGCGCTCGCCTGCTCGACGTTGAGCGTGCCGTTATTCCTGTTCACGGCGATGCGGCCGTTGCCGGCGTCGAGGATGTTGCCGTTGGCGTCGAGGCACAGCGTCGGGGTGTTGGTCGTCGTGTCAACGCGCAGCTCGGCCACGACGCCCGAGGTGCTGGTCTCGATGTCGTTGCCGGTCAGGGTCGCGTCCATCGTCGCCGTGTTCTGGGCGCGCAGGAAGACGCCCGGCGTGTTGAGCGCGCTGCCCGCGCCGCCGTTGCCGTTGCGGACGGTGTTGCCCGAGAGGTTCAGGTTCAGGCCCTTCCCGTTCGGGTTGCGGTTCTGGACGTTGATGCCGATCTCGCCGGCCCCGGTCGTGCCGACGCGGAGGGCGTTCGTGCCGACCGTGTTGTTCGTGACCTTGAGGGCCACGTTACTGCCGTTGTAGTTGCTGCCGATGTCGAAGATGATGCCCGTCCTCTTGACATCGGTGATCTGGTTGCCGTCGATAACGATGGTGCCGCTGACGCTGGTGTTGTCGGCGAGCGCGACGTCGATGCCGCGACGGCTGGAGCACGGCAGCGTGCCGCAGGAGCCGGCCGTGTTGCTGCCGATGTTGGTGATGTTGTTGTTCGTCGCCGTGAACGAGAGCGAGTTGCCGGCGAGCGTGCCGTTGCCGTTGATGTCGATGACGCCCGAGGTGTCCAGCACCGTCCGCGCCACGTTGTTGAAGGTGTTGTTGGTGGTGGCGATGGTCGCCTTGCCGCCCTGCGTCACGCTGGCCTGGACGGTGTTCTGTCCGTTCAGCGGGGCGTTCTGGAAGGTCGAGTTATCCACCGTCAGGTTGACGGTCGCCGTCGAGTTCGCGTTGACGCCGGCAACGTGCGCGATGGCGGGGCCGAAGAGGTTCTGGAACGTCGAGGTGCCGTTGACGACGAGCGACATGTTGGCGTTGTCGCGGCCCAAGATGTTGATGCCGCTGCCGGTCGAGGTCGAGTTGGAGAAGGTGCCCGCGCTCACCGTCATGGTCATCGCGGCCGCGGCGTTGTTGATGAGCCGCACGCCGTCGCGACCCGACGCGTTGAAGCCCGAGATGTTGACGCTGGTCAGGCTGTTCGTGCCCGAGAGGTTGATGGCCTGGATGCCGTGGCCGCCCGTGCCGCTCGCGCCCGAGGCGGTCACGCCCGGGTTGTTGATGGCGAGGCCCGTGAGCGAGACGTTCGACGAGTTGCGGACGTCGATGCCGTCGTTGTCCGTGTTCGAGATGACGCCGCCGTTGACGGCGAAGCTGCCCGTGTTGTTCTTGATGAAGATGGCGTCGCCGTTGCCGTCGTTATCAGGGATGAGGTCGGCGTTGGCGTCGATTTGCGCCGTGGTCAGCTTGGTGTCGCTGATGGTGGCGCTGCCGAAGGTGACGGCGGCGGCGGAGTTGGTGAGGTGGATGCCGTAGCCGGTCGAGCTGTTCGGGTTCGGGATGGTCGTCGCGCCGAAGGCCAGCGTGCCGGCCACGTTGTTCAGGTCGACGCCGGTGTTGCTGCGGTTGAGAATGTCCGTCTGGCCGAACGTGACGGACGAGCCGCCGCCGACGTTGTTGATGAAGACGCCGACGCCGGACGCGCCGTTGACCGTCGTCGCCCCCGCCACGAAGGTCGAGTTCATGGCGATGTTGGTCAGGCTGACGCCGGTCGAGCCGCTGTTGGTGGAGCCGAGGCTCTGGAAGTCCGTGTTGAGCAGGCCGTTGTCGAGGTTGAGTGCCGGGCCGCCGGTCGTGCTCACAGCCGTCTCGGCGACGGCCAGCGTGCCGAAGGCGGAACCGCTGATGCCCGTCCCGCCCGTGTTGGCGATGTTGACGCCGCGGATCAGGTTGTTGGTGGCGACGGTGATGCCGGTCGAGCCGCCGATGACGGGGTTCGAGCCGCCGGTCGCGGGCAGAGGCGCGCTGTACGAAGGGGGCGTCAGGCCGGTGATCGCCGAGAGGGACGCGGACGCGCCCTGGCCGATGAGCGCTTGGCCTGAGAGCAGAGAGAGTCCGCCCGTGTACGGGCCGCTGTAGAGGAAGATGTTGTCGTTCGCCTGGTCGGCCGCGACCGCGTCGAAGCTGCCCGGGCCGGTCAGGGCGTTGAAGGGAGAGGTCAGGCGGCCGTCGCCGCCCGCGGACGCCGACGCGTCCACGAACCAGATCATCCCCGAGACGTTGACCGTGACGGTCGCCGTGTTGCTCGGTGAGCTCGCGCCCGCGACGCTGTAGGTGAAGGTGTCCGCGCCCTCGAAGCCCGGGGGCGGGTTGTAGGTGAAGCTGCCGTCGGCGTTGACCGTCACGTTGCCGCCGTTGGCGCTCGTCGAAGAGCCGGCGTTCGCCGCGATGGGGCCGCCGTCCGGGTCGGAGTCGTTGCTCGTCAGGCCGTTGGCGGCGGGGACGTTAATCTGCACGTTGCCGATGGCCGAGTAGGTGTCGTCAATCGCCACGGGCGTCGTCGTAATCGAGCCGGGGACGAGGGTAGTGTTCGCGTCAATCGTGTCGTTGAAGACGACTCCGGTCGCGTCCGAGCCGCCGTTGTTCGTAATCTGAACTGTGTATGTGATGGTGGCGCCGGGGGCGGCATTGCCGTCGTTGTCCGGGTCGGGGAAGGAGTCGCTCTTCGTCGCCGTGATCGAAGGGGCGACCAGGGCCGAGGGGTTGACGGCCGCACGCGCGACGGGAATGGGCGCGCCCGCGCGGCCTGCGCCGAAGGCCGCTGGCGCCATGGGCGTCAGCAGCGAACAGACGAGGGCCAGGGAGAGAATCATTCCGAGTCGAGACTTCCGCTGGAAAGCGATCCTGAATGCTTTCGGTTTCATGGAGTTCTCCTACAGGGGTTGGTGGTTAGGGGTTCCCTCGCAAACCAGGGCATGGTCGGAGGGGGGGTTAGGACAGCTAGGACAGCGTGGATTCAAGTGATACCTGCTGGGTCAGCGTGGGTTAATTCTTGAACTACCTGCGTGGGAGTTTACTGCGGTAGAACTTCTCCGTCGCGGGACGAGGGCAAAAGGAACTACTTTTTGTGGCCGGGAGACTTTATACCTTAATGGCGAAACGGTCAACATTCGAAATGACCGCTGCGGGGCGGGGCGCGCTTCAACTTTTCGACAATTCACGCTAACGTAAGCGCCGTACAGAATTCCCGCCGATGCCCACGAACGAACGCCAACGCCAAGCGACCGACGCGCACCCTGCACCGAACGTAAGAGCCTCGCTCTACGCGGAGGTGGCGCTCCCGCTGCGTCTTTCGCAAACCTTCACATACGGGCTGCCACTTGCTTTGCAAGAAGTCGTACGTGTGGGCGCGCGCCTGTTGGTACCATTCGGGCGCCAACTTTTGACGGGTTACGTCGTCGCGCTCCACGAAGAGCTCGACCCCGAGCTCGGGCTTGAGGCGTCGGAGATAAAGGAGGCCGAGGAGCTGCTCGACGCGGAGCCCCTGCTGACGCCGGAGGTTCTGGAGATAACGCGCTGGATCAGCGACTACTACGCGGCGCCGTGGGGCGAGGTCTTGAAGGCGGCGCTGCCGGCCGGTTTGAACGCGGGCGTCGACCAGGTCGTCACCATCACGCCCGAGGGTCGCGACGAGCTGGCGCGCCTGCCCGAGCGGAGGGCCGCAACGGCGAAGGGCCGCCTGTTGCAGTTGGCCGTGGCGGGCGACGGCGCGACGACTCTGCGCGAGGCGGCGCGCGAGCTCGGGCAGGCCCGCGCCGCAAAGGCCGCGCGCGAGTTGACGCGCACGGGCTGGGTCACGGTCGCGCACCGTCAGCGCGGCGCGCAGGCGCGCCCTAAGCGGCGGAAGGCCGTTCGACTCTTACCCCCTTCCGAAGACTCACAGAACGGCGCGCGCGCGCTGACGGCGGCGCAGCAGAAGGTCGTCGTCACGCTCGTCGCGGAGGGCGGCGAGATGCTCTTCGCGGAGCTGCTCGAAGCCGCGGCGGCTGGCGCCTCGACGATTCAGACTTTAGAGAAACGCGGCCTGCTCGAAGTCTTCGTGCGCGAGGTGAGACGCGACCCACTGGCCGGCGCGCGTCTGCCCGAGCGGGACGACCTGCGCCTGACCGAAGAGCAGGAGCGCGCCCTTCAGTCAATCAACGAGGCGCAGCACGAAGGCGACTTCGCTGCCTTTCTCCTCCACGGCGTGACGGGGAGCGGCAAGACCGAAATCTACATCCGCGCCATGCGCGAGGCGCTGCGCCGCGGGCGGACGGCGATGATGCTCGTCCCCGAGATCGCGCTCACGCCCGTCTTCTCGCGCCGCCTGCGCGCGCACTTCGGCGACGCCGTCGCCATCTTCCATTCGTCTCTGACCGCGGGCGAGCGCTTCGACGAGTGGGGCCGCCTGAAGCGCGGCGAGGCGCGCGTCGTCATCGGCACGCGCTCCGCGGTCTTCGCGCCCGTGCGGGACCTGGGCGTCATCGTCGTGGACGAAGAGCACGAGGCCTCTTATCGGCAGCAGGAGTCGCCCTACTACAACGGCCGCGACACGGCCGTCATGCGCGCGCACCGCGAGCGCGCCGTCGTCGTCTTAGGTTCCGCGACGCCCTCGCTCGAGACGTTCCAGAACGCGCAACTGGGCAAGTACAAGTATCTGCGTCTGCCGAGCCGCATCGCCGGCCGCGCGATGGCCCGCGCGGAGATCGTGGACATGCGCGAGGCGTTCAAGTCGAAGGGCAAGCCCGACGTCTTCTCGCCCGAGCTGCTCGAAGCCATCGAGGAGACGCACGCGCGCGGCGAGCAATCTATAGTTCTGTTGAACCGGCGCGGGTATTCGAGCTTCGTCCTCTGCCGCTCGTGCGGCGAGCGCATTAACTGCCCGAACTGCGACGTGACGCTCACGTACCACCGCAGCGAGCGGAGTCTAGTATGTCACTACTGCAACCTGCGCCAGCGCACGCCCGACGCCTGCCCGGCCTGCAACGGCCCCTTCATGTACTTCGTCGGCGAGGGCACCGAGCAGATCGAAGAGATTCTCCAAAAGCGCTTCCCCGCCCTCCGCATCGCGCGCCTCGACCGCGACACGACGGCGAAGCGCTCGACCTACGAGCAGGCCATCCTCCGCTTCGGCGCGGGCGAGCTGGACATGCTCGTCGGCACGCAGATGATCGCCAAGGGGCACGACTTCCCGAACGTGACGCTGGTCGGGGTCGTCTCCGTGGACGCAGGTCTCGCCATGCCCGACTTCCGCTCGGCCGAGCGCGCCTTCCAACTCATCACGCAGGTGGCGGGTCGCGCCGGCCGCGGCGAGCTGCCGGGGCGCGTCCTGATTCAGACTTTCCACCCGCACCACTACGCCCTGCGCCACGCCTGCGCGCAGGACTACGAGGCGTTCTTCGAGGAGGAGATTAACTACCGCCGGAATCTAAGTTATCCGCCCTTCGTCTCGCTCGCCTCGCTGTTAATCCACGGCGAAGACCTTGTGCGCGTCCAGGCGACCGCCGCCGTCCTGCGCGAGGCGCTCGACCGCGCGAACGCCGAGCGCGGCTGTCGCGTCCTCGGCCCCGCCCCCGCCCCGCTCGCGCGTCTGCGCGGCGAGCACCGCGTCCAACTCCTCCTCAAGTCGCGCAGCCGCCCGCGCCTCCGCACGCTCATCGAAATGGCGCTCGGCGAAGCCGCGGCCCGACCCGGCTGCGACATCAACTCCGTCAACGTCGAGATTGACCCGGTCAACCTCATGTAGCCTCTTTGAACATTGAACTCGGCTTGTGCGATAACTTTCGGCATGAAACTGAGCGAGTTGGCACGCCTGACGGGCGCGCACGTCGAAGATAAATTTAAAGAGATAGACATCAACGGAGCCGCGGGGCTGGACGACGCCGAGGCGGGACACGTCACGTTCCTCGCCAACCCGCGCTACACGCCGCGCGTGCAGACGACCCGCGCCTCTGCCGTCTACCTCGCCGAAGGCGCCGACGCCGGGCGCGAAGACCTCGCGGTGCTCCACGCGCGCGACCCCTACCTCGCATACACGCGCGCTCTTCGTCTCTTCAACCCCGAGCCCGAGTTCGAGCCCGTCATCCATCCGTCGGCCGTCGTTGACCCTTCGGCACACCTCGGCGCGGGCGTCGCCGTCGGCGCGTGCTCGGTCATCGGGCGCGACGTCGTCGTCGGCGACGGCGTGCGCATCTTCCCGAACGTGACTGTCTACGACGGCGTGACTGTAGGGAGCGGCTCCGTCCTGCACTCCGGCGTGGCTCTGCGCGAGGGCACGGTCGTCGGCGCGCGCGTGATTGTTCACAACAACGCTGTCATCGGCTCGGACGGCTTCGGCTACGCGAAGGACGAGGAGGGGCGCTGGCTGAAGATTCCGCAGACGGGCCGCGTCGTGGTCGAAGACGACGTCGAGATCGGCGCCGGCACGACTATCGACTGCGCCTCGGTCGGCGAGACGCGCATCGCGCGCGGCGCGAAAATAGACAACCTCGTACAGATCGGCCACTCGTGCACGGTCGGCGAAGACTCTCTGCTCTGCGCGCAGGTCGGGCTGGCGGGCAGCTCGCGCATCGGCCGCCGCGTCATCCTCGCCGGCCAGGCGGGCGTCGCCGGGCATCTCGAGATCGGCGACGACGTGGTGCTCACAGCCAAGAGCGCCACGAGCCACAACGTCCCCGCCGGCCGCGTCATCTCCGGCATCCCGGCCTTCGACAACCGCGAGTGGCTGCGCTCGACCGCGGCCTTCCGCCGCCTCGGCGACATGCAGCGCACGCTCCGCACGCTCGAAGCGCGGCTGGCCGCGCTGGAGCAAGATTCCGCCAAGCCGTAAAAAATTTCCGCCAAAGTTATCCCTTCCCCCGACGCGCTACGCGTTTCTGGTGTCAGCCAATCCGGCCCGGCCCTTGCAGACGAGAGAGACGCCGGCCGCGGCGGCCCGCGACCCGGCCCGTTTGAGTTATTTTCCGCAAACGCCGCGCGAATTCGCGCACGGCGTGGCGGGCAAAGAAATTCCCCTGAAGACTTCTTGACAGGGAGAATTCCCTTGCCCATAATGCGAAATTGAAATCCAATTTCAACACAGTGAAATTGGATTTCATGAAGAATATTCCCCGAGGAGTTGTTCGCAATCATGTTTTCGGGCAGCAGCACAGCGGCGGGTCGCCCCCTCGAAGCCGCGGGCACGCAACAGAAGGTCGAGGTCACCTACGAGCAGCAGCAGGGCGGCGGCGAGGTCGTCGCGCTGAAGTATCTGACTTGGACTGAAGGTCTCGGCTGGTGTTGCCAGAAGACCATACGCGTCGGCGGCGAGCAGTTGGAAGAACTGCACCGCGCGGTCACGGTCGCGCGCCACCGCTACCGGCGGCAGCGCGCCGAGGCCGGCGAGCCGACCGCGCCCGCGCAGGTCATACAGCTCCCTTCCCTCTCGTAGAAATTTCGACCGCACGCGAAAGGCGGCGGGCGCGCTCACCGTGAGCGCGCCCGCCGCCTTTTAATTCAACCCAAACTCTTTCTAACCGACTTGCCGCAGCGTAATCCTCTCCTTCGTGACGTTGGCCTTACGCTCGTTCGTCAGCTTCTCGAACTCTTCGATGTGCTTCTGCTCTTCGGCGATGCGCTCTTCGAGGAGGAACTTGGTGGCGAGTTCGGCGTCTGTGCAGGAGCGCCAGGAGGCCGTGTACGCCTCCATCGCCGCGCGCTCGAGCTCCAAATCCTGTCGCAGCATCTCGGAGAGGTCTGTGGACTGACGAATCTCGCCGGGCTCCACGGTCGGCACGCCGCCGAGCGCGACGATCTTGTCGCCGAGCGTCTCGGCGTGGTCGCGCGACTCCTCGCTCAGGTCGCGGAAGAAGCCGCGGAAGACCTCGCGCTCCGGCCCCGTCACGAGGAAGCTGTGCTGCATGTACTGAATCACGCCGGCCAGCTCAAAACTGAGCGCGCGGTTAAGATTCTCGATCAACTCGGCGTTCGCCATTATCTTCTCCTGAGACGTTTAGCCCGCCTGTCCGGAACTGTAAGGGGGTTATGGGCAGATGATAGTTAAGTGACCGCGCCGCCGTCAACGATGACGACCTCGCCGTTCATGAAGCTGTTGCGCTCGCTGACCATGAAGGCGGCGATTTCGGCCAGCTCGGCGGGGCGACCCATGCGGCCGGCGGCGGCCCAGAACTGGTGCATCTGGATGAGGCGCTCGGGCAGCTCGTGCGCCAGCTCCGTGTCGAAGATGCCGGCGGCGATGGCGTTGACCGAGACGCCGAAGGTCGCGGCCTCGCGCGAGAGGCACTTGGTGAAGCCGATGACGGCGGCCTTCGAGGTCGCGTAGTGGACGGCGGTCGGGAGCGCGCGGATGGCGCCGATGGAGGTGATGTTGAGAATCGAGCCCTTCCGCTGCCGAATCATCTGCTTGTAGACGGGCTTGGTGACGGCGAAGAGGCTGTTGACGTTCGTGTCGATGACCTCGTCCCAGGCGCGGTCGGTCGTGGTCGCGAAGTTGTCGCCGCGGTTGATGGCGGCGTTGTTGACGAGGATGTCGAGCCCGCCCCACTCCTTCACGAGCTCGCGCGTCATGTGCTTGAGGCCGACGCGGTCTGTGACGGAGATTTTATGTGCCTGGGCGCGGCGGCCGTGCGCCTCGATTTTGGCCTTCGTCTCTTCGGCCAGGTCTTCGCGCGAGTGATAGTTGAAGGCCACGTCGGCGCCCTCGCGCGCGAAGACCTCGCAGATGGCGGCGCCGATGCCGCGCGTGCCCCCCGTCACGAACGCACGCTTCCCTTCCAGAAGAAGACTCAAGGCGACAGTCTCCAAGTCAGATATTGTCTAGTTGATGCCCAGAGCGGGTTCGATTAAAGCTTAAAGGCGGAGGGCGCGTCAACTTCGCCGCCCCTTCAGGCGGAGCGAGCCTCGAGGCGGGCCGGCTCCTCTTCGGCGTTGAGGGGCGAGGGGATGAGGGCCGTAATCTCCTCGACGATGCGGCGGGTCGAGTCCGGCAGCGCGACGGTGGCCGCGGCGGCGCGCAGGTTGGAGTAGTAGCGCGAGTCTTCGACCATGCGGCGCACTTCGGGGACGATGTCGGCCGTGCGCTTGAGGAGGACGCCCGCGCCGCGCCGCGCGATCATCGTGGCCGCGCCGGACTCCTGCGGCATGGGCGGCGTGGTCGCGTCGGCGATGATGGGCACCTGGCAGGCGAACGCCTCGAAGGTGGTCAGGCCGCCGAGCTTCGAGACCATCACGTTCGCCGCCTGCATCAGGCGCTCGACCTCTTCCGAGTAGCCGATGACCTTGACGGGGAACTTGGCGGAGGCGGCGAGCGACTCGGCCTCACTTCTCAACTCTTCGTTGCGGCCGGCGAGGAAGATGGCCTGCACGTCCAACTCGCCGTGTACCAGTTCGCGGAAAATCTGCGGGATGTTGCCGCCGCCGACCCAGCCGGCGTTGACGAAGACCGTAAACTTCTGCGGGTCGAGCCCCAGCTCGCGCCGCGCCGCCTGCGCCGCGCGCTCGTCCGGCTGCTCGAACTTCGGGTGGACGGGCATCCCCGAGACCTTGATGCGCTCGGGGCGGACGCCGTAGTCGATGAGCTGCTGCTCGGCCTCTTCGCTGGCGACGAGGTAGAGCGTCACGTCGTCGCAGGCCCAGCCCTTCCAGAAGCCGTAGCACGGGTCTGTGACGACCGTGACGAGCGGCACCTTGTCCGCGAGACCCAATTCCTTCAGGACGCGCGCGAAGATGTGCTGCGTGAGCGGGTGGACGCTGACGACGACGTGCGGGCACCAGCGCTCGAAGAGGTCTCGGACGAAGCCGATGCTGCGGCGGTGGAAGAACTCGCGCGTCTCGGGGCGGAAGCGGTTGACGCACCAGTAGAGGTACTTCATCCAGTGCTGCCGGTTCCGGAGAATCCAGTTGTAGAGCCCGACGAGTTTGGCGGAGAGGTGGTGCGACTCCTCGACCGCCTTGACGACCCGCACGGCGTACGAGTCGCCGCCCCAGAACTTCTGCACGCCCGCGACGATGGCCGCCGCGGCGGACTTGTGCCCGCCGCCGGTGTCGGACGAGATGATAAGAATCTTGGGGGCGTTTGAACGGGACATCGCGCCGCTGCTTTGCCTTAAGCCTTGACGGTCATGCCGTCGGCCGTCTCTTGCTGTTGTGCGAGCTTCCTGCCCGCCTTCTTCATCTCGCGCTCGAGGCGCTTGATCTGAATCAAGTGCTTCGGGTTGAACGGCAGGCTCGGGTAGTAGCTGTTCGACTCGTGCGTGCAGAAGCAGCCGGCCGCGACCTCCTTGCGCCGCGCCTTCATCGCCTCCGAGCGCCAGAGCGACTGGAAGTTCCACTCGTGTTCGCGCAGATTCCCGACCGGCGTCTTGTTCTCGCAGGAGGAGACGGTGCCCTCGTCGTAGATGACAGCGCCGGCCGTGCCCGCGTAGCAGGTCATCTGCGCCTTCTGCTCGCGCTGCGCGCGGTCGATGAGGCCGTGCATGTAGATGTCGATGGCGGCCTTGAAGTAGCCGGCCTCGCCGCCGTAAGAGTTCTTGATGGCGGCGTGGCGCGAGTCGTCGTCGATCATCTTCGCCAGCCGGGCGTAGCGCTCGTGGTCGATATCCAGCTCGACGGGGTCTGCTGAGGGCGGGCGGATGTAGTTGAAGTTGACCTTGTCGGGCTTCAGCTCGTACTTCAGGAAGTCGTACCACTCGAAGATGGTCTCCTGGTTCGAGTGCATGAAGCAGGTGCAGGTCTGGATGTCGAGGCGCGGGTACTCGCGCTTGATGTTCTGCAGCTGGCGCGCGGTGTCGACGGCGATGTCCCAGGAGCCGGGCTTCTGGCGAATCTTCTCGTGCTGATCTTTGAGGCCGTCGATGCCGAGCGCGACCGTGACGTTGAGGCCGGGGCACTCCTGGAGGATGCGCGTCACGTCGGGGATGATGCGCTTCTGAATCTGCCCGTTCGACATCAGGTAGACCGATTCGAGCCGGTTGTTCTTGTGGAAGGCGCGGACGATCTCGGGCAAATCTTTGCGCGTGAAAGGCTCGCCCCCGGCGAGGATGAGGACGCCGAGGTTGCCGCCGAGCGTCTCGGAAATTTTCTCAATCTCGTGCGTCTTCATCTGCAGCTTCTTGCGCGGCCGGTCGTCCAGCTCGTCCGTGAAGAAGCAGTGCGTGCAGCGCATGTCGCACACCGAAGTCACCAGAATGTTCAAGAGCACCGGCGCGAACGGCTGGCCCAGGGCCAGCTTCGCGTAGCGTTTTAAGAGTTCTCTCGTCGTGTAGTCCATAAATCCCTTCTCAACCCGACCCGATTCCCGCGGGAGAGAATCGAACTTTAAACTGATACGGTATTTCCCAACCCCTGTCAACGCGCCGCGCCAACGAAATGAGCCCGCCCGGCATTAGATGCGGGCAGGCCCTCACACGTCCCCTCGGTTACGCTAAATTCGTCCGTCGCTTTAACCGATTCCGTCGCTGCGGCCGAAGGCGGCGGCACCGCACGGCGTGTCGTCGCCGGAGAGTATATGCTTATGCTTCCGCAGAAACTGCTCGAAAGCTTCTTTCGCGTCGGCCGCAGTCTCCGCCTCCTTCCCCTCGTCCGCCGGCTCGCGGGCGTTCACCTCCGCGTCCAACTCCAGGTGAAATTCGGGCTTCATGCTCGGCCTGGTGAACGTCGTGTAGTATTCGTCGAAATCGATGTCGTTGCAGGACTCGCACCCATTGTCGATCATGACGAAGTACTTTTTGTCCGTACTGAAGGGCATCGGCACAGGCGTTTCCCTGCCCACTTGCAACACCGCACTCTCCCCGCTCTTCAGGTAGATGTTAGCCGCGGCGACGTGGTTGACTCTCCCAAACTTCTTCCCGTTGTCGTGGCGCTTGAATTTTTTGTTGGTCAAGTGCCAGGCATAGAAGGTCCCGTTCTGAATGTGCAACCTGGGGCCGAATTTCTCGCGAATCTTCCCCACTACCCTTTCGTTGTAAAAGTCCGAGCTTTCAAAGTCGAGCACCCGCCTGAAGTCGTTTTCAGAAACCGTGACGGGGCTGCGCTGGAAGTACTTGGTACCGTCGACCTGCGGGTTCGAGACACTCAGGGAAACGATGTCATCCGGCCCGCTGCCCGTTTGATTCCGCGTGAAGGAGCGGATTTCAGCGGACTCACTTATGTTGAACTTGACCGGCGGATCAAAACCCGCGTCCACCTCCCACACTGTGATTTCTAACGAATGACCGGGGGCGTCGCGGTGTATCCCTACCTCGCAGAATGGAATCAACGCCGTCCCTTTGTGGGCGAAACACATCAGGCCGTGAAACGCCACCACGACGTTAGCATCCTTATCAATCTTGCTAATTTCGGGGAACAGTTTTTCGTCTGCCATGACTATCTCCTCGTCGGCTTCAGAAGTCGGTGTAGCCGCCGGTGACGGTGAAGGCGGCCCAGTAGCGCGGCTGACGGTTGCGCGGGTCGGGGCTGTTGAGCATGTCGAGCTGGGCGCGGCGGAAGGCTTCGGCGGTGGGCAGGCCGTCGAGCTTGCGGTGGCGGTGGAAGTAGACCATGAGTTCCGCGGTCGGCTCGGACTCGGCGGGCCAGAGGCTGGCGACGACGAGGGGCGCTCCGGCCGCGATGAAGGGGCGCGCGATGCCGACCGCGCCCTCGCCCGCGTAGACGCGGTCGGCGCTCGTCTGGCAGCCCGAGAGCACGACGAGCCGCGCGCGCGGCAGCTTCAACTTATAGACCTCGAAAGCCTGGAGCACGCCGTCGCCCGCCCCGCCCCCGCGCGCGAGCAGAAGGCGCGAGCGCATCGGCGTGTCCGGGTCGATGACGTAGTGCGACGCGAGTTCGATGACGTCCGCGTCGCGCATCCCGCGCGTGACCTCGTCCTCGACCGCGCGCGCGCCGACGAGCGGGCGCGCGCCGTAGAGCGCGGCCACCTCCCGCGCCTCGCGCTCGGCCCACTGCAACGGCGGCAGCCCCTCGAACTCACGCCGGTCGAAGGCGGGGTCGCCGACGGCCAGCAGCGTCTCGGCCGCGCCGCGCGACTTGGCGCGCGCCGCCTCGCTGACGACGACGAAGACGCTCGCGCTCGGCGCTTGAATCAGGGTGTGCCGTTCGAAGAGGTAACGGTTCGTGTCGGGCGAAACGAGCGCGGCGAACGGCAGGGAGTGGAGCGACTTGTCGGGCACGACGCAGAGCTGCCCGTCCGCGGCGAGCGCCGACTCGAACGGCGCGACGATAAGGCGGTACAACTCCTTCGACAGGGCGGTCGCCGCGGCCTCGTCGTCGCCCTCGCTGACGAGCCTGACGTACTCTTTGATCTTGCCCTCAAGCTCGACGCGCTTGACGGGAACCTCGCGCGATTCGAACCCGCCGCGCGAAACCAGCCAGACGAGCAGCCGGTCTTCGAGGACGTGGTACTGAAGAAGCTGCACGCGCTCCGGCATCCGCGCGCGAATCTCTTCGAGCCCGAGCGGCTCGGTCGTCAGCGCGATCTGCACGTCCGGGCCGGCAGGCCCGTCCACCGTCTCCGTGTCTGAGCGCAGCAGGTCGAGCAGCGTGCGCGCGTGCGAGCGCTCGGCGTATTCGAAGGCCGCGCGCGCGTCGCGGCGGCGCGTGTAGGCGAAATCGGCCGCCGCGTCGTAGACGCTCTGGCCCACGGCGAAGAAGTTGTCGCGGCCGCGGACTTCGCGAATCTCCCGGCGGGACTCTTCGAGCCGCGCGAGCAGCACGTTCAGCTCGCCCTCGGCCTTCTCGTCGTCGCGCAGCGCCTCGTAGGCGAGCAGCTTTCCGCGGTGCGCTTCGAGGTCGTAGACCCTCAGCTTATTAAGCCGCTCGTAGAGCGAGAGCGCGCGGTCGTACGTCTCGACGGCGCGCGCCGGCTCGCCCGCCTCGCGGTAGACGTTGCCGAGCCGCAGCAGCGCATTCGCCAGCACGTTGTCGCGGCCGGGGCCCGGGTCGAGGCGCTCCCCCTGCTCGACCGCCCGCGTGGCGAGGCGCACGGCGTCGTCGAAGTCGCGCATCCTCATGTAGACCTGCCCGAGCTGCGCGTAAGACCGCTCGATGATGAGGGGCCAGCCGGAGTCGAGCGCCAGCGTGAGCGCCTCCTGCTGGAAGGCGAGCGCCGCGCCGTAGAACCCCAGTCCCATGAAGTTCGAGCCGGCGTTGGCGTAGAAAGTCCAGGCGACCTTGGGGTCGGGCGTGGCGTCGAGCGCCATGCCGATGCCCTTCAGGCTCAGCGCCAGCGACTCCGCATACTCCTTGTTCAAGTTGTGCGTGATGACGTAGGACTGGTAGCACCGCACGACGTTCTCGTCGTACCCGATCTTCTGCGAGAGTTTGAGCGCCTCCTCAGCGTACTCGCGCGAGAGCGTCTGCTGTTGGGCGCTTCCGCTCGCGTCGCTGAGGCCCTGTAGCGAACGCGCCAGCAGCGCCGCGTAGCCCGAGGCCCGGGCCGTGTCGGCCAGCCGCTTGAAGGTCGCAGTGCCCTTCGCCGCGTCCGGGATGCGCAGGTGGCAGAAGCCCTCCCACTGCTCGGCGAGCAGCGCCTCGCAGGAGTCGCCGGCCTGCTCGAACTCGCGCCGCGCGGCCGCGTAGCGTTCGAGAGCCCTGTCCAGCTCCATGCGCTTGTAGAAACTCTCGTCCGCCTCGGCCATCAGGGCGCGGCCCCGCGCGGCCGCCTGGAGCTGCGCCGCGCCGGCCCCGCCGTAGAAGTGCGCGAGGTCGGACGTGAAGCGGTCGCCCGTCTGCTGCTCTTCGACGCGCCCGGCGAAGGCGAGCATGCGCAGGGCCTCGCCCGGCTCGACGACGCCGGGCGTGCCGCGCCCGAGGTGCGCGTCGAGGAGCCGCTCGACGACGAGGTTGCCCCTGCGGCCGCGGCTGCGCCCGAGGGGCGTCCAGGCACGCGCGGCGTCGCCCGCCCGGTACGCCTCGACGAACTCCTGAAAGCGCCCCTCGTTTTCGAGCGCGCCCCTGCGCCGCTGTTCTTCGAGCCCCGCGAGCCTTCGCCTCGCCTCCTCGGCCCACGGCGAGTTCGGGTCTTTCGCGAGGTACGCGCGCCAGGTCTCCTCGGCCTGCGCGTCGAGCCGCATGTGCTCGTAGAGGAGCGCGCGGTTGAAGAGCACGTCCGCGAGCGTCGGGTCGAGCGCGGCGGCGCGGTCGAGGTGCTCGAAGGCCTGCCCGAAATCCTGCGCCCCCTGCCCGCCGTCCTGCCGCTGCGCCTCCTTCCCGCGCTCGAAGAGCGCCGCGGCGAGGTCGTTCTGCAACCGCGCGTTGTCCGGGTCTAAACGCGCCGCCCCTTCGAGCTGCCCGACGGCGTCGTCGAACCTGCGCTCGTAAAGGTAGAGGCGGCCGAGCGCGTGCATCGCCTTCGCCTCGCCGCGCGGCGCGCGCAGGAGGATACTCTTCGCGAGGTCGAGCGACTGCTCGTCGACCCGCCCGTTCTCCCTGCCGCGCGTCTCGGGCCGCTCGGCGTAACTGAGTCCCGTCACGCGCGCCTCGACGGGCCGCCCGCGCCTGTAGGCGGCGTCGAGCGCGGCCAGCCCCTCGGCCTCGGGCGACGTGCGGAAGACGCGCAACGCGACCAGCCCGACGACGACGAGGACGGCTGCAAAAGCCAACGCCTTCGCGTAGACGGGCACGGACGGCCATGCGAGTTTCGGACGAAGCCTGTCCCACCACGTTTGAGGTTTACGCGCGGGCACCGGCACGGGCGGAGGTTTCGCGAGGGCCAGGGCGAAGTCGAGCCGCCGGCGCCGCTCGGCGGCGACGCTCGCGCGGCGCGCGGCGCCGTGAGTCGCGCCGCGCCCCTCCGGGATGAGGAAGTAACGCTCGAAGTCCTTCCGCTCGGGCGCGGAGAGTTCTTTCCGCGCGTAGTCGTCAATCAGGTCGTCTTCGGCCGCGTCCATCTCGGCCGAAAAGTCCGGGTCGAGCATGAGGCGGCGCTCGATGTCGCGCCGTGCCGGGCTTCCCTCGGGCAAACGCCCGAGCAGGAAGTCCCTCTTTGTGCTCTCCTCGATGTGCTGGTTCATCTCGCCTGCTCTTTTCGTCTCAGAAGGCGACTGCCCAGTCCCCTTACAACGTTATGGCGCGGCGGCCGAAGACATTTCAGGCGCCGCCCGCGCGGCCCATGCAGCGCTCGACGCACTCCTTCAACTGCGCGCGCAGCTTGAGCGCCCTGATCCTCAGAGCGTTCAGCGTCAGCCCGAACTTCTCGGCCAGCCTCTGCCGGTTTTCGATCCTCTCGCGCCCGCTGTATCGATAATACTCGACGGCGATCTCGCGGTCGTCGGCAGACAGCTTGTCGAGGCATTGGTCGAGGCAGTCGAGTAACTCCTCGTCGGGCGGGTCGGGCGGGGGCGGCGGCTCGGGCGGAGACACGTCCTCGTGGAGGCGCAGCCACTCAAGATAACGGCGCAGCCACTCGCGGTAGACAAAACTCCCGACGCGGTAGATGTAGAGCGCGAAGTCGCCTTTGAAATCCCTGAGCGTGCGCGTCTTGCGCGCGACGCGGAACATCGTCTCGTCGGCGACGTCTTCGGCCTCGTGGCAGCCGCGGCTGGCGAACGTCCTGACGAGGTTGCGCCAGACGTGGACGAACCTCTCGGCGGCCACGTCTCTGTCCGCGGCGAGGTAGCCGAGAAGGCGCTCGAAGTCCTCCTCGTCGATAGTCCAGTCTTCGTCGCTCATCAGGCTGGGCGGCCTGCCCCACGCCGACGCCCGCGTCTCGGAAGCCCGCTCCCCTCAAAACGGGCCAGACGACGGGCGCGTCCGCCAAGGCATGTGTGAGAACCCGACCGAAATTTAAAAGCGAGCGCAGATTACGCCGCGCCCCCGACCCTGTCAACAACATTTGCAACCCGCCCCCGCCCCGCGTCCACGAAAACGTTTTTCGCTCCGCCGACATATCGTTCAAAGGGCAACCTGAGTCATGTTTTCGAGAGGAGTCAGTAAGATGTCAAACCAGGAACGAACAGACTCCGCGCGCGCGGCCGCGCCCCGCGCCAGAACCCTCGCCGTCTGGCCGGAGAGTCAACAGGGCCTTCCCGCACAGGAGCCGACGGTCAGGCTCATCTTCCACGGCCTGCTCTGCATCCTCTTCGACGGCAGCAGCGGATGTTTCGTGGGCACGCATAACACGAGCGCGCACGCCGGCCACCCTCACCCGCACCGCTACGTCATACAGGTCTGGCGGAGGGAGGGCGGCGTGTGCCACTCGCTCCATGAACCCTATGACATCGGCGACCCCAAGTCCGCATCCCGCCTCGACGTTCGCGTCGCCAACCCTGATCTGATCGACGGGACGTACGTTTACACCCGCGACCCGTTCGAGAGGCCCGACCCCGCCGGCGGGAACGACCCGCACGACTGGCGCTGGGTCATAGACTTCGACGACATGTACCCCGGCGGCGTCACCCTTAACCCGGACGCGGTGATGAACGGCGTGACGATTAACAACGGCCTCTTCTACACGCTCCGCAAGACTTGCTCGAAGTTTCTGTTCCGGCCCGAGGACGACGACTCGGGCGCCTCCGACACCCAACTCGGCAGCGTCGCGCACTACGTGGCCGCCAACATCTACCTGAAGCCCGACGACGGCGCGGTCACGCTCTCGGGCGGGCCGTTCGACGTGCCCCTCACGCTCAGGCCCGAGCCGGGCGTCACCTTTCAGGTGGACATCACCAACAACTGCAACGACGGAGACCCGGGCTGCCAGTTCGACTCCGACCCGGCCCAGCCCAAGGAGAAGCGGAGCGACTTCTTCCTCTACTATGAAGCCTTCGACCAGGGCGACGAGCCGGAGTTGGAGCTGATACTCTCCGATCCCTGCCCGAAGCTCCTGAACATCGACGCGGAGTTCATCGAGATGGGTGTGTGCCCCAGCTCGCGCGTCAGGTCTTCTGACGACACGCCCTGCGGCGCGGTCGGCGCCAGCCAGACGCCTCCCCCGTAGAGTCCGTGTCTATTTGAAAGGATTTAAGTCTGGCCGGTGCCGGCGCGCTCCTCGCGGACGTTGATGCCGAGGGCGCGCATGCGGCGGTAGAGGTGGCTGCGATCCATGCCCATCAGCTCGGCCGCGCGGGAGACGTTGCCCTCGGCCTCGGCGAGTCGCGCGCGGATGAAGTCGCGCTGGTGCGCCTCGCTGGCGTCGCGGAAGGAGGAGAAGCGCGCGGGCACGGGCGCCGGCTCCTCGCCGCCGAGCGGCGGGAGGTCTGAGGCGTTGACGCGCTCGGCCGTGTGCATGATGACGACGCGCTCGACCGTGTTGCGCAGCTCGCGCACGTTGCCGGGCCACGCGTAGGCGCGCAAAGCCTCGACGGCGTCCGCCTCGAAGCGCTTCGGGAGTTTGTTGTAGGAGAGCGAGAAGCGTCGGTTGAAGTGCTCGACGAGGAGCGGGATGTCCTCGGCGCGCTCGCGCAAAGGGGGCACCTCGAAAGGGATGACGTTGAGGCGGAAGAGGAGGTCTGCGCGGAATTGCCCGCGCTCGATCTCGACTTCGAGCCGCTTGTTGGTCGCCGCCAGCACGCGCACGTCCACGCGCATCGAAGCCGTCGAGCCGACCGGCTCGAACCTCTGCTCCTCGAGCACGCGCAAGACCTTCGCCTGCATCCGCTGACTCATGTCCCCGACCTCGTCGAGGAAGAGCGTCGCGCCGTCGGCCGCCTCGAACTTGCCGCGCTTCGGCCCCGTCGCCCCCGTGAAGGCCCCGCGGACGTGGCCGAACAATTCCGACTCGATCAACTCCTCGGGCACGGCCGAGCAGTTCAGCTCGACGAACGGCGCCGCGGCGCGCAAAGAACGCGCGTGGATGGCGCGCGCCACCAGCTCCTTGCCCGTCCCGCTCTCGCCGTAGATGAGCACGCGCCCGTCGGTCGGCGCGACCAGCTCGATCTGTTTCCGGAGCGCGCGCATCGCCACCGACTCGCCGACCATCGCCCACTCGTCGCGCAGCTCTTCACTCAGGGCCGCGTTCACGCGTTCGAGCCCGCGCTGCCGCAAGGCGTTGCGTACGGTCAGCACGGTCTTCTCAATCGAGAGCGGCTTCTCGACGAAGTCGAAGGCGCCGAGCTTGGTCGCGCGCACGGCCGTCTCGATGGTGGCGTGGCCCGAGATCATGACGACGGCTGCGTCCGCGCCCTGCTCCCTCATGCGCGCCAGCGTCTCGACGCCGTCGATCCCCGGCAGCCACACGTCGAGGAGCACACACCCGAACGCGCGCCGCCCGACCGCCTCCAGACACTCCTCCCCCGACCCGACGGCCTCGCACGCGAAGCCCTCGTCCTCCAGCACGGCGCGCAGCGTCTCGCGTATCCCGCGCTCGTCGTCAACGATAAGGATGGAATCTGACATGATGCGATTGTGGCGGAAGCCCGACCGTCAGGGAGGGCGTACGTCTAACTCTGCTTGGGCTGTGATGGGAGACCGGCGCCCTCCCTCACGGTCGGGCTTCCCCCTGCCTGTCTTCGGCGACGGGGAATTCGATAATCATCCTCGCCCCCCCCGGCCGGTTCGACTCGGCGCGGATGCGGCCGCCGTGCTCGGTCATGATGCGGTGGACGATGGCGAGGCCGAGTCCCGTGCCGCGCCCGCGGGTCGAGAAGTAGGGCTGGAAGAGTCGCGCGAAGTCGTGGCGCGCGATGCCGTGGCCCGTGTCCGCGACCTCGGCGATGAGCAGGCCGCGCGCCGGGTCGTGCGCGGTCGCGACCGTGATGCGCCGCTCGCCTTCGGCAGAGGCCAGGGCCTCGACCGAGTTGTCGATGAGGTTGACGAAGACGCGGCGTATCTGCTCGCTGTCGAGCAGAGCGCCCGGCAAAGTCGGCGCGAGCAGGACGTCCATCCGCACGTCCTCCAGGCGCTCGCGGTAGAGCGAGACGGCCTGCCGCACGACCTCGTTCAAGTCGGCCGGTTCGAGCCGCGCGTGCGGCAGGCGGGCGAAGCGCGTGAACTCGTCCACCATCGACTTCAGGCCCTCGACCTCGCGGCTGATGGTCGTCGTGCACTCCTCGACGACGCGGGCCACGCGCTCGCGCTCCGTGTCGTGGCTGTTGCCGTTGTGCGGAGTCGAGGCGGCGGCTCCTTCGTCCGCGGCGGCGCGCCGGAAGTTGCGCGCGATGCGCTCGGCCGAGAGCTGTATGGGCGTGAGCGGGTTCTTTATTTCATGTGCGAGCCTTCGCGCGACCTCGCTCCAAGCGGCCGCGCGCTGCGCCGCGAGCAGCTCGGACAGGTCTTCGATGACGAGGACGACGCCGCGCCGCGCCACGCCCTCGCGCGGCGAGAGCGCCGTGGCGGTGAGCGCGACGGGGACGACGCGGGGCGCGCCGCCGCCGTTCCCGTTCGGCTCCTGCGCGGCGACGCGCGCCAGCTCCATCTGCTCGGTGGCGCGGCCGCGCGCCCGCGCGCGCCAGAGGACGCGTTCGAGCACGTCGAGGTCGTCGGCGCTCACGACCTCCGCGAGCGGCGCGGCCGGCGCGGGCGGCTGCTCGAGCCGGAGCATCGCGAGCGCGGCGGCGTTGATGGTGGTGACACGGTTCTGCTCGTCGAGCGAGATGACGCCGGTCGAGACCGTCTGCAAGACCGTCTCGATGTAATGCCGGCGCTCTTCGAGCGCGAGGTTCTTCTCGCCCAGCTCCGCGGCGTTGGCTTCGAGCCGCGCGCGGTTCTCCGACAACTGCGCCGTCATGTCGTTGAAGGCGTCGGCGAGGACGGCCAGCTCGTCGTCGGTGATGGCTTCGATGTGGTGCGTAAGGTTGCCGGCGGCCACCTCCTTCGCCGCCTCGGCCAGGGCGCGGATCGGCGTGCCGATGCCGCGCGCCAGGTGAATCGCGCTCCACGTCGCCGCGAACAGGAGCATTAAGGTCAGAAGCCCGAGCGTCGTCACGCCGAGCACGCGCACCTTCCGCTGGTTGCGCCGGAAGTCCTCGAAGGTCTGCGCGCTGGCGACGAGCCGCGCGAGGCTCGCGTCGCCGCGGCGTATGCGCGCCACGAAGAACCTGCGGGACGACTCGCCGGCCGACACGTTCACGGCGTCGAGCACGCCCGCGCCGGTCTTGACGGTGACGACGCCCTCCGTCCCGCCGGCCTTGCTCAACGCCTCCGCCAGCTCTTCGTCCGAGACGTTGACGCCCTCGGCCTTCGCGTCGGCCTCCGCGACGCCCTCGCCCGAAATCAACGTCGCGCGCGCGAGGTCGCCCCCGCTGACGAGCGCGTCCAACTCGGCCTGCAACTCTTCGGGGCTCTTGTGCGCGAGCGAGCCGGCCGCCACGTGCGCGACGTGCAGAAGGTGCTCGGACTGCTGGCGCGCGTCCTCGTCCTCGGCGAGCCGCGCCTGCCGCACCACGTCGCCGGGGAAGAAACTGAAGAACTTCTCCATCGAGCGGTTGAAGAACATGTAGGAGAAGAGCGCCATGCCCGTGATGGGGAGCAGGCTGACGGCGATGAAGTAGACGACGAGCCGCGTCTTGATCTTCGAGCCGAGCATCGAGGCGCGCCGCTCGCGCCTGAGCTTCAGGAGGCTGCGGATGAAGATGAAGCTGAAGAGGAAGAAGGCGACGAAGTTGAGCGTCGAGAGCGCGTAGATGAGCAGCGAGTCGCGCGCCGTGTCGGGCGTGATGACCTCCCACAGCCCGAAGAGCTGGAGCGAGACGAGCACCGACAGCAGGAGCAGCGTCAGCCCGCCGAAGAGCCACGGCGCGGCGCGGCGCCGTGGCTTCTGTGAGTTCTCTTCCGTCAAAACGCTTCCCTTCTCAGACATGCCTTCGCCAGTCCGCGCCGGAGTTTACCACGCGGCCGGCGCGCCCCGCATTCTCGTCTTCCCGGCCCGCCTTCGGTTATATTGGCCCGACTCATGACCGACTTCTTCTACAACGACGCGGGGCGACTGCGGAGCGTGTGGCGTTTGGCCGCCTTCGTCGCGGCCTACTTCGCCGTCTCCACCTTCGTCTTCAGGAGCGTTGACCTGGCCGGCCTGCTCCTGCTGCCGCGCCCCGTCTACCACAGGCTCTTCGACGGCATGGCCTGGTTCGCCATCCAGTCGGTCTTGATTTTCGTCCCGGCGGCCCTCATCGGCTGGGGCTGCGCGTGGCTGCTCGAAGAGTTGCCGTGGCGCTCGCTCGGCTGGGCTCTGCACCGGGGTTGGGTGCGCGACCTGGTTTTGGGGACGGCCGGCGGCGGCGTGGCGGTCGGCGCGGCGGCGCTGGTGGGGGCGGCGGCGGGCAGCTACCGCTTCTCTTTCGAAGGCTTGAAGGCCGGGGTGTTGTTGACGCTCGTCGTCTCGTTCGTCGTCTTCATGCTCGGGGCGGCGGCCGAGGAGATGCTCTTCCGCGGTTACCCTCTGCAGACGTTGATGCGTTCGTGGCCCTTGTGGGTGGCGCTGCTGCCCGTGTCGGCGCCGTTCGCGCTGGCGCACCTTCTGAACCCGAACGTGGCGCCGGGCTTCACGTTCCTCAACACGGCGCTGGCGGGCGTGTGGCTCGGCGTCGCGTACTGGCGCACGCGGAGCCTTTGGTTCGCTTTAGGGTTGCACTTCGGCTGGAACTGGGTGCAGGGCGCGCTGCTCGGCTCGCCGGTGAGCGGCATCAAGGGCATCACGCCGCACCCGCTTTTGAACTTCGCGGACGCGGGGCCGGCGTGGCTCGGCGGCGGCGCCTACGGCATCGAGGGCGGCGCGGTCTGCACGCTCGCCCTCGTCCTCGCGACCCTCTACACCTGGCGCACGCGCCTCGTCTCCGCCACCTCCGAGTTGAAGAGCTACACCGACGGCGAGAACCCCAACCCGCAGGCGCCGCGGATTACTCCGAGTCGAGAGTAGCGGGGGGAATTAACCACAGAGACACAGAGACACAGCTTGAAGTCTTATTGCTTCAAGCTGTGTCTCTGTGTCTCTGTGGTTAATTCCCCTTCCCTCCATCCTCAGGACTGAGAAGGAAAGGCACCCACACTATCTTTCGCCAATCGGCACGTAAGGCACGTCGCGCGGGCCGATGTATTCGGCCCGGGGCCGAATCAGACGGTTGTTGGCGTACTGTTCGAGCACGTGCCCCGTCCAGCCCGAGATGCGGCTGACGGCGAAGATCGGCGTGAAGAGGTCGAGCGGGATGCCCATCAGGTAATAGGCCGACCCCGAGTAGTAGTCCACGTTCGGGTAGAGCTTCTTCTCCGCGAACATCAGCTCCCGCAGCCGCTCCAAGATTTCGATCCAGCGCGTTTCGCCCTTCGCCTCGGCCAGCTCCCGCGAGAACCGCCGCAGCCAGACCGAGCGCGGGTCTTCGGTCTTGTAAACCCTGTGGCCGAAGCCCATGATCTTCTTCTTGCTCGCCAGGGCGTCGCGCAGCCACTCGTCGGCGCGCGCCGGCTCGCCGATCTCAAGCAGCATCTTCATCACGTTCGTGTTCGCCCCGCCGTGCAGAGGCCCGGAGAGGGCCGCAATCGCCCCCGTCACCGCCCCGTACATGTCCGCGAGCGTGCCCGCGATGACGCGCGCCGTAAACGTCGAGGCGTTCAGCTCGTGATCCGCGTGGAGGATGAGGCACACGTCGAAGATGCGCGCCTCGCGCTCCTCGGGCTCCTCGCCCTTGAGCATGTAGAGGAAGTTCGAGGCGAGGTTGAGGTCTGCGCGCGGCTCGGCCGGCTCCAAGCCTTTACGCAGGCGCTCGACGGCGGCGACGACGACGGGGAACTGCGCCGTCAGACGCGTCGCCGTGCGCAGCGCGCCCTCGCGCGAGAGGTCGCGCGCCCCCTTGTCGTAGAAGGCGAGCGCCGAGATGGCCGTCCGCACCGAGTCCATCGGCTCGGCGTCCGCGGGGAAGCTGCGCATCAGCGCGACGACCTCCTCGGGCAGCCTCTGGTTCGCGGCCAACTCCTTCCGGAGCGCGTCGAGTTCGTCGCGCTTCGGCAGACGCCCGTGCCAGAGCAGGTAGACCGTCTCCTCGAACGTCGAATGCTCGGCGAGGTCGTGGATGTTGAGTCCCTGGTAGATGAGGACGCCGTTGACGCCGTCCACGTCGCCGATGGCCGACTCGGCCGCGACCACACCTTCAAGCCCCGCGCCGGTCTTGGCGGCGGGCTTGCTCTCAGCTTTGTCCATCTCGATTTGTCCTTAAGACTTGAATTGATTCGAAAATAGCAAAGAGGCGCGCGGACTGACAAGTACAGTAGGCAGTAGGCAGATGGCAGTAGGCAGTTCAGGCAATAAGCTTTCACTGCCTACTGCCATCTGCCTACTGCCTACTTCAGTTTCACTTCGACCTTGTCCCCGCGCTTCGCGCCGAGCACGCGGGCGGCGGAGTCGCGGAAGACCGCGACCTCAAGCAGCCCGGCGCTGCCCCAGACGGCGAACGGCTCGCCCGCGCCTTCGGCGTCCTCGGCGAAGAAGCGGCGGAAACGTCTGACTTCTCGCCCCGCGATGAGAAGATGCGCGCCGGCCGACACGGCCTCTTCACTCAAGACTTCGGGCGTGACGTTGGTGACGAGGTTGCCGAAGCGGTCTACGTGTATCACCGCGCCGACGAGCGTCCCGTCCCGGCCCTTCTCAACCGCCGCCGAGGGCAGACGCACGAAGTCGAAGACCTCCGGCCCCAACTCCTCGGCCCGGACGCCGCGCGAGAGCGCACCCGCGACCGGCGCGAAGATGTCGCGCCCGTGGAAGGTCGCGCTCACTCCCCTTCTGAAGAAATCCCCGTTCGTGAGGTGGAAGACTCGGAAGGGCCGCACGCGCTCGTAGACGTGTCCGAACAGGCCGTTGTCAGGCCCGACGAACGTGTGCCCGAGCCCCTCGACCGCGACGCCGCGCCGCGCGGAGCCGACGCCCGGGTCGACGACCGCGACGTGCACCGTCCCTTCCGGAAACGTCTCGAACGCCGCGCGCAAGGTGAACGCCCCGGCCTCGATGTCGAAAGGCGGAACCTCGTGCGTGATGTCGACGACCCGCGCCCCCGGGTTCGCCGACAACACCGCCCCCTTCAACGCCCCCACGAAGTAGTCCGCCGTCCCGAAGTCTGTCAGGAGAGTAACGATCATAGTAGGCAAGAACAGTAGGCGGTAGGCAGATGGCAGTAGGCAGTCGCTCCGCGCTTCGGAAGTTGAAGGGTTCAGCCTAAAGCCCCGATGGCGGGGCTTTCAACTGCCTACTGCCATCTGCCTACTGCCTACTTCTTCACCTTCTCCCGCTCGTTCTGATGCGGAGCTGCTGGCCGGGTTCGAGGCGGATGTCTTTGCCGCGCTGGGTCATGACGCCGCCGGTGGCCGCGCCGCCGCCGATGACAGCGCCGATGGCCGCGCCCTTGCCGCCGCCCGCAATCGCGCCGATGATGGCGCCGACGGCCGCCGCGCCGCCGACCTTCGCCACGTCCTCCTTGGTCGTGTCCTGCCCGCGCACGCCGCCCTCCGCGTCGACCTCGGCGGTGCCGGTCGGCTCGGGCTGCAAGACCTCTACGACCTGCGCGCTGAAGGGCTGCCAGTCGCTGCTGCCGGGCAACTGTATCTGCTCGAAGTCGAGCTGGAGGAGCGCACGGCCCCGCGCCTTGCCGGAGCGCTGCACGTCCGCGAGGTGGCCCGCGACGACCGCGCCCGCGTACTCCTGCGGCTCGACGACGCGCGCCTCGAAGTGGTCGCCCTTCTGGCTCACGTCGGTCGTGAGGCGGTTCGAAAGCTCGACCGTCAGCACGACGTTCGGAGGCAGCACTGAAGGCCCGCCGCCCACGTTGCCGTTGCGGCCGGGGTCGACGCTCCCGCCGCCGCTGCCGCCGCGCGAGACGCTCTCGCTCTCCTGCCCGGGGTCGACTCTACCGGCGGGGGCGGGCGCGCGGTCTCCCTCCGACTCGGCCACTCGCGGGCTCGCGCCGCGGCGCGTGACGCCGCCCGCCGGCAGCTCGGAGTTGAAACCCTGGCGCGCGTAGCCGGCCTCGTAGCCGACCTCGTAGCCCTGCTGGTAGCCGTCGCGGTAGTCTTCGACCGCGCCGTAGGCGGAGATGTACGCGCGGTCTGCGCTCTGGTAGTCGGCCTTCGCCCTGTAGTCGGAGCGCGCGTTCTTCAACTGGTCGCTCCAGCCCGACTGGTAGCCGTCAGAGTAGCCCGTGCGGTAGCCGCGCTCGAGCGCGCCGTACTGCTGCGCGGAGGCGCGGGGGGCGAGTGCGGCCGAGAGGGCCGCGAGCGCGAGGGCGAGGGCGAGGGCGGCGGTCGAGTAGGGTCTGCTGGTCTTCATCAATTCTTCTCCTGAGTTCGGGGCGAAGGACGAGGCCTCGGGCGAGCTTACAACAGCGAGCCGCCGCGTCCAACCGCCTTGACGCTCCAACTTTGGGCGACATAGACTCCGGGCGTAAAGTACGACTCGACAAGGCCAAGCGGGAGAGCTTGCCGCCGCGTTTGATGCCCCGAACGCCTTCAAGGGTTTATCATTTATTTTAAGTAATCATGCGTAGAGTTTACCTTGACCACAGCGCGACGACGCCGGTTGACCCGAGGGTCGTCGAGGCGATGCTGCCGTTCCTGACCGGGAAGTTCGGCAACCCTTCGAGCGTCCACTTCTACGGGCAGGAGGCGCGCGCGGCCGTCGACCGCGCGCGGCGCCAAGTGGCCGAACTCTTCGGCGCGCGCCCGAACGAGGTCGTCTTCACCTCCGGCGGAACCGAGTCGAACAACCTCGCCGTCCGCGGCCACTGCGAGACGACGGCCGACTACGGCCGGCACATCGTCACCAGCTCGATAGAACACTCTTCGGTGCGCGGCATCTGCGAGGCCCTGGAGCGCCGCGACTGGGAGGTGACGCGCCTGCCCGTCTATGAAGACGGCCTGGTCAGGGTCGAGGACGTGCGCGCCGCTCTACGTCCCGACACGGTGCTCGTCAGCGTCATGCTCGCCAACAACGAGATCGGCACCGTCCAGCCGATTGCGGAGATCGGCGCGCTCGTCCGCGAGCGGCGCGAGGCGGGACAGAAGCACCTTCGACTTCACACGGACGCCGTGCAGGCCGCGTCAGGCATGCGCCTGGACGTGGACGAGCTGGGCTGCGACCTGCTCTCGGTCTCCGCGCACAAGCTCTACGCGCCGAAGGGCGTCGGCGCGCTCTACGTCCGGCGTGGGCTTCGGCTCGCGCCGCAGAACGTCGGCGGGCACCAGGAGCGCGAGCGGCGCGGCGGGACGGAGTCGGTGCCTTTAATAGTCGCCTTCGGCGAGGCCGCGCGGCTCACGAGGCTTGAGCTTGAAGAGCGCGCCGAACGCATCCGCTCCTTGCGCGACCGCTTCGAGTCGGGCGTCGAGTCTCGCGTCGCGGACATCGTCTACAACGGCGACCGCGCGCGGCGGCTCCCGGGACTGTCGAACATCTCCTTCCGCTTCATAGAGGGCGAGGGGCTGCTCATCAACCTCGACATGCAGGGCGTCGCCGTCTCGACCGGCTCGGCCTGCTCCTCGGGCTCGCTCGAACCCTCGCCAGTCATCCGCGCGCTCGGACGTGACGACGAGCTGGCGCGCGGCTCCATCCGCTTCAGCCTCGGCAAAGACACGACCGAGGAGGAGATCGACTACGTCCTCGAAGTCCTGCCCCGCGCCGTCGAGAACCTTCGCCGATTGTCACCTCTCTATCAGAAGGCAGTAGGCAGTAGGCAGATGGCAGTAGGCAGTGCGCTCCGCGTTAAGGACGTTGAGAGTTAACCCTAACTTCTCGGCGGAGGCTCTGAACTGCCTACTGCCATCTGCCTACCGCCTACTGAATTGTCCGTGACCTACTCCGACACCTTCAAAGAGCACCTCGCCAACCCGCGCAACGCCGGCACGCTCGAAGGCGCCGACGCGGAGGCAGAGCAGACGAACCCCGTCTGCGGCGACCGCCTGCGCCTCGCCCTGCGCGTGCGGGGCGGGCGCGTCGAGTCCGCGCGCTTCCTCGCCTACGGCTGCCCGCCGACGATTGCGTGCGGCTCCGCGCTCGCGGGGATGTTGGAGGGGATGACTCTGGAAGAGGCCGCGCGCCTCACGCGCTCGGACATCACCGAAGCGGCCGGCGGCCTGCCCCCGCGCAAACAGCACGCCGCCGCGCTCGCCTACGAGACGCTGCAAGAGGCGCTCCAACAGGCGGAAGCCCGACCGTGAGGGAGGGCGTCGGTCAAACATAAGAGGGATGACGAGAGGCAGCGGGTCTCTCGTCATCCCTCCTTATTTTGTCAGACGTACGCCCTCCCTCACGGTCGGACTTCAGCCTTGAGCTTCGCCCTGGCGGCGGCGCCGACGAGTTTGACTTCGACTTTGCCGTTGCCCTTCGCGCCCGGTTCGGGCGGCGCGTAGCCGATGGCGTAGCGCGTGCGCAGGTTGTTGGCGAGGTCTGCGACGGCCTCTTCAAGTTGGCCGTTCTTCTCGACGTAGAAGACGCGGCCGCCGGTCTCCGCGGCGAGCTTCGCCAGAAGCTCTTTCGCCGTCTGCCGCTTGCCCTTCACGACGAAGCCCCGGTCATTTTCGAGCGCGCCCGTCAGCCCGACGCAGAAGACCTGCACGCCGCCGCCCTTGAGCAGCTTCAAGACCTCTTCGACCTTGGAAGAGCTGTGCCTGTCCTCGCCGTCCGTGACGAGGACGAGGGCGAGTCGCCGCTTCGGCGCGTCAGTCTGCTTCGTACTCTTTATCAGGTAGTCGCCCGCCATGTAGAGCGCGTCGAGCATCGCCGTCTGGCCGCCCTCGATGCGCATCGAATCGAGGGCGCTGTAGAGCGCGTCGCCGTCCCCTGTGAGGCGCTGGAGGATGTCAATGTTGTCGGACGAGACGAACCTTTCGACGAACGCCTGATCTTCGGGGCCGTTCCGACTGACGACGTACTTGGCCGCGGTCGCCACCGCGTAGACCTGCGAGCGGAGCGAGCCGGAGTTGTCCACGACCAGCCCGTAGCTGACCGGCAGCACCTCCTTCTCGAAAGAGACGACGGGGCGCTCGACGCCGTCCACGTAGACGCGCACGTCCTCGCGCGTCAGCTCCGGCGCGGGCGAGCTCTTCCCGCCCGTCAGCATCACCTCGACGCGAGCAGGCGGCGCCGGCCCCTGCGCCAAAGCGACGGCCGGCGCGGCAGACAGAATCAACGCGCACACGAGTACGCGCGCGAGGTTGTTAAGAAAGGTCACAAGATTAACTCCTTGCGAACATAGCGGTCAGAACCGCCCGCGGTAGCGGGCGGCCTTTTGCGACACGGCTCGTTCGGTTCTCAAAGGCCACCCGCTACCGCGGGCGGTTCTGACCTAATTTTCTTTAGGGGGCGCGGCGCGGCGCGGGCGCGTCTCGCCGGGGATGATGACTTGGTTCTGGTGGTACTGCGGGCCGCAGCGCTTGTGCGGCTCGGTGCCGATGCGGAAGGTCTGCGTGCGTATGATGGGGCAGGTCGGCGCGGCGATGAGCCCCGTCGTCGGGTCGATGTCGAGCGTGACGTAGCCCGACAGGCGCGAGCCGTCATCGCCCTCTTCGCCGCGGCCGGGCGGCTGCGTCGAGCGTTCGCGGCGGCCGGGCGTGGGCGTCGGCTCCTCTTCGTACGGGGGGACGTAGACGGAGCCGGGCGTTGCCTTCGGCAGAGGCAAGTCAGCCTCGGGCAGGGGCAGCTCTTCGGGCGTGGCCGACTCGTCCGGCACGGACTCTCTGGTGGGCGCGCTGCCCTTGATGAAGAGCTCCGAACGCTTCTCGGTCGCGGAGGCGGCGGCGAGCATCCCCGTCGTCGGGTCGATGTCGACGTGCTCGATGTCGGGCGGCTCCTGCCAGTCGCCGCCCCACTCGGGGTGCATCTGGAGGGCCGCCGCCATGAAGTCAGTCCAGATGGGCAGGGCCGAGTCGCCGCCCGTCAGCCCCAAGTCCGAGCCGTCGTCGAAGCCGACGTAGACGACGCAGACGAGGTTCGGCGTGAAGCCCGCGAACCATCCGTCCCGCGAGGTGCCGGTCTTGCCCGCGACGTTGGCGCGCAGGCCGCGCGCGCGCACCTTCGCCGCCGTGCCGCGGTTCACCACGTCCTTCATCAGAGAGTCCATGATGTAGGCGACCTGCGGGCGCATCACCTCGTTCTTCTGCCCCTGCGGCGCGGCGATGGTCACGCCGCTCCCGTTCGTGATGCGGTTGATGCCGACCGGCGTCACGCGCGTCCCCAGCTGCGCGAAGGCCGTGTAGGCCGAGGCGACCTGCAAGGGCGTCGCCTCGTTTGTGCCGAGCGCCATCGCGAGGAAGTTCTGCTTCGGCTTCGGCAGCCCCGCCTTCACCGCCAGCGCCATCACGCGGCTGATGGTCAGCTCGGAGGCGATCTTGACGGTGACGACGTTGAGGCTGCGCGTCAGGGCGTCGCGCACCGTCACGTCCTTGTGCGAGAAGGTGTCGCCGAAGTTGCCGGGCGAGTAGGACTGGCCGCCGAACGTGAAGGTCGTCGGCTCGTCCCTGTAGGTCGTGGCCGCGGTGATGACCTGCGGGGCGGGGTCGTAGGCCGTGTTGATGGCGGTCGCGTAGACGAACGGCTTGAAGACCGAGCCGGGCTGGCGCATCGCGTCGGTCGCGCGGTTGAGCTGGCTCTTCTCGTAGTCGCGCCCGCCGACCATCGCGACGATCTCGCCCGTGTCGGCCTTCATCGCGACGAGCGCGGCCTGGAGCGTGCCCGCGGGGAAGCGCCTGGCCTGCACCTTGTCGAGCGCGGCGAGCTGCTTGACCAGCGCCGCGTAGGCCGCGCGCTGCAAGTCCATGTCGATGGTCGTGTAGATGCGCAGGCGCTCGGCGGCCGAGGTGTCGGCGAGGATGTCCGCGAGCTGGTTCTGCGCGTAGTCCACGAAGTACGGCGCCTCCGAGGCGTCGATGCGACCCTTCTGCGGCGCGAGCTTGACCTCGGTCGCCATCGCCCGCGCGCCCTCGACCTCCGTGATGGCGCCGGCCTCGACCATCGACTTCAAGACCTGATTGCGACGCTCGAAGGCCGTGTCCGGGTACTTGTACGGGTTGTAGCGGTTCGGGCTGCGAATCATCCCCGCGAGCAAAGCGGCCTCGGGGAGCGTCAGCGTCGTCACGTCCTTGTTGAAATACGCCTCGCTCGCCTCGCCCACGCCCTTGATGGAGAAGCCCGAGCGCTGGCCGAGGTATATCTCGTTGCAGTAGAGCGCGAATATCTCCCGCTTCGAGAGGCGCGTCTCAAGGATGACCGACATGTAGGCTTCGGACACCTTGCGCTTGATGGAGTCCTCGGGCGAGAGGAAGAGGTTCTTGACGAGCTGCTGCGTGATCGAAGAGCCGCCCTGGCGCGAGAGGAAAGAGTTCGGGTCGGCGTCGTAGCGGCGGATGGCCGCGCGCAGGATGCCCCGGAAGTTGACGCCGTAGTGGTTGAAGAAGTCCCGGTCTTCGGTCGTGACGATGGCCTTGACCAGCACGTCGGGCAGGTCGCCGTAGCCGACGACGCGGCGCCTTTCGCGCTGCGGCCCGGCGACGGCGCTGATGAGTTCCGGTTCGAGCCAGGCGCTCTGCACCTTCGCGCCGCCCGCGTCGAGGTCGCTGATGGCGGCGACCGTCTTCCCGCCCTTGCCGAACTGCACGCGGACGTGCGGGAACTGCGCCTTGCCGTCTATCTTCGAGTCCTTGCTCGGCTCGACCTCGACGCCCGCGCCGTCCGCGGCGTAACGCCCGCGCGCGTCGTCGGCCTGCAAAGAGCGCTCGACGTACCCCGCGCGCTTCAGACTCGCCACCAGGTCTTCGGCCGAAAGCCCCTCGCCCGTGCGGAGCTGTTTGGGCGCGGCGTAGATGCCCGCGCTGCGCGTGAAGACCTCTCCGCGCAGGAGCTTGTCGATGCGCTCGGAGAAGACCGTGTAGTAGTAGCCGAGGACGGCGACACAGACGATTGCGAGAAGGGCGACGGGGATGACCGTGGCCGGCCGGATGAGGCGGCGGCGCCAGCGGCGCCAGAAGCCCTCGGGCGGCTCCTCGAACCTCACGACACGCGGCGCGCGGCGGCGCGCCTGCGCGGCCGGCGGGATGACATCTTTCGGCGGATGACGCAGAGCCATCGTGTGAATAGTAAATGGTAAACGGTGAATAGTAAATGGAGTAGTCAGCAGGCCGTTGTCGATGTTGGCGGTCGGGCCGTATTGCGGAGAGGATTTCACCACAGAGACACAGAGGCACAGCTTGAAGCGGAATACTTCAGCAAGCTGTGCCTCTGTGGTGAAATAGCCCCTTGCCACACGCACCTTCAAATGACAGCAAGCCCCTCGGCCACTCGAACCGCCTACTGCCTACTCAACAGTTTGACACCTCCGGCCCCTTTAGCTAACGTGGCGCGTTAGCTTTGAGAGCATGAGTTTGATGCCGCCGCGGAGGCGCACGGTTCGATGCCGCCCCCAGCCGTAGAACTGAGGAAGAGACTCTGGCCGCGCCCGAGCCTCTTCTACTCGCTGGCCGCGCTCACGGGCGTGGTGGCCTTCGGCACCGTCGGGTTCACCCTGATCGAGGGCTGGTCGCTGGCCGACAGCCTCTACATGACGGTGATGACGGTGACGACGGTCGGGTACGGGCCGCCGCTGCCGCTCTCGCCTTCGGGTCGCAACTTCTCGATCTTCTTCATGGTGCTCGGGGTGGGCACGGCCGGCTACCTGCTCTCGACCGCGGTGCAGTCGCTCGTCCGCTCCGAAATCCTGGCCGCCTACGGCGAGCGCCGCCGCCAGCGCGAGATGTCCAAGCTGCGAGGTCACTACATCATCTGCGGGGCCGGCCGCGTCGGCAGTCGCATCGTCCGAGAGTTACAGCGCTCGGGCGTCCCCTTCGTCGTCGTCGAGAGCAACGCCGCGCTCGCCGCGCAGCTCCAAGTCCCCGACATGCAGCTCCTCATCCGCGACGCCACGCTCGACGAGACGCTGCTCGAAGCCGGCGTCGAGCGCGCGACCGGCCTGGCCGCGTGCCTGCCCGACGACGCGGGGAACCTCTACATCGTGCTGACGGCGCGGACGCTGAATCCGACCCTGCGCATCGTCGCGCGCGCGGTCGAGGAGTCGGCCGAGCCGAAGCTCGTCCGCGCGGGCGCGAACCGCGTCATCGCGCCGATTATCATCGGCAGCCACCGCATGGCGCAGGCTCTGTTGAAGCCCGCGGTCGCGGACTTCATGGACTCGATCACGGCCGAGACCTTAGACCTCGCCTTCGAGGAGGTCGAGGTCGTGGAGGGCGCGTCGCTCGAGGGTCGCAGGCTGAAGGATACGAACATCCGTTCGCAGCTCGACGTCGTCGTCGCCGCCATCCGCCGCGCGGGCGGCGAGATGATCTTCAACCCCTCGGGCGACACGCAGATTCGCGCGGGCGACATGCTCATCTGCATCGGCCGCGCCGAGGCAATGCAGGAGCTGAGCGCACAGGCGCGCGGGCTGCGGAAGTGACGAGTCGGCATCCCTGGACTAAACTATCTTCGTGACTCCTCGGCCGGAGAAGATCGAGCGCGTCGTCGTGCGCGGCGTGAACTGGGTGGGCGACGCGGTGATGACCGTGCCCGCGCTGCGCGCGCTGCGCCGCGCGCTGCCCGGCGCGCGCGTGACTTTGGCGACGCGCCCCTGGGCCGAAGGGATTTTCGCGGGCGCCGACTTCATCGACGACCTCCTCGTCACTCGGAACGATTTGAGCAAGCCCGCCGCCCTCTTCCGGGAAGCGCGCGAATGGCGCGCGCGGCGCTTCGACCTCGCACTGCTCTTCCCCAACTCGTTCGCGCCCGCGCTGGCCGCGGCGCTGGCCGGCGTGCCCGCGCGCGTCGGCTACGCGACGCAAGGGCGCTCGGCGCTGCTCACAGAGCGCGTCCCCGTCCCCGTGTGGCGCGGCACGCGGCACGAAGTCTTCTACTACCTGAATCTCGTCGCGGAGCTGGAGCGGAGGCTTTACGGCTCCTCGTCCGTCGAAACGCGTGAGCCGGACGCGGAGCTGCGCGTCACGGACTCGCGTCTGCGAGAAGCGGGGGCTCTACTTCGCGAGCACGGCGCGCGGCCCGGCCGCACGCTCGTCGCCGTCTGCCCCGGCTCGACCAACAGCCGCGCGAAGCGCTGGCCCGCCGAGCGCTTCGCCGCCGTCGCAGACCTTCTGCATGAGAAGGTCGGGGCGGAGATCGTCCTCGTCGGCGCCGCCGAAGAGTTGGACATCTCGCTTGAGGTCGGACGTCACATGCGCGCGCGCCCCGTCGTCCTCACCGGCAAGACCGACCTCGCGCAGACGGCGGCCGTGCTCAAGGCCGCAGACCTGCTCGTCACGAACGACACGGGGCCGGCGCACGTCGCGGCGGCCGTCGGCTGCCCCGTCGTCGTCATCTTCGGCCCGACAAACCCAGTCACGACCCGACCTTACTCAACCACGGCCGAGGTTGTCAGGCGTCCGCCCGACTGCGCGCCCTGCATGCTCCGCGACTGCCCCATCGACCACCGCTGTATGACCGCCATCACGCCCGAAGAGGTCTTCGGGCACGCCGCGCGCGCGCTCGAACTCGGGCAGAGGGTTGAGAAGGTCGAGGTGGCACGTTGAGCGAGCAGCGGCCCGCCGTCTTCATCGACCGCGACGGGACGATCTCCGAAGAGGTCGGCTACGTCAACCACGTCTCGCGCTACAAGGTCTTCCCCTTCGCGGCCGAGGCCATACGCACGCTCAACGAGGCGGGCTGGCTCGCCGTCCTCGTCACCAACCAGGCGGGCGTGGCGCGCGGCTACTTCGAAGAGGAGATGATCGGCAGGGTGCACGGCCTCCTCGCCGAAGAGCTGGAGAAGGGCGGCGCGCGGCTCGACGCGGTCTACTACTGCCCGCACCACCCCTCGGTCGGCGAGCCGCCCTACCGTTTCGACTGTGACTGCCGCAAGCCGCGGCCCGGCCTCATCAAGCGCGCGGCCGAAGAACTGAACGTGGACTTACGAAGGAGTTGGATGGTCGGTGACCGCTACAGCGACGCGGAGCTGGCGCGCAACGCGGGCACGCGCGCCGCCTTCGTCCTGACCGGCTACGGCCGCGGCGAGTACGAGCACCAGAGCCACACGTGGGAACACCGCCCCGACCTCGTCGCCGAAAACCTGCTGGAAGCGGTGAAGGAGATAATCAGTTTTTGAGCGTTGAGGAGAGAGCGGAGACGGGGCGGCTGGCGTCGCTGGTGCGCGGGTTCGAGGGGCGGCGCGTCGTCGTGCTCGGCGACCTGATCGCCGACCAGTTCGTGTCGGGCGAGATCAGCCGCGTGTCGCGCGAGGCGCCGGTGATGATTCTGCGGCACGAGCGGACGGAGACCGTGCCGGGCGGGGCCGCCAACTGCGCCATGAACCTCGCCGCGCTCGGCGCTCGCTGCGCAATCGTCGGCGTGGTCGGGGGGGACTCGGCCGGGCGCGAGCTGACGGGGAAGTTGGAGGGCGCGGGCGTCGATTGCTCCGGCCTCGTCGTCGCGCCGGGACAGAGTACGACGACGAAGATGCGCATCCTCGCCGGCCACGCGCACTCGACCCGGCAGCAGGTCGTGCGGCTCGACTACGAGAGCGACGTTCTCAAGGACGAGCGGGTACTCGCCGACGTCGCTTCGAACGTCCGCGCGGCGTTCGAGGAGGCGGAGGCGGCCGTCGTCTCCGATTACAATTACGGCGTCGCGTGTGAGACGACCGTAGCGCCGCTGCGGCGTGCGGAGGGGCGCGCGCCGATCGTGGTCGACTCGCGCTTCCGCATGCGCGAGTTCGAGGGCTTCGACTCGGCCACGCCGAACGAGGACGAAGTTGAGCAGGTCGCGGGCCGTCGCTTCGCCGGCGCCGCGGAGCTGGCAGTCGAAGGCGAGCGCCTGCGCGCGGAACTCGGCTACAAGTCCCTGCTCATCACGCGCGGCAAACACGGGATGGTCTTGCTCGAAGGGGGCGAGTCACCGCTCCACCTCGACGCGGTCGGCTCGCACGACGCCGTGGACGTGACGGGCGCGGGCGACACCGTCATCGCGACCTACGCGCTCGCGCTCGCCTCGGGCGCGGACTACCCGACGGCCGCGCGCCTCGCGAACCACGCGGGCGGCGTCGTCGTCCTCAAGCGCGGTACGGCCACGGTCAACCCGCAGGAGTTGCTCGCCTCGCTCGAACACGAAGGACAGGTTTGAAGACGTTGATGATGAAAGTCTCGCTTACGGCCCTCCTGCTTCTGCTCCTGCTCGCCCCGGCCGCGCCCGCACAGACGCGGCGCGCGCCGTACGGCCTGCCCGCGGGCGCCTTCGTCGTCGAGGAGCGCGCGCTCGAACTCAAGGACGGGAAGAGGCGTTCGCTCGTCCTCTGGATGCTCCGGCCGAAGAAGTCCCCGCGCAACGAGGAAGACGGGGAGACGTACACCTGCCCCGAGGAGACGCGCGGCAGCTTCTACCACGGCCCCGCCCGCGTGTCGCTCGTGGACAAGGCGACCGGCCGCGTCGTCAACACCGTGAAGGTTTTGGAAGAGGGCGAAGACGCGTTCGACCTTCCCTACCGCATCCACGCCGGGAGTTATTACCACGTCGAGGGCGTCGCCGAGGGGCGCGAGGGGCGGCCGACCATCATGTGGCTGAAGGACTTCAACGGCGACGGCCGCGCGCACGAGTTCGCGCTCTACGACGCCTGGGCCTGCATGGGGCTGGGGACGGCGCTCTTCGGCTACAGCGAAAAGCAGGACAGGGTGATACAGTACTCCACGAGCCTCGCCGTGACGGACAGCAAGGGGAAGAAGAGCACGGACGTGCTCGACTGGGTAGACTACCTCTTCAGCAAAGCGCCGACGACGCCCGGCCGCTGGAAGTACGAGATAGACTACCGCGGGCGCGGCGGCTCGCTCGATTCTTACGAGGTGCACTACAACCCCGCGGCCGAGCGCTTCGAAGGCACGATGAGTTCGACCACGGACGAGCAGCAGTAGCGAGATGAGGGAGACCGAAGAACAGGCCAAGATAGCCGCCGCGGCGCGCATCCTTGAGCGCAACCGTCTCATCGCGCGCGTGGCGATTGCGCGCAAGGGGGGCGCGCGGGTCGTCTTCGCCAACGGCTGCTTCGACCTCCTCCACGTCGGGCACGTCCGCTACCTTGAGGCGGCGAAGGGCCTGGGCGACCTGCTCGTCGTCGGCGTCAACTCCGACGAGCAGGTGCGTCGGCTCAAGGGCGAGGGCCGCCCCTTTGTCCCCGAGCGCGAGCGCGCCGAGGTCATCGCCTCCCTGCGCGCCGTGGACTACGTCACTGTCTTCCACGAGCCGACCGTGACGGAGCTCCTGCTCGCGCTCCGCCCGGACATCCACGCCAAGGGCACCGACTACACCGAAGACTCGGTGCCCGAACGTGATGTGGTACGATCCTTCGGCGGCCGCGTCCAGATCGTCGGAGACCCGAAAGACCATTCGAGCACGGAAATATTTGGGAGAGTAAATGGTGAATAGTAAATCGTAAATGGTGTTTGAGAGTTGCCGGGCCGCGCTTGAAGCAACGCCCGGCGGAACTTGCCGCACTATTTACTATTCACGATTTACTATTCACTCGCGCATGCGAATTCTTTTCGTCAAACTCGGGAGCATCGGCGACGTGGTGCACACGCTGCCCGCGCTGGCGGCCGTGAGGCGGGCCGTGCCGGGGGCGAAAATCTCCTGGGTGGTCGAGCGGCGCGCGGCCGAAATTTTGAGGGACAACCCTCTTTTAGAAACCCTCATCGAAGTCGACACGAAGGGATTGAGGCGCTGGCCGTTGTCTGGGGAGACGCTGCCGGCAACGCGCCGACAGTTGCGACGGTTACGCGCCTCACCCTTCGACCTTTCCATAGATTTCCAGGGACTGCTTAAATCCGCACTGGTTGCGCGCCTCTCGGGCGCGCGGCGTCGTGTGGGTTTTTCGCGTGAACACCTGCGCGAGCCGGCGAGCCGTTTCCTCCTGACGGAGACGGTCAGAACGCCTGCGCGCCTCAACGTCATCCGCAAAAATCTGGCGCTCGCGTCCGAAGCGCTCGGGGTGAAGTTGCCGACCGCGTCCGAGACGCTCGACTTCCCAGTCCACGTCTCGCCGCTGCACGAGCGCGAGGCCGACGAGGTCGTCCAAGCGGTCGGAGAAAGGTTCACTATTTTGAACCCCGGCGGCGGCTGGCCGACGAAGCTCTGGGACGCGAGCCGCTTCGGGGAGCTGGCCGACGCGCTGCTCGTCCGTACCGGCCTGCGCTCGGTCGTCACCTACGGCCCCGGCGAGCGCGAGCTGGCCGAGCGCGTCGTCGCCGCGAGCCGGACGGGCGGAGCGACGGCCGCCTCGCCTTCCCTGAAAGGTTTCTACGCCCTGGCACGGCGCGCGGCCGTCTACGTCGGCGGCGACACCGGGCCGACGCACCTCGCCGTCGCGGCGGGCGCGCCCGTCGTCGGACTCTTCGGGCCGACCGAGTGGTGGCGCAACGGTAGCCCTCGCGAGGAAGACATCTGCGTCGAGCGCGCGGGACTAGGCTGCCGCGTGGACTGCCACCGCCGCGCCTGCTCGCAGTGGGTCTGCATGGAGGTCGGCGTGGCGGAAGTCCTGGCGGCGGTCGAGGAGCGCCTGCGGCGGGCCGAGAGGATTTCGGAGGCGTTCGAGGTGGGTGCGCGTGGCGCGTAGGGGCGGGACTTGGGTGCAGCGCTGGCGCGTCCCGCTCGGCTTCGTCTGCGCGGCGGTGTTCATGGTGCTCGCCAGACCCGACCGGCGCTCACTGTTGGTAGGCGGCGCGGTCGCGCTGTTCGGCCTCGCCGTCCGCGCCTGGGCCTCCGGGCACATCCGGAAGAACGCGCGGCTCGCGGTCTCGGGGCCTTACGCGCACACGCGGAACCCGCTCTACCTCGGCAGCTTCATCCTGGGTCTGGGCTTCACGGTCGCGGCCTCCTCGAGTCTTCTGCTCTTTCTCATCCTCGGCGGGCTGTTCGCCTCGCTCTTCCTGGGCATCTACTGGCCGGTCATGCGCGTCGAAAGTGCGACCCTTGCCGAGATGTTCGGCGAGGAGTACAAGAGATACGCGGCGGCCGTGCCTCTCCTCTTTCCGCGGCCGACGCCTTACAGGGCGGGCGAAGATTCGGCGGTCAGGTTCGACCCGTCCCTCTACCTGCGTTACCGCGAATACCGCGCGGCGTTGGGGCTACTCGTGGCATGGTGCGTGCTCTGGCTGAAAGTCGTTCTGGCTTTCTGACCTGAACTAGCACACTAAAAGAAGGCTGAAGGAAGGGTGCACACGATGCCTCGCAGAATTCTGTCCAAAATCACCACGGCGACGGCGACGGCGTTGATTTTCGCCGTTGTACTCTCTTCGGTCGTACGGGCAACGGACACGCCCAAAGAGCGTACACAGCCGCGCCCCGCCCCGGCCATGCCCTTCGTGCCTTCGGAGGAGCTGGTCTACGAGGGCGAGTTCACGAAGATGCTTCTGCGTGGCATCAACATCGCCGAGCTGCGCTTCACGGCGCAGCGGACGGCGCCCGCCGCCGCGGCCGAGGGGCAGGAGGCCGCGCCCGCTCCGCTCTTGCTGACGACCGACGTGACCTCGAAGGGCTTCTTCCCGAAACTCTTCGGCATGAGCTTCAAGTTCCACGCGGAGTCGCAGGTCGAGCCGAACGACTTCTACGCGCTGCGCACCTCGAAGCGCGACGAGCAGGGCAAGCGCGTGCGGACGAGCGAGACGGTCTTCGACCAGCAGGGGCGCAAAGTCGAGTACACCGAGCGCGACCCGAACAACGAGGCCCAGGCCCCGCGCGTGATTACGGCCGTGCTCGACGGGCCGACGCAGGACATCGTCTCGGCCCTCTACTTCATGCGCACGCAGCCGCTCACGCCGGGCCAGAACTTCAGCATCCTCGTCAGCGACTCGGGCCGCACCTTCCAGGTGCCGGCGAAGGTCGTGGCCGAGAAGAAGAAGTTGAAGAGCGTGCTCGGCAAGGTCGAGGTCGTCCGCGTGGACGTGGAGCTGTTCGGGCCGGGCCGCCCCGTCGAGGAGGGCAAGGGCAAGATGTCCATCTGGGTGACGAGCGACGACCGCCACGTCCCCGTCAGGGCGCGCCTCTCGCACGACATCGGCACCCTCGACATCAACCTCAAGAGCATCCAGCGCCAGGACGCGCCACAGCTCGCGCAGCGCTAAGTACGAAAGTTGAATCGAAAACAGAGAAGGCGGAGGCGTCAACGCTTCCGCCTTCTCTTTTCATTGACCCGCGCATCTCGCTGCCGTAAGCTGCGACCCGCTCTCCCTGAACGTTGAGACGAGGTGTGTCGCATGTCGAACTTCCCCCAGACCGGCAGGACTTGGGCGCGCACGGAGCTGAGATGTTGCCTACGGCTCCCGAACGGCGGCATGTCGCCCGACACCACGCCGCGCTGCTGGTACTTCGAGATACCGAGCGCGCACGACACGCCCGGGCACTGGCAGGAGTTGGTTGCCCGCATCATGTTCGACATCAACACGGGCCTGCGCCGCCGCCAGCCGGACGACCTCGCCTGGATCGATGTCGAGAGCATCAGGGTCGCCCCGGTTCAGCCGCGCCAAGTCCTCGCCGCGCCCGAGTCAGACCCGCGCTCGCTGCCCTGGGTGAACATCGACCGGCAGAAGGTCTGGGAGCCGGCCGTCTGCTACTACGTTGACGACGCGGGGCGCTACGACGTGATGTCGGGCCACGACTACAGCGAGCTGCTCCTCTACAGGCTGCACGGCCGCGGGGAGATAAGCGACGAGCAGTGCCGGGACTTTCTCGGACGCTACTACGCCGAGGCGGGGCCTTCGGCCGGGCAGAGGATTTACGCAGACCGCGAAGCGCGCCTCAACAACCTGACAACGATTCGAGAGATCGCGGGCGCGCCCCGGAAGACTCCGTATGAACAACCCTACAGTTGTTGTCCCGACGCTTCCCCGACCTGGGGCGACTTCGTCAACATCGGTGTTCCGACCGAGGTGCGTGTGGCGGGCTACGTCGAGCCGGGTGCTGACGGCGCGGAGGCGACAGGTGCGACGGCTTCGGTCTACCTGGAGTCAATCGGCGAGAGTTTGATTCAGGTCGTCGTGACCGTGCGTGACTTCCTCGGGCTGGGTCTGGCCGAGGCCAAGAGTCTGTCGGAGTCCGCGCCCGTCATCGTTCTCTCGGACGCACCCCGCGCCGAAGCCGAGCGCTTCCGGCGCGAACTTGAGCGCGTCGGCGCGACCGTCTCACTGCGCTGACGCGGAGACACGACCAAGACAATTTCAAATTTGAAATTCTAAAGCTGTGCCTCTGTGGCAAAACACACCCCGATTTGACTCTCGCCGGATTCGTGATAGGTTAAATCCGACTTCCCCCATCCGAGCCACGGAGCAAACCCATTCAGATGACGACCGCGTTGGTCATACACGGCCACTTCTACCAGCCGCCGCGCGAGAACCCCTGGACGGAGTTGGTCGAGCGCGAGGCGGGCGCCGCGCCCTTCCACGACTGGAACGAGCGCATCCACGCCGAGTGCTACCGCCCCAACGGCTTCGCGCGCGTCAGCGACACGCACGGCCGCGTCGAGCGCATCGTCAACAACTACGCGCGCCTCAGCTTCAACTTCGGCCCGACGCTCCTCAACTGGCTCGAACGCCACCAGCCCGAGACCTACGCGCGCATCATCGAGGCCGACCGCGCGAGCGCCCTGCGCCACGACGGCCACGGCAACGCCACCGCGCAGGGCTACAACCATTCCATCCTCCCCCTCTGCAACGAGCGCGACCGCCGCACGCAGATCCGCTGGGGCCTCGCGGACTTCCGCCGCCGCTACGGGCGCGAGGCCGAATCGCTCTGGCTCCCCGAGACGGCCTGCGACGACGCGACGCTCGCCGCGCTCATCGAAGAGGGCCTGCGCTACGTCGTCCTCTCGCCGCACCAGGCGGAGGCCGCGCGGCCCCTCGGGGCGGACGCCTGGCTCGACGTGTCGGACGGCCGCATCGACACGACCGTCCCGTACAAGTACCTGCACCAAGACGGCTCGGGCCGCTCCATCGCCGTCATCTTCTACAACGGCCAGATCGCGCGCGGCATCGCCTTCGAGGGCCTGCTCGCTTCGAGCCACGGCCTGTTGGGGGCGTGCGCGCGCGCGGCTCGCGGCGGGGCGCAGATCGTCAACGTCGCCACCGACGGCGAGAGTTACGGCCACCACTTCCGCTTCGGCGACCGCTGCATCGCCTACGCCCTGGAGGTCGAGGCCGAGCGTTTCGGCCTGCGCGTGACGAACTACGGCGAGTTCTTAGACGGGCACGAGCCCGAGCACGAAGTTCTCGTCAAGCCCGGCCCGAACGGCGAGGGCACGGCCTGGAGCTGCGCGCACGGTTTGGGTCGCTGGACGCGCGACTGCGGCTGCAACGCCTCAGCGCCCGGCGGCTGGAATCAGCGTTGGAGGACTCCCCTGCGCGCGGCCTTCGACCTTCTGCGGGACGACCTCGCGCCGAAGTTCGAGGAGGCCGGACGTGAGCTTTTGCATGACCCCTGGGCGGCGCGCGACGAGTACGTCGAACTGCTCGGGCCGGGCGGCTCGGCGCGGCGCGAAGAGTTTCTCGCGCGACACGCGCGGCACAGCCTCTCGAATGACGAGAAGGTTCGGGCACTGACTCTCCTCGAAGCTCAGCGCGCATCGCTCACGATGTACACGAGCTGCGGCTGGTTCTTCAACGACGTCTCCGGCATCGAGACCGTCCAGACGCTCCGCTACGCCGGCCGCGTCGTCGAGACGATGGAAGCGCTCGGGCTCGAGCCTCCCGTCGAAACCTTCCTCGAAATACTCTCCGGGGCGAAGAGCAACCTGCTCGAACGGCCCACGGGCGCGGACATCTACCTGCGCACGGTCGCGCAGTCGCGCGTCACGCCGCAGCGCGTCGCCGCGCACGTCGCCATCTGCAACCTGCTCGAACCCGAGGTGCAGGAGTCCGACTGCGAGGCGGCCGGCTACACTTACCGCAAGCTCGACTTCCGCAAGCAGCGGCACGGCCGCGTCACGCTTGAGACCGTCCGGCTCGCGCTGGAAGAGGAGGCCACGGGCCGCCGCCACGAGTTCGCGCTCGCCGCGATGCACTTCGGCGAGATCGACTACTACTGCGCGCTCCGGCCTTTCAACTCCCCGCGGGAGTACGAGGAGGCCGCCGCGCGCCTCTGGGCAAACCTGCGCGCCGCGTCGCTCCCCGTGCTTTTGCGCGTCGCGCAGAGCGAGTTCGGCCCCGAAGAGTTCGGGCTCGAAGCGCTGCTGCCGCAGGGGCAGGGCCACCTCTCGCGCACCGTCTTCGGCAAACTCGTCTCGCGCTTCATGGAGCAGTACGAGAGCCTCTACGAGGAGAACCGGCGCGTCATCGAGCGCCTGCAGGAGATCGGCTTCCACCCGCCGCGCGAGCTGCGACTCGCCGCCGAGCTGACCGTGGGCCTGCGGCTCGAACGCGAGATACGCGGGCAGCGGCGCGGCGCGGGCGACTACCGCGCGGCCGTCGAGATCGCGCGCGACGCCGCGCGCCACGGCTACCGCATCGACCGCACCTCGGTCACGCGCGTCTTCGAGGAGACGGTCACAGAGGCCGCGCGCCTCGTCGTCACGCGCCCCGACGCCGACAACACACGCACGGCCCGCGCGCTCATCGAACTCGGCCGCGAGCTGGGTCTCGAAGCAAACCTCGAACGCGGGCAGGAGATCATCTACGAGGCCGCGTCCGAGGGCGCGCCGCTCTCCGAAGAGGCGCGCGACTTCGCCCTCGCGCTCGGGCTGGCCCCGGTCGCGCTCGAAGAGCCTGGGCAGACAATCCTCGTCGAAGGTTGAGGGAGGGAGAAGGGATGTCGAATCAGCCGGGGCACGCCGCTCACCCGAACGTCTCGCGCGTCGAGCTGGAACGCCTGCTCGCGCTCCAGTCGCGCGACCCGCACGCGCTGCTCGGCGCGCACCCGGCCGCGGGCGGCGTCGCCGTGCGCGCCTACCGCCCCGACGCGGCGCGCGTCGAGCTGCTCGTGGACGGCGAGTCGCCGCGCGAGATGTCGCGCACGCAGGCCGCCGGCCTCTTCGAGATTCTGCTCGAAGGCCGCGCCGAACTCTTCCCCTACCAGCTGCGCGCGTCCTACCCGGGCGGCGGCGTCTACACGCACCGCGACCCTTACGCCTTCATGCCGACGCTCGGCAGCTTCGACGAGCACCTGTTCGGCGAGGGCCGGCACTGGCGGCTCTATGACAAGCTCGGGGCGCACGTCCGGAATTTGGGCGACGTGCGCGGCGTCTCGTTCGCCGTGTGGGCGCCGAACGCGGACGGCGTGAGCGTCGTCGGCGACTTCAACAGTTGGGACGGCCGGCTCCACCAGATGCGGCAACTCGGGGCCTCGGGCATCTGGGAAATCTTCATCCCCGACCTCGGCCCCGGCGCGCTCTACAAGTACGAGATACACCGCCGCGGCGGCCTGCCCTTCCTCAAGGCAGACCCCTACGCGCTCTACGCCGAAGTCCCGCCCGACACCTCTTCGGTCGTCTTCCAGCCGACCTACCAGTTCACCGACGACGAGTGGATGGAGCGGCGTTCGAAGCAAGACCATTTGAGACAACCGCTCAATGTCTACGAAGTCCACCTCGGCTCGTGGCGACGCATCCCCGAGGAGGGCAACCGCTCGCTCACCTACCGCGAGACGGCGCCCGTGCTCGCCGAATACTGCGAGCGGCTCGGCTTCACGCACGTCGAGTTCCTGCCCCTGAAGGGCTTCCCCTTCGCCGGCTCGTGGGGCTACCAGGTGGCGAGCTACTACGCGCCGACCGCGCGCTACGGCAACCCCGACGACTTCCGTTTCCTGGTCGACTACCTGCACAAACGCGGCATCGGGGTCATCATGGACTGGGTGCCCGCGCACTTCCCCAAGGACGCGTGGGCGCTGGCGCGCTTCGACGGCACGGCGCTCTACGAGCACGAAGACCCGCGCTTGGGCGAACACCCCGAGTGGGGCACGCTCATCTTCAACTACGGCCGCAACGAGGTCAGGAACTTCCTCATCGCCAACGCCCTCTTCTGGCTGAAGGAGTGCCACGTGGACGGCCTGCGCGTGGACGCCGTCGCCTCGATGCTCTACCTCGACTACGCGCGCGAGACCGGGCAGGCGGCGACGAACAAGTACGGCGGGCGCGAGAACCTCGAAGCCGTCCGGTTCGTCCGCGAGCTGAACGACGCCGTCCACGCGGAGGTGCCCGGCGTCATCACCGTCGCCGAAGAGTCGACGTCGTGGCCGCTCGTCACGAAGGGGACGGATCAGGGCGGCCTCGGCTTCGACTTCAAGTGGAACATGGGCTGGATGCACGACACGCTCAAGTACTTCGAGCGCGACCCCATCGCCCGCCGCTACTTCCACAACAACCTGACCTTCGGCCTGACCTACGCGTGGAGCGAGAACTTCATCCTCCCCTTCTCGCACGACGAGGTCGTGCACATGAAGGGCTCGATGCTGAACAAGATGTTCGGCGGGCGCGAGTGGAAGTTCCCGAACCTGCGCGCGCTCTACGGCTACATGTGGGCGCACCCGGGCAAGAAGCTGCTCTTCATGGGCGGCGAGCTGGCGCAGTGGCGCGAGTGGAGCGAGGAGCGCAGCCTCGACTGGCACCTGCTCGAAGACGACGCGCACCGCGGCGTCTCGACGCTCGTCCGAGACCTCAACCGGCTGGTGAAAGAACTGCCGGCGCTCCACGAGCTCGACGTGGAGCCGCGCGGCTTTCAGTGGATTGACGTCAACAACCACCTCGAGAACGTCCTGGCCTTCATGCGCACGTCCGCGGCGGGCGAGCGCGTCGTCTGCGTCGGGAACTTCTCGGCCGCGCCGCGCCCGGGCTACCGCTTCGGCCTGCCCGAGCCCGGCACCTACCGGCTCGTCCTCAACACCGACTCGTCCTACTACTCGGGCCACGACCGGCTCAACATCAACTGCGTCGAGTCGGAGGAGCAGCCCTGGCACGGACTCCCCTTCTCGGCCGTCGTAGACTTGCCGCCGCTCACCACGCTCCTCTTCGCCTCGCCGGAGAGGGCGCCCGCGGGCGTCGAAGACCCGGACGCCTGCGCCCCGCACAACCCCGGCCCACCCGTCCCCGTGGACACAGGCTCGCCCGTGCCCCTGGGTGAAGAAGCTTTAATGCCAAAGGCCGCGAAGGCGAGGAAGCGCGCGCCCGCGAAGAGGAAGGCCGAGCCGGCGGCGGGCGACGCGGAAGGCACGGCCCCGGCCGCGAAGAGGGCGCCACGCAAGGCGTCCGCGAAGCGGAGTCCGCGCAAGAAGAAGCAAGAAGAGTAGAGCTTTGAAGAGAGGAGCCCGCACAACCCCGGGGCCGAGTCAGGGCGGCGGCCTTCTCGTCATCGGCCACCGCGGCGCCTCGGGTCACGCGCCCGAAAACACGCACGCCGCCTTCGAGCTGGCCTTCGAACACGGAGCCGACGGCATCGAGTTCGACGTGCGGCTCGCGCGCGACGGCGTGCCTTACGTCTTCCACGACGCCAGGCTGGAACGGACGGCCGGCGTCGCCCACGACGCCGACGTCCACTCCTCGACGACGCTCTCGCAGATGTACGCGGGCCACTGGTTCAACCGGCGCTTTCCGAACCGCGCGCAGATGGAATACCTCTGGGAGAAGATTCCGACGCTCGAACAGGTCTTCGAGCGGTACGGCCAACACACACTCTACGCCGAGATGAAGTGCGAGGACGTGTCGCGCCAGCCCGCGCTCGCGCGCGCCGTCGTCGAGCTGATTCACAGGTACGGCCTCGCCCGGCGCGTCATCGTCAAGAGCTTCGCGCTCGACTCGCTCGCGGAGGTGAAGCGGCTCGCGCCCGAGGTTCGCACGGCCGCGCTCTTCGGGCGAAGCTGGCCGCGCCCGCTCGTCCCGACCGCGCACATCATCGCCGAGGCCACGAACTGCGGCGCCGACGAAATCTCGCTCCACCGCTCTTTGCTGCGCGAAAAGACGGTCGAGGCGGCGCACGGCCGCGGCTTCGAAGTCCTCGTCTGGACGGTCAACTCGCCGGCCGCCCTGCGCCGCGCGCGCGCTCTCGGCCTGCGCGCAGTCTTCACAGACTTCCCCGGTTACTTGCGCGAGACGCTCGACGCCCTACTCGCGGAGGGCAACGCGGGCGGCGAAATAGCATGAGCCCCGCCGAGCACTCACAGGACAGAATCTACACGCGCCCGCCGCACTTCTCAGTACACCTCCGCGCGGGACGCCGCCTGCGCTTGTCCGGCGGCGCGCGCGCCGACTACGCCGCGCTGCTGCTGCTCGAAGGGAGCATGCGTTGGCGCGCCTCGGCTTCTAACGCCGAGGGGGCGGACGAGGCGGACGCGGATGAGAACGTCTTCGCGTCCGGCGAACTCTTCGGGGGCGAGGCGCTGCTGGCCGCGCCCGGCGACGACCTGAGCGGCGCGTTCGCGGGCTACGCCGAGTACGTGCTGCTCCGGCTCTCGCCCCTCTTCGTCACGGACTGCGCGGCGCGCGCGGGGCTGGCGCGCGCCGACATGGTCGTCACCTTCCGCGAGCGCGCCGCCCGCAACGACGCGCGCCTCGCGCGGCTCGCGCGCGACCTCGGCGAGGAGCTGCGCGAGGAGGCGGCCGGGCAGGAGGTGGTCGTCGGCGCGCTCGTCGAGCAGGCGCTCGTGCAGCTCCTCCGGCGCTACGCGAACCTGCGCCGCTCGGCCCGCCTCGAACTCTCGCGCGCGGGCCTGGTCGACCGGCGCATCCGCCTCGCCGTCGAGCTGATGCACGCGCACATGCACCGCGACCTCGCGCTCGAAGAGATAGCCTCCGCGGCGCACCTCTCGCCCTTCCACTTCGCGCGCCTCTTCAAGAAGCTGACGGGGGCCACGCCCCACGCCTACCTCGCGTCCTTAAGGGCCGCGCGCGCGCAGGCGCTCCTCGCCGAGACAGACCTCCCCGTCACGGAGGTCGGCGCCCGCGTCGGCTACATGAGCTCCAGCCACTTCGCGCGCGCCTTCCGACAGGCCACCGGCCTCTCGCCCCGCGCCTACCGCAAGGCCCTCGTCCGCGGCTAAGGCGAGGCAGAAGCCCGACCGTGAGGGAGGGCGTCGGTCTTACGTCAAGCGCAAGCTGAGTAAGACCGACGCCCTCCCTCACGGTCGGGCTTCTGCCTCAAACATTTTTTCTGCAAGAGTCTCCTTCCCCTCCCGTTCAACCCGCAGAAAGCTTCGGCCGGGTGAGTGGCCGGCAAACAGTTTCGGAGGAGAGGAAGAGCAACATGAAGCGTTTCTTTGTGAGAATCCCGTCGGCCTTTTTGACCTTCGCCCTCGGCCTCGGCATGGTCACCGCGCTCGCCGGAACCTACACGCCCGCGCCGAGCGACCCGCCCCCCAACCCCGACGCGAACGCCGAGAAGACCCTTGAGATGGTCTTCGTCCTCGACACGACCGGCTCGATGGGCGGCCTCATCGACGGCGCCAAGCAGCGCATCTGGGGCATCGTCAACGAGGTGATGCAGACGCCCGCCAAGCCGAACGTCCGCGTCGGCCTCGTCGCCTACCGCGACCACGGCGACGCCTACGTCACGCAGGTGCTCCCGCTCACCAACGACCTCGACAAGGTCTACACGACGCTGATGGAGTACCGCGCCGACGGCGGCGGCGACGGCCCCGAGGACGTGCGCCAAGCGCTCGCGGACGGCGTGCGCCGGGCCGGGTGGTCGAAGTCTACGCCCAGCACCGCACAGATCGTCTTCCTCGTCGGCGACGCGCCGCCGCACGACGACTACGCGCAGGAGCCGGACACGCTCGACACGACGGCCGAGGCGGTCAAGGCCGGCATGGTCGTCAACACCATCCAGTGCGGCGGCGACGACACGACCCGGCAGGTCTGGCAGCAGATCGCCCGCCGCGGCGAGGGCCAGTTCTTCGCCATCGCGCAGGACGGCGGCGTCCAGACCATCGCCACGCCTTACGACTCGCGCCTCTCCGAGTTGGGCAACAAGCTCGGCGCGACCTACCTCGCCTACGGCGGCGGCGCGGGCCTGGAGGGCGAGAGGTTCCGCGCCGGCGCGAAGGAGCGCCAGGTCAAGACCGAGTCGGTCGTCGCGGTCGAAGCGCCCGCCGCCGCGCAGGCCGACCGCGCCGTCAACAAGGCGCTCAACCGCGACGCGTACGTCGGAGACCTGCTCCAGTCCATCGAGAACGGCTCGGTCAAGCTCGCCGACGTGAAATCGGAAGACCTGCCCGCCGACCTGCAGAAGCTCTCATCCGACGAGCGCAGGAAGGAGGTCGAGCGCCGCCTCTCCGAGCGGCAGAAGATTCGCGACGAGATCGTCTCGCTCAAGAAGCAGCGCGACGACTACATCGCGGCCGAGCGCAAGAAGCAGGCCGGCCCGCAGACCGGCTTCGACGCCGCCATCGCCTCCGCCCTCAAAGCGCAGATGGCGAAGAAGGGCATCAAGTAAAAACAGTAGGCAGTAGGCAGTAGAAGTCAGAAGCGGCGCGCCCGGCCCGAAGGCTGAGACGCGCCGCTTCGGTTTTATCTACTGCCTACTGCCTTCCGAAACGCTTGCGGTATTCGTCGGAGCTGATGAACGCCTTGACCATCTCGGCGTTGATGTAGTTCCCGTTGAACTCGTTGAGCTTGTTCAGCCAGAACTGCCAGCCTGAGAAGTCCGAGTCTGGCGGGCCGGCGGGGCCGCGACGGAGGTAGCCGAAGTATTGCATCAGCACGAACGCGCGGTTCGTCTCGCGCCGCGTGAAGGCCGTGTTCTCGGCCACGGCGCGGAGCACCGCCGCGCGCGTGAGCGCGCCCGAGTTGAGGCCCGCCACCAGAGAGTCGCGCTCGGCCTGCGTGAGCGAGCCGCCCGCGTTCGCGTTCAGGGTGTCCACGAAGAGCGCGTTCGGCATCGTCCACGGGTAGGCCAAAAGGAACTCCGGCCGCGTGACGAAGTCTTCGATGAAGGCGCGCTTGTTCGCCTCCAAGGCGTCCTCCCAGCCGGGCACGCCGACGACGATGCCGCGCCCGATCTCGCGCGTGTCCTTCAGGAACGTCCGCAGCCTCAGCTTCTCGCCCGTGCCGTACGACGCCTGGTGCAGCCTGTAGACGAGGAAGCCGGTCTGCTGGAACTCGATGGAGAGGAAGAACGCGGCCGAGACGTTAATGCGTTTGACCTCGCGGCACTGCTGGTCGGCCCCGCACTGCTCGATCTCGTTCGTCCAGAAGGCGAGGCCCGAGGCGTCGGGCTCGCGGTTGAGGAAGTCCGCGTAGTGCTGGCGGACGAAGAACTCGGACGTGTCGACCGGGTTCGAAGCGGAGGCCGCGGCGTCGTCCTCCGTGATGCGGACGACCGCTTCCTTCGCGTCGCCGAGGAACACGTTCCGCCCGCCCGTCAGCGTGACCTTGAAGGCGCGCTCGCCTTCGACGAGGCTGTCGTCGGTGACGAGCACGCGCAGCTTCTGCGTCGTCTCGCCCGGCGCGAAGCGCACCGTGCCCGAGGCCGCGATGTAGTCCGAGCGCTCCGAGGCCGTCAGGTCTGAAGTCTCGAAGTCGACGTAGGCGGCCAACTGCGGGTCTGGCCCGCGCGTCAGCGTCAGCTCCACGACGCGCGCGTTCTCGGCCACGCTCACGTTCGTCGCGGCGAACTGCACGGTCGGCAGCGCGGCACTGCCCACGAACTGGTCGACGCCCGCGCCGAAAGCGCCGAGGTTCGGATAGCTCCGCTGCGCGGGCGTGAAGGTAAGCCCGTCGGCGGTCGAGGGCGTGACCGTATAGCTCTGCCCCGCCGGCAGGCCGTAGAAGATGAAGGTGCCGTCCGAGTTGGTCTTGACGACGGCGCTGCGCGCGCCGCCGAGCGCGACGGGCAGCCCCGCGATGCCAAACCCGGACGTGTCGATGACGCGCCCCGAGATCGAGCCCACCGTCCCGTTGGGCGCGCCGACCCAGTTGAGCGTCACGTCGCCCGGCGGCTGCTGGAGCGTGACCCTGACGGGGTCGAAGGTGTACGTGTTCGAGAAGATCTGGAGCGACAGCAGGAACGGGCCGTCGCCCAGGCCGATGGAGTACCTCCCCTGCGCGTCGGTCGTCGCCCCGAAGAACTGGTTACTGGGTGTGTCTGTGACCCTCATCCCGGCGAGCGGGTTCCCCGCCACGTCGATCACGCGCCCGCTGATGGCGCGCGGCACCCTCGACACCGTGAAGTCGACGCCCGTCACGTCCGATTGTAAGTCCGAGACGGTGCGGCTGCCGGGCGTGTAGACGTAGTTGGTGCTGCCGCTCGGCCCCTGCGGCGTCACAGTGTAGGTGCCACCCTTCGGCAAGTTGTAGAAGGTGTAGTTGCCCGCGGAGTCCGTGCTGACGGTGACGGAACGCGTCCCCGTCAGCCGAACCGGGTAGTAGCCGCCGGGGTTCGCGGCCGTGACGTGCCCCGAGATGGTGAAGGTCTGGACGGGGGTGGGGGTCGGCGTCGGGTTCGGGTTCGGCAGCGACTGCCAGGAGGGGTCGCGGCCCGAGCCGAGCGCGTACGGATAGTTTGACTCGTCGGCGTTCCTCACGTACGCGCCGTCCCAGGTCACCTTCGTCCCGTCGGGCGAGAGCTGCGCTTTGGAGGCGTATTCGTTGAGGAGGCGGCGGAGACCCGTCCCGTCGGCGTTGACGACGTAGACCCTCGCGTCGGGGTAGACGCGGCGCGTGAAGGTGACGCGCGCCGAGTCGAAGGCCCAGCGCGGGTCTTCGTCGTGCGTCTGGCCGTCGGGCGTCTGCACGTTAAAGGTGAGCTGACGCCGGTTCGAGCCGTCGGCGTTCATGACGAAGACGTACTGGTTGTCCTTCAGGTAGACGAAGCGCGTCCCGTCCGGCGACCAGTCCAAATCCCTCACGACGTTGCCGAGGCCCGCCGCGACGCGCGCCTCGCCCGCCCCGTCCGCCCCGACCGCGTAGAGGTCGAAGCTGCTGGTCGTCTGGTTGAACTTGAGGAAGGCGACGTGCGAGCTGTCGGGCGACCACGTCGCGCGCGAGTCGAGGTTGCTGACGGCGACGCGGTGCTCGTTCGAGCCGTCGGCGTTCATCACGTAGAACTCGTACGGGCTGCTCGGGAAGGACGTGGGGATGGTGTTCCGCCGGTAAAGAATCTTCGTCCCGTCGGGCGACCAGACGGGGTCGAACTCGCCGCTGATGTTGGGAGGCGCCGTCTGAATCTTCGTCCGTCCCGTGCCGTCGGCGTTCACGACGTAGATGCCGTCGTTCCCGACCAACACGATCTTGCCGTTCAGGCGCGCCCCGGCGCCCACCGCCGCGGCCGTGACGGCGGCCGTCGACGAGTTGTCCGAGGTGTTCGGGTCGGGGAAGGCCGAAGAGACGGTCGCGGTGTTGTTGATGACCGTCCCGCCCGCGACCGACGCATCGATGGCCGCGGAGATGGAGGCGGTCACGGTCGCGCCCACCGCGAGCGACGAGAAGGTCACGTTGCGGGTGTTGCCCGACCCGCCGCACACGCCGTCCGGCGCGTCGCAGGACGAGAAGGTCAGCCCCGCGGGCAGCGCGTCGGAGATGGTCACGTTGCTCGCGGCCGCGCCCGACTTGTTCGTCACCGAGAGCAGGAAGATGGCCTTCGAGCCCGGCGCGACGCTGTTCGTCAGCGCAGACTTCGTGACCGCGAGGTCTGCGAAGTTGACGGTCGTCTCCGCCGCGGCGGAGTTGTTCGAAGGGTTCGCGTCCGTCTCGTTGAGAGTCGCCGTCGCGGTGTTGTTGATGGTTCTCGTCGCGGGAGGCTTGACCTTGAGGGTGACGTTCGCCTCCTCGCCGCCGGCCAGCGTGCCGACGTTGCACACGACCGTCGTCGTGCCCGAGCACGTGCCGCGGTCGGACGCGGCCGAGACGAAGGTCGCGCCCGAAGGCAGCGTGTCCGTCAGCGTGACGCCGGTCGCGTTGAGGTCGCCGTTGTTCCTGACCTTAATTGCGTAGGTCAAATCCGCGCCGAGCGCCACGGGGTCGGGCGAGTCGGTCAAGGTCACCGCGAGGTCGATGCCGGGGCCGAACTTGGCGACGAAGGCGTCCGTCCTCCCTCCGCCGTACGTCCCGCGCACGGCGTTCAAGACCGGCAGGTTCGCCGCGTTGGTCGTGCCGGCGATGTAGATGCCGCCCGCGCCGTCGAGCGCGATGCCGTTGGCCTGCTCCGATTCGAACTGGCCGCTGCTGCCGAAGCAGGTCGAGTAGAGCAGGGCCGAGCCGCTCGGGTTGAACTTCGTGACGAAGGCGTCCGCGGAACCCGAGAGCGGGGCGGACGCGCCCGCGAGCGGGAAGTCCTGCGAGCTGGTCTGGCCCGTGACGTAGGCGCTGCCCGAAGCGTCGACGGCGACGGACGTGCCCGCCTCGCTGGCGAGGCCGCCGAGGTAGGTCGAGTAGACAAGCGTCTGCCCGTCCGGCGAGAGCTTGGTGACGAAGGCGTCGCCGAAGTCGTTCGGGGCGAGCGCCGACTTGAAGGCGTTCGCCACGGGGAAGTCGTTCGAGAAGGTGTTGCCCGTGACGTACGCCGCGCCGTCCGCGCCGACGGCGATGCCGGCCCCCACGTCCGTCGAAGAGCCGCCGAGGTAGGTCGAGTAGACGGTGCTGCCCGCGGAGTCGAGCTTGACGACGAAGGCGTCGGCCGAGAGTCCGCCGCCGAGCGCCGTCTGCCGCGCGTTCAGCAGGGGGAAGTCCGACGAGTTGGTCTGGCCCGTGACGTAGGCGCTGCCCGCGGGGCCGAGCGCGATTGAGCGCGCGTCGTCGAACTCCGACCCGCCGAGCAGGCGCAGGTACTCGGGCGCAGACCCGGCCGGGTTGAACTTCATCACGAAGGGGTCGCTGCCGACCTGCGTCCCGGCGAGGACGGCCGCGGGCGCGCCCGGCCGCGCGGCCAGCGCGAGGACGTTTCTGTTCGCGAGGCCCGTGTTCGCCTGCGCCCAGTTGGCGCCGCCGTCCGTGCTCTTGAAGACGCCGAAGGCGTTCGTCGCGGCGTAGACTGTCGACGAAGAGGCCGGGTCGACCAGAATCGCGTTGACGACCGGCGTGACGGTCTGGCCGTTGACGTTGACGCTCAGCCCCGTGTTGCTGCTCACCCAGTTGGCGCCGCCGTCCGTGGTCTTGAAGAGGCCGCCGGGCGCGGAGTTCAAAGAGACGTAGAGCGTCGAAGGGTTCGAAGGGTCGAGCGCGATTGTGCGCAACGAAGGCGGGTTGCCGGCCACGAACATGCCGTTGTTGGGCTGCGTCCAGTTCGCCCCGCCGTCGGTGGTCTTGAAGACGCCGCGGTTCGTGGCCGCGTAGACGGTCTGCGTGTTGCCGGGGACGACGACGACCTTGGTCACGTTGGGCGACGAGCCGAAGGGGCTGAAGCGCACCTCGGCCCAGCTGTCGCCGCCGTTCGTCGTCTTGAAGAGTCCGAGCTGCGTCCCCGCGTAGAGCGTGGTCGGCGTGCCCGGGTCGATGGCGAGCGCGTTGACGAGGGGGATGAAGAGGCCGCTCCCCTTCCCGTCCCAGAGCGCGCCGCCGTCGGTGCTCCTGTAGACGCCGCTGCCGCCGCCCGTCGCCGCGTAGACGACGGCCGAGTTCGAAGGGTCGACGACGACCGAACGCACCGCGAAGGGCGCGGTCGAGGCGCGCGCCTGCCCCGTCAGCGTCCAGTTCGCGCCGCCGTCCGTGCTCCTGTAGACGCCGAGGCTCGACCCGGCGTAGATGACTCCGGGCACGGCCGCGAAGTCCGTGACCGAGTTGCCCGTCAGCCCCGACGCGCTCGCAGACCAGTTGGCGCCGCCGTTCGTGCTGACGTAGGCGGGGCTGCCGGCGCGGTTGGCGATGGGGATTCTGGTGAAGTTGACGGAGTCGGTGCGGCCCGCCACGTAGGCCGCGCCGGCCGCGTCCACCGCGACCGAGTTGGCCTGCTCGCTGCCGCTGCCGCCGATGTAGGTCGAGTAGACGAGGCCCGTCCCCGTCGGGTTGAGCTTGGCGAGGAAGGCGTCACCCGAGCCGTCCTTGCCGGTCTGGAAAGAGCCGGCCGTGGTCGGGAAGCTCCCCGAGCCTGTGAAGCCGACGACGTACGCGCTGCCGGCCGAGTCGACGGCGACGGAGGTGCCGAAGTCGTCGCCGTTGCCGCCGAGGTAGGTGGCGTAGACGAGCGACTTGCCGTCGGGCGAGAGCTTGAGGACGAAGGCGTCGTTGAAGTCGCTCTTCGCCGTCTGGAAGGAGCCGGGGTTCGGGAAGTCGGTCGAGCTGGTCGTGCCCGCGACGTAGGCGCTGCCCGATGCGTCGACGGCGACGGACGTGCCCGTGTCGTCGCCCGTTCCGCCGAGGTATGAGGAGTAGAGGAGCACGGGGTCTATGACCAGCTCGCGCGCGCGGTCGTATGCGCCCAGCTCGAAGCGCACGCGGCCGCGCGAGTCGAGGGCGTAGCGCGCTTCGACTTCCCTGCGCGCGCCGTCGAACTCCTGATAGGCGACCGGACGCTGCTGCCGCAGGTCGCCGCCTTCGGCCGAGACGACGAGGTCGCCGCTCTCGTCCACGCGCACGCCGCGCGCGCCCTCGAAGCCGAGGCGGACGCGCGAAGGGTCTGCGCCGGGCGCGACGACGAAGTCGTATTCGAGTCTTCCCTGCCGGCCGTAGTAGACGGCGTCGATGCCTTCGTAGACGGAGGCGTACCTGACCTTCTCGAACGCCGTAACGCCCGTGCGCCACTTCGAGGGGTCTGCGCCGACGAGGTAGTTGCTCTTGCCGGGGAGTTCGCCCACGCCCGAGACCGCGGGCCTGCGGTTCGCCCCTTCGAGCTTGAGACGGAGCGTGCTCGAACGTCTCTGCTCACCCTCGCCCGCGCGCAGGCGCAGCACCGCGCCCGACTCCGCGAGGAAGAGCGTGTAGCCGCTCCCGCGCGCGAGGAACTTCACCTCGGGCGCCGTCTGCCCGCGGTTGACCTCGAACCTGAGCGGCAGTTTGCCGTAGCCTTCGGAGAGGCGCGCGGCCTCTGCGCCCCCGGCGGGCGCGCGGCGCGACTCGGCGCTGCCCGCGGTGAGCAGGGCCGGCAGGAGCGAAAGCGTTAACAGCAGCAGGCAGGCGGCGGAGAGCGTCAGGCGCGCGCCGCCGGGGCGTAACTTCGTGAGACGGGACAGGGGCGTAAACATTGCGAAGAACCTCTTTCCTACGGGCATGAGAACAGTGCCCACACACTTCGGGGCGGAATTAAAACGTCCTTCAGAGTCCTTGATTCGGGGATTGAGAACTCGGCTAATCTGCGACGCCCGCGGGGGCGCGCGCGAGGAGATCGTGAGTCTAAACTCGCGCCCGAGATTATAACGGAAGCTACCCCCCGATAAAAAACGTGCGGGCAAATTTTAAGGAGAAAGCAAGCGGCCGCCCGTATTGCGCAAGATACGGCAAGACGCGCCGGGCGCGAGGCGCTATCCTTCGGCAATACACTTGAGAAGGAGACCACCAACTTTGTCAGCAGAACAGAACGGCAGTCTTTCGGCGGAGCAGAACGGCGTCGAGATCGCGCCCGCGAAGGGCAAGCTCGGCGTGCTGCTCGTCGGCCTGGGCGCCGTGAGCACGACCTTCATCGCGGGCGTCGAGGCCGTCAAGCGCGGCCTGGCCGAGCCCATCGGCAGCCTCACGCAGATGGGCGCCATCCGTCTGGGGAAGCGCACCGAGAACCGCAACCCGCTCATCAAGGAGTTCGTCCCGCTCGCGGACTTGAACGACATCGTCTTCGGCGCGTGGGACATCTTCCCCGACTCGGCCTACGAGGCGGCGATGACGGCGGGCGTGCTCGAAAAGGAGCTGCTCGCGCAGCTCAAGCCGCAGCTCCAGAAGATCAAGCCGATGAAGGCCGTCTTCGACCAGTCTTACGTCAAGCGGCTCAACGGCACGAACGTCAAGGAGGGCGCGAACAAGTTCGAGCTGGCCGAGCAGCTCATCGAAGAGATCGCCGAGTTCAAGCGCAGGAACAAGTGCTCGCGCCTCGTCATCGTCTGGGCCGCCTCGACCGAAATCTTCCTCAAGCCGCACGCCGTCCACAAGACGCTGGCCTCCTTCGAGAAGGCGATGCGCGAGAACCACAAGGCAATCGCGCCCTCGATGGTCTACGCCTACGCCGCCCTGAAGTCGGGCGTGCCCTTCGCCAACGGCGCGCCGAACCTGACCGTCGACGTCCCCGCGCTCGCGGAACTCGCCAACACGAACGGCGTCCCCGTCTGCGGCAAGGACTTCAAGACCGGCCAGACCTTGATGAAGACGATTCTCGCGCCGGGCCTCAAGTCGCGCATGCTGGGTCTGCACGGCTGGTACTCGACCAACATCCTCGGCAACCGCGACGGCGAAGTGCTCGACGACCCCGAGTCCTTCAAGACGAAGGAGGAGTCGAAGCTCTCGGTGCTCGAATACATCCTCCAGCCCGAAGTCTACCCGCAACTCTACAAGGACTTCTCGCACGTCGTCCGCATCAACTACTACCCGCCGCGCGGCGACAACAAGGAGGGCTGGGACAACATCGACATCTTCGGCTGGCTCGGCTACCCGATGCAGATCAAGATCGATTTCCTGTGCCGGGACTCGATCCTCGCCGCGCCGATTGTGCTCGACCTCGCGCTCTTCCTCGACCTCGCGCAGCGCTGCGGGATGAAGGGGACGCAGGAGTGGCTCTCCTTCTACTTCAAGTCGCCGATGACCGCGCCCGGCCTCTACCCCGAGCACGACATCTTCATCCAGCTCATGAAGCTCAAGAACACGCTCCGCCACCTAAAGGGCGAAGACCTCATCACGCACCTCGGCCTGGAGTATTACGACTAGGCCGGCGGCCTCTCAGGCAACCCGAAGGGGCGCGGCGGGGTTGCCCGCCGCGCCCTTACATTTTCACCTCACGTTTTGACGCGCGCCGGCCGCTTCGGTTCCACGTTTAGGTGCGCCGCGGCGGGCGGCCAAGGGATTCAGTTTTTTGAATCGGGACGTTTATTGTCACCCCGCGGGTGACGTGAAGTGTTAGGCCGGGCCTCGGCGCGGCGCGAAAAAATATCCCTCCCTCGAATATTTTGTAGTGACAACAACCTCTTTGTCGTATATATAGTGCACTCGTCATCGGAGCGTGGCCGCCCCCCGGCCGCCCGCGCGTGAAGCAAACCACGTCTATCAACGTCTCATCAAAGAATGCGGCTTGCTCTTTGCATGGAGTAGAGACCGGAAGCGGCCCACGGGCCTGGGAGAGCCACTCGCGGCTTCCCCCGCAAGTCCGAAGGTCGCTTTGACGGCGCTCCACGCGAAGGAGGCGGGCCACATGGTTGCAGCAATGGAAAGAGAAACTACCATTCATAACACGGTTCTGCTCGACCCCGACCAGAAGAGCCCCCGCGCGCAGGAGTTCGAGGAGAAGCTCGCGGCGCGCATCGTCGGCCAGGAGCGCGCCGTCCGGCGCATGTCCGGCCTCTACCAGATCTTCCTCGCCGGGATGAACCCGCCGAACCGCCCCGTCGGCACGATGCTCTTCCTCGGCCCCACCGGCTCGGGCAAGACCCGAGTCGTCGAGGCCGCGGCGGAAGTCCTCTTCGGCGACCCCAACGCCGTCATCAAGATCGACTGCGCCGAGTTCCAGCACTCGCACGAGATCGCCAAGCTCATCGGCTCGCCCCCGGGCTACCTCGGCCACCGCGAGACGAGCCCGATGCTCACGCAGGAGAACCTC
>JAFAZX010000040.1 GCA_019239425.1 Acidobacteriota bacterium
CTGGTCGGAGCCGCGCGCGACCGAGAGGAGCGCGCCCATGCCCTCCTGCTCCATCCGCGCCTGGTCGAGCACGTCGATGTCGAGCCCGAACTGGTTGGCGATCTCCTGCGCGCGCTCGGCCATGATGGTCGGCGTCATGTAGGCGCCCGGCTCGTTGGCGAGGTCGCGCGTGAAGTTGACCGACTCGCCGACGACGCGCCCGCGCTCGGCCCCGCGCTTCAAATCGTCGTCGCCCGCGCCCTCGCCGATGACGACGAGGCGCTCGACGTTACGCTCCTCCTTGTCCACGGTGCGGTACTTGTCCGGCTCGAAGAGGCCGATGATGGCGCCCTCGACGGCGGCCTTGGCTCCGGCCGCGGCGTCCGCCTCGAAGCGGGGGACGAGGCCGACGGCCTTGACGTTGCGCGCGCGGAGCTGCCGGACGGCGGCGCCCGCGAACTGCGAGACCTGCGCCGCACGGTAGTCGGCGCGCTCGCCGACGCCGACGAGCAGGAGGCGCCGCGCCCTGGGGCCGTCGCCCGACGCCGAAAGGTGCAGGTAGACCGTCTCGCCCTCCTTGCCCTTCAACTCCTCGGACTCGATGACGGAGCGGACGAGGCCGCCGGCCGCGGCATCCAGCTCTTTGAGGAAGCCCTCGTCCGCCTTCTCATCCTTGAACACAGCCACGGCCAAAGCCTGCACGTCGGCTTCCGCGAGGGGGCCGCTGCTCGTTTGAATGTCCATCGGGTAATCTCCTTATCCTTTCACGCGCTCCTTCAGCTGAGCGCGGGTCTCGCGCTCGACGGTGCGGCGCATCTCTGTCTCTCGTTTGTCGTAGAGTTTTTTACCACGGGCGACGCCTATTTCAAATTTGACGCGGCCGCCCTTCAGATAGACTCTGGTGACGACGAGGGTCAGCCCCTTCGTCGTGGACTGCTCTTCGAGCCGGTCGATCTCGCGGCGGTGGAGGAGGAGCTTGCGCGCGCGCACGGGGTCGTGGTTGAGCCGGTTGCCGTGCGAGTAGGGCGAGATGTGCGCGTTGAAGAGCCAGGCCTCGCCGTCGCGGACGGAGACGTACGACTCCTTCAACTGTATCTGCCCGGCGCGGATGCTCTTCACCTCCGTCCCCTGGAGCGCGATGCCGGCCTCCAACCTGTCTAGTATGTGGTACTCGTGCAGCGCCGCCCTGTTCGTCACGAGCACTTTCTCTTCACTCATAAATCAGCGGGCAGTAGGCAGATGGCAGTAGGCAGTTCAGAGCGCCGTGGTCGGAGCTTCCGGATTAATTCATCGTTAGAAACGCGGAGCGGCTGCCTACTGCCATCTGCCTACTGCTTACTCTCCTTCCCTTCGAACTCTTCCTTCAAGGGCCTCGAGGTCAGACTCTCGACCGCGGCGCGCGCGGGCTTGCCGTCGTAGAGGACGGCGTGCACCTCTTCGGTGATGGGCATCTCGACGCCGCGGCGCGCGGCGAGGAGGCGGACGGCGCGCGTGGTGCGGACGCCCTCGGCGACTTCGTGCATCCCCGCGAGCACGTCCGCGAGAGCGCGCCCGCGCCCGAGCTCCTGCCCGACGAAGCGGTTGCGCGAGAGCCCGCCCGTGCAGGTCAGCACGAGGTCGCCGAGCCCCGCGAGTCCCATCAACGTTTCGAGCCGACCGCCCTCGGCCAGCGCCAGCCGCGTCATCTCGGCCAGGCCGCGCGTGATGAGCGCGGAGACGGTGTTAGTCCCGAGCCCGAGTCCCGTCACCATCCCCGCCGCGAGAGCCATCACGTTCTTGGAAGCCCCGCCCAGCTCCGTCCCCGTCACGTCGGGGTTCGTGTAGACGCGGAAGCCCTGCGCGCTCAGAGCCTGTTGCACGAGCCGCGCCAGCGACTCGTCGCGCGCGGCGACGGCGACCGCCGTCGGCTGCCCCGCCGCGACCTCCTGCGCGAACGAAGGCCCCGACAGACACGCGAAGCGCGCGGCCGCGCCTTCGCCGAGAACCTCCCCGACGACTTCGGAAATCCTCCGGCCCGTCTCGACCTCGACGCCCTTCGTCGCGCTGACGAAGACCGCGTCCGGCTCGAACAGGTCGCGCATGCCTTCCAGCAGCGAGCGCGTCGCGTGCGACGGCGCTGCTAAAACAACGACCTCAGCGTCCTTCAGTGCCAGGCCCGCTTCCGTCGTCGCACGGACGTTCTCCGGAAGCAGATGCCCTTTGAGGTACGTGCCGTTCACGCGCCTGACGTTAACGTCCTCGACGACCGCGGCGTTACGCGACCACAGACGCACCTCGCGCCCCGCGCGCGCCGCCACGATTCCAAGCGCCGTCCCCCAACCGCCGGCCCCGATGACGGCCACTCGCATACGTGTTCACTTAAACTTGCTCTCTTCGCCACGCCGCAGCCGGCCGATGTTGGCGCGGTGCATGAAGATGATGAGCGCCGCGCCGAGGATCGAAAGCATGAGCAGCGGGCCGGGCGCGCGGTCGCCGACGCCGAGAGCACTCAAAGACCAGACCGCCAGCGGCAGCACCGCCGCCGCCACGACGGAGCCGAGGGAGACGTAGCGCCAGAGCCAGACGACGGTGACGAAGACCAGGGCCGCGCACAGGGTCGCTATCGGCGCGAGCGCGAGGAAGACGCCCAGGCCGGTCGCGACGCCCTTGCCGCCGCGGAACCTGAGCCACACCGGGAAGACGTGACCGATCACCGCCGCCGCCCCCGCCGCGCACACCCACCAGAGCGCGCCCTCTCCGGGGCCGAGCAGGGCGCGTGCGGCGAGCACCGCCGCCGTCCCTTTAAGGAGGTCGAGCAGCAGCGTCAGAATCCCGACCCCCTTGCCCGCGCGGCGCGTGACGTTGGTCGCGCCCGTCCCGCCCGAGCCGGTCTCGCGCACGTCGCCGCCGACGAGGAGGCGCACCAGCAGATACCCGAAGGGGATCGAGCCGAGCAAATATGCGAGGGACACGACCGCTGCGTGAAGCATCCGTAGGCTCCGGGCGTTGGCTGTTGGGGGCTTTAACGCTTTGCGACTATAGCAAGCGGGGAAAGAGACCGACAAGGTTTGAGAGCGGTAACAGCTCAGTCGTCCTTGCCCGGCTTCGAGCGCAGGCGTTTGACCTGGGAGCGGCGCGTCTTCTCTTCGAGCGTGCGTTCGCGTGCGGCGCGCGTGCGGCGCGTGGGGACTCGTTTGGGCTTGCGGTAGTTGAGGCGCGCGACCTCCTCGCGGAGCTTGCGCAGGCAGTTCATCTTGTTGCGGTGCTGGCTCCGCTCCTCGCGGCAGTTGACGACGACGCCCGAGGGCAGGTGCCTGAGCCTGACGCCGGTCTCGACCTTGTTGACGTGCTGCCCGCCGGGGCCGCCCGAGCGGAAGGTCTCGACCTCGCACTCGCGCAAAAGCTCTTCGTCGGATTCGGGAAGGTTAATCATCGGCTCACGCGGGTCGCTTCACGAGTCCGGCCAGAACCTCCAATAACTCCGAAGGCTCGACCGGCTTTGCCAGGTACGCGTCGAAGCCCGCGGCCAGCGAGCGCTCGCGGTCGTCGTCGCGCGCGTACGCGGTGAGCGCGACCGCGGGCGTCTCCGAGACGCGGGCCGCGCCGTGGCCGCGCACGCGCCCGACGAGCGAGTAGCCGTCCTCGTCCGGCATCCCTATGTCGCTCAAGAGCAGGTCGCAGCCGCCGCCTTCCAACCTCTGCCAGGCCTCGGCCGCCGACCCGACCGCCTCCACGCTCGCGCCGAAGCCTTCGAGCAGAGCCTTCAACATCGCGCGCGCGTCATCCTCGTCCTCGACGAGCAGCACGCGCGTCCCCGCGAGCGACGCCGAACTCTGTGCGTGTTCGACGCCCGCGTCCTTCGCGCCTATCGCGACGGCGGGCGTCGGGGTCTCTGGGTCGCGCCGCACCGGCCCGAGCGGCAGGCGCAGCGTGAAGGTCGAGCCCTTCCCCTTCCCTTCGCTCTCGGCCCTCACCTCGCCGCAGTGCAGCTCGACCAGGTGGCGGACGATGGCGAGCCCCAACCCCAGTCCGCCGTGCTGCCGCGTCGTGCCCATGTCGGCCTGGCGGAAGCGGTCGAAGACGTGCGGCAAAAACTCGGGCGAGATGCCTTCGCCGGTGTCGCCGACGCGCAGCGCGGCGCGCCCGTCTTCGCGGCGCAGCTCGACCTCGACGCGCCCGCCCGCGGGCGTGAACTTGACCGCGTTCGAGAGCAGGTTCCACATCACCTGCTGCAGGCGGTCGGGGTCGGCCTTCACCTCGCCCGCGTCCGGCGCGAGCAGGGTGCTCAGGTAGACGCCCTTCGCCTCGGCGGCCGGGCGCACGCTCTCGACCGCGTCCTGCACGACCACGCGCAGCTCGACGGGGCGCATCTCCAGGCGCAGCTTGCCCGTGATGATGCGCGACACGTCGAGCACGTCCTCGACAATCTGCCTTTGCGCGCGCGCGTTGCGCTCGATGGCGGCGACGGCGCGCGTCACGTCCTGCGGGCCGAGCTTGCCGGTCGCGAGCATTGAGGCCCAGCCGAAGATGGCCGTCAAAGGCGTCCTCAGTTCGTGTGAGAGGGTCGCGAGGAACTCGTCCTTGATGCGGTTGGCCTCCTGCGCCTGCCGGTAGAGGCGCGCGTTCTCGACGGCGAGCGAGGCGCGGCGCGCGAGGTCTTCGGCGGAGGCGAGGTCGGTCGCGTCGTAGCGCCGGCCCGACTCGGCGGTCACGAAGGTGATGGCGCCGAACGCGCGGCCGTGCGCCGCGAGCGGCACGACCATGGCGGCGCTGAAGCCGATCTCGCGCATGATGCGCAGGTGCTCCCCGTCCCTCGCCGCCGCGACGAGCAGCTCGTCGGGAATCTCCTCATACAGCTCGGACTTCCCCGTGCGCAGGACGGCCGCCACGCCGCGCTCCTCTTCGGGGTCGTAAGGGTAGCGCTCGGCCAGCTCGCGCGCCCACTCGACCTTCGCGGGGTCGACGTGCGCGACGGCGAGTCGCCGCAGCTCGCCGTCGTCGCCGAGGACGTCCACGCCGCACCAGTCCGCGACCCAGGGCACGGCGGCGTGCGCGACCGCCTCGAGCGTCTTCTCGTAGTCGAGCGACGAGGAGAGCAGGGTCGAGGCTTCGGCGAGGAAGGTGGCGCGACGTTCGGCGGCCTGCGCGTCGCCGCGCAGGCGCCGCTGCTCGTCGTAGAGTTCGGCGGTGCGGACGGCCGAGGCGGCGAGGTTCGCGAGCGCCGTCGCGACGGTGATGTCGGTCTCTTCGAAGTGGCGCGGCGCGCGGTAGTAGAAGACGAGCGTGCCGAGCAGGTCGCCGTGCGCGCGCAGGGGGAGCGAGAGCATCGAGCGCACGCCCTCGCGACTGTATAACTCCCGCCGGTCGGCGAGCATCGCCTTGTCGAAGACGTCCTCGACGACGAGCGGCGTGTCGGGCATCTGCGGCGTCGCGTCCGTGATGGGGATGCGGTCGCGGTTGTACTCGTCCGAGAGGCCGCTCGCGGCGGCGACGACCCAGGCCCGCGTCTCGGGCTCGTAGCGCCAGATGGCGTAGGCGTCGGCCGCGACGAGGCGGTGCGAGAGGGCGAGGACGGCCGGCAGCACGACCTCCGGCTGCGGCGAGCCGAGCACGCCCGCCGACGCGTCAACGAGCGTGCGCAGCCTCGCCTCCACGTCGCGCCGTTGCGCGAGCGCCTCCTCCGCCTCGTCGCGCGCGGCGCGCGCCTCTTCGAGCAGCCTCTCGCGCTCCTGCGCGGCGCGGACGCGCTCGGTCACGTCGCGCGCGATGCCTTCGACGGCGACGGGCCGGCCTTCGCGGTAGGCGATGCGGGTCGAGACTTCGAGCGTCAGGCGGCGGCCGTCGCGGGCGATGATGTCCACCTCGTAGACCGTGGACTTCTCGGGGTCGCGCAGCTTCTCGGCCGTCATGCGGCGCGCGCGTTCGAGGTGTTCGGGCGCGACGACCTGCGCGATGTTGAGGCCGCCGAGGATCTCCTCGCGGGTGTAGCCGGTCGCCTCCGACCCGGCGCGGTTGATGGTGAGGTAGTTCCCTTCGAGGTCGTGCGAGTAGACGATGTCGTTGGCGTTCTCGAGCAGCGAGCGGTAGCGCTCGTCGCGGCGGCGCAGCTCCTCCTCCGTCTGCCGCGCGGCGGTCGCGTCGCGCTGCGTGCCCCACGCGCGGAGCAGCCGGCCCTCCTCGACGACGCCGACGAGGTTGTTGAGGAAGTAGCGGAGCCGCCCCTCGCGGTCGGTCTCGACCGACTCGGCGTCGGTCAGGCGGTAGCCGGAGCGGATGAAGGCGCGCAGGTACTCGACGTTGGCCGGGTCTTCGCGGACGAGGAGGTCGCCGAGGCGCGCGCCCGTAATCTCCTCGGGCCGGGCGAAGCCGTACATGCGCGCCATCGCGTCGTTGCACTCGGCGAGGTAGCCGCGCCGGTAGCAGAGCTCGATCTGTTCGTCTTCGTGAAGGTCGGTGGGGACGGGCTCGTCCAGCTCGAAGCGCCAGATGCCCTCGGAGCTGTTGGCGATGAAGGCGCGGTAGCGCTCCTCGCTCTCGCGCAGCGCCCGCTCGATCTCTTCCGGCGTGTGGTGTCTGGTCGGTTCGTCCTGCATCGAAGGGAAACTGTTTCGGCCTCGTGGGAGATTACCACCTCCGGCGGAGATGGCAAGCGGCCGTCCCGCGACTTGACCCGCGGGGCCGCGGGCGATACTTTACACGCCGTCCTTCCCGACCCTAAATCCGGAAAAGAAAAACCTCATGACCAAACGCACACGAGGAAACGCACTCGCCCTCTGGGCGCTGCTGTCACTCTTCGCCCTCGCGCCCGCGGCGCGCGCCCAAGCGCCCGAGCCGGCCGCCGGCAAGGAGGTGTACGAACGCCTCAGGGCTCTACAGTTCACGGGCGGCAGGGCCGAGGTCAGCAAGCTCGTGCTCAAGCGCGACCGCGCGGAGATGACCTTCGACGGCACCTTCTACTTCGCGGCGCCGGTCGAAGGGCGCGTGACCTGCGCCGTCTTCGTCGGCGAGGGCCGCTTCCGCGCCGGCGTGCCGCCGAACGAGTTCGAGCGCGACAACGTCAAGCGCCTGCTCGGGGCCGAGGCGGTCGAGTCGGACTTCAAGACGGCCGTACTCAAGTTCACAGACGACACCTTCGAACTCGTCGGGGCCGGGCGGCAGGAGGGCGCGGCGGCCGACCCGCGCGCCGAGAAGCTGGCGGCCGAGGCGGACGCGCGCGTCCTGAAGGAGACGGGCGTGAACCTCTCGGCGCGCCTCGCGCTCTCGCTCCTGAACGGCGAGCGCCCCGGCTTCTTCTTCGCGCAGTTCGACGGCGGGCGCCGCGGCCGCTTCAACTACCTCCTCGACCAGCAGAACCGCATCCCCGTCGCCAACTTCGGCATCGACGCGGGCGAGAAGGGCCTCATCTTCCACCAGGCGGACGACCCGCGCTTCGGCACCGAAGTCTGGATGGCCTTCCACGCGCTCGAAGACTACCAGAGCAACCGCGGCACCTACGCGGACGCCAACGACCTCATCGACGCCGTGCGCTACCGGATCGACGCGGACGTGCGCGACCCCGGCCAGCGCCTCGGCCTCGTCGTGCGCCTCTCGGCGCGGACGCTCGCCGCGGGGCTGCGCGCAGTCCCCTTCATGGTCGGCGAGTCGCTCCCCGAGTTCGACAGCGTCCGGCAGAAGAAGCAGATGCGCGTGAAGTCTGCGCGGGTGGGCGGGGCCGAGGCCGCGGCCGTGCAGGAGAACTGGGAGGGCGGCTTCACGCTCTTCCTGCCCGGGAGGACGGGCGCGGCCGGCGAGACGGTCGAGCTCGAGTTCGAGATGGAGGGCGACTTCATGCGCGGCCACAACGTCGTGAGCGACTCCTTCTACCCGTACTCGAACCATCAGTGGTACCCGCGCCACGGGAACCTCGACCGCGCGAGCTACGAGATGACCTTCCGCCACGGCAAGAACCGGCGCATCGCGGCCACCGGCGTGCGGCTCTCGGAGCAGCCCGACGCCGGGGACAAGGACGTGATGGTCACGAAGTACTTGATGGAGCCGCCGGTGCCGGCCGCGACCTTCGCCGTCGGCCCGTTCCAGCGCTACTCGCAGATGGTGAAGTGGGACAAGGGCGGCGACCCCATCCCCGTCGAGTTCGACTCGCTGCCCGGCCGGTACGCCGCCATCAAAGAGGACTTCATCCTCGCCGAGATGGACAACTCGCTCCGCTACTTCAGCGCGCTCTTCGGCAAGTACCCGTACCCGACCTTCACCGCCGCCTTCCACCCCTACGGCTTCGGGCAGGGGCTGCCGGGCATGCTGACCATCCCGGCCGCCGACAGCGCCGACAAGTGGACTTTCTCCTTCATCGCGCACGAGACCTCGCACCAGTGGTGGGGCGACGTGGTCTCCTGGCGCTCGTACCGCGACCAGTGGCTGAGCGAGGGCTTCGCCGAATATTCGGGCGTCCTCTACACGGGCTTCCGCCAGAACAAGGAGGCGCGCGACGACCTCATCAGCCGGATGCGCCGCTCGCTCCGCGACCCGCCCGAAGTCGAGGGCGGGCTCGGCCCCGGCCGCCTCAACGACGTGGGGCCGATCATCCTCGGCCACCGGCTGGAGACGACAAGGACGCGCGGGGCCTACGAGACGCTCATCTACAACAAGGGCGCGCTCGTCCTGCGGATGCTGCACTACCTCTTCACAGACCCGGCGACGGGCGACGACAAGGCCTTCTTCGCGATGATGGCCGACTTCGTCGAGCGCTACCGCGACCGGAGCGCCTCGACCGACGACTTCCGCGACGTGGCCAACGAGCACTTCGCGCGCACGCCCGTCGCGCGGCAGTACCGCCTGAGCGACCTCAACTGGTTCTTCAAGCAGTGGGTCTACCAGACGGGGCTGCCGTCCTACAGGGCCGAGTACAGCCTGCGGGACGGGCCGAACGGGCAGGTGATTTTGAGCGGGCAGGTCTTTCAGGAGAACGTGCCGGAGAACTGGGCCATGCCGCTCCCGCTGTTGATTAACTTCGGCGGCGACAAGCACGCCGTCGCGACCGTCCTCGCCTACGGGCCGAAGGCGCCCTTCGAGATCAAGCTCCCGATGCGGCCGAAGAAGGTCGAGCTCGACCCGACACACTGGGTGCTCTCGGAGAAGACCTCGACCGACGAGAAGTGAAGAGCGTCTCACGAATTTAACCACGGAGACACAGAGGCACAGCTTGTTGAGTTATAGACCTCAAGCTGTGCCTCTGTGTCTCCGTGGCGAGTTTATTTAGAGCTTCAAGCCCCGCCGAAGAGGCGTTCGTACTCGCCGCGGACGCGCTCGTAGCACTCGCAGGCGAGTTTCTCCATGCCGGCGCGGTCGATGATGCGAATCTGGCCGCGCGTGTATTCGATGAGGCCCTCGGCGCGGAGCTTGCCCGCGATCTCGGTCACGCCGGGGCGGCGCACGCCGAGCATCGCCGCTAAGTATTCGTGCGTCAGATTCACCTCGTTCGAGCCGACGCCGTCGCTCGACATCAGCAGCCAGCGGCACGCACGCGCCTCGACGCGATGTAGGGCGTTGCAGGCCGCCGACTGCGAGCCGACGATGACGACGGTGTGGACGTAGCGGTTGAAGATCTTCCGCACGTCGGGGCTGCGCTCGTAGAGGTCGCGGACGTGTTGGGCGCGGACACGCACGGCCTCGCCGGGAATCTGTGTGAAGGTCGGCATCGTCGTCTGTCCCGCGTTGAGGACGACGGGGATGCCCGACATGCCTTCGCGGCCGATGCTGCCCGACTCGACGGTCGCGCCGTCCTCCATCGTCGTCACCATCGAGAGCAGACAGGTCAGGGGGAAGTAGACGTCCTTGATCGGCTCGTCGGGGAAGATGACCTGGTCGCCGTGGCGGAGCGAGACCACCTCTGCGTGCCGACGCAGCTCTTCGAGTTCCGGCTCCGGCAGCAACGCCAGCAGCCGATTCACTGCGAGGCGGTCTCGCGAGTCCGTTGACATAGAAAGGTCACTCCTCCAACCGCGCTGTGTACGGGGGTTGACATCCAAACAATGTAGATGTCGTGTAGATTATAAGCATAATCTTCCCCCGGCAATAAATATATCTCGTGGCGAACAAAAGGTAAGACCGATGGCGACGATTCTACTGATAGAGGAAGACGACGACGCGCGGCCCATCATCCGGCACAACCTCGGCCGCGCCGGTTTCGACGTGCTGGTGGCCGTTGACGAGGCGTCCGCGCTCGACTGGCTCAAGGCCGGCGCCGGGCGCATAGACCTCGTCCTCGTCAACCTCGTCAACAAGACGACCGACGAGTCTTTCGACGCCGCGCGCCGCGTGAAGTCTTCGGGCGCGCTCGACGAAAGGACGCCGGTCGTCGTCATCGCCGAGCGGTACGGCGACGGCCTCGAAGGCACGGACGTGCGCGCCGCCGAAGGCGAGTGGGTAACCTACATGGAAGACTCCCGGCAACTTCACGAACTGCTCGAACGCCTTACGGACAAGTAAAACTGTTGGCCTTTAGCTGCCGGTTTCGGCGATTCCCTTCCTGCCTCATCCATTTCTAAACGCCCAAAGCTCACAACCTACGGCTAAAAACCAATAGCTCGTAGGGATTTCCCCTATCACACTTACCCATCTTCCTAATAGCCGCAAAGGTACGGACGTGTGAGACTCTCCAAGTCCAGAGGTTGAAGGGGCGTCCCGTCTCTGCATAGCCGGAGACGGGAGCAGACTTTTCAAGCGGGGTTCGCGCCGGCGGCAGTTTTCACGACCGCCATTGAAAGAGCGCGAACCCCGCCGAGCGCGAGGTGTGTGCCGACCGCGCCAAGACCGAAGGACGCCTCCCCATCCCCAACTAACTGGAACGGAGTGCGGCGCACTTCACACCGTTCGTAATCCAGGTGTTGAAAATTATGTCGGCCCTACTTGTGTCAGACGCGCACGCGCAAGGGCGTGCGTACAGGGCGAAGGTGCTCGTGGCCGAAGACCACGAGGACACGCGGTATCTGCTGCGCACGCTGCTGGAGAGGCGCGGGCTGTCGGTCGTCGAGGCCGGCGACGGCTTCGAGGCGGTGGACGCGGCCGAGCGGGAGCGCCCCGACCTGATTCTGATGGACGGCGGGCTTCCGCTGCTCGACGGCGTCGCGGTCACGCGGCGGCTGCGCGGCTTGCCCGGGCTGAAGCGCGTTCCCATCGTCTTCCTCTCGGGGCACGCGGGGCCGCAGGCGCAGACGGCCGCGCTCGACGCGGGCTGCGACGAGTACGTCGTCAAGCCCTTCGACGCGGCGCGGCTCGACAAGGTCTTGAAACGGCACCTCCACGGACAGGGGGGATTTAAAGACTCATGACACAGACGGCCGAGAGAAACAGCACACTCGAAGGCGGGCCGGGGCAGGGGCTGGCCGGGAAGCTGTTCGGACTCGTCGAGCTCGACTCGGCGGGCACAGTCCTCTACGCGCGCTTTGAGGGGGAAGGCGTGTCGAACTGCGCGGGGCTTAACTTCTACACGGAGGTCGCGACTTTCCGTAACGTCGGCAAGTTCAAGGACCACCTTGAAAGTTTCAACCGGGGGTCGCAGCCCGCGCAGAGTCTACACTTCACCTGCGACTACGAGGACGGCCCCGTCGGCGTCCGCGTGCTGCTCGCGCGCATGCGCGGGCGCGCGGACGCCGACGTGACCAAGTCGATTCTCGTCCACATACGGAGGGCACAATGACCCTCTTGAACGCTCTCCCCAAGAGCAGTGCGTCACCCTCACGCGGGCCACGGCCCGGGAGTAGGACATGGAAAAGCAACTAGGGAACACCAACACATACACTCGCAACCAGGTGCGGGAAGCACAACACGTTTCGACGGCGGCGCCCGGGGGCAACGGCCAGAGGCCACAGCCCTCGGCTCCGGGCCGCGGCCCGGAGCCGAGGGGCGCGGAGGGCGACTCGTTGAACCTGCTGCTTACCAACAGGCTTCTGAGCGCACTGCCGGCGGAGGACTTCGCGCGCCTCTTCCCGCACCTCGAACCCGTCTCGCTGGCGGCCGGCGAGTCGCTCTACAAGCTCGACGAGGAGATGCGCTTCGCGTACTTCCCCGAGACGGCCGTCGTCTCGCACCTCCACATCCTCTCCGAGGGCGGGATGACCGAGGCGGACATGGTCGGGCGCGAGGGCATGACGGGGCTGTCGGCCGTCTTCAACGTGCCGCCGCCCACATACACTTCGGAGGTGGCGCTGGCGGGCAGCGCCCTGCGCGCGCGCGTGGACGTGCTGCGGCAGGAGTTCGCGCGCGGCGGGGCATTCCAGCAGGTACTCGTCAAGTACGCGGCGGCCCGCATCTCCCTGCTCGCGCGGCGCGCGGTCTGCAACGGCAACCACCGCGTCGAGGAGCGGCTCTGCACCTGGCTCCTGATGATGCACGACCGCGCGGGCGACGCGCCCCTGGCGCTGACGCACGAGCGCATCTCGCGCCACCTCGGCACGCGCCGCGCGGGCGTGACGAGCGCCGCGACGATGCTCCGCGACCGCGGCATCATCGATTACACGCGCGGCCACATCAGCGTCACAGACCGCGCGGCGCTCGAAGCCGCCGCCTGCGAGTGCTACCCCGCGGTCAGGGAGAGCGCCAACGTCGCGCGCTGAGTTCGAAAAATTTTCACCACAGAGACACAGGGACACAGCTTGTTGATAGTTAAATCAACCAGGCTGTGTCCCTGTGGTGAAAATTTCTAAAGCCGTCAGGCGGCGTCGATGGGGGGCGCGGCCTGCGTCTGCGCCGAGATGCGGTCGTAGAGGCGGAGCAGGAAGTGTTGGCCGGCGGCCGAGGGCGTGTCGATGCGCAGGCCGTAGAGGCCGCCGCGCTTGATGTGGATGAGCTTGGCCGTCAAGGGGATGATCCCCTCCTCCGCGATGAGCGACACCCAGAGCAGGTCGCCGGCCGCCGCGACGGGGTCGCCCGGCAGATTCTTCAGCGCCATCCCGAGGCAACTGAAGTCCGCGACCTCGGCCGTCCCGAGCATCTCGTGGCGCGTCAAATTGTCCACGGCCGCCATCAGCTTCCGCGGCCCCACCACGCGCGCCAACCCGCGCCGATCCACCGGCTCGATCCCACGCTCCGCGAAAAAGTCTTCCATAAAATACCCGGCCCTCCTCGGATGATGCTTTAGTAAACGGCCAATAGGTTCCGGATTCCGCTCCTAAGAAGGGTGCTGGGTGCTGGGTGTTGGGGTAAGGCAATTTGTCTTTAGCCCAGCACCCAGCACCTTTTCATTCCCCGAGCGCGGCGTACTTGAAGAGGCGGAAGCGGTAGCGCTGGTGCTGGCGGACGTTGGCCGCGACCGCGCCGTGGAGCGACTCGTCCCACTTCGCGTACTCGTCGATGAAGCGGTCGGCCGCCGCCTTGTCGCCCTCGTACTGCACTTCGAGCACGCGCTTCAGGAGGTCGCCGACCACGCCGCGGTACTTGTCGTAGTTGATGCGCAGCAGCTTCGTGTCGCGGTCGAACGTGAGCAGGCCGTGTTCGAGGAAGTAGTTCCACTGCATGAGCTGCATCGTCTGGTACGGCTGGTCGCGGCGCGGCTTGACGTTCTGCAGGACGCGCAGGACGCCGCCCGCGTAGACCGCGCGCAACTGCTCGTCGGTGTAGTAGCCCTGTCTGCGCAGAGGCTCGGCGACGTAGAGCGAGACGAGGTCGGCCTTCATCTCTTCGAGCAAGTCCGCGTCGTCCTGCAGGGCCGCGTCGAGGTCTCGGCCGTCCTTCGTCACGTCCACGCCGAGGTAGTGGCCGACCTCGTGCCAGAGGGTGCGGTAGAAGTTGCCATCCGAGGTCAGCTCCGACTTGTGGCGCGGGTCGACGGCCGCCTCCCACGTCGAGACGCTGCCGGTCTGGAAGAGCTCGGGCGCGCGCATGATGTTGGCGCGCAGCATGATCGTGCGGCCGTAGCGGCGGCCGAGGTACGCCTCGTTCGGGAGGATGGTGGCGGTGTTGCCGCCGCGCGACTGCGCGAAGTCGGCGACCACGTCGTACGACCCGACCGAAATCTCCTCGCGGACGTGGCGCTCGAACTTGAAGGGCAGTATCCCCTGGAGCGCCTGCAAGCCCTTCATCGCCGCGCGCAGGCGTTCGGTCTCCTCGCGGCGGTTGCTCAGGACGTTCAGAGAGTAGAAGGTCTTCACGCCGTAGAGCGAGTCGTCGTAGGTCTCGTACGACCCGATCTGCGCGTTGAGGTTCTTGAAGTGCCCCGTCACCCACGCGGCGTCGCCCGACTCGTAGTCGTCCGAGAGCAGGTCGCGCGCCTTGTTGCGCAGGTAGCCCGCGAACTCCAAATCATCCTTCTCGACCGCGTCGGCCGCCTCGTTCAGGAGCGCGTGCGAGCGCACCATCTCGTCGGCCCACGCGACCGAGTACGGCACGGCGTAGAAGCCCTTCGCGTCCGCGCGCGTCGCCTCCAGTTCATTCCGCAGTCTCGGGTGCAGCGTGTCGAGCACCGGGTAGCGCCTGAGCGTGCCCAAGTCCCTCTTCAGATTCGCGGCGGTCGCGCGGCGGACGGCCGTGCGCGAGCCGAGAATCTCGTCACGCCTGTCGGGGTGCGCGCCCAGGAAGGCCTCGACCTCCTCCTTCTTCGCGCCGTCGTACATGGCCGCGCCCGGCGCCGTCAGCTCGACGGGCAGGAAAGGCTCGCGCTTGTTTTCGAGCGTCGTCGCAATCGGCCCCTGGAAGAGCCTGTAGAGCGTGAGCAGGTCGCGGTCGTTTCGCTTGGCGAGCTGGGCGTAGGCGACCTGCGATTGCGCGTGCCGCTGCTGCTCGTAGACGGACTGGAAGATTTTCCCGACCTCGATGAGCTTCGCCAGGGCTTTGCGCTCGCCCTCGGTCAGTTGCGAGGTGTCGGGCGCGAGCCGCACCTCGCCGGTCTTCTCAAGGATGGCGCGCGCCTTCTCGTCGGGCCAGTAGCCCGCGGGCGGGCCGCCCGCCGCGGGACGGCGCGCCGAGGTCTGTGCCAGAAGGTTCGAGGCGGCCAGCCCCGCCAGCGCGAGCGTAAACAGGATTCTCAAGCTTCACCTCCGGGGATGCTTTAAAGGGTTGGCTCACACTGTAGCAGACAGAGGGTGCTGGGTGTTAGGTGTTGGGTTCTGGGTTGAAGGCAAGTCGCTTTACTCCAACACCCAGAACCCAGAACCCAGCACCCTCTCCTTATCGAAACCTTTTCGCCCCCGCTCGGGTATAATCAATCCGAAACTTCCACGCCGAAGCCTTAAACACCTCCGTTTGAAGGAGTCAGAAGGAATGCACAGGTCTCTCTTATCCGTATTCTTACTGCTGCTCTGCGCGGCGCTGCCCGCCGCCGCACAGCCACAGCGCGAAGACCTCGCGCGGCTGTTGCGCTACCCGGACATCCACGGCGACACCATCGCCTTCGTCTACGCGGGCGACATCTGGACGGTGCCGGCCGCGGGCGGCACCGCGCGCCGGCTCACTTCTCACCCGGGCCTCGAGCTCTTCCCGAAGTTCTCGCCCGACGGCCGCTGGATCGCCTTCTCCGGCCAGTACAACGGCACGCGCCAGGTCTTCGTCATCTCGGTCGACGGCGGCGAGCCGCGCCAGCTCACCTTCTACAACGAGGTGGCCGCGCTGCCCCCGCGCGGCGGCTACGACAACCGCGTCCTGGGTTGGACGCCCGACGGCAGGAACGTGGTCTTCCGCGCCAACCGCGTCGCGATGAGCGACCGCCTCGGCCGCCCCTACCTCGTGCCCGTCGAAGGCGGCACCGAACAGCCCCTGCCGATAACAGAGGCGGGCGGCGTCAGCTACTCGCCCGACGGAAGCAAGGTCGCCTTCACGCCCATCTCGAACGAGTTCCGCGGCTGGAAGCGCTACCGCGGCGGCCAGTCGCCCGACGTTTGGATTTACGATCTGAAGAGCAACACGTCCGAGCAGATCACCACGGGCCACGAACAGGACATGCTGCCCGTCTGGCTCGGCGACACCATCTACTACCTCTCCGACCGCGAGCGGACGATGAACGTCTACGCCTACGACACGCGTTCGAAGAAGACTCGGAAGGTGACGAACCACACCGACTACGACGCCTCCTGGCCTTCCGGCTCGGGCGACGAGCTGGTCTACGAGCAGGGCGGCTACGTCTACCGCCTCGACGCGAAGTCGAACAGGTCGGAGCGCGTGCCCATCAAGGTCTTCGGCGACTTCCCAGACACCGTGCCCTACTTCGTCAACGTCAAGGAGTTCGTCGAGACCTTCTCCGTCTCGCCGAGCGGCGCGCGCGCACTCTTCGGCGCGCGCGGCGACATCTACACCGCGCCCGCGAAGGAGGGCGAGGTGCGCAACCTCACCGACTCGCAGGGTGTGAGGGAGTTCGTGCCCGCGTGGTCGCCCGACGGCCGCTGGGTCTCTTACCTCTCCGACCGCACGGGCGAGTACGAGTATTACGTCCGCCCCTCGGACGGCAGTGGCGCGGAGCGCCGCGTCTCGACCGACGGCGACGTGTGGCGCTACCCGGCCGTCTGGTCGCCCGACAGCCGCATGCTGGCTTACGGCGACAAGAAGCAGCGACTCCGCATCGTGGATGTCGCGACGGGCAGGACGACGGACGTCGACCACAGCACGCGCAACGACATCACGACCTACAACTGGGCGCCCGACAGCAGGTGGATCGCCTACGCGAAGCTCGGCGCGAATCAGTTCTCGGAGATTTGGGTCTACTCGGTCGCGTCGAACAGAACGCAGAAGTTGTCGGGCGGCATGTACAGCGACACAGAGCCTGTCTTCGACCCGAAGGGGCGTTACCTCTACTTCCTCTCGAACCGAGACTTCAACCTGACCTTCTCGGCCTTCGAGTTCAACTACCTCTACACCAACCCGACGCGCGTCTACGTCGGCCTGCTCGCCGCGGACGGCCCCGCGCTCTTCCTGCCGGGCAGCGACGAGGAGCGCTCGAAGACGGGCGAACGCCCGCTCACGCCGCCGCCCAACCCCGCGCAGGCGCCGCCCGCGCAGGGCGCAAGGCCGCAAGGTACGCCGCAGGGCGGAGGCGCGGCCACGCCGCAGACGACGCCGACGCCGCAGACGGACGCGGCGGCACAGCCGAGTCAAACACCCGCGACTCAAGCGGGCGGGGCCGTCAACGTTAAGATCGACTTCGAAGGCTTCGAGAATCGCGTCCGAGCCATCCCCGGCCCGAACAGCAACTACCGACACCTCTCGGCGACGAACGAGGGCGTGCTCTACCTCTCCGGCCCCGGCCGCCTCGCGCTCTACAACATCGAGGCTAAGGCCGAGCAGCCCATCATCGAGGGCATACAGGAGTACGACCTCGCCGCCGGCCTCAAGCACATCGTCTTCCAGACGCGCGACGCTTACGGCATCGCGCCCGTCGCGCCCGGGCAGAAGCCGGACGCCGGCCTGCTCAAGCTCGACGGCCTGACGATGAAGCTCGACCCGAAGGCCGAGTGGGCCGAGATGTACACGGACGCCTGGCGCACGATGCGCGACTGGTTCTACGACCCGAACATGCACGGCAACGACTGGAAGGCCATCCGCGACAAGTACGGCGCGCTCGTCCCCTACGTCGCCAACCGCGAGGACTTCGTCTACCTGCTCACCGAGATGGGGAGCGAACTGATGGCCGGCCACGTCTACGCCGAGCGCGGCGACGACCCGCCGAAGGTCACGCGCGTCGACGGCGGGCTGCTCGGCGCCGAAGTCGTGCCCGACGCCTCGGGCTACTTCCGCATCACGAAAATCTTCCCCGGCGAGAACTGGCAGGAGTCCTTCCGCTCGCCCCTGACCGAGCCGGGCGTGAAGGCTAAAGTCGGAGACTTCATCCTCGCCGTGGACGGCCGCACGACGCGCGGCGTGAAGAACTTCTACGAGCTGTTAGAAGGGAAAGCTTCCCGCGTCGTCACGCTGACCTTGAACGACAGGGCCGACACCGCCGGCTCGCACGACGAGCGCGTGCGCCCCGTCCGCAGCGAGTCGAATCTGCGCTACCTGGACTGGGTGCAGTCGCGCCGCGCGCTGGTGGAGAGACTCTCGGGCGGGCGCGTCGGCTACATCCACGTGCCGAACACGGCGGTCGAGGGCAACCGAGAACTCTTCAAAGGCTTCTACCCGCAGGCCAACAAGGACGCGCTCGTCATCGACGACCGCTACAACGGCGGCGGCTTCATCCCCGACCGCATGATCGAGCTGCTGGAGCGACGCCCGCTCAACTACTGGGTGCGGCGCGGCCTCGACCTGACCTCTTCGCCCGCCTTCGCGCACACGGGGCCGAAGGCGATGCTGATTAACGGCTACGCCGGCTCGGGCGGAGACGCCTTGCCCTACTTCTTCCGCGAGCGCAACCTCGGCCGCATCTTCGGCACGACGACGTGGGGCGGCCTCATAGGGCTTTCCGGCACGCCCACCCTCGAAGACGGCGGCAGCCTCTCGACGCCCTCGTTCCGCTTCCTCGACCTCTCCGGCAAGTGGGCGGTCGAAGGCACCGGCGTCGACCCGGACGTGGAGGTCGTAGACCGCCCCGAGGCGCTCGCCCGCGGCGAAGACCCGACGCTCGAAGCCGCCGTCAAGTGGCTCCTCGAAGAGCTGAACCGCAACCCGCCTAAGCGCCCCGACGTGCCCGCCCCGGCCGTCGTCGCGCGGCCGTAAGAGGGGTGCTGGGTGCTGGGTGCTGGTTAGAACTAAATTTTTAACCAGCACCCAGCACCCAGCACCCAACCCCCTGATCCTTTCCCTCGCGAGTTCGCGCGTTAACTTTTGAGAATCACCAAGGGAGGGAGACATCCGTGAACAACTTTATACGCCTCGCGCTGCTCGTGCTCTGCGCCGCGGGCTTCGCCGCAGAAGCGCGCGCCGACGTGAAGATCAAGTCGCGCCAGACCACGCAGGGGCACTCGTTCGAGAACGCCGTCTACATCAAGGGCAAGCGCCAGCGCACCGAGCAGATGGGCGGCCAGTCCGTCATCATCCAGCAGTGCGACCTCCGCCGCGACATACAGATCATGCCGGCGATGAAGGCTTACACCGTCAACCCCTACGACACGGGCGCCGACGCGAACGTCCCCGTCACGGGCGCGCGCCAGCCGGCGGCCCCGCGGACGCAGGGCGGCGTCGTCACCTCGACGGTCACGACCCGCGACACGGGCGAGCGCAAGCAGTTGTTCGGCTACACCGCGCGCCACCTCGTCATGACGATTGAGACCAGGTCGTCGCCCGACTCCTGCAATCCCACAGACTCCAGGATGGAGATCGACGGCTGGTACATCGACGCCGCCTTCCAGCTCGACTGTGACATGGAACGTGCCGCGCGCTACACGCGCCCGCAGCCGCAGGGCGGCGGCTGCCACGACCGCTACGAGACGAAGACGGTCGGCGCCGCGAAGCGCGGCTACCCCGTGTGGGAGAAGACGACGATGTTCGACAAGGACGGCCGCGAGAGCTTCTCGTCGGTCAACGAGGTCGTCGAACTCTCGCAGGCCACGCTCGACGCCTCGCTCTTCGAGCCGCCGGCCGACTACCGCGAGGTCAAAGATTTTTCCGCCGCCTCGGTGATGGCCTCGATGGGCGCCATGAACTCGCGCGGCGACGACGAAGACAATTCGGCGCGGCCTTCGAACGCGGGCCAGCCGCAGATGCCCGCGGCCGAGGTCGGGGCGAAGCGGCCGGGCGTGGTGCGCATCGGGCTGGCGGCCGTGCAGACCGGCGCGGTGGGCGACAACCTGAACGCCGCGCAGCTCGCGGCGGCCGTGCGCAGCGCGCTCTCGTCCCGCCTGACGAGCGCGACGGTCGAGGTCGTGCCGATTGATTCGTACGCCGAGGCCGCCGCCGAGGCGAAGCGGAAGGGTTGCGACTTCATCGTCTACGCCAACGTCTCGCACAAGAAGGGCGGGGGCGGCGGCTTCGGCGGGATGCTCGGGAAGGTCGGCGCGGCCGCGGCAGGGCTAGGCGGCGTGGGCGGCGGCTCCGGCGGCTCGGCCACGGCCAACGTCAAAGCGAAGGACGAGCTGACGCTCGACGTAAGACTTCAGGCCCCGGACACGGACACGCCCGCCGCTTCGAGCCAGTTCAAAGCCAAAGCCAAGTCGGCCGGCGAAGACATCGTCACGCCCGCCGTCGAACAGGCCGCGCAGTTGATTCTCGGAAGTGTGAAACAGTAGGCAGTAGGCAGTTCAGAATAAGACGAAGCAGTCTAAAGAGTCGGAGGCGGCGGGTCGTGAATCCCGCCGCCTCCGACTCTTTTAAGCCCCGCCTGTCCGAACTGCCTACTGCCTACTGCCTACTTCTCCTCCTTCATCGTGAGGTGCTTCGTCGTGCCCTCGGTGACGCTGAAGCCGGTGGGGATGAACTCGGAGGTGTCGGCGGATTTGAGTGAGGGCTGCTCGTTCGGCTTCGGCAGCTCGCGCGGCTCAAGTTCCTGCGCGCGCTTCCGCAGCTCGACGATCTTCCGGCTGACGAAAAGGCCGTTGAAGATGAGCGCGAGGCCGACCATCAGGGGGATGACGCCGGCGACCCAGATGCTGCGGAGTATCTCGGCGTCTCCCGGCGGATTGTTGCCGCTGCGGTAGAGCGCCATGCCGATGATCCAGAGGAAGATCATCACGCCGACGCCGACGAACGAGGTGATGACGCCGCCCTTGATCTCGTTGTAGCGCTTGATCTCCGGCGTCACGCCGCGCTGCCGCTCAAGCTCCTCCGTCCGCCGCTTGCGCTCAGACTCGGACATGAACATCTCCGCGACCCACGTCCGGCTCCAGTCGAACTTCTCGTCCGCCTCGCGCGCCGAGACCACCTGCCGCACCGCGTACAGGTTCGCCCCGCAGAGGTTGCAGAACTTCAGCTCGTCGCTCTGTTTGTTCCCGCACTGTGGACAGAACATTCGAAGTCCTCCCGTTTCAGATTAGGCGCCGCCGCAAAAGGTCGAGCGCGAACTGCGACGAGCGCCAGCGGATGAGGTAACGGTCGCCGGGCAGCATCAGCCGCTTGTGCTCGATGTGCGCGTCGTCGGCGAGCGCTACGTAGACCAGCCCGACCGGCTTCTCCTCCGTCCCGCCGCCCGGCCCCGCGATCCCCGTCACCGAAAGCCCGAAGTCCGTCCCGGCGCGCTGCTTCACGCCGACGGCCATCGCCTCCGCCACCTCGGCGGAAACCGCGCCGTGCCGCTCGATCAACTCCGCGGGCACGCCGAGCAGGCGCGTCTTCGCCTCGTTCGAGTAGGTGACGAAGCCCTCCATGAAGTAGGTCGAGGAGCCGGGCACCTCGGTCAGGCGGTGCGCGATGAGCCCGCCCGTGCAGCTCTCGGCCGTGGCGAGCGTGAAGCCGCCGACGGCGAGGCGCAGGCCGACGACCTCCTCCATCTTCTCTCCGCGGAAGGCGAAGATCGAATCGCCCAGCCGCTCCTCGATCTGGCCGGCGAGTCCGTCCAGCAACAACTCGGCCTCGGCCTCGGTCTTGCCCTGCGCCGTGAGGTGAAGTTCGATCTCGGTGTTGTTGAAGAGGATGGTCGTCTGCGGGTTCTTGTACTGCGTGTAGACCGGCGCGATGCGCTCGTCCACGGCCGACTCGCCCAGCCCCGCGACTCTCAGCACGCGGCGGACGACGCGCACGCCGCCCGCGCGCTCGGCGAGCCTGGGCAGGACGAGGTTGTCGAACATCGGCTTCATCTCGCGCGGCGGGCCGGGCAGGAGGACGACGACGCGGCCTTCGTGTTCGAGGTACATGCCGGGCGCCGAGCCGTTCGGGTTATTCAAGACCTCGGCGCCCTCCATGACCATCGCCTGCCGCGCGTTGATCTCGGGCATCTTGCGGCCCCAGCGGAGGAACTTCGCCTTAATGTCGTCCAAGACCTTCTCGTCGAGCAGCAGGCGGCGGCCGAGCGCGCGCGCCGTAATCTTGCGCGTGATGTCGTCCTCGGTGGGGCCGAGGCCGCCGGTGAGGACGACGATGCCGGAGCGCTTCAGGGCGTCGCGGACGGTCTCTTCGAGCCGCGCGTCGTCGTCGCCGACGATGGTCTTGAGCTTGACCTCGACGCCGACGGTGTTCAGGCGCTCGGTCAGCCAGAGGCTGTTGGTGTCTGTGCGGAACGGCGTCAGCAGCTCGGAGCCGACGGCGATGATCTCTGCTGTGAGCATGTCTGGCGAATGATAACCGACCGAAGGGTGTTTAAGAATCTGAAATCTCGAATTTGAAATCTCAAATCAACGGACTCAAACAATCGGACTCGTGTCTGACTGCTCGCGGCGTGCGTGGACACGCTCGCGCTCGCGCGGGGTGCGGCCGAACAGTTCGGTCGTCCCCTCGGTCACAGAGAAGTGCGCCGGCGGGAGCGCGGCCTCGCGCGCGTTCGAGAGCGCGGGCGTGTCGGCGATGAACTGTGACATGCGTGGGCCTCCGCCGTGCTCTTAATTCTCTTCCCGGTTTTTTACGACGCGGACGGCCCGCGTGTTTCCCCGCATCTTCAGTCGGCCGCGCCGAACGCCTGCACCTCGCGCACCCACATGACGAAGGGGCGGTTCTGCGGGCCGGACTGCGCGGGCTGGAAGAGGCGCACGCGCTCGGCGACGAAGGGCGCGAACTCGAAGGCCGCGCGGTCGATGTTGGCGCCCGGCTCCAGAGTCGAGACGGTGCGCCAACCCGCGCCGTCGGGCACCTGCAACTCGACGCTGCGCGAAGGCATGTAGCGGTCTTTGTCGAAGCCCCAGTAGACGTAGACGGCCGTCAGGCGTTGCGGCTTCCCGAAGTCGAGTTCAATCCAGTGCGGCTCCGGGCTTTCGGCCGAGACCCAGTTGCCCTGGTTGTAGCGCTTGGCCGCGATGTCGCGCACGTCAATCACGCCGTCGCTCAGAGGCCGCGCGTTGTATCCGTCGTAAGAGGAATCGACCTTCACGGCCGGCGCGAGCGAGGCGACCTTCGCGGGCGTCTCCGGCGTGGACGCGGGCGAAGGCTGCGGCGTCGCGTTCGCGTTCGTGTTCGCGTTCGACTCCTTCGGCGCGGTGACGTTGAAGCTTGAGACGAGGTAGACGAGCGACGCGAGCAGCGCGAGCAGCGCGGCCGAGATGCCGAAGAGTTTCAGGCCCTGGCCGCCGCGCTGGCGCGTCGTCGACTCCTGGCGGGCGAGCGCGGCCGTGGCGGGCGAAACGGTCAGGTCGTGACCGCAGGCGTGACAGACGACCTCGCCCGCCCCGACCTCGGCCTCGCACACGCGGCAGACCTTCGCCTCGCCGGAGCCGTCGGCAGAGAGCGGCTGCGTGTGATACGGGTCGCCCGAGAGTTCGTCCGTCGACTCGCCGCCGAGCACGTCCGTCCCCCTCGTGCTCGGCTCTTGAGAGACGCCGGCCCCGGCCGCCGGGAGCTGTGCCGTGTCGCGCCCGCGCGCCTTGCGCACGGCGCGCAGGAAGTCCGCGGTCGTATTGAAGCGGCGCTCGGGCTTCTTCTCCAGGGCGCGCAGCACGACCTTCTCGATGGCGGGCGGGACTTCCGGGTTGAGCGCGCTCGGCGGGCGCGGCGGCTGCTCGCGGTGCGCGCGCAGAATCTCGGTGCGCTGCCAGCCGTTCTTCGAGCCGGCGCGCCCGCCGAAGGGCGGCTCGCCCGTCAGCATCTCGTAGAGGATGACCCCGAGCGAGTAGATGTCCGAGCGCTGGTCGAGGTGCTCGCCCGCGGCCTGCTCGGGCGAGACGTAGCGCGGCGAGCCGTAGGCGATCTTCGACGTGTCGGTCGCCGACGCCCCGACCAGCTTGACGATGCCGAAGTCCGTGACCTTGATGCGGTCGCCGTCCGTGACCATGATGTTCGGCGGCTTGAGGTCGCGGTGGACGATGCCCTGGTGCGTCGCGCCCGACTCGTCGCGGTAGACGAAGGTGTGCGCGTAGGAGACGGCGTCGAGGATCTGCTCGAAGAGGTCGAGCGCGCGCTCCGTGCCGAGGCCCCCCGGGTGCTCCGCGATGCACTGCGCGAGCGAGCGCCCGTCGACGAACTCCATCACGATGAAGTAGGTCTGCTCGGAGACGATGTAGTCGTAGATTTTGACGACGCCCGGGTGGTCGAGCTGCGCCTGGACGTAGGCCTCGCGCTCGAAGCGGTGGCGGAGGCGGCGCAGGTCGTGCGTGCCGCGCGGGTTGATGGACTTGATGGCGACGACGCGCGGCAGCTTCTCGTGCCGCCCGCGGTAGACGACACCCATCCCGCCGCGGCCGACGGGCTCTTCGATGCGGTAGCTCCCGACCTTCTTCCCTGACTCCATCTGAACCGTTCGGGGGCGCTTAACCGGCGAGGTGCTCTAAATCGTAAGGCGTAGTTTCGTTATAGCAGAAACGCGGGCGGATGACATTAACGCAGCGTTAACGTCGGCCGCGTCCGCAGGTGTACAGGCTCCCCGCCTTAAAAGCGGGAGCGCGGCGGCCCCGCGTGAGGCCGCCGCGCTCTGGGAAGCCCGTCCCGGCTTCAGGCCGTCTTCTTCTCTTCGTCGTAGAGGTCGCGCAAGACCTCGGCGATGGGCTGGGGCACGACCGGCGTCGGCGTCGGCGGCGCGAGCGGGCGCCGCCCCGTCAGCGTGTGAAGTCCGCCCTCCTCCGGCCTGTGCGCCGCGGGCGGGATGACCGGCTGTTGCTGCCGCGCGAGGGCCACGCGGGCGCGGCTGTCTTCGAGCATGGCGGCGGCGCGCGTGCGGCGCGCGCGCTCCAGGTTGCGCATGGCGGCCGTCGTCTGCGGCGCCTCGTTCGGCTCGCGCTCGATGCGGCGGAGCACGTCCACGTAGCGGCGCAGTTCCGGAGAGGGCTGCGTGCGCGAGCCCTCGTCGCCGCCGTCCTCCTCGACGAGGTAGGCGAGGTGCTCGGCGGCGGCCTCGTGTTCGCCGGCGCGGTGGTAGAGCGCCCCGAGGGTGAAGTAGACGAGCGGCGGCGGGTCGGCCATCATGTGCAGGACGCGCTCGCCCTCGGCGATGACGCGGTTGACCTCGAAGCCGTACCAGCGCTTCTCCTCGTCGCGGAGGATTTCGTTGGCCGAGACGTAGAAGTCGAAGATGTTCTTCACGTCCTGCTGCTCGGAGCGCTGGACGGCGCGCCAGACGAAGTAGACGACCGTGGCGAAGAAGAGGATGACGGTCAGGGGGATGCCCATCACGGCCAACATCGCCATGATGACGAGCACCGCGATCAGACGCTGCGCCGTTTCCTGCCCCTTCGTCATGATGCTCGTAAATCGTGAATCGTAAATCGTGAATAGAAGAAGCCGGTTCTTACTATTCACGATTTACGATTTACCATTCACTCTCCCTATGATCTTCTCGCCCGCCTCGGGGGTCGAGAGCGGGCCGCCGAGGTCGCGGGTGGTCTCGCCCGCCGCGATTGATTCCCTCACAGCCCTTTCGACCGCCGCCGCCGCTTCCGCGTGTCCGAGGTATTCTAGCATCAGCGCCGTGCTGAGGATAGCCCCTGCCGGATTCGCCTCGCGCTTGCCCGCGAGCGGCGGCGCGCTGCCGTGGACGGGCTCGAAGAGCGAGACGCGGCCGGGGTGGATGTTGCCCGAGGCGGCGAGGCCGAGGCCGCCCTGGAGCGCCGCGCCGAGGTCGGTCAGGATGTCGCCGAAGAGGTTATTGGTGACCACCACCTCGTACTGCGCGGGGTTGAGGATCATGAACATCGCCGCCGCGTCCACGTACTGGTGGTTCGCCTCGATGCCGTCGTAGCGCGCCGCGACTTCTCTAAAGACGCGCTGCCAGAGGTCGCCGCCGAAGCGCTGCACGTTCGACTTGTCGCACATCGTCACCTTCCGGCGCCCGCGCGCGCGCGCGTACTCGAAGGCGGCGACGCAGATGCGCTCGACGCCTTTCCGCGTGTTAACCTCCTCCTGCGTGGCGACCTCGTCCGGAGTCCCCTTCTTGAGAAAGCCGCCCATGCCCGTGTAAGACCCTTCGGTGTTCTCGCGGAAGACGACGAAGTCGACGTCCCCGACCGCGCGCCCCTTGAGCGGCGTCAGGCGCTCGTGGAGCAGGCGCACCGGGCGCAGGTTGATGTAGAGGTCGAGGCCGCGCCGCATCCCCAGCAGAATCTCCTCGGCGTGCTGGTTCGAGGGCACGCGCGGGTCGCCGAAGGCCCCGGCGAGGACGGCGTCGAACTCGTCCGAGAGCATTTCGAGCGCGCCCTCGGGCAGGCCGACGCCCTCTTTCAGGAACTTGTCCGCGCCCCAGTCGAAGTGCTTCAGCTCCACGCGGACGCCGTGCGTCTCGCGCAGGCGTTCGAGCAGGCGGACGGCCTCCTCAATCACCTCCGGCCCGATGCCGTCGCCCGGCACGACCGCGACCCTCTTCACGCCTTCTGTCATCAACCCTCCGGTTAACTCAGTCTTGCGGATGTTGTGAGAACTAGTTCACCACAGAGACACAGAGGCACAGCTTGTTGAGAACTAAAGACAAAGCTGTGTCTCTGTGTCTCTGTGGTGAAATTCAATCAAGTATCACCCCCAAGACGAATATCAGAAAGGCACACACAAGACCGGCACGCGCGCGCCGCGCAGGACTTTCTCGGCCGTGGAGCCGAAGAGGAGTTCCTCGGCGCCGGTCGAGCGCCCGCGCACGCCCATGACGATCATCGGCAGGTCGAGGTCGCGCGCGATCTTGAGAATCTCGACGAAGGGGCTGCCGACGACGATCATCCGCTCGATCTCCACGTCCCCGACCTGGATGCCTTCGAGCGCGGTCGCGAAGTTCGCCTCGGCCTGCGCGCGCACGCGCGCCGTGATGTCGTCGGTCGAACCCATCCCGGCCGCGACGGCGTCCTCGACGAAGTCCTTGTCAATCACGTGCAGCAGAGTCAGATCGCCGCCCGGCTCCGCTATCCGCAGCGCCACGCGCACCGCGTTGATCGAAGTCTGTGAGAAGTCCACGGGTACGAGTATGTCAGGAGCTTGCAACATGGGAGACCTCCGGAGGGGTGCTGGGTTCTAGGTGCTGGGTGCTGGGGTAAAACCAGGTCTTCACCAGCACCCAGCACCTAGAACCCAGCACCCCCTTTCACCTTTTCCTCGACGCGGGGCAGGCTCGCGAGCACCACGTCGCCGACGGCCTTGAGGCTGTGGGGTGAGATTTTGTCGAGCGTGTCGTCGGCCGTGTGCCAGAAGGGGTAGGTCGAGAGCTGTATGAGGTCGACCGAGGGCACGCCCGCCTTCAGGAAGGGTTCGTGGTCGTCGCCGCCGACCCCCTCCGCGCGCTCGACGAACTGCTTCGCGTAGCCCAACTCGCGCGCCGTCTTCCACAGGACGTCCACGAGCCAGGGCGTGGACATGTCGTCGCGCCCCAGCTCAAGCTTGTCGTAGCCCATCATGTCGAGCAGGATGAGGGCGCGGACGTTCTTCAACCTGTTCAAAGCCTTCAGCCGCCCGACCTCGTAGCGGCTGCCGTAGGTGTTGTCGGGCCGGCCCGGCTTCGAGCACTCGTCCCACTCGCGGCAGACGGCCTCCTCGCCGTCGAAGAAGACGAAGCGGTAGGTGAAGCGCGTCTTGCCCTGCATCGCCTTGAAGGCGCGCACCAGCTCGATGAGCGCGCCGGCAGACGAGCCGCCGTCGTTGGCGCCGACGAAGGCGAACTCCTTGTAGCGCTTCGTGTCGTAGTGGCCGGTGATAAGGATGGTGTCGTCGGTCTCGCCCGGCAACTCGCAGACGATGTTCACCATCCTGACTTTGCCCGCGGGCGTTTCGGCCAGCCACACGTCTTCGCGGACACTCATCCGGCCAACTCCGCGCCTGTGCAGGTTGGGCGCCGAGGGGTCGCCGCCGAGCTGTTCGAGGATGTACTGGCGCGCCGCCTCAAGCTCCTTCGACCCCGAGGGGCGCGGGCCGAACTCGACGAGTCTCTTGACGTGTTCGTACGCGCGCTGCCCGCTGAAAGGCGTGGCCGCGCCCGGCTGCTGCGCGTAGACGGGACTCTGCCCGCCGCGCCCGGACTGCGCGCGCGACGCCGTCTGCGACGCGAAGGCCGTCGCCAGAAGCAGTCCGGCGGCGAAGGCGAGAGGCTTGGCTCTCATGGGAATGGATAGTAGGCAGATGGCATTAGGCAGTAGGCAGTGCGCTCCGCTTTGCGGAGGTCGCCGATGACATTCGCAGGGTTCGCAATCATGAACAGTTTTCAACTGCCTACTGCCTACTTCTCAAATGGCCGGGCCGTCGTGGCCCGGGTCTTCGTCCGAGGCCGGCGTGGGCTGCGGCGTCGCCTCGGGCCGTCGGCGCTCACGCTCGCCCCTCGAGAGCCTGCGGCCGCGGCCGGCGAGCAGGTCGAGCCCCTTGCCCACGATGTCGAAGGGGAGGTCGATGGCGCGCACGAGCGTCTCGTAGGCCACGTCGGCTTCGAGCCCGGCGAGCGTCGCGATCTTCTGCCGCAGCGGCAGGCGCTTGAACTCGCCTTTGAAGTCGCGCGCCGTCTCCTCGGTCGTCTCGGCGCGTTCGGCCCGCGGGACTGGGCTCAGCACGAGGTCGCCCTCGCGCTCGGCCTTCGCCTGGCAGGCGAGCCGCTCGCCCGCGGACAGCCTCTCGTCCCCGAGCCGCTCGCGCTCGGCCTCGGTCACGGCCGACAGCAAATCCGCGCCCGACTCGACGACGACGGCGCACGTGTCGCACTCGCCGCGCCCGTCGCACTCCGCGGGGAGCTTGACGCCGTGGCGCCGCGCCGCGTCGAGCAGGCACGTCCCGTCCGCGACCAGACCCGTGTGCCCGCCCCCCTCGGTCTTCCACTCGACGTTGACGGTCATACAAAACCTCGCACTCAGACTGTTATCAGGGAGACAGGTGAAACTTACATCAGGCGGGTGGGAAAGGCAAAAGGAGTAGGCAGTAGGCAGATGGCAGTAGGCAGTTAGCCGGATGCGAAAGTAAGCAAATGAATCGGAGGCGGCGAGTCTCTCAGCTCACCGCCTCCGATTCATCCGGCCCGTTTTATCGTCTTCAACTGCCTACTGCCATCTGCCTACTGCCTACTGCGTATTGGGTGCCGAGGCGAAGCGGATGCGCGGCTCGGCGGCTGACTCTTCCGTGGGCGCGTCGGACTTGCGCTGGCACTGTGCGCAGACGCCGAAGATGCGAAGGCTGTGCTGCGTGGGGCGGAACTTGTGCTTGGCGACGATGGCGTCCTGGATGGCTTCGAGTTCGGCCGAGTAGAACTCGATGGTCTTGCCGCACTCGGTGCAGATCATGTGGTCGTGGTGTGGGTGGTTGTAGTTGTGCTCGTAGCGCGTGCGGCCGTCGCCGAAGCGCACCTCGCGCGCGAGCCCCGCCTCGACCAGCAGCTTCAGCGTGCGGTAGACGGTCGTGTGACCGACGTTGGGGTCTTCCTCCTTGACGAGCTGGTAGAGGTCTTCGCTCGAAAGGTGCTTCTCGGTGCGCAGGAAGACTTCGAGGATGGTGTCGCGCTGCGCCGTCCGCTTCAATCCCGCGCGCTGGATGTGCCGGTGGAAAATCTCTTTCTCTTCAGTCATACACTTCCGCTGCCGCCCGCCGCCCCGACGAGGTGTCGCTTTGGCCGCCATTTTAACACGGCCCGCCCGCTCCCCAAGTCTAATTTTGAACCCCGCCGCGCCCCGTGCTATCTTCACCCGCAAGTGCCGGGGTGGCGAAATCGGTAGACGCAACGGACTTGGTTCTTTGAGCACACGGGGCGAAATCCCCGTCGTGAATGGGGTCAAATTCGGTGAACCCTTTCAACTGGCAACACCGAGCTAAGCTCGGAGGCTCGACCTTTGCCGCGGTAGGTGGGAGTTAAGGCATGGCAGTTAGGGCAGAGCAATCGCAGGTTGGAGAGTCTGTTGTCGGAGTGGTTCCCGTCAATGTGGTCTAGTTCGAGCGGTATTGGTTGTCCGAGCCATTCCGTGTTTTTGCAACTGGAACATTCGCGGGTAAGAACTCCCTCTGACAGAAGTTTTCTTTTCAGCTTGTAGGACTGAATGGGTAATTCGTTACCCAGGTATTTCCTTAACGGTTGCTTCGGCCCCGTACGCCGACCTTTATTCCAATTCTGTCCGGTGAAGTGAGAGACGCTGATTCCGAAGTGGTTGATTGCTCTTTTCAACACTTCGTAATTCCCGCCGTAAGGGGCGACGCCAAGTTTCTTTAACGTTTGGGCAAATGAAGTCGAGTTCTTCACGGCTTCCGCGAGCTGACGTTCAGTATACTTGCGCAGCTTCATACGACCTCCAAGAAAGTGTAGAGACTAGACGGCCCCCGCCTGACTGTTGCGCTCGGAGCGTAATAAAAGGTGAAGGTATAGTCCAGACCACGAACCGTCGTTGTGTGGCGGGCGGCGAAAGCCGTGGTGGTAAGAAAATCCGTTGGCCGGAAGGCCGTGCGGGTTCGAGTCCCGCCCCCGGTATGGAGTTAAAAGAGGAGGCGCAGATCGTTTCTATCTGCGCCTCCTCTTTTAACTCGGTGTCGAGTCGGACGCGCCCTATAGCTGGGAGCGCGGGCATCCCTGCCCGCTAGCGTGCGTGAGCACGCTGACCGTCATCCTCTTTCTCTCAACGTCGAGATTTAAAGTCACACGTCATTCGCGCTCTCGCGCTCAGGCGGGCTGTAGGGTGCCCGCGCTCCCAGCGAAGAGAGGCGTCTTTTTATTCACTGCGCGGGGTTGGCGACGTTGAAGACGACGCGCCAGGGGCCTTTGGGGTCGCGCTTCCAGACGCGCGCGTAGTGGCCGAGTTCGGCGGGCTTCTCGTCGGACTTGTTCGTCCGAAGCTCGTAACTACCGTAGGCGTAGCCGAGGTCGCCCGAGGCAGAGACGTCAGCCTTGAGGGGCTTCCAGGTGATGTACTCGCTCAGAACCTTGACGGCCTTCGCGACCGACTCCTTGCCGACGAGCGGGAAGGTGCCCTGTCGGTAGAGCCTCAGGGAGTCGTCGGCGCGCGCGAGAAGCGCCGTGCGGAAACCAACTGACGCGGACGCTTCGGAGAGCGTGCGTTCCGCATCCACGAGCGACCGGCGCGAGGCGTCCACGTCTGCCGCGGCCGGTTTGAGGCTCTTCTTGAGAGACGCTGGGTAGGACAGTGCGGTCTCGGTCACTTCGGGCGCGGGGTGGCGGATGCCGAGGTCGAGCACCCACTTCCAGAAGCCGTCCGGCTGCCTGCGCCAGACGGTGAAGAAGTGGCCGGTGTCGTCGGGCTTCTCCTGCGTCGGCTTCTCACGAAATTCGAAGGGGCCGGTCGTCCAGCCCATGTCGCCCGCGCGCGAAACGTCCGCGTAGGTCGGCCACCACGTCAACAAGCCCGCCGGCGCGGGGTCGCGCCGCGACCACGTCTCGATGGCGTTGACCGGCCCTTGCCGGTTGACGACGACGCCGTCGGGCGCGGCGTAGGCGAGGAAGGCGGGCTTCATGCCCTCGTCGATGGAGCGCTGCGCGAAGGCGTGCTCGGCCCCGACGACGGGCGCGAGCGACGCGGGGAAGCCCTTCTCGTTGACGGGCAGCGGCGGCAACTGCGTCGGCCGGCGCGACGTCTGCGCGGAAGAGCCGACAAAGACCAAAACGCACACGGCCAGCGCGGCCGCGACCGAGAACACGGCGACTTTCATCATCTTCATTCCCTTCACCATCAATCCGACGTGGAAGAGTTGCGTCAGGCTTAATGTCTCTGCTTGAGGTCGAACCGTTCGACGTACGCGGGCGGCTCCGTCTCCGCGGGCAGGCGCGGGTCTGCCACGGGCCGACCCGGTTCGACGCTCAGAGGGAGGACGCCGGCCCAGACGGGAAGCTGATAGTCCTCCTCGTCGTCGACGGGCGGCCCCGTCCGAATCTTGGCGGAGGCTTCCGTCAGCCGGATGGCGAGGACGGTCGTCGCGGCCAGCTCCTGCGCGGTCGGCCAGCGCACGTCGGCCCAGCGGCCGGGCATGACGTGTTCGGTGAAGGCTTCGAGCGCCGCCGCCTTCTCCGCCTCCTCTTCGACGACGCGCGCGCGGCCGAAGACGACGACCGAGCGGTAGTTGATCGAGTGGTGAAACGCGGAGCGCGCGAGCACGAGGCCGTCCACGAGCGTCACCGTCACGCACACGTCGGCGCCCGCGGCGAGCGCCTTCTGCATGCGGCTCGCGCGCGCGCCGTGCAGGTAGAGCACGTCGCCCTTGCGCCCGTACGCGGTCGGGATGACGAAGGGCTGGCCCTCCAGGACGAAGCCGACGTGGCAGACGAAGCCCTCGTCGAGAATGCCGTAGACGGTCTCGCGCTCGAACGAGCCGCGCTTCGGCAGGCGGCGCAACGTCGTCCGCGCGGTGGCGGGGAAGTCCTCGGCGGCCTTCGTGTCGCCGCCCTCGTTCACGTCGTCCATTCCTTCAGCCCTTCCTCTTCCAGAGCTGCTGCGAGGGGATGCGCAACGCGCGGTTGAACTTACTCGAAGCGTTCTCCCAGGCGATGGTCTCCGTCAGCTCGACGATCTCGTCGTTGTTGTAGAACTCGCGAAGGCGAGCGAACAGCTCGTCCGACACGTCAAGCCCGGTCACTGTCATCGCATCGGCGTAGGCCAGGGCGACCCGCTCCGCCTTCGTGTAGAGCGGACTCGTCTCGTATTCGTGGAGCGCGTCGATCTTCTCGTCCGAAAGACCCATTTCGCTGCCGACCGCAGCGTTGATGTCCTGTCAAAACTCGCAGCCGTTGTGCCAGGCCACGCGGCGGTTGAGGAGCGCGACGAGCTTTGCGTCGAGAAGTCCCGAACCGTCGAGGCCCGTCCACATCGCGCGCACGCCGCGGAAGATGGTCGGGCGCCGCGCGTGGACGAGGTGGTTGGCGAGGGGCGCGCCCCACTTCTCCGCCTGCGCCCTGAAGACGCGGCGGGCGTAGTCGTCCGCTTCTTCGGGCTCCACGCCTTCGATTCTCATTCCGGTGACCTCATAAAAAGACGTGGCGGAAGCCCGACCGTGAGGGAGGGCGTCGGTCGGACTCAGAAGGAGGGAGGATGAGAGACACGCCGTCTTTCGTCCTCCCTCCTTACCTTGTTAAGACGTACGCCCTCCCTCACGGTCGGGCTTCTGCCCGCTCAGTATTTCGGGACGCTCGGGTCTACGTCGTTCGACCAGGCGGTGATGCCGCCTTTGAGGTTGACGAGTTTGCCTTTGAAGCCGGAGCGCGTGAGCGCCTCGATGGCACGGGCGCTGCGGACGCCGCCCTTGCAGTGGACGACCGTCTCGCGGCCCTCGTCGATTTCGCCCATGCGCTGCGTGACCTGCGCGAGCGGGATGAGCTTGGTGCCGGGGATGCGTGCGATGTCGTATTCGTTCGGCTCGCGCACGTCGATGATCTGCAGGTCGTCGCCCTGGTCGATGCGCTGTTTGAGTTCCGTCGCGGTAATCTCTTCCATCCTTCCCTCCGTCTCTGAATTAGTCTGAACCGCCGCGGGCGGCGGCGTGAGGCCGCAGAACTGCTCGTAGTCGATCAACTCCTTCACCGTCGGGTTCTCGCCGCAGACGGGGCAGGCCGGGTCTTTCCTCAACTTCAGCTCGCGGAAGCGCAGCTTCCACGCGTCGAAGAGGAGCAGACGATTAATGAGCGGGTCGCCGCCCCCGAGGATGAGCTTGATGGCCTCGTTGGCCTGTATGGCGCCGATGATGCCGGGCAGCACGCCCAGCACGCCGCCCTCCGCGCAACTCGGGACGAGTCCCGGCGGCGGCGGCTCCGGGTAGAGGCAGCGGTAGCACGCGCCGCGCGCCGCCCAGAAGACGCTGGCCTGACCCTCGAAGCGGAAGATCGAGCCGTAGACGTTCGGCTTGCCAGTCAGCACGCACGCGTCGTTGACGAGGTAGCGCGTCGGGAAGTTGTCGGTGCCGTCGACGACCATGTCGTACTCGCGGAACAGCTCCAGAGCGTTCTCGCTCGTCAGGCGCGTCTCGTAAGCCTCGATCTTGACGTGCGGGTTGATGTCAGACAGGCGGTCGCGCGCCGACTCGATCTTGGGGCGGCCCACGTCCTTCGTCCCGTGCACGATCTGACGTTGGAGGTTCGACGCGTCCACCACGTCGAAGTCCACCACGCCGAGCGTGCCGACGCCGGCCGCGGCGAGGTACATCCCCGTCGGCGCGCCCAGGCCGCCCGTCCCGATCATCAGCACGCGCGCGGCCTTCAGCTTGCGCTGCCCCTCCATGCCGACCTCGGGCATGATGAGGTGGCGGCTGTAGCGCGCGATCTCATCATTTGAAAGCGTCGGCAACACTTCCGCCTTAACCGCCTCCGCCTCGGTCGTCGCGCCGCCCGCGATGGCGGGGATGATGGAGACGGTGTCGCCGTCCTTGACCGGCGTGTCGAGGCGCTGCGCGTGGCGTATGTCCTCGTCGTTGACGTAGACGTTGACGAAGCTCCTCAAGGCGTTCTGCTCGCCGTAGAGGTGGCGACGAAGCTCCGCGTGCTCGCCCGTCACCTTCTCCAAAGCCTCGCCCACGGTCGCGGCCTCGACCGACACTTCCGCGCGGTCGCCCGCGAACTGCCTGAGCGCCGTCGGGATGAAAACTGTCACTGCCATTTCGGGTTCACTCCTCTTTATCGAACCGGCGGCGGGGGCGACTGCGCGGCCTCGCCGTCCTCACTCCGTTCTTCTGCGTCCTTCTTCTTGAAGGGGTCGGGCATCGCCGCGCCGCGGGGCACGGCCCAGACTTCGAGCCGGCCGAAGCCGGAGTCCTCCGCGGGGCCGCTCAGGACTACGAGGCGCTGCGCGTCGAAGCCCTGCTTCTTCAGCAGCGCCGCCTTCAGGCCCTCGGCAATCTTGAAAACGTCGGGCGCGGGCTGGTCTGAGCCGTCCACGCCGGTGGGGACGCCCGAGCCGTCGCCGGGGTAGACGACGATGCAGCCGAGGTTGCGCTGGTCTGCGCGCAACATCTCGGACAGGTTCTCAAGCATCCAGTCGGCGGCGTCCTGCTCCTCCCACATGAAGGAGTTCTCCGCGAGCAGCACGGCCTCTTTGAGCGTCGAATCCTCTTCGACGTGTTTGACCGGCGGCTTCTCCTTCGCCCCGACCCAAAATTCGACGATGCCGTACGCGTCCTCTTCGCCGTCGTCTTCCGACTTTGCCCTCCTCTTATTTTTGGCGGAGGCGGGGCCGCCGTTGATGACGGTCAGGCGGTCGGCAGTAACCTCATCCCCAGTTAGCTTCTGCCGCTCGCGCGTGCCGGCGCGGCGCCAGTAGCCGGGGGCCGCGCCCGGCGGCGAGTAGACCACGACGTACCCTTGCGACTCCTTCTGCTTCTTCAGAAGGTCGGCGAAGGAATGGTAGATGATGCCGTCGTTGAAGTCGCCCGGCTCGCCCCCTTCCGTGTCGTATAAGACCGTCTCGTTGTAGACGCCAAGCTCCACGTACTTCCCCGCGAAGGGTCTCGCCTCCCTCTTCCCCGGCGGCTTGAAGGCCGGCGGCTCGGCGCCCTCGGGCACGAGCCAAAGCTCCATCGAGAGGTCTTCGCCCGGCACCTCCGCGCCGTCCAGGAGCACGAAGCGCGACTCGAACTGCCCGCGGTAATCAACGAGGTAGTTCAGTAAGTATTCGCCCCACGCGTGCGCGGCCCCGCGCAGCCGCTGCCGCGAGTCGTGCGCGATGATGTAGCCCTTCGCGTTCGGCTCTTTATCTAACTCGATGGCGAAGTTGTCGAGGCGCGCGCCCCCGGCGCAGCCGTGGAGCTTGCCGAACTCGTCAACCTTCCGCGCGACCAGCCGGCCCTGGTTCGCATCCTGTGCAGAGGCGATACAGGTTGCCAGCGACACGAAGAGCGCGGCGAAGAGCACGCGGGGCAGATGTTCTTTAAAAGTCGAAGAGTTCAAGACGCCTCCCGCCTTTCGTTGACGACCTCCTCCTCTTCGAAGCGCGAGCGGTCGGCCAGGAGTTCCCACGAGCGCAGTTCGACCGCCTTCCCCTCCCGCACCGAGACGACGACGTACGACATCGTCGGCCACGGCGCGAGGTGTTCGAGGTCGTACTGCGAGGGCACGGCCGGGTGGTTCGGGTGCGAGTGGTAGTTGCCCACGACGCCCAAACCCTCGGCCGCGTAGCGGCGCTCGGCGCGCGCGTATTCGAGCGGCTCAATCGCCATGCGGTGATACTGCTCGCCCTCGTCGGCGAACGTGTTCGCGGCGGGCAGGGCCGCGTGGATGATGCGCGCGCGCCCTTCGTCCACGATGCGGCCGACGAGCAGCCCGCAGCACTCGCGCGGGTACTCGCGCTCCGCGTGCCGCTCTATCTCCGCGCGCAAGCTCGGGTCGAGTCTAATCACACGCCCTCCCCCCAGAACTCTTCGCTCAGGTAGCGCCCGCCGCCGTCGCACAGGATTGTGACGACGAACGAGCCCGGCGGGAGCCGTTCGGCGTACCTCAGGGCGGCGGCCACGTTCGCGCCGGAGCTGACGCCGACGAAGAGTCCTTCTTCGAGCGCGAGCCGGCGCGCCATCGCCTGCGCCTCCTCGGTCGAGACCTCGACGCGCTCATCCGCGAGGCCGGCGTCGAAGATGCCCGGCACGATGGAGGTCTCGACGTGGCGCATCCCCTCCAGCCCGTGCAGCGGCGAGTCGGGCTGCATCAGCACGGCCCTCAGGTTCGGGTTGAACTCTTTCAGACGCCGCACCGTCCCCGTGAACGTCCCCGAGGTGCCGACGCCCGCGAGGAAGTGCGTGACGCGACCCGCGGCCTGCTCCCAGATTTCCGGCGCGGTGCCCTCGTAGTGCGCGCGCCAGTTCGCGGGGTTGTCGTACTGGTTCGGGTAGAAGTAGCGCCCCGGCTCCTCGGCCGCCAGACGCTGCGCGAGTCTCTGCGGGGCGTCGTTCCCCTCGCGCGGGTCTGTCTCGATTAACTCCGCGCCGTAGACGCGGAGCATGCGCTTGCGCTCGGGGCTCGCGTGGCCCGGCAGGCACAGGCGCACGCGGTAGCCGCGCGCCGCCCCGATCATCGCGTAGGCTATCCCCGTGTTCCCGCTCGTCGCGTCGAGGATGATCTTGTCCGGCGTGAGCCGGCCCGTGCGTTCGCCGTCCAGAATCATCGAGAGCGCCGCGCGGTCTTTGACCGAGCCGCCCGGGTTCAGGTGCTCGGCCTTGGCGTAGACCTCCACGCCGCGCTCCCCGAGTTCGCGCGCCAGACGCGGGAGCCCGAGCAGAGGCGTCCGGCCGACGTTCTCAAGCAGGCTGGTCGGTTCCTTCCCCAACTCAAAAGCCCCCGCGCCTTGAACCATTTGAACGCTCACTGCCCCAAGTCGCGCTTCGAGAGATACCAGTCGGTGACCTCGTTCTTCGACTTGAAGTCGTCCTCCATGCGCTTCGCCGCGTCGTCGAGCGTCTGCGGCGGCGGGACGACGACCTTGTCGCCCTTCTGCCAGTTGGCCGGCGTCGAGCAGGCGTTCTGGTCGGCCGTCTGCAAGGCGTCGAGCGCGCGCAAGACCTCGTCGATGTTGCGACCCAGGCTCATCGGGTAGTAGATGAGCGCGCGCACCTTCTGCTGCGGGTCGATGATGAAGACGGCGCGGACGGTCGCCGTCTCGGACGCCCCGGGGTGGATGAGGCCGTACCTCTGCGCGACCTTCGTGTCGAGGTCGGCGATGACGGGGAAGTCTATCTGGACGTTGAAGTGATCCTGGATGTTTCTGATCCAGGCGATGTGCGCGGGGACGGAATCGACCGAGAGGCCGACGAGCTGTGCGCCGCGCTCCTTGAACTCCGCGGAGCGGCGCGCGAACTCGACGAACTCGGTCGTGCAGACGGGCGTGAAGTCCGCCGGGTGCGAGAAGAGAACGACCCAGCGGCCCTTGTAGTCGGAGAGCTTCAGCTGGCCTTGCGTGGACTTGGCCTCGAAGTCCGGCGCGGGGTCGTTGATGCGCGGGAGACTCTGGGTCGGCTCTTGTGTCGGTGCAGTGCTCATGACTCGACTCCTCTTGTCGTCTGAAAGTTGGGAACGTTTGCAAACTCTTTCGGCCTGAAAAGGCTTTGGCGGCGCACGGGCCGCCGTCCCTTCGAAAACTCCTGCGGAAGAATTTTGCTCGCGGCAAGCTTACACGAAATCCGTCCGTTTTCAACCGCCGGCGCTGCCGAAAACTGCCGCGGCGGGTTGAAGCACCCCGCCGCTTTTTGCTTTCAACGCCCCGCATACGATTTAGTGCAGGCCGCACCTCCTTTAGCTCGCCGGGTGGTTAAAGACGACACGCCGAGGGGCTGGCTTTTCCGCGTGAAATCCGCTAAATACTGTGTCGCAAACAGAAAAACACCTCGCACAGATCGTGGCACACACGTTGCTCAACCTATGAGCGGCGGCCGACGCGCGCACGTCGCGCGAGGCGGCACGCCGATTGAGGAGGGTTTGAAGAAGATGACACACGGCAAGAGTTTCGCCCGGAGGGCGACGGTTCTCATAGCCCTGTTCGCGCTCGTGCTCGGCACACTCGTGCCCGACGCCTCTGCGCAGCGCCGCCGCGCGCGGCGCACCGTCCGCAGGACGACGACGCGCACGACGCGCACGACTGTCCCGGCGCCTCCGCCGCTCCGTTACTTTACGGTGCCGGCCGACACGGTCGTCCGCGTCCGCATGGACACGGAGCTGAACTCCAGGACGGCGCGCGTCGGCGACCGCTTCTCGACATCCGTGACCGAGCCGGTCTACGGCGGTGGCAGCGGCGTGGACGTGATCCCCGTCGGCAGCAAAATCTGGGGCCGCGTCACGGCGGTGAATCGCTCTGGGCGCCGCACGCCCGGCAACATTACTGTCAGCTTCAACCAGGTGGAGTTGCCCAACGGCGCGCGCCACCCGATCAACGGCTCCCTGTCGAGTCTCCAGACCGACGACGTGAACGCCGACAACGAGAGCACGGTCAGGGGCACCGGCAACCGCAAGCGCGACGCGGTCTTCATCGGCGGCGGCGCGACGACGGGCGCCATCATCGGCGCCATCGCGGGCGGCGGCAAGGGCGCGGCCATCGGCGCCATCCTCGGCGGCGCGGCCGGCACGGGCGCGCGCGTCTACGAGAAGGAGCAGGAGGCCGAGGTGAAGTCGGGCACGACGTTCGGCGTCATCCTCAACCGCGCGGTCTCTATGCCCGAGTACCGCGGACAGTAAGTTCTAACGAGATCGGCCGTGCCCCTCGGGGTCGGCCGGTTCGGAGGAAGCCCGCAAGCGAAGGGGAGAGCGCGGGCGGGCTTCCAACGAAAATTTGAGAGCCTCCTGAAAGGCATCCAAGAGTTCGGTCGCCCCTGTCATAACGTAAGCGAGCGACCGCACAAGGAGAGGCCCCGTTGCGAAGGGGAGAGCGCAACGGGGCCTCTTCTTTTCTGCCGTTAGCTGTTGGCTCTTAGCTCTTAGCTGATAGCGCCTCTTCCCTTCTGTAGACGACGCGGCCGGCGACGACGGTCGCGACGGCGGCGCCCTGGAATGACCAGCCGTCGAAGGGCGTGTTGCGGCTTTTGGATTTGGAGCGGGCGGCGTCGAACGTCCAGCGCCGTCCGGGGTCGAGGACGGTCACGTCGCCGTGCGCGCCGGGGCGGAGCGTGCCGCGGTCTTCGAGGCGGAAGATGCGCGCGGGGTTAACCGAGAAGAGCTCGACCAGGCGTTCGAGCGTGACGAGCCCCGGGTGGACGAGCCGTTCGAAGGCGAGGCCGACGGCCGTCTCAAGGCCCGTGATGCCGAAGGCGGCGCGGTCGAACTCAAGCTCCTTCTCGTCGGCGTGGTGCGGCGCGTGGTCTGTGGCGACGGCGTCCACGGTGCCGTCGGCGATGGCTTCGAGTACCGCGTCGAGGTGTTCGCGGCTCCGCAGCGGCGGGTTCATCTTCGTGTTGGTGTCGAAGCCCTCGCAGGCCGCGTCGGTGAGCGTGAAGTGGTGCGGCGTCACCTCGCAGGAGACTTCCAGACCTTTCTCCTTCGCGCGGCGGACGGCCTCAATCGCCCCGCGCGTCGAGACGTGCGCGAGGTGGACGCGCGCGCCCGTCAGCTCCGCCAGGGCGCAGTCGCGCATCGCGTCCGACTCTTCGGCGAGCGCCGGCCGACCGCGCAAACCCAAACGCAAAGACCACTCGCCTTCGTGCACGACGCCGCCGGCCGCGAGCGTCTTGTCGTCGCAGTGATCCATCACCGTGAGGTCGAAGCCGCGCGCGTACTCCAACGCGCGGCGCATCAGGCCGGGCGAAGGGACTGGGTGGCCGTCGTCGGTGACGGCGACGATGCCGGCGCGCCTCATCTCGCCCATCTCGGCCAGCTCTTCGCCCTTCGAGCCTTTGGTGATGGCGCCGACCGGGAAGACGTTGGCGAGGCGCGCGGCCGCCGCCTGCTCGACGATGAAGCTCGTGACGGCGGGGTTGTCGTTGACGGGGTCTGTGTTGGGCATCGCGCAGACGGAGGTGAAGCCGCCCGCGACCGCCGCCAAAGCGCCCGACGCGATGGTCTCCTTATACTCCTGCCCCGGTTCGCGCAGGTGCGTGTGCAAATCTATGAAGCCGGGCGCGACGATGAGGCCGGTCGCGTCGAAGACCTCGGCGCCTTCGGGCCTGGCCTCGCCGCTCCTGAGCAGGGCGGCGACGCGGCCGTCTTCGATCAGGAGGTCGCGGCCGCCGTTCACATTCTGCGTCGGGTCTACGACGTAGCCGTTGACGATAAGCAGTCTCATCTTTTACTTCAGGCCCTCGGAGCGCGAGGCGGCCGCGGCGCTGCTGAGCGGCTCGGGCGCGGGCTCGACCTCGGTCTTGGCCTGGGCGTTCGGGTTGGTCGCCGTCGTCGTCACGCCCGCGCCGCCGCCGAGCAGGTAGAGCACGGCCATGCGCACGGCGAGTCCGTTGGCGACCTGGTCGAGGATGAACGAGCGCGAGCCGTCGGCCACGTCCGAGGCGATCTCGATGCCCCGGTTCATCGGGCCGGGGTGCATGACGATGGCGTCGGGTTTGGCGCGGGAGAGCCGCTTCAGATTCAGCCCGTAGTGGACGGCGTACTCGCGCAGGGAGGGAAGGAACGCGCTGTCCTGCCTCTCCCTCTGAATCCGCAAGACCATCACCACGTCCGCGCCCTCGACGGCCTCTTCGACACTCCGTGCGACGCTCACATCCCCTCCGCCGGTCAGGGCGGCGAACTCGGGGGGCGCGAGCGTCCCCGGCCCCGCGACCGTCAGCGAAGCCCCGAGCGTCGTCAGCAGGTGCGCGTTCGAGCGCGCCACGCGCGAGTGCAGGATGTCTCCGAGGATGGCGACGCGCAGGCCCCGGAAACTTCCCTTCCGCTGCCGAATCGTGAGCGCGTCGAGGAGCGCCTGCGTCGGGTGCTCGTGCGAGCCGTCGCCCGCGTTGACGACCGAGGCGCGGCAGACGCGCGCGAGCTGGTGCGGCGCGCCGGCCGAGGGGTGGCGGATGACGATGAGGTCTGGCCCCATCGCTTCGAGGTTCCGCGCCGTGTCGAGCAGGGTCTCACCCTTCGTGACCGAAGAGGTGGACGCGCTGATGTTGATGACGTCCGCCGAGAGGCGCTTGCCCGCGATCTCGAAGGACGTGCGCGTGCGGGTCGAGGGCTCGAAGAAGAGGTTGATGACGGTGCGGCCGCGCAGCGTCGGCACCTTCTTGATGTCGCGCTCGTTGATTTCGCGGAAGGTCTCTGCCGTGTCGAGGACGTGCGTGATCTCCGCGGCGCTCATCCCGCGTATCCCGAGCAAGTTTCGCTGCTTCAGCACGGCGCTCGTCATGTGGGGACTGCCTGGGACTCGGTACGAAAAAGGCGGCCGAGCAGGCCGCCTTCGTTAACCCTCTGATTCCTGACCCGCCGGTCGTTCGACGATGACGACGGCCTCCTCGCCGTCGAACTCTTCGAGCATCACCTTGATGATCTCGCTCTTCTTCGTCGGCACGAACTTCCCGACGAAGTCCGCCTGGATGGGCAGCTCCCTGTGCTCCTTCCCGCGGTCGACGAGGACGGCGAGCTGCACGCGGCGCGGCCGCCCGAAGTCTATGAGCTGGTCGAGCGCGGCGCGGATGGTGCGCCCCGTGTAGAGCACGTCGTCGATGAGGAGGACGTTGCGGCCTTCGACGTCAATCGGCAGGTCGGTGCGGTTCACAATCGGGTTGGCGCCGACGGTCGAGAGGTCGTCGCGGTAGAGCGTGATGTCGAGGACGCCGACGGGCGGGCGCTCGCCCTCGATGTCGGCGACCTTGTCGGCGAGGCGTTGCGCGAGCGGCACGCCGCGCCGCTGGATACCCACCAGATAGAGGTGCCCCGCCCCGTGGTTCTCCTCCACGATCTCGGACGCGAGCCGGGCCAGCGCACGGTTGATGCGCATGCCGTCCATGATGCGAGCCTTCTCCACGAATTCCATCGGCGCGGATACTACCACACAGCCGCGCCGACTTGAAAGGTTTCGGGACTCGGCCATAATCCTCCTTAGAGAAGGCCCACCTATATCGTGTCGGCCTCCCCCTCGGTGGTATTTTTCTCCCGCTCCTTTAAGAATTGTCGCAGCGTGTCGTTGATTTGCTTATCGTTGCTAAATAATTCTGCCAAGTCTGGGTCAATCATTATCAAATGGGGTTGCGCGGCGGCGACCTTCTTGGGTCGCAGAAAATGCACTATCGGGCTGAATTCTTCCTTCACGGCTCGCCAGATACGTCTGACTAAATTTACTTTTCTTGGTTGACCGGCGCTCTCTTTAATCTGTTCCAAGATACCTTGGATGCCGACCTTATTAACTTCTTTACCGTTCTGAAAATGGGCCGCGACGCCGGGTTCAAGTAAACAGTAATTGGATATTGACGGCAGCAACCTCCAGTATGAATCCCAAATGTAATAAATGTAATTCTGCCGCTCCAGACACCTGAGGGACAGCAGGATTATGATCAGCGAGCATAACCCTTCGATGATAACTAGCCATAACACGAAAGATGCTACCGGCTTCATTAACGTTTCGAAGATGGGTTTCGTCAGCAAGTCTTTATTGAATCGAGTGTAAAGGTAAACCGTGAACCCGTCGTACGCGGCCAATGAGAGATAGACGAGTACCGGCAGCAGGCAGACGGCATACGGGGCCTTTGACAAAATGCGGTTGCGCTTCTCACCTCTCATGTGAGGTATCGTGAATAACTGGCGCATGCCCAAAGCGTGATAGAATTCATCCAACCTGTTAGCTTCGGTAGCTTTTTTAAATGAATAATTTAAGTTTTTAATCTCCCTGGATAAGCTCGTCCGCATCATGAGCAACAGGACGATGAGAGTTAACCCGCCTATCAGCCCCAGGTCGTTTACGTGTATGGCCGTTCCCAATATGGGGATTCTGACCAGCAGCATGTTATCCAAGTAGGTGCGCAGCAGATTTAACTGAATATCTCGTTTGAATATATCGGCGGGGCGTACCAGAGTCTCCTTCCCCTCGACAGGAATAAAGATCGGCTTAAAGTAAATGTTATCCGCTCTCCTTATTGCACCCGGAAAGGCGTCTTCCAGCAGCATCCGGTTAAGCGTGATTGTCATCTCCTCACTTCGCGGTTTTTGTTTTAGCAGTTCCTCGGTCTCGGCTCTTAATTTGATTCCCTTTACAACCTTTTCGTAGTCGATTGAGGAGTCTTTGAGCAGCCTGTTCAAGTCACTGACCAAGGCTTCCATCAGCGCAGCGTCCGGCTGGTCGGGATGGGTACTTTGCAGTCTCCGTCGTGTGCCGTCTTCAAAATGATCTCGCAGGTAAGCTGAGGGGCCGTCAACTTCATCCTTTAATTTGCTTACTAAATTCGGCGCGTTCTCGAAGTCCTCGAGCCTGAACGACAGGCCCCCGCCCTGTCCGGGGGTGAGCAGGTCTACCACGTTGGCGTTGTCAGGTGAATAGGCTTCCCTAATGCCTTTAATCATCCACGAGCTTCTATAGGAATTATTCAGACCTATGAAAATCAGAATGCTCGTAACTACTATGACGATGTAGACGTAACGGCTCCGGCTAGCGGCATCGTTCGTGGCGTCTACGTATTCTTTCAGGTCGAAGGTGAGGGTTGACGTGTCCTTTCCGGATTGGGCGGGAACAGGGTTCTCCATGAGGTTTCTCCCAGTAAAGGTGATGGCGGTATTTGCCACCAAGGGCTAATTTTGACGGACTATGTTGACGGCCGACAAATACAGCCCAGACTTCTGTCGCAGTGTGAGACCGACTAAATACTTTGTCTGTGGGAACCTGACCAGAGCCGCAAAGATACGCCAGCGTTAGGTAGATGTCAACGGAGGCTAAGACTCGCGCCTGTAACATTAGCTAGAGGAATAGAAGCTGAGAGTTTCGCCTGCCGCTGAACCACTGAGGGATTCTCAGAGCGGCTTTATTATCAGTCTGCGGTTCATACCTGAATACTCTCGCTGGGCCGGAGTGTTGCCTATGGGCGCGCCCGGCCATATGATTTCCCGACTTACCCGCGCCGTGGGCCGGAATCAACGCTTCGCTCGGAGGACACGACCTTGCTCTTAAACAGGGACTGCAAACCGCTCGGCGCTCTCGTCATCCTTTTACTCCTGTCGGGCGCGGCGGTTTCACAGACGGGCGCGCCGCAGGGGGTCGAGGGGGTAAGGGCGCGTTATACGAAGTATGAGTACAGGGTGCCGATGCGGGACGGGGCGAGGTTGTTTACGGCGGTGTATGTGCCGAAGGACGCTTCGCAGAAGTACCCGTTTCTGCTGACGCGGACGCCGTACAGCGTGGCGCCGTACGGGGTGGACAATTACCGCAGCAGCCTCGGGCCTTCGGAGGGCTTCGAGAAGGAGGGCTTCATCTTCGTCTACCAGGACGCGCGCGGGCGCTACATGTCGGAGGGCGAGTTCCAACAGGTGCGGCCTCACAACCCCGCGAAGCGCGGGCCGACGGAGGTGGACGAGTCGACGGACACGTTCGACACCATCGAGTGGCTCTTAAAGAATGTCCCGAACCACAACGGGCGCGTCGGGATGGTCGGCATATCGCAGCCGGGCTTTCACGTCGCCGCCAGCATCATCGACTCGCACCCCGCGCTGAAGGCCGCCTCGCCCCAGGCGCCCACGGCCGACTACTACATGGGCGACGACGTGTACCACAACGGCGCCTTCATGCTCGCCGCCAACTTCGGCTTCTACTCCTCCTTCGTCCCGCGCGCCGGCGGGCCGGAGCCGCCGCGCGACTATATCCCCTTCGACTTCGGCACGCCCGACGCCTACGACTTCTACCTCAACATGGGGCCGCTCGCGACCGCCAACGAGCGCCTGCTCGGCGGCCGCGCGCGCTTCTGGCAGGAGATCGTCGACCACACGACCTACGACGACTTCTGGAAGCGGCGCTCGGTCTGGAAGTTCATGAAGAACGTGCGGTGCGCCGTCCTCAACGTCGGCGGCTGGTTCGACGCCGAAGACCCCGTCGGGCCGCTGCGCGTCTACCACGCGGTCGAGGAACTCAACCCGGGCACCGTCAACCTGCTCGTGATGGGGCCGTGGTCGCACGGCGGCTGGGCGCGCACCGAGGGCGACCGGCTCGGCAACCTCGACTTCGCCTTCAAGTCGGCCGAGTTCTTCCGCGAGAAGATACAACTCCCCTTCTTCCTCCAATACCTCAAGGACAGGCCCGCCGCGCTGCCCGAGGCGTATGTCTTCCTCACGGGCATCAACGAGTGGCGGGGCAAAGACGCCTGGCCGCCGAAGGGCACGCAGCCGCTCACGTACTACTTCGACGCGGGCGGGCGGCTCGCGCCCGTCCCGCCTAACGACGACAGCGCCTCGGCCTTCGACGAATACGTGAGCGACCCGAACCGCCCCGTGCCCTTCGTCGGCTACGTCGTCGGCGGGATGACTTCGGACTACATGACCGAGGATCAGCGCTTCGCCTCGCAGCGCCCGGACGTGCTCACCTACGAGACCCCGCCGCTCGACCGCGACGTCGTCGTCGCCGGCCCCGTCAAGGTCACGCTCCAGGCCTCCTCGACGGGCACGGACTCCGACTTCGTCGTCAAGCTCGTGGACGTGTACCCTTCCGACTACCCGCAGCCCGACGTGCCCGAGGGCCGGCGGCCGCCGCCGAACTACGTGCGCCTGGGCGGCTATCAGCAGCTCGTCCGCGGCGAGCCCTTCCGCGCGAAGTTCCGCGAGGGCTTCGAGAACCCGGTCGCGCTCACGCCGGGCAAGCACGCGCTCATCCGCTACGAGCTGCCGGACGTGTACCACGCCTTCCGCCGCGGCCACCGCATCATGGTTCAGGTGCAGAGTTCCTGGTTCCCGCTCGTGGACAGAAACCCGCAGAAGTTTATGGAGATTCCGAAGGCGACCGCCGCCGACTTCCAGAAGGCCACACAGCGCGTCTACCGTCACCGCGTCTTCAACTCCTTCGTCACGCTGCCGGTCGAACAGCCCTGAGCCACGGCGCCCGA
>JAFAZX010000049.1 GCA_019239425.1 Acidobacteriota bacterium
TCGATTGCCGGCCCGAAGGCGCTCGAACACATCGTGGACACGGTGCTCTACTTCGAGGGCGAGCGCCACCACAACCACCGCATCGTGCGCGCGACGAAGAACCGCTTCGGCGCGGCCAACGAGCTGGGCGTCTTCGAGATGACGGGCGGCGGACTCGTGCCGGTCGCCAACCCCTCGGAGATGTTCCTGCACGGGCGGCCCGAGAACGTCTCGGGCTCGGTCGTCGCGGCCTGCATGGAGGGCACGCGGCCGATGCTCGTCGAGGTGCAGGCGCTCGCGTCCGACTCCTCCCTCAACAACCCCGCGCGCACCGCGCAGGGCTTCGACCGGAACCGCCTCGCGCTGCTGCTGGCCGTGCTGGCGAAGCGGGTGGGCGTCGAGGGCCTGCTCAAGTCGGACGTGTTCCTCAACGTGGTCGGCGGCTTCGAGGTCGACGAGCCGGCCGCAGACCTCGGCGTCATCGCCGCCATCGTGTCGAGCTACCGGAACAGCGTGGTCGACCCGAAGACGGTCGTCTTCGGTGAGGTGGGGCTGACGGGCGAGGTGCGCGGCGCCATGCAGGCGCAGGCCCGCGCGCGCGAGGCGCAGGCGCTCGGCTTCAAGAAGATCATCCTGCCGGCCTCGAACACCGCCGGGCTCGAACGCCTCCTCGGCGTCCGCGTGGTCGGCGTGCGCTCGGTCGAAGAGGCTTTGGACGAGTTGTTTTAGATAGTCGACTGTAATGTGCGCGTTGTTTTACCACAGAGGCACAGCTTGTTACGATATGTTCTTCAAGCTGTGCCTCTGTGCCTCTGTGGTGAATTACTGATTCAATTGAAAAGGCGAGTGTTTAGAAAATGTCAGTTCATTTCATTCACGATTTGGGGCAGGACGAGTTAATCAAGGCGTACGCGGCGGCGGGGGCCGTGTGCGGTTACGAGTTCCGGGAGGCGCACGAGGTCGTCGCGCCGGAGTCGGACAGTGACGTGTGCACGGAGTGCCTCTCCTGGGCGAGGCGGAACAGGTTCCAGAATCGCCGCTGCGCGGTCGAGATGAGCGCCGCCGGGCAGCCAGGGGCCGGGGCGGGCGCGCCGTAAAACCCGTTTTTCGTCAGAGACAGACGCCGTATAAAGTGTTAATATCTCCGGCGTCATGCGGACGAACACGGTTCTCATACGGCTCATCTTCATAGGAATCCTCAGCGCTGCGGGGTTCATCCTCGACCCCATCGGCGCGCATTACTACGCGGCCGCGGCGCATGAGCAGAAGCCGGCCGAGGGCACTGCGCGGCCGGCCGAGGCCAACCCGCAGACGGCCCCCGCCGCCGCCGCGCAGGCGGCCGCGCCGCACACGGCCGTCAGGCTCCTCGGGATTCCTTCGCCGCTCCTCTCGGCCATCCTCGGCCTCCTGCTCGCCGTCGTCATGATCGTCTTCGAGATGCGCATCCAGCAGGCGTCCCTCAAGACGCTGATCGGCGCCGGCATCGGCTCGATGATGGGCATCGTCGGCGGCGTCCTCATCGGCTTCCTCATCACCTCGCAGGAGTCGGACGCCGCGCACTCCCCGACCAAAATCTTCCTGACGCTCGCGCTCGCCTTCATCATGGCCTACGTCGGCCTGATGGTCGGCGCCGCGAAGGGCGACTACCTCGACCTCTCGGCCCTCGGCGGCATCTTCAGCGACAAGGCCACGCGCCGCGACGTGAAGATTCTCGACACCTCCGTCATCATCGACGGCCGCATCGCCGACGTGTCCGAGACCGGCTTCCTCTCGGGCACCATCGTCGTCCCGCAGTTCATCCTCCGCGAACTGCAGCAGGTGGCCGACTCGCCCGACTCTTCGAAGCGCCAGCGCGGGCGGCGCGGTCTCGACATGCTCAACCGCCTCCAGTCGAACCCCTCGCTCGACATCCAGGTCGTGGACACGGACTTCCCCGCGGTGAAGGAGGTCGACCTCAAGCTGTTGGAGCTATCGAAGAGCATGGACGGCGTGGTCGTCACGAACGACTTCAACCTCAACAAGGTGGCGCAGCTCCACGGCATACAGGTCTTGAACATCAACGAGCTGGCGAACTCCCTCAAGCCCGTCGTGCTGCCCGGCGAGGCGATGCGCGTCTTCATCCTGAAGGAGGGCAAGGAGTACAACCAGGGCGTCGCGTACCTCGACGACGGGACGATGGTGGTGGTGGACAACGCGCGCCGCATGATCGGCAAGAACGCCGACATCGCGGTGACGAGCGTCCTGCAGACGACCGCCGGGAAGATGATCTTCGGCCGCCTCTGGGAGGACGCCGAGAACGGCGCGCACCACCGGGACGACCAGCGCGGCATACACACGACCAACCCGCCGCGCCGCTCCTTCCAGCAGCAGCGCGAGCCGCGCCAGCAGCAGCAGCAGGCCCAGCAGGCCCCCATCCGCAGCGCGGAGCCCGGGCAGTCTTAGGTTTTGGGTGTTAGGTTTTAGGTGTTGGTTTAAAACCCGGTTCTTCCCCAGCACCCAGCACCCAGTACCCAACACCCAAGTATGAACGTAGCGATCATCGTCGCCGCCGGGCGGGGGAGCCGGGCGGGCGGCGCGCGGGCCAAGCAGTTCCGGGAAATCTCCGGCATCCCAATCATCATCCACACCCTCGCGCGCTTCGAGCTGTGCGAAACGGTCGAGGAGGCAATCGTCGTCCTGCCCGCGGGCGCGCGCGAAGAGTTTCGAGCGCTCGCCGCGCGCCACGGCTTGCGCAAGGTCAGGCGCGCCGTGGCGGGGGGCGAGACGCGCGCCGAGTCCGTCTGGCGCGGGCTGCAGGCGTTCGGGAGTGAAGCCGTGGAGGTGGTCGCCGTGCACGACGGCGTGCGCCCCTTCGTCACGCCCGCGGAGATCGACCGCACGGTGCGCGCGGCTGAGGAACACGGCGCGGCGCTGCTGGCCGCGCCCGCGGTCGAGACGGTGAAAGAGGTCGAGGGCGGCCGCGTCGTGCGCACGCCCGAACGCGCGCGCCTGTGGAACGCGCAGACGCCGCAGTGCTTCCGCGCGGAACTCCTGCGCCGCGCCTACGGGCAGCCCGGCGCGCTTCTGCCGGACGTGACCGACTGCAGCGCCCTGGTCGAACGCCTCGGCGAAGCGGTGTACGTCGTCGAAGGCGGCGCCGACAACATCAAGATCACGACCCCGCGCGACTTCGCGATTGCGGAAGTGTTGTTGAAAAGTAGGCAGTAGGCAGATGGCAGTAGGCAGTTGAAGCATTGAATCGGGAATCCGATTTAATCTGGCAACCACCTTAACGCGGAGCGTACTGCCTACTGCCATCTGCCTACTGCCTACTGAGTCCCATGTACCGGATCGGCATCGGGCACGACACGCACAGGCTGGCGGAGGGGCGGCCGCTCGTGCTGGGCGGCGTCCGCGTCGAGTCGGAGCGCGGGGCCGAGGGGCACTCGGACGCGGACGCCCTGGCGCACGCCCTGACCGACGCGGTGCTCGGCGCGATGTGCGAGGGCGACATCGGGCAGCACTTCCCCGACAACGACCCGAAGTGGCGCGGCGCCGACAGCATGCAGCTCCTGGCGCGCGTGATGTGGCTGGCGAGCGAGCGCGGCTATCGCGTCGTCAACGCCGACGCGACCGTTTTGCTCGAGCGCCCGAAGCTGCGCCCGTACGTCCCCGAGATGAGGGCGAGACTCGCCGAAGTGCTCGGCGTCGGGCTGGATTGCGTCAGCGTCAAGGCCAAGTCGGGCGAGGGCCTCGACGCCGTCGGCGAGTGGCGCGCCGTGACCGTGCAGGCCGTCGTCCTCCTCGAACGCGCATGAGCCGCACGTGGGGGAGGGCAGAGGTCAACGGCGCAGGCTTTCACTACGAGCTTGCCGGCGAAGGGCGCCCGCTCGTGCTCCTGCACGCGGGGATTTGCGACGGCAGGATGTGGGACGGGCAGTTCGAAGCGTTCGCCGCGGCCCGAAAGGTTCTGCGCTACGACCGGCGCGGCTTCGGCCAAACCACGCAGGGCCCGGACGCCTTCTCGCACGTCGAAGACTTGCGAGCGCTCTTGAGTCATCTGAACCTCGGGCCGGCGACGCTCGTCGGCTGTTCGCAGGGCGCGAAGACTGCGCTCGACCTCGCGCTGAAGCACCCCGAGTCGGTCGACTCGCTGGTGCTCGTCGCCCCGGCCGTCTCGGGGTACGAGTACGCGGCCGCGGCGCCGCCGCAGTACGAGGAGATAGAGCGGGCCGACGCGGCGGGCGACGTCGGGCGCGTCAACGAGCTGGAGCTGCAAATCTGGGTCGACGGCCCGCGGCGTTCGCCCGGAGAGGTTGGCGAGGGCGTGCGCGGGCTGGTACGCGAGATGAATCTCGCCGCGCTCACTTCGACCGCGGGCGAGGAGCTGCCGTCGGGCGTCGACGCGGCCGGAAGATTGGGCGAGGTTCGTGTCCCGGCGCTCGTCGTCGTGGGCGACCTCGACACGCCGCGGACGCTTGAGGCCGCGGGCGTGCTGGCAGACGGCATCGACGGCGCGAGGCTTGAAATCATCAAGGGGACGGCGCACCTGCCGAACATGGAGCGGCCCGAAGAGTTCAACCGGCTCGTCCTCGAATTTCTGGGCGGCCGGGAGTGAAGACTGTTGAGTATGCGTCCACAGGAGATCATCAGGAAGAAACGCGACGGCGGCGAGCTCTCGCGCGAGGAGGTCGCCTCGTTCGTGGGGGGCGTCGTGGACGGCTCGTGGGCCGACTACCAGGCGTCCGCTCTGCTGATGGCCGTCTACCTGACGGGGATGACGACCGTCGAGATGGAGGCGCTGACGCAGGCGATGCTCGGGTCGGGGGAAGTCCTGGACTTCTCCGACATCGAACTCCCCAAGGCCGACAAGCATTCGACGGGCGGCGTCGGCGACAAGACTTCGCTCGTCATCGCGCCGCTCGTCGCCGCGTGCGGCGTGGCCGTGCCGATGATTTCGGGCCGGGGCCTCGGGCACACGGGCGGCACGCTCGACAAGCTCGAAGCGATACCGGGCTACCGCGTCCACCTCGACCTCGACGAGTTCAGGAAAATCTTGAGGGGCGTCGGGTACGCGATGATGGGTCAGACGGCCGAGATCGCGCCCGCCGACAAGAAGCTCTACGCCCTGCGCGACGCGACCGAGACGGTCGAGTCTATCCCGCTCATCGTCGCCTCCATCATGTCGAAGAAGCTCGCGGCTGGTCTGGGCGCGCTCGTCCTCGACGTGAAGACCGGCAGCGGCGCCTTCATGCGCGACGAGGGGCGGGCGAAGGCGCTCGCCCGCGCGCTCGTCCGCACGGGCCACTCGTGCGGCGTCCACACGGAGGCGCTCCTCACCGACATGAGCCAGCCGCTCGGCGCGGCCGTCGGCAACGCGAACGAGGTGCAGGAGTGCATCCGGATCATGCGCGGCGATTCGGGCGAGGAGGCGCGCGACGTGCGCGAACTCTCCGTCGAGCTGTCGGCGCGGATGGTCGCGCTCTCGGGCGTCGCCGCCTCGCTCGAAGAGGCGCGCAAGCAGGTCAACCGCGCGCTCGACTCGGGCGCGGCGCTCGAACGCTTCCGGCGCAACGTCGAGGAGCAGGGCGGCAACCCGCGCGTGTGCGACGACCCTCAAATACTTACGGACTTGACGGTGGAGGAAGTCAGAGTAGAATCCGTGCACGCGGGCTACGTCGAGGCGATTGACGCGGCGGAGGTCGGCCGCGCGGTGGCGGGGGTGGGCGGCGGCCGCGTGCGCGTCGAGGATCGTATAGACCCCGCGGTCGGCTACATCGCGCACGCGCGCACGGGGCAGCAGGTGAGCGCCGGCGAGCCCCTAGGCCTGCTCTACTGCCGCAAGGGCGCGCAGGCCGCGGCGGCCGCCGCGCGCATCCGCGCCGCCTACACCGTCGGCGAGGCGGCCCCGAATCACGTCCCGCAACTCATCAAGGAAGTAATCGCGCAATGAAGTTAAGAATGTTTTTGGCCGCCGCCCTCGTGTGCGCGCTCCTCGTCGCGGGCACTTCGTGCCGACAGGAGACGCGTGCGGACGAGAAGGGGAAGATTCGCGTCGGCATCGTCTTCGACATCGGCGGCAAGGACGACCGCTCGTTCAACGCCGCCGCCTACGACGGCGTCAAGTGCGCCGAGACGGGCAGACACCCCGACGGCACGCCCTGCGAGAAGCCGAGTCTGGGCATCATGCTGCGCGACGTGGAGCCGGGGAACCCGACTTCGATTGAGCCGGCGATGCGCGCGTTCGCCGAGCGCGGCTACGACCTCATCATCGGCGTCGGCTTCGCGCAGGCGCCCATCATGGAGACCGTGGCGAAGGACTACCCCAACATCAACTTCGCCATCGTGGACGGCGCGAGCGAACTGCCGAACGTCGCCTCGCTCGTCTTCAAGGAGCACGAAGGCTCTTACCTCGTCGGCATGATCGCGGCGAAGGAGTCGAAGACCGGCAAGATCGGCTTCATCGGCGGGATGGACATCGGACTCATCCACCGCTTCGCGAAGGGCTACGAGGAGGGCGCGAAGGCCGCGCGCCCCGACGCGGAGGTGATGGTCAACTACGTCGGCGTGACCGACGGCGCGTGGAACAACCCGGGCAAGGGGAAGGAGCTGGCGCTGGCGCAGATCGGCAAGGGCGCCGACGTCATCTTCACGGCCGCCGGCAACTCGGGCCTCGGCGCCTTCGACGCCGTCGAGCAGGCGGGCAAAGACTCTTCGGGGCGCGCGACGCACTTCGTCATCGGCGTGGACTCGAACCAGAACTGCGTCAAGCCCGGCTTCGTCCTCACCAGCATGGTCAAGCGCGTGGACAACGCCGTCTACCAGATCGTCTCCGACGTGGTCGAGAAGAAGTTCAAGGGCGGCTTCCACGTCTACGGGCTGGAGGCCGACGGCGTCGCCTACTCGATGGACAAGTGCAATCAGCAACTCATCGGCCCGGACGTGCTTCAGCAGGCTGAGCAGGCCAAGCAGAAGATAATCGCCGGCCAAGTTAAAGTCACCGACGCGATGAAGCAGTAAGGGTGCTGGGTGCTGGGTGCTGGGTTCTGGGCAACTACTGTCGCGAGCCGCCACTTGCAGACCGCAGGGGGCGCGTGTGGTAAAAAGTTATCGCGACTTGAGGGTTTGGCAGGCGTCGATGGGCTTGGTGACGGAAGTCTACGAGATGACCCGGAGCTTTCCGAAGCGGGAGGTGTACGCCTTGTCCAGTCAGATGCAGCGGGCGGCCGTCTCGATCCCTTCCAATATTGCGGAGGGGCACGAGAGGGAGCACATAAAGGAGTACCTGCATCATCTGTCGATGGCTCAGGCGTCGCTCGCGGAGTTGGAGACGCAGTTGGAAATCTCGCTTCGCCTGGCCTACATTCAGAATGAGCAATTCAATCGGCTCTTCAACGCCGCACAGTCTCTAGGCCGACAGTTGCGCGCGCTGAGAATTTCGCTGGCGAGATCACAGACATCTTAAAACCCAGAACCTAGCACCCAGTACCCAGCACCCATCCATGCTTGAACTAAGGGCCATCACGAAACGTTTCGGCGAGGTGCTCGCCAACGACCACATCGACATCAGGGTCGAGCCGGGGACGATTCACGCCATCGTGGGCGAGAACGGGGCGGGGAAGTCCACGGCGATGCGCATCGCGTACGGCTTCTACACGGCCGACTCGGGCGAGATTGTCGTGGACGGCGAGCCGCGCCAGATACAGACGCCGCACGACGCCATCCGCCTCGGCATCGGGATGGTCCACCAGCACTTCATGCTGGTGGACACGATGACGGTCGCCGAGAACATCGTGCTCGGCGCGGAGCCCGGCTCGGCCGCCGCGATAGATCTGACGAAGGCGCTGGGAGAGATACGCGCGCTCTCGAACGAGTTCCGCCTCTCGGTAGACCCGAACGCCGTCATCCACGACCTCTCGGTCGGGCAGCAGCAGCGCGTGGAGCTGCTCAAGGCGCTCTACCGCCGCGCGCGCCTGCTCATCCTCGACGAGCCGACGGCCGTTCTGACGCCGCAGGAGGTCGAGGAGTTCTTCGCCATCCTCCGGCGCATGCGCGAGCAGGGCAAGACCGTCATCATCATCACGCACAAGCTCTCGGAAGTCCTCGCCATCTCGGACGACGTGACCGTGATGCGCGACGGCCGCGTGGTGGGGCGCGTAAAGACGAAGGAGACGAACGCGGCGGAGCTGGCGCGCATGATGGTCGGCCGCGACGTGCTGCTCAGGGTCGAGAAGCCGGACGCGCGGCCGGGCGAGACCGTCCTCAGCGTGCAGCGCCTCTCGGTCACGGCGGGCGGCGGCGAGCGCGGCCTGCGCGACGTCTCGTTCCAGGTGCGCGCGGGCGAGATCGTCGGCGTCGCGGGCGTCGAGGGGAACGGGCAGACCGAGCTGATCGAGGCGCTCGCGGGCCTCGTCCCCGCGGCGCGCGTCTCGGGCGAAATCCGCTTCCGCGAGCGCGACGTCACGCGGACGAGCGCGCGCGAGCGCTACGAGCTGGGGATCGCGCACGTCCCCGAGGACAGGCACCGGCGCGGCCTCCTGCTCGACTTCGATTTGTCGGAGAACTCCATCCTCGGGCTGCACTACCGGAGGCCCGCCGTGAGCGCGGGGCCGCTGCTCGACCTCTCGGGGATACGCGCGCGCGCTCTGGAGATGATACAGGACTTCGACGTGCGCCCCGCGAACCCTGACCTGCCGGCGCGCGCCCTCTCGGGCGGCAACCAGCAGAAGCTCATCATCGGCCGCGAGTTCGGCCTCGGCCCGAAGCTCCTGCTCATCTCGCAGCCGACGCGCGGCGTGGACATCGGCGCCATCGAGTTCATCCACCGCAAGCTGGTCGAGCTGCGCGACGAGGGCTGCGCCATCCTCCTCGTCTCGGCCGAACTCGAAGAGGTGACCTCGCTCGCCGACCGCCTGCTCGTCATCTACCACGGCCGCCTCGTCGGCGAGGTAGACCCGCGGCAGGCCACGCAGGAAGAGATCGGCCTCCTGATGACGGGAGGCGGGAAGGCAAATGCAGAATGATGAGTGATGAGTGATGAATATGGCCTCGTCTTCATATTCATCACTCATCGCTCATCACTCATCACTCCGACTATGAAACTTCTCCGCGAACTCTTGTTCCCCGTCATCGCCGTGCTGGTGGCGTTCGTCGTGGGCGGCGTCATCGTGTGGGTCATCGGCGACAACCCGTTCGAGGTCTACGGGCTGCTGCTGGGGAGCGCGCTGACGTGGCCGGACGGCATCGGCTACACGCTCTTCTACGCGACGCCGCTCATCTTCACGGGGCTGGCGGTGGCCGTCGCCTTCCGCTGCGGCCTCCTGAACATCGGCGCCGAGGGGCAGCTGTACGCCGCCGCGTTCGCGTGCGCGTGGGTCTCCATCAAACTCGGCGGGACGGTCATCAAGGGCTTCGACGGCAGCCCCATCGCCTACGGCTGGGCGAGCCTGCCGGCCGTGCTTCTCGTCCCGCTCGCGCTGGCGGCGGCGATGGTCGTGGGCGGGGCGTGGGGCGCGGTGCCGGGCTGGCTCAAGGCGCGTTTCGGGGCGCACGAGGTCATCACGACCATCATGATGAACTTCATCGCCGTCTCGCTCGTCAGCTACTTCACGCAGTACTACTACAAGGCGCCCGGCGACCCCATCATGGAGAGCGTGCCCATCGGCGAGTCGGCGCACATCGCGCGCCTCGGCTCGTTCGTGCCCGGCCTCCCCGAAAGGCTGCCGCTGAACGTCGCGTTCCTGCTCGCCATCCTGGCGTGCGTGCTCGTCTACGTCTTCCTGTGGCGGACGAAGTGGGGCTACGAGATACGCGCGACGGGCGCGAACCCCTCGGCGGCGGAGTACGGCGGCATCAACGTGCGCAAGCAGATCATCCTGGCGATGGCCGTCTCGGGCGCGCTCGCGGGGATGGTCGGCATCAACGAGGTGCTCGGCTACCGCTACCGCTACTACCACGAGTTCTCGGCCAGCTACGGGTTCACCGGCATCGCCGTGGCGCTGCTCGGGCGCAACCACCCGGTCGGCGTCTTCCTCGCGGCGATTCTGTTCGGCATGCTCATCCGCGGCGGCATCTTCGTCGACGCCTTCTCCCAGCACGTCACGAAAGACCTGGTCGAAGTCCTACAGGCCATCGTCATCCTCTTCGTCGCCGCCGAGGCCCTCTTCCGCGGCCCGTTCAGCCGCTTCGGCCTGTTGAAGCGTTCGAAGGTTTAAAGGAGCGTTCAGCACTCAGCTTTCAGCTTTCAGCCGGACGAGGGTTGCGGTTTGGAGTCGGGTTATTTCTACCGAGCACGGATTGGCTGAGAGCTGAAAGCTGACCGCTGACAGCTAACTATGAGCGACATATTCAACGTCGGGCTTCTCCTGTCGGCGCTGCGCCTGGCGACGCCGCTGCTTTTGGCGGCGCTCGGCGGGCTCTTCTCGGAGCGCGCGGGCGTCATCAACATCGCGCTCGAAGGCCTGATGCTGGCGGGCGCGTTCACGGCCGCGTCGGTGACGTGGTACGCGGGCAGCCCCTGGGTCGGGCTCGTCTCGGCGGTGCTGGCGGGGGCTTTGATCGCGGCCGTCCACGCCGTCGCGTGCATCCGCTACCGCGCCGACCAGGTCGTCTCGGGCACGGCCATCAACATCCTCCTGACGGGCGTGCCCGCACTCTTGAGCGGCGCCTTCTTCCTCTCCTCGGGCTCGACGCCGCAGGTGCCGCAGGAGAATTTGATTCCCTGGACGCCCATCGTCATCGCCGGCCTGCTCGTGCCGCTGACCTACTACGTGCTCTACTACACGCCGTTCGGCCTGCGGCTGCGCGCCGTGGGCGAGAACCCCGAGGCGGCCGACGCCGCGGGCGTGAGCGTCAACCTGATGCGCTACGCGGCCGTGCTCATCTCGGGCGCGCTCGCCGGCATCGGCGGCGCGTACCTCTCCATCGGCCAGTCGTCGCTCTTCACGCGGAACATGAGCGCGGGCCGCGGCTTCATCGCGCTCGCCGCGCTCATCTTCGGCAAGTGGCGGCCCGTCCAGACGATGCTCGCCTGCCTGCTCTTCGGCTTCACCGAGGCCGTCGCCATCCAGCTCCAGGGCGTCCGCTTCGGCGGCGAGGAGATACCGACGCAGTTCGTCCAGATCATCCCCTACGTGCTGACCATCGTCGTCCTCGCCGGCTTCATCGGCACCTCGCGCGCCCCGCGCGCCCTCGGCATCCCGTACCAGAAGGAGAAGTAGGCGGTAGGCAGATGGCAGTGGGCAGTAGTAAAGTATTCACACGCGGAAAATCTGAAATCTGATTTTTACGGACATCATCGACGCCCGGCTGACGGCAGAGCAGCCATATCGCAGACAGCGAACTGCCTACTGCCATCTGCCCACCGCCTACTGACCTATGGCTCTCTCGCTCAGGCCCGAACACCTCAAGCGCTATAAGGACATGGCGCTGCTGCTCGTCCGCTACGGCCGCGCCGACCTCGTCCGCAGCGCCGGCCTCGAAGAGGCCATCGAGGGCTCGCAGCCCGTCGTCGAGGTCGACGCGGAGAAGCTCGAGAACCTCGCCGCCGACGTGGAGCGGATGGGGCCGACCTTCATCAAGCTCGCGCAGCTCCTCTCCACGCGCGCAGACCTCCTCCCGCAGCCCTACATCGACGCCCTCACCCGCCTGCAGGACAAGGTCGAGCCGTTCCCGTTCACCGAGGTCGAGCAGATCGTCGCGGGCGAGCTGGGCGTGCGCATCTCGAAGGCGTTCTCGCACTTCGAGTCGAAGCCCATCGCCGCCGCCTCGCTCGGCCAGGTGCACCGCGCCGCCCTGCGCGACGGCCGCGAGGTCGTCGTCAAGGTGCAGCGCCCCGGCATCCGCGAGGAGATGTCGAAGGACATGGACGTGCTCTCCGACATGGCCGCCTTCCTCGACTCGCACACCGAGGCCGGGCGCAAGTACGAGTTCACGCCGCTCCTCGAAGAGTTCCGCAAGAACCTCCTGCGCGAGCTCGACTACCGCTTGGAGGCGCGCAACCTCGTCATCTTCGCCAACAACCTCCGCGAGTTCGACAACATCGTCGTCCCGCAGCCCGTCGACGACTACACCACCTCGCGCGTGCTGACGATGGACTACATCAGCGGCAAGAAGATCACGAAGCTCTCGCCGCTCGCCAAGATCGAACTCGACGGCTACCAGCTCGCGCAGCACCTCTTCCAGGCGTACCTGCACCAGATTCTGATCGACGGCTTCTTCCACGCCGACCCGCACCCGGGCAACGTCTTCCTCACCGACGACGGGCGCATCGCCCTCATCGACCTCGGCATGGTCGCGCGCGTCGCGCCGCGCCCGCAGGAGAACTTGATCCAGCTCCTGCTCGCCATCAGCGAGGGGAAGGGCGACGACGCGGCCGACATCACCATCAAGATGGGCGAGGCCAAGACCGGCTTCGACGAGAAGATGTTCCGCAAGCACGTCGCCGACCTCGTGCTGGAGAACCAGAACGCGCAGCTCGAGAACCTCGACTCGGGCCGCGTCGTCCTGCGCATCCAGCAGATCGCGGGCGAGGCGAACTTCCGCCTGCCGTCCGAGTTCACGATGATCGCGAAGACGCTCCTCAACCTCGACCAGGTCGTCCACACGCTCGACCCGAAGTTCGACCCCAACTTCGCCATCCGCGCCTACGCCGACGTCATCATGGAGCGGCGGTTCAAGAAGAGCCTCTCGGCCGGCAACCTCTACGGGACTGTCCTGGAGCTGAAGGAGTTCGTGGACAAGATGCCCGCGCGCGTCAACCAGCTCGTGGACACCCTGACCTCCGAAGGCATCCGCATCAACGCCGACGTGGTGGACGAGCACGCGCTGCTGGCGAGCCTCCACAAGATCGCGAACCGCATCACGGTCGGCCTGCTGCTGGCGGCGCTCATCGTCGGCGCGGCCCTGATGATGCGGGTCGAGTCGAGCTGGACGATCCTCGGCTACCCCGGCATCGCCATGATCTTCTTCCTGCTGGCGGCCGTCGGCGCGGTCGTGTTAGTAATTAACATCATGTTCTTCGACGAAAAGGACAAAGGCGAGACGGACAAGTGACGCCACAGGAAGGCCAGCACCCCGAGACACTCTACGAGCGCGCCGAGCACGCCGCGCGCTTCATCCACGCGCGCGCGGGCGAGGAGGTGCGCGCGGCCCTCGTCCTGGGGAGCGGACTCGGCGCCTTCGCCGACGAGCTCGAAGACGCGCGGGCCATTCCCTATTCGGAGATTCCCGGCTTCGCCCGGCCCACGGTCGAGGGGCACGCCGGGCGTCTGGTCGTCGGGCGGGTCGGCGGCGCGACGGTCGCGGCGATGCAGGGGCGCTTCCACTTCTACGAGGGCTACACGCTCGAAGAGGTGACGTTCCCCATCCGCACGCTCGGGCTGCTCGGCGCGAAGAGCCTCGTGCTGACGAACGCCGCGGGCGGCCTGAACAACTCCTACGAGCAGGGCGCGCTCATCCTCATCAGCGACCACCTGAACCTGATGGGCACGAACCCCTTGCTCGGCAGGAACGACGCGCGCTTCGGCCCGCGCTTCCCCGACATGACCGAGGTCTACGACCGCGAGTACCAGGAGGCGGCCATCGCGGAGGCGCGCGCGATGGGGCTCGAGCTGAAGCGCGGCATCTACGCGGCCCTCTCCGGCCCCTCCTACGAGACGCCGGCGGAGATACGCATGCTGCGCCTGCTCGGCGCCGACGCCGTCGGCATGAGCACCGTCCCCGAGGCCATCGTCGCGCGCCAGATGGGCCTGCGCGTCCTCGGCCTCTCCTGCATCACCAACATGGCGGCCGGCGTCCTCGACAAGCCCATCAACCACGAGGAGGTCATCGAGACCGGCGAGCGCGTCCGCGAGACCTTCGCGGAGTTGTTGAGGAGGGTGATTCCGAAGTTACAGTAGGCGGTAGGCCGTAGGCAGATGGCAGTTGAAAGCGCCGCTGTCGGGGCGTTGGATTGACCGTCGGACTTTCAGGGCGCGGAGCGGACTGCCTACTGCCATCTGCCTACTGCCTACTGAAGAGCGGAGCGGAGCGAAGCGATGATCATAGGCATCTGCGGCGGGACGGGGTCGGGGAAGACGACGGTCGCGAACCGGATTTTGGAGTCGGTGAGCAAGGACGAGGTCGTCTTCCTGCAGCAGGACTCTTACTACCGCAACCTCGACCAGCTCCCGCTCGACTACCGCAAGGTCGTCAACTTCGACCACCCGGACGCCATCGACAACGACCTCCTCATCAGCCACCTGCGCGCGCTCAAACAGGGGCAGGCCGTCGAGTTGCCGCTCTACGACTTCAGGACGCACTCGCGCCGCGAGGAGACCTTGCACGTCGAGCCGCAGCCGATCATCATCATCGAGGGCATCCTCATCTTCGCCGAGAAGCGCCTGCTCGAAGAGATGGACATCAAGGTCTACGTCGACACGCCCGACGACATCCGCTTCATCCGCCGGCTGCGCCGCGACGTGGCCGAGCGCGGCCGCACCGTCGAGTCGGTCATCGAGCAGTACCTCGCCACCGTCCGGCCCATGCACATGCAGTTCGTCGAGCCTTCGAAGCGCTGCGCCGACGTCATCATCCCCGAGGGCGGGCACAACCTTGTCAGCATCAGCCTCATCTCGGGGCGCATCCGCGAAAGGCTCGCCGACGCGAGGGCCGAGCGCGCCGAGGCCGCCGCGGTCGGCGTGGGCCTGCGCGTCGAGCAGGGAGGTTAAGTGAGTAAGGACGATTTACAAGAGATCATCAAACTCGCCACCGACGCGCGGCAGTGCGCGCTGGCGCGCTACTCGAACTTCTGCGTCGGCGCGGCGCTCGAAGCCGAGGGCGGGGTCTACACCGGCTGCAACGTCGAGAGCGCGGCCTACGAGCAGACCATCTGCGCCGAGCGCGTCGCCATCTGGAAGGCTCTGTCGGAGGGGGAGCGAAAGTTCAAACGGCTCTGCGTCGTCGTGGACACAGAGCGCCTGACGCCGCCGTGCGGCGCGTGCCGCCAGGTCATCTGGGAGTTCTGCGGCGACATCCCCGTCGTGCTCGCCAACCTGCGCGGCGACACCGAGACGTTCCAGATGAAGGAGCTGCTCCCGCACCCCTTCGACGCGGGCTTCCTCGAAGAGACCGGCGCCGAGCAGAAGTGAGCGGCGGGTGTCGTGATGCGATTCGGCGTTCTCCTCCTGACGCTCGCGCTGGCGGCCGGGGCCGCCGCGCGGCAGAAGAGCAAGTGGGTGCGCGTCTACACCTTCGACGACTCCGTCATCGAGATGGAGGAGATACAGCTCTCGTTCGGCAACTTCGGGCGCGTGAGATTCCGCACGGTCTTCCGCAAGCCGCGGCCGCTGCCCGGCAAGCCGGACGTTAATTACAAGACGCTCGTCGAGGACCTGGAGATACAGTGCAAGGAGCGCGAGTACCGCCTGTCCGAAGCGCTCTACCTCGACGAGAAAGGCAGGGCCGTCCACTCCTACAGGGCCAGGGGGGACGAGGAATGGGAGGAGGTGCGGACGCACATGATGCTGAAGCTCCTCGACCCCGCCTGCCGCATGATCGAGAAGAAGAAAATTTAAACCCCTGACATGAGCCGCAAACTACTCCGACTGTTCTTCGCCTGCGTCCTGGTCGCGCAGACGTTCCTTCTTAGCGCGCCCGCCGCTGCCGCCGCCGTCCAAAGGCAGCGGCGCGTCGACCTCATCGTCAGCGGCGGGACGGTCGTCACGATGGACGCGCGGCGCCGCGTCATCGAGGACGGCGCGGTCGCGGTCTCCGGCGGGCGCATCGTCGCCGTCGGGACGCGGGCCGAAGTGCTGGGGCGCTTCGCGGCGCGCGAGGTCGTAGACGCGCGCGGCGCCGCCGTCATCCCCGGACTCATCAACGGCCACACGCACGTCCCGATGTCCCTCTTCCGCGGCATCGCCGACGACCTCGACCTCAACGAGTGGCTGACGAAGTACATCTTCCCGGCCGAGGCCAAGAACGTCACGGAGGAGTTCGTCCGCGCCGGCGCGCAGCTCGGCCTCGCCGAGATGATCCGCGGCGGGACGACCACCTACTGCGACATGTACTACTTCGAGGACGCCATCGCCGAGGAGACCGAGCGCGCGGGCGTGCGCGGGCTGCTCGGCGAGACCGTCATCGACTTCCCCGTCCCCGACAACAAGACCTGGCCCGACGCCATGCGCTACGCCGAGCGCTTCGTCGCGCGCTGGAAGGGGAACAAGCTGGTAACGCCGGCCATCGCGCCGCACGCGCCCTACACCGTCTCCGAGGCGCACCTGCGCGAGGTCAAAGCCTTCTCCGACCGGACGGGCGCGCCCGTCGTCACGCACGTCGCGGAGACGCGCAAGGAGGTCGAGGACATCACGCGCGAACACGGCGCTACACCGGTCGAATACCTCTCGCGCATCGGCTTCCTCTCCCCGCGCGACGTGTTCGCGCACACCGTCCACCTGACCGGAAACGAGATCAATCTGCTCAAGCAGAACGGCGTCGGCTCCGTCCACAACCCCGAGTCGAACATGAAGCTCGCGTCCGGCGTCGCGCCCGTGCCGCAGATGCTCCGGGCGGGCGTGGCGCTCGGGCTCGGCACGGACGGCGCGGCGTCGAACAACGACCTCGACATGTGGGAGGCGATGGACTACGCGGCCAAGCTGCACAAGCTCTCGACCGGCGACCCCAAGGTGGTCACGGCCGAGGAGGCCCTGTCGATGGCGACCATCGGCGGCGCCAGCGCCCTGCACATGGAGTCGGAGATCGGCTCGCTCGAAGAGGGGAAGCGCGCCGACATCGTCGTCGTCGGCCTGGACTCTCTGCACCAGACGCCGCGCTACAGCGTCTACTCGCACCTCGTCTACGCGACGAAGGCTTCGGACGTGCGCACGGTCGTCATCGAGGGGCGGGTCGTCATGCGCGAACGCCGCCTGCTCACCCTCAACGAACCCCTCATCAAGCAGAAGGCGCGCGCCATCCGCGAGCGCATCAGCCGGAGCCTCGTTGAGAAGTAGGCAGTAGGCAGTAGGCGGTAGGCAGTTCAGAGACCTGCCGTCGAACCGCCGAGATTAATTTTCAACCCACGTCGCGCGGAGCGCACTGCCTACTGCCATCTGCCTACTGCCTACTTGAACCGCGCAACGCGAGGGGGCATAATGGGCACCTAAATCGTTGTGTGGTAACGGGCGAGCGTGTTGCTCGCTTTTGAATTTACGGAGTTATTTGTAGTGAATTCATCTCTGCCCTTAAACCCCCTGCGCGTTTTCGCCGGCATCGTAATCGTTCTGTCTCTTAGCCTCGCCGTCTCCCCCTTCGCTCAAGCACAGACCCAACCGCCCGCGCCCGAGGCGCAGGTCACGACCCAGGCCGCCGACGCGCGGCCCACGCCGCCGCCCGACCCGGCCGCCGCCGAGGCCGAGGCCACGCAGAAGCGCCTCAACCGCGCGCGCGCGCTCGCGGCCATCGGCAAACTCGCCGCCGCCGCCGCCGAGCTCGAGAGCGTGCGCTCCACCTCGAAGGACGAGTCGGTGCGCGACGTGGCGCGGCTGCTCCTGATGGCGATCTTGGTCGAGATGCCCGACTACCAGCGCGCGGCCGACTTGCTGGAAGACGCCTTCAAGTCGCGCCAAGCGAACCAGGCCGGCGACGCCGCCACGCAGTTCTACTTCGCGCTCGCCGGGCAGACGGTCAACGCCGTCCGCACGCACCTCGAACGCTACCGCTCCTTCGGCATCAACGTCGCGGACGCCTCGGAACTCGCGCCCGACGCCGCGGGCGACGTGAATCAGTTGCGCGGCCTGCTCGAACGCGTGGTCGAGCAGGCGCGGGCTCTGCACGCGGAGCAGTTGAAGGGCGGCACGGACGGCTCGCGCGGGCTGGACGCGGCGGCGCTGCTCGAAGACGCGGCCACGGTGCGCATGCGCATCGCGCGCCACGACCAGGATCGCGCGCGCTGGCAGTCGGAAGTCTCCGAGGCGCGCCAGCACCTCTTCTCCTCCGAGACGCGCATCGCCAGCATCAGCGAGATTCCGGCCGCGCGCCCCGCGCCCCCGCCGACCGTGACGGCTTCGAAGTCTTCCGCGCCCGCCGCCGCGCCGAACGCGAACGCGAAGAAGGCGGCGCCGCCGCCCGCCGCGACTCAGCCGATGAAGGCGGCTCCGTCGAACGCGGCTCCGGCGGGCGCGACTCAGCCGGCCGCGCCCGCCGGGGCGGGCAACGCGCCCGTGTCCGTCGGCTCGCTCATGACGAAGGCCAAGTCGCGGGTCGCGCCCTCCTACCCGACGCTCGCGCGCACGGCCCGCGTCGCCGGCAACGTGACGGTCTTCCTCATCGTCGGCGAGAAGGGCGAGGTCGAGTCCGTGATGCGCGCCGAAGGGCCGCAGCAGCTACAGCCGGCCGCCATCGAGGCCGCCCGCCGCTGGAAGTTCAACCCCACGCAGATCGACGGCCTGCCCGTCCGCGTCAGCGGCTACCTGACGTTCAACTTCACGCTGTAGGAAAGTAGGCAGTAGGTAGTTGAGGACTTGTTTGCCTTAACTGCCTACTGCCTACTGCCTGCTGCCTGCCTCTTTCCCCGCCTCGCGGATGGCGCGGGCGGTGTCCGTGAAGGCGAGCAGGATGAGGCCGGAGACGAAGAAGACGATGAGCGAGAGGAGCGCGTAGCGGAACGAGCCCGTGTGCGCGACGACGATGCTGAAGACGAGCGGCCCCATCCACGACGTGCCGCGCTCCGAGACCTCGTAGATGCCGAAGAAGGAGGCCTCGCTCCCGGCCGGGATCATCTGCGAGAAGAGCGAGCGCGAGAGCGCCTGCGACCCGCCGAGCACGACCGCGATCACGGCCGCCAGCCCCCACGCCTGCGCCTTCGTGTGGAAGAGCGAGAAGGCGTAGACGACGAGCCCCGCCCAGATCACGAGCGAGACGATGATCGCCTGCTTCGTCCCGAGCCAGCGCGCGATGCGCTCGAAGAGCAGCGCCCCTCCGATGCCCATGAACTGCACGAAGAGGAAGATGCTGAGGACGAAGGTCGGCGCCTCCGGGTTGTCGAGCCCGCCCTCGAACAGCTCGGCGGCGATGAAGACCGAGGCCGAGCCGATGACCGTCTGGATGCCGTCGTTGTAGAGCAGGTAAGCGACGAGGAACTTGAGCGTGTGCGGCAGCCGCTTCAACTCCCGGAACGTCTCGGAGAGCTGCGCGAAGCCGGCCGTCAAATAGCTCTTGCCCGGCGGCAACTGCTTCCTCATCTCTCTCTCTCGCAACCGCCGGAAGGAGAAGAAGGCGAAGACGCCCCACCAAACCCCTGCCGACAGGAGCGAGAGCCGCACGGCGAGCCCGCGCGCCGCGCCTTCGGTGTAGCCGTAGGGCGCGAGCAGCTTCGGCGCGACGGCGACCATCAGGAAGTTGAGCGCGAGCAGGAGCCCGCCGCCGAGGTAGCCGAGCGCGAAGCCTCGACTCGACACGGCGTCGCGCTTCTCTTCGGTCGCGATCTCGGGCAGGAAGGAGTTGTAGAGGACGATGGCCCCGCCGAAGCAGAGGTTGGCGACGACGAAGAGGACGCCGCCCATAAGGTAGAGCTTCCCCGTCACGAAGAAGAGCAGGCACGTGGCCGCGACGCCCGTGTAGCAGAAGGCGGCCATCAGACGCTTCTTCAAATTCGAGTAGTCGGCGATGGCCCCGACGATGGGCAGCAGGAGCACCTGCGAGCCGACGGCGACGGCGACGAAGAGCTGATAGAAGGACTGCGCCGTCACCGCGCCGAGCGGCCCGAGGTCGAGCACGACGCCCGTCTTGCCGACGTGGGCCTGCGCGAGCGAGATGAGGTAGGGGCCGAGCAGCGCGCCGACGACCGTCGTGTAGAAGGCCGAGTTGGCCCAGTCGTAGAGCATCCAGCCGAATATCTCACGGGGGTCGTTGACGGGCTGCCCGTCCGTCCCGAGTTCGGCGGCGGTTGGTGTGTGGGTCAATTCGCGGCGACCTCTTCCTTCAGGATTTCCAAGATCGTGGGTGTGATGTCGGCGAGCGTGCGGACGCGTCCGACGACCTTCTCTCTGCCCCGGCCCCACGCGAGCGTCGGCACCTGGTTGAGCGTGTGGTTGCGCGTCGAGAGGTCTTCGACGTTGCCGTGGTCGCTCGTGAGCAGGACGGTCGTGCGCCCGAGGTCTAAGAGCGAGAGGGTCGCGCGGACGAAGCGCGCCAGCCCCCCGAGGATGTCGAGCGCGGCCGCTTCGTCCTGGTCGTGGCCGGCGCGGTCTGCGACGAAGTGTTCGTAGAGAGTGAAGCGGTGCTCGCCGGCGAGCCGCGCGAGAACGGCGGCGGCCTCTTCGGGCGCGCGTTCGGGAACATCGAGGCCACGCTTGAGGAGGTCTCGGTTGGTGAAGTCGTGGAAGACAGCGCGCCCCTCCTTCAAGTCTTCGAACGTGCGAAACGGTAGCCCGGCGGCCTCGACGGCGACCGTGGTGGCCGCGACCCAGCGCGGGCGCTTGGCGAAGAACTGCGGGTGGTAGGCGTTGACGAAAACGTCGGGGCCGTGGCCGAGCTTCTGCAGTTGCAGGAACAGCGAGTGCTCGCGCAGCACCTCGCGCATGCGCTCGTTCGGGAAACCCTGCTTGTGGTGGCCGAGCAGTCGGGGGATGTTGACGCCCGTCAGGATGGTCGTCTGGCCCGAGGCGCTCTGCGGCCGCCCCTCGACGCCGAGCCGCGCGTCCGTGCGCGCGAGCAGGCCGCCGAAAGGAAGACTCGGCTCCTCGTCCTCGAAGACGGCGAGCGGCGCGGCCCGCGCGCCGAGCACGTCGAGCGGGTTGTGACGCCCCCGCACGCCTACGCCGAGGCCGTCCACGAAGATGAGCAGAACCGGCATCAGTTGGATAAGTAGCATTTGAGATTTGAAATATCAAACAGAAGTGGGCGGTAGGCAGATGGCAGTTGGCAGTTCGGGCGGCGGACGGGCTTGCTATCATTCAAAGGTGCGTGTGGCCGGGAGAGATTTCACCACAGAGACACAGAGGCTCAGCCCATTGAGATATTCGGCTCCAAGCTGTGTCTCTGTGGTGAAATTAACTTCTGCTATTCGGCCCGACCATCAGTAACGACAACTGCCATCTGCCATCTGCCATCTGCCATCTGCCTACTGCCTACTTTCCTCTTTGAACTCAAACGCCCGATGCACGTATATTCACTGCACGTTTGAAAGCTGCACGTTCATCCCGTTCATTTTCGTCCAAAGCTTCGGAGGTCGAATGTTCACTGTGAAGAGTCCCCGCGTCTGCCTGCTGGTCGCGCTGCTCCTGTTCTCGTGTGTGAGGGCCGCGCCCGTCCGAGCGCAGGCCGCGCCGAAGGTCGAGCCGCGGCCGTACCTATACGAGCCTTCGCTCTCGCCCGACCGGAAGGAGATCGCCTTCGTCTCCGGCGGCGACGTGTGGACGGCGCCGGCCGAGGGCGGCGAGGCGCGCCTGCTCGTCTCGCACCCCGCCAACGAGTCGCGGCCGCTCTACTCGCCGGACGGCCGCTCGCTCGCCTTCGTCTCGACGCGCACGGGCAACGGAGACATCTACGTGCTCGACTTCGCCTCGGGCGAGGTGCGGCGCGTCACCTTCGACGACGCGGCCGAACAGTTGGACGCCTGGTCGTATGACGGCAAGTGGCTCTACTTCTCCTCGACGGCGCGCGACATCGCCGCGAGCAACGACGTGTACCGCGTCAGCGCCGCGGGCGGCACGCCGATGCGGGTCTCGGCCGACCGCTACGCGAACGAGTGGGCGGCGGCCCCCGCGCCCGACGGCAACGCGCTTGCCTTCGTCGGCCGCGGCTACGTGCAGTGGTGGCGCCACGGCCACGCGCACATAGACACCTCGGTCATCACGCTCATGCGCGACCAGGCGACCCCGAAGTACGAACCGTTGACCGACGGCGCGGCGAAAGAGATCTGGCCGATGTGGGGCGAGGGCGGCAAGAGCCTCTTCTACGTCTCCGACCGCGGCGGGGCCGAGAACATCTGGAAGCTTCCTCTGGGCGGGAGGCCGGCGCAGCTGACGAAGTTCACCGCGGGGCGCGTGCTCTGGCCGAACATCTCTTACGACGGCCGCGCGGTCGTCTTCGAGCGCGGCTACGGCATCTGGCGCATGGAGACCGACTCGGGGCGCGCGTCCGAAGTGCGCATCACCCTGCGCGGCGCGCCCGCCGGGCCGGCCGTCGAGCGCGTGCGGCAGGCGGAGCAGTTGCAGGACTTGGCGCTCTCGCCCGACGGCAAGAAGGTCGCCTTCGTCGCGCGCGGAGAGGTCTTCGCGGCCTCGGCCTCGGACGGCGGCGACGCGGTGCGCGTGACGAACAGCCCCGCGCCCGAGTCGCAGCCCGTCTGGTCGCCCGACAGCCGAAGGCTCGCGTACGTCTCGGGGCGCAACGGGCACGGGCAGCTCTTCGCCTACGACTTCGCGACGAACGCGGAGACGCAGTTGACGAGCGCCGCCGAATCCGACGACACGCCGCGCTTCTCGCCCGACGGCAAGTGGCTCGCCTTCCAGCGCGCCGGCCGCGAGCTGCGCGCGCTCAACGTCGAGACGAAGCAGGAGAGGCTCGTCGCCGCGGGCAGCTTCTCGCGCCCGCCCCTGAGTCCGGATCGCCCCTTCGCCTTCTCGCCCGACAGCAAGTGGATCGCGTACATGCCCGTCGGCCAGAAGCTCTTCCGCAACGTCTACGTCGCGGAGGTCGAGGGTGACGGCCGTGGCCGGCCCGTCAGCTTCCTCGCCAACGCGGGGAGCAACACCGTCTCCTGGAGCGCGGACGGCACCTTCATCCTCTTCGACACGGGGCAGCGTACGGAGTCGGGGCAGGTCGCGCGCGTCGACCTCATCCCGCGCACGCCGCGCTTCCGCGAAGACCAGTTCCGCGACCTCTTCAAAGAGGAGACGCCGAAGACCGTCTCGCCCTCGCTGCGCCGTCAGGAGAACAACCCGACGCCATCGCCCTCTCCGACCCCGACGCCGACGGGCACGCCGACGCCGACGCCGACGCCCGCGGAGCCGGGCACCACCCCGACGCCCGCGCAGACGCCGACCCCGGCCCCCGCGGGAAAGGGGCAGGCGGGCGCGGAGAAGAAGCCGGTCGAGGTCGTCTTCGAGGGCATACGCCGGAGGCTGAGTCTGCTGCCCGTCGACGTCGACGTTTACTACCAGACGGTGAGTCCCGACGGGAAGTACCTGCTGATGCTGGCGGGCGCGGTCGGTCAGAACAACATCTACCTCTACCCGCTCGACGAGCTTTCGCGCGAGCCGGCGGTCGCACGCCAGCTCACGTCGACGCCCGGCTTCAAGTCCGACGCGCAGTTCTCGCTCGACGGCCAGCAGGTCTTCTACCTCGAGAACGGCCGCATCCAGATCGCGCCGCTCGACCAGCGGCAGCCGCCGCGCGGGCTCGCGGTCGCGGCCGAAATGGACGTGGACTTCGCGCGCGAGAAGTTGGAAGTCTTCCGGCAGGGCTGGGAGCTGATGCGCGACAACTTCTACGACCCGCAGTACCACGGCGCGGACTGGCCCGCCGTCCGGGCCGAACTCGAGCCTTACGTCGCGGGCGCGCGCACGCCCGACGAGGTGCGGCGGCTGATGCGTCTGATGGTCGGCGAGCTGAACGCATCGCACCTCGGCGTCAGCAACCCCCCGGGCGCCGCGCAGACGACGACCGGCAGACTCGGCCTCGACTTCGACCGCGCCGAGTACGAGCGCGCGGGCAGGCTCAAGGTCGCCGAAGTCATCCCGCTCGGCCCCGCGGCGCTCGCGCGCGACACCGCGGCGCCCGACCGCACGCGCCCGCTGAGGGAGGGCGAGTACGTCCTCGCGGTCGACGGCCGCGCGGTCGACGCGCGGACGAACCTCGACGAGCTGCTCAACTACAAGGTCGGCCGCCGCGTCACGCTCACGGTCGCCTCCACGGCGGACGGCGCGGACAGGAAAGACCTCGACGTGCGGCCGGTCAACGTGAACACGGAGAAGGGGCTGCGCTACCGCAAGTGGGTGGACGAGCGGCGGGCCTACGTCGAGCGTGTGAGCGGCGGCCGGCTCGGCTACGTGCACATGTACGACATGACCTCGCCGTCACTCGCGCAGCTCTACGTAGACCTCGACGTGGAGAACCAGTCGAAGGAGGGCGTGGTCGTGGACGTGCGCCACAACAACGGCGGCTTCGTCAACGTCTACGCCGTGGACGTGCTCGCGCGCCGCAGCTACATGCGCATGACGCCTCGCGGTTTCGCGGCGACGCCGGCCCGGCCTTACCTCGGACAGCGCGTGCTGGAGCTGCCGACGGTGCTCGTCACAGACCAGTACTCGCTCTCGGACGCGGAGGATTTTGCGGAGGGCTACCGGAGTCTGAAGCTGGGCAAGGTGGTGGGCGAGCCGACGGCCGGCTGGATCATCTTCACCTCCGACGTCTCGCTCCTCGACGGGACGGGCTTCCGCCTCCCCTTCGTCCGCATCGAGACGGCCGAAGGCGTCAACATGGAGCGCAACCCGCGCCCCGTGGACGTGCCCGTCGAGAGGCCGATAGGCGAAAGCTACACGGGCAAGGATTCCCAGCTCGACGCCGCGGTGAAAGAGTTGTTAGGACGGAAATAACCACAGAGACACGGAGGCACGGCTCGTTGAGTCATAACTCAACGAGCCGTGCCTCCGTGTCTCTGTGGTGAACTGCTTTAGAACTGGTCGCGGTCGCGCCGCATGGCGGAGGGCGACGGGCCGGACGTGGGCCGGGCGCTGACCTTCTCCCACTCCTCGCGGGAGAGGGTCTTCACGGGCTCGAGCTTCTTCGACGACAGATCCGAGTTCAGCCCCGAAAGCTCCTTCGAAGTCCAGGTGTCGAAGTCTTTGACCACGTCGGCCAGCTCGCGGGCGAGGGCATCGGCGCGCTCGATTTGCGTCTGCGAGGGGCGGCCCTCGTAGAAGATGACGTTGGCATAAAGCTCCGTCAGGAACTCGCGCAGGCGCTCCTCGCCCGTGATGGCGCCGCCCTCCTTGGTGGCGACGATCTTCTTGCGCAGCTCGTCCACCTGCGCCGAGGCATTCTGCAGGCGCTTGCGTAAGGGGTCGCCCTCGGGCAGCTGCGCGGCGCGGTCGTCGAGCGCGAGGCGCAAGGAGTTGATCTTGTCCACGGCGTACGACATCTCGTCGAGCTGCCGGTACAGCTTCATGGCGAGGTCGAACTGCTCCTTGCGTTCTCCGGCCGTGTGCGTCGCGCGCGGGTCGGGCGCCACGCGGAGCTGCGTCGTGTAGACCTCCTTGTCCTTCGTCATCTTCACCGTGTACGTGCCCGGCAGAACCCTCGGCCCGTAGGCGGCCCCGCCGGCGAGCGTCGCCGCGGGCGGCACCTTCGGCGGGTCGAGCCGCATCGACCACGTCACGCGGCTCAGGCCCCGCCGCTTGCTGCTCGGGATGACCTTCAGCAGCCTGCCCTCGGGGTCGAAGACCTCGATCTTCAGGTCGCCGAAGATGTGGCGGCGGCGCTGGTAGTAGGTGATGACGGCGTCGCCGTCCGGGTTGGCGCCGACGAACTCGGCGTCGCCGTTGGGCCAGCCGCCGCTGCCCGTGATGGACTGCACCGTCGGGCGGCCTTCGATGAAGAAGGCGTCCTTCGCCAGCGCGTCGGGCGTGAGCGCGCGCAGAGGGGTGATGTCGTCCACGATCCAGATGCCGCGGCCGTGCGTGGCGATGACGAGGTCGTTGTCGCGCGGGTGGATACTGATGTCGCGCACGGCGACCGAGGGCAGGTCGCCGCCCTTGTACTGCGCCCAGCGCCCGCCCCCGTCGAGCGAGACCCACAGGCCGAACTCGGTGCCGACGAAGAGCAGGGCGTTGTTGACGAGGTCTTGCCTCACGACGTGCGCGTAGCCGCGCACGGGCGAGCCTTCGGGGACGAGCGGTGTCCAGGTCTTGCCGAAGTCCTCGGTCTTGTAGACGTAGGGCTTCAGGTCGCCGAACGTGTGCGCGTCGAAGGTGACGAAGGCCGTGCCTTCCGCGAAGTGTCCGGCGTCGATGTAGGAGACCCACGCGTTCTTCGGGACGCCCCTGACGTTGCCGACGACGTTATTCCAGGTCTTGCCGCCGTCGCGCGTGAGCTGCACGTTGCCGTCGTCGGTGCCGGCCCAGATGACGTTCGGGTTCTTGGGCGACTCCGAGATGGCGTAGATGGTCGTGTGCGTCTCGGCCGCGGAGTTGTCCACGGTGACGCCGCCCGACTGCTCCTGCTTCTGCTTCTCGGGGTCGTTCGTGGTCAGGTCAGGCGAGATGCGCTCCCAGGTCTGCCCGCGGTCGCGCGAGCGGAAGAGGAACTGCGAGCCGATGTAGATCGTCCCCTTCTGCGTCGGGCTGAGGTGGATGGGCGTGTTCCAGTTGAAGCGGAGCTTCTTCTCGCCGTAGTTGGGGAGCGGCTTGATGTCGCGCGTCTCGTGCGTCTTGCGGTTGACGCGGCCGATGTAGCCGCCCTGCGACTCGGCGTAGATGTAGTCGGGGTCGGCCGGGTCTGCGAACATCCAGAAGCCGTCGCCGCCGTACACGTTCTCCCACTGCGCGTTGGCGATGCCGCCCGGAAACTCAGACTGCCCGACCCACGAGGAGTTGTCCTGCAGGCCGCCGTAGACCCGGTACGGCCGCTCGTTGTCCAGGCTCACGTGGTAGAACTGCGAGATGGGAAGGTTCTGCGCCTTCCACCAGCGGTTGCCGCCGTCGTACGAGTACCAGAGGCCGCCGTCGTCGCCGGTGATGACGTGGTCGGTGTTATTGGGGTTGACCCACACGCAGTGGAAGTCGCCGTGCGCGCCGCCCGAGATGTCCGAGAAGCTTCGGCCTCCGTCGTTGCTGAAGATGAGCGAGCCGCCGGGCTTATAGATCTTGTTCTCGTCCTTCGGGTCGACGATGAGGGCGGAGAAGTAGAAGGCGCGCCAGATCATGTTCTGGCTGCGGTCGAGCTGCGCCCAGGTCTTCCCGCCGTCGTCCGAGCGGTAGAGCCCGTCCTTCGGGATGACCGCCTCGATGGCCGCGTAGACGACGTCCGGCTTCGAGGGCGCGACTGCGACGGCCACGCGCCCCCAGGGCTTCGGCGGCAGGCCCTTCGCGCTCGACTCGGTCAGCTCCGCCCACGTCGCGCCGCCGTCGGTCGATTTGTAGAGGCCGCTCGCGCTCGGGGACTCGGGCGTCTCGCCGCCCGAGCGGAACGTCCAGCCCTTGCGGCGGAAGTCCCAGAGCCCCGCGTAGATGGTCTTCGGGTTCGACGCGTCCATCGACATCATCGAGCACCCCGTCGAGAGGTTCGCGCCCTTCAAGACCTTCGCCCAGGTCTTCCCGCCGTCGGTCGTCTTGTAGACGCCGCGCTCGTCCGAGTCGCTCCAGAGTTTGCCGGGCGCGCAGACGTAGACCGTGTCGGTGTTCGAAGGGTCGACCAGAATCTTCGCGACGCGCTCGGAGTCCTTGAGTCCGACGTTCGTCCAGTTGTCGCCGCCGTCCGTGGACTTGTAGACGCCGTCGCCGACCGAGACCGAGTTGCGCGTCCAGGCCTCGCCCGTGCCGACCCAGACGACCTTCGGGTTCTTCGGGTCGATGGTGACGGCGCCGACGGACTGGACGGGCTGCTTGTCGAAGACGGGCTTGAAGGTCGTCCCGCCGTTGACGGACTTCCACACGCCGCCCGAGGCCGAGCCGACGTAGACGGTCAGGCGCTGCCCCTCCTGCACGGCGTCGACGGCGGCGACGCGGCCCGACATCACCGCCGAGCCGATGTTGCGCGCCCCGAGGCCCGAGACGGTCTGGGAATCGACCTTGACCGGCGCGTTCGACTGCGGCCCGGCGGGGCGCGGCGTCTGCGCCGAGGTGTCCAGTGAAGCGGTGAGAAGCAGGCCGAGAAAGATTGCCGAGAGACCGCGCGAAAGAATTGTTTTCATGATTGGGGAATCCTCTTCGTAAGGATGAAGGCGGAAGGATGAAGGATGAATGGCAGACCCGCATCTCTTCATCCTTCATCCTTCATCCTTTATTTTTGTGGGGGCTTTCCGGCCTCGGCGGCCTTCTTCTCTTCGGACTGCTTGGGCGCGGTGGATGAGGCGTCGGGGGCGGACGGCGGTGCGGGCTCAACCGCGGGCTTGGCGAAGCGCGAGTCCTCGATGGGGACGTTGGTCTCGATCTTCTCGTAGGTCACCTTCGAGCGGTCGGGGTTGCCCTTGAGGCCGCTCTCGACGGAGAAGGGCAGGTACCAGCCGCCGACCTCCTTGTAGTCGCCGAGGATGGTCTCGTACTCGCGCTCGGCGCCGCGGATCATGCGCTTGATGTCGATCTTGATGGGCACGAAGTAGTCGGTGTCCATGTAGTAGATGCGCACGTCGCCGCTCGGCAGGGTCGCCTTGAGCTTGTACGTGTCGGTGCCCTCGACCTCGTCCATCCCGACGTACTCGACCTTCACGCCCTTCTGCTTGTAGTTGACGAGCGGGCCGTCGAGGTCTGAGTCCTCGACGATGCCCTTCATCTCCTCCTCGCTCAGGGCCTCGGCGTCCTTCTTGCCGTTCCAGGGCTCGATCTTCCAGCCCGTCCGGCCGTCGTAGGCGGTGACGCCGACCATGCCCTGGATGTTGAGCTCCTGGCGGACGAGGTTGGGGCGGCGGTTCTCCTCGACGACCGCGGCCTCGAGGCCGCCGTCGCCGATGTACTTGCCCGTGCGGCGCAGGGACTTGACTGCCTGTATCTTCTCCATGCCGCCGACGGTCTTGATGAACTTGTCGACGATCTCGTCGGCGGTCTGCGCCGAGGCATGCGCGGCGAACGCCGTGACGCAGGCCAGCGCCAGTAAAAGTTTACGCATGTCGCTCTCCCGTGTGTGGTGCAGAAGTGTGAACGGCCCTGTACGACGGGCAATAGTAGTGCAGCCCGGCGGGGAAGTCGATAGCAATCCTCGGCCGCGCGAAAGTTCTTTCCGTTTCGTCACGGGAAAGCGCCGACTCGTAACAGGCGGGCCGCCGGGTCAGTCGCCGCGGCCGGCGCTGAGGGCGTCTTCGGGGTCGGCGGGCGTGTCGACCGGGCCGGCCTCTTCGCGCTGCGGCAGGTGCCCCTGCTCGCGGTAGAGGCGCAGCTTGTTGTGCAGGGTCTTGAGGCTGATCTGGAGGAGCTCGGCGGCGCGCGTCTTGTTGTTCTCGGTCTTCTGGAGCGTGCGCAGGATCATGCGCCGCTCGACCTCGTCGATGGGCGTGCCGACGGGGAGCGTGATGGTGTCCTCGCCGCGGCTCTGCGAGCGCTGTTCGAGCGGGTAGGGGGCGAGGTGGTGGCGGTCGATGATTTCCGAAGAGCAGATGATGACGGCGCGCTCGATGACGTTGCGCAGCTCGCGGACGTTGCCGGGCCAGTTGTGCGATTGTAGGGCCTCGACCGCGGCCGGGCTTAAAAGTTTCGCGGGCCGCCCGTGCCTTTCGGCGAGTTGCGCGACGAGGTGCTGCGCGAGCAGGGGGATGTCCTCCTTGCGCTTGCGCAGCGGCGGCAGCTCGACCGTGATGACGTTGAGGCGGTAGAGGAGGTCTTCGCGGAAGGTGCCCGCGCGGACGGCCCCCTGCGGGTCGCGGTTCGTCGCCGCCAGCACGCGCACGTCCACTGGCAGTTCCTGCGAGCCGCCGAGTCTGCGAATCCTCCTGTCTTCGAGCACGCGGAGGAGCTTCGCCTGAAGCGAGACGGGCATCTCGGAGATTTCGTCGAGGAAGAGCGTCCCGCCGGTCGCCAACTCGAAGCAGCCCAGACGCCGCGCGGCCGCGCCGGTGAACGCGCCGCGCTCGTGGCCGAACAGCTCCGACTCCATCAGAGTCTCTGGGATGGCCGAGCAGTTGATGGCGACGAAGGCGTTGTTCTTGCGCGGACTCAGGTTGTGGATGGTGCGCGCGCAGAGTTCCTTGCCCGTCCCGGAATCTCCCGTCAACAACACGGAGGCCGACGAGGGCGCGACCTGCTCGATGAGCGCGTAAATCTGGCGCATCGGCTCGCTCGCGCCGACCAGCTCGCCGAAGGCGCCGCGGTCGCGCAGTTGGAGCCGGAGCGCGAGGTTCTCGCGCCGGGCCTCGGCGTACTCGTCCGCGCGCTCGACGACGAGGCGGAGCTTGGCGAAGTCGATGGGCTTCTCTAAGTAGTGGAACGCGCCCTCCTCCTGTATGGCGCGCAGGGCCATCTCGACCGTGCCCTGGCCGGTGAGGAGGATGACGGCCGTCTCCGGGTGCAGCTCGCGCATCTCGCGCAGCAGCCCGAAGCCGTCGAGGTGCGGCATGTAGACGTCCGAGACGACGACCGACGGGCGGAACTCCTCGACCTTCGCGAGACCTTGCAGGCCGTCGGGCGCGACGGCGGTCTCGTAGCCCCAGCCCGCCAGCATCTCGCTGAGGGACTCGGCTATCACGGGTTCGTCGTCTACGATGAGGACACGGCCCTTAGGCATAGGACTATGAGTGTAGCAAGTTAACCCGAAAGGAAAAAGGTTCGGGGCGCAGTCGGACGCGCGGAACTACGAAGCACGATAGTAGTCGGCCACGGCCCGCGCCAGCGCGGGCGCGTTCGACTCGGCGGGCACGACGTCCGCGCGCAGGCCGTAGCGGGCCGCGGTCTCGGCCGTGACCGCGCCGATGCAGGCGACGCGAACGCCCGAGAGGAGAGGGCGCAGGTCGCGCGTGTCGAAGAGCTGCGCGAAGTTGTGCACGGTCGAAGAACTCGTGAAGGTGATGCAGTCGACGCCGCCGCCGACGAGCAGGGCCTCCGCGCGCGCGCGGTCGGTCGTCTCGGGTCGGACGGTGCGGTAGGCTTCGACCACGTCGCAGCGCGCGCCGGCCGCTTCCAGAGCGCGCGGCAGGAAGTCGCGCGCGACGGCCGCGCGCGGCAGAAGGAAGTTGAGGTTCTCGAACCGCTCGCGCCCGCCGAGGTAGGCTTCGAGAGCTTCGAAGACTCCCTCGGCGCGCGCGTGTTCGGGGACGACGTCGACGTGGACGTGCGCCCCGACCAGACGCGCGGCCGTCGCCTCTCCGATGGCGCAGACGTGCAGCTCGTCCAGCTCGCTAACGTCTTTGCCCGCCGCCGAGAGGCGCGCGAGGAAGTGCTCGACGGCGTTCGCGCTCGTCAGGACGAGCCAGTCGTAGCCGAAGAGGTTTTCGATGGCCTCGTCGAGCTGCGCGTACGTGGCGGGCGGGACGATCTCGATGGTCGGGCAGGCGACGACGCGCGCGCCGTAGGATTCGAGCGCGGCGGCGAACTCGGCCGCCTGCTCGCGCGCGCGCGTGATCATGACCGTGCGCCCTTCGAGTGGTTTAGATCTGTCCGCGCCCATCGGCCCTCGGCACCTGCGCGTTCGACTCGGTGAGCAGCTCACCGGCGCCGCGTTCCAGAAGTCTCGCGGCCAAATCCTCGCCGACGCGCTTCGCGTCAGCCGCGTCGCCCTCAAGGCTCTCGCGCAAGACCCGACTGCCGTCGAGCGCGGCGACCAGCCCGGCGATGCTCAACCTTCCGCCCCCCACGGTCGCGTGCGCGGCGATGGGCACCTGGCAGCCGCCGCCCAAACTCCGCAGCAGCGCGCGCTCGGCCGTCACCGCGGCGCGCGTCCGCGGGTCGTCGAGTCGAGACACGAGCGCGTTCGTCTCCTCGTCGTCCGAGCGCGTCTCGATGCCGAGCGAGCCTTGCCCGACCGCCGAGATCATCTCGTCCTGCCCGATGGCGGCGCTGATGCGCCCGCCGAAGCCGAGCCGACGCAGGCCGGCGGAAGCGAGTATCAGAGCGTCGTACTCGCCCGCGTCGAGCTTGCGCAGGCGCGTGTCCACGTTCCCGCGCAGGTCTTTGATCCGCACGTCGGGCCGCAGGTGTCTGAGCTGCGCGATGCGCCGCAGGCTCGAAGTGCCCACGACCGCGCCCTCGGCCAGCGCGCTGATGGTGTCCGCCTCAACTCCCGCGCCGGCCCGCAGGACGAGCGCGTCGCGCGGGTCTTCGCGCTCGGGCGTGGCCGTGATGGCGAGTCCTTCGGGCGTGATCGTCGGCAGGTCTTTGAGCGAGTGGACGGCCACGTCGACGCGGCGGTCTAACAGCGCGACCTCCAACTCCTTCGTGAAAACGCCCTGCCCGCCGATGGAAGCGAGCGGCACGTCCGTCCGCACGTCGCCCTGCGTCTTGAAAATCTCGATGCGAACCTTCACGCCGGGGTCGAGCGCTTCGAGCCGCGCCTTCACCCACTCCGACTGCCACAGCGCGAGCTTCGACCCGCGCGAACCGATGATGATCTCTTTCATACCAGAGCGGTCAATAGTGAATGGTAAATGGTGAATAGAAGGAACGGTCTTCGACCATTCACCATTTACCATTCACTATTCACTACTGTTCTCCTCCAGGCCGAAGATGTCGCGCCAGGCCTGCACCTCGGTCTCTTCGCCCGCGTCGTAGGAGCGGCGCATGCGGTGGATGACCGGGTGCGAAATCTTGTTGACGGCCGACATGAGCATCTGTTCGATGGCCTGCTCCTGCTCGGGCGTCAGGTGCCCCAGGCGGTTGCGCTGGCGCTCGAACTCTTCGTGCGCGATCCGGCGCAGCTTCTCCTTGAGCGCGCCGACCGTCGGGCCGATGTCGAGCGCGCGCAGCGCCTGCTGGAACTGCGTCACCTCGGACTCGACGATCAGCTCGGCCCGCTCGGCCTCGCGCTCGCGCTCGCGGATGTTCGAGTGGACGACCGCTTCGAGGTCGTCCACGTCGAAGACGAAGAGGTTCGAGAGCTTCGCCACGGCGGGGTCTACGTTGCGCGGGACGCTGATGTCGATGAAGAAGGCCGGGCGGTTCCTCCTCTTCGCGCGCGCCCGCTCGGCCATCTCGGGCGTGATGATGTACTCGCGCGCGCCCGTCGAGCAGATGACGATGTCCGCCTGCGCCAAAGTCTCTTCGAGCGCGCCGAACTCGACGGCCTCGCCGCCGAACTTGACCGCGAGCTTCTGCGCCATCTCGTACGTGCGGTTCGTGACGAGCACGCGCGCCGCGCCCGCGCCCGACAGATGTTGCGCGGCGAGTTCCGCCATCTCGCCCGCGCCGACGAGCAGCACCGTCGCGCCTTTGAGCGAGCCGAAAATCTTCCGCCCCAACTCGACGGCGGTGAAGCTGATGGAGACGGCCGAGGCGGCGATGCCGGTCTCTGTGCGGACGCGCTTGGCGACGCGCAGGGCGTGGTGGACGAGCTTGTGCAGGACGCGCCCCGCCGTGCCCGCCTCGACGGCGAGCGTGTAGGCGTGGCGGACCTGACCCAAGACCTGCGGCTCGCCGACGACCATCGAGTCGAGCGAGGAGGCGACGCGGAAGACGTGTCGGACGGCGGCCTCGTCGGCGTGCGTGTAGAGGTGGCCGCTGAAGAGTTCGACGGGGACGGAGCGCTCGCCGCTCAGGAAGTCGCTCAGACGCCCGACGGCGTCATCGCCCTTCTGCCGCGCGGAGGCGGCCAGAATCTCGACGCGGTTGCAGGTGGAGACGATCAGGCCCTCGCGCACGACCTCGCCGTCCACGAGCGCGCGCAGGCTCGCGGCGCACGCCTCGTCGCTGAACGCGAGCCGCTCGCGCACCTCCACCGGCGCGGTCTTGTGGTTGAGTCCGACGAGAACTATCGACATCCTCTACTGCCCGCGGTTGCGCTCCTCCTCCACAATGTTAATCAGCGCCTCCAACCTCCGGTCGGTGCCGGCCGTTTGCTCCGCCAGCGCCTCGATCTTCAATGAGAGCCTATCTACCGTCGTTTCCGTTTGTTCTTGCTGCGCAGCCAGTTTAGCCATCGCGGCACGAAGCAACTCCTCCGACGCGCGTCTTGACTCTTCCGATGCGCGGAGCGTCTCACCCAGGGACTCAATTAAACGGACTTGAGTTGCGTCGGCCGCCCGGAGCGACTCATGCACTCTGCCTTCCGTCTCAAGGTTCTGCTTCATCACCAGCATGATGTTCGCCTGCGTATCGGCAAAAGATTCCACGCGTTCGGAGAGTTGCCTGAGCTGCTCGCTCGTCTGAGCCAACTGTTCAGTGTTTTTAGCTAACTGCGTATCAGTTACAGACAATTGCTCGTCCGTCCGCGCTTGTCTCTCACTGATCTCTTGCATGCGAGCCTCGTGAGTTGCCTGGCTCTTGAGTAGAAAATCAACCGCCCGTTCGAATTCTTCGTTGGTCATCTTTCATCTCCTTTCGGGTTGACGGAACGGGCAGCGGTTGAGGGCAAGCGCATAAGCTTTAACGGAAGACGTGGAAGCCGCCGAGGACGACGGCGCCGACGAAGGTGCAGAGGACGAGGGTGAAGCCGCCGACGCCGAGCCAGGCGGCCTTGCGCCCGCGCCACTGGACGCGGTAGTGCAGGAGCGCGAGGTAGACGACCCACGTCAGCAGGGCGAAGAACTCGGTCGGGTCGTTGTGGAACATGCGGACGCTGCGCGCGCGCGACCAGATGACGCCGGTGATGATGCCGAGCGTCAGGAGCGTGAAGCCGATGCTCGCGGCGGTCGAGGCCACGTCGTCCACGGTCGTCAGGGAGGGCAGGCGGTGGAAGACGGCCGAGAACTTCTTGAGCCTCAGCTCGCGCTCCTGCCACAGGTACATCACGCTCGCCGCGAAGGCGACGAAGAACGACGCGTAGCCGAAGATGAGCAGCGTGACGTGGACGGGGAAGAGCCACGAGCCGCTGCCGTCGGTCACGGCGCTCGGGTCTTTGGCCGGGTTCGAAGAGACGAGCTGCGAGGCGAGCACGAGCAGCGTCACGACCGGCAGCAGGAACGCCCCCAGGACGCGCAGGGGGTAGCGGTACGTGACGAGGAAGTAGGCGATGACCAGCGTCCAGCCCAGGAACGAGAGCGCCTCGGTCGTGCTGAAGAGGGGGTAGTGGCCGTCCTTCGCCCAGTCGAGGACGATGGCCGCGGTGTGCGCGGCGAAGGCGAAGCCGACCGCGTAAAGGGTCGTCCGCTCGGCGGCTCGGCGCTTGTCGACGAAGGCCAGGACGGCGTGGACGGCGGCGATGACGTAGCCCGCCAGTGCCGCGTAGTGAACCACGTAGAAATAAGGTTTCATCGCTAAACCGGGCGGCGCGTGGGACGCTCAGCGGCCATTGTAAAGGAGGGGGCAGGGGAAGGCCAAGCAACTCCGGCCGCAAGGCTTTGAAAGCGCCAGCGCCGCGTGAGAAACTAGCCCTCGAAAAGAAGTTCCAGCTCAGAACGTTTGGGAGCGTTACTCTGATGCCGACCCGCGAAGAGGCTTGGGAACTGCTCTGCGAGTACACGAAGGGGAAGAGCCTGCGCCAGCACGCGCTGGCCGTCGAGGCGGCGATGCGCGCCGCGGCCGCGCGCTACGGCGGCACTGACGCGGACGCGGACGAGTGGGGCCTCACGGGGATGCTCCACGACTTCGACTACGAGATGTTCCCGACGATGGAGGAGCACCCCTACAAGGGCGCCAACATCCTCTGCGGGCGCGGCTACCCCGACCGGGTCATCCGCGCCATCATGGGGCACGCCACCTACACGGGCGTCCCGCGCGACACGCCGATGGCGCGCGCTCTCTTCGCGACCGACGAGCTGTGCGGCTTCCTCGTCGCCTGCGCGCTCGTGCGCCCTTCGAAGAGCCTCGACGACCTCGAAGTCTCTTCGGTCAGGAAGAAGCTGAAGGACAAGGCGTTCGCGCGCACCGTCAACCGCGAAGACATACGGCAGGGCGTCGAAGAACTCGGCGTCGACCTGGACGAGCACGTCCGCTTCTGCATCGAAGCGCTGAAGCCGGTGCAGGAGCAGATCGGGCTGAAAGGGGGACAGTAGGCAGTAGGCAGTGCGCCCCGCGCTGCGAACGTCGAAGAGTTATGACGTGGATTTAAACTGCCTACTGCCATCCGCCTACCGCCTACCTGCGTGGTATGCTGAGATTCAGACGTTCAGATGTTTCTCGCGGGCGGTGAGGGGAGCAGCTCGGGGCCGGGGCTGCCCGTGAGCAGGGGCACGAGCGAGAGCGCCGCGAGCGTGAGCAGGGAGGCGAGCAGCGCCGTCGCGGCCGCCTGGAGCTGGCGCCGCCGCGGCGTGTGGCGGTAGACGAAGACCGCCGCGTAGACAATCGCCCCGACCGGCGCGAGCAGGCTCGCGGCCGCCGCCCAGAGCGGGGCCGCCCTCCCGCCCCAGGGTGTGAGCAGGAAGTACCAGGCGGCGTAGAGGGTCGCGGCGCTCGCGGCGGCGGCCAGCAGCGAGGCGGCGATGAGCAGCTTCCAGCGCAACTCTCTCAGATTCCTTGTTGGTCGTGGGCGGTCACGGACGAGGGTCTTAAGACGCGCGGAAGCATATCACAGCGCGCCGCCGCGGCGGCCTTAAATTTGTCGGAAGTTCAGACAGGGTTCAGGACAGTCACAGAAACGATGGTTGCCAGGAGCACACTCCTCTTTCTCTCGCGGCGCGAGGGCCTCAAGGACTTCGCCACCCGCTTCAAACCCTTCCGCCGGATGACCGAGCGCTTCGTCGCCGGCGACGACATCGACGCGGCAGTCCGTGCCATCCGCGAGCTGAACGCGCGCGGCTGCACGGCCACCTTCGACCACCTCAACGAGGGCGTGACGAGCGCCGCCGAGACCGAGGGCGAGGTGCGCGAGTACAAGCGCGTGCTCGCCGCCATCGACGAGGCCGGCATCAGGTCGAACGTCTCGATCAAGCTCACGCAGTTCGGCCTCGCCTTCGACCCTGAGCTGGCCTACCGCAACGCGCGCGCCATCGTCGAGGAGGCCGCGCGCCGCGGCAACTTCGTCCGCGTGGACATGGAGGACTCGCAGGTCACGCAGGTCACGCTCGACATCTTCCGCCGCCTGCGCGCGGAGTTCGACCTGAACACCGTCGGCATCGTCCTGCAGTCGTACCTGCGCCGCACCGAACAGGACGTGCGCGACACGGTCTCTATCCCAGCGCGCGTGCGGCTCTGCAAGGGCGCGTACAACGAGCCGCCCGAGGTCGCCTATCCCGACAAGAAGGACGTGGACGAGAACTACGTCCGCTGCATGAAGCTGCTGCTCGAGAGCGGCGTCTACCACGGCATCGCCACGCACGACGAGAACATGATCCGCGCGACGAAGGAGTTCGCCGCGCGCGAAGGCATCGGGAAGGAGAAGTTTGAGTTCCAGATGCTCTACGGCGTGCGGCGCGATTTGCAGGAGGGCCTGGCGCGCGAGGGCTACAACGTGCGCGTCTACGTGCCGTACGGGAAGACCTGGTACCCCTACTTCATGCGCCGGCTCGCGGAGCGCCCCGCCAACGTCTGGTTCGTGATGAAGAACTTCCTCAAAGGCTGAGGCCGCCCTTATATGAACGAGAGCTGGACGTGGGTTCTGTGGACGGTGCTCGGCGTGGTGCTCGTCATCGCCGAGGTCTTCACGCCGGGCTTCGTGCTGCTCTGGTTCGGCGTGGGCGCGCTGGCCGCGGCGCTCGCGGCCTTCCTCGGCGCGGGACTGGCCGCGCAGTTCATCCTGTTCATCACCATCTCGGCCGCCTTGACCGCGCTCTCGCGCACCATCTTCGTCAACTACTTCACGCGGCCCGACGAACCCGAAGGCTTGCGCACGGGCGCGGCCGCGCTGCCGGGCCAGGTCGGCACGGTCGTCTCTTCGAGCCAGGGCGCCCTGAACGAGGGCGCGGTCAAGGTCTTCGGCTCCGTCTGGACGGCCTACCCGGCCGAGGGCGAGCCGCCGCTCGAAGCCGGCGACCGCGTCGTCGTCGAGCGCCTGCAAGGCGCTTCCATCTACGTCCGCCGCGCCGGGGCCGTCCCCGACTGGCGCGCGCGCGAGCTGCCCGAGGGCGAGACGCGCCGGTAAGCAGAGAGAGAGTCGAACTGCATCTGCGAGGTGGGATGATGAAGGTCAGCGGGCCGGCCCTCGTACTGCTCCTCTTCGCGTGCGCACTCGCGAACACTGCGGCCGCACAGGGCGGGAGGCCGAAAGGGTGCGCGGTGCGCGGGCGGGCCGTGGACGACAGGGGCGCCCCCGTGCCGAAGGCGGCCGTGCTGGTGGACGGCGGCCAGCCCGCGGGCTGGGAAGACCTCATCATCGTCGACAACGCGGACGAGCAGGGCTACTTCAGCTACCAGCTGGAGCGCTGCCCTTTCCCGGCCGAGTCCATGACCCTCTACGTCACCTCGCCTGTTTCGTTCGACCACTACGCGCCGTTCACGGCCCCCTTCCTGCGCAGCGGGCGCGCGGGAAGGGCATACGCGGGGCAGGCGGTGCGGGGCAAGCGGAAGGGCGACCTCGAACTCGGGGAGGTGCGCGTACAGGCGTTCTTCACGGCCGTGACTTTGAAGTTCGTCGGGCGCGACGGGCGGCCGCTGCTGACCGCCGACGACTGGGCCGGGCTCTACGTTAGGCTGAAGACGGCGGGCGGATTGAACGTCTCGGAGACAACCCTTTCGGCGTCTCATATCGAAAAGGCCGTGCGGTCAGATGAGTCTTCGCTCGTGATGGAACTGCCCGAGGGCTCCTGGCAGGTGGAGCTTTTAATCTACCGGAAAGGCAAGCACCGTCTGAAGGCCGACCGGCTGGTTGAGGTGCCGAGAGGGAGCGTGCCTTTCACCCTCACACTACAAATGGACAGGCAGAACAACCCGAAGGGGCGTTGAGGCTCAGGCCGCGTCACCCTTGAGCGGGGCGGACACGCCGAAGACCTTGCCGGCGGCCCGCGGACTCCTGCGTCGGAGTACGCGCGCGGCGTAGGCGGCGAGCGCGAGCAGCGAAGCGGAGGCGAGGAAGCAGAGGCCGGCGAGGAGCGCGTGCGGGTTCTCGAAGAGGTACGCGAGCGGGCCGAGGCTGACGAAGTTGGGCGGCAGACGGCGCAACGCGCGCGTGCGACGCCAGGTCGAGTAGGTCTCAAACTCTTTGTGTGTGGAGAAGGCCGCGAGCGGTTCGAGGTCGGGGAAGTAGGTCGGGTCTGTGGCGGAATCGACGATGAGCCGGGAGCCGTCGCTGCGTCCGACGACGCTGACGACGTGCGACTTCTCGCCTTCGAGGTAGAGGCGCTGCGCGTCGATGCCGGCGGCCAGGGCCATGTTGACGAAGACGCGCGAGGCCTCGCCGCAGCGCCCCTTGCCCGTCCGGAGGGTGTCGGCCGCCGTGTCGCGCAGGAACGGGCGCGAGAGCCTCCAAAACTCCACGTTGCGAACGTGCGCGCGGACGTAGTCGCGCAGCGCAATCACCTTCGAGTCGAAATCGTCCGGGACGCCGGCGAGGACTTCGCGCGTGACGGCGCGAACGTACTCGTCCTGCCGCCGCTGCTCGCGCATCTGAAGCGCGCCCGCGGCCAGCAGCGCGAGCGCGAGGCCGGCGAGGGCGGACGCCGACAGCCGCCGCGTCATAGACGCTCCGTCGTGTCGTCGTCGTGGCCGATGGTGTCGTCGGGTTCCTGCGCGGGCAGCTCGACGGTGATGCGTTCGGAGTCGGGCGGGGGCAGGTCATCGCCCGTGAGGCGCGCGAGGACGACGGTGATGTTGTCTTCGCCGCCGCGCTCGTTCGCCTCGTCAATCAGAGCCTCGCAGGCCCTCTTCAAATCCCCGCCGGACTCCAGCACGATGCGGAGCATGTCCTCGCCGCGGAGCTTGCCCGAGAGGCCGTCGCTGCACAGGAGGAGGAGGTCGCCGCGGCAGACCTTGACGCGCCCCGTCACCGGCTGAAGCTCCGGCTGCGCGCCGAGCGCCTGGAGGATGACGTTGCGGAACATGTGCGTCTCGGCCTCCTGCTCGCTGATCTGGCCCACGTCCACGAGCTGCTGGACGAGCGACTGGTCTTTGGTGGCGAGCTTGATGGATCGGCCGCGGATGATGTAGCCGCGGCTGTCGCCGACCTGGAGGAGGCCGACGCCGTCCTCGTCGACGGCGGCGGCGGTGAGCGTGGCGCCCATGCCGGAGCAGTGCGGGTCTTCCTGGCTGCGGCGGTGGATGGCGAAGTTGGCGTAGTCGGTCGCGTTCCGCAGGCTCTCGACGAGCGGCGCGTCCTCTTCGTCCTCGCCCTCGTCTTCGTCGAGGAGCATCTCGCGGACGGTCTCGACGGCCATGCGGCTCGCCACGTCGCCGGCGAGCGCGCCGCCCATCCCGTCGGAGACGACGAGGACGACGCCCTTCGGCCCGACCTCGAAGCCCCCCAACTGCTCGGGGATGTCCTCGCCGTCAGAACCCGTCCACGCGCCCTGACCCGTCAGGTCGAGCACGAGGAAGTTGTCCTCGTTGCCCGCGCGGACACGGCCCACGTTGGTCTTGGCGTAGAGCTCTACGAACATATGATGGTGAAGAGTAAATGGTGAAGAGTAAATGGTGAAGAGAAGGGACGCCTGCGCCTTACCATTTACTATTCACTATTGACCATTTACTAAATTTTGCTGAGCGCCTGATCAAGATCAGCGATGATGTCTTCGGTCTCTTCGAGGCCGACCGAGATGCGGACGAGCCCGCCGGTGATGCCGAGGCGCGCGCGCGTTTCCGGGAGCACCGAGGCGTGCGTCATCGTCGCCGGGTGCGAAATCAGCGTCTCGACGCCCCCGAGGCTTTCGGCCAGCGTGCAGAGGCGGACGGATTCTAACACAGTGCGCGCGTTTTCCAGCGAGCCGACGTCGAAGGCCACCATCCCGCCGAAACCCTTCTGCTGCCGCTTCGCCAGCTCGTGCTGCGTGTGCGAAAGCGAGCCGGGGTAGTAGAGCTTCTGCACTTTCGGGTGCTCTTCCAGGAAAGCGGCCACCGCCCTGCCGGTCGCGTCGTGCTGCTCCATCCGCACGGCCAGAGTCTTCGTCCCGCGCAGCACGAGCCACGAGTCGAACGGCGAGAGGATCGCGCCGACCGCGTTCTGGATGAAGGCCAGCTTCTCGGCGTCCTGCTCGTCGTCCAAGACCACGACGCCGCCCACGCTGTCCGAGTGGCCGTTGAGGTACTTCGTCGTCGAGTGGACGACGATGTCCACGCCGAACTCCATCGGCCTTTGCAGGTACGGCGACATGAAGGTGTTGTCGCACACGACGCGCGCGCCCGCCGCGTGCGCGATGTCGGAGACGGCCTTCAGGTCTGTGATCATCATGACGGGGTTCGTCGGCGTCTCGACGAAGACCATCCGCGTGTTCGGCTTCAGGGCCGCCTCGACGTTGAGCGGGTCGGTCGTGTCCACGTACGAGAACTCGATGCCGTAGTCGGCGAGCACGCGGCTGAAGAGGCGGAACGTCCCGCCGTACGTGTTGTCCGAGACGACGACGTGCTCGCCGGCCTTGATCAACCTCAGCGTCGAATCAATCGCCGCCATCCCCGAGGCGAAGGCGTAGCCGAAGCGCGCGCCTTCGAGCGCCGCGATGTTCCGCTCGACCGCCAGCCGCGTCGGGTTCTGCGTCCGCGCGTACTCGTACCCGCCGCGCGGCTTCCCCAGGCCCTCCTGCTGGTAGGTCGAGGTCTGATAGATCGGCACCGTCACCGCCCCCGTCGTCGGGTCGGGCTCGTTGCCGGCGTGGATGGCTGTCGTGGAGAATCCCATGATGACCTGTTCATCTGTTCATCGGGTCATTGATTCATTGAACATTAACAATGAATCGATGAGCCGATGAATCAATCGAAAATGCCTTGGCTCATGTAGCGCTCGGCGCCGTCGGGGAAGAGCGTGACGACGCGCTTACCCGCGCCCAGACGTTCGGCGACCTTTCTCGCCGCCGCGGCGGCCGCGCCGGTCGAGCCGCCGCCCAGGACGCCCTCGGTGCGCGCCAGTTCGCGGACGGTCGCGAACGCCTCCAGGTCTGAAATGGCGATGACCTCGTCGGCCGCGTCGCGGTCGAGGTTCGGCGGGATGAACTCGCGCTGGCCGATGCCTTCGAGCCTGTACGGGCCGGGTTCGCCCCCGCCGAGGATCGAGCCTTCGGGCTCGACGAGGACGCAGTAGACCTCCGGGTTGAACTGCTTGACGGCGTGCGTGATGCCCGTGAACGTCCCGGCCGAGCCGCAGCCCAAGACCAGCGCGTCGACCTTACCTTCGGCCTGCTCGATGATCTCGCGCGCGGTCGTCTCCTGGTGGAAGCGCGGGTTGGCCGGGTTCTCGAACTGCTGCGGGATGAAGCTGCCGGGCGTCTGCTCGGCCAGCTCGCGCGCGCGGCGCACCGCCCCCTCCATCCCCTCCTCGGCCGGGACGTACTCGACGCGCCCGCCGAGCGCCTCCATGATCTTCATCTTCTCGCGCGAGTAGCCCTCGGGGACGCAGAGCACCACGCGATAGCCGCGCGCCGCGCCGACGAGGGCGAGCCCGATGCCGGTGTTGCCGGCGGTCGGCTCGATGATGGTGGAACCCTTTTCGAGGACTCCGCGCCGCTCGGCGTCGAGGATCATCCCGAGCGCCGCGCGGTCTTTCACAGACCCGCCCGGGTTCATGTATTCGAGCTTGGCGTAGACTTCGGCCGCGGGCGGCGGCGCGAACCGCGCGAGCCTCAGCAGGGGCGTGCCGCCCACGAGGTCGAGGATGCTCTCCACGGCCCTCAGCGGCGCCCTGCCCCTGCCTTCATTCATGCTTTGTGACGGACTAGCCATGTAAGTGGAACTGCCCCGATGGTAGCTTAGGGAGTGACGGGTGACAAGCGGCAAGAGAAGAGAACGACCGACCTCGACACACAAATCTGTTGACTTCATTTCTGCGCCGTTTCTACACTCCGCCCGCTCACGTTCTGGTCAGTCAGGGACTCAAACCTCCTGACTTCGCCGAAACGCCCCACTCAATTCTGAAGACTATTTGAAGTAGTGCGCACCGGCTCGCGGCGCCGCGCGTTGACTTACACCCAGCCTCCCCCTGTCGGGGTGCCGTTGTCTGGGGCGCGGTGGCTACGGCCCAACCTCAATGCTGTTTCCCTAACCCTCTGAAGGAGAAGCTCAACATGAAAGTTTCACTCAAAAAGCTCGCAAAGACAGTGTTCCTCAGCGGCGTGATGGCGGTGGGTATTTTAGGCAACACCGTGTACACTCACGCTTCCGTCGATTACCTGTTCACGGACGAGTGTGGTAACACCTATTGGTATTCGACCGGTAGCTCGGGGCCGGACACAGTCTGGCGTTGTCCGGCCGGCGGGGGCGCCTGCACAGGGTATGACCCTGGCATCGTCATCAACGGGCGCGAACAGGGCTGTAGCGTCGGGCCAATAGCGTAACAATTGTCACCACAGTGACTGCGCAAGGGGCGGCGAGTCAAAAGGCCGACCGCCCCTTGCGACATAGCATGACGGGTCGGATGCTTATTCGGATGCTTATAAGGTGGTGGAATGTGACTCTCACGCTGTTCACGATGCGGCGACTTCAACCGCTGTTGGCGCTGGCGCTCCTCACGGCCAACCTCTGTTACGCCCAAACGGCCGCCCCGAGAGACAGGGAGAAAGGGGAAGAGAGGGCGTTGGAGCGCAACGCCTTGTTCTTTGAGTTGAAGGCGCTGGATGCTGAGGCGTCAGAGCTGAGAAAGCCGCTCGCGCGCTCACGCGTGAAGGTCGAGATTGCAGACACCGCGTGGGAACTGGACAGGGAGTGGGCGAAGAAGCTTTTACGAGAAGCCTACGAGTTGACCTTTCCAGACGACGGGGAGCGCGAGGCGTTGCGCCGGCAGGCGGTCGGCGAAGGGGTGAAGCCGCCCACCGATCTGGACTGGGCGCGCATACAGATGCGGGATCGCGTGTTCGCCGTCGCGCGCCGTGCGGCCTCCTTCGCCGACGAGCTGAGTCAACTGGGCGCGAAGGAACTCGGGCGGGGTGAGGAGGAACGGCGAAATTGGAATCTTGCCTCCCAAGCGCTCAGTGCCGGTAACGCGGAAGTCGCCAGCAAATACGTCTCCTTAGCCATCAAGGCCGACCCCACACGCGGAGCGGCTTTCGTGATAATCCCTAACATAGCCAGGTTCGACCGAGCGACTGCGGACAGGTTGATTATTGAATTCATCGAGCAGTTGAGGGTCACGCCGCTCTCAATGTCTAACGGGAGCGCCGTGCGGGCGCACAGCGCCCTGCAGAACGTGATGGGTTCGGGCCAGCTTGGTAAGGATGGAAAGCCGGTGCCGCCGCCGGGGCCGGCCGTTTGGAAGGCTTATGTGAGCTACGTCGTTGAGAGCATGACGGCGTTGGGCCAGAGCGAGCCGAACGGCTTGCAGGTACTACGCTCCTTCCTGCTGACGGCGTGGGCGCCTTTGCAGTTGTACGCGCCGGAATTAACCGCACGGTTCGTCGCGTTGGAGCAGTTGAGCAGGAGGGCGGGTGAGGCGGGCGGTCTGCCAAAGCCCGACAGCAACGAGGCCGAGGCCCGGAAGGCGCGCGCCGAAGACCAACTACAGCAGGCGCTCAAGAGCGGCCGCCCCGACGACGAAGTGATCAGCCGCGCTGGGGGCCGGAAAGATTTCGCCGCCGCCCGCAAGCTGATCGACCTGCTCCCCGAAGGGGAGAAGAAGTCCGGGTTTGTCGAGTGGGTCAACGTCGAGGAGGCTTCCAGCCTGTTGGCCGGGGGCGACCAGGCGGGGGCAGAGAAGCTTGCCCAGGAGTTGAACAAGCCGGAGTCCATCCTGCGCGTCTACGCTGCTTTGATGGGGAGGTGTGCCCAGCGTAAAGACGCGCAGTGCGTCACCGAACTGGCTAACCGGGCCGCCGGTCGGCTGCGGCGGCTCGCCGACACGTCCTCGGCGGCCGCGGCGCTGGCGGGGCTGGCCGAAGCGGCCGCGCCGCTCAACGAGGGCTTGGCCTTCGACATGCTCGACGAGGCGGTGGCGGCGGCCAACTCCAACAGTCTGGCCGAGGCGGAGTTCGGCCGGCTCCCCATCGAGACCGGCGCCTTCAACGCTCTCGCCGCCAGGAACGAGCCGCGCGCCCGCCAGTCGGCGCAGACTTTGAAGGAGCGCACGGCCAGAATCGCCGCCCTCGCGGCCGTCTACAAACTGAAAGCCAAGGCGCTGGTAAAGCCGGCCGCCATAGCCGTGAACCGTGACAGAAGCGTGAACCGTGAACCGTGACAAGGTGAAGTCAATCCTTCTTGTCACGGTTCACGCTTCACGCTTTCTTCTTGTCACCCGCCGCGGTCTGGGTTATCTTGTAGTCCCGTGAATCACACGGGCTCACCTGTTCCGAATCCCACGGTCGTCGCCATCATCCCCGCACGGTTCTCTTCGAGCCGGCTTCCGGGAAAACCCCTTCTCGAAATACAGGGCCGCCCGATGGTCGTCCACGTCGCGGAGCGCGCGCTCGCGGCCCCCTGCGTTTCGCGCGCCGTCGTCGCGACCGACGACGGGCGCATCTACGAGGCCGTCACGGCCGCGGGCCACGAGGCTCTGATGACGAGTCCCGAGCACGCCTCGGGGAGCGACCGCCTGGCCGAGGCCGCCGCGCGGATCGAGTGCGACGTGGTCGTTAACGTGCAGGGCGACGAGCCCCTGATTTCGCCGGACACCATCGAGGTCGCCGTCGGCGCTCTGCTGGAGGACGAAGCGGCCTCGGTCTCGACTACGTCCGAGCCGATTGAGACGGCCGAAGACGTCATGAGCGCGGACGTGGTCAAGGTCGTGGTGGACGCGCGCGGGCGGGCGCTCTACTTCTCGCGCTCGCCCGTGCCCTACCCGCGCGAGGCGGCCAGGGCGTACGGCTCTCTGGCCGCGGCGCTGGAAGTCGAGCCCGCCTTGCTCGGCACGTTCCGCAAGCACACGGGGCTTTATGTTTACCGCCGGAGCTTTTTGTTAGAATACGCGGGTTGGCCACAGACGGCGCTCGAACGCGCCGAATCGCTCGAACAACTGCGCGTCCTCGAACGCGGGTATCAGATACGTGTGGTCGAAGCGGCCTCCCCGTCAATCGGAGTGGACACGGAAGACGACCTGCGCCGCGTGAGGGAAATGCTTGAGAGGGGTGATAAGTGATGAGTGATAAGTGATAAGGAAGAAGATAGGAAGACGTATTTTCTTATAACTTATCACTCATCACTTATCACTTAAAAAGCTATGGGCGACTGGATCGGACTCGGCCTCTTCGTGCTCGTCATTGTCGGCGCGCTCGTCGGTTTGTCCCAACTGGGGAAGAAGCCGAAGCGTCTGACCGAGGAGGAGTACGAGCAGCGCGTGGCGGAGGCGAAGGGAACGACGCGCGCCGCCGCTCTGGCCGGGATGAACGCGCTCAACAAGATGATCAACCCGAAGGCGGTCGAGGCGATAGAGGTGCAGCGCGACCTGAAGGCGGGCTTCTACAACGACGAGGAGAAGAAGGGCGAGGGCGACGGGCCTGACGCCGGGAGTAAACGTCTGGGGCCGACAGGCGAAGGGGGAGGGGATGCCTAAATACATTTTCGTGACGGGCGGCGTGGTTTCGAGTCTGGGGAAGGGCCTGGCGGCGTCGAGCATCGGGTGCCTGCTTGAGGCGAGGGGCCTGAGCGTGACCTGCATCAAGCTCGACCCGTACATCAACGTAGACCCGGGCACGATGTCGCCCTTCCAGCACGGCGAGGTCTTCGTCACCGACGACGGCGCCGAGACCGACCTCGACCTCGGCCACTACGAGCGCTTCACGAACGCGAAGCTCTCGCGCTCGAACAACTGGACGACGGGAAGGATTTATCTCTCGGTCATCGAGAAGGAGCGGCGCGGCGACTACCTCGGGAAGACCATCCAGGTCATCCCGCACATCACCGACGAGATCAAGCGGGCCGTGCGCGCCGTCGCCGAGAAGGACTCGACGGATGTCGTGATCGTCGAAATCGGCGGCACGGTCGGCGACATCGAGTCTTTGCCCTTCCTCGAAGCCATCCGCCAGATGGGGAACGAGGAGCGGCAGAACGGCCAGAACGGCGCGGTCTTCATCCACCTCACGCTCGTCCCCTTTATCGCCGCCGCCGGGGAGCTGAAGACGAAGCCGACGCAGCACTCCGTCCGCGACCTGCGCGAGATCGGCATCGCCGTCGACATCCTCCTCTGCCGCTCAGACCGCACGCTCCCGCGCGACATCCGCTCGAAGATCGCGCTCTTCTGCAACGTCAAGGAGCAGGCCGTCATCGCCGCGCAGGACGTGGACACGATCTACGAGGTGCCGCTCGCCTTTCACGAGCAGGGTTTGGACGACCAGATCGTCTCAGCGCTCGGCCTGCAAGACCGCGCGCCGCACGCCGACCTCGCGCGCTGGCGCGAGCTGGTCGAGACCATCCGCGACCCCTCGAAAGGGAACGTCACCATCGGCATCGTCGGCAAGTACGTCGAGCTGGAGGACTCTTACAAGTCCCTGCGCGAGGCCCTGACGCACGGCGGCGTGGCGAACAACCTGCGCGTGGACGTGCGCTGGGTCGAGAGCGAGAGCCTGATGGACGAGGACTACGAGGAGCGCTTGCGCGACTACGACGCCATCCTCGTCCCCGGCGGCTTCGGGAAGCGCGGCGTGGCCGGCATGATCCGCGCCATCAACTACGCGCGCCGGACGCGCACGCCCTACTTCGGCATCTGCCTGGGGATGCAGACGGCCGTCATCGAGTACGCGCGCGCGGTCTGCGGACTCGCGGGCGCCGACTCGACCGAGTTCGACGCCGACACGCCGCACCCGGTCATCTTCAAGCTGCGCGACCTCGTGGACGTCGAAGAACTCGGGGGCACGATGCGGCTCGGCGCGTGGACGTGCCGCCTGGCCGAAGGGAGTCTGGCGCAGGAGGTCTACGGCGGCGCGGGGGAGATCAGCGAAAGGCATCGCCACCGCTACGAGTTCAACCCGGAGTACCGGAAGCAGCTTGAGGAGGCGGGGCTCGCCTTCAGCGGCATCTCGGAGGACGGCCGCTTCGTCGAGATGGTCGAGCTGCCGCGCGAGGCGCACCCATGGTTCTTGGGCTGCCAGTTCCACCCCGAATACAAGTCGAAGCCGCTCGCGCCGCAGCCGCTGTTTGCGTCTTTCGTCCGGGCGGCGTACCGTAACCGCATGCGCGACGACGTGGCGGTCGAGGGCGCGGGCGGGCAGGAGGCCGAGCCCCTGGCGCACGAGCGCGCGCAGGTCTTGGCCGGCGACGACTGAAGGAACCTCAAGTCGTGAAGAATCTATTGACTCTCACGCTCCTGGGCCTCTGCCTCGTCGCCGCCGCGCCTTCGTCGTCGGCGCAGACCATGGAGGGGCCGCTCAAGAAGAAGTTTCAGAGGGCGAACCTGTTGCCCCTCCACGACGCGGCGAGCGACACGACCAGCGTCTACATGATGCCGATGGGGCTGACCGGCCGCTGGAAGGACACGCCCCCCCTGCTCACCGCCGCGTTGGGTAGCCCGGTGGAGGGCATCAGGTTCACGGTCTATTTCACGTACCCGGGGAGGGCCTACGCGCCGCCGCGTCAGGTCATGTTCAGGCTGAACTCGACGAACCGCGGCGGCCCGGGCCTCACGAGCGGCGAAGAGGTCGAGGTCGCGCTCAAGGCCGACGGCGTCGTCGTCAGCTCCGCGAAGTCCGCGGTCAAGACGCACGGCTTTAAGTCGGACAATCCGAAGTCGGACACCGAGTACGTGGAACAGATGTCGGACATCCCCCTGACGGTCGAGGAGCTGGGACGACTCGCCGCCTCGAAGAAGGCCGAGGTGGTCGTCGCCGGGAGGAGCATCCCCCTCAAGGGGCAGCACCTCAAAGCACTGCAACGCGTCGCGGACGCAATCGCCGCCGAGAAGTGACGGCGGGCAGACGGAGGAGGATACTGAGATGGCTGAAGATTTAGGACTCGGCACGATGACGGGCGAGCACGAGAAGCCTGAGATCGAGAGCACCAACACCAAGATTCACGGCGAGCCGCCGCCCGGCTCGCCCCTGCCCGGCGCCGAGCGGGAAGAGGTGACGGAAGTTAAGGAAGAGACGAACCCGAACACCGAGTGAGGGCTCGGGCACATCCCTTAAAAGCGAAGAGCGCGAAGAAGGCGCAAAGAGCGCAAAGATTTTTCTCTGCGGCCTTTGCGACTTCTTCGCGCTCTTTGCGGTAAAATCAGCGGGCAAGTTCAAGCACTCCCCTACGTCGTCACCTATATGCTCCGGTGCCCGAAATGTCTGCGACAGTTCGACGCGGGCGAGACCGTCTGCCCGCACGACGGGACTCCGCTCGGCGCGGAGCCGACCGTGTCCGACGCCGGCGGAGAGTCGAAGCCTTCGGACGCGCTGCTCGGCATGGTGCTCGACGACAAGTACCGCCTGGACGAGCGCCTCGGCGTGGGCGGGATGGGGACGGTCTACCGCGCGACGCACCTTCTCATCGAGCGCCCCGTCGCGGTTAAGGTCTTGAGCCAGCGCCTTGTCGCGGACGACACGGCGAAGGAGCGCTTCCGTCGCGAGGCGCGCGCCGCGGGCCGCCTGCAGCACTCGAACGCCGTCGCCGTCACCGACTTCGGCGAGACGGGCGACGGGCTGGTCTACCTCGTGATGGAGCTGCTGGAAGGCAGGCCCCTGCGCGAGGTGCTCGCGCGCGACGCGCCGCTCGACCCGGCGCGCGCGGTCTCCCTGATGCTGCAGATCTCCGCCGCGGTCGAGGCCGCGCACGAGGCCGGCATCATCCACCGCGACCTCAAGCCCGGCAACATCTTCCTCGTCCAGCGCCCCGACTCGCCCTACATCGTCAAGGTGCTCGACTTCGGCATCGCCAAGATTGCCGCCGACGACGAGGGGAACTTTGTCGACACCCTGACGGGCACCGGCGTCATGATCGGCACGCCGCGCTACATGTCGCCCGAGCAGTGCGACGGCGCGCAGCTCACGCCCGCTTCCGACGTGTACTCTCTCGGCGTCATCCTCTACGAGATGCTGACGGGGCAGACGCCCTTCACGGGCGCCTCGCCGCTCGCGCTCGCGCTCAAGCACTCTTCGGAAAGCCCCCGGCCGCCGCGCGAGCTGGTGGCGACGATACCGCCCGCGCTCGAAGGGGTCGTGCTCCACGCGCTTGAGAAGGCGGCCGAGGCGAGGCCGGCCGACGCGGGCGAGTTCCGGCGCGAGCTGTTCGCCGTCGCCGAAAGGCTCGGGCTCGAACACTCCGCCGGCTTCAGCGCGCCGACCATCGAGACCTTGCGCGACGCGGGCACCGAGACGCCCTCGGGCCGCCTCGTCATCGACATCGAACGCCTGCGCCGCAGCCGCGCCGCGCAGACCGCCGACCTCGGCGTGCCCACCTCGGAAGACCCGGCGCCCGACACTTCGGGCAGACCGGCGGGTGCACGCCAGGGGGCCGACGACGTAAGCGACGAAGGCCTTCATCAACCGACGCCGGCGCGGCCCCTTGTTTCCACTCACGCCGCGAGGGATGTTGAGGAGGTCGCGGCCGGACACGCGCCCTCAGGCGCGGAGAGTTCGGGGCGCCGCCGCGACTGGAAGGATTTGATAACGCACCCGCTCAGCTTTGTCTTCATCCTCTCGGCGGCGCTGCTGCTCGTCTTCGGCGCGGTGCTGCTCCGCAGAGGCCCCGCGCGCCGCGCCGCGGACGCCCAAGCGAACCGGGCGAGCGGCGATCAGGATGAAGTGGTCGGACGCTCTCTCTCTTCGGCCGACTCCTCGCCGCGCGGCTCGCTCGTCGAGCAGCCGCACACCGCGGCGGACTTCTACGAGAACGGCAGCTACTTCATCTCCATCCGCAGCTACGACGCGGCCGTGCGCGACCTGCGTCAGGCCGTCACCCTCCAGCCAGACTTCCCCGAAGCGCACAACCGCCTCGGCGTCGCGCTGATGCGCAAGGGGCAGTTCCGCGACGCGGCCGAAGAGTTTCAGAAGGCCGTCGGGCAGCGCGGCGGAAAGTACCCGACGGCGCAGTACAACCTCGGCTTCGTCCTGCAACAGCAGCGCGAGAACGAGAAGGCGGTCGAGGCGTACCGCGCGGCCATCGACGCGAACGGCGGCAACTACCCGGACGCCTTCTATCAGATCGGCAGCGTCCTGATGGAGACGCCCGCGCGCGCGAACGAGGCGGCCGAGGCCTTCCGCAAGGCCATCGAGCAGAACGGCGGGCGCGACCCCGAGGCATACTACCGGCTCGGCGTCGCGCTCGCGCAGCAGAAGGACTACGCAGGCGCCGAGACGGCCTTCCGCCAGGCCCTCGACCAGCGCGGCGGCGACTTCGCCTTCGCGCACTACAACCTCGGCCTCCTCTACCAGCAGACCGGCCGGACGGAGGAGGCCGTCAAAGAGTTCGAGACCTATCTACAGCAGGCGCCGGGCGACGAGAACCGCTACCGCGCCGAGAACACCCTGCGCGACCTGCGCCGGCAGGCCGCGAGGGAGAAGGCGAAGCAGAAGTGAGCGAGCACCTGAATCAAACAGCCGTCGAACCTTTTCGCGTCGGCGGCGCGACCTTCGGCGACGGGCGTCTGACGCTCATCGCGGGGCCGTGCGTGGTCGAGTCGCGCGAGCACGTCCTCTTCATGGCGCGCGAGTGCCGGAAGCGCGCGCAGGACGCGGGCCTCGACTACGTCTTCAAGGCTTCGTACGACAAGGCCAACCGCTCCTCCGGCTCCTCCTACCGCGGGCCGGGGATGAGGGAAGGGCTCGAAGCCTTGCGCGCGGTGAAGGAGGAGACGGGCCTGCCCGTCCTGACGGACGTGCACGACATCTCTCAGGTGGAAGAGGCGGCGGGCGTCGCGGACGTTCTGCAGATACCGGCCTTCCTCTGCCGGCAGACCGACCTCATCGTCGCGGCGTGCGAGACGGGCAAGGCGGTCAACGTCAAGAAGGGGCAGTTCCTCGCGCCGCACGACGCGCGCAACATCGTGGACAAGGCGCGCGCCGCCGGTTGCCGGAGACTTCTGTTGACGGAGCGCGGCTACACGTTCGGCTATAACAACCTCGTCGTCGACATGCGTTCGTTCCCCATCATGCGCTCCTACGGCGCGCCCGTGGTCTTCGACGTGACGCACAGCCTGCAACTGCCAGGGGGGTTAGGGAGTGCAACGGGCGGGCAGTCCGAATACATCGAACCGCTCGCGCGCGCGGGCGTCGCCTGCGGCGTGGACGCCGTCTTCATGGAGGTGCACGAGGCGCCCGAGCGCGCCCTCTCCGACGGCCCCAACGCGCTCCCGCTCGCGCGCATGGCCGCGCTGCTCAGGATGCTGCGCGACATACACGACCTCGTCGGCCGCCCCGCGCGGAGCGAATCAACCGAGCGCGCGGCGACCGGACAGTGACCCGACCATGACAAAGACGCTTTCAACCTTCGTCCTCCTTCTCATCGCCTACACCGCCCCTTCCCCCGCACGCGCGCAGCAGCCGGGCGCGAACCTGCCCGCGTGGCAGGTCATCTCGTTCGACGTGAGCGTCAACGCGGCCGGCCCTTCGAGCGACGCGCGGGCGATTGCCGTCCGCGCCACCATCAGCGCGCGCAACGTGGGCGGCGCGGCCGGGCGCACGCTGACGCTGCGCGTGAGCCCCTCGGCCAAGCTCGAGTCGGCGACCGTCGGCGGGCAGGCCGCCACCTTCAACCCGGGCAAAGACCAGGCCGCGCAGTTGCAGACCGCGCAGATAAGCCTTCCCGCGCCCGTCGCCGTCGGCGGCACGGTGACGGCGACGCTCGACTACCGCCTGCCCGTCGCGGAGAACACGGGCGCGGCCGCCGTCTCGCCGCTCGGCCTACAGTTCCTCCCCGTCTCGCAGTGGTACCCCGCGCCCAACACGACCGTCGCCCCGCGCGGCGCGGACTACGCGCCCGTGAAGCTGACGGTCACGGGTCTGCCGGCGGGCGACGTGGTCGTCACCTCGGGCAAGGCCGCGGGCGCGTCCTTCGAGCAGACGCTCTACACGCAGCCCTTCTTCCTGACGGGGCGCTGGGAGGCGGTCGAGGGCGCGGGCGAAGCGCGCGGCGTCACGGCCATGCTCCGCCCCGGCGCGACGGCCGACGAGCGCAAGAACGCCGAAGGCCTGGTCGCGCTCGCGGGCGCGGCGCGCGCCTTCTACGCCTCTCTGCTCGGCCCCGCGCCCGACGTACCCGTGCGCCTCGTCGGCGTGCGGCGCGGCGCGGGCTTCGAGCAGGGCGGGACGCTGCTCCTCAACAACGCGGCCTTCGCGCGGCCCAAGCTCGACTCGGCGACGGCGACGCAGGTGGCCGACGCGGTCGCGCGCCTCTGGGTCGGCGGCGCCGCGAACGTCGAGGGCGAAGGCGCGGGCGCTCTGCGCGAAGGGCTGCCGCGTTACCTCGCCATGCTCTTCCTTGAGAAGCAGTTCGGCAAGCCCGCGGCCGACGCCGAGTGGATGAGGATGGCGCTGCAATACGCCCCCAGCGCCGCGCGCGACGCGCCGCTCTCGAAGCTGACGCCCTCGTTCGAGACCTACTTCAACGCCACGACCAACAAGGGCGCGCTCGTCTGGCGCATCCTCTCCAACGCCGTCGGCCGCGACGCGTTCCTCGGCACGCTGCGGTCACAGGTCGCTCAAGGCGGCGGCCAGCCTTTGACGCTCGCGTCCCTGCGCGCGCGCCTCGCACAGGACGGCGGCGACCGCGTGAGCCTGCTCATGTCCTCGCTCTTCGACCTGCCGACCGACACGGATCTGCTCGTCGGCCTCCCGGTCGAGCGCGGCGGCGCGTGGGTCTCGAACCTGCGCAACACCGGCTCGTTCGACGTGGAGGTGTCGGTGCAGGCTCTGACCGACCGCGGCGAGCGCCTGAACGCGACGGCGCGCGTCCCGGCGAAGGACTTCGGCGAGGCGCAGTTCAGGACGACTTCGAAGATCGTCCGCGTCGAGGTAGACCCGGAGAAGCTCTACCCGCAGACGAACTTCTCGAACGACGTGGTGCCGCAGGGGCCGGGACTCGCGGAGGCCGTCGAGCAGGCGCGCATCCAACTCGGCCAGCAGCCCGCGCGCGCCGAGGCGCTCGCGCGCGAAGTGCTCGCCCGCTCGCCCGCGAGCGAGGAGGCGCGCGTCGTGCTCGCGCGCGCTCTGCTCGAACAGAACCGCCTCGACGACGCCGAGCGCGAGTTCAACGCGGCGCTCGCTTCGCCCCTGCCGCTGCCGGCGACGCTCGCCTGGTCGGACATCGGACTCGGCGAGATCGCGCTCAAGCGGAACCGCGCGGCCGACGCCGTCAAGCTCTTCGACGCCGCGGCGCACACGGAGGCCGAGTACGCCTCGAACCTCGCGGCGCACTCGGCGCGCATCCGCGCGGAGGCGGCCGCGGGCGCGCCGCCCGTGGACGAACAGGTGAAGGCCGCGGTCGCTGCCCTCGACGCGGCCATCAAGTCCGGACACAGGGCGGAGATCGAGGCGCTCATCCTCGGCGGCGAGCTGACCGGCTTCGCGAAGGGGCTTTCGGGCATCCCGCCGGAGCAGTGGGAGACGCGCGTGCTCCGCACGGAGCAGCTAGACCCGAACCGCGTCGCGGCCGACGTGCAGCTCTCGACCCGCGTCTCGGGGCGCGCGGCCGAAGGCCCCGCCGTCTACGTCTTCGCGCGCACGCCCGCGGGTTGGAAGCTCGCAGAGATTCCCGTCTTCGAGGTGAGGTGAAAAACAGTAGGCAGTAGGCAGATGGCAGTAGGCAGTTAGCCTTTTACGGTAGCCGGCTTTTGTCCCGCGTTAAGCGGCCGAAGTCAAAACAAGAACATTCTCAAGTTCAAAACTCTTAACTGCCTACTGCCTACTTATGCTTGAGCGAGACGAATTCGAGCGACTTGCGGCGCGCGTGAGGCTTCTGCTGTTGGACTGCGACGGCGTGCTGACCGACGGGCGCATCACGCCGGTTGAGGGCGGCGAGGAGCTGAAGAGTTTTCACACGCGCGACGGGCACGGCCTCGTCATGCTCCACCGCGCGGGGCTGCGGTCGGGGATCATCTCGGGGCGCAGGTCGAGGCTGGTGGAGTTGCGCGCGGCCGACCTCGGCATCTCTTTTGTCAGGCAGGGCGCGCTCGACAAGGTCGAGGCTTTCGAGTCGCTGATGTCGGAGGCCGGGGTCGAGCCGGCGCACGCGGCCTACGTCGGCGACGACGTGGTGGACGTCCCGCTCATGCGCCGCTGCGGGTTCGCCGTCGCCGTCGCCGACGCGACCGAAGAGACGCGCGCCGCCGCGCACTACGTCACGCGCCTGCCCGGCGGCTTCGGCGCCGTCCGCGAAGTCTGCGAGCTGATCCTCAAGGCGCAGGGACGTTGGGAAGAGTTGATGAAGAGGTACCTGGCCTGACTCTTCCTCGTCACTTGAGAAAGCCGTAAGACTGATTTCACCACAGAGACACAGAGGCACAGCTCGAAGCAATCGCTCGACAAGCTGTGCCTCTGTGTCTCTGTGGTGAAAAGCCGATTACATCATTTCCAAGCTACTTGGACTTCCGCTTCTTCGCCGTCTTGCGCGCCGCCTTCTTCGTGCTTCGCCGCCGCTTCGGCTCGGGCGGGGGGGAGGCGAACTGTTCGCGGCAGAGGTCGATGAAGGTCTGGCAGACGGGCGAGAGGTAGCCGCCGCTGAGGCGCGCGAGGCCCATCTCCCAGTTGATGCGCGCCCCCTCGATCCACCAGCGCACGAGCCTCCCGCGCTCCACCTCCTCGCGCACCACCGAGAGCGGCACGATGCCGACGCCCATGTCGGCCGCCACCATGTTCTTGATGGCCTGCTGCCGGCTCAGCTCCATCGCCACGGTCGGCTTCAGGCCCGCCTCCGCGAAGAACTCGTCGATGAGTCGCCGCGTGTTGCCGCCGCGCTCGCCGAGGATGAGCTTCTCGCCGGCCAGCGCGAAGGCGCTCACCACGCGCTGCTCCGCGAGCGTGTGGCGCGGGCTCGCGATGGCGACGAGCTGGTCTTGACTGAGCAGCTCGGTCTCGACGTTGCGCGCCTGCACGGGGAGCGAGACGAAGGCCGCGTCCAGCTCGCCCGCGAGAATCTTCTTCACCAGCTCCTCGCTCGTCCCCGACGTGACCGAGACCTCCGCGTGCGGGTGCGCCCTCCGCAGCTTCTTCAGGATGGCGGGCAAAGAGTCGGCGCTCACCATCCCCGAGGCGCTCCCCAGGCGCAGGCGGCCGTGCTTGGCGCCGGCCAGTTCGGCCAGCTCCGCGAGCGCCGCGTCGTGCTCGCGGAGGATGTGCTGCGCGCGCGAGAGGAGACGCTCGCCCGCCTCGGTGAGCACCACGCGGCGCGGCATCCGCGTGAAGAGCGGGAGGCCGACCTCGCGCTCCAACTGCTTGATCTGCATCGAGAGCGCGGCCTGGGTGTAGTGGATGCGCTGGGCGGCGGCGGTGAACGTGCGCGCGTCGGCGATGGCCATGAACGCCTTGAGCTGTCTGATCTCCATCTGCGGCTCCGGTATCAGGGATGGTTATCACAGAAATAAAATCTTTTAGTTTTGATTATAATCAAACTTCCGCTACGATTGCACAAATTTTTTCGGGCGCGGGCTTCTACCCGCCGCGCCCCCGCCGTCCGACAGTCCCCGATGAAGGCCAGTCGCCGCCCAGTCAAACTCCAGTCGAAACGCCGCCCGCCGGCGCTCACCCCGCGCACGCTCCTGCTCGGCGTGGACGGCGGCGGCTCGAAGACGCGCGCGGTCGTCGCCGACGGCGAGGGCAACGTCCTCGGCGAAGGGCGGGCCGGGCCTTCGAACCCGCTGCGCGTGGGCGTGGGCGAGGCCGTGGGCGCCATCCGCGACGCCTTCGACAAGGCGTGCGCGGAGGCGGGCGTCCGCCGCGTCGAGATCGCCGCGGCCGAGGTGGGGCTCGCGGGGGTCAAGCGCGCAGACATCCGCGAGCGGATGCGCGCGGGCGTCCTGGAGCTGGGCGTCAAGAGGGTCGAGGTCGTGACCGACGCGGACATCGCGCTCTACGGCGCGACCGGGGGCGCGCCCGGCCTCGTCATCATCGCCGGGACGGGCTCGATCTGCTGCGGCATCAACGCGCGCGGCCGGCGCGCGTGCGCGGGCGGCTGGGGGCCTGTGGTCGGCGACGAGGGGAGCGGCTCCTGGATCGCGCGGCGCGCTTTGCAATCGGTCGCGCGCGCGACCGACGGGCGGGCGCGCAGGACTTCCCTGGTCGAGGCGGCGTGCGACTACTTCAACGTCACGCGCGCGGACGACCTCTCGACGGCCGTCTACGCGCCGAACATGACGAACACGCGCATCGCGGGCTTCGGCGGCCGCGTGGTCGAGGCCGCGAAGCGGCGCGACGTGGTCGCGCGCGCGATAGTCGAGGAGGCCGGGCGCGAGCTGGCGCTGGCCGCCGCGGCCGTCATACGGAAATTGAAGATGGAGCGCGAGCGCTTTCAGGTCGCGTACGTCGGCGGCATCTTCGGCGCGGGGCCTCTGATACTCGACTCGCTGACGGAAGAGCTGGCGCGCGTCGCGCGTCGCGCGTTCCTGGCCCCGCCCGTGCTCGCGCCCGCGGAGGCCGCCGCGCGGATGGCGGGCGAGCAGGTGCAGCTCGCGCTCGCGGGCTGAGGGTTCATGTCGAAAGAGATTCAGACGGAGCTTCCCGTCACGGAGCAGGAGAACCCGCGGACGCGCGGGCTGAGCGGGCTGCCGACCGCGGAGGTCTTGCGCCTGATGAACGAAGAGGACGCGGGCGTCGCGGCCGCGGTCGGGCGCGTGCTGCCTGAGGTTGAGAAGGTCGTGGAAGGAGTCGTCGAGAGGTTGGGCGCGGGCGGGCGTCTCTTCTACGTGGGGACTGGAACGTCCGGGCGTCTGGGCGTGCTCGACGCTTCGGAGTGCCCGCCGACGTTCGGCGTGCCGCCGGAGCTGGTGCAGGGAATCATCGCGGGCGGCTACGACGCGCTCTACCGCGCGACCGAGGCGTCGGAGGACGACCGCGAGGCCGGCGCTCGCGACGCGGAGGCCCGCGGGGTGACGGGCAGAGACGCGCTGGTCGGCATCGCCGCGTCGGGGCGGACGCCTTACACCGTCGGCGCCGTCGAGTACGCGCGCGGGCTGGGGGCGTTCACGGGAGCGATCACGTGCGTGCCCGGTTCACTCATCACCCGAGCCGCCGAGGTCTCAGTCGTGCCGGTCGTCGGGCCGGAGGTCTTAGCGGGCTCGACGCGTCTCAAGGCGGGCACGGCGCAGAAGCTGGTCTTGAACATGATCTCGACGGCGGCGATGGTGCGGCTCGGCTACGTCACCGGCAACCGCATGACGAACATGCGCCCGAGCAACGTCAAGCTCCGCGCGCGCTCCGAGCGCATCCTCGCGGCCGAGGCCGGGGTGGACGAAGAGGCCGCACGCGAGACGCTCAACCGGGCCGGCGGCGACCTGCGCGTCGCGCTCGTCATGACGAAGACCGGGCTGGGCGTCGAAGAGTCGCGCGCCGCGCTCGAAGCCGGCGGCTGGGTCGTGGCGCGCGCCGTCGAAGCGCTTCTGCGCAGTCGCTAATAAATAAAGCCCTCCCTCGCTGGGAGCGCGGGCATCCCTGCCCGCCAGCGTGCGCCAGCACGCTGACCGTCTCCCGCATTAACTCAACGTTGAGACGTGAAGCTTCTCAGCTTTCGCGCTGCGCGCTCATGCGGGCAGGGATGCCCGCGCTCCCAGCTTTAAGCATTTTGTTGTACTCGTAACTGCTTTCGTGGATGTCGCGAAGGCGCGGCATAGCATTTCTAACCATTCACTGCATCCACGCCGCAGTTCGCTGCAAAGGCGAACGCGCGCCGCGCGGGGCGTTGTATAAAGTCGTCCGCGTTAAGAAGGAGGTGCGGCGTGAGAGAAGAGAACTCTGCGAACGGCGGCGGGTTGTTCGAGTCCGTGTGGCGCGACGTGCGTTACGGCTTCAGGGTCTTGCGCAGGAGTCCGGGCTTCACCCTGGCGGCGGTCGTGACTTTGGCCTTAGGCATCGGCGCCAACACGGCCATCTTCAGCGTCATCTACGGCGTGCTGCTGCGCCCCCTGCCTTACCACGAGGGCGACCGGCTCGTCGTCGTGCGGCAGCAGGCGCGGCTCAACCACGCGAACAGCCTCGGCTTCTCGCCGAAGGAGTTCTTCGACTACCGCGACCAGAACCAGACGATGGAGTCGATGGTCGAGCACCACTCGATGAACTTCATCCTCTACGGCCGCGACGAGCCGGAGCGCGTGCAGACCGGCGTCGTCTCGGCCAACTTCTTCGACGTGCTCGGCGTCAAGCCCCTGCTCGGCCGCTCCTTCACGCCGGAGGACGAACGCCAGGGCGGCGAGGCCGTGCTCATGCTCAGCTACAAGTACTGGCAGCGGAGCCACAACGGCGACCCGAACATCGTCGGCCGCGTCTTCCGCATGAACAACCGCCCGCACACGGTCATCGGCGTGCTGCCGCCGATCCCCGAATACCCCTCCGAGAGCGACGTGTACATGCCGACGGTCAACTGCCCGTTCCGCTCGAGCCCGCAGACCATCGAGAACCGGCAGGCGCGTCTGCTCTCGGTCGTCTTCGGCCGGCTCAAGCCGGGCGTGACGCAAGCGCAGGCGCAGTCGGACATCGACAAGATCGCCGGCAACCTGCAGACGACCTACCCCGACGTGTATCCGAAGAACATCGGATACGCCGCGCAGGTCGACGGGTTGGGCGAGGCCCTGACGCAGCAGGCGCGGCCGACGTTCCTGATACTCCTGGCGACGACGGGGCTCGTGCTGCTCATCGCGTGCGCGAACGTGGCGAACCTCAACCTCGCGCGCGTGCTCAGGCGCCAGCCGGAGATCGCGATGCGCACGGCGCTCGGCGCGAGCCGCGGCCGGCTCGTCCGGCAGATGTTGACGGAGAGCACGCTGCTTTCGTTGGGCGGGGGCGTCGTGGGCGTGCTGCTGGCGTCGTGGGGACTGCCGCTGCTCACCTCGTTCGCGGGGCGCTTCACGAACCGCACGGCGGAGATAGGCATCGACTCGTCCGTGCTGCTCTTCGCCCTCTTGCTCTCGGTCGGCACGGGGCTAATCTTCGGCCTGCTGCCGGCGCTCTCTTTCGGCAAGAACGCGAAGCAGAGTCTGGCCGCCGCGCTCAAGGAGGACGGCGGGCGCTCGACGGCCGCGGGGAAGAACCGCGTGCGCGCCGTCCTGACGGTGGCGCAGGTGGCCATCTCGTTCACGCTGCTCATCGGCGCGGGGCTGATGCTGCGGAGCCTCATCAAGCTCCAGAGGGTTGACCCGGGCTTCAACCCCGAGAACACGCTCGTCATGCGGCTCGCGCCGAACTGGTCGAGGTTCATCAACAACGACCCCAACAACCCGAACGCCGCGACCGCGCAGTACGCGGCCTACTTCCAACGCCTGCTCGAAAGGGTGAACCGGCAGCCGGGCGTCGCCGAAGCCGCGGTCTCTTCGACCTACCCTCTGAACCCCGCGGGCATCACGCGCGGGCCGAACACGGTCAGCATCCTTGTGGAAGGCAGGCCGCAGGCGGACGGCCAGGCCGCGCCGCAGGTGGACGCGCGCGCCGTGAGTCCGGCCTACTTCCGCGCGGTCGGCGTGCCGCTGCTGCGCGGCCGCGCGTTCGCGGAATCGGACAACGTCGACGCGCCGCAGGTCTCCATCGTCAACGAGGCGGCCGCGCGCCACCGCTGGGGCTCGGAAGACCCCGTGGGCAAGCGCGTCTCCTTCGACAACGGCCGGACGTGGGTGACGGTCGTCGGCGTCGTCGGCAACGTGCGGCAGTACGGCCTGGACAAGGAGCCGGCCGACGAGATATACGGCCCCGTCGCGCAGCTCGCCTTCGGGCAGTTCCTCGTCGTGAAGACGAAGGGCGACCCGTCGGCGATGTCGAAGTCCCTGCGCGACGCCGTCCACGAAGTCGACAGCGAGACGGCGGTCGACCAAGTCAGGACGTTGCAGCAGGTCTTGGACGAGTCGGTCGCGTCGCCGCGCCTGACGGCGTGGCTGCTGGGGCTGTTCGCGGTCGTCGCGCTGGTCATCACGGCGGCGGGCATCAGCGGCGTGATGGCGCTCGCGGTGACGCAGAGGACGCGCGAGATAGGCATCCGGCTCGCGCTCGGCGCGAGCCGCGCGCGCATCGTGACGATGATCATGCGGCAGGGGATGGCGCTCGTCGTGGCCGGACTCGTGCTCGGCGTGGCGGGGGCGCTCACGCTCAACGGGCTAATCGCCTCTCTGCTCTACGCGACGCCGGGCGCAGACCCCGTGACGTTCGCGGCCGTCTCGTGCCTGCTGATGCTCGTGGCGGGCGCGGCGTGCTTCATCCCTTCTTTGCGCGCGACGGCTATCGACCCGATGCTGACGCTGCGCAGGGAGTGACAAACCCGACTCGTCCTGTACAATCTCGTACTTGAGTGCATACGCGATGGGATTTCACCACAGAGACACAGAGACACAGCTAATACAAAATCTGCTCCAAGCTGTGCCTCTGTGTCTCTGTGGTTAATTCCTTGTGGAGTCTGAATGCGTGCTGAGACGATAGACGTGAACGCGGCGCGCGCGCGCGTGGACTGGTTGAAGTGGGGCGCGCTCTTCGGCTTCTGGGCGCTCTTCAGTTTCCTCAACGCCAACCAGGTCTACTTCGAGATGCTGCACAAGCCGGGCATGCATCACTCGTGGTGGCGCATCGTCTTCTGGCAGCTCGCCGTCTGGTGGGTCTGGGGCTGCCTGACGCCCATCGTCCTCAAGGTCGGCCGGAGGGTGACGGGCGCTAACGGCGGCTGGCTCCGCGGGCTGCTCATCCACCTGCCCTTCAGCCTCCTGCTCCCGGCCGCGCACGTCGCCGCCTCCGTCTACATCAGGATGGTCATCCAGCCGTTCGACGTGTGGAGCGACACCAGGCCCTTCCTCGACCAGTACGGCGGCGAGCTGCGCAGCCTCTTCCTCTTCGACTTCTTCGTCTACTGGGCCGTGCTCGGCGTCGGCTACGCCTTCGACTACCGCGAGCGCTACCGCGAGCGTGAGTCGGCGGCGTCGGAGCTGAAGGCGCAGCTCGCGCAGGCGCGGCTCGAAGCCCTGAAGGTGCAGCTCCACCCGCACTTCCTCTTCAACACGCTCCACGCCATCTCGGGCCTCGTGCGCGGCGGCGAGCGCCAGCCGGCCGTCAACATGATCGCGGGCCTGAGCGACCTCCTGCGCCGCGCCCTCGACAGCGCCGACGAGCAGGAGGTGTCTCTGCGCGAGGAGCTGAAGTTCGTCGAACTCTACCTCGACATTCAGCTCGTGCGCTTCTCCGACCGCCTCACCGTGCGGACGGACGTCGCGCCCGAGGCGCTCGACGCTTTGGTGCCGAACATGATCTTGCAGCCGCTCGTCGAGAACGCCATCCGCCACGGCGTCTCGCCTGTTGAGTCGCCGGGCACCATCGCTATCAGCGCCTACCGCGCGGGCCGCGCGCTCCACGTCGAGGTCTCGGACGACGGGCCGGGCCTCCAGTCGGGGTGGCGCGTGGAGGAGTGCGGCGGCATCGGACTCGCCAACACCATCGAGCGCCTGAAGCGTCTCTACGGCGCGGAGCAGAGGTTCGAGCTGCGCAACGGCGCGGGCTGCGGCGTCACGGCCGTATTCGTCATCCCCTTCCGCGAAGGGCGCGGGGCAGTCGAGGCCGGATGAGCGCGGGGGCCAAGAGGCTTTCGGCGCTCGTCGTCGACGACGAGCCTCTGGCCCGCCGCACCATCCGCGGGCTGCTCGCCGAAGACCCGGACGTTGAGATCATCGGCGAGTGTGCCGGCGGCGCCGAGGCCGTCGAGAGCATCCGGGAGCGCCCGCCCGACCTCCTGTTCTTAGACATACAGATGCCCGGCATGGACGGCTTCGACGTGCTCTCGGCCGTAGAGCTTGAGCGCATCTCGGCCGTCATCTTCGTCACGGCCTACGACGCCTACGCGCTCAAGGCGTTCGAGGTGCACGCGCTCGACTACCTCCTGAAGCCGTTCACCGACGAGAGGTTCCGCGAGGCGCTCGCGCGCGCCAAGTCGCACGTCGAGCTGCGCGAGGCGAGGGGCCTGGCCGAGAGCCTGCGCGCCTTCCTGCGCGGGCGGGCGAGTTCTACGGAGGAGGAGGTGGCGACCGAGGGCGCGAGGAAGGGCGGGCACCTGACGCGCTTCATGGTCAAGGTCGGCGGGCGCGTCATCTTCGTCAACCCCTCGGACGTGGACTGGATCGAGGCGGACAACTACTACGTCAAGCTCCACGTCGGCGGGCGCGCGCACCTCCTGCGCCTGAGCATGAAGGAGCTCGAAGGGCGGCTCGACCCGAAGACCTTCTGGCGCATACACCGCTCCGCCATCATCAACCTCGACCGCGTCAAAGAGCTACACCAGCACCCGAGCGGCGACTACGTCGTCGTCCTCCGCGACGGCACAGAGCTGAAGCTCAGCCGCGCCCGCCGCGAGCGCCTCCAGGAAATCCTCATGGGCGGGCGCGACTAAGGTAGGCTTTTAACACAGAGACACAGAGACACAGCTTGTTGAGTTATATCTCTTCAAGCTGTGTCTCTGTGTCTCTGTGTTGAATAGCTCCCGCTTAGTCGCTACAGGCCGAAGCGGTTGCGGTATTCGATGGAGTCGATGAAAGCCTTGACCATCTCGGCGTTAATGTAGTTCCCGTTGAAGTCGTTGAGCTTGCCGAGCCAGAACTGCCAGCCCGAGAAGTCCGCGTCGGGCGTGGCGTCAGGGTTCCTGCGGAGGTAGCCGAAGTACTGCATGAGGACGAAGGCCCTGTTGAACTCGGCCCTCGTCAAGTCGGCGTCCTCGGCCACTGCGCGCAGCACCTGCGCCCGCGTCTTGGCGTTGCTCTTCAAGTCCGCGACGAGCGCGTCACGCTCCGCCTGCGAGAGCGCGCCGCCCGCGTTCGCGTTCAGGGCGTCCACGAACTGCTCGGGCGTCAAGCTCTGTGGGTAGAGCGTGGTGAAGCGGGCCGAGGCGACGAACTGCTCGAAGTACGCCTGCTTGTTCTGCTCAAGCTTCTGCTCCCAGCCCGTCGCGCCCACGATGAGGCCCGCGCTCAGGGTCGCGAGGTCGCCGAACATCTCGTCGCGCGTGAGCGGCACGGGCTTGCCCTGCAAATTTCCGAACGCGGCCTTGCGCGTCCGGTAGGAGAGGTAGCCGGTCTGCTGGAACTCGATGGATAAGAAGAACGCGGCCGAGACGTTGACGCGCTTGACCTCCTTGCACTGCTGGTCGGCGCCGCACTGGTCGATCTCGTTCGTCCAGAACTGCAGGCCCGGCTGGTCGGGCTCGCGGCCGAGGAAGTCCCTGTAGTGCTGCGTCACGAAGTAGGAGGTGTTGAAGTTCGGGCCGAACGCGACGGGACTCGGGCCGTCGGCCGCGTCGTCGTCGCGGATGAAGACGGTCGCCGTCGAGCCCGCGCCGAGCGTCACGCCCACCGGGTTCGAGAGCGTCAGCGTGAACGTCTCCTCGTTCTCGCGGAAGCGGTCGTCGGTGACGAGCACCTCGAAGAACGCGGTCGCCGTGCCCGCCGGGAAGGTCACGCGGCCGTGCTGCGTGGTGTAGTCGCCGCGGTCGGTCGCCGTCCCGTCCGAGGTCGTGTACTCGACCGAAGCCTCGGACGAGAGGTCGCCCACGCGGTAGAGAAATATCTGGTTGTGGTAAGGCCCCTCGGCGGCGTTGAACTGGTAGTCGCTGAACTGGACGCTCTTCGTCGAGGGCGAGTCGTCGTTGAGAATCGTGCCGACGCCGCGCGCGTCCGCGATGGTCGCGTTGGTCGGCGAGAAGATGTCGAAGAAGAAGGTCTCGTCCGGCTCGACGACGGCGTCGCCGACGACGGGCACCGTGATGGTCTTGCTCGTCTCGCCCGGCGCGATGCTCAAGGTGCCGAAGGTGGCCTGGAAGTCCTGCCCGGCCTTCGCGGTGTCGTCGATGGTGGAGTACATGACCGTGACGGCCTTGCCGCTCGGCGCGGAGAGCGAGACGACGAAGTTCGCGGGCGTCCGCGCCGCGTCGCCCTCGTTGACGGTCACGTCGCTCACCGAGAGCGCGGGCGCGGCGTCGTTGTCGGCGATGGTCAGCACGGCCGTGGCCGGCGAGCCGACGAGATTGGCGCCGCCGGTCGCGTTCGAGAGGGTGAGGTTGACGGTCTCGTCAAACTCGTCGAGCAGGTCGTCCGTGACGGGCACGTTGACGGTCTTGGTCGCCGCGTCGCCGTCGGCGAAGTTCACGGTGAAGCTCGTGACGGCCGTGTAGTCCGAGCCGGCGACGGCCGTCCCGTTCGAGGTGTTGAAGGTGACCGAGACGGCGCCGGCGCTGCCGCCCGTCCTCGTCACCGTAATCGGGGCGCTCCCCGAGTTCTCCCCGATGGTGTAAGCGCCCCGGCCGAACTGTATCTGCCCGGCGGCGGGCGCGGCCTGCGCCTCGAACGCGCCGATGTCTGAGCCGTCCGAGGCGTTGACCGCGGCGGCGTCGTCCACGGGGCGCGCCAGCCCGCGCTGGTCGTTGGTGAGAGTGCCGCGGTCGCCCGCGTCGATGGCGGGGCTGCCCGCGAGCAGCGCGTGCGTCTGCGTCGGCCCGCCGTTGTTCTGGAGCGGGCTGAGCAGGGGGTCTGCGCCCGTCAGGTTGTGCGTGGTCGTGCCGTTGACCGTCGCGATGCCGGGATTGCGGATGAGGTTGAAGTCCTGCGAGTCGAAGGTGCCGTTGATGTCCGGGTTGGTGACGGCGGTGTTGTTGGCGACGATGGTGTTGCGGAGGCTCGTGGCGTTCGGGGCGGCGGCGGCGCTGTCTATGCCGCCGCCGCGGCTGCCGCCGCCCGAGCCGGCCGAGTTGCCGGCCACCGTGCAGGCGTTGAGCGTGAGGCTCCCGTTCGCGTTGTAGATGCCGCCGCCCTGCTGAAGGCCGTTCGGGGCGGGGCTGCCGGTGCTGTTGCCGCTCACGGTGCTGTTCGTCAGCGTCACCGTCGTGTTCGAGTTGACGTAGAGGCCGCCGCCCTTGCCGGGGGCGCCGCTGGCGGGGGCGGCCGGGTTGCCGGCCCGGTTGCCGCTGACGGTGCTGCCCGTGACCTGGACGACGCCGCCGGCCGCGTAGATGCCGCCGCCGTCGCGCCCGGCCGTCGAGCTGTTGGCCGAGCCGTTCGCCGCGGAGTTGTTGCTGACGGTGCAGTTGTTCAGGAACAGCGAGCCGCTGGCGTGGTAGATGCCGCCGCCGCGGCCGAACGTCGCGGCGAAATTGAGCCGGGTCGCGTTGTCGGTGACGACCACTTCGTTGAGGGCGAGCGAGGCGTTCTGGCTGTTGTAGATGCCGCCGCCGTCCTCGTCCAGCGTGCGCCCGCCGGAGACGGTCATGCCCGAGATGACGACGGTCGTGAAGGGCGAGGTCTGGAAGACGCGGAAGGAGGTCGCGGCGTTCGGGTCTCTGCGCACGGTCAGTTGCGCCGAGCCGGGGCCGTTGAGCGTCATGCTCGAGAGCATCGGGAGCGCGCTCGTCAGGCTGATGGTGCCGCTGACGCCGACGTTGATGGTGTCGGTGCCGGCGACCTGGTTGGCCTGCTGGATGGCCGCGCGGAGCGTGCACTGGCCCGACCCGTCGTTGCAGACGCCGTCGTTCAGGTCGCTGTCGGCGCCGTCGCCGAGAGAGTTGACGTTGAAGTTCGCCGAGGCGTGCGCCGTCGGCTCAAGCGGGCCGACGGCGCCGGTCGTCAGGAAGAGCAGGCCGAGCGAGACACACAAGGCCGCGGGCAGCAGTGTGCGCAAGGGGCGAGGCATGAAGTTCTCCTTAGGTGTTCGCGGGTTCGGGGAGAGGTCAGTATAGCGGCGGGCGCAGGCATGTCAAACGCCCGCGCCCGCACCCTCAGGCGATGGCCGACGCGACCTTGCCGGCGAGCACGAGACCCGTGAGGACGGGGTTGGCCGAGCCGACCGTCGGGAAGAGCCACGTCCAAAGAGAACGTCGTCTCCTGCACCTCCACCTGCTCGCCCGCTTCGACCAAACGTCTGACGGCCGTCGAACACCTCCGCGCGTGAAGAATCGAGAGCACGCCTTTTAAACTTATCGAGAGCGCCTGTCAATCTTTTCCCGCTTGACGGTGCCGCCGTCAGGGTGGACGATGTGTGCCGGCCCTTATGAACACTCCGAAGAGACTGCATCCGATTCTTCAGGGCGCGCGCGCCTGCGTCTTCGACGCGGGCGGGACTCTGATTCACCCGGACTGGGAGCGGCTCGCGGCTTTGGCCGAGGCGCACGCCGGCCGGAGGTTCGGCGCGGGCGAGATGCGGCGCGCCTTCGGCGAGATGCTGAAAAGCCTCAACGCGCCTGAGCAGGGGAAGCCCCCGGTAGACCAGACGGGTCGCCACTGGACTTTCAGGGCCATGTACGGCGGACTCGGCCTCGACGCGTCGGCGTGCACAAAGCTGGTCGGGCACATCGACGCGGCGCACGCGGAGCGACACATCTGGTGCTCTTGCGATGAAGACGCGCCGCGCGTAATTGACGAGTTGAAGGGAAGGGGACTGCTGGTCGCCGTCGTCTCGAACACGGAGGACGGGCGCGTGCGCGACGCGCTCGGGGCGGCGGGCCTCGCCGACCGGTTCGACGTGATCGTCGATTCGCACCTCGTCGGCGTGAGCAAGCCCGACCCGGCCATCTTCCGGCACGCGCTCGAACTGCTCAATGTGGAGGCACACGAGGCGGTCTTCGTCGGCGACTCCTACGCGCACGACGCGCTGGCGGCGCGCGCCGCGGGGTTGCGCGCCGTGCTGCTCGACCCCTTAGACCTGCACCCCGACGCCGTCTGCCCGCGCATACACTCCCTGGGCGAGTTGCTTCCGCCCGCGGTTTGAAAATAGAATTCGACGCGTCACTCCCGCTCGTTAAAGTCTAGAAGCCCGGCCGCCAACCTTTTCAATGGGACTGCTCGACCTGATCATCGTCTTCGGCTACCTCGTCGGCATCACTCTGTTCGGCATCTGGTTCGCGGGCAAGCAGGAGACGACCGAGGACTACTTCGTCGGCGACCGCAGCGTGCCCTGGTGGGCCATCGCCGCCTCCATCGTCGCCACCGAGACCTCGACCATCACCTTCATCAGCGTGCCCGGCGTCGCCTTCTCGCGCGGCGGCAACTTCCAGTTCCTGCAACTCGTCACGGGCTACATGCTGGGGCGCATCGTCATCTCGCTCGTCTTCATCCCGTCCTACTTCCGCGGCGACCTGCTCACGGTCTACCAGCTTCTCGAACGCCGCTTCGGCGGGCGCATCAAGATGCTGGCGGCGGCGCTCTTCGTCGTGATGCGCAACATCGCGGACGGCATCCGCCTGCTGCTGACGGCCATCGTGCTCGCGGCCGTCTACACGGCCTTCCAGCCGCAGGCGAACGTGACGACGGTGACCATCGCCTCCATCGTCCTGCTCGGCGTGGTGATGATCATCTTCACCTACTACGGCGGGATGGAGGCGGTCATCTGGGTCGAGGTGGTGCAGCTCGGCATCTACCTCGGCGGGGCGCTCGCGGCGGCCGTCGTCATCGCGTCGGGCGTCAAGGGCGGCTTCGGCGGCGCGCTCGAACTGGGCAGGCAGTTCGGCAAGTTCGACGTGATCGACTTCGGCCTGCGGGCGACGCCCTTCACGTTCTCGTTCCCGTTCACCGACGCGACCTACACCCTCTCGCTCCCGCTCGACCTCGTGAAGAGCTACACGTTCTGGGCGGGACTCGTCGGCGGCTGCTTCCTGACGATGAGCACGCACGGGACGGATCAGTATCTCGTGCAGCGCTACCTCTGCACCGACCGGCCGCGCCGCGCGGCGGCGGCGCTCCTCTCTTCCGGCGCGGTCGTCTTCGCGCAGTTCATCGGCTTCCTCTTCATCGGCGTGCTGCTCTTCGCCTTCTACGGCCCGCACGCCTCGCCGCTCTACGGCGACTTCGCCGCCGCCTGCGCGCAGGTGAACCCGACCGAGGCCGCGCGCTGCGCCGCCGACCCCGCTTTCGCCAAGGCGGCGAGCGCGACCTTCCCCTTCGCGGGCGGCGACCGCGTCTTCCCGGACTTCATCACGAAGCACATGCCGACCGGCCTGTCGGGCCTCGTCGTCGCGGCCATCTTCGCGGCCGCGCTCTCGTCTTCGCTCAACTCAATCGCGGCGACGGCCGTCAACGACCTCTACAAGCCCTTCCGGCCGAAGCGCTCGGACACGCATTACCTGCGCGTCTCGCAGTGGCTGACGCTCGTGTGGGGCGTCGTGCAGGTCGCCGTCGCGGTCGCGGCGATGGCGTACCCGAGTTCGGCGCTCGACAAGGCCCTGTCGGTCGCGTCGCTCATCAACGGCCCCGTGCTCGGCGTCTTCCTCGTCGGCACGTTCCTGCGGCGCGTGAGCGAGCCGCCCGCGCTCGTCGGCATGCTGGCGAGCATCTTCGTCATGCTCTACGTGCGCTTCTACACGCCGCTCGCGTGGACCTGGTACGTGCTTCTGGGCAGCGGCGTCACGCTCCTCGTCGCGTGGCTCGCGAGCTACGCCTTCGCGCCCGCCCCCGCCGACCGGCAGGACGAGCTGGCGCCCGGCGGCGCCGACTGACTTCGAACGAGGACTGAACATCCGATGAGAAGGGTTAAAGCATCCGGGGTCATGCGCGCCGCGCTCGCGTACGCGCTCCTTTTCGGGGCGACGCTCGCGCCGGCTCACGCACAGCATTCGCGCGCGCGCGCGGGCCGGTGTAACTACGACTGCGGCCTGATAAACGTCTTCGTCGAAACGTCGGTCACGCAGTCCTACAAGCGCCGGCCGTCGAAGGAAGCGCTCAAGTGGGCCGACGAGCAGCTCAAGAAGATGACGCTCGAAGAGAAGGCGGGCCAGCTCATCTCGGTCGGCGTCAACGCGCGCTTTCTCAACCAGGAGAGCGATGAGTTCAAGGAGCTGCGCCGGCAGGTCGAGCAGAATCACGTCGGCGGCATCATCCTCTTCCGCGGCCCGGTCTACGAATCCGTCCACCTCGTCAACCGCATGCAGCGGCTCGCCAAGCTTCCGCTCCTCGTCTCGGCCGACCTCGAAGCCGGCAGCGGCATGCGCTTCGACGACGCGACGAACCTGCCGTGGAACATGGCCGTCGGCGCGACCGGCGACCCGTCGTTCGCGCGCCGGCAGGGCGAGCTGACCGCCCGCGAGGCGCGCGCCCTCGGCATCCAGCACATCTTCGCCCCCGTGGCCGACGTGAACAACAACGCCGGCAACCCCGTCATCAACGTCCGCAGCTTCGGCGAAGACCCCGCGGAGGTCGCGCGCTTCGTCGCCGCCTTCGTCGAGGGCGCGCAGGGCGCGGGCGTCATCGCCACCGCCAAACACTTCCCCGGCCACGGCGACACGGCCGTCGACTCGCACGTCGGCCTGCCCGTCATCGACGTGGCGCGCTCGCGCCTGGATGCGGTCGAGCTCGTCCCTTTCCGCGCCGCCATTAAGGCGGGCGTCGGCGCGGTGATGACGGCGCACATCGGGCTGCCGCAGGTCGACCCGACGCAGGTCTCGCCGCTCCCGCGCGAATCTATCGTGCGGCCGGCCTACGCCGAGCGCGAGGTCCTGGCAGCGAACGCCGTGCTGCCCGGCACGCTCTCGCCGGTGGTGACGACGAAGCTGCTGCGGAACGAGCTCGGCTTCGACGGACTCGTCGTCACCGACGCGCTCGACATGAGCGGCCTGACCATCTACTTCAAGCAGGAGGAGGCGGGCGTGCGCGCCGTGCTCGCGGGCGCCGACATGCTCCTTAAACCCGCAGACCCGGACGCCATGCTGCGCGGTCTGGTCGCGGCCGTGAAGGGCGGCCGCCTCACCGAGAAGCGCATCGAAGAGTCCGCGCGCAGGATACTCGCGGCCAAGTACGACCTCGGCCTCGCCGACAATCGCATCGCGCCCCTCGAACTGATAGACACCGCCGTCACCGGCCCCGAAGCCTTGAAGCTCGCGGACGACGTAGCGGCGCGCGCCGTCACTCTGGTTCGTGACGACGCAAAACTCATCGCCCGCCCCGACGGCGTCGGGCTGAGGCCGGGCGCGCGCATCTTCAACCTCGCGATTACGAACGGCGAAGACCGCTCCTTCATCGCCATCCCGTTCGTCTCGCAGTTGGCGCGGCTCGGCGTGCGCGCCGAGACGGTCGTGCTCGACTCGCGCTCGACCGAGGCGGAGGTCGCGGACGCGCTGGAGCGCGCGCGGAAGGCGGACGTCGTCCTGGCCTCGATGTACGGGCGCGTCCGCTCGGGCGCGGCGAACAGCGTGGGCCTCCCCGAGCAGGGCGCGCGCGTGCTGAACGCGCTGCTCGAGAAGAAGGTGCCGGTCGTCGGCGTCAGCTTCGGCAACCCGTACCTGCTGCAAAGCTTCAACGGCCTGGGCACGTACGTCGTCGCCTACGGCGACATGCCGAGCCTGCAACGCGCCGCCGCGCGCTCGCTGCTCGGGCGCGCCGACTTCGTCGGCCGTCTGCCCATCTCGCTCCCCGGCCTCTACCCGCGCGGCACGGGCATCCAGTTGAAGGCCACGCCGCCCGCGGCGGCCCCGTCCAGCAAATGAGAACAGATAACCCGAGAAGTTTCCGAGCTGTGGCCGCGCTGCTCCTGACGCTCGCGTGCGTCGGGCACGCGCCCGCCCTGCCGTTGCCGAGCGCGCCGCCGGCGCGGGTCTCGATGTCGGCCGCGCGGCTGGCCTTCATCGACGCCGCGGTGGCCGAGTCCATCGTGAGGAAGGAGTTGCCCGGCGCGGTCGTCCTCGTCGCGCGCCGCGGCCGCGTCGTCTGGCGCAAGGCTTACGGCGCGCGCGCGCTCGTCCCCGCGCGCGAGGCGATGACCGCCGACACCATCTTCGACCTCGCGAGTCTGACCAAGGTCGTCGCGACGGCGACGAGCATCATGATTCTCGTCGAGCGCGGCAAGGTGCGCCTCGCCGACCCCGTCTCGCGCTACATCCCCGAGTTGAAGGGCGAGGGCCGAGAGCGCATCACCGTCGAGCACCTGCTCACGCACCGCTCCGGCTACGCGCCCGACTTCGACCTGGGCGAACAGTGGGAGGGCTACGAAGAGATGCTCAAGCGGCTCTACGCCGAGCCGCTCCGCAACGCGCCGGGTTCGCGCTTCGTCTACAGCGACATCAACTTCATCACGCTCGGGGAAGTCGTCCGGCGCGTCTCGGGCGTGCCGCTCGACCAGTTCGCCTACGAGAACATCTTCGAGCCGCTCGGGATGCAAGACACGGCGTTCCGCTACCGCGGCCCCGTTGGGTCGTTCATGCCCGCCGGCAACGACATGCGGACGCTGGCGCGCATCGCGCCGACCGAGAACGTCCGCGGGATGAAGAGCTACCTCGGAGGCGCGGGCGTGGCCGACGCCTCCGGCGACAGGATGCTGCGCGGCGAAGTGCACGACCCGACGGCCAACCGCATGGGCGGCCCCGCCGGCCACGCCGGCCTCTTCTCGACGGCCGACGACCTCGCCGTCTTCTGCCAGATGATCCTGAACGGCGGCGAGTACAACGGCGTGCGCATACTTAGTCCGCTCGGCGTCGCCGAGATGACCCGGCCGCGGCAGGTGACCGAAGACGGCGGCGCGCGCGGCCTGGGCTGGGACGTGAACACGAGCTTCTCGACCAACCGCGGCGACATCTTCCCCGCCGGCTCGTTCGGCCACACGGGCTTCACGGGCACCTCCATTTGGATCGACCCGGCGAGCGAGACCTTCGTCGTCTTCCTCTCGAACCGCGTCCACCCGAACGGGAAAGGCGACGTCGGCCCCCTGCGCGGGCGCGTGGCGAACATCGTCGCCGGCGCCATCACCGATACGAGCGTGACGGCGCGCGCAGAGGCCGAGCAGGCGCAGTACACGCGCGACATGCTGGCCGGCCTCTCGAAGTTTACCGCCAACGTGGCCGAGGCGCGCCGGTCGGAGGAGGGAGGCGTCTTGGCGCCCGAGCCGGCGGAGGTGCTCAACGGCATCGACGTGCTGGCGCGCGACGGCTTCAAGGAGTTGCAGAACCTCCGCGTCGGCCTCATCACGAACCACACGGGGCGCGACCGCGCGGGCCGGCAGACCATCGACGTGCTGCGCGAGGCGCCGGGCGTCAGGCTCACGGCGCTCTTCGCGCCCGAGCACGGCATCCGCGGGCAGGTCGACGAGAAGTTCAGCGACACGCGCGACGAGAAGACGGGACTTCCCATCTACTCGCTCTACGGCGATGCGCGCCGCCCGAAGCCCGAGCAGTTGAAAGACCTGGACGCGCTCGTCTTCGACATCCAGGACATCGGCGTGCGCTTCTACACCTACGCGTCCACGATGGGCTACGCGATGGAGGAGGCCGCGAAGGCGCGCCTCCCGTTCTTCGTGCTCGACCGCCCGAACCCCATCGGCGGGCTCGAAGTGGACGGCCCCGTGGCCGACGCCGACAAGCTCTCCATCATCGCCTACCACCAGATTCCGGTGCGCCACGGGATGACCGTCGGCGAGCTGGCGCAGCTCTTCAACGAGCAGCGGAAGATCGGCTGCGACCTGCGCGTCGTCAGGATGGAGAACTGGCGGCGCGGGATGTGGCTCGACGCGACGGGGCAGACGTGGGTCAACCCCTCGCCGAACATGCGGAGTCTGACGGAGGCGACCCTGTACCCGGGCGTGGGGCTGCTCGAGACGACGAACGTCTCGGTCGGGCGCGGGACGGACACGCCGTTCGAGCTGGTCGGCGCGCCGTGGCTGGACGGCGGAAAGTTCGCGGCCTACCTGAACGGACGAAATCTGCCGGGCGTGCGCTTCGTGCCCGTCAGGTTCACGCCGCGCGCCTCGGTCTTCAAGGAGCAGGAGTGCGGCGGCGTCAACCTCGTCGTCACCGACCGCGCGCGCTTCCGCCCCGTGCGGACGGGGTTGGAGATGGCGGTCGCGCTCCGCCGGCTCTACCCGACCGACTGGAAGGTCGAGGACTACAAGCGGCTCCTCGTCAACGAGGACACGCTCGAACGCGTCCGCCGCGCCGACGAGCCCGAGTCAATCGAGCGCGCGTGGCAGCCCGCCCTCGCCGAGTTCCGCCGCGCCCGCGCGCGCGCGTTACTTTACAAATAGAGTTGAGAGATATGCAGAATGATTTAACCACAGAGACACAGAGGCACGGCTTGTTGAGTTATGGTCTTCAAAGCTGTGTCTCTGTGTCTCTGTGGTTAATTCTTCTTCCAGAACCTTCTTGTTCATAATCAAAGTCTGCCCGACTGATTCCCGAGGAGAAGAACGATGCGTCATATCTGTAGAGTCTTCATCACCCTCGCGCTGCTGCTGGCGACACAGAGCAGCGCGCTCGCGTGGCACGACACGGGGCACATGATCGTCGCGCAGGTCGCGTACCTGCGCCTGTCGCCCGCGGCGAAGGCGAAGGTGGACGCGCTCTACGCGCCGCCCGCGCCGCCGCGCCGCCCGAACGTCTACCTCTGCGCCGGCTACTACATGCCCGAGACGTGCGAGAAGATTTACGACCCGATCACCATCGCCGTCTGGATGGACGACTTCCGCGGCGACTCGCTCAACTCGATGTATGACAACTGGCACTACGCCGACTACGCCTTCTACGACGGCGTGCCCGACAGCGGCAAGGTCGGCCCCGAGCCGGAGAACGCCCTGGCGCGCATCAACTGGGCCATCAACACGCTGCGCGAGGGGAAGGGCACGCCGCGGCGCGAGGCCGAGGTCACGGGCTTCCTCTACCACCTCGTCGGCGACATCCACCAGCCGCTCCACGCCACCGCGCGCGTGACGGCCGCGCACCCCGAAGGCGACCAGGGCGGGAACCTCTTCAAGATTCAGGTGCCGGGGCAGCCGCGCGTCTCGAACCTGCACACCTTCTGGGACGCGGCCGGCGGGGCGTTCGGCTTCGAAGGCCCGAAGCGCCCGCTCGACCAGGCGGCCCGGGCGCGCATCCTCTCGCTCGCGCAGGAGGTGATGAAGGAGAACCCTGCCGAGTCGATGCCCGAGGCGCTCGACACGGACCCGCACACGTGGGTCATGGAGAGCTACAAGCTCGCGCGCGAGGTCGTCTACAAGGACATCACGGAAGGCGGCGAACCCTCCAAGGCGTACACCGACGCGGCGCAGAAACTCGCGCGCAAGCGGCTCGCCCTCGCCGGCTACCGCCTCGCCAACGTCCTCAACGAGCTGTTCGCGGTCGCGCCCGCGTCGCCCGCGAAGCCGTAGCCGGCGGCGCGTTCGTACGAAACTTGACAATCAGAGCGTTCCAAGCATTAATCGTCGCGCTGCCACCTCGCGTAGAGCGTTTCCACTTGTTACGAGCCCCGGTAATCGGAGGATCACGAATGTCGAACATGAACATGCCCAGCATGCTCGCTTACACCGTTCGAAGCTCTCTCTCCAGCAACAACCCCCCGTCGGCCATCATCAGCTACGGGCGCGACGCGACCAACTTCACCCCGGCCAAGTCGCAGGACGACAGCTACTGGATTTGCATCCTCAACGCGAAGAACCCAAGGGAGAGGGTCAAGGAGTGGGTCATTCCCGGGACGAGCAACGCCCAGGTCCCGGCCGGCATTGACACCTACATGAATGACCCGGACTACATCTTCGTCGTCAGCACGCAGTACCTGAGCACTATGCACGTGCCGCAGGGCGACTTCTACGACTTTCTGGTGAAGTACGGCGCCGGCCGGGAGTTGCAAAGGCTGGAGCAGGTAAACACGGTCCTCGGCTGCGGCTCCTTCAGCCGCATGAGCTACGTCCTGACCGGGGCGTGCGGCCCGCGCGGCGGGAAGAACGTGCCGCCGCCGTCGTATGAGATGGGCTCTTACACCAACTACCCCGCCATGCTCCTGATGTCGCTGATGCCGATGCCGGGCGGGGGGCCGCCCTACAGCATCTGCAACAGCTACACCTTCAGGACGCGCTAGACACCTCCAACCCGCGGGCCGCCCCGGGCGTCGGCCTTAACTCGCCCGGGGCGGCCCGCGCCCCCTTACGACCTCCGACCCAGACGAGGTGCTTCATGCCCGAGCCGTGGCGGTTCCGCCCCGGGACGCTGGACCAGGTCATCTTCAACGAGGTCTTCGTCTTCAACGAGTACAGGCTGCCCGAAAGCTTCGAGCCCGGCGACCTCGTCATCGACGTGGGGGCGCACATCGGCTCCTTCGCCGAGGCCGCGCTCTCCAGGGGCTGCGGGCACATCTACTGCGTCGAGCCCGACCGCGCTAATTTTGAGATCGCGTCGGCGAACCTGCGCCCGCACGTCGAGGCGGGCCGCGCGCGGGTCGTCCGCGCCGCGGCGTGGCGCTCCGACCCGAACGCGGACGAGCTCTTCTTCGACGGCTACCACCCCTTCCCCGAGTCGTACCCCGGCTGGGAGGGCATCACCAACACGGGCAGCGGCTCGGTCATCTGGCCGGGCGGCGAGCCGGTCGCGAAGGTCGCCCTCGACGACATCGTGGACGAGGTGACGGGCGGGGGAGGGAGGCGCGTCCGCCTTCTCAAGCTCGACTGCGAGGGGGCCGAGTGGCCCATCCTGCTGACCTCGCAAAGGCTCGACCTGCTCGACGACATCCGCGGCGAGTTCCACGAACTCGGCGGCGAGTTCCCTGAGATAAGCGAAGGGCGCGCGTCCGACGTTCCCGTCTTCTCGAACGACGGCCGCGCGAAGTTCACCGCCGAGCTGCTGGTCGAGCACCTTACCGGCGCGGGCTTCCGCGTCGAGTACAGCAGGCACACACGCCCGGACGGCGCGCGCGAAGGCGCCGGGCTCTTCTTCGCCAGGAGGTGACACCCGTTGCGCCGCCGCCTCAAGATCATCGCCATCGGCTACAACATCCACGGCACCGGCCTCACGCGCGTGATGCACAGCATCATGCGCCGGCTCGCCGACCGCCACGAGATTCACTTCCTCGGCATCGGCTACTCGGGCGAGACCGTGCGCGACCGCGGCCTGACGGTGCACCCGACCAACCCCAAGGGCGGCGACGTCTTCGCGGCCTTCCAGGCGAAGAGGATGATCGAGGAGGAGGCCCCCGACCTCGTCTTCATCATGCACGACATCTGGCTGTTCGATCACTACCTGCGCGTCCTCGGCCCCTACCGCGACCGCCTGAAGATCGTCTGCTACATCCCGCTCGACGGCAGGATCAAGAACGAGGAGGACGCGGCCGCGCTCGAACAGTGCGACCGCGTGGCCGTCTACACCGAGTTCGCCCGCGGCGAGTTCGAGGGCGCCTTCGCGCGGCTGCGCGAGAAGCGCGGCGGGGGCGCGTTCCCGGCCGTCGAGATCGTCCCGCACGGGATCGAGCCGCGGCGCTTCCGGCCGTCCCCGGAACTGCTGGAGGCTTCGTTCGCCTCGCCCGGGCGCGCCGCGGCGAAGCGCGAGGTGTTCGGCGACTTCCCCGGACTGGAAGACTCCTTCGTCGTCCTCAACGCCAGCCGCCCCGACGGGAGGAAGCGTGTAGACCTGACCGTCGAAGGCTTCGCCAGGTTCGTCGAAGGGAAGCCCGCGAACGTCAGGCTCTGCCTGCACCACGCCTTCATGGGCGAGACGTGGGGCGGGGAACTCGACTCGCTCGTCCGCAGGCTGGGGCTCGAAGGGCGAGTCCACCTGAACCCGCTGGCGGGAGGGGTGGTCGACGACGAACGTTTGAACCTGCTCTACAACGCCTGCGACGTGGGAATCAACACCTCGATGGGCGAAGGCTGGGGCCTGGTCTGGTTCGAGCACGGGGCGGCCGGCGCCGCCCAGGTCGTCCCCGACCACACCGCCTGCTCGGAGCTGTGGCGCGGCCGCGGCGAGATGATCGAGCCGGCCAGGTATTACGTCCCCGACTTCTCGGTGCTTGAGATGGGCGAGGTCTCCGTCGAGGGAGTCGCGCAGGCTTTGGAGAATCTTTACCGAGACCCCGAGCGCCGCCGGAGACTGGCGCGGGCGGCGTTCGAGAACGCGCACAAGCCCGAGTACTCCTGGGACAACATCCCCGAGGCGTTCGACAAGCTGTTCGCCGAACTCGCCGGGTGAAGCCGCCGCCAGACTTATTAAATCCTCAATCCCATCTGGAGGTAATGAAACGGGATGTGCTCGGCGTCGCGCCCCGCATCGCGCAGGACGGCGAGCATGCGGGCGGCGCCGGTGTAGTTGAGCGAGTGGATGAGGATGATGGCGTCGCGCTGCGCCGTCGGGTTGTCGGCGAGCCAGAGGGCGACGGCGTAGCCGGTGCGCTCGTCGTCTGGCTCGTTCGAGAAGTAGTGGTCTTCAAGCAGGTCGTGGTCGAGGAGCACCGCGCGGTAGTCCCTCTCGCCGAGCCAGCGGATGGCCTCCTGCACGTCACAGGTCACGTCGAGGAGGCTCCCGCCCAGCCGCTCGCGGAACCACGCGCAGCGCGTCTCGTCGTCCTCCACGATCAGAATGCGTCGCTCCCCCGCCAAGCCAGCCGGCCCTCCGAAACCGATTCGCCTCAGTTGTTGAATTTATAACACGCCCCTCCCGAGCCGCTACAAATCCGAACCCTTTCTCGGTATGATACGGCCACAGTGATCATCGCGACATGGAACGTTAACTCGGTTATAGCGAGGCTGCCGCTCGTGCTGCGCTGGCTGGAGGAGGCGCGGCCGGACGTGCTCTGCCTGCAGGAGCTCAAGTGCGCGGACGAGCGCTTCCCGGCGGCGGAGTTCGAGGCGGCCGGCTACCGCGCGGCCGTCAACGGCCAGCCGACCTACAACGGCGTGGCGATACTCTCGCGCCACCCTCTGGAGGACGTGCGGCGCGGCATGGCGGGCGACGAGGAGGGCGCGCAGGCGCGCGTCGTCAAGGCGACCGTCCGTGGCGTCAACGTCGTCAACGTCTACGTGCCGAACGGGCAGTCGGTCGGGACGGACAAGTACAAGTTCAAGCTCGAATGGCTCGGGCGTCTGCGCGCGCACCTGGACGAAGAGTTCTTCGCGGACGACGACGTGCTGCTCTGCGGCGACTTCAACGTCGCGCCCGAAGACCGGGACGTGTACGACCCGGCACTCTGGCGCGGCCGAGTCCTCTTCAGCCGGCCGGAGCGCGACGCGATAGAGAACGTGCGCGAGTGGGGCTTCACGGACGCGTTCCGCCTGCACAATCCGGGCGGCGGGCTTTACTCCTGGTGGGACTACCGGCAGGGCGGCTTCCGGCGCAACCAGGGCCTGCGCATCGACCACGTCTGGGTCTCGGAGCCTCTGGCCGAGCGCTGCAAGCGCTCCTGGATAGACAAGGAGCCGCGCGGCTGGGAGCGCCCGAGCGACCACACGCCGGTCGTCGCGGAGTTCGCGAAGGCTTGAAGGAGGGGGCGTGGGTGCTGGGTGCTGGGAATTGCCTTATACCAGCACCCAGCACCCCTTCAGTGAAGGGGGCATGATGAACGAGGGGTTGAAGGACGCTTTGAAGCTGGCGGCGGCGGGGGCCGGCGCGTACCTCGCGGCGCGCGCCGTCTACAGGCGTTTCAACGGGTACGACTTCGAGGGGAAGACGGTCTTAATCACCGGTGGCTCGCGGGGCCTCGGACTTGTGCTCGCGCGCGGGTTCGCGGCCGAGGGGGCGAACGTCGCCGTCTGTGCGCGCGACCACAGAGAGCTTGAGCGCGCGCGCGCAGACCTCGCCGCGCGCGGGGCGCGCGTCCTCGCCTTCCCCTGCGACGTGACCGACCGCGCGCAGGTGAAGGAATTGGTCGAGGTCGTCACGCGCCGCTTCGGCCGCATCGACGTGCTCGTCAACAACGCGGGCGTGATCCAGGTCGGGCCTCTGGAGGAGATGACGCTCGAAGACTTCGAGCAGGCGATGAACGTGCACTTCTGGGGGCCGCTCTACGCGACGCTCGCCGTGCTGCCGCAGATGCGCGCGCGCGGCGAGGGGCGCGTCGTCAACGTCTCCTCCATCGGCGGCAAGATTTCCGTCCCGCACCTCGTCCCTTACAGCGCGAGCAAGTTCGCGCTGGCCGGACTCTCCGACGGCCTGCGCGCCGAGCTGGCGAAGGACGGCATCGTCGTCACCTCCGTCTTCCCCGGCCTGATGCGCACGGGCAGCCCGCGCAACGCGACCTTCAAGGGGCGGCACCGCGCCGAGTACGCCTGGTTCGCCGTCAGCGACTCGCTCCCCGTTACTTCCATCAACGCCGAGCGCGCCGCCGCGCAGATCATCGACGCGTGCCGGCAGGGCCGCGCGGAACTCGTCATCACGACGCAGGCGAAGGCGGCCGCACGCGTGCGCGCGCTCTTCCCCGAGGCGACCGCGGACATCCTCGCCGTCGTCAACCGGCTCCTGCCCGGCCCCGGCGGCATCGGCCGCGCCCGCGCCAAGGGGAGGGAGAGCGAGTCGGCGCTCGCGCCCTCCGTGCTCACGACGCTGACCGAGTGGGCCGCACGCCGCAACAACGAGGTGCGCGAGGCCGAGGCGAGAGCTTGAAAGGGCCGGCCCTCATCACGCCCGAGCTCCTGCGCGCGATGCCCCTGCCCGTGCCCGACGAGGGCGGCGACAAGGAGGGGCGCGGGCGCGTGCTCGTCGTGGGCGGCGGGCGCGAGACGCCGGGCGCGGCCGTCCTCGCAGGGCTAGCGGCGCTGCGCGCGGGCGCGGGCAAGTTGCAGGTCGCGACCGGCGAGTCGAACGCGGCGCTCGTCGCGTCGGCTTTGCCCGAGGCGCGCGTCTTCGCCCTGCCGGAGACGAAGGCGGGGAAATTTTCGAAGGCCGCGTGCGCGAAACTCGAAGAGCATCTGGGCAAGGCGCAGTGCGTCTGCGTCGGCCCCGGCATGATTGAAGACGAGTCGGTCGCGCGCTTCGTCGGGGCGACTCTGGAGCTGTGCCGCGGCGTTCCCGTCGTGCTCGACGCGGGCGCGGTCGCGTGCCTGCGCGCGGGGCGCGACCTCCTGCGCGCCCTCGGCGGGCGCGCCGTCGCCACGCCGAACGCGGACGAGCTGGAAGAGATTTACGGCGAGGAGTTCGCGGGGCAGGACGAGATGGCGGACGTGGCGCGGCGCGCGGCCGAAGAGTTCCGCGCGGTCTTCGTGCTGAAGGGGCGCGAGACGTTCGTCGCCTCGCCCGGCGGCGAACTCTTCGTCAACCGCGCCGGGAGCGTCGGCCTCGCCACCTCGGGCTCGGGCGACGTGCTGGCGGGCCTCATCGCCGGACTCGTCGCGCGCGGGGCCGATGCCGCGCGCGCCGCCGCGTGGGGCGTCTACCTGCACGCGCTCGCGGGCGAGCGTTTGGCAGACAAGGTCGGGCCGCTCGGCTTCCTCGCGCGCGAGCTGCCCGCCGAAATCCCTCCGCTCATGGCGGAGCTTTCACGGACGGATGACACGACTTGATTTCACAACCCTCGAAGGAGACCAGAAGCATGAGCCGCGACGAGAGAGAAGACAACACGATCTACAAGGTGGTCGTCAACCACGAGGAGCAGTACTCCATCTGGCCCGCCGACCGCGAGAACGCGCTCGGCTGGAACGACGCGGGGAAGACGGGGACGAAGGCCGAGTGCCTCGCCTACATCGAGGAGGTCTGGACGGACATGCGCCCCCTGAGCCTCCGCAAGAAGATGGAGGAGCAGTCGGGCCAGTAAGTCATGCCGGCAGGAGACCGCGAGAAGTTTTTCGACGCGCTGGAGGAGAGTCTGGCGGGCGGCACCTTCGTCAAGCTCACGCTCTCGAAGTACCGCGGCGCGGAGGACGGCCTGAAGAACGTCTACGTGCGGCCCGCCGAGTTGAAGGGCGGGCGCCGGCTCTCCTTCCTCCGACGCTACAAGACGCGCGACGCCGTCAAGAATCACACCTACGAGGAGGGCGCGCGGCTCCTACGCGAGCTCGTCGGCGCGGACTTCGCGAGCGCGCACCTCTTCACGTCCGAAGCGGATTTAAGACTCGAGGTGTCGCGCAAAGGCGAAGCGCACCTCACCGCGCACGCGCCGACCCTGGACGCGGCCGCGCCGACGGGGCACGAGCGAAGGAAGCGGCGCGCGATTGACGCGGGCGGCAGCCTCTACCTGCGCGAGCTGGGCGTGACGAACGAGCACGGCGAGGTGCGCCCGGCGATGGGCGACAAGCTGCGGCAGATAAATAAGTTCGTCGAGATCGTCGCGGGCCTCTACGACTCTTCGCCGCTCAAGGGGAGGGAAGAGCTGTCGGCTCTGGACGTGGGTTCGGGCAAGGGCTACTTGACGTTCGCGCTCTACGACTACTTCAACAACGTGCGCGGCGTGCGCGCCGACGTGACCGGCGTCGAGGCGCGCGCGGAGCTGGTCGAACTCTGCAACGGCGTCGCGCGCCGCGCCGGCTTCGAGCGTCTGGAATTCAAAACGGGCTTCATCCAGAACTTGCCCGTGTCTGCGACGGACGTGCTCATCGCGCTCCACGCGTGCGACACGGCGACCGACGAGGCCATCCACAAGGGCGTCGAATCGGGCGCCGCCATCATCGTCACCGCGCCCTGCTGTCACAAGGAGGTCAGGCCGCAGATCGTCGCCCCGCCGCAACTGCGCGGCGTGCTGCGCCACGGCCACCTGCTCGAACGCGAGGCCGAGTCAGTCACGGACTCCCTGCGCGCGCTCCTCCTGGAGTCGGCCGGCTACCGCGTCAAGGTCTTCGAGTTCGTCTCGACCGAGCACACGCGCAAGAACACGATGATCGCCGCCGTCCGCCGCGAAGGCGCCTGGAACCGCGAGGCCGCGCTCGCGGAGTTTCGAGCCCTCAAAGAGTTCTACGGCATCCGCGGGCAGCGGCTCGAAAGCCTGCTCTGCGACCGCGGGGACTTCACGCTCTGAGCTTATACCGACTTGCAGATTAAAATAAGGCCGCTTAAAGCTGGGAGCGCGGGCATCCCTGCCCGCCTGAGCGCGAGAGCGCGAAAGCTGAGACTTTGAACCTCGACGTCGAGATTAAGAGTTAGACGGTCAGCGTGCTCAAGCACGCTGGCGGGCAGGGATGCCCGCGCTCCCAGCGAGAAGGGGCCTTATTTCTATTTGCAAGTCGGTATTACTATTGTTGCAAGGGCGAGGCGGGCGCTCGCGACGGCCTGGGCGGGAGCGGCGGAGGCCCGGGCGTGTTCGGGACGTACGTGACGCGGCGCGCGCGCGCCTCCTGTCGCCGGCCGATCTCGCGAATGACGAGGATGGCGAGCAGCGCGGCGGTGATGCCGAGCAAGTCCGTGAGGATGCCGAACCCGCTCACCCAACCTACCTGTAAGGTTCGGGGCGAAAAGTGAGTCTCAGTCGCCGGCCACCGGCGCCTCCGCGCGCGCGGTCAGCTCGCGCCAGGTGAGCGGCTGGGTGCCGTCGTCGAGCCTGGCCATCGAGATGCAGCCGGGCACGGGGCAGACCAGGTAGCAGAGGTTGCAGCCGACGCACTCGTGCTCGTCCACCACGGGGTAGCGCCCGGCCTCCAACTGCACGAGCGGGATGCACTGGTGCGCGCCGTCCTCGCAGGCGACGTGGCAGAGGTTGCACTGGATGCACTTGGCGTGGTCGATGCGCGCGACCGTCTTGTAGTTGAGGTCGAGGTTGCCCCAGTCGGTGACGCGCGGCGCGCTCGC
>JAFAZX010000033.1 GCA_019239425.1 Acidobacteriota bacterium
GCCGCCAGTGCCCACCGTCGGGGCCTGGTTGCGCGGGTCGTTACCCGGCCGCAAGGTCTGCGCCGTCGCCGCCGACAGCAGGACCAGAGTGGCGAGCGCGGCAAAGAGCGCTCTTCTCGCGAGTCTCATCGCATTCCTCCTGCGAAATGAGTTTAATTTTTGCGGAAGGGGGCGACCGTGCTCCCCGAAGTCGCTGTCGGCCCGCGTGCGTCTGCGCCGCTTCTGGCCGCGACCTGGCGACCCTCTGAAGCCTGGGACGCGGCCGCTCCAACTACAAGCGTAAACCCTTTAAGTCAAAGAAACTGCTACCGCCCTCGAACGCGAACGACTTGTAGATGGAGCGGAGCAGCGAGAGGAGCCTGAACGCCTGTTCGACGCTCTCTGGGCGCTCTTGCAATGCCTCTACAGCGCCTCTCAACTGAGTGTAACTTTGTGCTTTGTTTAGCGCACCTGCTTATACAAAACGGGTGCGCCGCTGTCAACACCGTTGGGCTGGAGCGCCCGCGGCCGCCTGCGAAAAGCCTGGATATACGGATGCCGGGGACGTACCAAACTCCGCCAGACCATACACCTCTTAGGCTCGGAAATCAAGAGTTTTTCGCAACTTAGCCGGAAAAAAAGGTTCACATTTCCGTCACGCGTAGATGCCGCGCATGCGCGTGTCGTAGGCCACGCGGTCAATCGCCAGCATGTAGGCAGCCGTGCGCGTATCGACGTTGTGATTCTCGGCATACTTCACCACATCGTTAAAACTCGCCACCATCACGTCCGACAGCCGCTCGTTGACCACGTCCTCTTTCCAGAAGTAGCCCATCCGATCCTGCACCCACTCGAAGTAGCTGACGGTGACGCCGCCCGCGTTGGCGAGGATGTCCGGGATGACGAAAACCCCGTTATTGTGCAGGATTTTGTCGGCGTTCGCCGTCGTCGGCCCGTTCGCGCCCTCGGCCAGGATGCGGCACTTGATGCGGCCGGCGTTCTCCGAGCGGATCTGGTTCTCGGTCGCGCAGGGGGCCAGCACGTCGCAGGGCAGCTCCAGCAGTTCCGAGTTCGAGACGTGCTCGACGTTAGGAAACTCCTGGAGCGAGCGGGTCTGCTGTAGGTGCGCGAGCGCGGCCGGGATGTCGATGCCGTCGGGATTGTAGATGCCGCCGAAGATGTCCGAAAGCGCTACGACCTTGTAGCCAGCCTCGTGAAGCAGTCTCGCCCCGATGCCTCCGACGTTGCCGGAGCCCTGGACGACGACGCGCGTCTGGGGCGGCGAGAGCTTGAAGCGCTTGATGGCCTCGTTGATGACGAAGAGGAGGCCGCGGCCCGTGGCCTCGCGGCGGCCGCGTGAGCCGCCCAGCTCGACCGGCTTCCCCGTCACGACGGCGTTGACGGTGTGGCGCGCGTGCATGGAGTAGGTGTCCATGATCCACGCCATCGTCTGCTCGTTGGTGTTCATGTCGGGCGCGGGCACGTCGCGCTCCGGCCCGATGAAGTCGATCAACTCGGCCGCGTAGCGGCGCGTCAGACGCTCCAGCTCGCCGATGGACATCTGCGCCGGGTCGCAGATCACGCCGCCCTTGCCGCCGCCGAAGGGGACGTTGACGACGGCGCACTTCCAGGTCATCCACGCCGCCAGCGCGCGCACCTCGTCGATGTGCACGTCGGGCGCGTAGCGGATGCCTCCCTTCGCCGGGCCGCGCGCGAAGTTGTGCTGGACGCGGAAGCCTTCGAAGACCTCGATGCGGCCGGAGTCCAGGCGGACGGGGATGTAGACCTTCAGCTCGCGGTTCGGCACGCGCATGACGGCGTAGAGGTCTGGGTTGAGGTTGAGCAACTGCGCGGCGCGGTCGAAGCGCTCCATCATCGACTCGAAGGGGTTCTCCTCCTTGAAGCGCCGCGGGTCGTCCATCATTGCCTTTGTCATTCTTCTTCTCCAAGAACGTGAACCGTGAACCGTAAACCGTGACGAGATAAGAACGGTCTTTCTCTCGTCACGGTTTACGGTTCACCGTTCACGGCTTTTAGAACTTCGTTCATCGCGCCCGTGCGGTAGCCGTGCAGGTCGAGCGTGACGTAGCGGAAGCCGAGCGCGCGGAAGCGGCGCGCCAGCTCGTCTGTGACTTCGCGTCTCAAAGCCTTGTCGAGTTCGGCGGGCGCGACTTCGAGCCTGACCAGTTCGCCGTGGTGGCGGACGCGGAACTCGCGGAAGCCCATGTCGCGCATGACCTGCTCGCCCGTGTCCACCGTGCGCAGCCGCTCGATGGTGACGGGCGTGCCGTACGCGAGGCGCGACGAGAGGCAGGGGCTCGCGGGCTTGTCCCACGTCGGAAGGTTCGCGCGCCGACTCAGAAGCCGCACGTCGCGCTTCGCCATGCCGGCCTCGACGAGCGGGCTGCGCACGCCGCGCTCGCCGGCCGCCGCGCGGCCCGGCCGGTAGTCGCCGAGGTCGTCGGTCGTCGAGCCGTCCAGCACAAAAGTAAAGCCGCGGGCCTCAGCCAGCGGCGCGAGCTTCGAGTAGAGTTCCGACTTGCAGAAGTAACAGCGGTCGGACTCGTTGCGCAGGTAGCGCGGGTCGTCCATCTCGCCGGTCTCGACGTACTCGTGATTAAGTCCGAGACGAGAGACGAGCGCGGCGACCTCTTCGCGCTGGTTCGAGGCGAGGCTGGCGGAGACGCCCGTGACGCACAGGGCGCGCTCGCCGAGCACTTCGTTGGCGACGTGCGCGAGGTACGTGCTGTCCACGCCGCCCGAGAAGGCCACGAGCGACGCGCCCATCTCCTTGAGGATGGCGCGCAGCGCCTCCTCCTTTAAAAGAGATTCGGACTCTTCGCCCGTCGTAGCCCCGACGGCTTCCACGCCCCTCATCTCCTCTTCGACGGCCGGACTGTTCACGTTCACCTTTCAGACTCGGCGCGCACGAACGTCCGCGCCGTAGGGCCTCCCGACTGCCTTGAACTGTTTTGGTTTTAATAAACTTACCGGCCGCGAATGTTATCTCACGCGCGCGGGCCACGCAACCCGTTCAGAATTTCAAAGCTCAAATTCGAAATTTCAAATTCTCCACAGAGTGACGGCCCGGCGCGCGCGTGCTATATTCGGCGCGAAACTCACGCCCGCGTCTCCCTAACGTGAGCAGTTTCGGCCCGGCGCTTTTCCCCGTGACAATCGCTCCGATGCACTGCGACTTTCGACAACGTCGCCTCGTCGTCGCGCTCGCCTGCGCGCTCCTGCTCGTGTCCTCGCACGCCGCGCGCGCGCAGGACAGGGACGAGTTCGACGAGACGACCGCCGACCCCGTCAAGCTCTTCAACCGGGGGCAGGAGGCGCACGCGAAGAAGGAGTACGAGCGCGCGCTCGAACTCTACGAAGGGGCTCTGCAGATCAAGCCCGACTTCGCAGAGGCCGAGTTTCAGAAGGCCGCCTCGCTCGTCGCCCTGAAGCGCCTGCCCGAGGCCGAGAAGTCTTACCGGCGCTCGATGGAGTTGCTCCCGAAGTGGCCGCTCCCGCCAGCGGCCCTCGGGCTTCTGCTGGTGAGGACGCCGGGGCGCGAGAAAGAGGCCGAGCCGCTTCTGCGCCGCGCGCTCGAACTCGACGCGAAGAATTTGACTGCCACCGTCGCGCTGGCTGAGCTGCGCGCGCGCGCGGGAGACGAAGCGGAGAGCGTCGCCTTCTGGCGCCGGGCGACCGGGCTCAAAGCCGACGACGTGACTCTCTGGGTCTCGCGCGCGGGCGCCGAGCTGAAGGCGAAAGACGCGGCCGGCGCGCTCAAGAGTTACGAGAGGGCGCTCGCGGTCGCGCCCGACAACCCGGAAGCGAGACTCGGCCGCGCAGACCTCCTCATCGGCGCGGGCGAGAAGGAGAGAGCGCTCGAAGACGTACGCGCCCTGGAAGCACTCTCGAAGTCCGACTGGAGACTGGCCGTCGCCGTCGCGAACCGCTACGGACTCGCGGGGAAGAAGGATGAAGCCCGCCGGGTCTACGATTCCCTCCCCGAAGAGGCGAAGCGTTCCGAAGAGGGGCAGAAGCTTCGCGCGGCGCTCACCGACCTGTCCTGCGAAGACACGCCCGAGGCGCGCGCCGCGCTCGAACAGGCCATCGTCGACGACCCGAAGAACGCGGCCGCGCTCGCCTGCCTCGGCAAACTCGAAAGGACTTCAAACCCAGAGCGCTCCGCCGAACTCTACCGGCGCGCCGCCGAGGCCGAGCCGCGCAACGTGGATTACGCCGTCGGCTACGCCGCGGCGCTCGTGCAGCTCCGCAAGTTCGCGGAGGCGGCGGCCATCCTCGACCGCGTCGTCGCGGCCGCGCCCGAGCACTACGAGGCGCACGCGAACCTCGCCGCCGCGCTCTCCGAGTTAAAGCTTTACAACCGGGCCGTTGTGGAATACAAATGGATCGAGCGCGCGAAGCCGGGACTGTCGGTCGTGCACTTCTTCCTGGCGATCACGTACGACCGCATGGGCGAGTACGAGGAGGCCCTCTCGGAGTACGAGACGTTCCTCGCGCGCGCCGACGCCGGCACCAACCAGCTTGAGATCGAGAAGGTCAACCTGCGGCTCCCCTCGCTGCGCAGCCAGATCAAGCGCGGCGAAGGGGTGAAGAAAGAGAAGAGGGCGCAGTGATGGACACGTATCGCAGCGCGGAGCCGAAGTCTTTAACGCCGGTTCTCATCCTTGTCCTGCTCGCGTGCGCGGCCGCGCAGGCCCAGCAACAGCAGACGCCGCCGCCGCAGCGAGAGGACGGCCCGCCGCCGCTGCGCTACATCCCCTCGGACGTGCGGCAGCGGCTCGAAGGCGAGAAGGACGTGAAGGGCCGCGCACGCCTCAGCATGGAGATCGCCGAGGAGCGGCTCGCGCGCGCCGCGCAGCTCGCCAACGACGACAAGTTCGAGTCCGCGACCGCGGAGATCGGCATCTACGAGGCGGTCGTCGAAGACACCGTCAACACGCTCCGCGGCTCCAGCGGCGCGGGCAAGGTCAACAACAAGTACCGGGACATCTTCAAGCGCGTGGAGATCACGCTCCGCTCGCACATCACCCGCCTTGAGACCATCCGCCGCACGCTGCCCGAGCGCCACGCCGTCTACGTCAGGGACGCCATCGACTTCGTGCGCGACCGGCGCGACCAGGCGCTCGCGGCCTTCTACTCCGACTCCGTGCTGCGCGAGCCGCGCATCCCCGACTCGACCACGCCCGAGGGCGAGCGCGCCAACTCTTACACCTCCGCGCAACCCGCCCCCGAGAAGAAGCCCGACCAGCAGGAGAAGCAACAGCAGTAAGCGATGAACAGCCCCCGCCCCTCCCGCAAACGATCCGCGCTCTCACTCCTCTTCGCGCTCTGCGTCTGCCTGTCGCTCGCCGCGGCCGCCGCCGCGCAGAAGCGCGAGCACCTGACGCCCGAGGAGATCGAGCTCGTCCGCGACAACCAGGAACTCGACGCGCGCACGAAGGTCTTCATCCAGGCTGCCGAGCGCCGTCTGCTCGCCGTCACCAACCCCGCCGAGGCCGAGAAGAACGCCGCGAAGGAGAAGGAGAAGTGGGGCGTGGTGCAGGGCTCGCGCACGCAGCTCTTCTACGACATCGGGAAGATACTCGACGAGGCGGTCGTCAACGTGGACGACGTGGCCGAGCACAACCCCGAGAGTCCCCTGCTGCGCAAGTCGCTCTACCTGCTCGCGGAGGCGACCACGAAGATGCTGCCCCAGCTCGCGAAGCTGCGCGAGGAGACGCAGGTCGAGGCCGAGGCCGACCAGCTCGACCGCGCCCTCGAGACCGCGCGCGAGATCACCGACGCGGCCAAAGAGAAGGGCGTCAACGCCGAAGACCTCAAGGCCAAGGCGAAGGCGGCGAAGAAGAACTGACTGACTTGATAAGGCAGAAGCCCGACCGTGAGGGAGGGCGTCGGTCTCTCGTCACAGCACATGACGGGAGACGCACGCCCTCCCTCACGGTCGGGCTTCTGCCTCTCTCCGAACCGCGCGGAAGTTTTTGACGTAGAATAGGGCGCGAAAGGATTCAGAGGAGAATTATGGAGAGCAGATTCTATCCGGGCGTACAGGCCGACGCGACGCAGCTCACGCGCGAGCTGCGCACACTCTTCGACAACGACTCGGCCTTCGAGGTGCAGACGATGCAGGTCTCCGCGACGGCCGTCATCCAGGCGCGCAAGTCGAGCACGCTGCGCGACCTGACGGGGCTCTCGGCCGCGCTCACCATCAAGGTCACGCCCGAGCACGGCGGCACGCGCGTCGAGATCGGGATGCAGAAGTGGCTCGACAAGGCGGCGGTCGCCGCGGTGGCCGTCTTCTTCTCGGCGGGGCTGCTGCTGGCTCTGCCGGCGCTCGGCGCCTACTGGCAGTACAAGCTGACCGAGGACGCCTGGAAGATCATCGAGTCGCACGTCGCGCGCAAGGCCGGCGGCTACGTCCCGCCGATGCCCGGAAGCTGCGGCACCTGCGGCGCCGCCGTCACCTCCGGCTCGGTCTACTGCTCGGGCTGCGGCGCCAACCTCCGCGTCGAACACACCTGCGCCTCCTGCGGCGCCAAACAGAAAGACCCCTCCGCACGTTTCTGCAACCGCTGCGGCAAACCACTCACGAGCTGAAAGGGGTGCTGGGTACTGGGTTCTAGGTGCTGGGGTAGAACTGACTTTAAACCTAGCACCCAACACCCAACACCCTCTCACGCGGCGTCAGACTCACGCCCCTTCAGGCCGAGGTCTTCGGCGCAGTCGCGGCAGAGCCAGACGTTGATGTGCGCGGCGTCGGCCCAGAAGAAGGGCGTGACGCGCGCGGCGGCGCGGACGGCCGCCTCGGACGGCAGACGCTGAAGGTGTTTGACGTAGGCGCGGCCGTCGTAGTAACTCCCCGGCGCGCCCTGCGCGCGGTGTAGGCATTCGCGCACGCGGTAATCCTGTTCGCTCTTCAAGTCGGGTTAACCTCGATGATTGCTTTGGAATTTATTGGCAAAGATGGGAGGGGTCGAGCCGCTCTCTCGCGGCGCGTGTGAAGGTTTACCACGCCATCTACGCGCGGGAGTTGCATTGTCGTTGCAGAACTATTATTTTGCCGCCCTCCGGTTGCTAAGAATCGTCGTTTAAGGAATCATCCAGTAATGCCTGAGAGGCGGCCCGAAGAACTGACCATCCTCGTCGTCGAGGACTACGAGGACACGAGCCTCGCCATGCGGCTCGCGCTGGAGCACAAAGGGTATCACATCGTCGAAGCCTCCGACGGCGCGCAGGCCGTCCGGCTCGCCGAGAGCGAGCGACCCGAAGTCATCCTCATGGACTTGAACCTGCCCGTGCTCGACGGCTTCGGCGCGGCCGAACGCATCCGCGCCAACCCCGAACTCAAAGAGACGATCATCGTCGCCGTCACCGCGCACCACGACCCGGACTTACGCGCGCGCGCCCTCGCCGCCGGCTGCAACGCCTTCGTCACCAAGCCCATCGACTTCGAATGGCTCGGCGACCTCATCTCGAACCTCCTGCCGTGAGTAGGCAGCTCGGGCGGGTGACGGAGAGTAATTTCACCACAGAGACACAGAGGCACAGCTTGTTAAGCTATGTGCTCCAAGCTGTGCCTCTGTGTCTCTGTGGTGAAATTACTCTCTCGTCATTAGGCCCGGCCGCTCACAACGACAACTGCCTACTGCTTTAATCAAAGATGATGTGAAGGCCGGAGTCGCCGGCGGGGACGAAGGTCGGCTCGACGCCGAAGACCGAGCGGATGCGTTCGCGCGTGAGCACTTCGGCGGGCGAGCCGGTCGCGGCGACGCGCCCCTGATTCAGCAAGACTATCTGGTCGGCGAAGCGCGCGGCGAGGTTGAGGTCGTGGACGACGCCGACCGCGACCACGTCCGCGGCGTCGGCGAAGGCGCGCACCTTCTTCATGAACTCGATCTGGTGCCGGATGTCGAGGAACGTCAGGGGCTCGTCGAGGAAGAGGTAGCGGCACGAGTTCGTCGGGCGCCAGAGCTGTGCGAGGACGCGCGCGAAGTTGACGCGCTGGCGCTCGCCGCCCGAGAGCGTCTGGTAGTCGCGCCGTTCGAACTCTGTCACGTCGAAGAACTCCATCAGCTCGTCCACGACCTTCTCATCCGTCGCGCCGGGGCGGCTCCCGAAGTGCGGGTGCCGGCCCATCATGACGACCTCGCGCGCGGTCAGTGGGAACGCGACCTCGACCGCCTGCGAGAGCACCGCGCGCCGCTTCGCCAGTTCAATCTCGCTCGCGCGCTGCACGTCCGAGCTTTCGTAGAGAACTTGCCCCGCGTGCGGGCGCAGCAGACGCGCGAGGACTTTGACGAGGGTAGACTTGCCCGCGCCGTTCGGGCCGATGATGAGATGAAGGCGGCCGGGGTCGAACCTGACCGACACGCCTTCGACGAGGGCCTTGTCGCCGACCTTGAATGTGATGTCGCGCGCTTCGAGCATCCTTCAGAAGACGTACTGGCGGCGGCGCAGGAGCAGAAGGAAGACGGGCACGCCGACCGCCGAGGTGACGATGCCGATGGGCAGCTCCGCCGGCCTGAGCGAGAGGCGCGCGATGAGGTCTGCGAGGCTCAAAAGCGTCGCGCCCGTCAGAGCGCTCCCCAAAATGAGGTAGCGGTTGTCCGCCCCGCCGAGCATCCGCAGGATGTGCGGGACGACGAGCCCGACGAAACTGATGACGCCCGTGAAGGCCGTCGCGACGGCGACGATGACGACGTTGACGGAGAGGATGACCCACTTCAGGCGGTTGACGTTCACGCCGAGGTAAGTCGCCTCCTCCTCCCCGATCATCAGCGCGTCGAGCTGCTTCGCGTAGCGGAGCGCGACCAGAGTCCCCGCCACGGTCGAGACGGCGACGACTTCGACCGCGCGCCAGCTCGCGCCCGACAGGGTGCCCAGACTCCAGAAAGTGATGGAGCGCGCCTGCGGGTCGCGCGCGATGTAGGAGAGGAACCCGATGGCGCTCATGAAGAGCGCGTTGACGGCGAGTCCGGTCAGCAGCAGCGTCACGACGGACGCCCGCCCGTCCTCGCGCGAGCGCGCGAGCAGGAAGACGAGGTAGGTCGAGAGCACGCCGCCGAGGCACGCCGCCGCCGGCAGGCTCCAGATGCTCTGGCCGACGCCCAGCACGCCGCCGAGGACGAAGAAGAGCGCCGAGCCGAAGGCCGCGCCGCTCGAAGTCCCCACCAGCCCCGGCTCGACAATCGGGTTGCGGAAGAGCGCCTGCATCAGGGCGCCGCCCACGCCGAGGCTCGCGCCGACCAGCAGACACAGGACAGCGCGCGGCAGGCGCAGCTCAAGGAAGATGCGCTGGTCTAGGGTCGGCTCGGGGCGGTTGGGCAGCAGCGAGGCGAGCGCGTCGACGATGGCGGAGACGGAAAAATCAATCGCGCCGAAGCGGATCGAGGCGGCCAGCACGATAAGCGTAGCCAGGCTGAGTGCGAAGATGAGGGCCGCGCGGTTCCGATGTCTGCGTGTCACTTTTGGTGGATGACCGCGGCCACCTTCCCGACGTTCTCGCCGGAGCGCGGGCCGAAGTACATGAGCTGGTTCTCTTCGATGCGGTAGATGCGGTTGTTCTTCGCCGCGTTCGAGGTGGCGACGCCGGGCAGGGCCTTGATCTGCTCGAGGTCGCCGCCCGCGCGGTCGAAGCCGTAGTCGGTGACGAGGATCACGTCCGGGTTCGCCTGCGCGACTATCTCGGGCGACTCCATCCGCTGCATCCTGTCCGAGTTGATCGCCATCTCGCCGCCCGCCCATTCTACCATCCGGGCCGCCGCGCTGCCGTCGCCCGTGCCGCCGCCCTTCCCGACGACGAGGTAGATGTTCGAAGCGCGCCCGAAGTGTATGACCGCGACGCGCGGGCGATCCGTGTACTTCCTGACCGCTTCGAGCGAGGCCGCCATCTGCGAGTCGAGCGTGCGGCAGAGTTCTTCGGCGCGCGGCTCCTTGTGGAAGTAGGCGCCCATCTCGCGGATGAGGGCCTTCGTGCCTTCGACCGAGTCGTTCTTCGCCTCGAAGGTCTTCATGGGGATGTTGAGAGACTTCAACTGCTCGACGACCTGCGGCGGGCCGATGTTGTTGTCGTGGATGACCACGGTCGGGTGGAGCGAGAGAATCCCCTCGGCGCTCAGGGCGCGGTGGTAACCGACCGGCTGCACCTTCTTCACGTCGGGCGGGTAGGTGCTTGAGAGGTCGACGCCGACGACGCTCTCCTGCGCCCCGAGCGCCCAGATGATCTCGTTGTACGTCTGCGAGATGACCACGAGGCGCTCGCCCTTCGCGTCCGTAGGCCGATTGTTGAAGCGCGAGCAGGCCGCCGTGACAAGCACCGCGAGTGTCGCGGCCACGAGTAGAAATCGTTTCATCTGATTTCGAAAGGAAGACTAACCACAGAGACACAGAGACACAGCTTGAACGGAATTATGCATCAAGCCGTGTCTCTGTGGTGAAACCCCGCACCGCCTCCACTCAACTGAATCTTTAGAAGCTGAACCGCGCCTGCAGTTGGAACATGCGCGGCGGGTCGACGTTGGCGAAGGCGGGGAGCGCGTTCATCGTTGTGCCGACCGCGACGAGCTGGCCGAAGGTCGGGAGCGGCGTGCCCGTGTCGCCGTAGAGGGTCTGGCCGCGCCCGAGGTAGTTGCCGTGGTTGAAGATGTTGAAGCCCTCCAGCCTGAGCGTCAGCGCCGCGCGCTCCGAGAGGCGGATGCGGTTCTCGGCGAAGATGGAGACGTCCTGCGTCCCCGTCCCGCGGAACGCGGACTTGCGCAGCACCACGCCGTTGACGACGGGGCGGTCGTTGAGGGCGCCGTCGCCGTTGTTGTCGACGCCGGTCGTCGCGTTGAAGGGGCGCGCCGACGCGAACAGCGACACGGTGCCGGCCGTGAAGTTGTACGGCAGATGATAGAGGAAAGTGATGACGGCGCGGTGGCGCTGGTCGACCACGCTCGGGCCGCGCTCCTCCTCGCCGAGCCGCAGGAGGTTGCTGTCGTTCGGGCCGATGCCGTTGCCGTCCGGCTCCGTCGTGTTGTTCGCGTTCGAGAGCGTGTAGCTCACCGACGCGAACATCCTGCGGTTGCCGCGGTAGGTGACCTGCGTCTGGATGCCGTCGTAGTCGGCCTCGCCGAGGTTCGTCAGCACGTTCACCTGGCGCACGCCGCCGGGGGCGGGCGTGATCGGGCGCGTGCTGTTGGCCGTCGCCACGCTCCTGACCTGGCCGGTCGCGTTGCGGTCGAAGGGCGTGGGCGCGTTCAGGTCTACCGTGCGGTCGATGTTGGCGAGGTGCTGGTGCACGTAGTCGACGCCCGCGAAGAGCCCGCCGAAGAACTCGCGCTCCGCGCCGAAGGTGATGACGTGGCTGCGCGGGTTGACGAGCCGGTTCGGGTAGTTCCCGAGCAGCCGGTCGAAGTTGAGGCCGTACTGCGTGAACTGCGTCCGGTAGAAGTCCGCGCGCCCCGCCCGGAGCACGATGTCGCGCGCGGGCAGCAGACGGGCCGGCACCGTCCGCGGGTCGACGTTGACGGGGACGCAGGTCAGGCAGGTCGGGAAGCCCGGGTCGGTCGGGGTGGCCGTGTAGGTCGTCAGGCCGTCGAGCCCGTTGACGAGGTAGCTCGCCACCGCGTTCGAGCGAATCTGCGTGTAGTACATCCCGTAGCCGCCGCGGATCGAGGTGCGCGCGTCGCCGTTCGGGTGCCAGCCGAAGCCGAGGCGCGGCGCGAAGTTCCTCGTCGCGTCGGTCAGCGTCTGCCGGTCGTAGCGCAGGCCGAGGTTCACCGTGAAGTCCGGGGCGAGCTTCCAGTCGTCCTGCACGAAGCCGGTCAGGAGCCACTGCTTCAGCTCGTAGCTGCTGATGCCGAAGTTGATCGGCTGCTGGTAGTTCAAAACGTCGGCTATCGTCAGCTGGCCGAAGGGCGCCGTCGTCTGCGGCCTGAAGGTGAAGGTGCCGAGGATGGCCGTGCCGGGCTCGCTGCCCGTGCCGCCCGAGGTGTGGTGGATGACGCTGCCGCCGAGGCGCAGGTAGTGCTGGCCGAGCGACCACGACAGCGTGTCGCCGAACTGAATCTGGTGGCTGAAGATGTCCGAGGCGCGCGACTGCCCGATGGTGAACGGCACGTTGCCGCCGCGCGTGTAGGTGGTCGAGAGGTTCTGCGCCTCCCAGAGCGTGACGGGGTCGCCGTGCAGGTACGCGACCCGCGCCTCGTTGAGGAGGTTCCGGCTGATGACCGACGTGAGGTTGCTCTGCAGCGTCCAGGCGCGGCGCGAGTAACGGCGCGCGACGCTCGGCGCGTTCGTGCCGCCGACGGCGTCCTGCGGGTTGTCGTCGAAGAAGCGGTCGAAGTTGAAACGCACCATCAACGCCTGGCTCGAAGTGAACCGGTGGTCGAGGCGGCCGTCGAAGAGGGTCTGGCGGTAGTGGCCCGTGTAGTCGAGGCTGCCGTCCGCGGGCAGCACGAACGCCGGCAGCGTGGTCGAAAGAAACGTCGTGCGGTTCTGCCGCGTGTAGTCGGTCGAGGCGAAGAAGAAGGTTTTGTCTTTCACAATCGGCCCGCCGACGGTGCCCGAGACCTGCTGCAAGGCGTCGGGGATGTCCACGGGGTTGATGGCCCGGAGCGTCGAAGGCGTCACGCAGGTCGGCACGGACGGCGGGCAGAACCCTTTCGTCGAAAAGGTCTTCGCCTGCCAGCTCCCGCCCGGGCGGACGAGCACTATGCCCTCGCCGTGGAGGTCGTTCGTGCCGGACTTGGTGACGATGTTGAGCGCCGGCCCCGAAGTCCAACCGAACTCCGACGAGAAGGCGTTCGTCATGATGTTGATCTCCTGCACCGCCCCGAGCGGCACGGTGGCGATGGCCGTCTGCCGGCCCCAGCCCTCGTCGTTGTTCGCGCCGTCGAGCGTGAAGGTCGTCGCGCGCCGCGAGCCGACGCCCGTGATGAAGTAGGTCGCGTTGACGAAGAGGTCGCCCGTCCCCTTCCCCTGCCGGAAGGCGGAGTTGAGGAGTGGCAGCGTCGTCACCTTGCGGCCGAGGATGGGCGTCTCGTCGATCTGCGTGGCCTTGAGCGGGAGGCCCGTCTGCGGGTTGTCGCGCACGCCCCCGGTCGTGCCGAAGACCGTGACCTCCGCCGCCTGCGAGCCGACGAGGAGCTTGACCCTGACGGTCGCCGTCTCGCCCGAGCGCAGCGTGATCTCCTTCGCCTCCTGGCTGCCGAAGCCCTCCTTCGAGACGGCGACCGTGTAAGTCCCCGTCAGGGGCAGCGCCGGAACCGTGACGCGGCCGTCGCCGTCCGAGACGCCCTCGCGCACGGCGCCGGTCGCGTCGTTCGAGACGGTCACCTTCGCGTCGCGCACGACGGCCTCGTTCGGGTCAACCACGACGACGATCAGAGAGGCCGTGTTCGGCGACTGAGCGAAGGCCGCCTGCGCCAGGAACGTCGCCGCGAGGAGCAAAGTGAGGAAGGGCACGGCGCGGTGCGCAAAAGTTCTCAAATCAGACATGGTAGTCCTTTCCGCTTTGGTTGTTCGAAAAGTGTTGGGCAGAAGTCTACGCCGCTCGGTGACGGAGGAGCGTCGATGATAAGGCGCTCGGGCCAACTACTACCAGCCGTCGTACTAGCCGCGGCGCAGATTTTCCGCGGCCGTCTCGTTTCACGCGTGAAAAGAAGTTGCAAGACTGTTTCATCCGTGATACAGTGCACGGCGAATCGCGGAGCGACTCCCGAAGTTCCGGGAAGAGTTCTCCGCCGGTCAAGGCGCTAGAAGAGAGGCCCCCCTCCGAGCATTTTTCAGCCGGCACCGGCTTTTGAGGAGAATGAGTGAGATGAGCAATACGACGAAACCGAGAGTCAACCCTTTGAGCCGGCGACCGCGCCAGCAGCGTCTGGTGATGGCCGTCCGCGGCGGCGCGGGCGCGGGCAAGAGCTGGTTCCTGCGCTCGCTGGCGGAGGCCGGCCTCGGCCGCCTCTGCATCTTCGACATGGAGCGCAAGACCCGCCTGCTGTCAGGCGTCGGCCACCACTTCGACGGGTTAGAGATCGAGCACCCGGACGAGCTGCCCGAGTTCATCGACTGGGCCTTGTCGGGTGAAGGCCGGGAGCAGAACTACGGCTGCTTCGGCCTGGATTCGTGGGCGGCATACTTCTCGGCCAAGCACGCCGAGACGATCAAGGCCGTGCGCGAGCGCACGGGCGACCCGCTCGCGCAGCCCTCGGCCGAAGAGCTTGCGGCCGACCAGATGGTCTTGCAGGGCGTCCTGCGTCGCCTCTGCATGGAGTCGGGCAAGTCGGTCGTCATCGTCGACCAGATTCCGGCGAAGGGCAAGGAGTCGAAGGAGGACAACGAGATCGGGCGCGTGCTGCCGATGACGGCCTCGGGCCTTGAGTACTTCGTGGACGTGATGGTCGAGGTCTCCCTGCAGGAGCGCGACGGCGAGATCGTGCGCGTCTTCCAGGTGGTGAAGTCGAACAGCCCCGCCTTCGAAGTCGGGTTCGAGTTGACCGGCAGCGTCACCTTCAAAGACTTCCTCGAACACATGAAGCGCGAGCACGGGACGGAGCTGCCGGTCGAAGCGCCCGTACCGACGGCCGTGCCCGAGACGATTGAGGAGAAGCAGCCCCTGACTCTCGTCCAGCCGCAGATGACCGTGCAAGAGCTGGTCGAGAAGGCCGAGCGGCTCGGCTTCAAGCAGGCCGACGTGGTGACGGGCGCGCGCGTCTACCACAACCAGCCGAACATCTACCGCCTTACACCTGAGCAGATCGCAGACCTCGACCGCCGCATGACCGCCCGCGCCGAGCGCGTCAAGATGGCCCAGGCCCCCGAAGAGGAGGAGAAGCCCGCGCCCCGCGCGCAGGCCGCCCGCAACCTCAAGCGCGCCTAAGAAAGCATTAACCACAGAGAGACGGAGGCACAGCTAAATGCTCTTAGCTGTGCCTCTGTGTCTCTGTGGTTAAATCCTTCTGCTCTATGCTCAAGTGAAAAGACAGAAACTTGATAGTTAGACTAGAAATCCGTGCCGCGGCCTGCCTATAATCCCGCCGTACCCAATCCCCTTCAACTTAACTCCCCCGAGAAAGCTTTCGGGCACGTGTACGTGTGCGAACAGGAGAATTGATGGCGACAAAGTCGAACAAGTCGGGTGCGAAGAAGTCTTCGAAGAAGGGCGCGGCGAAGAAGTCCGCGGGCAAGTCGGCGGCGGAGTCCGCGGCGGAGAAGTTGGCCGCCCTGCGCGGCGCGCCTCCGCCGCGCGTGCTGGAGGAGCCAAAGTCGCCGATGCCGGCGCAGCACATCGAGAAGCCGGGCATCGAGGCGGAGCTTGAGCTGAAACCTCGTTACGAGGCGCCGCACTACAAGGCTGCGGGCAAGCTACAGGGCCGCGCGGCGCTCATCACGGGCGGCGACTCCGGCATCGGCCGCGCCGTGGCCGTGCTCTTCGCGCGCGAGGGCGCGGATATCGCAATCGTCTACCTGCAAGAGGAGCAGGAGGACGCCGAAGAGACGCGCGCGGCCGTCGAACGGGAGGGCCGGCGCGCGCTGCTCATCCCCGGCGACGTGCGCGAGTCGAGCTTCTGCCAGGAGGCGGTCGGGCGCACGGTCGAAGAGTTCGGCCGTGTAGACATCCTCGTCAACAACGCGGCCTTCCAGCAGCACCAGAAAGCAATCGAAGACGTTTCGGACGAGCAGTTCGAACGCACCTTCAGGACGAACATCTACGGCTACTTCTACATGGCGAAGGCGGCGCTCGCAAAGATGAAGGAGGGCGCCTGCATCATCAACACGGGCTCGGTCACGGGGCTGGAAGGGAGCAAGGAGCTGCTCGACTACTCGGCGACGAAGGGCGCGATTCACGCCTTCACGAAGTCGCTCGCGCAGAGCCTCGTCGAGCGGCGCATCCGCGTCAACTGCGTCGCGCCCGGCCCGGTCTGGACGCCGCTCAACCCCGCGGACAAGGAGGCGAAGGAGGTGGCCGAGTTCGGCTCCGACACGCCCTACAAGCGGCCGGCGCAGCCCGAGGAGATGGCCCCGGCCTACGTCTTCTTCGCCTCGGAGGCGGATTCGAGTTACATCACCGGCGAGGTGCTCTCGCTCCTCGGCGGCGACACCACGGCGGGATGAGGAGGGGTGCTGGGTGCTGGGTGCTGGGTGCTGGTTAAAGCCAACACCCAGCACCTAGAACCCAGAACCCAGAACCCAGAACCCAAACGAGCAAGGAGGGCACATGTCAGACAAGGACAGACAGAAGAAGGACGGCGGGCGGAAGGACAAGAAGAACCAGGCGATGCACGAGCGCGAGAACGAGGTCGTGCAGACGGCCGTCGCGCCGCAGCAGGCGCGCGACGCGTCGAACCGCACGGACGCGCAGCCCGGCCCCGCCGACACGCGCGAGGGCGGCAACGAGGGGAGGTAAGTCGAGATGGCAGACCCCGTGAGGACTGACGAGAAGAAGTGCGCGCACCAGACCTGCACCTGCATGGTCGAGGGCGGGCGCAGGTTCTGCAGCGACGACTGCGAGGATCAGAACGACTCCGACCCGACCTCCGTCTGCACCTGCGACCACCCGGGCTGCAAGTCGAACCGTTGACGCAGGTCTTAGTTACGACTTAAAGGGCGGGGGGCGCGAGTCTTTTCAAACTCGCGCCCCTCGCCTCCGTCGTGCCCCCTTCGCGTCACTCAAAAACTGTTCTTGATGTTCGAGCGCGTGGTGTTGATGGCGCCCTCGCAGGGGGTCACGCCGTCGGACTCGTAGACGAATTCTGTGAGGTGCGGCTTCGTCCTCGAAGCGGACTGTTCGGCCTTGTCGAGAAGCAGCGGGTCGAAAGCCTTCTTCTGCGCGAAGTCGTAACCGACCTCGACCTTCTTGTCGCCGGGCAGCTTGAGCGTGACGTATGCGCGCGCCTCCGCCCGGCCCTCCGGCGCGTCTTTGGGCAGTTCGAGGACGAGCGCATACTTGCCCGCCGGCACGACGGGCAGCTTGAACTTGCCGTTCTCGTCCGTCGTGGCGTGCGCGGCGAACGTGCTCATGCCGCCGCCGAACTGCGCGCCCGCGTACCGGCCGAGCTTCACGTCCACGCCCTTCAGAGGCGCGCCGGCCTGCCTTAGATTCTGGCCGCCGGCCTGTGTCTGAATCCGCGCGGAGACGAGCGGCGTGAGCAGGCACGCCGCGGCGGCGCAGGCCGAAAGGAAAAGAGCGGGCAAGGTCTTGCGTACGGGCACGAGAGTCTCCCTTAATCCAAACTCCCCCTTGAGGCGTGGGAACGGTACGCCGATTCGCGCGGCGAGTCAACGCCGAAGAGTTCGGCGGGGCGCGTTTGACAACGACGGCGGGCGACGTAAAATCTGACCCCGACGAAACGCACATCACAGCCGAAGGAAGCGACCAGCGATGACTTACGTGGTGACAGAGGATTGTGTGGACTGCAAGTACACGGACTGCGCGGCGGTCTGCCCGGTCGAGGCGTTCCACGAGCTGCCCGACCGCCTCTACATCAACCCGGACACCTGCATCGACTGCGACGCCTGCGTCCCCGAGTGTCCGGTCGAGGCCATCTTCGCCGAGGCGGCCCTCCCGGACGTGTACGCCGACTGGCTCCCCCTCAACGCCACCGCGCACGAGTTCCCCATCCTCAGCGGCAAAATCCCCGCCCTCTTCGGCCCGACGTGTAAGGGGAAACCCGAGTAGGCAGTAGGCAGATGGCAGTAGGCAGTTAAAAGCCCGACCAACGAAATCTACAAGTTGCCCACACAGCTTCCGCCACGCGGAGCGACTGCCTACTGCCTACTGCCATCTGCCTACTGCCTACTAATTCAGCATCGCCTGCCGGGCCTGCATCTTCTTGAGCTGTTCGCGGACGGCGTCGGCGTCTTCGGCGTCGGGGGAGAGGTTGAGGTAGGTCTGCGTGTCGGCGACGGCTTCGGCGAGGCGGCCGAGTTGGGCGAGGAGCATGCCTCGGTCGCGGCGCTCGTCGAGGTCGGAGGGCGCGAGCAGGAGCAGGCGCTCGACCGCCGCGAGCGCGCGCCGGAAGAGGCCGGCGCGGACGTAGACGGCCTTCAGGTTGCCGAGCATCCGCGCGATGATTGAGAGCGCGCCGACCGCGCGCAGGTGCTCTGCGCCCAGCTCAATCTTCCCGTCGTAGATGAGGTCGATGCGGCTCTGGCACTCCTCGGCGTCGGTCGTCCGCCGGTTGAAAGGGTCGACCAGCACGCCCTCTTCACCCTCGCCCTCGAACGCGCGCACGACGAAATGCCCGGGCAGGCCCACGCCCTCAGCCCTCAAGCCGGCGCGCCGCCCGACCTCGATGTAGACGACCGAGAGCGTGATCGGAATCCCCGTCCGGCGGCCGAGCACCTGGTGGAGCATGCTGTTGCGCGGGTCGTAGTAGTCCGACTCGTTGCCCGTGAACCCGAGTTCGTCGAAGAGATATTTGTTGAGGGCCTCGACCCTCGACCCGCCCCGGCGGACGGCGCGCGCACGCGCCTCCTCGCCCATCTCGTCGAGGCGCGCGAGGCAGCGCGCGACGTCCGCGCGCCGCGGCTCCTCCTCCGCCCCCAACAGCAGCGCCGCGCGCGCGAGGTCGACCGCCCCCTCCGGCCGCGACACCTCCGCCGCGAACCGCCGCCGCACCTCCGCCGCTGCGAGTTTGTCAGCAGGAGTCATGGTGGAAGGATGAAGGCGGAAGGATGAAGGATGAAGTGAAGACTATTCTTACTTCATCCTTCATCCTTCCGCCTTCATCCTTTCTCTCTCCTTCCCCATTCCGTGTCGAACACGTGATGGACGGCGTCGGGCGTCCAGTCGGCGAGGCTGCGTGTGACGGAGTCGGCGCCGGCCTCGCGCAGTGCCGGGTCGGGGACGGTGTTGGTGACGCCGAGCGTGCGCATCCCGGCGCCGCGCGCCGAGCGGATGCCGGGCGGCGAGTCTTCGATGACGAGGCATTCGTCGGCGCGCAGGGGGATGATGTGTCCCTCGCCGCGCCGCCGGTTGAGGAGTTCGAGGCCGCTGCGGTAGCAGGCGGGGTCGGGCTTGCACTCGGTCACGTCCTCCGCGCTGACGACGGCGTCGAAGTAGTTCGCGAGCGTGGCGCGTTCGAGCACGTGGTCGATCTCGGTGCGGCGGGCCATGCTGACGAGGCCGAGCGAGTGGTTGCGCTTCAGGGCCTTGATGAAGTTGACGACGCCCGGGAAGAGCGGCAGCTCGCCTTCGAGCAGCTTGCGGTGCGCGGCCGTCTTCCCCTCGATGACGCGCGCGAGTGTCTCGTCGTCCAGTTCCCTCTCGGCGCGCTCGTAGGCGGCGCGCACGAACGCCCGGTCGTCCATGCCGAGCGAGCCGTAGTAGTCGGCCTCCGTGACGGCCAGCCCCTCGCGCCCCAAGACCTCCTGATACGCCTTCATCTGCAAAGGCTCGTCGTCGATGATGACGCCGTTGAAATCAAAAAAGACGGCCTGAATCATTAGACCTCAAGTATGACTTTGTTTGAGCAGAACGCGGACATTGTAGCAGGAAGGATACAGTAGGCAGTAGGCAGATGGCAGTAGGCAGTACGCCCCGCGTCAAGAACGTTGAAAGCTTATCGAGGTCTTGAAATAAGGTCTTCAACTGCCTACTGCCATCTGCCTACTGCCTACTGCCCTTCCCCATCTCCTCGCGCAGCTCCGCGAATAGGTTCGGCAATCTTTCCGACTCCAGCAGGTCGAGGCGGCGCATGACTTCGGTGAGGGCGAGCTCGTTCTTGAGGTTGACCTGGTAGTCGAGGTCTGCGCGGAGGCGGTCTTTGTCGCCCTGCCGGTTCTGCGAGATGAGGATGATGGGCGTGAGCAGCGCGGCGACGATGCCGTTCATCACGTCGAGGAACTGGTAGGGGAAAGGGTCTACGCCCTGGTCGTGCCGCAGCGTCGTGTTGTAGACGACCCAGAAGACGATGAAGGCGACGGTGGCGACGATGAACTTCCAACTGCCGCCGAACTCCGTGACCGAGTCGGCCATGCGGTCGGCGAAGGTCTGCCGCTCCTCCTCGACTTCGTTGAGGTTGCGCGTCACGCGCTGGCGGAGCATCTCGTCCGTGTGGCGCAGGCGCTCGGTGATGGCGGCCAACATCGAGAGCGCCACCTCGGGGCTGCGGCCGACGAAGTTGTGGAAGTGCGGCCGCGAGAGCACCGCGAGGCGCGCGTCCTCCGAGACGGTGGCCGTGGCCGAGCGCGGCTTGCCGTCGAGGATGGACATCTCGCCGAAGAAGTCCCCGGCGGCCAGCTCGGCGAGGGTCACTTCGTTGCGGTCTTCGTCCTCGATGTGGATGCGGACGCGCCCGCCTTCGATGAGGTACATGGCGCCGCCCTGCTCGCCCTTGCGGAAGAGGACGCTGCCGGCGGGGCGCACTTCGAGTTCCAGCAGCTCGCGCAGGGCGCCGGCCGAATCGTCGCCGAGCGAGGCGAAGAGCGGAACGGAGCGCAGGGCTTCGAGCGTCATCAAGGGGCGGCCGTTCTCGGGCATGGTGACTCACCTCGCAGAAGTTTTCGGGGATTCTCTGACCGAAAGCAGCGCGGAGATTATCACGAGTTAACCACAGAGACACAGAGGCACAGCCTGAAGCAACTAAGCCCCAAGCTGTGCCTCTGTGTCTCTGTGGTGAATCAGCCCTACTTCTTACGCCGCGACCTTGACGTACTTGTCCACGATGCGCGCGAGGGCCTCCTTGCTGCTGGCGCCGACGATGCGCTCGACCTCGCGGCCGCCGTCGAAGAAGACGAGCGTCGGGATGCCCTTGATGCCGAAGCGCTGCGGCACCTGCTGGTTCTCGTCCACGTTCAGCTTGAGGAAGCGCACGCGGCCCGCGTACTGCTCGGCCAGCGCGTCGAAGGTCGGCGCCAGGGCGCGGCACGGCGGACACCACTCCGCCCAGAAGTCCAGCACCACCGGCACCTCCGACTGTAAAACCTCCCGCTCGAAGCCCGCGTCGTCCACGGCCGAAACAAACTGGCTCATCTCTTTCATCTCCTGTCTCAAATCGCGTTCTCAAATCCCGCGCCGCCCAATGCGAGCGCAGGCGCATTATGCCCCGCCTCCCGCCCCTCCTTCAGTAATCGCGATTACCGTGGGCGGCTCGCCCCGGCGCGCCCCCGCGTCGTACACTGGAACGCCGCGCGCCCGGCGCGCATCTGAGACAGCTTCGGGGGCTAATAGGACTTTATGAGCAGGAGAGCGGAGAGCGATGGGCTTGACCTTTTCCAGGGGATGACCGCGGAGGAGCTGGGCGAGGTCGAGCGCGTGACCTCGACGCGCGCCTTCCCGCGCGGGGCCGTGCTCTACACGCCGGGCGAGACGGGCGAGGCGCTCTTCCTCCTCCGCGAGGGCGCCGTGCAGATTTACCGCATGTCGCCCGAGGGCCGGAAGCTCGTCATCGCGCACCTCCTGCCCTACAGCTTCTTCGGCGAGATGTCCTGCATCGGCCAGGGCATGTACGACACCTTCGCCGAGGTGACCGAGGACTCGACCATCGTCACGATGAACTGCGCGGTCTTGAATCGCCTCCTCACGACGAAGCCCGAGATCGCGCGCCGCATCCTCGAAGCCTTCGGCCGCCGCGTGCTCGAAGCCGAGCGGCAGCTCGAAGACACGGTCTTCAAAGGCATCCCGGCGCGCGTCGCCGCGCTGCTGCTGCGAGAGTCGCGCGGCGACTCCGTGGACGGCCTCACGCACCAGGACATCGCCGAGCGCCTCGGCGTCTACCGCGAGACGGCCACCAACGCCTTGAACGAACTCAAGGCCGCCGAACTCATCGCCATCGGCCGCAAACACATCACCATCCTCGACCGCGAACGCCTCCGCCTCGCCGCGGGCGAGTGAGGTTCACCGCCTGCTCCCGCTTAAGGTCAAGAGGTAGGCGTCGGCCTCTTCGAGCGCGGCGTCGCGGCCTGCCTGAAAGTCTCTGAGCGTGAGGCTGACGGTCTTGTCCGGCGTGACGCCCTCGCCTTCGAGCCTGCGCCCGGAGGAGTTGACGAAGCCCAGCTCGCTGACCGAGAGCTCGCCGCCGCCCTTCAGCTCGCGGTGCTTCAGGACGCCGAGCACGCAGCCGCACGTGCGCGCGCCGACGATGTAGGCGCGCTTCTGCTCCTGCAAAACGTTGGCGACCAGCTCGGAGGCGCTGCCCGTGGCTTCGTTGACGACGACGACCACGGGGTTCGCGTAGAGACGCGCGCCGCGCTCGCCGGCCCTGAACTCTTTCGAGAGCGCGTCGGCCTGCTTCCCCGTCCGCGTGATGACGCGCGCGACCGGGACCTTCTCGTCGAAGAAGAAGCCCGCGACCCTGAGCCCTTCCCTGCCGTCGCCGCCGCCGTTCGCGCGCAGGTCGAGGACGAGGCCCGGCGCGTCTTTGAATTTCGCCAGCGCCTCCTTCAGGTCGTTCGCGACGGGCGTGCGGAAGTGGTCGAACCTGATGTAGACGTTGCCCGAAGGCAGCACGCGCGCCTCGAAGCGCGGCGCGACGGGAATCGTCCGCCGCGTCAGCCTCACCTCGAGCGGAGTGCCGTCGGCGCGCGTCAGGCCCAGTTCGAGAATCGCGTCCGGCTCCCCCGCGACGAGCCGGACGTAAGAGAGCACGCGCACGGCGCGCTCCGAAGACGAGGGGCCGACCTCCCTGCGCGCGTCGGCCAGCGCCTCGGCCGCGGGACGACCGTTGACCGTCCTGACGACCATGCCGGGACGCACGCCCGCGCGCGCGGCGTCCGAGTCGGGCCAAACGTCGTAGACGACGAGCGCGCCTTCGACTTCGGACAGCAGCACGCCCGCGGTCGTGGCCTGCTGACTCTTGCGGTCGCGGTTCTGGCGCGGCGAGCGGACGCGCGTGTGCGCGTCGCGCAGCTCGCCGGCCATGCGGTTGAGCAGGTCGTAGAACTGCTCCTCGTTCGCGGCCGCATCGACCAGGGGGCGGTAGCGCTCGCGCACCGCGCGCCAATCGACGCCGTTGAAAGAAGGGTCGTAATACTTCTCCTCGATGGTCTCCCAGACCTGCCTGAAGACCTCCGCCCGCTCCTTCGGCGACAGGGACGAGGGCGCCGCGGACTGCGCCCTCGCGGGGACGAGTCCCGCGAAGGTGAACAGGGCCAGGGCGACGAGCGAGAGGGCGGCGCGGCTCCGTGTGGCTCTGAATCGGTGAAGCATCGTTTCCTCCAACGTCATTTCTCCGGCGCCATTGTAAACGCGCGCCGCCCCTGTCAAGAGTCATCGGCGCGCGCTTACACCTTATCTAGCGAAAATGTTAAGACGACCTTGCGTTCGTCAATCACGGCGGAGAACGGCGTGATTAGCAATAATTAGGAAATAATTAGCATCAGCTTAAAGACTTTCCCCCCGTTGCAAAATATACTGTGCAACGAGTCGGAAAATTACCGCGACGACGCCTTGATCGGTTCAGAATTTCGGGTGACTTTCAGAGCGTTGAGGCATCAACATCCGACCCCCTCTGTAGGTATATAAGCGTCGTCCCCGTGCCGCGCGTCCATGCGACGCACAACTTCACACGGCCGCGCGGCACGCCCGACTCATCGCGCGCAATTTTTAGGGACTCGAAACTTCACCGCGAAACCTGTTCGCTGACTTCACATGTCCGTCAGTCAAATCGCAAGGGGTTCGTTCGGGATGGAGTCGTCGTATCGACGCCTCTGCTCCGCCCGACTCGTCGACTTCACTCTCCCGGAGTGACGGGCCGGCTTTCTCCCTTCGGCAGGGCGCGCAGTAGAGACCCGAGTCCGCTGTTTCTTCTCTCCGACAAGTTCTCAAAGTTGGGTGAGTAAAATGGATCAGCGAGTGCGTGACGTAATACAAGTGCTACAGAAAGACCTCGGCCGGGAGATACCGGTCGAAGAGTTGGCCCGGCTCGTCAACCTCTCCGCCTCTCACTTACGCCTCCTGTTCAGGAAAGAGACGGGCGTCACTCCCGACCGCTACCTCAAGTCTCTCAGGATAGAGAAGGCCACGGAACTCCTCGAGAACTCCTTCCTCAGCGTGAAGGAGATTATGCTCAAGGTCGGGGTGGGCGACCTCAGCCACTTCGTGCGGGACTTTAAAACGGCCCGCGGGCTGACGCCGCGTCAGTACCGGACGCATTTCAAAGCCGGCGAAGTCAGGGGCGGCGGCCCCGGCGCGAGGCCGTAATCAAATCGGCTAACAAAAAATTGAATCGGCCACAGAAACCTTATTGCCAACTTGCGCGGCCGCCGTTAAAGTTTGCGCGTTCGTAGCCTCCCCGCTCGCGCATGAGGTAATTCGTTAGCCTCCTGTCAGCATCCCGACAACCTGTGTTTTAGTTTCGGGCAGCCCGCTGCCCCTCAACTCTCAAACGGAGGTACACCTGTGAAGCGTTCCATCAGCAAATTCGTCTCCCTCTGTGCGGCCATCGTGTTCACCGTCGGGCTCGCCAGCGGCGTCGCCCACGCGTGCGCCCGTGGCATCCACGCCGCCGACGATGGCGGCAACTACTTCCACTGTCGCCTCACTGGCTCGGACTCCCAGTGGTGCTACTACGACTGCACCTGCACGGGTGACTGCGAAGACCTGTACAACCAGTTCGGCCTGGAGGCGTACTGACCTCTCGCCGGCGGTGACGGCGACCCGCCACCCTCCCACATTTCTGACCCAACGAATCACCCGGCGCGACGAGCGCCCGGTCTCTGAAAGGAGAAAGATTATGAAGCGGCTTGCGTCTCGCCTGACCCCACTCTGCCTGGCGGCGGTCTTCACGCTCGTGTTCGCCAACGTCGTCGCGAACGCCTGCGCCAGGGCCATCTTCGCCGACGACCGCAGGGGCTTCATGGCCTGCAACCTCACCGGCTCGGACTCCCAGTGGTGCTACTACGACTGCTCCTGTGAAGGCAACTGCAACGCCCTCTACGACCAGCTGGGCCTCGAAGCTTATTAAGGTCGGGCCCCCGGTCAAACACGTGTGTCCCGCGGGTTTCGGTCGCGGAGGCGTCCTCCCGGCCGGCACCCGCGGGCTTCAGCCGCCAAGGTCTTACGGGTGATTAAAGCGATGGTGTGGTACAGACTTCGTTCGCCTCTCACAACCTTAGTCGTCTCCCTTCTACTCCTCCTTCCGACGCACCTGCCGGCGCCCACGGCGCAAGCGCGGGGGCAGAGGTCGAGAAGCACGCGCGTCCGGCCGATGGAGCCGAACCTCTACGCCCCCGACCTCTACGCCAGAACGCTCGACATGAAGTTCACGCTCATCAACCTGCCGGGGGCCGCCAGGGCGGGCAGCACCTGGGAGGTCTCCTACCAGCTCTACTTCGTCCCGGAGGCTCAGTTCAGGCAGGCCCTTTCGCGTTCGGGGCGCAGCGGCACCGTCACGGAGCCGTCGCAGTTCCCCGAAAAGCTCCTGCTCGCCTCGGGGAGTTTTAGCGGCCGGCGCCTCAACTCCCCGCCCAATCGGACGCGGGTCGTGGGGGGGATTCCGTTCAGGGACAAAATACCCGACGGCGAGCGGACGAAGTTCGCCACGCTGATGCTCAGCTACTCGGTGAAGATTTACGACGCCGCCCTCAAATCGACCGTCTACCGCTCCGGGCTGTGGCTCAGCAACCCGTTCGACGACGACCCCGCCCAGCCGCAGAGGGCCGTCCCGCGCGGCGTCCTCTACGCCAACTTCTACGTCTCGCCCGAGGGAGAACTCTTCGAGTCGCAGTGGCCGCGCAGCGGCAACGACACCAGCTGGCCTTAAAAGGGAATCCGAAATATGACCAAGCGAATCTCAATCATCGCCGCCATGTTGACGGTGCTCTTCTGCACGAGCTTCGTCTTCTTCTACAACCGCGCGCAGCAGAAGGCCCAGGAGCCGGCGCTCAAGGTTCCCGCCCAGAAGCCTCTGCCCGAGACGCACCTGGTCGACAGCACCGACGCGACTTTCGACGACAACTCACTCCGCCACGGCAAAGTCGTCCTCGTCTTCGTGACCCCCGACTGCTCCGCCTGTGCGAAGGAGGCGCAGTTCCTCAAGACGGCGGTGGGCAAGCGCAACGACATCACCTTCTACGGGGTGATCCCTTACGGCGACAAGAAGAGTTCGCTCGAAGCCGCCGCCGGGAAGTTCCCCTTCAAGGTCTTCTTCGACGAGGACTTCCGTCTGACGGGCAAACTCGGGATCAACCGCGTGCCCATCAAAATCTTCCTGGAGGACGGAGTCATCAAGAAGGTCTGGGACGGCGCGACGATTAAAGAGCAGGCCCAGGAGTCTTTCAACCAGTGGCTGGCGACGGTGGAGTAACTCATGCGTGGGCCGATTCTTTCGTCCGTCGTCTTAGCGGCCGCCCTCGGGGGGGCGGCGCGCGCGCAGGTCCCGGCCGGCACCTCCCCCGAAGGGGGCACCGCCCGGCCAGCCCCGCGGCAGGGGGCTAAGCCCCCGCGGAAAACCGCCGACGCCCCGCCCCCGGATCAAGCAGAACAGTTGATGGCGGCGAGGATCGTCAGCATCCTGCGCTCGGTCGGCGATGGCGCGGCGGAGTGGGACGACGCGGCCGCCGCCGCCAAAGCGCAGGCGCAGGTCGCCGACCTCCTGTGGGACGATGACGCCGGCTCGGCGCAGGGCTATCTGACGAAGGCCTGGGACTCCGCCGGCCGCGTCGAGGAGCCGACGCAGGGCGCTTCGCGCTTCAGGAATACTTCCCCGCGAACCGAGGCGCGGCGCGAGGTGATACTCGTCGCACGCAAGCGCGCCCCCGAGCTGGCGAACAGGTGGCTGGAGCAGATGGCCGGAGAGACCAAGCCGAACGAGGGCAAGCAGTCGCGCGGGGTGTTCGACGACCGGAGTCAGCGCAGCACCGTCCTCTTGCAGCTCGCGACGCAGAGCATCGCCGCAGACCCTCACGCGGCGGCGGAGCTGGCCGTCGAGAGCCTGCGCGACGGCATCTCTTTCGGCCTTCAGAATTTCCTGATCGCCCTCCAGGAGAAAGATTTTGAGCTGGCGCAAAAGGTCTTCCGCGCGGCGCTCCAGAGGCTCAGGGGCGCGGGCCTGAACGACCCGAACGAACTCCTGATTCTTTACTCTTACCTCTACACGCCCGGCCGCGTGACCGCGGCCAACCTCAGCGGCGAACGCGGCAGCAGTCAGGTCGCCGTCGGAAGGGACAGGCCGCGGGTCACGGCGGCCGCGGAGTTGAGCCCCGCCCTCGCGTTGGAGTTTTTAAGGCTGTCGGCAGACCTGCTGACCGCCGCGCCGCTCCCCGTCGCCACGGCCGACCCGCAGCAGACGGCGAGGGAGCAGATCAGCGTCATCGGCGTCCTCCTCGGCAAGCTGTCCCGGCAACTGCCGGACAGCGCGGCGGCGCTTCAGGCGCGACTCCAACAGATTCAGGTGGACGCGCAGTACGCCCCCGCCTCCACGGCCCTGAAGCCCGACGCGCCGCCCCCGCCCGCGGCCGGCGAGAGCCGCGCGGAGTACGAGGAGCGCTACGTCGACTTCCTGGAGGAGAGCGCCTCGAAGGAGCCGTCCGGCCTCAGCCGCAACATCGCGTACGCCAAGGCGGCGCTGGCGACCGACGTGGGCGGTTACGAGCGCGGTTGGAAGATCGCCCGGCGCATCGAAGACGACTCGCTGCGGGCGGGCGTGACGAACTGGCTCACGTACCGCGCCGCCCTCCACCTCGCCGGCGCGGGCGAACTCGACAGGGCGCACGAGCTGCTCCTCAAAGACGAAGACACGGCTCAGCGCGCGTCGTGCCTGGTCGTCGGAGCGCAAAAACTCTTACAGGCCAAAGACGCCGTGCGCGCCAGACAGTGGCTGGAGGAGGCGAGGTTTCTCGTCAAACAGGCCGAGCCGGACGAGAGCTGGACGGCCATCGCCCTGGGCGTGGTGGCCGTCTACGGCAGGTTCGACGGCATGATAGCCGCCGACGCCCTGTCGGACGCCGTCAAACTCATCAACCAGTCGAAGGGGGCTCTCCAGGGCGACGAGAGGGCACCGTCGCTCAGGCGCTTTTCCGGCCTCCCGCTCCCAGACTTCACCTACGGGACGGATGGGTTCGGGCTGCAGTCGGCGGTAGGAGTTTTTAAGCCGGATCAGTTCGAGGAGGTGGCCGGAATCCTGAGCCGGATTTCGTCGCCGAAGGTGCGCGGCACGGCGCTCGTGACACTCTGTCGCTCTTTCAAAAAGAGGCGGGACGGTCGTGGAGAGAAGAGCGCGCCTCCCGCGCCGGAGCCTTCGGCCGGGGCACGCGAGCGGGGGGAGCAGGCCGGACACCCTTAGCGGCATCCTACCGCGAGTGAGAACAAAGCGGGCGTGTGCGGATGACGGTAGAAGATTACCGGGTCACCCGCACACGCCCGCGTCGTTGTTGACCGACGGCTAGAGAACTTTGTACTCGGAGTCCACCTCTTCGTCGGCGAAGGCGACGCGGTAGTTGGGCGACTGCTTCTGCTTGGTGATGAGGAGGTCGTCCTTGGTCTTCAAGAGGTCTGCGCGCGAGTAGACCGAAAGCTCGAAGTTGTAGCCGTGCGTGATGGCGTCCTTCGGGCAGGCCTCGACGCAGAAGCCGCAGAAGATGCAGCGGCCGTAGTCGATGTTGTAGACCTGCGCGAAGCGCTCGTCGACGCCGGTGCGCTCCTTCGGCGGGCGCGGGTCGTCGGCCGCGACGATGTAGATACAGTCCGAAGGGCACGCGGCCGCGCACAGGTAACACGCGACGCACTTCTCGCGCCCCAGCTCGTCCACGTGCAGGAGGTGCTGGCCGCGGAAACGCGGCTGGAGCGTGACGGGGTCGTCCGGGTACTGCACCGTCCACTTCTCCTTCGGGATATACGAGGCGGTCGTCATCATCCCCTTGATGATGGCCCGCGTGTTCTCGATCACGTCGCTGATAATGCCCATGGCTTTTTGGTAAATGGTAGATGGTGAATAGTAAATGGTGGCTCGTGTCTCGCCCGCCAGCCGCGCGGGTCGCAACGACTATTCACCATTTACCATTTACTATTCACTAGACGAATTCCAAACGGCTGAAGAAGTAGGCCAATTCTATCTGCGCGTTCTCCTCGGAGTCGGAGCCGTGGACGGCGTTCTCGCCGATGGAGTTGGCGAACTCCTTGCGCAGAGTCCCCTCGTCGGCCTTGGCCGGGTCGGTCGCGCCCATCAGGTCGCGCCAGGCTTTGACCGCGTTCTCTTTTTCGAGCGCCAGCACGACGCACGGCCCGGAGGACATGAACGCCGTCAGCTCGCCGAAGAAGGGGCGCTCGCGGTGGACTTCGTAGAAGCCCTCGGCCTGCGGCTTCGTCTGGTGGATGAGCTTCATCGCCCTGACCTTGAAGCCCGCGTCGAGGATGCGCTGCAAGACCGCGCCCGCCTTGCCCGCGCGCACCGCGTCGGGCTTGATGATGCCGAAAGTGAGATTTCCCGTCTGCTCTGCCATCATTCTCCTCTTCAAAGTTACTCTAAGATGATTCCCGGCTTGCCCGGCCTCTTCCGCCCGGGCTTCTTCTCGCCCGTGCCGGGGCCGCACTGCTCACGCGCGTCCGGCACGTCCAGCACGAAGTCCAGAGACATCTTGCCGTACGTCGCGTTGACGACCCTGAACCTCTCCACCTGCCCGTTGCAAAATCCGGGGGCGGCGGCTTTGATTCGGTAGACGCCGAGGGGGAGTGTAACCGTGTAGATGCCCTCGTCGCTGACGGTCGCCTCGTAAGACTTTCCCCCCGCGCCGCTCGCGACCAACTTCAACCCGTTGACGATCACCGAGCCGTTGGGGTCGTAGACCGAGCCGGTCAGGGTCATCGTCTGCACGCCGCCCGCGGCCGGAGCGCCGCCCTGTGCGAACATACTCGAAACGAGCAGCAGGACGGCAGGAAATGTCAGTCGAATCGGCTTCATTCTTCTAAAGCTTTTCAGGCCGAGGCGCCGGAGCCGAGCGAGTCCTTCACGGCCTGCCCGATGTCCGCGGGCGAATGCACCACGCGGATGCCCGCCTCTTCGAGCGCCTTCATCTTCTCGGCGGCGGTGCCCTTCCCTCCGGCGATGATGGCGCCGGCGTGGCCCATGCGTCTGCCCGGCGGCGCGGTCTGGCCGGCGATGAAGGCGACGATGGGCTTCGTCACGTTGTCTTTGGCGAACGCCGCCGCCTCCTCTTCGGCCGTGCCGCCGATCTCGCCGATCATGACGATGGCCTCGGTCTCGGGGTCGTCCTGGAAGAGCGCGAGCGCCTGCAGGTGCGTCGTCCCGATGATGGGGTCGCCGCCGATGCCGATGGCCGTGGACTGCCCTAAGCCCAGCGCCGTCAACTGCCCGACCGCCTCGTACGTCAGCGTCCCCGAGCGCGAGACGACGCCGATGCGCCCCTCCTTGTGGATGTGGCCGGGCATGATGCCGATCTTGCACTTCCCCGGAGAGATGACGCCGGGGCAGTTGGGGCCGACCAAGCGCGTCTGCCTGCCCGCGAGGTACTCCTTGACCTTCACCATGTCGAGCGCGGGGATGCCCTCCGTGATGCAGACGACGAGCGGCACGCCGGCGTCGGCCGCCTCCATGATGGCGTCGGCGGCGAAGGGCGGCGGCACGTAGATGACCGAGGCGTTGGCCCCGGCCTCGCTCACGGCGTCGGCGACGGTGTTGAAGACGGGGATGCCCTCGTGCGTGGTGCCGCCCTTGCCGGGCGTGACGCCGCCGACGACCTGCGTCCCGTACTCCACCATCTGCTTCGTGTGGAACGTGCCCTCTTTGCCCGTGATGCCCTGCACGA
>JAFAZX010000059.1 GCA_019239425.1 Acidobacteriota bacterium
GCCGCCAGTGCCCACCGTCGGGGCCTGGTTGCGCGGGTCGTTACCCGGCCGCAAGGTCTGCGCCGTCGCCGCCGACAGCAGGACCAGAGTGGCGAGCGCGGCAAAGAGCGCTCTTCTCGCGAGTCTCATCGCATTCCTCCTGCGAAAGGGGGCCGACCCTAAGAACCTAGCGTTTAAGATAAGGTCTGGTTGTTATCTCGCTAATGAGGAAAGGCTCTCACTAGAAGATGAGGGCGTCACGGCGACCGAAGTGCTTTCCGGACAGTCGGAAAATATACCCGGGAGGGGTCTTTGTCAATAAACTTTTTCACCCGGCCGGGGCCCCGTGCGGGCCGGCTAGCAGTAGATGTTAATGCCGGGTCTACCGCCTACTTCAGCCTCGCCCCGTTGGGCACATCCTCGGTGAAGGTGGCGAGGACGGGGCGGCCCTCTTCGCCGACGGAGGCGGCGAGCACCATGCCTTGCGACTCGAAGCCGCGGAGCTTGCGCGGCTTGAGGTTGGCGACGATGACCAGCTTGCGGCCGACCATCGCCTCGGGTTCGTAGTGCTCGGCGATGCCCGCGAGAATCTGGCGCGGCTCGGCCTCGCCCACGTCCACGGTGAAGCGCAGCAGCTTGTCCGACTTCGGCACGCGCTCGGCCGTCAAGACCTGCCCGACGCGCAGTTCGACTTTGACGAAGTCGTCAATCGAAATGTAGGCGACGCCCTCGGGCGGGGCTTGCGCCTCCGTCGCCCCCTGCTGCGGCGGCTGCGCGGGCTGCGTGCCGGCCGCGGTCGGAGCCCCGGGCACGGCCGCCTGCGTGGCGTGCGCGCCCTCCGCAGGCTTTGACTCGTCAACCAAGCTGGCTGCGTAATCTAAAAATACTTTTTGTTCAATCTCTGACATCGTCTTCACCTTATCTATCCGCGGAAAGAGCGGGGCGACCTCGCCGACTTGCTCCCCCGGGCGCAGACCGCCCCATTTAAGTTCAGCAGGGTCGGAAACCAGCGCCTCACCTGCCAATCCCAACTGCACCCGTATGGCGTTCGAGGATTCGGGCATCACCGGGTAGAGCAGAACCGCGAGCCAGCGCACTGCCTCGGCCGCGCGATAGAGCACGGCCCCAAGCGTCTCCCGCTGCTCCTCGCTTTTGGCTAACTCCCACGGCTTCGCGTCCGAGATGAACTTGTCCACGCGGGCGATCATTCCCCAAGCGGCTTCGAGTGCGCGGTGGAACGCAAACTCCTCGATGCTCTGTATGAACTGATCGCGCATTAGCTCAAGACTGCTCGAAAGCTCTTGCGCATCGGAGCCAACGCCCGCGCGCTTCGCCAGCAGCCGCTTTGACTCCGGGATATCGTCCACGGGGACAATGCCACCGAAGTATTTATGAATCATCGTCAGCGTGCGACTAACGAGGTTGCCGAACCCGTTAGCGAGGTCAGCATTAGAGCGCTCGATTATGGCCTCATAATCGACCTTGGCGTCCTGCCCGAAAGACATCTCGCGCAGGAGGAAGTAGCGCACGGCGTCGACCTTGAAATGTCGAAGGAGCGTCGGGAGTTCGAGTGCATTCCCTAACGTCTTCGAACCCTTTCGCCCCGTCTGGTCGAGCCACAGCCCGTGCGCCACGACCGCCCGCGGCAGCTCGACGCCCGCCGCCAGGAGCATCGCCGGCCAGAGCACCGCGTGCTGCCGCAGGATGTCTTTGCCGATGAGGTGGACGCCGGGCCAGAACTTCTCGAAGAGGTCTTCGCCCGCCTGCGCGCGCCGCTGCTCGCTCCCCCAGCCCAAAGCCGTGATGTAGTTGATGAGCGCGTCGAACCAGATGTAGACCGTGTGCTGCGGGTCGTCGGGAACCGGAATCGCCCAACTGACTGACGACTTCAGGCGGCTGATCGAAACGTCCTCCAGCCCGCCGCGCACGAGGCTGACGACCTCGTTGCGCCGCGCCTCGGGCCGCACGAAGTCGGGCCGCGCCTCGTAGATTTCGAGCAGAGCCTCGTCGTAGTCCGACAGGCGGAAGAAGTAGCTCTCCTCCGAGACCTTGTCGAGCGGGCGCTCGTGAATTGGACAAAGCGGCGGCCCGCCCTCTTCGACTGCCGGCAACATCTCGGCCTCAGTCTTGAACGTCGCGCACGGCGCGCAGAACCAGCCCTCGTAGAAACCCTTGTAGATGTTCTCGCGCCCCTTCGGCGTCCTGCCCGCGGCGGCACGCCGCCAGAACTCCTGCGCGCCCTCATAGTGGAAAGGCTCGGTCGTGCGCATGAAGATGTCGAACCCGCCGTGCTCGGTGTCGAGTCCGAAGGCGCCGAACATCTTCTGCAACTCGCCGACGATGTAATCGACGTGCTCGCGCGGCGTGCGCCCGGCTTTCGCCGACGCCCGCTCGATGTTCGTCCCGTGCTCGTCCGTCCCCGTCAAAAAGAACGTCTCGAAGCCGCGCTGCCGCTTGTAGCGCCTCAGGAAGTCGCCGACGACGGTCGTGTACAGGTGCCCCATGTGGGGCAGGCTGTTCGCATAGTAGATGGGTGTCGTGACGTAGAAAGTTTTCATGTAAGCGTTTAGCTCAATCTTGTACGTAGAGCTGAAGGCGCTTCACCACAGAGACACAGAGGCACAGCTTGTTGAGAGCTAAAGACAAAGCTGTGTCTCTGTGTCTCTGTGGTGAATACGTTTCACAACAGTTTCAAGCATCACAGACGACTGACTGAGCCCTTTTTATAACGTCGCCCACGCGGCACCGTCCAGACGTAGACCGTGCGGTAGAGATTCTTCCAGGGGACGCGCACCGAAGTTTCGGGCTGCCAGTCGCCCATGCGGAAGTCGTGCGAGACGATGCGCGCGCCGACGGGCAGCTCGCGCAGGAGCTTCGGGCGGAGCAGGACGTTCAGCGTGTCCGAAAGGTAGAGCGTGACGACCGTCGCCCCGCGCAGGTCGGCCGCGAACATGTCGCCGAGGCGGAAGGTGACGAGGTTGCCGACGCCCTCGCGCTTCGCGTTCTCTGTCGCCTCGTCGACGAGTTTCGGGTCGATGTCGATGCCGACGGCGCGCACGCCGTACTGCTTGGCGGCCGCGATGGGGATGCGCCCGTCGCCGCTCCCCAGGTCGAAGAGCACGTCCCCCTTTTTAAGACGCGCCTGCCGCAGCATCTCGTCAACGGTCTCGGGCGGCGTCGGGACGAAGATCACGTCCGGCTCGCGCAGAGGCTTCTGCGGACGTCTGGCGTGACGCGTAGTTCTCTTCTTCTGCAGGGCGACCTTCGCCCCGGCCGGGAACGAAGCGGAGAAAAGCACGCACGCCGTCAGCACGATTTTTGTCAGCAGCACTCTCATCGTTCACTTCTCGCGTATCAGGGCCATCGCCTCCGCGCGCGTGCGCGAGTCTTTGCGGAAGCCGCCGCGGATGGCCGAGGTGATGGTCGTCGCGCCCGGCTTCTTCACGCCGCGGATGGTCATGCAGGTGTGCTCGGCCTCCATCACGACCATCACGCCGACGGGCTTCAACCCGCCGAAGAGCGTGTCCGCGATCTCGGAGGTCAGGCGCTCCTGCACCTGCAAGCGGCGCGCGAAGCTCTCGACGAGCCGCGCCAGTTTAGAAAGCCCAACGATGCGTCCCTCCTTCGGGATGTAGGCGATGTGGCACTTGCCGACGAAGGGCGCGAGGTGGTGCTCGCAGAGCGAGGCGAAGTGTATGTCCTTCACGATGACCATCTCGTCATGACGGTCGCCGGGCAGAGCCCGCACGTGCTCCGAAGGGTCTTCGCGCATCCCCTCGGTCAGCTCCGCGTACATCTCCGCCACGCGCCGCGGAGTCCTCTGAAGTCCGGGGCGCTCCGCGTCCTCGCCCACGCCTTCGAGGATGAGCCTGACGCCGCGCTCGATCTTTTCGAGGTCGACCCCGCGCGCGCCTTCGTTCTCTCCCGAGCCCTCGTCCGGCTCCGTCGCGGAGTAGCTCGTTGCCATAATCTGCACCTCTTCGCTGGGAGCGCGGGCATCCCTGCCCGCAAGCGCCCTTCTGCGCGCTGACCGTCGTACCCTTTACTTCAAACTTGAGACTTAAAGCTTCTCTGCCTTCGCGCCTGCGGCGCTCAGGCGGGCTGTAGGGTGCCCGCGCTCCCAGCTTTAAGGCTCAACCCTTCGGAACGCCGCGCGCGCTGCTTCCTGCACGACGCGCAGCGGGACGTTGTGGGCTCGGGCCGCGGCGCGGCAGTCTTCGTACTCGGGCGTCGCGCCGACCGCCCGGCCCTCTCTGCGCGCGACCTTGACGGCAATCGTACCGAACTCGGTCTCGACAGTCACGGCCTCCCTCTCCAGTGCGCGGCGCGTAACCGCGTACGTGCGCACGCCGAGCGTCGGCGTCTCGGCGAAGAGCAGCTCGCGCATCGCCCCGGCGTCCGAAGGCCGGCAGAGGATGGAGACGAGCACGCCGGGCCTACTCTTCTTCATCTGCACGGGCGTGTGGAAGCAGTCGAGCGCGCCGCCTTCGAGGGCCTTCTCCAATAGATAGCCGAGGACTTGCGGCGACACGTCGTCCACGTTCGTCTCGACCATCAACAACTCTTCGTCGACTTGGGCCGAGACGCCCGGCGGCGTCTCCCCGGCCTTATCGGACTCGCCGATGAGGACGCGCAGCACGTTCGGGAAGTTCTTGTACTCGCGACCGCCCGCGCCGTAGCCCGTCGCCCCGATGCTCATCCGCGGCATGGGGCCGAACTCTTCGCACACGGTCGTCAAGATGGCCGCGCCCGTCGGCGTGACCAGCTCGCCGACGATGTCCGTCGCGTAGACGGGCGCGCCTTTCAGAAGCTCCGCGACGGCCGGTGGCGGAACGGGGAAACGTCCGTGCTCAATCTCGACCGTGCCGCTCCCGACGTGCAGGGCCGAGGCGTTGAAGCGCTCGACGCCGAGCAGCTCGAAACAGATGCACGCGCCGACCACGTCCACGATGGCGTCCACGGCGCCGACCTCGTGGAAGTGTATGCGCTCGACCGGCACGTCGTGGACGCGCGCCTCGGCCTCGCCGAGACGCCGGAAGATTTTCAGCGCGCGCCCCTTGACCGAGTCGTTCAGACGAGAGTCGCCAATAATCTTCTCGATGTGTGAGAGGTGCCGGTGCTTCTTCTCTTTTTTTGTCAGACGCACGAGCGCGCGCGTCGCGCTGATGCCGCTGCGGTCAACCTTCTCGAAGCTGATCTCGTAGCCTTCCACGCCGAGCAGCGTGAGCCGCTCGGTCAACACGCGCGCGTCGGCGCCCGCGTCCACGAGCGCGCCGAGCGTCATGTCGCCGCTGATGCCGGCGAAGCAGTCGAAGTAGAGAGTCTTCAAACAAACTCCTCAATCATCAAGCAGAGGCAGAATCTCGCCGGCCGCGCCGCGCAACGTCACGTCGCACATTTCGGAGAGCGGCGTCGGCTCGGGGTTGACTTCGACGAGGAAGGCCCCCGCCTCGGCCGCGGCGTACGGCAGACCCGCCGCGGGGTAGACGATGGCCGAAGTGCCGACGACGAAACAGAGGTCGCAGTGTGCGGCGCGCTCGGCCGCGGAAATCCAGACGCGCTCGGGCAGCATCTCGCCGAAGAGCACGACGTCTGGCCGCATCTGCGTGCCGCACTCCGCGCACAAGGGCGGGCGCACGTCCCTTTGCTTCTCGCGCATGTCTTCCCTGTTCCCGCACTTCAAACAACGCGCACGCCAGGCGTTGCCGTGCAGTTCGAGCACTCCGCGCGAGCCGGCCGCGGCGTGGAGGCCGTCGACGTTCTGCGTGGCGAGCGTGAACGACTCGAACCTCTCCTGCCAGCGCGCGATTGTTTCGTGCGCCGGGTTCGGCCGGCATTCACCGATGCGGCCGCGGCGGTAGTCGAACCACTCCCAGACCTCGGGCAGGTTGCTCCTGACCATACTCGCCGAGGAGATGACCTCGAACGGCATGCCCTTCCAGACGGCGGTGTGGCCGCCGCCGCGGAAGGTCGGCACGCCGCTCTCCGCCGACACGCCCGCGCCGGTCAGCACAAAGACGCGCCGCGCCGAACGCAGACGCTCCCGCAACTCTTCGGGGATGTTCCGGTGTTGTCTTGTGTTCATTAAAAACCAAAGGATGGTAGCAGAGCGCGTCCGGCGAGTGTCAAGAAGCAGTAGACAGTAGCGCTGTCCGAGAGTGAAGATTATTGATTCAAAAACTAAGAAGAGTGTCGAAGCCCCGGAGGGGCGGCACGTGCACGTGCCGCCCCTCCGGGGCTTCTTTAGAACTTATTTAGATTTTTCTGATTCGAGTATCTGTCTATCACCGTCGAATATTAGGCAGCTTACGGTGGCCCGACGTAGTACAAATAATCCAATCGGCGCGGGGGCGGCCGTCAAAATAAACATTCCTTTTATAGGAATAGCGTATTACGTCTCCGTTGACCCCAACCTCAAATAAGCCTTCCTCTCCGGAGAGCTTATAAGATGCCCCGTAGAGGTTATTCCCAATCGGTTTCAGAGTTAGCGTAGGGTCACTGGTTCCGCTGTAATGACGGCCTCCCAGCTGTTTATAACTACCATCACTCATCTGGATGAAAGTAGTTTCGTAAGGCACTTCTGGAGGAGTATTAAATATAGATTCAGGGCATTCCTCTAGCGTATCCATTACCCACACACCGGCTAGTGCACCAGACGAAATCCCCGTACACTGTCCTTTAAAAGTGGGTTGATGGTACAGAATTCCATCCAGCCATTCCGTCTGTCCCTGCCCCTTGGCTGTCGCAACTAACGCGGAATGTTGATCAGGACATAAGCATGGAAACGGATATTCGTCTGCGGCAAGGTTCTCCCCAGCGTTTGCGGCGGATATATTTCCCTCTGATCTTCTCCCCTTACTGGATTTTATGGCGTCTAGAGGCGACGTGTAATTCTCGTCAGGGTTATTGGGGCTGGTGGCCTCCAAGGTGCCGGTCTTCGGATTGCGAGTCCACTCCACGTCATGATCGCTGCCGGCCCCCATCGTAGTGACCTCTTGCCTGCTCCTCGGCTTCGGCACCCTCTTTCGTTTCTTTGACTGCCCCAATGCTATGCCGGAGAAAAGAAGGACGACAACCAAACCTAATGAGGCGACCAGTTCGAGATTTCGTTTCATGACTCTCCTCCCCCTCCTTCTACCAGTTAGGTGGCGTTACGTGGACTTACTCCGGCACCGGAGGCAACCGGCGTACGGCATGGGCCGCAGTGTAATGATTAATACCGGGGCTTCCTTTGGTCGAGAAAGCGCAGCATCTCATCGTCATGACCGCAGTAGTTGCTTGTGCGTTGCGCCTTCAAAAAATTGGCGAGTGACTTGAGCATACTATTCCGGCCTTTTTCGACCTCTGCGTGACACGCTGCGCTGTCCGCGAGGGACAATACTGGATTGTTACAATCTGCATCGAAAGAGTCATACAGTTGCTGTTCCGATTTCATATCACGTTGATAGTCGGTCTCCGCCTTAGTACAGTTACCGTGATATTCCGCGACTTGACGTTCCTTCCAGCTATTGAAGACCGCCATAGCACGCCGGTACGATTCTGCGCGCTCGGATGCTGCCAGCGCCTCCCACGTTAACTCCTTGTAGTAGGGATATCTCTCCTTGAATCGCTCAAAATCCTTGGGACGATTTGCGAAGTATCGCTCGCCTTCCATCATGTAACCGAACATATCTGCCGCGTCGTCGTCTTCGTACATTTCGCCGTCATCGCTACCGGCAGAGTCTCCCTTACCTTCGTTACTGGAGTCGGGCGGAAACTCGGGTCTCACGCCCGACTTATATTCGGGATGTTTTTCCAGAAAATTTGCCAACGCCCCTGGCCGCCCGTCGAAATACCTGTCCCCTTGTTCCTTATAGCCCCACTGGTCAATGGCGTCGTCTAAACCTTTCTCAAATTTATTAAGAGCCTCTGTTATTGACTCCTTGTTAGCATTCGTACTCTTTGATTTTGTGGCGGATTCATCAGACGCCATACTTCTTCCCTGTTCAGACGACTCATACGCCTTTTGCAGTTCCTGCACTTTTATCAACGCGCCGTTCAGCTTTCTTTGATTTTCTAATAACAAGTCGAGGTTATCTGAAAGTTTGCCGGCCTCGATGAGGCGCTCAGTAATTTTAATGCCGGTCACTGCTCTATCCAGGGGAAGGATAATCATCCTGTATGCCGGTAGTGTTTTCAGCCCGGGGTTAATCTCGAACGGTAGCGCTGAAAGGGTTACTAAACCTTCTAGTGCGTTGGCGAAGGCAAGAGATCTGTTACCGCCGGCCCGGGCCGCCGCCACGCCGTACACCGAATTCGTCAAATCAAAAACACCCCTCACTTGTGTAATCGCCTCTTTAATTTTCTCCGGACCTTTATGCTGAAAAACATCGACCCCTAACTCCCCATAGACCTTCAACACCTCTTTTAACTGTTCGTTGAATAACTCCGAGTTAATTCTCTGATACTCTTTAATTCTCTCAATATTTTCAGCGTAGGACTTCTTCTGCGTGCCCGGAGCAGAGACCCCATTGGTCTGTCTGGGCCTTACCGCTTGGGCATAAGTTGCCTGTGGCGTGACAGGGTAAAGGAAGGAGATGATAGTTAGGGCAAAACAGAACCTGCGAGACCGCCGCCTCATAATAACTACCTTTCTTTGCGCGAGGGGCAGGAATTCTTACCCTTTGTGATGCAACGCGTTTGGTTGTCCTATGATGTGAAAGCTATCCGCCCCAAAATTTCCTTTTCTAATTTTTTGAAAAGAGTTTTTGAGCGTGCTTATCTGAGTGTGGAATGAGAGGACTAGTTGAGAGAGCTGGCGGGGCAGGCTCTGATACTAGCCCATACCTGCTTGATGGCGAAATGATGCTCCCGCCAAAATCTACCTGTCAAGTATTTTTCTAACGCTTCTTCACCCCTCCGCGATCTACACAATTCCTTAGATTGCATCGGGAGAATGCCTTCCTGTCACCCGTCACCGCCTTAATCACTTTCTCAATCTTTTTAAATATTCGCCTCGACTGCCTACTGATTAGCGCCGCGCGAAGCGGCTGGGCTATACTCTCAGCTTTTCCGGCGAGCCGAGAAAGCGTCAGAGGAAACACAAACCTTGAACCTGATCGAACTGCAACAGTCCCTGCGCGAGCGCGTGCGCGCCGCCGCCGCCGAGAAGTTCGGGGTCGAACTCGAACAAGTCCCTTCGGAGGTGCCGCCGCGCACGGAGTTGGGCGACCTCGCCTTCCCCGTCGCCTTCGAGCTGGCGAAGCGCATCAAGCAGGCGACCGGCGAGAAGCGCAACCCGCGCGCCATCGCGGAAGAACTCAAACAGGTGCTCGAAGCGGACAAGGCGGTCGGCCGCGTCGAGGTGGCCGGCGCCGGCTACCTCAACCTCTTCTACGACCGCGCGCGGCTGCTGGCCGGTCTCTCTTCGCTTCGGGCGGAATCGGCCCCCGCCGCAGACTCGCCCAAGCGCATGGTCGAGCACACGAGCGTCAACCCGAACAAGGCCGCGCACATCGGGCACCTGCGCAACTCAGTCCTCGGCGATACCTTCGTCCGCATCCTCCGGGCCATAGGCGAGCGCGTCGAGGTGCACAACTACATCGACAACACCGGCGTGCAGGTCGCGGACGTGGTCGTCGGCTTCCAGCACCTCGAAGGCATGTCGCTCGAAGACGTGAAGGCGCTCGACGCCTCTTTAAAGGAAGACTACCCGTTCGACTATTACTGCTGGGACTTGTACGCGCGCGTCGGCCTCTTCTACAGGGGCGGCGACCCGGACGCGAAGGAAGACCCGGAGCGCCTGAAGCTGCGCGTCGAGACCCTGCACGCGCTCGAAGAGGGCGGGAACGCGACGGCCGAGCTGGCCGACTACGTCGCGACGCGCATCGTCCACTGCCACCTCGACACGATGCTCCGCTTAGGCATCACCTACGACCTGCTGCCGCGCGAGTCCGAAGTGCTGCACTTCCTCTGGTCGCACGCCTTCGAGCGGATGAAGGAGTCGGGCGCGATCAAGTTCGCGGACGAGGGCAAGAACAAGGGCTGCTGGGTCATGCCGATGGAGACCCACGAGGGCAGCGAGGAGTACGAGGCCGACAAGGTCATCGTCCGCTCCAACGGCACGATCACCTACACGGGCAAGGACATCGCATATCAACTGTGGAAGCTCGGGCAGGTAGACCTTAACTTCTACTTCAAACCCTTCCGCACGGAGCCGGACGGCCACGCCATCTGGACGACGACCAGCAGGGCGGACGAAGCAAACCCTGACGCGCCGCACTTCGGCGCGGGCGCGACCGTCTACAACGTCATCGACTCGCGCCAGTCCTACCCGCAGGAGGTCGTCAAGCTCGGGGTGAAGGCGGTCGCGCCGCAGGTCGGCCAAGGGGCGAGCGTTCACCTCTCCTATGAGAGGGTCGTGCTCACGCCCGACGCGGCCGAAGAACTCGGGCTTGAGCTGAGCACGGAGGAGAAGTCACGCACCTTCGTCGAGATGAGCGGCCGTCGGGGCTTGGGCGTGAAGGCCGACGACTTCATCGACACGCTCGAAGCGAACGCCTTGCGCGAGGTCGAAGGCCGACACCCGGACGTGTCCGACGAGGAGAAGCGTGCGGCGGCGCACGCGCTGGCCGTCGGGGCGCTTCGATACTTTTTGATGAAGTGGACGCGGAACTCCGTCATCGTCTTCGACTTCAAAGAGGCGCTCTCGACGAAGGGCGAGGCCGGGCCTTACTGCCAGTACGCGGCCGTGCGCGCCAACTCCATCTTTCGCAAGTTGCCAAACGGCGAGCTTGAGAATGCACAACGCACAATCCGCGAGGCCGCCGCGGACGGCGGCGAGGCGGCGGGGGGCGTGGCGAAGGTCTTCGAGGGCGAGACCGGGAGCGAGATTTGGTCTCTGGTGACGCTCGCGGCGCGGCTGCCCGAGGTGCTCAGGCAGTCGGCCAACTTCGCGGAGCCCTCGCACCTCGCGAAGTACACCTTCCAACTGGCACAGGCTTTTAACTTCTTCTACAATCGCGACGAGAACCGCATCCTCGAAGAGCGTGACGCGGTCAGGCGCGCCGCCCTCGTCTACGTCACCGACTTCGTGCGCGCGCAACTCACGCGCGCGCTCAACACCCTCGGCATCGACGTTCCCGAAAGGATGTGAGCGCCCCGGCGGTATGCGATTTGCCATTGAATCTCACGTATGAAGTACGAGAATGTTCACCACAGAGACACTGAGACACAGCTCAAAGCCTGAAGCTGTGTTCTTAAGCTGTGTCTCTGTGGTGAAATGTTTTTACACTTGTTAAGAGGTACATGATGCTTATTGTCATGAAGGCCGACGCGACGGAACGCGACGTGGCGGAGGTCGAACGCGTCATCACGGAGATGGGCTACCGCCCGCACACGATGCCGGGCGCCTCGCGCACGGCCATCGGCATCACCGGCAACGACAAGCCCGTGGACATCACGCGCTTCGAGACGCTGCACGGCGTGGCCGAGGCCATCCGCGTCACCAAACCTTACAAGCTCGTCACGCTCGACCTGCGCCCCGAGAAGACGGTCGTCAAAGTCGGCGACGCCGAGATCGGCGGCGAAGAACTCGCCATCATCGCAGGCCCCTGCGCCGTCGAGAACCGCGAACAGGTCTTCGCCATCGCCGAGGCCGTCCGCCGCAGCGGCGCGCGCTTCTTCCGCGGCGGCGCCTTCAAGCCGCGCACGAGCCCTTACGCCTTCCAGGGCCTGGGCGAAGAGGGCCTGAAGCTTCTGGCCGAAGTCCGCGAGGCGTTCGGGCTGAAGATCGTGACGGAGGCGGTGGACGAGGCGAGCGCCGACCTGGTCGACAGGTACGCGGACGTGTTTCAGGTGGGCGCGCGCAACATGCAGAACTTCTCCCTGCTGAAGCGCGCGGGGCGCTCGCCTTTGCCGGTGCTCCTGAAGCGGGGGCTCTCGGCGACGATTGACGAGTGGCTGCTGGCGGCCGAGTACATCATGGGCGAGGGCAACTACAACGTCGTCCTCTGCGAGCGCGGCGTGCGCACCTTCGCGCAGCACACGCGGAACACCTTAGACCTCGCGGCCGTGCCGGCGGTGCAGCGCCTGTCGCACCTGCCGGTCGTCGTCGACCCGTCGCACGGCACGGGCAAGAACCACATGGTCACGCCGCTCGCGCGCGCGGGCGTCGCCGTCGGCGCCGACGGCCTCATCATCGAAGTCCACAACCGCCCCGAGCTGGCCCTCTCCGACGGCGCGCAGTCGCTCACCCTCGAACAGTACGAGCAGCTCGCGCGCGAAGTCCGCGCCATCCACGAGACCATCGCCCCCGCGCCGGTCGCTTAGCGGAAGAATTTTTCACCACAGAGACACAGAGGCACAGCTTGATGCGGAATTGCTCGACAAGCTGTGCCTCTGTGTCTCTGTGGTTAATCTATCTCGGTTATTAAGGCCCGACACTCAAAATCTCAGCCAGACGTTGTGTGAAGACGGAGCGCGGGAGGACGTGCTCCACGCCGGCCTCCAGGGCCTTGCGTCGAAGCTCCGCCTCGACGTGCGAGAAGAAGGCGACGACGGGCACGGCCCGGAGTCGCTCGTCCGACTTGAGGCGGGCGGCGAGCGCGACGGGGTCGAAGCGCGTCTCGTGCAGGTCGAGGATGATAAGCGAGGGCACTTCCGTCTTGGCGTAGTCGAACAGCCCCTCTTCCGTCCGCGCGAAATCGACCGTGACGTTCAGGTGCTCGGCCGTCCCGCGAATCTTCGAGGCGAAGAGCATGTCGCTCACCGCGGCGATGACGCGTCGATTCATCGTATAATCCCCCCACGCTCTAAACGAATCTACTGTGTGAGCCGATTGTGCAACACGCCCGCGCCGCGAGCCAAGCAGAACCAGAAATCGAGCAGGACGATTTCACGACCCGCGAGCCTTCGCCGGAAGGGTCGCGGCGGCTGGTTGTCGTCACCTACAACATCAGGTACGCGGTCGGCTCGCACCTCATCGGCGGGAGCCTTCTGCGGCGCGCCGGCCTCCGCTGGCCGGGCCGCCGGCCGCGGCTCGTCGGCGAGAACATACGCAAGGCCGCGCGCCTGCTCTCGGACGGCGCGCACCTGCCGCGCGCGGACGTAATCGCCCTGCAGGAGGCCGACAGCGGGACTCTGCGCGCGGGCGGGCGCCACGTCGCGCGCGAGCTGGCCGCGGAGCTGCGGATGGGCTACGTCCGCGCGCACGTGCCGACGCCGAAGGACGTGGAGCCGAAAGGTCGCAAGTGGTGGCTCGACTTCGAAGAGCGTATGCTGCGCGGCGAAGACGGGGACACGGGCGTCGCCCTCCTCAGCCGCCTGCCGCTCTCCTCGCCCGAACGCATCGAGCTTCCGTGGGACACCTGCCCCTGGCGGCCGAGGCTCGCGGTCGCGGCGTCCGTGCCTTTCGGCGGAAGCAGGCTGCACGTCTTCAACGCGCACATCGACACGCACGCGAACGTCGAGGGCCAGCTCAGGCAGCATCGAACCATCCTCGCCCTGGCCGAGCGCACCCCGGAGCCGGCCGTGCTGCTCGGCGACTTCAACACGCTCAACGACGAGGGTAGACAGGCCGCGCGTTCCCTCCTCGAAGAGAACGGCTACACGACGCCCATGCGGACGAACACGCCGACGTGGCGCTCGGGGCCGATACGCCATCACTTCGACTGGATATTCGTGCGCGGCGCGCGCGCGCTGCGCTGGGGCGTCGCGCGCGTGCGCGGCATCTCCGACCACTGGCCTGTCTGGGTCGAGCTTGAGCCGGAGTGAAAGATGGCCGACATCATCACCAGCCGTAAGAACCAGTTCGCGCAACGCGCGCGGGCCGTGCGCGAGGGGCGCGAGCGGGAGCTGGTCTTCGTCGAGGGCGTGCGCCTTTGCGAAGAGGCCCTGCGCGCGTCGGTCGTGTTCGAGGCGGTGCTCTACACGCGCGGCCTCTCGGACGAGGGGCGCGGGGATTCCCTTCTCCAAAAGCTCCGGGACGTTTGCCCGAACACGTATGCCGTCTCGGACGACGTGCTCGAATCGGTCTCGGACACGAAGACGCCGCAGGGCGTCGTGGCGCTCGCCCGCCGGCCGCAGACCGGGCGCGAAAGAATCGAGCAGGCGGCGGGCGTGCCTCTGGTCGTCGTCCTGCATCAAGCGAACAACCCTTCGAACGTGGGCGCGGTCTTGAGAGTCGCCGAGGCGGCGGGCGCGACCGGCGTCGTCCTGACGAGAGGCTCGACCGACCCGCTCTCGCCGAAGAGTCTGAGGGGTTCGATGGGTTCCGCGTTCCGGCTCCCGCTCTGGACGGGGCCGGCGCTGGAAGAGGTGCTCGCGTGGTGCGTCGGGCGCGGCATCTCGACGGTCGCCACGGCCGCCGCCGCGCCCACGCTGCACACGGGGCTCGACTGGACGAGGCCGCGCGCGGTCGTCCTCGGCCCGGAGGCCGGGGGGCTGTCCGTCGAAGAGGCTCGGGCCGCGGACGACGCCGTGCGCATCCCCATGCGCGGGCCGGTCGAGAGTCTGAACCTCGCCACCGCGCTCGCCGTCGTCCTCTACGAGGCGGCGCGGCAGAGAGATTTTTCATAACATCCGGCGCTAATTGTCTCTTTCTTCTCACCTTTCCCTTTAACTTTTGGACGAGACTTCCGCGGGGCGGCCGGTTTCGGCTAGAATGACCGCAGTCGTAAAGGTTAAAAGACGTTTCCCGTTTCCCCGTTCTCAGGACTTTCGCCGCCGGGCCGGACTGCGCGCCCGCCGGCCGCTTTGTCGCGAGCGCCCCTTATGAGCGAAGAGACAGATAAGAAGAAGCCCGAAGACGCGCCGAAGGAGAAGAAGAAGCGCGACGAGGCGCTGGTCGAGCGCCTGATGCGCCGCGTGCTCGAAGGCATGGGCTCGGTCGTGGATCGCAAGCTCGGGCGCGAGGCCGAGGCGCACCCCGGCTTCACCACCACGAAGCTCATCGAGCGCATGAAGCAGCTCGTGGACGAGCGCGCGCGCGCGGACGCGGAAGGCCGCCGCATCGCCCCGCACCTTTTCAAACTCAAGGTCGAGTGGGGCACGCACTCCGAGGCCCCGCCCGAGTACATCAAGGAGCTGGAGCACGAGGTGCTGGCCGCCGCCATCGACTTCATCAACGACCGGCGCTACCGCACGCTCGCGCCCATCAAGGTCGAGACGAGCGCGGACATCTTCACCTCGGGCATCGCGGTCGACCCTTCGTACGGCGAGTTCGAGGAGGAGCTGAAGCGGCGCGACCAGGCCGAGCAGCTGCACCTGGAGATGGCCGACGCGGTGCCGAAGGCGAAGACTCTGACGACGACCGACGTGCAGATTCTCGCGCGCGTCAACGCGCCCGAGCGCGCCTTCGAGAAGCCGCTCGCCTTCCGACCGGGCGGCCGCCGCATGAGCGTCGGCCGCGTGGCCGACAACGACTTGCAACTCGAACACCCGAGCGTCTCCAAGATTCACGCGTCGCTCGTCATGAACCGCGAGGGCACCCTGCTCGTCGCCGACACGGGTTCGACCAACGGCACCTTCATCAACGGCCGCCGCATCGCCTACGGCGAGGCGCGCCAGATCGAGGATGGCGATGTCGTCAGCTTCGGCGACGTGGAAGTAAGGTTTAAGAGGCAGTGAATGGTGAATAGTAAATGGTAAATGGTTCGCCCTGTTGCAGGGCCGTCCGTTTACCGCCAAAGTCGTCTGGCGCCAAACTACTATCCATCATTCACTATTTACGATTAACTATTTACCAATGATTTTTCTCGCAGACATTCCCGAAGCGAAGCCGGCGCTGCTGAGTCTGTTGTATGTGGGCGGGGTGGCGCTGCTGGTTCTGATTCTGCTCGCGTCACTGCTGCTGATGCGTCGGCGCAGGCGTTCGGCCCTGGAGGCGGTGGCGCCGGCCGACCTGCCGCCTGAGATCAGGCGGCGACTGGGCGCGACCTCGACGAACCGCGGCCTGCGCGCGCTGCGCTGGCTCTTCGTGCTGCTGGCCCTCGGCGTCTTCAGCTTCCACGTCTACTGGGCGCAGTACGCGGCCGAGACGAACGACCGCTTTCAGGAGCTGAGCTACAAAGACCTCCGCAACCGCCGGCTGGCCGAGTCCACCCTGCGCGGCTGGATTCTCGACCGGACGGGGAGCCTCGACCACGCGCTCGCGCTCTACCGGCGCGCGCCGAACGGGCAGATCGTGCGCGACTACCCGCTCGACACGGAGGTCTCGCAGATACTCGGCTCCGACCGCGGCGACCCCGGCCTTGAACGCGCCCTCTTCGGCATCCAGAGCAGCGCCGCGCCCGAGTCCTGGGACGTGCTGATGGGCAAGAACGTCATGCAGCAGGCGAACCTCGACGTGCGCCTGACCATCGACCAGGAGTTGCAGAAGGAGGCCGTCGCGCAGCTCAAGGGCCGCCACGGCGCGGCCGTCGTCCTCAACCCGCAGACGGGCGAGGTGCTCGCCATCTACAGCAACCCCTCCTACTCCCTGCGCGAGGTGCAGGACGAGGAGGCCTGGGTCAAGTTGAACGCGGACGACCGCGACCAGCCGCTCGTCAACCGCGCCCTGCGCGCGCGCTACATCCCCGGCTCGACCTTCAAGACGGCCGTCATGCTCGCGGCCTTCAACAACGGGATGCAGGATCTGAAGTTCGACTGCAAGGCGAGCGGGTTCTACGCCGAGCCGGGCGCCAAGGTCATCATGGACTCGGGCGGCACCGGCGAGGTACACGGCCACATCGGCATCGACACCGCGATTGAAGTCTCGTGTAACCAGTACTTCGCGCAGATGGCGATCAAGCTCGGGCCGGAGAAGCTGGCCGAGGCGATCAAGCAGTTGGGCATGACGCCGGTCGGCAGCCCGCAGGAGGCGCTCGGCTCGGGCAAGCAGCCGGAGATTTGGAACGTCAGCTCGCCCGCGGTGGCGCGCGCCCTCGCGCCCGTCGAGGCCACGGTCGCGCTCTACCCGCGCGAGCGCCCTTACGACTTAGGTCTCATCGGCTTCGGGCAGGGGTACGCCGGCCAGATGACGCCGTTCCAGATGGCCCTCGTCGCCGCGACCATCGGCAACCTCGAAGGCAAGACGATGAAGCCGAAGATCGAGTACGACCGCCCGCCCGAGGTCTTCGCGCAGTCGACGACGCCGGAGCGCGCGGCCGAGATGCGGCGCATCATGGGGCTCGTCACGTCGGGGCCTTCGGGCACGGCGACGAGCGTCTTCACACAGGTTCACGCGCAGGGCATCATCACCGGCGGCAAGACCGGCACGGCCGAGAAGCAGGTGCCGCTCTACGACCCGAAGACCGGCGAGATGCTGATGGAGAAGAAGGTCGAGCGCGACCGCCGCGGCAACCCCATCCGCGAATACATGGTGCCGCGGCTCGACCCCGAGTTCAGGATCGACAGCTGGTTCCTCTGCCTCGCGCCGCTCGACCGCCCGCAGCTCGCCATCGCCGTCATCATCGAGGGCGGCGGCTACGGCGCGAAGGCGGCCGCCCCGGTCGCGGCCGCGCTCGTCTTGAAGGCGCGCGACCTCGGCCTGCTCGCCGCGCCCGGCGCGCCGCAGCAGCAACAACCGCCGCAGGTCGCGGGCAGGCCGCAGGGACGGCAGAATCAGCCCGCGCCGCAGGGGCAGGCACCGCAGCCCGCCGCGACTCCGGCCGCGCGGCCGCGCACGACGAATCAGGCGAACCAGTAAGGAAGACCCGGGGGGAATTGTTTGATGAGGAACCGCGCTTCGACACACCTGCTTTTGCTCCTGCTGATAGTCGGGCTGGAGGTCGTCGGCTACACGGCCGTCCACGACTCGGCACTGCTGCGCGGCTACGAGCCTTCAATCGTGGGCGCCGCGCGCGACCTTCTGCTCTACGTGCCGCTCATCGCCCTGCTCTTCTGGCTCTCAAGGGTGATGCGCTTCAAGGGCAACTGGACGCTCTACACGACGGCCGTCCTGCTCTTCTCGGTCGGCCTGCTCGTGCAGTACCGCCTCTACAGCGACCCCGAGTACGGCTCCGGCAACAAGGCGCAGGCGCGCGCCGAGAAGACGCAGGTGCAGCGGATGCGCTACATCCAGCAGTTCTACGGCCCCGACAAGAAGCAGGCTCTGGGCATCGACCCCTCGGCCCCGCAGCCCGCCGCGACGCCCGAGGTCGTGCGCCACTCCGAGGTGACCGTCGGCCGCGCGCTCACCTCGTCTTTCACCTGGATTCCCCTCTTCGCCTTCTTCGCGATGGCTCTGGCCTACTGGCTCTGCGTGCAGGACAAGTACCTCGACTGGATGCAGCGGCACAGCTTCGTCATCGTGCTCGCCACGCTCATCCCGCTCTTCGGCGCCATCGTCTGGTCGAGCGCGGGCAAGTTCGGCGGCAACATGACGCCGTGGGAGCCTTCGAAGATTCCCTTCCTGCTCGGCTTCGCGGGCATCCTGACGGTTCACTACCGCGAACTGGCCCGCACCTACTGGGGCATGCCGCGCGCGCGCAACGTCATCCCGCTCCTCGCGATGGGCCTCATCCCGTTCATCCCCTTCTTCGCCCTGAAGGACTTCGGGCAGATGCTCGTCTTCAGCGGCGCGTACACGACGCTCTACCTCGTCGCCGTCCGCCGCTGGCCGCAGCTCTTAGTCTTCGTCGGCTCGCTCGTTTTGGTCGTCGTCATCCTCATCGTCGGCGCTTTGCCGGTCAACGTGCAGGAGAAGGTGCCGACGCTCGCCACCATCGCCGCGCCCGTCCGCACGATCTTGCCCGACCGCATCAAGCAGCGCTTCCACCTCTGGCTCGACGGCTTCGACCCGCCCGCGCCCGACACGGAGTGGTGGAAGAAGGACTACGAGGACGCGCTCGCGCGCGACCAGCGCATGAAGGAGCTGGCCGAGCAGAGTCCCGCGATGCAGAAGACCGTCAACGTGGACGTCTGGTTCGACCGCATCGCCTTCCAGCCCTCGCAGGCCACGTTCGGCCTCGCCGCCGGGCGGACGACGGGCCGCGGGCTGGGGCTCGGCTTCTCCGAAGTCATTCCCGTCGCCGACTCGGACTACATCTACGCGGCCATCGGCGAGGAGTTCGGACTCGTCGGCGGCGCGGTCGTCCTGCTCGCGCTCGTCGTCCTGGTCAACGCGGGCGTGCGCACCTCCATCGAGGCGCGCGACATGTTCACCAAGCTCTGCTCGGCGGGGCTCACGGCCTTCATCGGCTTCCAGGCCATCGTCAACGTCGGCGGCACGACCCGCGCCCTGCCGATGACGGGCATCACGCTTCCCTTCGTCAGCCACGGGGGTTTCAGCCTCATCACGAGCTTCGCCATGTTGGGGATGCTCCTGGCCTTCTCGCACCGCAACGCCAGCGACGCCGAAGCGCCCGACCTCCGCTCGGCGGCGGCCGTCCGCGAGCCGCGCGAGGAGGAAGAGTACAAGTTACCGGAGGCGGTTCAATGACAGCAGACCCCAGGGCGGTCTCCATCGAGGCGGCGTCGGTCACCGACCGCGGCCTGAGCGAGAAGCGCCCCGAGAACGAAGACTCGATGCTGTGCGACGCCGCGCACCGCATCTTCGCCGTCGCCGACGGCGTCGGCGGCGCGCAGGCCGGCGAGGTCGCCTCCCAGACCGCCATCGAGGTCTTACAGGAGGCGTTCGCCAACCAGCACGACGGCGAGGACGTCGAAGACCTGATGGAGATCGCCATCCAGCGGGCCAACGACTCCATCTACCGCCTCTCGCGCGAGCAGCCGCGCTTCGCGATGATGGCGACGACCATCGTCGCGCTCCACCTCGACGGCCTGCGCGCCACCGTGGGCCACGTCGGCGACTCGCGCCTCTACCGCCTCGCGCCCGACGGCCGCCTCTCGCGCGAGACGCAAGACCACTCGCTCGTCGAGGAGGAGATGCGCGCCGGCCGCCTCACGCCCGAGCAGGCCGCGACGCACCCGAACCGCAACGTCATCAGCCGCGCGCTCGGCGCCGAGTCTTCGGTCGAGGTGGACATGCGCTCGTTCGAGGTCGAGCGCGGCACGGTCTTCCTCCTCTGCTCCGACGGCATCACGCGCCACGTCCCCGACAACGAGATTTCGACGGTGCTCCGCAACGCGCGCACGCTCGAAGGCGCCTGCGAGGAGTTTAAGAAGCGCTGCTTCGAGCGCGGCGCCGAGGACAACCTGACGGCCGTCGTCGTCCGCGTCGGCGGCGAGGGCGGCGGCAACGACATCCACGAGACCGAGACGGACGAAGAACAGACCCTCGTCACCGAGCGCGCGGCCTTGCACACGGCGCGCACGCTCCCCGACACGCCCGTCCCACACCTCCGCAGGCCCTTCGACTCCGCGGTCGGCCAGTCCGTCGGCGTCGCCACGCAGCCCGCCGCCGAGGCGAAGGCGGGCGCCGCGGGCGGCGGGCACGGCGTCTCTCAGGAGACATCAAAGGCGGCTTCGCCTTCATCAAACGTCCGCCCCGCGAAGAACGGCGGGGGGCGCGGACTGCTGATGTTCGGCGCACTGCTTCTGACAATCGGGGTGGCGGCGCTGGCCTTCTACGTGGGGATGGTGTTCGAGCGCAGAGGGATGAGCAGTCGTCTGATGCCGGCCGCGGCCGCGCCCACGCCCAGCCCGGCGCCGACGCGCACGCCCGAGGCGGCGTTCACGGAGACGCCCGCCGAGCACTTCGCGCGCCTGCGCCGCGCCGTAGACCTCTCGCCCGCGACGGAGGCCCAGCGGATGGCGACCGAGGCCAACGGCCAGCCGCTCGAATCGAGCGACCCCGAGTTCCTCTACCTGTACGGGCGGGCGCTGCTGCTCTCAGACCGCCAGGCGGACGCGGCCGCGGCCTTCGACCGCGCCATCCAGAGGATCAACGAGAACATGACGCCCGCCAACGGCGAACTCAAGATCGACACGCGCCTCGCCAAGGTCGCCGCGCACCTGCGGGCCAACGACGAGGCCGCCGCGCGCCAGGCCGCCGACGCCCTCTCCGAACTTGTCCGGCCGCAGCAGCAGACGCCCGCGGCCACCACCGAACCCGCGACCGCGCCGACACCGTAATCACTGATTCACGATGAGCGAGCTGAAGCTTCAGCAGTGTAGACTCGACGGGCGCTACGACGTGCTCGACTGCCTCGGGCGCGGGAGCTACTCGGAGGTCTACGTGGCGCGCGACGCGGCGGCGCAGGAGGGCGCGCCCAGCCTCGTCGTCATCAAGGCGCTCAACACGCACCTCCAGGGGATGCCCGACCCGGAGCTTGAGCGCACGCTCGTCGAGAACTTTCGCAACGAGGCCATCGCGCTCGACCGCGTCCGCCACCCGAACATCATCAGCCGCCTCGGCCACGGCACCGCGATAGACCTTTCGGGGCGCACGTTCCACTACCTCGTCCTCGAATACCTCTCGGGCGGAGACCTGCAGGCGCTCGTGCTGCGCCGTCCCCTGCCGCTCGACGGCGCGCTCTTCTACCTGGAGCAGGTCTGCAAGGGGCTGGCGCACGCGCACCAGCACGGCGTCATCCACCGCGACATCAAGCCGCAGAACCTCCTGCTCACGGCCGACCAGCACACCATCAAGATCGCGGACTTCGGCGTCGCCAAGATCGAGGCCGCCGAGGGCGCCATCACGCGCGTCGGCACGGACGTCTACGCCGCGCCCGAGCACCACCCGCTGGCCGTCACCGGCCCGCTCGACACGGCCTCGCTCACGAGGCCGCGGCCCGTGCAGCTCACGCCCGCGGCCGACGTCTACTCCCTGGCGAAGACGACCTACATGGTTCTGACCGGCGAGTCGCCGCGCCGCTTCTCGCAGAAGCCCATCACGCAACTGCCGCAGGAGTTCGCCCCCCAAGCGTGGGCGAACTACGTCCTGCGCGTCCTCGAGCGCGCGACGCAGACGAACCCGCTCAAGCGCCAGCAGACGGTCGAGGAATTCTGGCGCGAGCTGCGCGACGCGACGATGGCACAGACGCTCCCCTTGCGCCGTCCCGACGGCGGCGTCGCGGGGCCGGGCGAGCCGGACGAGGGCGGGCACGGCAACGGCCCCGGCCCGCGCGGCTTCACGCCCGCGCCGCCGCCCGCGCCGACCTTCGACCGCGTGGCGCGCGCGGCCAACGATGCGGGACGCCACCGCTTCGTCGTCCCCATCAGCGAGTCCGCGCCGCCCGCCGCCGTCAAAGAGTTCGCGGACGGCCCCGACCACACCGCGCGCCAGCGCGCTGACGCGACCGAGAGGGACTACCCGGAACGTCGCCCCGCTTCCGGCGGGCGCGCCTCGCGCGTCCCCCCGCGCCTGCGCAAGTGGGGCGTGGCGCTGCTGCTCCTGCTGGCCTTCTCGGGGATGCTCTACGCGACCTTCCGCTACGTGCGGGCAGTCCGCGGCGGCGAGACGCAGCAGCAGAGGCAGGCCGGCGGCGCGCCCGCGAACAAAACTGGAACCGTCGGGAGTGAATTTGTGACCACGACCGATGTAAACTTGCGCAAAGGCCCCGACCCGAGTTACGCAAAGGTCGGCGTGGCCGAGGTCGGCTCGACCGTGCGCGTCCTGCAGGTGAACGGCAAGTGGTTCCAGGTGGAGGTCGTCGAGCACGGGCGCGCGAAGTCAGACCCCGACTCGGAGGACACGGGCTGGGTCAACAGCACTCTCTTGAAAACGAAGTCTTAACTCATGCCCCGCTGAGAGGTGACGAAGACAGTGAGCATAATCGATTCGATTCGGCGTTGGATTGACGGGGAGGTTTCGGACGACCCTCTGGCCGAGGTGGACGAGAAGGCGCGCCCGCGCCGCATCTGGGAAGACTTCCTCGTGAAAGTCGCGCGCGAGGTCGAGTCCGTCATGCAGCGCGAGATGTTCACGCCGCCCGGCGGCCCCACCTACATCCCGCCCGAGTACGTCGTCTACCTCTCGAACGACGACGACAAGGAGTGGCAGGGCGAGAAGCGGCGCGGCTTGGAGCAGGGCCTGTACTACGTCCTCTCGGAGCGCGCGCGCGAGCTCTCGGGGCAGACGCAGTTGGCGACCAAGCAGTTCGCGGTCGAGCTGCGCGTGGACGGCACGCTCGAGAAGGGGCAGTTCCGCGTCCAGCCCGTCTGGGAGTCGAACGAGCAGGGCGGCCACACGATGGTCACGGCGCGGCCGGCCGAACTCACCTCGACCGCGGCGGCCGAGCCGGAGGAGCATTCGGAGGGCGTGACGGGCGAGCTCGAGAGCGACGTGACGCGCGTGGCCGCGAGGCCGCCGGCGGCGCTCTACAGCGTCGAGGTCTGGCGCAACGGCCAGCGGCAGTCGGTCGAGCCCGTCTACAAGCAGGAGGTCACCATCGGCCGCGGCTCGAAGTCGGTCACCGTGGACATAATCATGAAGGGCGACCCCGAGGTCAGCCGCAGCCACGCCACGCTCGAACTCGACAACACCGGCCGCTACTGGTTCACGCCCAAGGGCCGGAACCCGACCTTCGTCGGCGGCCGCGAAGTCCCGCGCGAGGAGCGCGTCGAAGTCCTCCCCGACCAGAAGATCGACATCGCCAGCTTCACCCTCCGCATCCAGCCCAAGTGAACGGGGCGAACCGCGGCGCGCGCGAGGCCGTATGTGCTTACCATGAGACACACGCCTCGCACCCGTACGACCGTCCGGATAAACCTCCGCGCCCTTGTACTCTCCGCGCCGCTCTTCGTGCTCGCGTGCGCTCCCCTTCCCGCGCCCGCGGCCGCGCCGCGGCAGGACTCGCCGCTCGCGCGGATAATGGAGCTGAACCGCAACGGCCGATGGGACGAGGCCGCGCGCCTCGCGCAGGAGTTCCTCGCTTCGGCCGGGCGGAAGCCGGACGCGCAGAGGTGCGAGGCGCTCTACGACCTCGCGTACGCGCAGACGAGGCTGGGCAGGCCGGACGAGGCGCGGGCGACGCTCGACGCCTTCGACCAGCGCTGTCAGAACCTGCCCTCCGCCCCGGGCTGGCTCGCGGCTGAGACCGGCCGCCTCCGCTCCGAGCTGTCGGGGAAGGCCGCGCCCGCGCCCGCGCGCGGGGACGACTTCTGGCAGACCGCCGACCCTGCGGCGTTGGGCCTCAACGTCGGAGCCCTGAAGCGCCACGCGGAACTCTGCCTGCGGACGGGCGCGGACGCCTGCCTCGTCGTCTACAAGGGGAAGATCGTCCAGGAGCTTTACGGCCCGCGCTACCAGGAGCCGACGATGGCGATGTCGAGCACGAAGTCCGTCACCGGCCTGCTCGTCGGCGCGCTCGTCGACGACGGGAAGATTAAGGGCGTCGACGAGCCCGTCTGCAGGTACGTCGAGGAGTGGTGCGCGGGGGCGAAGGGAAAGGTCACGCTGCGCCACCTGCTCACAATGACTTCGGGCCTGCCGCGTATGAAGGATGAGGGCGTCGGGAGGGTCAGCGACAAGAACCCCTTCGTCAAAGGCCTGCCGCTCGCCGCCGAGCCGGGGGCGGCCTGGGACTACAGCAACGAGGGTGTCCAACTGCTCTCGCCCGTCATCGACCGCGCCGCGGGCGAGCCGGCGCAGGACTACGCGCGCCGCCGCCTCTTCGGGCCGCTCGGGATGAACGACACGCGCCTCCACCTCGACCTGAAGGGGCACGCCTGGACGTACGCCGACATGGAGACGACGCCGCGCGACTTCGCGCGCCTCGGCATGCTCATGCTCGGCAAAGGCACCTGGCGCGGGCGGCGCGTCATCAGCGAGTCGTGGGTCGCGGAGTCCACAAAGCCTTCGCAGAAGCTCAACCCCAACTACGGACTCCTCTGGTGGCTCGTCCCCGACGGCTACGCCGCGCTCGGCTACCTCGACACGAACCTCTACGTCTTCCCCTCTCAAGACCTCGTGGTCGTCCGCATGCAGGCCAAGCCCCTCGACCCGCAGCCGCCCTACCACTCCGAGGCGCTTCCCATCTTCAGACAGTTCACGAAATGAGGGGCGGACTCGTCACCCCGGCCAGATGGAGTTGAGCAGCGCCGCCAAACGGTAGCCGCCCCAGGCGACGCGACGCCGGGCAATCCTGACGCCGTCCTTCTTATAGCCTTCCGTTATCGTGCTTTCGGGGACGAGTTTCCTTCCGGCGTAGGCGTATTTCTCGGCCAGCCAGCTACTCTCGTCCGCCCAGCCCTGAAAGTTAGTCGGGTTGTCGAGTTGGAGTAGATGGTTTGTGTCCGGGTTCTCTTTGATGATGCTCGGCACCGCGGCGTCGATGAGTCCCTGCGGGGGTGGCTCGAAGTCGGGAGGCCCGCCGCCCTTCGGGAACGAGTTCAGCCCGCCGTCCCAGAAGCTGTGCAGCTTGACCCGGCCCGGCGCTAAAACGAGGAAGAGGTTGCCGCCCTGGTCACCCTTCGGGAGAGTCTCGTCGACCCTCGTCGAGCAGTGGAGCGGCTGGTGGATGTCGCCCACGAAGTGGATGACGAAGCGGAGCGCCTGCGCGCGCTCGTTGTCGTCGGTGCTCGTCTTCAAGACCTCGACGTAGCGCCCGAGCGCGACGATGACGTTCTCCGGTTCGGGCAAGTCCGGGAGCGGCGTCGAGTCGACGCTGAAGGGGAAGTCCGCGAAGTGCAGTTTGCCGGAGAACTCGAAGCCGGGGCGACTCCTCACGTCGTCCGGCCAGACGGAGCCGCGGAAGAACCCGAGGCGTTTGCTCGTCACGTCGGCCGGTTCGATCACAATCGCCATCAGCCTTTCGGCCTCCGCCTTCGCCTTCGGGTTGAGACGGTCGAAGGCGATCTTGGCGGTCATCATGTGCCCGCCCGCCCCCCAGGCCGAGGCGGCGGGCGCGGTCAGCAGGACGAGACACAAAAGGGCGGCGGCAGACACAATGCGGCGGACGGGTGTGGAGTTGAAGTTATGCATCTGTTCCTCTCCGTGGTTGGGCTCGAAGGAACGAGTCCAGGCAGCGTCTTGAAGGAAGGCCGGCGCGGCAGGGGCATGCCCGCGCCGACCCGGAACTGTGGTGCGGCGCCCGCTGGTGAAAGTCGCGCGCAACTTTATTGACGCCCGCCCCCCAAGTCAAGCCTATTTTGAAAGCGCCGTGCGACATTTTTTATTGACATTTCGCAACTGTGGACATACTTTGTCGGCGCTCAATGTCGTCACCTCTGACGGCTCCTGTCGCCGCCAGCTTCTCATCCAACACACACGTAGGCGCGGGACTTCAGCCGCAGCCCGCTCTGCCACCTCAACACGACGCGCCTTCAAGGAGACCTCAACATGTCCGAGAATATAGCCAGCGCTCCCAACCTAGATGAGGCACGCGTCCAGAAACATCTCGACTTCAAGCTCTATCTGGACGCGGCGACTCAGGCTGTAACCCGCACTCGTAATTCCCTCTACCTCCTCCTGACGGTGGCCGTCGTGTTTCTAACTGTCTACGTCAACACTACCGTCCTCGACTGGGCGGGCGCGAGATTTGAAAAGATGCAGGTGGCGTACGACTGCCTCCAAGAGCCGGAGAAGGCCAACACCCGTGAGTGCATAAGCGCGAAGGAGTACGTCGAGGAACTACATCTACGGGGAGAGACGGATAAGCCATCGACGCAGGAGAAATACAAAGAGCAACTGGGTGCGCTACTCAGACTAAGGGGAGAGCTGCGCAGGATACAGTTGCCGATCTTCGGGAGCGTGCTCGACGTGAACGACCTCGGCTTGGCGAGCGCCATCCTGTTCTTCATCTTCCTAATCGTTCTCCGCTCAAACTTCTACCGCGAGCTGGACAGCCTGACCAGTGCCAAGAAGCGGGCCGAGGTTTTTAAGGTTGAAGAGAAGAACCCTCAACTGTACGAAGAGAGTTATGAGATGCTGAGAAGGATTCCGGTGCTCTCATCGCCTAAAAGAGATAACCGCGGATTCAGGTGGTCGGCGATGGTAATCATCACCCTCGCCGTCATAGTCCACGCCCTCATCATCTGGAACGATTGGAAAACAAGCAAGATTGCTTTCTTGCTTATCGGAGACACCAAGTCTTACGTCTTTTACGGAATAGAGTGGAGCGGGTTCGTCTTCCTGTGTCTACTCTGGTACGTCAACATCAAAGTGTGGCTGAAGCTAGCCTACCTCTTTCACGAGAAAACTCCGCCCCGCTGGGCGAAGTTCTTCATCGGCAAGGGCAGCTACCTCAATCAGCCCGTCGTAGACGAAGAGCCGCGGGGCGAGACACCGCCCGTGCCCTTGAAGGACGACGGTAATTGATACAGCCCGTCAGACGGTCGCGGCGCTGCCGGATTCGAGGTCGGCGATGAGCTGGACGAGGGCGGGGAGGGTCTGCTCTTCGACGTAGTCTTTGCCGAGCATGCGGATCATGTGGCGGGGCCTGGTCTCGCCGCGGGCCTCTTTCAGGAGCGCGCGGCAGAGGGCGAGGACGACGTTCGTCGAGAACTGGCGGCCGGCGTTGCGGCGGAAGTCGGCGACCACCTCTTCGAAGGTGCGGCGGCGGCGGTAAGGGCGGTCGGTCGTCATCGCGTCGAACGAGTCCGCGAGCGAGACGATCCTAGCGCCGGGCGGAATCTGCTCCTCGGTGAGTCCCTCGGGGTAGCCGCGGCCGTCGGGCCGCTCGTGGTGGTAGCGCGCCATGAGCGGGATGTCCGCGAAAGGGTGCGTGATGGGCCGCAGAATCTCGTAGCCCGCGGCCGGGTGCCGGTTCAGCTCCGACGACTGCTTGGCGTCGATGCGGTAGGGCGCGTTGATGATGTCGCGGTCGACGACGAGCTTGCCCACGTCGTGCAGGTAGCCGCCGATGGCGATGGCCTCGACCTCGTCGTCCTTCCAGCCCATCTCGCGCGCGATGATCTCGCTGTACTTACCCACGCGCTCCGAGTGCCCCTGCGTGTACTTGTCCTTGCAGTCGATGGCCGCGGCGAAGGCGCGCACGGTGTCCTTGTAGCTGCCCTTCAGGCTCTCGTAGAGGTTGCGGTTCTCCTCGGCCCTCCGCTCGACCTCGCGCAGCAGGCGGTGGTTGTGCATCCCGACGGCGACGTGGCGCCCGAGCGCGCGCGCCAGCTCCTTCTCCTCCTGCGTGAACTGCTCGCCGCTCGCCTTGCCCCCCAGCAGAATCACGCCGACCAGCTCGCCGCGCACGACGAGCGGCGTGACGACCTCGACGCCCGAGAGCTTCTCGCGCAGCTCGCGCTCGACGCGCGCGAAGTCCTGCGCGGCGTGGCCGCCGTTGCCGTTCGCCGTCGGCTGCGACTTGGGCGAGAGGTCGAGCGCGCGCGCGTCGTCGTAGCCGCGCGCGGCGACGAAGTGGAGCGCGCCGCGCTCGCGGTCGAACTCGGCCACCGCGCCGCGGCGGATGCCCATCGCCCCGAGGACGACGTGGAGCGCCGAGCGCACCATCTCCTCGAAGTCGCTCGTCTCCGCGATCTCCTCGCCCAGGTCGGCGAGCGCCGCGAAGGCGTGCAGAACCATCCGCGTGCTGTCAGACATAGCTGGTGAATGGTGAATAGTAAATGGTAAATGGCGACCGGGTGTTTCCGCGCGGCGCAGGTATCCCGCTCCGCTGCCGCACTCAACGACTATTCACCATTTACCATTCACTATTTACTAACTGTCAGTGTCCGTTGGGCTGCGCCGAGAACTCTTCCAGGGTCGCCAGCGCCGACTCGTCGCTGTCGGCCAGGAGGACGAGGCGCGTCAGGCCGAGCAGCTCGAAGAGCTTGAGCGTGTGCAACGAGACGTTCGTGAAGGCCACGCGCGCCCCGCGCCGCTCGGCCTCGTCGATGACGCCGAGCAGGATCGAGACGCCGATGCTGTTGACCAGCTCCGTGTCGCGGAAGTTGATGACGAGCGCGCGGCAGCCCCGCTCCATCCTCGTCAGGCACTCCCGCTCGATGCGCTGGCCGCTCAGCTTGTTGACGTAGTCGCCCGCGTAGACGACCGCCACTAACTCACACAACTCCGCCTTCGGGGCGGCGGCGAGAGGCTCTGACATCTCGGCAGGTCTTCCCTTCTCTCTTGGCTATTTGCGCAGGTACTTCGTCATCCGCAGTCGGGTGCCGTCGTCGACGCGCTCGAACTCCACGTCGTCCATCAGCGTGCGGATGAGTTTGAGCCCCCAGCCTCGGCGCCCCTTCGCGCCCTCGCCGCCGTTCTTGTCGGCGACGCCGTTCTCGGGGAGAGTAACGGGGACGGCCAGCCCTCGGCTCGATACAGTGATGACTAATTTATCATCTTCCACCCGAAACCGGTTATAGATTTTTCGCTCGGTGCTCAGGGAGTGCTCGGCGGCGTTGATGCACGCCTCGACGAGCGCCGTCTTGATCTGGTTGATGGCCTCGGGCTGGAACTCCATCCGGCGCGCGATCTGCTCGACCGTGTGCGCCGCGATCAGCTCCGTGTCCTCCAGCATCGGCAGCTCTATCGCGAACTCGTCGGCCCCGCCTTCGCCGGCCCCCTCGCCCTCGCTAGAGAGCAGCGCCGCCAGGTGTTCCAACTGCTCGCGGCACGAGCCGTAGGCGTCGCGCTCGCTCAGGAGTTCAGCCGCGTCGGCCGAGAAGCCCTCGCGCGAGACGAGCCAGAAGCGCGCCCGCTCGAAGCCGCACGCCTGCGACACCTGTTCGAGCCGGTCGAGCCAAAGCTCCGCGAGCGCGCGACCCGCTTCCAACTTGGATTCGACCTCGGCGGCGATCCAGACCACCTCGCCCCCCGCGTTGTAGCCGCCGGTCTCGAAGCCGTGCGCGACCGTGCAACGCTCCTCGTCGCAGAGCTGTCGCATCGGCGGGTGGAAGGAGGCGCAGCTCGCCGCGTGGACGACCTGCGGCAGGGGCAGCGTGTCGGTCTCGGTCGCGAGTCCGGCCCGCGCCTCCTCCCGCGCAAGCCCTCGGTAGGTGCGCGCCCAGCGGTCGTAGCGCAACAGGGAGACGGGCACGCTCTGGAAGTTGAAGGCGCGCATCACGCGGCCCAGCCCGAGCGCCGACTCGCGCCGGTAGTGGCGCGCCATCGTCTGCGGCGCGCGCTTGAGGGTCTCGACCAGGGTGTCCGCGACGACGAGGGCGCGCGGCTCCGCGGCGACCTGCAGGCGGTAGCTCGCGCGGAGGAAGTCGCGCCACGGCGCGGACGGCGTCGTCTCGACGTAGGTGGCGTGGAAGTTCGCCAGCTCGTGCATGTGGAGCAGGCGCACCACGCGGTCGAACTCGTGAACGTCCGCCCCGAGCCGCTTCATCCAGACCTCGGCCGGCGACTTGCTCGAAGGATTCGTCGCCGCCTCGTAGAGCACGCGCAGCAGGGCGCGGCGCAGCGCGGGCGCCGCCGCCACCTCTTCGAGCACCGCGGCGTAGCGCCGCCCGACGCGGCCGCCCAGCAGTTCGTCCACGTAGAGACTCAGGAACTCCCGGAAGCCGGTCAGGCCCTTGCCCTTCGTGTGCGCGGCGTCGAGCAGCGCGGCGATGAGGTACGGGCTCGCTTCGAGCTGCTGCACGACGAGGTCGCGCGTCTCGTCGTTCAGAGTAACGCCGAGTCTCTGGGCCAGACCTTCGACGAGCGCGCTCGCGTCCGCCTCCTTCAGGCGGTCGAGGTGAATCTTCCGCAGGCCCTCGAGCGCGGCCAGCGGGAGCGAGCCGTTCAGTAAATCGAGCAGTCGGCGGCGCGGCCCCGCGACGACGAAGGGCACGCCCCACTGCGCGGCGGACTGCGCGACCGCCGGCCCGAGCGAGACCTCGCCGCGCAAGCCTTCGGCCGCCTGCAGGTCGTCGAACATGACGACCGCGCGCGCGCCGTGCGCGGCGGCCTGCTGCGGCGCGCCGAGGCAGAGCCTGATCAGGGCGCGCTCGTCCCCCTCGCCCTGCGCGCGCTCGAAGTCCTGTATCAGGCGCTCGACCCACTCGTAGTCCTGCGGCGCGGCGAGGTCGAGCAGCGTCCGCAGGGTCGGCGTCGCGGAGACGAGCGCGGGGTCGTCGCGGCGGTGGGCCACGACTTGGGTCAGGAACGTCTGGAGGAAGCGGCGCGCGGCGGCGGTCGTCGCGGCGTCCGCGCGCGTGAAGGCGAAGTAGACGGGGGCCGGGCCGCCGCGCTGCCGGAACAGCTCGTCGAAGGTCTGTCTTAAAAGCTCCGAGACGCCCGACTGCGGCGAGGCGAAGAGGAGCACGCCCCTCTGCTCGGCCCGCGGCGAGCCGAGCGCGGTCAGCTCGCGCAGTTGTTCGCCGCGCCCGACGAACTGCTCGGGGGCGACGCGCGCGAGTATGCGCCTCTGCCTGGGAGTCCTGACCGGCATCCCCTCTCTCAGCCCTCTTCGGCGCCCTCCTCGCGCCGCAGCTCCTTCCCCTGTGCGCCCGCGGCCTTGCGCCGCTTCGCCGGCTCGAAGGTCTCGATGCAGTTCTTACCCTTCGCCTTCGCGGCGTAGAGGGCGCGGTCGGCGGCGCGGATGACCTCGGCCGGCGTGTCGAGTTCCGCGCCGAAGGAGGAGACGCCGATGGAGACGGTGACGGCGCCGAGCGGCTGCGACTGGCCGTGCGGGAACTGCGTGCGCTCGATGCGGCGGCGGATGCGTTCGCCGATGGCGCGCGCCTCGGCGAGTCCCGTCTGCGGGAGCAGGATGCTGAACTCCTCGCCGCCGTAGCGCGCCGCCACGTCGGCCGAGCGCAGCGCCGTCTTCAGGCACTGCGCCGTCATCTCCAGCGCGAGGTCGCCGGCCTGGTGGCCGTGCGCGTCGTTGTACGCCTTGAAGTCGTCGATGTCCACCATCATGAAGCTCATCGCGAAGCGGTGGCGCTTCGAGCGCTCCAGCTCCTCCTGCAAACGCTCTTCGAGGTAGCGGCGGTTGACGAGCCCCGTCAAAGGGTCTGTGATCGAGAGCAGTTGGAACTGCGTCGCCTTGCTGTGCCACTCGACGCGGTCGAGCGCGAGCGCCATCTGCGGCGCGATCATGTCGAGCAGGCCGAGGTCGAACTCGTCGTACGCGCCCCCGCCGGCCTTGTCCGTCACGTTCAGGACACCGACCTTGCGCACGCCGACGGTGATGGGATAGCTGATGAAAGACTTCGTCTTATAACTCCGCTCCGAAGTCGAGTCGGCGTCCCAGCCCGAGACCTTCGACACGTCGCGCACGACCGCGGGCCTGCCCTCCCGCAGCACCGCGCCGGCGACGCCCTCGCCGAGGCGCACGCCCTCGCCGAGGGTCACGTCGGCGCGCGGGCCGACCGCGGCCTTGACCGAGAGCTGGCCGGCGCTCTCGTCGAAGAGGAGGAGCGAGCCGCGCTCCGCGCGCAGCAGCTCGGCCGAGTGGCGGAGGATGGTCGTGTACGCGTCCTCGGGCCGGGTCGAGTTGACGACCTCGGTGAAGGCGCGCAGGTGCGTGGCGGCGCGCGTGCGGCGTTCGAGTTCTTCGCGCAGGCGGCTCAGCTCAAGCGGCATCGAGATGTCGCGGCAGAAGGTGGCGAGCGCGCGGCGCTGCTCTTCCCTCAGGTCTTCGTCGCCGACGAGCAGCGCGCCCTTGATCTCGTCGCCGACGACGAGCGGGAAGAGCTCGACGGCCTCCTCGTGCTTCGGGCCGGTACGCCCGCCCGCGGGGACGGCGATGGAGTCGCCCTTCGTCGCGGCGAGCAGGAGTTTAATCTCCTTCGGCTTGAGGGCGACGCGCGGCGGCTTCTTCTCGAAGAGGCCGGTGACGCAGGTCGCGTAGAAGCTGTCGTCCGTGCGCAGCAGCAGCGCGAGCGAGCGGACGCCGTAGTCCTCCGAAAGTGTCTTGACGGCCCTGCGGCAGGCCTCCTCGAGCGAACCGCCCGACAGCGAAGGGCGCGCGGTGTAGGCTTCGGCCACAGCGTTCGGCGCGGCCGCCGCCTCACCCGCCTGCCCGGCCCCCTCATCCGCCTTCGGCACGGGCGGGTGGTGCCCGTTCGTCACGTGCCCCGCCTCCGCTTCAATATCATTGACGAGGTCGGCCGGGATGCCGTCGGCGCCCGCCGTCGGCGAGGGCTCGGCCGCCGGCCGCCCCGCGGCGTCGGACGCGAACGACTCGGCCGCGTGCGCGACGCGCGCGGAGAGCACCTCGAGGTCCTGGCGCGAGGCGAAGATGACGTTGGCGAAGAGGTCTGCCGCGAGCAAGTCCGAGAGGTCGCCGGCGCGGATGCGCTCGGCCAGCGCGCGGTAGTCGGCCACGCGCAGGAAGGAGCGGCCGCCGATGACGGCCAGGGGCGCGCCCGCGCCCAGGTGAACGGGCGCGGCGAAGCAGTGGAGCCCCGCGTGGCAGCGGTATTGTACGGTGCCGCCCTCACTCAGGGCGCGCCCGTAAGCCGCCCCGCAGTCGGGCTGGCAGAGGTGCGCGTGCGCGGGCGAAGACTGGAACGCGTGGCAGATGGAGTTGTTATTCGAGACGGCGAGCGCGGGCGGCTGGCGGCCGTCGACCAGCAGGAGCGCGAGCCCCGAAGCCGAGGCGAGCCCCTCCTGTACCTCCGCCCAGCCGCGTGGCAGCACGGCGGAAGTCTTGCTCTGGGCAGCACCCACTTGGGGCGGGGTGGTGTTGTCCATTAGCTGTCGCGACACGATCTCGGACTCGAATTGCGGACGGAGGGAGGTTCGACTGCGCTGGCGGAGTGGCCCGTTCGTGAAGCAATCCCAGAGAGAGCGGCCGCGCCAAACGGCGCCACCATCCTCCGAACGCAGTATATTTGCCCGCACGGCAATAAACAAGGCCGAACCCAGACCCGGCGCGGCACGCGCACAAAAAGAGGTCTGCGGCCCTGTCACCGTTGTTAAAACTGCTAATGGCGGGGGAATTTCACTGCGCGATGACGCGCCCCGTGCCGCGCAGCCCCGGCGCGTCGCCCGGCGCGACTTTTTCGATGTCGGGCTCTTCCGGGCTGATGCGGATGCAGGCCGCGAAGTGGTTCGGCTTGATCTCGGCCAGGGGCGGCACGACCTCCCTGCACTTCTCAATCGCCCAGGGGCAGCGCGTGTGGAAGCGGCACCCCGCGGGCGGGTTGATGGGCGAGGGCACGTCGCCCTGGAGCACGATGCGCTGGCGCGAGGCCTCGACTTTAGGGTCGGGCACGGGGACGGCCGAGATGAGCGCCTTCGTGTAGGGCATCAGGGGGTCGCGGTAGATGACCTTGGCGTCGGCCAGCTCGACCAGCTTGCCGAGGTACATGACGGCCACGCGGTCGGAGACGTGGCGGATGGCGCGCAGGTCGTGTGAGATGAAGAGGTAGGTCAGGTCACGTTCACGCTGGAGGCGCTCCATCAGGTTCATGATCTGCGCCTGGATGGAGACGTCGAGGGCCGAGATGGGTTCGTCGGCGACGATGAAGTCGGGGTCTGCGGCGAGCGCCCGCGCGATGCCGATGCGCTGGCGCTGCCCGCCGGAGAACTCGTGGGGGTAGCGCTTGACGAAATGCGGACTCAGGCCGACGACGCGCATCAGCTCGCGCACGCGGTCTTCGCGTTCGCGGCCGCGCCCGAGGCCGAAGGTTTCCAGAGGCTCGCCGATGATCTGCGAGACCGTCATGCGCGGGTTGAGCGACGCGTAAGGGTCTTGGAAGATCATCTGCAGGTGCCGGCGGTGGCCCCGCATGTCGCGCTTCGACAGGCGCGCGAGGTCGCGCCCGCGGAAGAGCACCTGGCCCGAGGTCGGCTCGGTCAGGCGCAGCAGCGCGCGCCCGAGCGTCGACTTGCCGCAGCCGGACTCGCCCACCAGCCCCAGAGTCTCGCCGGGGTAGATGTCGAGCGAGACGCCGTCCACGGCCTTGACGACCTTGCGGACGGGCGAGCCGCCGATCAGCTTGTCGAAGGCCGTCCCGCCGCCGAGGTCGAAGTGCACTTTCAACTCGCGGATGGAGATGAGCGGCTCGCGCTCCGAAGTCATCTGCGGCGGGCGCGCGCCGCCCGCGCCCGCCTGCACATTCTGCACGCTCATCGGCCGCCCTCCGTCCGACCCTGCGGGTCTATGAACGCGCCGCGCGAAGGTGCCTCGCCGGCCCCCGCGGCGAGCGACTCGTTGTAGACCTCTTCGGCGAAGTGGCAGAGCGAGAAGTGCTCGGCGTTGAGCTGGACGAATGGCGGGAACTCCCTCTTACAAATCTCCTCGGCGCGGTAGCAGCGGTCGGCGAAGGGGCACTGGTCGGGCGAGAGGTGCGCCACGTCGGGCGGGAGGCCCGGAATCTGGTAGAGCTCCGTCCCCTCTTCGTGCGCGGGGTCGGGGACGGATTTCAAAAGCCCCTTCGTGTAAGGGTTGCCGGGCCGCTCGAACAGCTCGCGCGTCGGCGCCTGCTCGAAGACCTTGCCGGCGTACATGACGATGATGTGGTCGGTCATCCCGGCGACGACGCCGAGGTCGTGCGTGATGAGGATGACGCTGGTGCCCGTCTCGCTCTTGAGGTTCTTAATGAGTTCGAGAATCTGCGCCTGGATGGTCACGTCGAGCGCGGTCGTCGGCTCGTCGGCGATGAGGAGTTCGGGCTCGCACGCGAGGGCCATCGCGATCATCACGCGCTGCCGCATGCCGCCCGAGAACTCGTGCGGGTAGGAGTCGGCGCGCGTGCGCGCCTCGGGGATGCCGACCGTCTCAAGCATCTTGACGGCGTGCTCGTAGGCCTGCTCCTTCGTGTGGCCGAGGTGGAGCCGCGTAATCTCCATCAGCTGTTTGGAGATGCGCATGAAGGGGTTGAGCGAGGTCATCGGGTCCTGGAAGATCATGCTGATGCGCTTGCCGCGAATCTTCCGCACCTCGTCCTCGGGCAACGACAGGATGTCCTGACCGTGAAATAAGACCTCGCCCGAAACTATCCGGCCGGGCGGGCTCGGGATGAGGCGGATGATCGAAAGGTTCGTCACGGACTTCCCCGACCCGGACTCGCCGACGATGCCGAGCGTCTCGCCCCGCTTCAGCTCGAAGCTGATGCCGTCCACGGCCCGCACGGTGCCGTCCTCCGTCTCGAAGTACGTCCGCAGGTCTTTGACCGAAAGTAGGGTGCCGTTCTGACTCATCGTTTGGTGAATGGTGAACGGTAAATAGTAAATGGATTTAACTATTCTCTATTTACCATTCACTATTTACTGTCTTTAAAACTTTCGCATCTGCGGGTCGAGCGCGTCGCGCAGGCCGTCGCCGAGGAAGTTGAGCGAGAAGAGCGTCAGCGCCATCGTCACGCCGGGGAAGATGAGCTGCCAGGGGAAGACCGCGATGTTCTGGATGCCCTCCTGCGCGAGACTCCCCCAGGAGGCGTACGGCGCCTGCACGCCGAGCCCCAGGAACGAGAGGAACGCCTCCTGCAACATCACCGAGGGGATGGTCAGGGTCGCGTAGACGATGACCGGCCCCAAAGCGTTCGGCACGATGTGCCTGAAAATAATCTTCGGCGTCGAGACCCCGGTGGCGCGCGCGGCCAGCACGTACTCCTGGTTCTTGAGCGAGATGACCTGCCCGCGCACGATGCGCGCCATCGTCAGCCACGACACCGCCCCGAGCGCCGCGAAGAGCAGGAAGATCTGTTGCAGCGGCGTGCGGCCCCCGAAGAAGGCCAGCAGCACGATGACGATCATCATGTACGGGATCGCGTAGAGCACGTCCACGATGCGCATCAGAAGGTCGTCCACCTTGCCGCCGAGGTAGCCGGCCGTCGCGCCCCACGTCACGCCGATGAGGATCGAGACGAAGGTCGAGATGACGCCGACCATCAGGGAGATGCGCCCGCCCTGCAGCACGCGCGCCAGCATGTCGCGCCCCGCCGCGTCCGTCCCCATCGGGTGTGTCCACGAGAAGGCCCCCTCGGGGGACGTGAAGGGCGGGTAGGAGACGGCCTGCCCCGGCGGGATGTAGTCGTAGGTGAAGCCCGTCGCCGCCTTGATGATGGCCGGGCCGACCAGCACCGCCACGGCGATGAAGCCGACGACGAACATGCCGAAGACGGCGAGCCTGTTCCTCAGGAGGCGCTTCCAGGCGTCGCGCCACAGGGACGTGCCGCGCGCCGGCCCCGCCTCGCCCGCGGTGCGCACGTCGCCCTCGCCGACGGCCGTCTCGGGGAAGGCGTGTATCTCGTCGCCGCGACGCGCCGTCACGGGCGCTTTCTGCGGCGTGCCGCGGGGCGTGAGCGCCGGCCCGCCCTGCGCCCCCCACGGGTCTTGCGCACGCCCCTCTTCGGTCGGCACCTGCGGTGTTCTCTCGTCGCTCATCTCTTTAGTAGCGTATGCGCGGGTCGATGAAGCCGTAGGCGATATCGACGATCAGGTTGAAGACCAGCACGAGGATTGACGTGAAGGCGACGATGCCGAGGATGAGCGGCTCGTCGCGGTTCAGGTTCGCGTTGATGAAGTACGTCCCGAGGCCCGGCAGCGCGAAGATGCGCTCGACGACCACCGTGCCCGTAATCAGGATGGCGAGCGCCGGCCCCGTGAACGACACGACCGGCAAAAGCCCGCCGCGCAGCGCGTGGCGCAGGACGACCTGCCGCTCGGTCAACCCCTTCGCGCGCGCCGTGCGGATGTAGTCCGAACGCAGGACTTCGAGCATGCCGGCGCGCGTCAGGCGCGCGATGTAGGCCATGTAGATGGCCGAGAGCGTGAGCACCGGCAGGACGATGCTCCGCGAGGGGAAGCCGCCCCAGCGCGCGGGCGGCAGCCAGTAGAGCGAGAGCGAGAAGACGAGGACGAGCAGCGGCCCGAGCACGAAGTTCGGCATGCTGATGCCGAGCATCGAGAGGCCCATCGCCGCGTAGTCGAGCTTCGAGTTCTGCTTCAGCGCCGCGAGCGTCCCCATCGTCGTCCCGACGAGGAGCGCCAGCAGGTACGCGCAAATCCCGACCGCCGCCGAGACGGGGACGGTGCGCTTGAGCACGTCGTTGACCGTCTCGCTCTCGTAGCGGAGCGAGTTCCCGAAGTCGAGCGTCATGATGTTGCGCATCACGCGGCCGTACTGCACGTACCAGGGCTGGTCGAGCCCGTACTTGGTGCGGATGTTCTTCTCGATGGCGGGCGGCAGCTTGCGCTCGCTCGCGTAGAAGTTGCCGGGCGCGAGCCGGATGAGCGCCCACGTCAGCGTGATGACGACGAGCACCATGGGCACGGTCACCAGCAGGCGGCGGACGATGAAGCGGAACATCGCGCGGCTACTCCTTCACCTCGGCCAGCTGGTCGGTGGTCATGTCGGGCATCCCCCTGTCCCACTTCGCCGGGTCGTGCTCGATGTAGACGAACTTCCACGCGTGGAGCGTCGCCGCGTTGGGGTACATGCCCTTGACGTAGGGCTTCTTCATCCAGCTCGTCGCGGGCTTGGTGAGCGGGATGATGGGGGCGTTGTCGAGCAGGTACTCCTCGGCCTTCGAGAGCATGGCGTAGCGCTTCGCCTGGTCGGGCTCGCGGTTGGCGGCGTTGAGCATGTCGACGAACTTCGGGTCGTACCAGCCCGTCCCGTTGTCGCCCCCCTCGGTCGCGAAGAGGCCGAGGTAGGTGTACGGATCCATGTAGTCGCCCGACCAGCCGGCCCCGCCCGCGAAGCCCTTGTACTCCAGCTTGGCGCGCGTGCTGAGGAAGGTCTTCCACTCGATGGCGCGCAGGCCGATGGTCAGGCCGAGGTTCTGCTTCCACTGCGCCTGGATGAACTCGGCGACCTGCCGGTTCGACTCGTTCGTGTTGTAGATGACCTCGACGCTGGTAGCCGGGAACTTCGACGCGTCGAACTTCCCCGAGGCGTCCTTGTAGCCGGCGTCGGCCAGGAGCTTCTTCGCGCCCTCGATGTCCAAGTCGTAGCCCTTCGGGCTCGGGTAGCCGTGCAGGATGCCCGACGGGACGAAGACGTTGTTGGCCTTCGAGACGACGCGGAACTTCTCCAGCGCGTCGCGGTCGATGGCCATCGCGAACGCCTTGCGCACGCGCTTGTCGTTCATCGGCGGCGCCGTGGTGTTGATCTGCCAGTAGACCGAGCCGTTCTCCGGCGCGTCCATGTAGTCGCTCGCCTGGCGCAGCCCGGCCCGGAGCCACGCGGAGGGGACGGTGTGGTTGTAGGTCGCGTCCACCTCGCCCGCCTTGTAAAGGTTCATCATCGTCGTCTGGTCGTCGAGCGGGTAGAAGACGATCTTGTCGAGCTTCACCTGGGCGGCGTCCCAGTAGTAAGGGTTCTTGACGACGACCAGCTCGTTGTAGGGCTTGTGCTCTGCGAGCATGTGCGTGCCGCTGCAGACGATGTTGCCCGGCTTCGTCCAGTTGACGCCGTACTTCTCGACCGTCTTCTCGTGGACGACGCGGAAGAACTGGTGCTGGACGAGGCCCATGAAGTAGGGCGCCGGCTGGCGGAGCGTGATGCGCAGGGTGTAGTCGTCCACGGCCTCGACGCCCACGTCGTCGGCGGTCGCGGGGACGAGTTCCTTGCCCTCGACGAGCGCGGCCAGCTTCGGGTTGGCCTTGAAAGCCTTCGCCCTCTCCTTCTCGTCCGTGGGGACGAAGAGGCGGTTGGGCTGGTGCATGCGGCGGTGGAACTCGGTGTCGGGCGCGGCGTCCTCTCCCGTGGCGGCCGCGGTCGTCTGTTCGGCCGCGCCGCCGCCGCCCGACTCTTCGGCCTCGGAGGCGAGCACGAAGCGGCCGGTCTTCGGGTCGCGGACGAAGGCGCCGCCGGTGTTGTAGGCCTCGGCGTCCTTAATCTCCCAGGCGAGGAAGGCCACGCGCGAGGCCAGCTCGGGGCGCAGGCCGCGCTTGAAGCTGTAGACGAAGTCGCGCGCGGTGATGGGGTCGCCGTTCGAGAACTTGGCGTTATGGCGCAGGAAGAAGACGAACTCCGACGCGTTGCCGTTGACCTTCCAGCTCTCGGCGACGCCGGGGATCGGCTCCATCGTCTTCGGGTGGTACTCGACCAGGCCCTCGTAGAGCGCGACGTCGATGCGCGCCTCGGGCTGCCCCGAACTCATCGCGGGGTCGAGCGACTCGGGCTCGGAGCCGGTGATGTAGCGGAGCGTCTGGCCGGGCGGCGGCTCGACCTTGCCGAAGAACTCTGACTTTTGAACGGGGGGGCCGCAGGCGGCGAGGAGGGAGGCGGCGACGAAGACGAAGGTCAGGATGCGCGTGGTCTTTCTTGCGGTCATGGCCGTATTTACTCCTGCTTCAACCGAGACTTGGGTGGCACGGGTCGGGGCGTCGGGGGACTTAAGAAAACTGTACGGCGTAACAGACCGTCTTGGAAAGTATCACGCCCGCGCACGGTCAATCAAGGATGAACCGTTACGACTATAACGATGCGCCGCCCGAGGCGAACCGTTGCTCAAAGGCAGCAGGCAGTAGGCAGATGGCAGTAGGCGGTAGTTTGTATTCGTGGACGGGCAGAACAGCGGGGGCGATTTAACACAGAGACACGGAGGCACAGAGACACAGCTGCTTGAGAATTACTCAACGGGCTGTGCCTCTCTGTCTCTGTGTCTCTGCGTTGAAAATCCACCCATTATTCACATCCGTGAATGACAGCAGGCCGCCTCGCTGCTCGAACTGCCTACTGCCCTCTGCCTACTGCCTACTGCCCTTCAACGCGTACCGCGCGGACTGTTCGGCCGCGGGCGGCTGCCAGTCGCGGTTGATGCGGACGTGCTTGAGCGAGGGCGCGTCCAAAAGGTTGGACTCGAATCCATCGACGTAGGGCTTCACCAGCGCGTACGACGAGGCGAAGTGGAGCGGGACGGCGGGCAGCTCGCGCAGCGCCTGCGCCTCGGTCAGGGCCGCGGGCGTCGGCCTCGCCTGCGCGCGCGCGGCTTCGCCCTGCCCAGCGGCGGCGGCGGCCGGCGTAGCCGGCGCGGTCGCGCCGTTGGTCGGCGCCGCTTCGGCGGGCGCGGGCGGCTCGACGTCGGCGGCCTCTCCGAAGAGTTGACGCATGTTCGTCTCCTCGTCGGTCGTCTGCATGACGAGGCTGCGCCGCGCCACGTCGTAGTCGCCCGCGCGCAGCATCGCCTCGTACTCCTCCCACGGCTTGACGACGACCTCGGTCTCGACGCCGAGCGCCTCGCGCCACATGCGCGCGACGGCCAGCGCGACGAGGCGCTGCTGCTCGTTGCGGTTGACGAGCAGGCGCACGCGCGGGAAGTTCTCGCCGCCGGGGTAGCCCGCCTGTTCGAGCAGCTTCCGCGCGCGCTCGACGTCGTGCTCGATGAGGCTCGAACCCTCACCCGAGGCGTCCGCCGCTTCAGCCCCCTCGCCCCCGACAGTCTCGGGCATGAAGGTGCGCGTCGGCTCGCTCGCGCCGCCGAGCGTGTCTTTCGAGAGGCGCTCCACGTCGAGCGCGAAGGCGAGCGCCTGCCGCACGCGCACGTCGTCGAAGGGCGGGCGGGCGGTGTTGAAGCGGTAGTAGTTGAGTGCGGCGAAGGTCTCGCGGCGGAAGTCTTCGAAGGGCGTGAGGAGCTTGACGGCCAGGGGCTCGACCGCCGCGTTCGAGACGACGTCGACCTCGCCCGCGTGGTAGGCCGCGAGCGCCGCCTCTGTGTCCTTGCTGTCCACGAAGCGCACGCGTTCGAGCGCGACGGACGCGGCGTCCCAGTAGCTCTCGGCGCGCGCCAGCTCGACGCTGTCGCCCGCGAGGCGCGCGAGGCTGAAGGCACCGTTGGTCACGATGCCCGGGTCTGTGAGCGCGCCGCCCTGCTTCTGCTCTTCGAGGAGGTCGGGCAGCACGGCCTCCGGGCTCAACTCGTGAACGGGCCGGAAGACCGGGTGCGCGACGAGCGCCGGGAAGTTCATGTCGGGTCGGTTGAGCGTCACGCGCAAAGTCCGCGTGTCGAGCGCCACCACCCCGAAAGACTTCTGCGGCGCGGGCTGTTTGGCCGCGCCCGCGTTCTTCGCCGCCTCGCCCTCTTCCGTTCGGGTCGTGAGGGAGACGGCGCCCTCTATGTTCGAGAGCAGCGCGGCGTGCGGGGCGCGCTCGCCGAGGCGGAGCGTGCGCCGCCAGGAGCGCACGAAGTCCTGCGCCGTGACGGGGTCGCCGTTCGTCCAGCGCGCGCCTTCGCGCAGGTGGAACGTCCAGCGCCGGCCTCCGTCGGCGGCCTCCCAGCGGTTGGCGACCGCGGGCGCGGGCCGCAGCGTCCCGGGCTCGTAATCGGTCAGCCCTTCGTAGAGGGCGCGCACCGCGTCCGTGTCGGGCGGCGCCGCCGCGCGCGCGGGGTCGAAGATTTTCGGCAGGCCGCCGTCGCTCCAACGGAACTCCTGGGCCGGGGGCACGACGACCTTCCCGTAGAAGCGCTCGCCCTTCTCCCCCCTGAAGCAGCCCCCGAACAGGAGCGCGGAGGAGAGGGCGACCGACAGCCACACGCGCCCTTTGCGTGCGAACCGAACGCGCCTACGCCCCGAGTTTTTCTTCCCGACGATTCTCATCAACTTGCAAGAGACGTACGCCCTCCCTTACGGTCGGGCTTCCGCCTTAGCCAACGCGCGCAGCTTTGCGTAGACCTCTTCCGTCCGCCTGCGCGTCTCCTCGAAGCCTTCGGAGGTGTCTATGTTGAAGTCCGCGTAGCGCAGCTTCTCCTCCTGCGGCATCTGCGCGTCGATGCGCGCCTCGGCCTCGTCGCGCGTGTAGCCGTTGCGCCGCATGAGCCGTTCGAGCTGCAACTCGGGGCGGCAGTGGACGACGACCAGCTTGTCGAAACGCCCGTGCCCGCCGGACTCGATCAGCAGGGCCGCGTCCACGACGCCGACGCCCCGCGGGTCTTCGCTCGCCCAGCGCCGCATCAGCTCGTCCTGCTCCGCGATGATGAGCGGGTGCAGCAGAGAGTTGACCAGCTCGCGCTTCGGCGCGTCCCTGAAGATGACGGCGCTCACGGCCGCGCGGTCGAGCGTCCCGTCGGGTCTCAAGACCCACTCGCCGAACGCCTCGACGATGCGCCGCAGCCCTTCGGCCCCCGGCTCCACCACGCGCCGCGCCAGAGCGTCCGCGTCCGCGACGTGACAACCCAGCTCCGCCAGCACGCCGGAGACGAAAGACTTCCCCACCGCAATCGAGCCCGTCAGTCCGACTCGCAACATAAGCAAGTAGGCGGTAGGCAGATGGCAGTAGGCAGTCGCTCCGCGTTCAGGAAGTTGAAAGATGAATTCGAGAGTTTCGATTTTGAGGCTTTCAACTGCCTACTGCCATCTGCCTACTTCTCAAATTCCCCTTCGCATCCGCGCGGCCTTGACGGTGTTCTTCATGAGCATCGCGACCGTGAGCAGGCCGACGCCGCCGGGGACGGGCGTGAGCCGCCCCGCCACGCGCTCGACCTCGGCCGGGTGCACGTCGCCGACGAGCGTGTAGCCGCGCTTCGCCAGAGTCTCGAGGCGGCGCGGCGCGTCTTCGCCGAAGAGGTCTCTGACCTCCGCCTCGTCCGTCAGGCGGTTCATGCCGACGTCGACGACGGTCGCGCCCGGCTTGACGTGCTCGCCGCGGATGAAGCCCGCGCGGCCGATGGCGACGACGAGGATGTCGGCCTCGCGCGTCACCTCGGGCAGACTTGCGGTGCGCGAATGGCAGATCGTCGTGGTCGCGTCCCTCTGCAAGAGCAGCTCCGCGACGGGGCGGCCGACGATGTTGCTGCGGCCGACGACGACGGCGCGCGCGCCGGAAATCTTCACGCCCTCGCGCTCAAGCAGCTCGACGATGCCGGCCGGCGTGCAGGGCAGGAGCGTCGGGCGGCGCTGCATCATCCGGCCGACCGTGACGGGCGTGAAGCCGTCGACGTCCTTCGAGGGGCTGATGGCCTCGATGACGGCCGACTCGTCCATCAGCTTCGGGAGCGGGAGCTGCACGAGCAGGCCGTCCACGTCTTCGCGCGCGTTGAACTCCGCGACCATTCCGAGCAGTTGTTCGGCCGGCGTCTCCGCGGGCAGGTGGTAATGCTCGGAGGCGAGCCCCAGCTCCTCGCACGTGCGCACCTTGTTGGCGACGTAGACGGCGGAGGCCGGGTCTTCGCCGACGAGGACGGTCACGAGCCGCGGGGTCACGCCGTGCTCGCGGCGCAGGCGCGCGGCCTCTTCCGCGACCTCGCGCTTAATCTCGGCGGCCACGCGCGAGCCGTCGAGCCTGCTCGCCTTCGTCGGTGCGTTCGGCTGTGCTCTTGTTGTTTCCATCGGAGGATGTTTGCAATCCTAGCACATCTCACCCGGCGCGCGTGAAAGCGCCCTTCGAGCCTCCGTGCGGTTGCGCACCGGCTCGGCGCTGCGACACAATCGGCGCATGAATCATCCCCCGCGCAGACAGCTCTGCTTACTTGCGGCCATCCTGCTCGCGTCTTCTCTTATCTACGGCTGTTCCTCGAAACCGACGAACGAGCACCGCTACGAGTTGAAGGGCAGGGTCGTCTCAATCGACCGCGCGAAGGGCGAGGTGACGGTCGACCACGAGGACGTGAAGGGCTACATGCCGGCCATGACGATGGCCTTCCCCCTGCGCGACGCCGAGGCGCTCAAGGTCTTGGAGGCGGGCGACGGGTTGCAGGCCTCGCTCGTCATCACGGACGAGGGCTACTGGCTCGACACGCCGGTCATCACGAAGAGCATCCCGGGCGTCAGCCCCGCCGCGCCGCCCGCCGGGGCCTCCGAGCCGCAGCCCGGCGCAGAGGTGCCCGACGTGAAGCTGGTCAACCAGGACGGGCGCCCCTTCAGTTTGAAGCAGTTCAGGGGGCGCGCGCTCGTCGTCACCTTCGTCTACACGCGGTGCCCCCTGCCGGACTACTGCCCCCTGATGAGCGCGAACTTCGCGCAGCTCAACTCGGCCCTGCTGAAGGAGGAGGCGCTCGGCGGGCGGGCGCACCTTCTGAGCGTGACGCTCGACCCGGAGTACGACAGGCCCTCGGTGCTCAGGGCGTACGGCGCGACTTACGCGGGCGGCAGGTTCGACAGATGGGATTTCGCGACCGGCGACCCGGCCGAGGTGAGGCGTCTGGCGGAGTTCTGCGGGTTGACCTATAAGGCCGAGGGCGGCCAGGTCGTACACTCTCTGAGGACGGCAGTCGTCGCGCCCGACGGCAAGCTGTTGAAGATTTATCGCGGGAACGAGTGGAAGCCGGACGAGGTGTTGGGTGATTTAAGAAATCTGCCGGCGTCGTAAAAACAATTTCACCACAGAGACACAGAGGCACAGCTTGTTGAGCTATTAACTCCAAGCTGTGCCTCTGTGTCTCTGTGGTGAAAAATCTTTCAGCCCTTCAGCTTCTGTATCTCCTCCGTCAACGTCGGCACGACTTCGAAGAGGTCGCCGACGATGCCGTAGTCGGCGATGTCGAAGATGGGGGCCTCCGGGTCTTTGTTGACGGCGACAATCGTCCCCGCGTTCTTCATCCCGACGAGGTGCTGGATGGCGCCCGAGATGCCGAGCGCGATGTAGAGTTTCGGCGCGACCGTCTGCCCCGACGAACCTATCTGCCGGTCGATGGGGAGCCATCCCGCGTCGCAGATGGGGCGCGACGCCGCGATGTCGCCGCCTAGGAGTTCCGCCAGCTTCTGTGCCAGCGCGATGTTCTCCTGGCTCTTGATGCCGCGGCCGATGGCGACGATGATCTCCGTCTTCGTCAAATCGACCGCCGCCTTCACCTCCTGGAAAGGGGCCTCGGGCTGCATGCGGACTTCGCCGACCTCGACCTGCACGGACTCGACCTGTGCGCCCTCGCCGCGCTCGGCCTGGTCGCCGCGGTAGGCGCCCGACTGGAAGGTCGCGAAGACCGTCCCCTCGCCGCGCGCCGTCACGTCCGCGTCCATCTTGCCCTGGAAGAGCCGGCGCGTGAAGACGACGCCGCCGCCCTCGGCCTTCATGCGGATGCAGTCGCTGACCAGCCCCTTGCCGAAACGCGCCGCGAGCTTCGGCGCGAAGTCGCGGACGAGGTACGTGTGCGGGAAGATGACGAACGCGGGGTCGCGCTGCTTCACGACCTGCTCGAAGGCGTCGGCGTAGGCGTCGGGCGTGTAGTCGGCCAGCTTCGGGTTCTCGGCCGAGAGGACGCCGGCCAGCTTGAAGCCGGTCACCTCGTTCGCGAAGGTCGCGTCCGCGCCGAGCACGACCGCGGTCACTTCCTGGCCGGTTCCCGCGCCCAACTCCTGCGCCGCGGCCACGGCCTCGTAGGAGACTTTGTTAATCGCACCCTGCCGGTGCTCGATGAAGACGAGTATTCCGTTGCTCATGTTTGCTTAGATAACTCTTGCTTCGTTGCGGAGTTTTTCGGCGAGCTGCGCCGCGCCCTTCTTGGCGTCGCCGTCGCCGAGGAACTGCGTCTGCTTCTGCTTGAGCGGGAGGTAGACGCGCTCGACGGTCTGGAACTCGCTTTCGCCCGGGGCGACGGCCGGCTGGACTTCGCGAATCTCCTTCTTCTTCGCGGCCATGATGCCCTTGAGCGTGGCGTAGCGAATCTGGCTGATGCCCGACTGGATGGTGAGGAGCGCGGGCGTCTGCATCGTGTACCACTGATACCAGCCGCTCTCCAATTCCCTTTTCACGCGAAGCTGCTCGCCCGACCAGTCGACCTCGATGACGATGGTCGCGTGCGGCAGGCCCAAAAGCTCGGCGGCGATGACGCCCGTCTGCCCGTAGCCGTGGTCGTCGGACTGCAGACCCGCGAGCACCAAGTCCGGCGACTCGCCGCGCACGGCCTCCGCCAAGACCTTCGCCGCGGCGAACGGCCCGGCCTGCCCGAACTCTTCGGTGACGACGTGGACGGCGCGGTCGGCTCCGCGCGCCAGCGCGTCCTTAATCACGGACTTCGCCCGCTGCGGCCCGAGAGTGACGACGACGACCTCGCCGCCGCCCTTCTTCTCCTTGAGCCGCAGGGCCTCTTCGAGCGCGTACCCGTCCGACTCGTTCACCTCGAACGAGAGGTCGCCCTCCTCCACCCACTTCCCGTCCCCGCGCACGCGCAGGACGGCGTCCTTGTTCGGGACTTGCTTCATTAAGACGACGATTTTCATGGTGAATCAGTAGGCAGCAGGCGGTAAGAAGGTTCTGGGTGCTGGGTGTTGGGTGTTGGTAAAACCCAGCACCCAGCACCCAACACCTTGAACCTTCTTACCGCCTACTCTCCTTCATACCTCTTGAAGAGCAGCGCCGCGTTCGTGCCGCCGAAGCCGAAGCTGTTCGAGAGCGCGTAGTCGAGGCGCGCCTCTCTAGGCTCGTTGGGCACGTAGTCGAGGTCGCATTCCGGGTCAGGGTTGACGTAGTTGATGGTCGGCGCGATGCGCCCGTCGTGGATGGCGAGGACGCTGAAGACCGCCTCGATGCCGCCCGCGGCGCCGAGCAGGTGGCCGGTCATCGACTTCGTCGAGCTGACCGCCAGTTTGTAGGCGTGCTCGCCGAAGGTCTTCTTGATGGCGAGGGTCTCGAACTTGTCGTTGTAGGGCGTCGAGGTGCCGTGCGCGTTGATGTAGCCGACCTGCTCCGGCGAGACGCCCGCGTCCTTCAAGGCCATCGTCATCACGCGCACCGCGCCCGAGGCGGTCTCGTCCGGCATCGTGATGTGGAAGGCGTCGCCGGTCATGCCGTAGCCGACCAGCTCGGCGTATATCTTCGCGCCGCGCGCCTTCGCGAACTCCAGCTCTTCGAGGATGAGCAGCCCCGCGCCCTCGCCGATGATGAAGCCGTCGCGGTCGCGCTCGAACGGGCGCGACGCGTGCTCCGGGTCGTCGTTCCGGGTCGAGAGCGCGCGCATCGCGGCGAAGCCCGCGACCGACATCGGCGTAATCGCCGACTCGGCGCCGCCGCAGATCATCACGTCGGCGTCGCCGCGCTGGATGATCTTGAGTGAGTCGCCGATGGCGTGCGCGCCGGCCGAGCAGGCCGTGGCCGTCGCCGAGTTCGGCCCCTTCGCGCCGAAGCGGATGGAGACCTGGCCGGCGGCGAGGTTGACGATGGACGAAGGGATGAAGAAGGGCGAGACGCGGTGCGGGCCTTCGTCCAGGAGCTTCGAGTGCTCGCGCTCGATGGCCCAGAAGTCGCCGATGCCGCTGCTGATGTAGGTGCCGATGCGCCAGGCGGCCTCCTCGCCGTAGCGCTCGTAGAGCTTCTGCCCGCGCTCGACGAGCCCCGCGTCGTAGACGGCCTCGTCGGCCGCCGCGACGGCGAAGTGGATGAAGGTGCCCATCTTGCGGGCCTCCTTCTTCTCGATGAACTTGAGCGGGTCGAAGCCTTTGACCTCGGCGCCGATCTTGACGGAGAACTTCTCCGTGTCGAACTTCTCGATGTAGCCGACGCCGCTCTTGCCGGACATCAGCGCCGACCAGGTCTCGCCGACGGTGTGCCCACAGGGCGTGACCAGACCCAGGCCCGTTACCACTACGCGACGTTTCAAAGCTTCTGCTCCTCCGAAGGAGTGCGGACGGCACCAGACCCTTTTTAAGGGGCCGGCGCGCGCCCCCGCGTGACGGCTCGCGCAGGGGCGAAGCGGCCGCGCCCACTTTCAGCGCGGCCGACGGCAGCGCCGGGACTCTCTGGCGACTCCCGGCGCGGGGCCGAAGGGCTGCGGGCTACTTGCTGCCGCCCTTGGCCTGGTGCGTGTCGATGTAGGTGAAGGCGTCGCGGACGCTCTGAATCTTCTCGGCGTCCTCGTCGGGAATCTCGATGCCGAACTCCTCCTCGAAGCGCATGACCAGCTCGACCGTGTCGAGCGAGTCGGCGCCGAGGTCGTCGATGAAGCGCGCGTTCGGCGTGACCTCGT
>JAFAZX010000002.1 GCA_019239425.1 Acidobacteriota bacterium
CGCGACCCTTCACTGCTCATCCTTCTACAGTATTCACGTTTGGCGGGCATACACATGGAAGATTTAGTCGACGACGAGACAGACTTACCCGCGAGGCTCCCAGCCAAGCGCACGCGGCGTTAGAGCGATGCGAGGTCAAACGCTCCCTGTCGCTGGGAGCGCGGGCATCCCTGCCCGCATGAGCGCTTCAGCGCGCTGACCGTCGTACCCTTTACTTCAACCTTGAGACTTAGAGCTTCTCTGCCTTCGCGCCTGCGGCGCTCATGCGGGCAGGGATGCCCGCGCTCCCGGCGAGGAGGGGCGTATTCATCCGGCCTCGGGTTGTTGACGCTCGGGGTCGCGGCTGGCAGACTTACCAGTCTGCCGAAGCAGAAGGTTTGATGAGTTCGAAGACAGGCGAAACGACTGAAGCAGGTCTGCCCGCGGCGCGCGCGGCGGCGGCGCGGACGGCGCGCACCGACGCGTCGCTCGCGGGGCTGCCGCACGCGGTGCTGAGGGCCGAGGAGGCGGGCGTCCAGTTCAACCTGCGCGACCTCTGGGCCTACCGCGAGCTGCTCTACTTCCTCGTCTGGCGCGACATCAAGGTGCGCTACAAGCAGACCTTGATGGGGGTCGCGTGGGTCATCCTCCAGCCGCTCCTCACGATGCTCGTCTTCGCGGTCGTCTTCACGCGCTTCGTGGGCGGGGCGGCGGGCGAGATTCCCTACCCGCTCTTCGCCTACGCGGGGCTTCTGCTCTGGACGTTCTTCTCGGTCTCGGTCACCTCGGGCACGCACAGCCTCATCAGCAACACGAGCCTCGTCACGAAGGTCTACTTCCCGCGCGCCTTCATCCCGGCGGCGGCGGTCGGCGCGGGGCTGGTTGACTTCTCAATCGGCGCGGTGCCGCTCGTCGCGCTCGCCGTCTACTACCGCGTGCACGTCACCTGGGGCCTGCTGCTGCTGCCGGTCTTCCTGCTGCTCGCCACGATGCTCGCGGCCTCGTTCGGGATGATGGCGTCGGCGCTCACGGTGCGCTTCCGAGACCTGCGCCACGCGCTCCCCTTCCTGCTGCAACTCTGGATGTTCGCCTCGCCCGTCCTCTACCCTTTGGGCCTCGTCCCGCCGCGCTGGCGCTGGGCGTTCGCGGCCAACCCCTTGACGGGCGTGCTCGAAGGCTTCCGCGCCGCGCTCACGGGGACGCCGTTCGACTGGCGGCTCGTCGCCGTGCCGGCGGCCGTCGCGCCCGTGCTGGTCTGCGTCGCCTACTACGTCTTCCGCCGTCTGGAGGACACCTTCGCCGACGTGATCTGAAAGTTGAGATGGAGCCGGTCGTCGTCAGCGTCGAGGGAGTCAGCAAGCGCTACCGCATCGGGGCGCTGCACCCGGGCTACGACTCCCTGCGCGAGGTGCTGGCCGGCGCGGTCACGCAGAGGCTCAAGCGCCTGCGCCGCAGAGGCGACGAGGAGGACGATACGACGCTCTGGGCGCTCAGGGAAGTGAGTTTCGAGGTGCGCCGCGGCGAAATCCTCGGCATCGTCGGCCGCAACGGCGCGGGCAAATCGACGCTCCTCAAAATCCTCTCGCGCATCACGCGCCCCTCGCAGGGGCAGGTCGAAATCTACGGCCGCGTCGGCTCGCTGCTCGAAGTCGGCACGGGCTTCCACCCCGACCTGACGGGGCGCGAGAACGTCTACCTCAACGGCGCCGTGCTCGGCATGCGCAAGGCGGAGATCGACGCGAAGTTCGACGAGATCGTCGCCTTCTCCGAACTCGAACGGTTCATCGAGACGCCGGTCAAGCGCTACTCGTCGGGCATGTACGTCCGGCTCGCCTTCTCGGTCGCTGCGCACTTAGAGCCCGAGATTCTCATCATGGACGAGGTGCTCGCGGTCGGCGACATGGCCTTCCAGCAGAAGTGCCTCGACAAGATGAACGACATCCGCAGGCAGGGGCGCACGATCTTCTTCGTCTCGCACAACCTGCCGGCCATCACGCGCCTGTGCAAGCGCGCCGTGCTGTTGGAGCGCGGGCACCTCGTCGCCGACGGGCAGCCGCAGGAGGTCGTCAACCGCTACCTCTCGACGAGCTGGGGCGCGGGCGCCGAGCGCGTGTGGGGCGACGACGCGCCGGGCCGCTCGGTGGTGCGGCTGCGGCGCGTGAGGGTCGCCGGGGCCGACGGCGAGACGGCCGCGGCCGTCGACGTGCGGCGCGAGTCGCGCATCGAGGTCACCTACGACGTGCTCGAAGAGGGGCACGCGCTCGTCCCCGTCGTCGAGCTGTACAACGAGGAGGGGACGGAGGTCTTCAGCACGCACGACACGGGCGCGGAGTGGCGCCGCCGGCCGCGGCCGCGCGGGCGCTACACGAGCGCGGTGCGTCTGCCGGGGAACCTTCTGGCGGAGGGGACGCTCGTGGCGCACGTCTCGATAATGTCGCACTTTCCGTCTACAATCCTGCACGCGCGCGCGGCCAACGCCATCGCCTTCCAGGTGCTGGACGAGCCTGGCGGCGTCTCGGCGCGCGGCGACTACGCCGGCCCGATGCCGGGCGTCGTCCGGCCCCTGCTTGAGTGGGAAACGCGGGCGGAGGCTTGAATGGACGCAGCTTGAGAGTGATGCTGTTTGAAGTTCACCACAGAGACACAGAGACACGGCTTTGAGGTTATAGCTCAACGAGCTGTGTCTCTGTGTCTCTGTGGTGAACTGCCTTTCCGTCTTCCTTGAAAAACTTTCTCCGCGACAAACTTTCGCTGGCGTCGAAGCTGCGGCTCAAGGGCGCGGTCTTCGCGCCGGTGGTGTGGGCGTTGCGGCTGGCGGGGCGCGCGTACAACTTCGCGGGGCGTTTGGCAGAGAGCGCCGAGGCCAACGGCGTAGACCTGAGGCGCGCGCTCGACGTGAGGCGTCGGCCGGGCGCGGAGCACGCGCAAGCCTGGGGCGCTTCGGACTTCCTCTTCCTCGCGCGCGCCGCGGCAGACGGCCCCGAGGCGCTCGCGCCCGAGAGGCCGGTCACGGCCTCGATCATCATCCCCGTCTACAACAAGGTCGAGTTCACCTTCCAGTGCCTCCGCTCGCTCCTGCGCGAGGTTAATTTTAAAGACGCCGAAGTCATCGTCATCGACAACGCCTCGACCGACCGCACGCGCGAACTCCTCTCGCACTTCCGCGGCCACGTGCGCGTCATCGGGAACGAAGAGAACCGCGGCTTCGTGGACGCCTGCAACCAAGGGGCCGAAGTCGCACGCGGGCGCCACCTCGTCTTCCTCAACAACGACACCGCCGTCCTGCCCGGCTGGCTCGACGCTCTGGTCGAGACCGTCGAGCGCGACCCGCGCGCGGGCGCCGTCGGCTCGCTCCTCATCTACCCCGACGGGCGCATACAGGAGGCCGGCTCCGTCATCTGGTCGAACGGCCAGACGTACAAGTACGGCTGGGGCCGCTCGACGGAAGACCGGCGCTTCACCTTCGCGCGCGAGGTGGACTACTGCTCGGGCGCCTCGCTCCTCATCCGGCGCGAGCTGTTCGAACAGCTCGGCGGCTTCGACCGGCGCTACGCGCCCGCCTACTACGAGGACACAGACCTCTGCATGGGCGTGCGCTCGCTCGGCCACGAGGTCGTCTACCAGCCGGCCTCGCGCCTCTACCACTACGAGGGCGCGACGGCCGGCACAGACCCGCGCGCCGGCTTCAAGCGCTTTCAGGTCGTCAACCACGGCAAGTTCTACGAGAAGTGGCGCGCCGTGCTCGCGCGCGAACACTACGCGGAAGACCCCTCTCGTGCGGAGCGCGCCGCCAACCGCCGCTGGGCCACACAGGTCTTAGTCGTCGACGACCGCACGCCGACGCCCGACCGCGACGCGGGCAGCGCGCGCATGCTCGACCTCCTGCGCGCGCTCAAAGAGTGGTGCCACCCCGTCTTCGTCATCACGAGCAAGCACGTCTGGCCCGAGTACGAGCGCCTGCTCTGGAAGGAGGGCGTCGAGACGGCCTCGGCGCTCGACCTCCGTCGCCTTCTGCGGGAGCGCGGGTTCCGCGCGGCCGTCGTCAGCCGGCCCGAGGTGGCCGAGGGCGTGCTGCGAACCATCCGCCGCGCAGACCCGCGCGTGAAGGTCGTCTTCGACACCGTCGATCTACATTTCGTGCGGCTCGCGCGCGAGGCGAAACTGACGGGCGACGCCGCGCTCGCGCGCGAGGCCGAGCGCTACCGGAGACTTGAGACGCGGCTCGCGCGCGAGAGCGACCAGGTCTGGTTCGCCTCCTCGACCGACATGGACGTAATGGCGCGGGAGGCGCCCGGCGTCCCCTCGGTCGTCATCCCGACCATCCACCGCCCGCGCGCCGCCGGCCCCCCGTTCGAAGAGCGCGAACACCTGCTCTTCGTCGGCAACTTCCGACACCGCCCGAACGAGGACGGCGTGCGCTTCTTCATTCGGGAAGTTCTGCCGAAGGTGCGGGAAGAGCTGCCCGGCGTCGAGCTGCTCCTCGTCGGCGACGGCGCGCCGGAGGAGTTCTCGCGGCTCGCTTCGGAAGGCGTGCGGGCGCTCGGCTACGTGCCCGACGTGGAGCCGCTGTTTGCGCGCGCGCGCGTCTTCGTCGCGCCCATCCGTTTCGGCGCGGGCATCAAGGGCAAGATCGGCGAGGCGCTCGCACACGCCGTCCCGCTCGTGACGACGAACGTCGGGTCGGAGGGGATGTCCCTGCGCGACGGCGAAGAGGCGCTCATCGCCGACACGGCCGAAGCATTCGCCGCGGCGGTCGTGCGTCTTTACCGAGACGAGGAACTGTGGCGGCGACTGGCCTCGCACGCGCACGCGCACGTCGAGCGGCACTTCTCGCCGCGCGTCGTCGGCCGCCTCGTCAACGACTCCGTCCGAGGACTCTTGGGCGACCTCAAAGAGATTCGAGACGCGCGGGAGGGAGAAGACACGCCTGCCGCAACCGTTTTGTAATCTTTCGAAGGGGCAGCAGGTCTAAAGTTGGGGACATCAAAAGACCGTAGACTCCGGCCTGCGGTTCGTTCGGCGCGCAGGTGTTTGCCGAACGGGCGCGGGCCTTTATCTTAGGAAACAGATGAGAGAGCCCCAACGACAGACCTTACTCGAAGAAGAGCAGACGCTCGTGGTGGGCGGCGAGGAGACGACGCTCGTCGCGCCGCGCTTTGACGACGAAGAGACTTTGGTCGCGCGTCCCGTCGTGCCGCTCGAAGCGGAGGAGTTTGAGGCCGCGCCCGAGCCGCAACCCGCGCGCCCTTACACGCGCGCCGACGCCCCGCGCCGCTCCTGGATGCTCGCGCTCGTGCTCGTCTCCGTGCTCGTCGGCGGCGTGCTCGGCGGCGCGGGACTCTACCTCTACCAGAGGCAGTCGCAAGACCCCGCCGCGCCCCCGGCCGCGACGACGCAGCCCGCGGCTCCGAACGACGCGGCGCAGACGCCGGCCCCCGCGCCCGCCGAAGCAGAACGGCCGCAGCCGGCCGCGCCACAGCACGAGGCGCCGGCCGCAGTTGAGGCAACCGCGCCCGGCCCCGTCGAAGAGGCTCCGGCCGCGGCTCCTGCGCGCGAATCCGCGAGCGTCCCGGCCGGCGCGCCCAAGCGCGGCAAGAAGGGCGACCGGGACGAAGAGGTCGAGCGCCGCACCACGACCCCGCCCAAAGGCAACGTCGCACGCGCCGAGCAGCCCGAGGCGCGGAAGGTTGACACGATCTTCTACCGCCCGCGCCGCACCGAACGCCGCGCCCGCCGCGGCGACGACGTAGACCGCCTCCGGCGCATCTTCGAAGGCACACCTCAGTAGGCAGTAGGCAGATGGCAGTAGGCAGTTGAAGGCAGAAAAAATTTACTGTCTACTGCCATCTGCCTACTGCTAAAATTCTCCGCGTGAAGCGCGAGCGTGTGGACAGGCTTTTGGTGGAGCGTGGGCTTGCGCCGACGCGGACGCGCGCGCAGGCTCTGGTGATGGCGGGGCGCGTGCTGGCCGGCGAGCGCCGCGTGGAGAAGCCTTCGGAGACGTTTCCGCCGGACGCGCCCCTGCGCGTGCGCGGCGGCGAAGACCCGGCGGCGCGCTACGTCGGCCGCGGCGGTCTGAAGCTTGAGAAGGCGCTCGCCGAATTTCGGGTAGACCCTTCGGGCCTCGACTGCGTCGACGTGGGCGCCTCGACCGGCGGCTTCACCGACTGCCTGCTGCAACACGGCGCGCGGCGCGTCGTCGCCGTGGACGTGGGGCACAACCAGATCGACTGGCGACTGCGCACAGACCCGCGCGTCGAGGTGCGCGAGGGCGTCAACGCGCGCCACCTCGCGCCGCAGGACTTCGCCGGGCGCTTCGACCTCGCCGTGATGGACGTCTCTTTCATCTCCGCGACGAAGGTCTTGCCCGCGGTCGTGCCGCTCTTGAAGGACGGCGGGCGCGTCGTCGTCCTCGTCAAGCCGCAGTTCGAGGTCGGGAAAGGTGAAGTCGGGAAAGGGGGCATCGTCCGCGACTCCGCGCAGCACGCGCGCGTCGTCGAAGAGGTCAACTCGGCCGCGCGCGCGCTCGGCCTCAAGGTGCTCGGCGTCACCGACTCGCCCATCACCGGCGCCGACGGCAATAAGGAGTTTCTCGCGCTCTACGAGCGCGTTTGAAAGGATGAAGGCGGAAGGATGAAGGATGAAGTGAAAGGGGTCTGACCTTCATCCCTCATCCTTCCGCCTTCATCCTTTCCCCGGCGGCCCCTTCGGCCCCCAGTAGTAGTAGACGATGAGGAGCACCGTGCCGACGATGCAGAAGACGAAGATGGCGATGAGCAGGGCCAGGTACTTCATTCAGGTCGGAGTATAGCATGCGGAGTCTGAGCGAACGGGACGCTTTGGCGCGTCTGAAGCGGGGCAAGGTGCGCTTCCAGACCCACGTCAAACTCAACTACGAGCACCGCGCGCTGAGCTGCCGCGCGTGCCCGACGCCGGGCGTCTGCTGCACGGACGCGCACTTCGTCAACGTCCACATCACGCGGCTCGAAGCCGTCGCCATCCGCGACCGCCTCGCGCGCACGCCGCGCCTGAACGAAGACGAGAGGCGCGCGGTCTACGCCAGGGCGCGCGCGGCGGTCGGGCGCTACGGCCTCAAGGCCTCGGGCGACACGTTCGCGCAGACCTTCTCGTGCCCGCTCTTCGCGAAGGGCGCCGGGTGCCTCGTCCACCAGCGCGCGAAGCCCGCGCCGTGCGTGCAGCACGCCTGTTACGAAGACTGGGCCGACGTGCCGCCGCTCGACGGGCAGTGGCGCGAGGAGCGGCGCATCGAGCGCCTGAACACGGAGACTTACGGCGCGGCTTGGGAGTGGCTGCCGCTGCCCGTCTGGCTCACGCTGGTAGACCCTTACGGCGACGGCGCGGAGTTGGAAGCTCTCGCGCGCACTTGGGAGTCGCGCCCCGCGCGCACGCCGCGCGAGCGCGTCCCCGACCGCGCGCGACCCCGGAACAGAACTTTGCCCGTGCTGCGCGCGTAGAGCACGGCGTCTGACGGCGACGACACACAGGGAGGTCTTATGTTCTGCCCGTACTGCGGCACCGAAACGACACAGGGGTTGAACTACTGTAACCGCTGCGGCGGGAACCTCGCCCCGCTCACGCAGGGGCCGCAGGAGACGCGCATCATCGTCGCGCCGGGCGCGGCGTGGGCGGCGGGCCTGACGACGGGCGCCGTGGTCGTCATCGGGCTGTGGATGATCTTCCCCATCGCGACCGAGCTGGCCGCGAAAGGCATGGCGCCGACGGCCGTGGTCGCCATCGCGCTCTTCATCGCGCTCGCGGTCGTCGGCTGCGCCGCGATGCTCCTGCGCTTCTGGTCAACGCTCCTCGGCGTCGGCGCCGCGCGCCAACAGACGCACGCCGCCTCGCTCCCCCGACCCAAGGCCCAGGACACGCGCGGCCTCGACGCGCCGCGCCAGGACTCCCTCAACCCTGTGCCTGCCCACAGCATCACGGAACAGACGACCCGCACGCTCGACCGGGTGGAAAGAAAGTAGGCGGTAGGCAGATGGCAGTAGGCAGTTGAAAGCACCGCTGTCGGGACTTCCGATCTGTTCTTGCATCGTGCGTAACGCGGAGCGACTGCCTACTGCCATCTGCCTACCGCCTACTGCTCTTGACCCTTCCCGGCGGGCGCGGCTATCATCCGCGCAAGTTCTTCGCGCCATTTTGAGCCCCTACTTTAGAAGTCTTTGGAAGACCTCCCGCGGCCGCGCACTCTATGGAGAAGCTGCAAGTCCGACGCGTCGGCGTGCTCGTCAAGCCGAACCAGCCCGAGGCGCTGCGCACCATCTGCCGCCTCGTCGAGTGGTGCTCGGGCCGAGACATACAGGTCGCGGGCGGCCCCCGCCTCCGCCGCGAAGAGATCGAGTCCGCCACCGGCTGCCACGTCGAGGCGCTCGCGCACGACGAACTCGTCAAGCACACAGACCTCTTCGTCGTCCTCGGCGGCGACGGGACGATGATCGGCGCGGCGCGCCTCATCGGCGACGCCGAGACGCCCGTCCTCGGCGTCAACTTCGGCACGCTCGGCTACCTCGCGGACTTCACGGTCGAGGACATGCTCCCCGCGCTGGAGCTCGTGCTCGCGGGCGACTACACCGTCGACCGCCGCCTGATGCTCTCGGCCACGGTCGAGCGCGGCGGCCAGAGCCTGATGCACGACCGCGTGCTCAACGACGTGGTCATCTCGAAGTCGGCCCTCGCCCGCATCGTCGAGATCGAGACGCGCATCGACCAGAAGTTCGTCAACCGCTTCCGCGCCGACGGGCTCATCATCTCGACGCCCACGGGCTCGACGGCCTACAACCTCTCGGCGGGCGGCCCCATCATCTACCCCTCGATGAACGCCGTCTGTATCACGCCCATCTGCCCGCACACGCTCTCGAACCGCCCGCTCGTCGTCCCCGACGACGCCGAGTTCGAGCTGACCTTGAAGACGCCGCGCGAGGAGGTGGCGCTCACGCTCGACGGGCAGGTCGGGATGCCGCTCGAATACGAAGACCGCGTCCGCGTGCGCAAGAGCCGCACCGGCTTTAACCTGATCCAGGCGCACACGCGCAACTACTTCGACGTGCTCCGGAACAAACTTAAGTGGGGGAGGTGAAGAAAGGATGAAGGATGAAGGATGAAGGATGAAGGGATAGCTGTCTGCCCTTCATCCTTCATCCTTCATCCTTCATCCTTCCCAAGATGGCTGACAAAGACGGGACACAGCGGCCGCTCGAGGCGGACGCGTACGAGCGCGAGGCGACGACCGATCTGAAGGACACGACGCCCGACCGGCCGAAGGGGATGCCCCTGCACACGCGCATCCTCATCGGCTTGGGTGTGGGCGTCGCGGCGGGCCTCGTCGTCAACTACGTCTTCGGCGACAGCCACCCGGGCGTCGAGCGTTTCGTCACGAACTTCACGGAGCCCATCGGCGCGCTCTTCCTGCGCCTGCTCCTGATGATCGTCGTGCCGCTCGTCTTCTCGTCGCTCGTCGTCGGCGTAGCCGGCATCGGCGACATCCGCAAGCTGGGGCGCGTGGGCCTGAAGTCGTTCGCCTACTGCCTCATCATCTCGGCCATCTCGGTCGTCATCGGCCTGACGCTCGCGAACACCATCCAGCCGGGCCGCCGCATCGACCCGGCCACCTCGCAGGCTTTGCAGCAGCGCTACGGCGAGGCGGCCAGCAAGCAGGTCGGCGCGGCGAAGACGGCGGCGGCGAACCAGGACACGCCCCTGATGTCGGTCGTCAAGACCATCGTCCCGGCGAACCCCCTCGCCGCGGCGGCGGGACTCGTGACGGGCGCGACCGCGCAGAACGACACGCCGAACATGCTCCACCTGATGTTCTTCGCGCTGATGGTCGGCGTCGCCATCACGCTCTTGCCGATTGAGGTGACGGCCCCGCTGCTGCGCGGGTTCGAAGGACTCTACGAGGTGACGGCGAAGATCATCGACCTCGTGATGAAGTTCGCGCCGTACGCCGTCGCCTGCCTGCTCTTCAACAACACGGCGCGGTTCGGGCTCGACCTCTTGCAGGCGCTCGGGTGGTTCGTCGTCACCGTCCTGCTCGGGCTCTCGCTCCACATGTTCGGCGTCTACTCGCTCTCGGTCTACTTCCTCTCGCGCATCGCGCCGCTCACCTTCTTCCGCCGCATCCGCACCGTGATCCTGACGGCCTTCTCGACCTCCTCCTCGAACGCCACGCTCCCGACCGCCCTGCGCGTCTCGGAGGAGAACCTCGGCGTGCCGCAGGAGATCAACAGCTTCGTCCTCACGGTCGGCGCGACGGCCAACCAGAACGGGACGGCGCTCTACGAGGGCGTGACGGTGCTCTTCCTCGCGCAGTTGGCGGGCGTCGAGCTCTCCCTCGGGCAGCAGTTGATGGTCGTCTACCTCGCCATCCTCGGCGGCATCGGGACGGCGGGCGTGCCCTCGGGCTCGATCCCCTTCATCATCGGCGTGCTCGCCTCCATCGGCGTCAACCCGGCGCTCATCGCCATCATCCTCGGCGTCGACCGCATCCTCGACATGTGCCGCACGACCCTCAACGTCGCGGGCGACATCACGGCCGCCACCTACGTCGCGCGCTCCGAGGGCTACGAGTTGCTCAAGCCGCACGTCCCGGCGCTGGCCGCCGCCGGCATCGTCAAGGCCGGCCCGAGCAGCCACGACGTGCTCGACTGAAGGGGTGTTGGGTGCTGGGTGCTGGGTGCTGGGTAAAGATTTAAAACCAGCACCCAGCACCCAGCACCCAGCACCCTCTAAGGGGAGGCGATGGCCGTACTGATACGGACTTACCTGGACGTCGGGGGAGGCCACTACGACGCGCACGTCATGGGCGAGGAGCGCGCGGACGGAACTTGGGAGGGGTGGATAGAGTTCGGCGGGTGGGCGGGCGACGAGCGGCGCACCGAGCGCGAGACGACGCAGCCGAACCGCGAGGCGCTCGAATACTGGGCCTCGGGGCTCGAGCCAGTCTACCTCGAAGGCGCATTGGCCCGCGCCACCCGAAAGCGGTGAGCCGTGACGCGATCAAATAAGGCCCTCCCTCGCTGGGAGCGCGGGCATCCCTGCCCGCCAAAGCGTGCGCCAGCACGCTTGAAAGTCTTGCTCGTTACCTCAACCTTGAGATTTAAAGTCCCCCTGCTTTCGCGCTCTCGCGCTGATGCGGGCTGTAGGGTGCCCGCGCTCCCAGCTTTAGAGGGCCGTATCATTTGTCACGGTTCACGGTTCACGGCCGTTTCTTCATACTCCCGTAAAACTTCCGGCAGAAGAGTGTCAGAAGCTGTGTGACTTCTGAGCAAGGGGGCGGTGTGTGCGTCCGCGCGCAGACGCGGTGGAGGTATCGGCGAAATGGTCTTCCCCATCGGCGACGACAACTCGGGGCGGCAGACGACGCCCGTCGTCAACTACATTCTGATTGCCGCCAACGTCCTCGTCTTTGTCCTCTTCCAGGGCCTCGGCTCCAACGAACGCTTCACCTACGCCTGGGCGACCGTGCCCGCCGAGATCAAGACCGGGACGGACATCGACCGCCCCGTCGTCGTCAAAGACCCCGTGACCGGAGAGGTGGCCGGGCGCATCGACCTTGAGCCGACGCCGGGCTCGGTCTACCTGACGCTCCTCACCTCGATGTTCATGCACGGCGGCTTCATGCACCTCTTCGGCAACATGCTCTTCCTCTGGATCTTCGGCGACAACCTCGAAGACCGGCTCGGGCGCGTGAGGTACTTAACCTTCTACCTCGTGTGCGGCGTCCTCGCCTCGCTGGCGCACGTCTTCACGACCTACGCCTTCGGGTCGAACCCATACGTGCCGAGCCTCGGCGCGTCGGGCGCCATCTCGGGCGTGCTCGGCGGCTACGTGCTGCTCTTCCCGCGCAACCGCGTCAAGGTCATCCTCTTCCGCTTCCTGACGGACGTGCCGGCCTACGTCGCGCTCGGGCTCTGGTTCCTCTTCCAGTTCGTCAGCGGCATCGGGGGCCTCGGGCGCGGCGTGCAGGAGGGCGGCGGCGTGGCCTACGCGGCGCACGTCGGCGGCTTCATCGCGGGACTCGTGCTGGTCAAGCTCTTCGCGCTGGGCCGCGGGCCGGCGGCGGCGGCCTTCGGTCAGGGGCGGTATTGAAACTTCCGTAAAGGGGTTCGGTCGATGGCAAGCAACGCAGAGGTCATCTCGACGCTCAACGGTCTGATCGAGACGTGCCGCGACGGGCAGGAGGGCTTTCGCACGGCCGCGGAGGGCGTGCGCGGCGCCGAGCTGCGCGAGCTGTTCGGGCGCTACTCGCAACAGCGCGCCGCCTTCGCGGGCGAGCTGCAAACCGAGGTGCGGCGGCTCGGCGGTGACCCCGAAAACACCGGGAGCCTCGTCGCCTCGCTCCACCGCGGCTGGATGGGCTTGCGCGCGGCACTCGAAGGCGGCGACGAGCGCGCGATAGTCAGCGAGTGCGAGCGCGGCGAGGGCGTGGCGCTCGAAGCCTACCGCGACGCGCTCGGCACCGACATGCCCGCGAACGTCCGCGCGACGGTCGAGCGGCAGTTCGCGGAGATCAAGGAGGCCCGCAACCTGATCGGCAACCTCGGGAAGGGATCGGGCGCGTGAAGGGGTTTTGGGTGTGAGGTGTTGGGGAAGAACAAGCATCTACCCAACACCTCGCACCCAAAACCCAACACCCACACTACCAGAACAAGGAGGGACTCATGAGCAAGAACACTTTCAGCGGCGCGGTTCTCTTACTAGGGGCGTGCGCCCTGCTGGCGCTGACGGTCGCGGCCGGCGCCTCGGGCACCGTGCAGAACTCGAACTCCGGTGGCACCGGCGGCGGCAACACGAACGAGACGGGCGGCCAGAACTCGAACATGGGCGGTCACGCCGGCCACGGCTCGGGGGCGATGGCTTCGGACTCGAAGTTCGTTATGAACGCGGCGATGGGCGGCATGGCCGAGGTCGAGTTGGGGCGGCTCGCCGCGCAGAAGGGCGCGAGCGACGAAGTGCGCCAGTTCGGCCAGCGCATGGTCGACGACCACTCGAAGGCCAACGAGGAGCTGACGCGCGTGGCCTCTTCGAAGGGGATGACGCCGCCGACGGCGCTCGACGCGAAGCACCAGGCGGAGATGCAGAAGCTCTCGGCCCTGTCGGGCGACAAGTTCGACAAGGAGTACGTCAAGATGATGCTCAGCGACCACAAGAAGGACGTGGCCGAGTTTCAGAAGGAGGCCAGCCGCGGCGCGGACGCCGACATCAAGGCGTTCGCCTCCTCGACGCTCCCCACGCTCCAGGAGCACCTGCAGATGATTCAGCGCATCAGCGACAAGATGGCGCTCCGCAAGAGCGGCAACCTCAAGACGACGAACGCTAACTCGAATATGTAACAACAGGCGGAAGCCCGACCGTGAGGGAGGGCGTCAGTCACACGCGAGAAGGCGGGGTGATGAGAGACACGCGGTCTTTCATCACCCCGCCTTCCCTTGTAACACGGACGCCCTCCCTCACGGTCGGGCTTCCGCCCCTACTTCTTCTCCACGATGTCGGCCCTGAGGCTTGAGACGAAGGCGAGCAGCTCTTTCTTCTCAGGCTCGGGCACCTTGAACTTGTCGAGGGAGGCGACGAGGTGCTTGGCCGCGGCGTCCCAGTCGGCCTCCGAGATGTTGAGTCCCGCGTGCGAGTCCTTCATCGTGCGGCCGGTGTAGATGCAGGGGCCGCCGGCCGCGGCGCAGAACTGGTCGACGATGTGCTGGCGGATGCGCTTCTTCGAGTCGGTGCTGTGGCCGGCGAAGAAGCGCTCGAACTGCTTGTCGGAGACGAGCCGGCCGACGAAGTCGTCCACGACCGCGGCGACGGCGTCGTAGCCGCCGAGCCGCTCGTAGAGGGACTTCTTCTTCATCCCGTCCTGCGCCGACGCAGACCAGAGGGTCGCCAGCGAGAGCGAGAGGGCGAGGGACGCGAGCAGGGTTCTCAGGGCCTTGCGGCGCACGTTCATAATCTCCTCCTCAAGACGTGTAAAGGGTTGGCGGCCGTCCGAGGGTGCCGGCCGCGCGTCTCTTAACGTCCAGACTTACGCAGGCTGTGAGGGAAACGGATTCGGGCGGCCGTCAACGGCGCGGGCGGTCTCTGAGGCGGTAGACGAAGCGCAGGCCCGACCAGGTCTCGTCCACGGCGCAGACCTTCACGTCCACGAGCCCCACGTCGAGGCCGTGCTGTCGGACGTAACCTTCGGCCAAATCGGTCTCGACCTTCGAAGCCTTCTTCGGCCACGCGACCCACAGCGAGCCGTCCGGCCTGAGGCGCGCGGCGTAAGTCTCGAAGCGCCGCACCAGCTCCGCCCGCGAGCGCGCGAAGAGCAGCACCACGTCGAGCCCTCTGCGCGACGCGGGGACGAACTCCGCGCCCGCGGGCATGACCCCGAGCACCTTCTCGAAATCCGGCGGGGCGTTCACGAGCGCGACGCGCGCGCCCTCCTTGATGCAGAGCTTCTTCGGGAGCGGCGTCCCCGAGTATCCGGCCATCGACTGTCCCTCCGCCTGAAACGGTCGCGCGCCTTGTAACACACGCCGGGGCTACGCGGCAAAGGCGGGCGCGCTTGTTGATGCCGGTCGGGCCGTCGGTTAAGATTCTTTCAAGACAAAGGAGTAACAGACATGGCTACGACCGAGGCGGGACTCCCGCCCGTGAATCAGCAGGGGCTCGACATCCGCCAGACGCCGCGCGAGGAGATGCGTCTCTACCCGCTCGACACCTTCCCCTACGACTACGTCGGCCGCGAGGTGCGCATCAGGTTCGAGCTGCCCGAGTTCACCTGCGTCTGCCCCTTCTCGGCCTTCCCCGACTTCGCCACCTTCCGCCTCGAGTACGTCCCCGCAGAGCGCTGCGTCGAGCTGAAGAGTCTGAAGCTCTACATCAACTCGTTCCGCGACGTGAAGATCTTCCACGAGCACGTCATCAACGTCATCCTCGAAGACTTCGTCCGCGCCTGCGACCCGCTCGAAGTCAACCTCGAAGGCGACTTCAACGTCCGCGGCAACATCAAGACGACCGTGCGCGCAAGCTATAAGAAGAAGTAGGCAGTAGGCAGATGGCAGCAGGCAGTTGAAAAAAGGCTCTTAACTGCCAACTGCCTACTGCCTACTGAATTTCAATCATGGAACTCGTCATCATCATCGTCGCGGCCCTCGTCGGCTTCTGGCTCTTTCTGTTCGTGCTGAAGCGTGTGCTGCGGATGGCGGTCAGGCTGGCGGTCGTCGGGGCTTTGCTGCTGGCGCTGCTGGTCGGGGCGTTGGCGTGGTGGTGGTACGACCCGCTCGGCAGTTCTTCACACAATAACCGCAATGCGCCCGCGCGCCCGTCGCGCAACTCACGTTAGGAGAGTACGCGAAGGGCATGGGGGAGACCGACACCGACGCCGCCGACCAGTTCGACGCGCGCGTGCGCGACGGGAGGCTGGACGAATCGACGCCGGGCCTCTGGCGCCGCGTGTGGCGTCTGCCGCGCAACGTCGTCGCCATCGGGTTGGTGAGCCTGCTCAACGACGCGTCGAGCGAGATCATCTACCCGATGCTGCCGGCCTTCCTCGCGCTGGCGCTCGGCGCAAGCCCTAAGGCCATCGGCGTCATCGAGGGCGTGGCCGAGTCGGTCTCAAGTCTCCTCAAACTCCTCTCCGGGTACTTCAGCGACAGGACGGGCCGGCGCAAGGGGCCGGTCGTCTTCGGCTACGGGCTGGCGAGCATCATGCGGCCGCTGCTCGCGCTGACGACGACGTGGTATCAGGTGCTCGCCGTCCGCTTCACCGACCGCGTGGGCAAGGGGCTGCGCAGCGCCCCGCGCGACGCGATGATCGCCGACGCCGCGCCGCCTTCGGAGTGGGGCCTCGCCTTCGGCTTCCACCGCGCGATGGATCACGGCGGCGCGGTGCTCGGGCCGCTCATCGGCCTCGCGCTGCTCTGGCTCGTCGCCGCCGACCCGCTCACGCCTTCGGCCGTCGACTACAAGACCATCTTCCTCTTCGCGTCGGTGCCCGCGCTGCTCGCGATGCTCGTGCTCATCTTCGCCGTGCGCGAGACGCACGCCGGCGCGAAGAAGGACGAGAAGGCCGGGACTCGGGCGGCCCCGGCCGGCGGGCGCGTGCGGCTGACGCTGCGCGGCTTCGACGCGAACTTCAAGTGGTTCCTGGTGCTGGTCGCGCTCTTCACCCTCTCGAACTCGACCGACGCCTTCCTCATCCGGCGCGCGCAGATGTCGGGCGTCTCGACGGGACAGGGGACGCTGCTGCTCTGGTCGGCGCTCCACTTGAGCAAGGTCGTCAGCTCGGTCGTCGGCGGCGACCTCTCGGACAGGCTGGGGCGCAAGACCCTCATCGTCGCGGGCTGGCTCCTCTACGCCGCGGTCTACCTCGGCTTCGCGTACGTCTCGGAGCCGGTGGGCGCGTGGACGCTCTTCCTCGTCTACGGCGTCTACTTCGGCCTGGCCGAGGGGGCGGAGAAGGCGCTCGTCGCAGACCTCGTCCGGCCCGAGCAGCGCGGCACGGCCTACGGCCTCTACAACCTCGCCTTCGGCATCACGGTGCTCCCCGCCTCGCTCCTCATGGGCGCGCTCTGGGAGGCCTGGAGCCCCGAGATGGCCTTCTTCGTCAGCGCCGCCATCGGCACGACCGCCGCCCTGCTCCTCGCGCTCTTCGTCCGGCCCAAGGTGAAGGCTTTACGCTGACGGCCCCCCTGCATTTCGCCCCGCCCGCGGGCGCGCGAAATGTCTATACCCTCACGGTCATATAAGCATGAAAGGGCCGGACGGTCGGGCCGGGGCTTTACACGCCCGAGGCCCGAGTCCGGCCTAGCTCGCCACCAACAATTCCGGCGCCCCGCGGAAGAACGGCAGTTGCCGAAAGGGAGACTCGACATGAAGAGGACTGGAATTCTGAGCGTCAACAACGGCGTCTCGCAGCTCCAAGGGATTCGGCTCGCGCGCGCGAGCGCGAACGATGCGTTCAGCGCGGCGACCAACTTCCTCGCGAACCGCGGCCTGGACGACGGCGACTTCATCTTTGCCACCGGAACCGACGGCGCCGTCGGCGACGTCCCCGCGATGTTCATCGCCGAGGCCGGCTTGGCCATCGCCGGCCCGGGCGGCATGGAGCTGGCGGCGGTTCGCACGGCAACCGCCGGTAAGAAGGGCGGCAGCAAGAAGGGCGGCAGTAAGAAGGGCGGCGGTAAGAAGGGCGGCAGCAAGAAGGGCGGCGGCAAGAAGGGCCGTAAGGGAACTGGAGGAAGCAAATGAGACGCCGGGGCAGACACGTCAACGTTCTTCTGGCAGCGGCCGTCGTCGCCTGCCATTTGTGGCTGCCCGCCGCGGCCGTCGCGCAGTCGCGGCCACAGCCCGGCACGCCCGAGTACGCCATCGAGCAGCGCGACGAGAAGGTGAAGGGCATCAGCGTCGGCGAGCCCAAGGTCTACGACGACGCGCTCCTCCAGCAGATGCTTGAGGCGGCCGAAGCGCGGCTGGCGGCGCTCCAACTCTTCGACCAAGGGAGGCTCGTCGGCGCCATCGGCGCGGTCTCGGGCGCGTCACAGCAGTTCTCCTCCTTCGGGCTGAACGTGCAGGGCGCACCCGTCCCCGGCGTCGAGACGACGACGAAGCTCCCGACCGAGCAGGTCAAGACGACGACCGCGGCGGGCGCGACGAACAGCACCGTCGAGACTATCACCAACCTCGGCACCCAGGACGTGAAGACGACGCAGCCGCAGTTCAACCCGCCTCCGGCGACGGCGCCCGCGCCGGCCACGACGCTCCCGTCGAGCGGCTTCTCCGTCTCCTCCTCCGACATCCTCAACGAGATGACGCAGCTCACGGCCGAGATCAACGGCCTCCGCCTGCTGCTGACCGGCGACCTCTCAAGCCACTTCGTCCAGACCTTGGGAGGCGGCAAAATCGCCGTAATGCCGAAGCTGAAAATAACGCTCGGCTTCCCCATCAGCATCACGTCGGACGAACGGTACAAGGACGCGGTCGCGGTCGTCGAGGTCGAAGTCGAGAAGGACAGGGAGGCCCTGACGAACGACCCGCCCGCCGTGACGGCGCTGCTCCCGCGCGAGAAGACCTACAACGTCGCCGAGATCACCGACAAGAGTTCTTCCATCGGCGGCGGCGTCGCCACGCAGCTCATCGGCGTCTCGGCCTCTTTCCTGCACGGGCGGCGCACCTACTACCTCGTGCAGGATCAGGACACCATCGCCGCCACCTTCACGCCGGAGGCGGCGACCCGCACCGGCTTCCGCTGGCAGTTCCGACCCGTCCTCGGGCGCCGCTACGTCCGCTCGGGGCTGAAGCAGACCTTCGTGCAGCTCGGCTTCGACGTGCCGGCCGACGCCATGCGCGGCCAGATCGGCAAAGTCACCGTCCGCACCTACTGGCGGAAGTATGACCGCAAGCGCGGCATCGCCAGGGAGGTCATCGCCGACTCGTTCCGCGAGCAGAGGCGCGACTTCGAAATCCCGCGCTTCCCGCTCCTGCCCAAGCGGATTGAGTCGGTCTTCAACTCGCGGGACAGCCTCGAAGACCTCGGCGGCGGGCAGTTGCTCGTGAAGATTCCGGGGCGCTTCCTGCCCGGCACCAACGTCCGCATCGGCTCGACGACTCTCGCCGAGGGGCCGCGCTTCAAGCAGACCTACTCAGGCGTCCGCTTCACCGCTTCCCTCTCCGACCTCGCGACCAAGCGCTCCTTCCTCGTCGCGCACGACGGCAGCGAGGTTCCGCTCATCTTCCCGGAGATGCCGTGTGCCGAGCGCGGCCAAGCGCTCCAGATCATCGGCACGCCGCAGGTCACGGCCGTGGACGAGACGAACAGCCTCGTGACCTTCCAGGTCAACTACCCGCAGCTCGTGAAGGTCACGCACGCCGACTGGCTCAACCCGAGTCCGGCGCTCGTCCTCGTCGTCGGGAACCGCGTCTTCGGCTACCCGGACGCGCCGTTCCAGAAGAAGGGCGACTACTTCTCGGCCGTGGTGCCGACAGCACTGCTCATCTCCGACCCGGAGGTGACCGTGCAGACGCTCTTCCCCGACAAGGGGTGCAGCACCGCGGCGGCGGTGGCCGGACTCCCACGGCCGTACAGCCAGGCCGAACGCATGGTGCTGGTCGCGCAGGGGAAGACGAGCAAATTCTTCCTCTACGGCCAGCGGCTGGGCGGCGCGATCATCGTGACGCCTGCGGGTGACACGGTCACCACCTCGCCGCTCGGGCCGGACAGCGGCGACACGCTCCAGCTCGTCGAGCTGGACGACGGCCAGCTCAAGGCGTTCAAGCACCTCCTCATCCGGCGCCCCGGCGAGCGCTCGGTGCTGGTCGCCATCCCGCCCGTCGAGGCCCCCAAGAAGCCCGACCCGCCGAAGGCCAAGGAGCGCGTGACCGTGGACGCCGACGAGGCCGTCATCCTCGGCGAAGGGATGAAGGGCGTCGAGGGCGCCACCTTCAACGGCCGCGACGTGGGCTTCGAGGCCGTGGACGACAAGACGCTCAGGCTGACGGGGCTGCGCGCGGCCGGCCTGACCTCTTCGGCGATGACGCGCACGGTCGCCCTCAAGTTCAAGGGGGAGGATAAGCCGAAGCAGGTCGAGATCGAGGTCGTCAACACGAAGGTCGAGTCGGTGACCCGCTGAGGCGCGCCGGCCCGGGCCGCACGGCCCAAACCGACGCACTGCGCGCGGCCGACGGGGGGAGATGGCGCCCCCGTCGGCCGCGCTTTCTTATCTCCTCCGTTGACAGCCTCTCCGCGCAGGCTGTATACAGCCTTACGTTGACAGCGTCCGTCGCCGCGCCGGCGTGCCCTTCGAGCCGGATGCCGGGTTTCACTCCCGTACCTCAGTCACAAGCGAGTCCGAAGGCGGAGAAGGCCCCCGTTCGCGCCATGCAGTACGACTACGACCTCTTCATCAGCTACGCGCACATCGACGACTTGAACCCGTTCGGCGAGGAGCGGGGCTGGATCGACCTCCTGCACGAGCGCCTGTCGGTGCTGCTCGCCCAGGCGCTCGGCTACGAGCCGCGCATCTGGCGCGACGGCCACCGCCTGCAGGGCAACGACGAGCTGACGGGCGCCATCGGCGCGGGCGTCACGCGCTCGCTGCTGCTCGTGCCCGTCCTCTCTCCGCGCTACGTGCAGTCCGACTGGTGCAACCGCGAGATGGAGACGTTCCACGCGGCGATGCGGGAGCAGGGCCAACTGCCCGGCTCGCCCGGCTTCCGCTCGCGCGTCTTCAAGGTGGTCAAGACGCCCATCCCCGAACACCTGCGCGAGTGCGAGCCGGTGCAGATCCGCAACCTCATCGGCTACCAGTTCTACGGCGAGGACGAGTCGAGCGGCGTGCTCACGGAGTTCAGCCCCGCGCCGAACGACAAGCAGTACTGGCGCACGCTCAGCCGCCTCGTCGCCGACCTCAAGCAGACGCTCATCGAGCTGAAGCACAGGACGCCCGCGACGCCCTGGACGCCCGCGCCGGCGACCGCCCCGCCCGCCCCCGCCCCGGCGACTCCGGCGACTCCGACGACTCCGACTAACGCGCCGCCCGCGACGAACGCGCCCGCCGCGCCCGAGGAGGAGGCGGCCGCCGCCGCCGCGCCCACGCGGTTCGTCTACCTGGCCGAGACGACCGGCGACCTCTCGCGCGAGCGCGAGGACGTGCGCGACGAGCTGCGGCAGCGCGGCTACGGCGTGCTGCCCGAGCAGCGCCTCCCGCTCGACGAGCGGCTCAAGGTCGAGGAGGCCGTCCGCGCAGACCTCGCGCGCTGCTGCCTCTCCGTCCACATGGTCGGCCCGCGCTACGGCTCGACGCCCGAGGACGACGCGGCTTCGGTCGTGCAGATTCAGGAGCGGCTCGCGGCCGAGCGCGGCGCCGCCGAGGGCTCGTTCCAGAGAATCGTCTGGACGCCGCCGGGACTCGGCACCCCCGCGCTCGAAATCACCGACGCCCGGCAGAAGGCCTTCGTCGAGACCCTTCATCAAAGCCCCACGGCCGGCGCCGAAATCCTGCAGGCGACCGTCGAGGACTTGAAGACGCGCGCGGTCGAGAAGCTCCTGGCGATGGCGAAGGCGCAGGAGGCCCAGGAGGCGAAGTCGGCCGCCGGTGCTCAACGCAAGAAGCTCAAACAGGTCTACCTCATCTGCGAGAACCGCGACCGGCAGTTCGTCCGCCCCATCAAGCAGTACCTCTTCAAAGAGAACTTCGAGGTCATCACCTGGCTCGAAGGCGAGGCCGGCGCGGAGCGGCTGGCCGAGTACCACCGGAAGAACCTGCGCGAGTGCGACGCCGCGCTCATCTACTTCGGCAGTGGCGACGAGCCGTGGGTGCGCAAGAACCTCGAAGACCTTGAGAAGGCGTACGGCTACGGGCGCGAGCAGGACTGGGCGGCCTCGGCGGTCTTCGTCGGCCAGCCGCCCGACGACGTGAAGGAAGACTTCCTCACGCACATGGTGCCTTACGTCATACACAACCTGAGCGGGTTCAACCCCGAAGACCTGCGCGACTTCGTCCAGGCGGTGCGCGAGGCCGAAGGAGAGACGGCGTGAGCACGAGGGAATTTTCCACGACGTTGGGGGGCATCACTCTCGACGCGCTGGGGACGGCGAACCCGTTTCCCGGCCTTCGCCCGTTCGAGACGGACGAGTACCGCCTCTTCTTCGGGCGCGAGGGGCAGTCGGACGCCCTGCTCGAAAGGCTCGAGCGCTCGCGCTTCCTCGCCGTCGTCGGCACTTCCGGGAGCGGCAAGTCCTCGCTCGTGCGCGCGGGACTCCTCCCCGCGCTGCGCGGGGGGATGATGGCGGGGGCGGGCGCGGGCTGGCGCGTCGCGGTGGCGCGCCCCGGCCACGACCCGCACGGCAACCTCGCGCGCGCGCTCGCCGAGGACGGCGTGCTGAGCGGCGCGGGCGCGGGCCTGCGCCTCGAAGAACGCGAGGCCGTCATCGAGGCGATGCTGCGCGGCGGCTCGCTCGGGCTGGTGGACGCCGTGCGGGCGGCGCGGCTCGGCCACGAGAAGCTGCTCGTCGTCGTCGACCAGTTCGAGGAACTGTTCCGCTTCCGCGCGGCGCGCGCCGCGAAGGCCGACGACGAGGCCTCGGCCTTCGTCAAGCTCCTGCTCGAAGCCGCGCGCCAGCGCGAGGTGCCGGTCTACGTCGTCCTCACCATGCGCTCGGACTTCCTCGGCGACTGCGCGCAGTTCCAGGGCCTGCCAGAGGCCATCAACGAGGGCCAGTACCTCATCCCGCGCATGACGCGCGACGAGCGCCGCTTCGCCATCGTCGGCCCCACGCGCGTCGCGCGCGCGCGCATGACCGAGCCGCTTATCAACCGCCTGCTCAACGACGTGGGCGACAACCCCGACCAGCTTCCGATTCTTCAGCACGCGCTCATGCGCACGTGGGACGAGTGGAGGCGGAAGGGGCACGAGCACGCGCGCGTTCACACGGCCGGCGCGAAGATCGACGTCTGCTGCTACGAGGCCATCGGCGGCATGGCGGACGCGCTCTCGCGCCACGCCGACGAGGCCTACGCCGAGCTGCCGGACGAGCGCAGCCGCCGCCTCGCCGAGCTGCTCTTCAAGGCTCTGACCGAGCGCGGCTCGGACAACCGCGAGATACGAAGGCCCACGCGGCTCAAGGAGATTTGCGAGATCGCGGACGCGCCCGAGGAGGAGGTCGCGAAGGTCGTCGAGGTCTTCCGGCAGGAGGGGCGCACGTTCCTGATGCCGCCCGAGGGGGCCGACCTCGAGCCCGAGACGATCATCGACATCGCGCACGAGAGCCTTATCCGCAACTGGGGCCGGCTCAAGGAGTGGGTCAGGGACGAGGCCGAGGGGGCGCGCATCTACCGCCGCCTGGCCGAGGCCGCGGCCGCCTACCGCGCGGGCGAGTCGGGACTTTTGGACGACGTGACGCTCGGGTGGGTCAACCGCTGGCAGGAGCGTTACAGCCCGAACCGCGCGTGGGGCCTGCGCTACCACCCGGAGTACGACGCGGCGATGTCGCTCCTCGAAGAGAGCCGCCGCGCGCGCGGGCAGGAGCGCGAGGAGCGCGAGCGGCAGCGCCGCGAGACCCTCGAGCGCGAGCGGCGCGAGCGCGAGCAGGCCGAAACTTACGCGGCCGAGCAGAGGCGCGCCGCCCGCCGCCTGCGCTACGTCGCGGTGGTGCTCGGCGTCGTCTTCCTCGGCGCGATGGCGGCGCTGGTCGTCGCCGTCGTCGCCGAGCGGCGGGCCGAGACGGCGCAGAAGAACGTCGAGCGCGCGCGGGAGAAACTCCAGAAGAGCCGCAACGCGGCCAAGAGCATCCAGAGCTACCAGATGACGGAGGCCGAGCGCGAGCTGTACGAGCTTTACGCGATGACGGCGAACGACGACGAGGGGCACGAGAACCGCGCGTGGGTCTTCTACAACCTCGGCGAGCTGAACAGCCGCCTGGAGCGGCACGACCAGGCGGCGGCCTTCTTCAAGTCCGCCCTGCAGACCGAGATCATGATTCACGGCAGCCTCGGGCTGGACTCGGTCGGCACGCTCGACGGCCTCGCGCACGCGCTCGAAGACGGGCGCAACTACAACGCGGCCGTCGAGCAGTTCGAGCTGCTCTCGTCGATCCTCACCGCCGCCGCCCCGCAGAAGGACAGCTACTTCCGGCTCAACACGGCGAACGTCTACAAAGACCTCGCCAACCTCTACCTGAAGCAGGCGGCGGCCGCCTACGACGAGGCCGTGGCCGCGGGCGGGGCCGAGCGCTCGGAGGCGGCGCGCGACGAGGCGATGCGCCCGGCGCGCGAGAAGGCGAAGGCGCAGTACCGGCAGGCGCTCGCCGTCTGGGAGGAGGCGCTGAGCAAAGACCCGGACGCGCTCTCGGACAAGTACGAGGAGTACGCCTCCTTCATCGAGAATCTCTACTACCCCTTAAGTCGTGAGGACGCGGCGACGGCCGAGTCCCTGCTGCGGAAGTCTTTCGCGCTGCGCCGCGACGCCGGCACGCCGCTCGCGCGCAAGCCCATCGGCCCGCCCAACCGCGGCAACGACCCCGCCATCACGGCGCAGCTCGCGGCCGACGGGCCGGGCTACGTGCTCTTCAACGGCCAGACGGCGAACGCCTACGGCCGGCCCGAGTTCGTGGAGCTGATCCGCGCCATCGCCGCCGCGTGGGAGAAGAGACACCCGGAATCGAAGCTCGTCGTCGCGGACATCAGCCTGCGCGGCGGCGGCAACTTCCCCGGCCACGGCGGCGACCACCAGGACGGGCGCGAGGTGGACATCTGGCCGCTCACCAGCAACGGCCAGCCGGAGCCGACCAACATCTACGCCCCGAACTACTCGCGCGAGCTGACGACCGAACTCGTCAAGCTCATCAAGCAGGTCAACCCCTCGGCCCTCGTCTACTTCGACGACCCCACGCTCGTCTCCGCCGGCCTCGTCCGCGCCACCCTCGACCACAACAACCACATGCACGTCTACCTTCCTTGAAAGGATGAAGGCGGAAGGATGAAGGATGAAGTGAAGACTGTTCCTACTTCATCCTTCATCCTTCCGCCTTCATCCTTTCCTTTTGCGCGCCGCCCGTTTTTCAGGTAGCTTACAGGCTCACACTTTTTCCGAAGGCGCCGGCGGTGGGGGGCGCGGAGGTGTGCCGGTTTAGAGAGGACAGATGGAAGAGATCGAATACAGACTCGTCGAGACGCCGGGGGAGCTGGCCGCCGCGTGCGAGCGCCTCGCGCGCGCGCCCGAGGTCGGCTTCGACACCGAGACGACCTCCCTCTCGCCCTTCGAGGGGCGCGTCCGCCTCGTCCAGTTCGCCGCGGCGGGCGAGCCCGCCTACCTCATCGACCTCGACCGGTTCACCGGCGAAGGCGACAACGCCGCCCGCCGCGAGCGCGCGCGCACGAGCGAAGACCTCGCGCCCCTCCGCCGCCTCCTCGCCGCCACCCGCCCCGTCAAGTGCGCGCACAACGCGAAGTTTGACGCGAAATGGGTGCAGCACTATCTCGGGGTCGAGATGTGCGGGGAGTTCGACTCGGGGGCGGAGAACAGGAACGAGGTCGAGCGCGCGGGGCTGTTCGACACGCTGCTCGCGAGCCAGCTCGTCTCGGCCGGCGAGCAGGAAGACCGCCACTCGCTCGCCTCGGTCTCCGAGCGCTACCTCAACCTGACCGTGGACAAGACGCAGCAGGTGAGCGACTGGGGCGGCGCGCTCTCGGCCGCGCAGCTCGAATACGCCGCGCGCGACGCGGCCGTCATGCTCCCCCTGCGCCTCAAACTCGTCGAGGCCCTGCGCGCCAACGCGCTGACGCGCACGGCGCAGCTCGAGTTCGAGTGCGTCGTCCCGCTCGCCGCGCTCGAGCTGGCCGGCGTCTACCTCGAACAGGAATGCTGGCGCGCCAAGCTCAAGGAGATCGCGAAGCGGCGCGACGAGCTGCACGAAATCCTGCAGGACGAACTCGCCGAGGAGCCCGCGCAGCAGTCTCTCTTCGGCCCCGCGCGCGCGAACATCAACCTCGACTCGCACGTCCAGCTCACGCGCGCCCTGAAGCGCGTGCTGCCCGCGGGCGAGGAGATACCCGACTCCACCCGCAACTGGAAGCTCGAACCGCTCGCCGTCAAGTACGCGGTCGTCCGCAACATCCTCGACTACCGCACGCTCCAGAAGACCCTCAAGTTCGGCGAGACGCTCCTCGAATCGATCAACCCGCAGACCGGCCGCATCCACTCCCACTTCCACCAGATCGGCGCCCCCACCGGGAGAATGAGCTGCACTGACCCTAACGTTCAGCAAGTCCCCCACGCCTTCGACATGCGGCGCTGCTTCCGCGCGCCCGAGGGGCGGAAGCTGGTCGACGCCGACTACTCGCAGATCGAGCTGCGCATCCTCGCCGACTTCACGAACGACCCGGGGTTCGTGGAGGCGTTCCGCACGGGCGCGGACTTGCACCGCGTGACGGCGGCGCAGGTCTTCGGCGTGAAGCTGGAGGAGGTCTCGAAGGAGCAGCGCGACTTCGCCAAGCGCCTGAACTTCGGCGTGGTCTACGGCATCGGCGCGCGCCGCTTCGCGCTGCTGACGGGCCTGAATGAGACGGAGGCCGAAGACCTCCTCAAGCGCTACTTCGCCACCTACCGCGACCTCGACGCGTGGCTGCGCGACGCGGGCTTCAAGGCCGTCCGCGAGCGCACCGCCCCCCGCACCGTCGCGGGCCGCCTCTTCCGCTTCAACTTCGACCCCGAAGACCGCCAAGCCACCTCCCTCGCCCAACGCAACGGCAAGAACGCCCCCGTCCAAGGGTCAAGTGCCGACATCATCAAGCGCGCGCTCAGGCTGCTGCACGACCGCTTGAAGGGGACGGGCGCGCAGATCGTCAACGTCGTGCATGACGAGATCGTGGTCGAGTGTCCGGAGAGCGAGGCCGAGGAGTTCGCGCGCGTCGTCGAGGGGGCGATGTGCGCGGCCGGCGAGGAGTACGTCAAGGCCGTCCCCGTCAAGGTCGAGTCGTCGGTGACGGACGAGTGGGTGAAGTGAGTGAACAGTTAAGAAACGAAGTCTGCCGGCGGCGCGCGTGTTTACGTACGGACGCGTGCTGTCAAGCGGGGAGGGCGCCGATGTGCCGCGGCGCACGCTTGACAGGCACGCCGCGCCTTCCCTAGTCTTTCATATGGCGAGTTCCTTAGCGCACTCCCGCCAACGCCGACGACAGTGCGACGCGCAAATCCCGTCGAAGGCATTCTGAACAGCTAACCGGAAAAGAACATGGTCAAAGACGAAATCAAGCGCCTCGTCGAGGCGAAGGGCGCTCGGGTGGGCGTCATCGGTCTGGGTTACGTGGGGCTGCCGCTGGCGGTCGAGTTCGCGCGCAAGGGCCTGCGCGCCGTCGGCTTCGAGGTGGACGCCCGCAAGGCCGAGCTGATCAATCGGGGCGAAAGTTACATCGGCGACGTGCACTCCGCGGCCCTGGCCGAGGTGGTCAAGGCCGAGCGGCTGCACGCCACCGTCAACTTCGACGAGCTCTCGGACTGCGACGCCATCATCATCTGCGTCCCGACCCCCTTGCGGAAGACGAAGGAGCCGGACATCTCCTACATCCTCGCCGCCGCCGAGCAGATCCAAAAGCGCCTGCGGCGCGGGCAACTCGTCATCCTCGAATCGACGACCTACCCGGGGACGACCGACGAGGTGCTCCTGCCGATGTTCGAGGAGGGCGGACTTAAACTCGACGAGGACTTCCTGCTCGCCTTCAGCCCCGAGCGCGTCGACCCCGGCAACCCGCAGTTCCACACCGACAACATCCCGAAGGTCGTCGGCGGCTGCACCGACGACTCGACCGAGGTCGCCGCGGCGCTCTACGGCACGATTGTCAAAGAGGTGCACGCGGTCTCTTCGGCGCGCGTGGCCGAGGCGGCGAAGCTCCTGGAGAACACGTTCCGCGCCGTCAACATCGGCATGGCGAACGAGATGGCGCGGCTCTGCTACCACCTCGGCATCGACACCTGGGAGGTCATCCGCGCGGCGGCGACCAAGCCCTTCGGCTTCATGGCCTTCTACCCCGGCCCCGGCATCGGCGGCCACTGCATCCCGCTCGACCCGCACTACCTTTCGTGGAAGGCGCGCCAGCACGGCTTCGACTCGCGCTTCATCGGGCTGGCCGAAGAGGTCAACTCCCGCATGCCCGAGCACGTCGTCACGCTCGTCACCGACGCCCTCAACGACGAGCGGAAGTCCTTGAAGGGCGCGCGCGTGCTCCTGCTCGGCGTCGCCTACAAGAAGGACATCGACGACGTGCGCGAGAGCCCGGCGCTCTCCATCATCGACCGCCTGCGCGCGAAGGGCGCCGACGTGGTCTACCACGACCCCTTCGTCGGCGAAGTCAGCTTCGACGACGCGCACACGCAAGGCTCGGGCGAGCCGCTGCACTCCATCGAGCTGACCGATGAGGCGCTCGGGCAGGCCGACTGCGCCGTCATCGTCACCGATCACACGGGCGTGGACTACGACCGCGTCTGCAGGCTCTCCAAGGTCATCGTCGACACGCGCAACGCGCTCTCGCGCGACCAGCGCCGCACGAGCTGCGCCAAGATCGTCAGACTGTAAGAAGCTGTGAGGCGGCTTTTCGAAGGGGCGTGCGGGGGTTAGAATGACTCCCGCACGCCCCCTGGTTTTTGGTCGGAAGCCGCAGGAGTTTGCCCATGTCGTCGCCGGCGAAGGAGAGTCTCACCGCGGAGGAGGTGGCGAACTGCGCGACGCACGGGGTGGGGCTGGCCCTGAGCGTGGCCGGGTTCGTCGCGCTCGTCGCGCTGGCGTACGCGCACGGCGACGCGTGGCACATCGCGAGCTGCGCGGTCTACGGCGCTTCGCTCGTCGCGCTCTACCTCGCCTCGACGCTCTACCACGGGGCGCGCGGGCCGCGCGCGAAGAGCCTCTTCCAGGCGCTCGACCACTGCGGCATCTACCTGCTCATCGCGGGGACGTACACGCCCTTCACGCTCGTCACTTTGCGCGGCCCCTGGGGGTGGACTCTGTTCGGGCTGGTGTGGGGCCTGGCGCTGGCGGGCATCGTCTTCCGCGTCGTCTGCGGCGAACGCTACCGGCCGCTGGCCGTCGTTTCCTACGTGCTGCTGGGTTGGCTGTGCGTCGTGGCCGTGAAGCCGATCCTGACGCTCGTGCCGCCGGGGGCGCTGGCGTGGATCGCGGCCGGGGGGCTGACCTACACGGCGGGCGTCTTCTTCTTCACCGCCAGGCGCATCCCGCACCACCACGCCATCTGGCACCTCTTCGTCCTCGCCGGGAGCATCTGCCACTACGTCGCCGTCTTCGTCTACGTCCTGCCGTCGAGGGGCTGAAGGGATGTGCGAACATCCCCGCAGGGGATGAAGATACTAGCCGGGGGTCAGCGAAGGCGCGTCAGCGCCGAAGCGCCAACCCCCGGTGGAAGTAGCGATATAAGACCGACCCTGTCTGCCACGCCGGCAAGAACTGGACGCTCGAAGGCGACTGAACTCTCCCGCGGCCGAAAGCAAAGGGGGCCACGCCGCACCGGCGGCGTGGCCCCTCCGCGTTGTTGTACAATGGCGGCCGCCTCCCTGCGGCACGAAAAACTTTTAAGGAGTCGTCATGTCCCAACCACGTCACGCCGCCGCCCGCGGCCTCCTCCTCTTCGCCCTCCTCCTGCTCGCCCTCTCGCTGCCGGCCTACGCGCAGGGCGGCGAAGACCTCGACGCGCTGAAGCAGAGGGCCTCCGCCCTGATGAAGGAGACGAAGTACACCGAGGCGCTGCCGCTGCTGGAGAAGATCGCGGCCGCCGAGCCCGACGACGCGCAGACGCAGTTCTACCTCGGGTTCGCCCTCATCGCCCAGGCGAACAACACGAAGGAGCCGGCGGCCCGCAAGGCGCTGCGCGTCCGCGCCCGCGCCGCCTTCGTCAAGGCGAAGGCGTTGGGCGTCAAGGAGCCCGTGATCGACGCGCTCATCCAGAGCATGGCGCCCGACGGCTCGGACGGCGCCAAGTTCTCCGAGAACCCCGAGGCCGACAGGCTGATGGGCGAGGCCGAGGGCTTCTTCTCGCAGGGCAAATTCGACGAGGCGCTCAAGAACTACCAGCAGGCGCTCCGGCTCGACCCGAAGCTCTACATGGCGGCGCTCTTCTCGGGCGACGTCTACAAGCAGCGCGGCGACTTCCAGCAGGCGGAGGTCTGGTACCAGAAGGCCATCGAGATCGACCCGTACCGCGAGACCGCCTACCGCTACTCGGCGACGCCGCTCATGCAGCAGCGGAAGTTCGACCAGGCGCGCGACCGCTACGTCGAGGCCTACATCACCGAGCCTTACAACAAGTTCTCGGTCTCCGGCCTGACGCAGTGGGCGCAGGCGACGCAGACGCGCCTCGCGCACCCCGCCATCGACATCCCGACCGACATCAAGTTCGACGAGAAGGGTAACGCGCAGATTAACCTCGACGCCGGCGCGCTGCTGGGCGGGAAGGACGACGGCTCCTTCGCCTGGCTCTCCTACGGGACGACCCGCACGGACTGGCACAAGGAGAAGTTCGCCAAGACCTTCCCGCAGGAGAAGGTCTACCGCCACAGCCTCGCCGAAGAGGCCGACGCGCTGCGGAGCGTGCTCGCCCTCGCCTCCGACAAGAAGGTCGCCAAGACGCTCAGCCCCTCGCTCGCGCGCCTAAAGAAGCTGGACGAGGAGGGCCTGCTCGAAGCCTACATCCTGCTCGCGCACGCCGACCAGGGCATCGCCGAAGACCACCCGGCCTACCTCCGGCAGAACCGCGACAAGCTCCGCCGCTACGTCGTCCAGTACGTCCTGACCGGCGGCGGCAAGTAGGGGCGCGGCCCGGCGGCGCCTTCAGCCCGCGGGCGGGGCGGAGGCGCCGCCGAGTTCCGCGACGCGGCCGAGCTGTGCGATGCGTTCGCGCAGGGCGCGCGTGAAGCAGTCGGCCTCCTCGCGCGTGGCGCCGCTCGCGAGGAGCCCCTCGCGCAGTTGGCCGTCGGTGACGCGGCCGAGGTAGGAGTAGAGCCAGCGCACGTCGCCGACCCTGATTCCTTCGGTCGCCTCGTCCGTCCGCTGCCCCGTGTAGCCCCACTCGACGAGGCCGTCTTTTACCCCGCGTACGAAGTCTGCGTTCTGCGACGCGAACCCTTCGCAGTCCCACTTGGTGCGCGTCAAAGGACTCCCGGACTTCCCCATCGAAGCGCCCCAGTCGATGATGAGGTAGCGCGCCTCCGTACTCCCGTCCGGCAGCGTGTGTTCGAAGATGGCCGTGTTCGAGCCGCGCGCCACGTCCCGCACGTCCTTGTTGTCCCAGTTCGAGACGAGCATCAGCAGCACCTTCAGCCCCGCCAGCTCGCGCGTGCCCACGAAAGGATTCTCGTCCCATGACCAGCCGTGCTCGTCGAAGAGTTTCCGCACGCCCTCCTCGTCCAGCTCGAAGCGCGCGTCCCTGAAGCTGAAGTCCTCCGCGACGCACGTGCGCGCGCGCCCCAAATTCTCGGCTCCGTGGATGTGCCCCTCGGCGACGTAGTAGGCGGCCTCGACGTGGTAGCCGGCGGCCCACGCGAGGCGCGTCGCGAACGTCTCGCTCTTCACCTCGTCGCCCCACTTCACGCGCCAGCGCAGGTCGCGCGCGTCGTGCACGCTCAGGCAGGGGTTCGACCCCGTCGCGTGCTCCTCGACGAAGCGGAAAGGGGGCTTCGGCTCGCGCCCGCGCCCGCCGTAGCCGCCGCGGAAGTCGAGGCGGCCCACGTCGCCGGGGTCACTCCACAGCGAGAGCTTGCGCGCGCGCAGGGGCCGCTCCCGCGCCGTCCAGACCTTGTAGCGCGAGACGGCCCACCAGAAGAGATAGACGACGATGACGCCCGACGCCGTCCCGACGGCGGCGACGAGCAGGATGGTCGTGAGCTTCGGAAACAGCAGCAGAGTCATAAAGAGTAAGCGTGTGCCCCTAATATAACACCCGCCGACTCTCTGAATTGTGGAGAAGGTGTGAAGGAAAAGGTTTTGGGTGTTGGGTGCTGGGTGCTGGGTAAAACCAAAACCCAACACCTAACACCCAGCACCAGCACCCAACACCCCTACTTGTCCGCCTGCACCGCGCCGCCCTCCAGCTCCAGCGCGGCCTGCGCGGCGGCGAGGCGGGCGACGGGGACGCGGAAGGGCGAGCAGGAGACGTAGTCGAGGCCCGTCAGGTGGCAGAAGGCGATGGAGCGCGGCTCGCCGCCGTGCTCGCCGCAGATGCCGACCTTGAGGTTCGCCTTGACCGACCGCCCCAGCTCCGTCCCCATCTTCACCAGCTGCCCGACGCCCTCGCGGTCTAAGACCTGGAACGGGTCGTCGGGGATGACCTTCGTCTCGACGTAGGCCGAGAGGAAGCGGCCCGAGTCGTCGCGCGACAGCCCGTAGGTCGTCTGCGTCAGGTCGTTCGTGCCGAACGAGAAGAAGTCGGCGTGCTCGGCGATGCGGTCGGCCGTGAGCGCCGCGCGCGGCAGCTCGATCATCGTGCCGATGGTGTAGTCGAGCGTCATGCCGTTCTCGCCCAAGACCTCGGCGGCCACCTCCCCGATGATCTCGCGCTGCCGCTTCAACTCCTCCGAGACCGAGACGAGCGGCACCATGATCTCGGGCGCGACCTCGACCCCCTCGCCCTTCAACTGGCACGCGGCCTCGAAGATGGCGCGCGCCTGCATGCGCGTGACCTCCGGGTACATCATCCCCAGCCGGCAGCCGCGGTGGCCGAGCATCGGGTTCGCCTCGTGCAGCCGCTCGACCTGGTGGAGCAGCTTGCGCTTCTCGTCGATCTGGTCGAGCAGCCGGTCGGTCTCCCTGAAGCTCTCGGCGCGGCGCACCTGGAGCTTCAGCTCGGACAGCTCGAAGATCAGCTCCTCGCGCCGCGGCAGGAACTCGTGGAGCGGCGGGTCGAGCAGGCGGATGGTGACGGGCAGCCCCTTCATCGCGCGGAAGATGCCGATGAAGTCGTTCTTCTGGAGCGGCAGGAGTTTTTCGAGCGCCTTCTCGCGCGCGCCCTTGCCGTCGGCCAGGATCATCTCGCGCATCGCCGCGAGGCGCCCCTCGCCGAAGAACATGTGCTCGGTGCGGCACAGCCCGATGCCCTCCGCGCCGAACTCGCGCGCGACCTGCGAGTCGTGCGGCGTGTCGGAGTTCGCGCGCACGCGCAAGCGCCTGAACTCGTCGGCCCAGCTCATCAGCTCCCCGAAGTCCGCGTCGAGCTTCGGCTGCACGGTCGGCACCTGCCCGAGGAAGACCCTCCCCGTCGAGCCGTCGACCGTAATCCACTCGCCCTTCGTCACGGTCGTCCCGTTGACGTTGAACTGCTGCTGGCTGTAGTCGATGTTCAAGACGCTCGCCCCGCACACGCAAGACTTCCCCATCCCGCGCGCTACTACGGCTGCGTGCGAAGTCATCCCCCCTCGGGCGGTGACGATGGCCTGGGCGGCGACCATGCCGTGGAAGTCGTCGGGGCTGGTCTCCTGCCGGACGAGGACGACCTTCTCGCCGTCGCGGGCGAGTTCCTCGGCCTCGTCCGGGTCGAAGACGACCTTGCCCTGCGCGGCGCCGGGGCTGGCGGGGAGGCCGCGGGCGACGACCTTGGCGTCGGTCTGCGGGTCGACGGTCGGGTGCAGGAGCTGGTCGAGCTGCTCGGGCGTGACGCGGCGGACGGCCGTCGCCTTGTCGATCACGCCTTCGTGCACCATGTCGACGGCCACCTTGACCGCGGCCGCGCCCGTGCGCTTGCCCGTGCGCGTCTGGAGCATCCAGAGCCTGCCGCGCTCGATGGTGAACTCCACGTCCTGCATGTCGTGGTAGTGCTTTTCGAGCAGCGCCGTGATCTCTTCGAACTGCTTGTAGACGTCGGGCAGCTCCTCCTGGAGCTGGCTGATCGCGTTCGGCGTGCGGATGCCCGCCACCACGTCCTCGCCCTGCGCGTTGAGGAGGTATTCGCCGTAGAGCTTCCTCTCGCCGGTCGAGGGGTTGCGCGTGAACGCGACGCCCGTGCCCGAGTCGGCGCCCATGTTGCCGAAGACCATCGCCTGCACGTTGACGGCGGTGCCGAGGTCATCGGGGATGCGGTTGACCTTGCGGTAGTCGCACGCGCGCCGCCCCATCCACGAGTTGAAGACGGCGGCGATGGCGACGCGCAACTGCTCGTAAGGGTCTTCCGGAATCGCGAGGCCCGACTGGTCGGCGAAGATGATCTGCTTCTGCGCCGCGATGATGTCGCGGAGCTGCTCGGAGCTCAAGTCCGTGTCGCGCCCGCCCTCGGTCTGCGCCTTGTAGCGCTCCATCACGCGCTCGAACTTCTCGTGCGCGACGCCCATCACGATCTCGCCGAAGAGCGTGGCGAAGCGGCGGTATGCGTCGAGCGCGAATCTCAAATCGCCGGTCTGCGTCGCCAGGCCCTGAACGGTCTGCTCGTTCAACCCCAGGTTGAGGACGGTGTCCATCATGCCCGGCATCGAGAAGGGCGCGCCGGAGCGGACGGAGACGAGCAGCGGGTTTTCGGGGTCGCCGAACTTCTTGCCCGTCTTGGCCTCGACGGCGCGCAGGCCGTCGATGACCTGCTCCCACATCCCTTCGGGAAAGTTCTTCCCGTTCGTGTAATAGGCGTTGCACACCTCGGTCGTGACGATGAAGCCGGGCGGGACGGGGAGTCCCGCGCGGGTCATGTCCGCAAGCCCCGCGCCCTTGCCGCCGAGCAGCGCGCGCGCGCCGCCGTCGCCCTCTTCGAAGAGGTACACCCACTTGTGCGCTTGATTCTGTGACACGGAAATATCCTTCCTCGGTCTACGGCAGGAGTCTGACTAACGGCGGGCGGTCGGCACGTGGGTGACGGCCGTCCGGGGAGTTGTGTGGCGAAGAGCCTACTCCAATCCCGCCCCGGGGGCAACGCGTCGGAAGGATGAAGGATGAAGGATGAAGGATGAAGGGAATGCAGACCGCATCACCTTCATCCTTCATCCTTCATCCTTCATCCTTTCACTCCGGGTGGAGCTTGAGCCACTCGGCTCTCAACATGAAGCTGCCCTCGGTGACTACGCGGTCGCCGACGTGCAGGCCTTCGAGGACGGGGTAGCGTCCGCCCGCTTCGGGGCCGAGGCGGACGGGGCGCATGACGTACGTGCCCGCGTCCGAGGTGGCGAGGAAGACGAACGTGCGGCCGCCGATTGTCTGCACGGATGAGGCCGGGACGGTCGGCGCCGTCGCCTCGGCCGTGTCCAAAGCGCCGAAGCCGACGTTGACGTACATGCCGAGCTTGAGCGCCTGCCCGGGGTTCGCCAGCTCGACGCGCACCTGCGCCGTGCGCGTCGAGGGGTCGAGCTGCGGGTCTACGTAGGTGACGTGCCCGCGCCAGACGCGGCCCGGGTAGGCCTCGCTCGTCACGCTCGCGCCGCTCCCGACGCGCACGCGCGCGAGGTCGCGCTCGAAGACCTGCCCGACGACCCAGACGTTCGAGAGGTCTGCGACGCGCAACAGCTCCTTGTTGGCCTCGACGACTTCGCCGGGGTTGGCCGCGCGGCTGATGACCGTGCCGCCCGCGGGCGCGGGCAGGGAGAGTTCGGAGCTGACCTGCGCGGGGCTTTGCAAAGCCGCGACGCTCTGCGGCGTGAGGCCGAGTAGGAGGAGCTTCTGGCGCTCGGCGGCGACTTCGGCCTCGGCCTTCTTGAGCATCGAGACGGACTGCTCGGCCTCCTCGCGGCTGGCCGCGCCGATCTCGACGAGTTCGAGCGTGCGGTGGTGGTGCTTGTGGTGCTCTTCGAGTTCCGCCTGCGCGGAGAGGTAGCGCGTCTCGGCCGACGCCAGTTCGTCGCTGAAGACGACGGCCACCTGCTGTCCGCGCCGAACCTCCTGCCCCGCCTCGGCCGAGACGCGCAGGAGCCGCCCGCCGACCAGGGAGACGACCGGCGTCGAGCGGTACGCGTTGGCCTGCACGACGCCCGTCGCCGCCTGCTGCAAAGCCTCGGGCGCGAGCTGTTCGCCGACGGCCTCGACTTTAACGCCCGCGCGCGCCGCCACGTCGGGCGCGACGTTGAGCGTCGCCTCGCCGGGCTGGGCCGTGCCGTTTGTGGACGCGCCCGCGTCCGCCTGCCCGAAGTTGACGTTGCGCGGCGCCGTGACGACGCGGCCCGCCGTGCCGCCCGGACGGTTGAGCCACCAGAACAGGAGCGCCGCGGCCGCCAGCGCGAAGAAGGCGACGACGAGGAGAGTCGCCGTGCCCGAACGTCGCGTCGTCGTCACTTCTACCAGCTCTGACTTGTCTTGATTCTCTTCCATCTTCTCTCCGAGGCGGAAGCCCGACCGTGAGGGAGGGCGTCGGTCTTCCATCACAACTCAAGCAGAGTTAGACGTACGCCCTCCCTCACGGTCGGGCTTCCGCCAGGGCCGCGGCACTCGCGACGCGGACGCGCGCGAGGTATGTTTCGAGGAGCGAGTTGACGTAGTCGTTCTCGAGCTCGATGTAGCGGCGCTGCTCGGCGATGTAGTCGAGGAGCGTCTTCGCGCCCAGCTCGTAGGTCTTGCGGATGACCGTCAGGTTCTGCCCGGCCTGGCCGCGCACGCCGACGCGGTAAATCTCTGAGGCGCGCGCCGCCGCCTCGTAAGCCGCGTAGGCCGAGGCCACCTCGCGCCGCACGGTCAGCTCGAGGAACTCGCGCCGGCGCTTCGCGGCTTCGAGCTCGGCCGCGGCCGCCTCAATCGCGCCGAGGTTCTTGTCGCGCAAGGGGAGCGTGACGGAGACGCCGAAGGTGACGGAGTTGAAAGTGTCGTCGATGGGCCTGAGCGCGCCGCGCCCGTCGATGCCGTTGAGCATGTAGCCCGAGCGCATGCGCTGGTAGCCGGCGCGCACTTCGGCGTCGGCGCGGCCGGCGGCGCGCACCTCTTCGACGCGCGACTCGGCGAGCGCTTCCGTCGCGCGCGCGGCGCGGACGTCCGGGCGGGAGTCGAGGGCGCGCGCGGTCGCGTCGGCGGTCGCGGGCAGAGGGTCTATCAGTCCGTCGAAGTCGCCGCGCAGCTTCAAAGCCTCTGAAGGGTCTGCGCCCAGGAGGTTGCGCAGCTCAAGCAGCGCGACTTCCGTCTTGCCACGCTCGGCCTCGCGCATCGAGCGGAGGCGGTTGACCTCGACGAGCACTTGGTTCTGTTCGAGCGGCGCGGTGCGCCCTTCGAGCACGCGCGCGACGACGAGGCGGTAGCCGCGCTGGCTGTTGTCCAGCAGGTCTTCCGTGACGCCGAGCTTGAGGATGGAGGCCAGGGCCTCGCCGAACTTCGAGCGCACCTCGGCGGCCAGCATGCGCTCGCGGTCTGCGAGCACGGCTTCGCGTACTTCGACCTCGCTCTCGGCCACGCGCACGCGCGCCGCGCGCCGCCCGCCGAGTTCCAGGGGCAGCATGCCTTCGACCATCAACTGGTGGTCGGGCGTCGTGACGGCCTTCGTCCCCGACACGTCGAGGCGCGGGTTGGCGCGGTAGCCGGCCTGCCGGACGAGCGCGCGCGCGGCCTCGACCTCCTTGCGCAGGGCGAGCAGCTCGCCGTTCGAAGCGAGCGCACGCGCGACCGCCTCGTCCGCCGTCACCCCGCCCGCCGGGTCGAAGTAGAGCCGCACGGCCGCCTCGTCCGCGCGCGGCTTTCTATCGTCATCGACCGGCACGTCCGTCGCCGTCTGCGCTGCGACGCTCGACGACAGGACGAGTACGAGCAGCGCCATCAATTTCGAATAACTTCCCTTTACATTCATCTTCAAAACGCCTCCCCTCGCTGGGAGCGCGGGCATCCCTGCCCGCCAGCGTGCGTCAGCACGCCGACCGTCTCACTTTTCTTCTCAACGTTGAGACATAACGTCTCACGGCTTTCGCGCTCACGCGCTCATGCGGGCTGTAGGGTGCCCGCGCTCCCAGCTTTAAGGCCCGACCTCTTCCGGCACGGCTTGCGACAGTGCGCGTAGCTCCTTCTTCAACTCTCTTTCCCGCAGCCAGTAGAAGATGACCGGGGTGACGACGAGCACGTGCAAAAGGCTCGACACCATGCCGCCGAGGACGGGCGTCGCCAGGGGCTTCATCACCTCAGACCCGGCGCTCGTCGACCACATGATGGGCAGCAGCCCCGCGACCACGGTCGAGACAGTCATCACCTTCGGCCGCAGGCGCAGCAGCGCGCCCTCGGTCACGGCCTCTCTCAAAGTCTCGGGGGTCAGCCCGCCTAACTCCCGCCGCTTGCGCTCGACCGCCTCTTCCAGGTAGATGACCATCACGACGCCCGTCTGTACCGCCGTCCCGAAGAGCGCGATGAAGCCGACCCAGACCGCGACCGAGAAGTTGAAGCCCGTCGCCCAGAGCAGGTAGACGCCGCCCGTCAAAGCGAAGGGCACCGCCAACAGCACGTGCGCCGCCTCGACCGCCGACCCGTAGGTCAGGTAGAGCAGGCCGAAGATGATGACGAGCACGACGGGGACGACTATCAGCAGACGGTCGCGCGCGCGCTGCTGGTTCTCGTACTGGCCGCTCCACTGGACGTAGTAGCCGGCCGGCATCTGCACCTGCCGCACGACGGCCTGCTTCGCCTCGTCCACGAAGCCGCCCACGTCGCGCCCCCGCACGTTCAGGAGCACCGTGCCGCGCAAGAGTCCGTTCTCGCTCGAAATCATCGTCGGCCCTTCGACGGTCGTGATGGTCGCCAGTTGTCCTAAGGGCACGGGGACGCCCGCGGGCGAGGTGACGGGCAGTTGCGCGATGGCTTCGGGGCTCTGCCGGAACTCGGGCGCGTAGCGGACGCGGACGGGGAAGCGCCGGCGGCCTTCGATGGTGACGGAGAGGTTCGTCTCGCCGATGCCGCGCTCGACGGCCGTCTGTATCAGCCCGACGTCGATGCCGTAGCGCGCGGCGGCCGTGCGGTTGACCTTGATGTCCACGTAGGGCGAGCCGCCGATCTGCTCGGGGTAGACGTCGGAAGCGCCGGGCACCGCGCGCACAACGTCCGCGACGCGGCGCGAGAGTTCTTCGAGCGTCTCGAGGTCGTGGCCGAAGACCTTGACGCCGACCTGCGAGCGGATGCCGGTCGAGAGCATGTCGATGCGGTTGATGATCGGCTGCGTCCAGATGTTCGTCACGCCCGGCATCTTGAGCGCCGCGTCCAGCTCCGACACGATGCGTTCGCGCGTCACCCCTTCGCGCCACTGCCCCTGCGGCTTGAGGTGGACGATGGTCTCGGTCATGTTCACGGGCGAGGGGTCGGTCGAAGTCTCGGCGCGCCCGGCCTTGCCGACGGCCCACTCGACCTCGGGGTACGACTTCAAAATCTCGTCCTGCCGGCTCGTGATGCGCAGGGCCTCGTCGATGGAGATGGCCGGGTCTGTGACCGGCATGAACATCAGGTCGCCCTCGTTCAAAGGCGGCATGAACTCTTTGCCGATGCCGCTCGCGAGCAGCACCGCGCCCGCGAAGAGCAGGGCCGCGAGACCCACCGTGACGACGCGATGGCTCAGGGCCAGGCCGAGCACCGGCCGGTAGAGCGCGCCCAGGAAACGCATCACCGGGTTCGACTGCTCGGGGTGGAACTTGCCGCCGAGGAGGAAGGTGCAGAGGACGGGGACGAGCGTAACGGCGATGACGGTCGCGCCGACCATCGCGAACGTCTTGGTGAAGGCGAGCGGGTGGAAGAGCTTCCCCTCCTGCCCCGTCAGCGCGAAGACCGGCACGAAGGCGAGGATGATGATCGCCATCGAGAAGAAGACGGGGCGGCCCACGAGCCGCGTCGAATCGAGCACCGCCTGCCACACGGCCGGGCGGTCTTTCGGGTCGATGTTCCGCTTCTCGATAAAACGGAACGCGTTCTCGGTCACAACGATGCCCGCGTCGACCAGCACGCCGATGGCGATGGCGATGCCCGACAGAGACATCAGGTTCGAGCTTAGCCCCAAATACTTCATGAAGAGGAAGCTGACGAGCACCGCGAGCGGCAGAGGAATCGTCACGATGAGGATCGAGCGGAAGTGCGCGAGGAAGACGATGTGCGCGAGCGTGACGAGTATCAATTCCTCTATCAGCGCGCGCTTCAGGGTGTCGGTCGCGCGCAGGATGAGCTGCGTGCGGTCGTAGAAGGGGACGACGCGGACGCCCTCGGGCAGACCCGGCTTCAGCTCTTCGAGCCGGCGCTTCACGCCCTCGATGACTTCGAGCGTGTTCACGCCGTAGCGCGCGACGACCACGCCGCCCACCGCCTCCCTGCCGTTCTTGTCGAGCGCGCCCGTGCGGAAGGCGTTCCCCAGCTTCACCTCCGCCACGTTCTTCACGTAGACGGGCGTCCCCGCCTGCGCGCCGAGCACGATGTTCTCGACGTCCGCCGTCGATTCAATCAGCCCGATGCCGCGCACGACCGCCCACTGCCCCGCCTGCTCGACGACGTTCCCGCCGACGTTCGTGTTCGAGCGCTCGACCGCCTCGACCACCGTCGAGAGCGGCAGCCCGTACGCGCGCAGGCGATTCGGGTCAACGTCCACCTGATACTGCTGCACGTAGCCGCCGACCGAAGCGACCTCGGCCACGCCCGGCACCGAGTTCAACTGGTAGCGCACGAACCAGTCCTGCAAAGTCCGCAGGTCGCGCGCCGACATCCGTTCGCTCTCTAAGGTGTACCAGAAGACCTGCCCCACGCCGGTCGCGTCCGGCCCGAGCGTGGGCGTCACGCCCTGCGGCAACTGCGCCGCGACGAGGTTCAGGCGCTCCAGCACGCGCGTCCTGGCCCAGTAGAGGTCGACGCCGTCCTCGAAGATGACGTTGACCATCGAGAAGCTGAAGGCCGAGGAGGCGCGCACCACGCGCACGCCGGCCAAGCCTTGCAGGTTGGTGACGAGCGGGTACGTGACCTGATCCTCGACCTCCTGCGGCGAGCGGCCCGGCCAGTCCGTGAAGACGATGACCTGGTTGTCCGACAAATCGGGTATCGCGTCAATCGGCGTCGCCAAAAGCGCCCAGTAGCCCCACCCCGCCAGCCCCAGATACAGGGCGACGACGAGCGCGCGGTTGCGCAGGGAGAGTTCGATGAGCTTGGAAATCATAAAATCAGTAGGCAGTAGGCAGACGGCAGTAGGCAGTAAGTTCCGCGTGACGGCGGTTGAAAGATTAACCCGAGGTCTTCGACTTAAAGGACTTCAACTGCCTACTGCCGTCTGCCTACCGCCTACTTTCTTCACTGAGCCGTCACCGGAAACGAGCCCTTGCCCGCGCCGGCGGGGCCTTCGTAGGCGAGCTGGGCCTGCCACTCGCCGGCCATCTGGAGGTTGACCTTGGCGCGGTAGACGCCGGGCGTCTGCGTGGTCGTGAGCGTGGCCGCGTCGTTCATCGCCGCCATCGCGCCCATCGCCGGCATGTAGAAGTTGAGCGAGGCCGAGCCCACGTCCTGCGTCTTGCCCGAGGCGTCCTTGAAGATGACGTTCAGCTCCTGCTCGCCGTGGCGGAGCACGCCGTCCGCGTTGGCGAGCGTCACCGTCAGCGCGCCGACCTGGCCGCTCTTAATCTCCCTGTCGCCCGCGCCGCCCGAGCCGCAGGCCGCGAGCGCGGCGAGCAGGAAGAGCGCGGCCGTCGTCTTGAATATCTTTCTCACTCTAAAATTCCTCCGTCATTAGTTCATGGCAAACGGGCCGCCTGCGCTCAAAGGCGCACGGCCGCGCTCAAACGTCGCCGTCTGTTTTTGGGGATGGGGACAGGCCGCGTGCGGACACACTGCGGCCTTAAAGGGTGTCTAGATCAGGAATGAGGCGTGGCGTATGTACGCGGGCGGCGAGTGCGTCGGGCTGAAGGCTGGCGGTTGTGTCGGCGCCCGGGGCGTGACGTGCGCGGGCGCTGCGGCCGCGGCGGCGGGGCGCGGCTCGGTGGCGGCGCCGGGCGCGGGCTGCGAGTTGTAGTTCGTCCCGGCCGGCGCGGGCTGCGGCGTGTTCGTGACGCAGCAGAGCCGCACGGGCAGGAGGCGCGGCGCCTCAGCGGCCTTGCGCGCGGAGCGCTCGCAGCAGTCGTGCATGCGGCTCATCGCGCAGGAGCCGGCGCCGCCCGCGCGCGGCACGGCCAGGCTAAACGCCGCCGAAGCGCAGACGAGCGCGGCCGCCAGCAGCAGCCTCGCCAACACGCCCCTGAGGTTCTTCAGCATCGCTCGCGCAAAGCTTACCCTTCGCCCCGCCTCCACGGCAAGTTAGGTGCTGGGTGCTGGGTGCTGGGAAGAAATCAAACCCAGCACCCAACACCCAATACCCTTTCAGAATTTGTTCAGCAGGATGAGGACGCCGATGGTGATGAAGCCGAGGGCGGCGACGCGCCTGATCCATTCGAGCGGCAGGTAGTGTCCGAGCAGGCCGCCGACGGCGACCCCGAGCGCCGAGACGCAGACCAGCGCCAGCGATGCCGAGACGAAGACCGTGAGCGGCTTCTTCGTCTCGGCGGCCATCGTCATCGCCGCCAGCTGCGTCTTGTCGCCCATCTCCGCCAGGAAGATCGTCGCGAACGTCGTCATGAAAACTCGCCAGTCCATAATCGCCCACACTCCCGGATTAGAATTTCTCCCAGCATAAACCAGATAAGATTTTAACCACAGAGACACAGAGACACAGCCCGAAGAGGAACGCTCAACGGGCTGTGTCTCTGTGTCTCTGTGGTTAAATCAAACCCTACTGCGTGTTGAGCTGGAGGATAGTCGAGACGCCGCGCGCGAGTTCGGCGCGGGTGATGGGTGCCGTCGGGTTGAACTGCGCGGGCGAACTCATCAGCCCGTAGCTGACGGCGACCTGCACGTAGCCGCGCAGATCGTAAGGGATCGACGCCGAGTCCGTGTAGGGCAGGAACGCGCCCGCCTTCGACTCGGCCTCCGCCCGCAGCCCCGCGGCGCGCACGAGCACGACGGCCGCCGTCAGCCGCGTCGCGCGGTCGTCCGGCCGGAACGCGCCGCCGCGCGGGGCGTCCGGGAAGAGCGTCTGCGCGGCCTCCGCGAAGTTCATCGTCGTCGTGTCCTGCACGTCCACGAAGGAGGGCGTGTTCGGCACGTACTGCGGGATGCGCGCGCCCGCGACCATCGCCTCGGCCATCTCCGCCCGCGAGACGGTCGCCTTCGGCCGGAAGAGCCCGTCGGCGTAAGGCCACATCGCCAGCGCCGCCACCGCGCGCCGGATGTTGAAGACCGTGTAGGCGTCGAGTCCCGTGAGGTCTGCCATCGGCGCGTACTCGGCGCGCGCCGTCTCGAAGACCCCCGAGAACTGCTGCGGCGTCGCGACGGCCGCCAGCGTGTTCGACACGCGCGCGCGCCAGGTGCCCTGCACCGGCAGCGAGACGAGCGTCCGCTCGTGCTTGCCCGTCAGGCCCGGCAGGTTCAGGTAGTTCGACTGCCCGGCGATCTGGCCCGACGGGTCGAACGTCATCAGCCCGAGGTCGTTCGGCGAGATGAAAGGCCCCCACGCCACGTCGGTCGAGGCGTAGACGGCGTCGGCCGGCACGCTCAACGAGACCTCGGCCGCGCCGCCCGGGTTGACCGTCCCCGAGAAGAGCTGCGCGGGGTCTTTGACGAAACGCACCTGCCCGCGGTTGATGACCGAGCGGAAGAGTCCGATCTCGCGCCCCGGGAAGGCCGACTGCAGGGCGGCGGCGTGCGTGTTCAGAGCGCCCGCGCCCACCTCGTGCTGGTAGTAGGGCGGCATCGGCGTCGCCGTCCGCTGGAGTATGTCGCGCACGCGCGCGGGCGTGAGCGTCGGGTCTGCGCCGAGCATCAAGGCGATGGTGCCCGCCACGGCCGGCGCGCTGAACGAAGTGCCCGAGGCCGTCGTGTAGTACGGAAGCTCACTCACCGAGAGTCCCTGCGCGTCGGCCGGCAGGCCGGTCGTCCCCGTCAGGTTCGTGCCCGAGGCGCGCAAACTAACGACGCTCGTCCCCGGCGCCGAGAGCGTCGGGCGGAAGTTGCGGCTGCCGAAGTCGCCGCGCGAAGAGTAGTCGGCGAGTCGCCCGCGCTCGTCCAGGGCGCCGACCGAGATGACCCACGGCGCGGCCGCGTAAGGGTTGAGCGTGTGCATCCCCGGCCCCGCGTTCCCGGCCGAGAAGACGACGCTCACGCCGCGCTCGTAGAGCAGGCGGGTCGCGACGTTGACGGGGTCGTTCTCGTCGTAGGTCGTGTTGGCCGAGAAGCTGCAGTTGACGACGCGTATGTTCAGCTCGGGGTGCGAGAGGATGTAGTCGAAGCCCGCGAGCACGTTGAAGAGCGAGTAGTCGCCGGCCGAGAGTCCGACCAGCTTCGCCTTCGGCGCGTAGCCCGCGTACTTGCCGGCGGAGCTGGCGCCCGTGCCGGCGATGATGCCGCCGACGAAGGTGCCGTGGCCGCTCAACTGATCCGTGTCCGGCAGCTTGTCGACGTTGGACGGCGGCAGGAAGTCCAGGAGGTTCGCGCCCTGCGCGTCCGCCAGCTTGACGTTGCGCAGGACGTTCTTCGAGATGTCCGGGTGCGTCGAGTCGAGTCCGGTGTCGAGCACCGCGACGACGACGCCGTTGCCCTGGAGCGAGTTGTTGCCGCTGACGCGCTTGAGGTCTGCGTCCTGGCGCTCGCGCACGAGGCCGGTCTGCGTGCGGCTGTTGTCGACGTTCCACTGGAGCGTGCGCTCATGCGTCACGTAGCGCACGGCCGGGAACCTGCTGATCTGGAAGATTTGATACTTCGAAGCCGTCAGGACGACGACGGGCAGCGACTGGAAGCGCGTGCCGCCGCGGACGCCGATGGCCTTGAGGTCTGCGATGTCCGCGTCGGTGACGGGGCGGTGGTAGACGACGGCCGCGTTGACGTTGCTGTCGTCGGTCAAGGCGTCGAGCCGCTTCGCCAGCTCCGGGTCGAAGCTCATCAGCCCGACCCTGTGCTCGACGGGGACGGCCAGGCCCGGGGCGAAGCCGTCCACGCCCAAAAGGCGGAAGCCGTCCGCGCCGGTCATCACCACGCCGTCCGCGCCCGTCATTACGACGCCGTCGGCTCCGGTCATCACCACGCCGTTCGTCGGCGCGGAGAAGACCGTCCCGTCCGTCTTCGTCGCGATGATCTGGGACGCGCCGTCGAAGCGCACCTGGTCGGCCCCGGTCATCACGACGCCGTCCGCGCCCACCGCGCGCAGGGAGTCGGCCCCGGTCATCACGACGCCGTCCGCGCCGGTCATCACAACGCCGTCGGCGCCGGTCATCACCACGCCGTTCGCCTGCCTGACGACGACCGAATTGACCGTCCAGGTCGTGCCGTCGGCGCCGGTCATGACGACGCCGTTCGGGCCGGTCAGAGTCACGCCGTCCGCGCCGGTCATCACGACGCCGTCGGCGTGCGTGATGCCGTAGGAGTTCGCGCCCGTGTAGTTAACGCCGTCCACGGTCGCGACGGGGCCGCCGTCCGCGCCCGTCATGACGACGCCGTCGGTCGGCGTCGTGGCGTAGATGCCGTTGACCTTGTACGTGAGCGCGTCGGCGCCGTAGAGCGAAAGGCCGGAGACGTTGTCGTAGTAGATGCCGTCGGCGCCGGTCATCACGACGCCCTGCGTGCCGTAGATGATGAGGCCGGCACGCGCGGGCAGCGCGCAGAGTGCGACCACGAGGGCCAGAGCGGCGGCCCGGCGGAATCCTTGCGGGGTGGAGGCTCGAAACATCTTCGGGGCTTTGGGGCTGCGACGATTTCCGGCTCGCGAACTGGGACGAGGCCCGCGTCGGGAGCAGGTATTTCCAGCGAGGTTAGCGCGCCAAAAATTGACCGTATTTTTGTACATCGTCCTCTTAATTCAATTGTTACGGATTTCTTGTGATTTACTTTTTCTTCGTAGTTGCGCGATTTCTGGCAAGCCGTCGGCTCTTAGCTTTCGGGCCGGCTCAAAGCTAACGGCTAAAGGCCGACGGCTACCCGAGCAGTCCCCTGTAGACTTTCTGCGTCTCGGCCGCAGGCTCGACGCCCAGCTCCTTGCGCAGGAGCTTGCGCAAGGTCTCGTACTGCTCGCGGACGGCGACGCGGTTCCCCTGCGCGGCGTGCGCGCGCATGAGGTGGCAGTACACGTCCTCGCGGAAGGGGTCTTCGCGCAGAATCCGCTGCGCGAGCGTCTGCGAGCGCGCCCAGTCCTCGGCCTTCTGCGCCGTCTGCGCGAGCAGCTCTAAGATGCGCAGATACTGTTCGCGGCAGTACGAGCGCTGCTCCTCGACCCACTCGTCGTAACTGCCTTGCATGAACTCGCCGCGGTAGAGCGAGGCCGCCTCCTCGTAAGCCCTGACGAACCCTTCCGCGTCGCGCGCGCGGCGCGCGGCGTCGCCCTCCGCGACGAGGCGTTCGAACTCCTCCGTGTCTATCCGGTAAGAGAACTCGGGGTTCAGCTGATAGTCGCCGTCCCGGTAGAGCAGGAAGTTCTGCTTCAAAGGCTGGTTGCTGTTGAGCGCCTTGCGTATGTGCGAGATGGTCGGGTGAAAGTTCTTCTCGACCGAGCCGAAGTCCGACTCGCCCCAGAAGGTGTCGATGATCGTGTCCTTCGAGGCGCGGCGGTG
>JAFAZX010000043.1 GCA_019239425.1 Acidobacteriota bacterium
CGCTGGACGCGGATGGACTGAAGGTTGGGGTCGAAGCGGCGGCGCGTGCGGTTGTTCGCGTGCGAGACGTTGTTCCCGAATTGCGGCCCCTTGCCGCAGACTTCGCATCGTTTAGCCATTACTTTGAAAACCTCCGGACATTAAAAAGCCGCGCCCGTCGCCCTGCGGCCCCACGGTCGAAGCGGCGGCGCACGTCGGAAACGGAAATTTATAGCAAACGGCCTCGTCGAGCGTCAAGTTGACGCGGGACGCGGGGCCTTACAGTCCGGGCGCAATCTTCCCGAGAGAGTAAGTTTAAGGAGCTTCAGACACAGTGCACAGAGTCTTCAGACAGATCGCAACCCCCGCCCTCTTCGCCGCCCTCGCTTTGGGTCTCGCCGCGTGCGGCGGCACCACGAGCGGCAAAGGCCAGGCAGCGGACGTGGCCGCCACGGTCAACGGCAAGGAGATCAAACTCGCCGACGTGGATCGCATCGTCAACCAGCAGTTGCAGGGGCAGCAGCTCTCCACCCCCGACATGGCGGCGGCGCGTCTCCAGGCGCTCGACAACCTGATCCAGCGCGAGGCGGTCGTCCAGAAGGCGGAGAAGGAGAAGGCCGTCCCGACCGACGACGAGGTCACGGCGGCCATCAACGAGCAGCGCAGCCGCGTGACGGCCGAGGACTGGCAGAAGTTCCTGGAGCAGAGCAAGCTCACCGAGGAGCAGCTCCGCGAGGAGGCGCGCAAAGACCTCGCCGTCAAGAAGCTCCAGGACAAGCTCTACGGCCAGATCACCATCCGCGACCAGGAGATCAACGACTTCTTCAACAGCAACCGCCAGCGCTTCGTCAACCCGCGCGGCGTCGGCCTCTCCGACATCGTGACCGACTCGGCCGACAGCGGCGGCGTCTTCCCGAACGACGCGAAGAGCGAGGCCGAGGCGAAGGCCAAGATCGACAGCCTCTACGCGCAGCTCAAGACGGGCGCCGACTTCGCCACCGTGGCGCGCGCCAACAGCGAGGACCAGAGCCTCATGCGCGGCGGCGACATCGGCTTCGCCAACGAGGACACGCTCCGCCAGAACGGCTTCCCGCCCGAGCTGGTCGGCCGGCTCTTCAACTCGATGAAGGTCGGCGACATCACCGAGCCGATCCACTTCCCCGACGGCCGCTGGATCATCTTTAAGCTGACGAACCGGCAGCTCGAGAGCAAGCCGCTCACGCTCGACGACGTGAAGGGGCAGATTCAGCAGGGCCTGACCGAGACGCGGCAGACGATCCTCCAGGGCGCGCTCATCCGCACCGCGATGAGCGAGGCGAAGGTGGTCAACCACCTCGCCGACGACATGCTGAAGGACCCGAACAGCCTCGGCGGCAACGCGGTCGCGCCGGGCGCTTCGCCCGCGGCGAGCCCGGCGGCGACGGCCTCGCCGGCCGCCTCCGCGAGCCCCGCGTCGAGTCCCGCCGCGGGCGCGAGCCCGGCGGCCACGCCCAAGGCGGCGGCGACCCCGGCGGCCTCGCCGAAGCGTTAGTCCATTTGTGGCGGAAGCCCGACCGTGAGGGCGGGCGTTAGTCTTTCACTGTAGTGCTGTAACGGAAGACCTACGCCCTCCCTCACGGTCGGGCTTCCGCCTTTTTATTTATGCTCTTCCGACTCACGGACGTTTACAAGTCTTACGGCGCGCAGGACGTTCTGCGCGGCGCCTCCCTGCAGATCAACCCGGGCGAGCACGTCGGGCTCGTCGGCCGGAACGGCGCGGGCAAGACGACGCTCTTCCGGCTCGTGACCGGCGAGGAGTCGGCCGACCGCGGCGACGTGGTGCGCGCGCGCGGCGTCAAGCTCGGGCTGTTGGAGCAGCACGTAGACTTCGAGCCGGGCACGACCGTCCACGAGGCCGCGCTCGCCGCCTTCGGCCAGCTCCAGTCAATCGAGCACGAGATGCACGAGCTCGAACATCGCATGGCCGAGGCCGGTGACGACCTCGAGGCGGTGCTCGAACGCTACAGCGACCTCCAGCACGAGTTCGAGCGGCAGGGCGGCTTCGAGTACGCCGCGCGCGCCGAGGCCATCCTGCAGGGCCTGGGGTTCGAGCGCGAGACGTGGGCGACGCCGTGCGAGATTCTGTCGGGCGGGCAGAAGAACCGCCTGGGCCTCGCGCGCCTCCTGCTCGCGGAGCCGGACGTGCTGCTGCTCGACGAGCCGACGAACCACTTGGACGTGGCCGCGGTCGAGTGGCTCGAAGAGTTCCTCGCCGCGTACAAGTCCGCCTACGTCATCATCAGCCACGACCGCTACTTCCTCGACCGCGCCTGCACGCGCATCGTGGAGGTCGAGCTGGGCAAGGCCGTCAGCTACAAGGGCAACTACTCGCACTTCCTCGTCGAGCGCGAGGAGCAGCGCGAGATACAGCAGCGCGCCTACGAGAACCAGCGGCACCTCATCGCCAAGACCGAGGAGTTCATCCGCCGCAACCTCGCCGGCCAGAAGACCAAGCAGGCCAAGTCGCGCCGCACGATGCTCCAGAAGCTCGACCGCATCGAGGCCGTCCGCCCGGACGCGCCGCAGGGCAACTTCCAGATGCAGAAGGTCGAGCGCGCGGGCGCGTACGTCCTGACCGTGAAGGACGCGGCGGTCGGTTACCCCGAAAATCTCTTAGCCTCGGACATCGAGTTCGTGCTCAAGCGCGGCGAGTGCCTGGGCATCATCGGGCCGAACGGCTCGGGGAAGACGACGTTCCTGAAGACCGTGTTGGGGAAGCTCCCGCAGCTCGCGGGCGAGATACGCTGGGGCACGAACGTCAGCGTCGGCTACTACGCGCAGCAGTTGGACGACCTCGACGACCGCAACGAGCTCATCATGGAGCTGCGCCGCGTCGCGCCCTCGACGGCGACCGCGGGCGAGCTGCGCGGCTTCCTCGCGCGCTTCCTCTTCACGGGCGACGACGTGTACAAGCACGTCCGAGACCTCTCGGGCGGCGAGAAGGGGAGGCTCGCGCTCGCGAAGCTCATCTACTCGAACGTCAACGTGCTGGTGCTGGACGAGCCGACGAACCACCTCGACATCCCTTCGCGCGAGGCGCTGGAAGAGGCGCTCGACGCGTACGACGGCACCATCATCACGATCAGCCACGACCGCTACTTCCTCGACCGCGTCACCACGCAGATCCTCGCGCTCGACGGCGAGGGCGGGGCCGAGCACCACGACGGCGACTACACCGAGTACCACGACTGGAAGGCGGCGCGCCGCGTCGCCGAGGCGGCGAAGGCCGCCGACGTTGACCCTTCGGCGGACAAGGGGCCGCGCGAGCCGCAGCCGCAGCCGAAGCAGCGCGGCGGCGGGAAGGACTCGAAGAAGAAGGGGGCCGCGGCGCGCGACCCGCGGGCCGTCGAGGACGACATCGCCGCGGCCGAGCAGCGCCTGGCCTCGCTCGCGGAAGAGATGGCGAAGCCCGAGACCGCGCGCGACCCCGCGCGCCTCTCGCGCGTCAACGGGGACTACGAGCAGGCCGAAGCCCGCCTGCGCGAACTTTACGAAGAGTGGGAGCGCGCCGCCGAAGGCGCGAGCGCTTAGAACATCGAAGTGAGGCGGAAGCCCGACCGTGAGGGAGGGCGTCGGCCAAACTCAGAAAGAAAGAAGGGGGATGAGAGGCACGCTGCCTCTCATCCCCCTTCTTTTCGTTACCCCAACGCCCTCCCTCACGGTCGGGCTTCCGCCTCTTAAGGCAGGGTGAAGACGTAGTTGAGCGTGCCTTTGACTTTGACGGGCGCGCCGGAGAGGAGCGTGGGCGTGAAGCGCGCCTGGCGCGCGGCCGCGACCGCCGCCTGTAGCAGGAAGGCGTGGCCGGAGACGGCGCGCGCCTCGACGACCTTGCCCTGTTCGTCGATGAGCACCTCGACGACGACGCGGCCCTGCGCGCCCGAGTTCCTGGCGGCGGACGGGTACGCGGGCACGGGCAGGCGGACGGCCTTGCCGTTGAGCACGCCGGCCGAGAGCGGCGCTTGTGCCGCTTCGGCGCTTTCGGGTTTCGTAGCTGCTTCTTTTGTAGCCGTTTCGCTCGGTTGGGGCTTCGAAGTCTTTGCGGGCTGCGGCTCGGCCGGGGCCGTCTGCGTCGCGGAGGGTTTGTCCGGGGCCGCTTCGAAGAGGTTGTTGCCGGTCACGCGCTCCGGCGTCGCGGTCTGCATCGGCTCCGGCGTCGGGGCGGGCGGCGTCTTCGCGGCCGGGACGTTGGCCGAGACCGTCACCGTGAAGGACGGCACGGATTCGGCCGCGGCGGACTGTCGCCCCGCGTCCTCTTCTGTGTCCGGGCCGTCCGGCCCGAGCCTGCCGCGCGCGGGGGCGGGCGTCGGGGGCGCGGGCGGCTTCGTCGTCTCGGCGGACGCGCGTTGGTATGTGGGCGCGGCGGGGGCCGGCCGGGCGTTGTTCGTGTAAGAGCTCTCGGACTGCGCGCGGCCGTCGGGCGTCTGCGCCTGCGCGGCGTCGGGGAAGAAGCCCTTGCGCGCGCGGACGCGGGCCGTCGGGCGCGTCTTCACGCGGAGGCTGATGAAGCGGAAGTATTTGTCCTTGCGGTCGTCCTGCGGGTAGTAGCTTAAAAGGTACTGCTGCGAGAGGTCGAGCGAAATCTGCGTGAAGACCGAGTCCAACTCCTCAATCGCACGCGGCACGTAGACCGCCCCGCCCGTCTGCTCGGTGATGCGGTACATGCGCTGCTCGGAGACCGGGTCGTGCAGGTTCGGGTCTTCGACCTGCCGCGTCTGCACGACGTAGACCTGGCACTCGGCGCGGAGCGCGCGGTTGACGGCCTCGTCGAAAGACGTGTCGCTCATGGTGTCGGTGCCGTCGGAGACGAGCACGAGCACCTTGCGCCCTGCGAGCGGCCGCATGTAGTCGGCCGCCTGCGCGACGGCGTCGAAGAGCGCGGTGGCGCCGTCGGGCGCGGCGAAGTGCTCGATGGTGCGCACCAGGCGGGGCACGTCGTTCGTCAAGCCCTGCGAGAGCGTCGGCACGGTCGAGATGGAGTAGACGGCGGCGCGGTCGATGGGGCGCACGACGCGCTGGAAGAAGCGGACGGCGGCCTGCTTCTCGAACTCGCGCGCGGCCGAGAGCGAGGCGCTGTTGTCGAAGAGCAGGGCGACGTGGACGGGCGTCTCCGAGCGCGTCAGCTCGCCGATGGGCTTGACCTCGCCGTCGATCTTCAGCTCGAAGTCGGCGACCTTCAAGTCCGTGATGGCGTGCCCGAAGCCGTCCACGACGGTCGCCGGGATGATGACGAGGTTCGAGTCCACGCGCACGACCTCGTCCTCGTCGACCTCCTCCGGCGTCTGCGACGCGTTTGTCTGCGTCTGCGGGGCTTCGGCGTTCTGCGTCTGCGGGGCGGCGTCCGGCGCCGCCGCGGGCGCCTGCGTCTGCGGGGTCGGCTGCGGCTTCGGCTCGGGCGCCTCCTTCGGCGCGACCGTGCGCGGGCGGACGTAGGGCGTCGGGGTCGCCTGCGGCTGATTCTGCTCTAAGGATTGGCGCGGCGAGCCGTAGGCTTCGGCGGGGCCGAGCGAGAGGGCGAGCGAGGCGCAGGCGGCGAGGAGGAGGAGGAGGAGCGCGCCACTCTGCGACCCGCCGCGGGGCGCGCGCGTGTGCGTCGTCGGCCGAGGGTTCTTCGGAGGCAAGGCTTTCAAGTTCTCCAGGTTCGAGGCTGTAAAGCGGGGCGTCTGAAGTCTCGGAAGCGGCTCGGCTCGCGAAGAACTTCCTTCGAAACAGTTGTCGGGTTTGGTCTGCTCTGCGGGGCTAAGGCGCCCGCAACTTCCGGAAAGGGGCAATCGGCGCTCAGTTCCGGGGCCGGCACCCCCGGCCCGGACGGCGACTATGCTAACACTTCCCGGCGGCTTCCTCTAGTTCCGTGCCGTACCGTTTGCGCGCGCGGCACCCGGAGGCGCTTGACAGGCATCTAAGCCTCTTGTTAACTTAGCCTTCCGCTTTTTTGGAAGCGTTGGTGGTTGGGTTTTGTAGGCACGTAGCTCAGGGGTAGAGCACTACCTTGACACGGTAGGGGTCCGCGGTTCAAATCCGCGCGTGCCTACCATTCAAACTTTCGACAGGGAGCCCCGTAAGTCCCTTGCCCATTGAAACGATGACGCGAACGCGAACTACGTTTCGATTTTAGTTGACGCTGGCCGTCCCGCCACGGGACACGAAGGCCGCGCGGCGAGGGCGCTTCTGTCGAATCCGATCTCGGTTGGTAAATCCCTAACGGGGACGACACATACGTTTTTCACCCTTTCCGCGCAGCCGGGCGCCGGCGCGTAGGGCGTTTTCGCCCGCGTGACTTCAAAGGTGGCCCGGCGGGGCCGCTTGAGTCTTTCAGCAGCTCCGGCCGGAGCGGAAAGGGTTGGTTAAGAGATGAGCGACATCAGCGTAGAGCTTGAGGGCGGACGTTCGGCGCAGGTGCCGGCCGGCGCGACCGTCGCGGAGGCCATCAAGGCCGCCGACCGCGACGCCGCGAAGCAGGCGCTCGCCGCGAAGGTCAACGGCCGCGAGGTCGACCTGTCGGCCAAACTCGACGAGTCGGCGGCGAACGGCGAGCCCGTCCGGGTCGAGCCCGTTCTGCCCGGCACGTTGGAGGGCCTGGATGTCATCCGCCACTCGACCGCGCACCTCCTGGCGGCGGCCGTGCTCGACCTCTTCCCCGGCACCAAGCTCGGCGTCGGGCCGGCGCTCCTGAAAGACGCGCGCTACGGCTTCTTCTACGACCTCATCGCGCCCCGGCAGTTGACGGAAGAAGACCTGCCGGTCATCGAGAAGCGCATGCGCGAGCTGGCGAAGAAGAACCTCCCGTACCGCCGCAGCGAGATTCCCAAGGCGGACGCCCTGCGCGTCTTCGGCGAGCGCGAGGAGCCTCTGAAGTGCGAGCTGATCGAGGAGAAGGCCGGCGACGTGGTGAGCGTCTACTACATTGACGGCTCGCCCTTCATCGACTTCTGCCTCGGCCCGCACGTGCCGAACACGAACCGGCTGAAGGCGTTCAAGCTGCTCTCGCTCTCGGGCGCCTACTGGAAGGGCGACTCGGAGCGCGAGCAGATGCAGCGCATCTACGGCACGGCCTTCGCCACGCAGGAGGAGCTCGCCTTCTGGGTCATGCAGAGGGAGGAGGCCGAGCGGCGCGACCACCGCCGCATCGGCAAGGAGCTCGACCTCTTCTCGATTCAGGATCAGTACGGCGCGGGCCTCATCTTCTGGCACCCGAAGGGCGCGATCATCCGACGGGAGATGGAGAACTACCTCTACGAGGAGCTGAACAAGCGCGGCTACACCTTCGTCTACACGCCGCACATCGCCAAGCGCGACCTGTGGGTGACGAGCGGGCACGACCAGTCTTACGGCGACTCGATGTTCTCGCCGGTGGAGCACGAGGAGGTCGAGTACCGCATCAAGCCGATGAACTGCCCGTTCCACATCGGCATCTACCGCTCGCACCAGCGCTCGTACCGCGACCTGCCGCAGCGCATCGCCGAGATGGGCACGGTCTACCGCGCGGAGCTTTCGGGCACGCTCCACGGGCTGATGCGCGTGCGCGGCTTCACGGTGGACGACGCGCACCTCTTCTGCACGCCCGACCAGGTGCGCCAGGAGATCGGCGACTGCGTGGACTTCATCGTGGACGTCTTCAAGACCTTCGGCTTCGACAAGGTCAAGTTCGAGCTGTCGGTGAAGGGCAGCGACACGTCGAAGAACTGGCTCGGCGCGGAGGAGGACTGGGAGTACGCCGAGGGGCAGCTCGCCACGGCGCTCGACGCGCGCGGCGTCCCCTACGAGCGCGTCGAGGGCGAGGCCGCCTTCTACGGCCCGAAGATCGACTTCAAGATCGAGGACGCCATCGGACGCCTCTGGCAGCTCGGCACCGTGCAGTGGGACTTCAACCTGCCGGAGCGCTTCGGCCTCGAATACATCGGCGAGGACAACCGCCCGCACCGGCCCGTGATGGTGCACCGCGCGCTCTTCGGCTCCATCGAGCGGTTCTTCGGGATTCTCATCGAGCAGTACACGGGCGCGTTCCCGATGTGGCTCGCGCCGGTGCAGGTGGCGGTGCTCCCGATCACCGACCGCGCCAACGACTACGTCGAGGGGGTGGCGCGCAAGCTGCGCGAGGCGGGCCTCCGCGTCGAGACCCACGTGCGCGGCGAGAAGATCGGCGCCAAGATTCGCAACGCGCAGTTGCAGAAGATTCCTTTCATGCTCGTCTGCGGCGACCGCGAGGTGGAAGAGGGCCAGGTCGCCGTCCGCGAGCGCTCGCGGGGCGACATCGGCGCGATGTCGGTCGAAGAGTTCAGGGA
>JAFAZX010000097.1 GCA_019239425.1 Acidobacteriota bacterium
TTGCGCCGCAGCGCGTAGCCGGCCGTCCCGAGCACGACCGCCGTCCCGACCAACGGGATCGGCCGCAGCAGTCGCCGCGCCAGCTCCCACCCGCCGGCCCGCGCCGCCCTCCCCGCCACCTCTGTGCGTATCATCCCTTCTTAACCCCCCGCCCCGCCGTCGAGTCCCGACTGCCGCCCCGGACGACTACACTTAGATGTCCGGGGGCTTCGACAGTTGCAAGCTCAAAATCAGACGTTCGAAGCTCGGTCGTCGGCATCGCGACGCCGAGTTCAAGCAGTGAAGTCGAATCGGTTCACAATGGAGGTGCTCGTGAACGCTACTGGGCGCAGAGCGGCTCCGTCATGCGTGAAGTTGAAGATAAAAGAAAAGGCGTCGGGAGCCCCCACTCCCGACGCCTACGGCCACTCGCGTGGCCTGCCCCAAAGTTTCACTCGTTCTCAGAAGGAACGCCCATTAGGTGAGAAGGATACTAACCTCTGCGCCGGCGCGCTTGGTTGCGACTTCGTTGCGGGAAGAAGGTAATTCAACGTCAGTTCGACATAAGGAGAGAGAACTCCAAAGAGCGGTAAGATGTAGTCGGCCAAGACAACATCGTGTGCGCACAAGGAGTTCTCTCGATGGACATTCTAGCGCTGTTCTGTGACATAGACGACTTCTGTCAGCTCTTTGAACCCGCCTGGCGGCGGCGACTGCTGGCGAGCGGCAAGTGCCGCCGCCGCAAGCCCCGCGCGCTCTCGCTCTCCGAGGTGATGACTATCCTCGTGCTCTTTCACCTGTCGGGCTACCGCAACTTCAAAGCCTTCTACACGGAGCACGTGATGAAGCAGTTGGCCGGGGCCTTCCCGCGCCTGACGAGCTATCAACGCTTCGTCGAGTTGCAGCGCGACGCGCCGCGCCGCTCTGGTGCTACCTCCACACGCGCTTCGGGGACTGTACGGGCATCGCGTTCGTGGACGCCACGACTCTCGCGGTCTGCCACAACCTGCGCATCCCGCGGCACAAAGTCTTTTGGGACTCGGCGCGGCGGGGGCAGTCCTCGATGGGCTGGTTCTACGGCTTTAAGCTCCACCTCGTTATCAGCGAGCGCGGGGAGTTGCTCGGCTGCTACCTGACGCCGGGCAACGTGGACGACCGCCGCCCCGTGCCACACCTGGTCAAAGACCTGTGGGGCAAGCTCTTCGGCGACAAGGGCTACATCAGCCAGCCGTTGAGCGCGCTCTTGCAGGCGCAGGGGCTACAACTCGTCACGAAGCTGCGGAAGAACATGAAGAACAAGTTCTTAGCGCTCGCGGACAAACTGCTGCTGCGCAAGCGGGCGCTGATCGAGACGGTCAACGACCAGCTCAAGAACATCTCGCAGATCGAGCACACCCGCCACCGCTCGCTCTGGAACTTCCTTGGCAACGTGGCGGCCGGGCTCATCGCTTACACGTGGCACGAGAAGAAGCCGTCGCTCAACATTCGTGTCAAAGAACAGTTCCTTATCTCGAACTGACGTTAATTCAACATAGCGCCTCACCCTCAACCTTCGCCGGCGGCCCTCCTCCTCACTCCGCAGCGGGTGGGCGCGGTCGGCAACAAGTTCTAATAGATTGGGGCTCTCGAGGAGATAATGAGCGAGCGCGGACTGGCCGTGGATCATGTGACGGTCTTCAGATGGGTACAGCGCCACGCGCCGGAGATCAACAAGCGGATGCGCCCGCACCTGAAGATGAGCGGCACTTCCTATCGTCTCGATATAATTAGACGGAAGATCCTTGGGTCTAATTACAAAGTTAGGTGCGCTGGTAACGGGAGACGAAAATGCAGTGGTCGAAACTTAAATCGAGGGTCAAAGCTCTCATCTGCCCTGAACTGAGGGGCAGAATAGATTTTCATCTGACGAGCTACCGTGAGTCGCACGATGGCGCGGACAAGGTCTGGATTACCGTTGACGGGAAGCGGGTGTTTAGCTGTAAGCATTACCCTCGTGAATGGGCGGGGGCCGAGGCTTACTATGGCGGCCTGCGTGGTGAACAGGTCACAGATTTCCTGAAGGCGCGGGAGATTCACGGGCCGGGAGATTTCGGCAACGCCATGCGCGCTTATCTCGACATGCCGGTTGGCGAGGCCCTGAACTCCTCAGACCCTCTAGTCAGGGCTTTTGCGCTGGTTGACCGCCGGGTGGGTAAACGAACGCTGGAGAAGTTTGAAATCTCTGACGCGGAGCATACGCTGGTGAAAGCGTTCTACGATTTACGCCGCGGGGCGGCGCACACCTAACATCGGCATGCACCCGACCCGCGACACGGCGGCTCTCTTGCAACTCAAACTTGTGGGCGGGCGGGTGATGCCGGGCGTTAGATCGCTTCGCTTTACGAAGTTAGAGCTTCCAGAGCCGAAGTGCTTTGGCCAATTCCGAGTTCATCGGGAAACATGGCGGGTGACAGTAAGCAGTCGCTAACGAAACAAGAACCCCGCCGAAATTCGCACCAGGTCGCGCCTGTCGCTGCCTGAGTCGCGAATGAACATCGGGTTGTAGTCAATGGTGCCACGGAAGCTCACTCGCTTGCCGAGGTCGAAGTTAGAAACACTTCAGAGAGTTTGGCGCAGGCACATGGCAAGGACTCTGACTCGCCGGCGGTGGGGCGTAGCGAAGAACACCGGGCGCCGGCTGCGGCGTTTGCGGCGACTGAAACGGGGCCTCCCGCTCGCGCGCGGCACAGGTCGTGGGCCAGGCAACTGGCTGTCGCCGGGATGTTAGTCGCCTTGGCGATTGCGGTATTGCTCGGTGTGAAGGCTTATCAGGCCTCGAGGTCGGCGGCCACGACGTTGCCGCTCACCATCCGTCAAATCACCACCTGGCCGGGAATGGATACCAACCCGGCGTTTTCACCAGACGGCGAGTCGATTGATTACAGCTCGGATCACAACGGCAACTTTGAAATCTACCTCAGGTAGATAGCGCCCGACGGGCGAGACCTTCAACTGACAACTGACGGTCAACAGAATTTCGATCCGGCCTGGTCGCCGGACGGGAAGCGCATCGCATATTACTCAATGAAGCGACATGGCATTTGACCGTGAATTAGCCGGTTGGCCTTGCTGGTCGCCCGACGGCCAATTCCTGGCTTTGGAAATAAAGCGCGGAGACGATACTCATATCGCGATCATTCCGAGTCAGGGCGGAGAGCCGGTACAGTTGACGTTCGCGCGGCCAGAGCTGGCCGCACAGTTGGTCTCCTGACGGGGACAAGATCGTTTTCGCCGGTGAGCGCGACGGCGTATGGAATCTTTGGTGGGTGTCGCGTTCCGATAAAAGCGTCAGGCAGTTGACGCACAATACGAAGTTGAGCGTCTACTTCCGCTCCCCGGCCTGGTCACCGCTCGCCAACCAAATCGTGAGCAAGTATTCCGAGAGCCGGGGCAACATCTACTTGATGAAGCTCCGGTGATGTTTGGGAATGAAGTGATTTCTCGAGTGCCTTTCGCTAAGCGGCTCTCCCGAACAGGCTCGGTGTCAGCCCTCGCCGCGGCCGGCATCAGACTCCGAGAATGAATAGACCCTGGGTCGGGATTTATTTATATTGCCGCGGCCATCGATGAGTAGTACACTACGCCACCTATTTTGAGGTTGATGGAATCTTGCGAAGGTCTTCAACCTGTTTACCCCCGTGCCTTAAGTCAACTTTTGAATCATCGTCTTCCACGAAGACCTCAGACCTATCCAACGCACCAATGCCTGAAAAGACACTCTTCGTCTCTGGGCGAGTGCAACGCGTTTTTAAGCGACCGGTTACTGCCGCAGCGGCAGTTGAGTCTTACGCTTCATCCGGGTAATGGCCGGATAAGATTTCGACCCGACTGCGGTTGCGGGATCTTTAGCTCTGCGAAGAAGGTGGAAATATGGGAGACAGTTGGGGGAAGGTCTATCTCTTCAACGCGACTATGCAGAACGTCGCGGCATACTTCAACGACCCTCCCGTCAACCACTACACCGCGCTGCGGCGCGACAACTTTCCGCCGTACGCGACACGCAACGTTGCCGTCCCGCGCGGGAGCCAAGGCGACAGGCCCGGAACCTTCTGGAACAGCACGACGGCCCGTTTCCAGGGCGACGATTGGGTCGCCAGCTACACGATCCAGGTTCCGGGGGCGAACGACCAGAACGACCCCGTCTCGAACGCCGACGACATGGTGCTCTACGTCTTCCGCTATTGGGCCGTTCTATACGACACGCGCGGCTTCAAGCTCCTGGCGATAGTGCCGGACGATTGCGACCCCTGCCCCGAATCCTGACAGTAAAGGAGGCCGAACGACAGCGGGCGAGACTAGCTCGCCACCAAGCAACCCACGCAACCCGTAGCGAAGAAACCCCGGTAAAAGGCTACAGTGCTCACAAGGGCACGGAAAGGACGAGTTTCAATGGCAGGCAAAGTTTATATTTTCAACCTCTTCAACGAACCGGCCGAGTTATCCTTCAATGGAGCCCCCGCGGGCACGGGCACGATTGCAGGCTGGGACAAGACAAAAGGCTACACACCCGGCTACATCGCCGTCGATTCCGCCAAGCACAACGACGAAGACTCCGGCAAGGTCTTCCGCGGCGGTAACGGAAGCAATGACGTGAGGATCGAGTGGGACTCCGGCGTCGCCATCGGCAAAATCATTTTCCCGACGGTCAGCGATGACGTCTCCATCGACGACGATCTGGTCTGCTACATCGCCAAGAACTCGGCGTTCGTCGAAACGACGGATGGCTTCGTCTCGAAGGAGGGGCAGCAGACGCTCACGTTCACGCAAACCAGCTAGCCGGGCGTTCGTCGTCGCCGCGGGCCGACGAGCCACCGACAAATCACCGCCCGGCCGGCCGGGACATACCGGCCGCCCGGGCGGGCTTCCCTCCCGGACACCTTACTAAGATGAGCAATCTTGCTTTGCACCCCGTACCGGGGGCCGAAGGTCTCTACTCGGGAGGCGCTTCCGGCCCCGTCGCGCTGTATTACCAGAGCCTGAGCGGCAACGCGCTCGGCGACACGCCCGACCCGGCGGCGGTGTGGGACTCTGACGACGGCTGCTGGTTCGTGACCGCGGCGGACAAGGCGGTCGCCAACCCGGCGACCTTCAAGCAGAACCTCGCGGCCGTGCTCGGCCCGGTGCAGACGGGCACGAACTCGCGTTGGCTGGCCTGGATTGCCGACCCCAACGCGTCGCAGGCCGACCTGGCGGCCGGGCTCATCAACGGCGGCCAGAACGCCCGGCTGCTCTCAATCCTCAAGAGTTCCGACTATCAGGTGATTGGCGAGACGGTCTTTCCCTTCGGGAACCTCACGCTCCACATCCCCGAGCAATCGACGGTGGTGCTCGACACCACCGCGTGGGAGTTCCAGATCACGTCCACGCGGACGAACATCTCATTACAGGGGACGGTTAACACTGAGGACATCGGCGTGCCCGCCGTCGCCATCCCCCTGCTCGGGGAAGACCTGGGCACCATCGGCTATCACTCCCAGATGTTGAGCGGCGACCTCTACTCACTGTTCCTCACGGTATCGACCTTCGGCGCTTCGCCCGGCCCTGAATTCCAGTACACGTTCGGAAGCGGGAACGGTGTGACGGCGCTCCGTTACCCCTTCTTCATGGGAGCGTTGAGCCAGAACGGCGACAACCTTTTCCTCGCCCCGCGCTTCGACCCGCTCAACCCGGTCGACGCCGACCGCACCATCTTCGCGCTCGACCTCGCTCAGTTCACGTCCGGCGTGCCCACGTGCGACTTCTTCTTCTCGCCATTCGGCAACGTCGTGCCGCTGACCCCACAGGCGAGGAGCGGGTTCGCGCTCGGCAGGCGCTACGACAGCCAGACCCTGAGCGGCGACTTCGTCTCCTACCTCATCCCCGGCGGCCTCTACATGATCGCGAAGGCGTCGGCGACGCCGAAGATTGTGCTGTTGATGTGCGGCCTCTGGGGTACGGAGTTCCTCCTGGCGGGCGAGGGCGACCTCCTTGAGTTCTCCTGCGGCGGGGCGGCCGCGGCGCGAGGGTACGACCCGAGTGGCGGGGCCGGCGTGGACACCGCGCTCACGGGGCCGTTCGACACCGCATACGTGCGGCTCATCCCCGGCGGCGGCGCGTCCCCGTTCAGCGGCGACATCAAGCAGAGCTACTGTGTGCTCGCGCTCAACTCGGTCTACTACGACTGCGAGACCGGCACCCCCATCGCCTTCGCCATCGGCTGTCTGATCACCGACCTGAGCGACGTGACGAAGACCACCCCCTTCCCGATGGTGCCCTACGGCGCGGTCTACGCGCCCGACGCGAACGGGGATGTCATCGACGTGGATGTGCCCGCCGGCACGCTGGAATCGTATGAGGTTGACGTTCTGGCCTCGGCCCGCCGCGGCATGATGAAGGGCAACTTCATTCTAGGGCCGATCTTCTTCAGCCTCACGGAACTCAAGCCCCTCGCGGGCGGCACGGTGCGGACGGGCACCGGACTACTCGTCGAACTCAACGACGGCACCGAGACGCCGCCGCACCCCGGCACCTGGAAGCGTCTGATGCTCGCGAAGAGTCCCGTCAACGACGATCAGTTGCTCAGCTTTGACGCCTCCGACGTGACCGACCCCGCCCAGCCGAAGGTGGTCAGCCCGTACCTCTCGAACGCCCTCCTCCAGGGAGCCCCGTTCGTCGTCATCGGCAAGAAGGGCGGCGAGCAGATGGCCGGCGGGCGCACGCCGCTCGGCGGCTTCACCAACGAGCTACAGCTCGGCGAGTTCACCTTCAAGGTCGATGTCGGCGACCAGCCGCCCGCGCCGGACGGGAGCCCGGTTCCGGGGGCCATCATCATCTTCAAATACTCCTCGCACGCCAGCGTCCTCGAACTCTACGAGCAGGCCGTCAAGTGGACATACCCTGAGACGTTCGTCGGCGGCCCGAACGACGTCGCCGACGTGCAGAAGCGAATCCGAGACAACTTCATCGCCTCCGGCCTGATTCAAGGCCCCGGCAACCCGTCCGACGAGGATCGCCCCCTCTTCGACGACTTCAACGGCAAGATGCAGTCGAAGGAGTGGACGGGCATGGTGGTGCTCAACTGCCCGCTCGACTACTCGCAGTTGCCCATCGACCTTCAGGTGTTGCTCGGCGGCATCAAACAGGGCGTCCTCGACGCGCACCACTTCGGCCTGACTTCCAACCAACTCACGCACACCGATCAAGGCGCCTGCGTGATAGACCAGAGTTCACTGTTCGGCCTCGTCCACCACGACGAGACGCTGCTCCAGCCGGCGAACGACCCCGACTTCCAGCTGCTCAAGCTGAACGCCCTCTTCGTCAACTCCGCGCTCACGCACTTCGACTCGCGCATCGCCGTCTCGGTGAAGAAGCTTTTCGGCGACCCCACGGCGCTACAACCCAACGCCAACGCCCCGAACGACAAACCGGAATGGGGCACCGTCGCCATCGACGGCACCTACCAGAAGCGCGGGGCGACGGGCGTCGTGGTCTTCGAGACGAGCGTCCCGCGCACGTTCGCCTACGCGAAAGACAAGCTCCGCGCCCTCGACCAGATGCTCGCGAGCGACATCGCGCTGACCCCCAAGCGGCGCGTGCCGGCCGCCCCCCGCCCCGGCGACAAGACCACCATCTACGCCGCGATCAGCATCGCCGGCCAGCTCGGATTCCGCCCGGACATCTCCGCCGGCCAGAGCATCGACCTTTTCTCCTACAAGGTGCCGGCGTCCAAAGACAGGGGGCTCGGCTTCGCCTCGTACAACCTCGACATGACGACGGTGATTCCGGCGACGAGCGAGGACAAACGGCCGTTCATCGACGGCGCCATCACCACCGACCTCGACGCCGCCACGCTCGACGCGACGGGCTCCGGCCTCCGCGACGACAGCCTGATTTCGACCTTCCCGCTGAAACTGCTCGGCCTCCGCCACTCCGCCGACGGCATGACGGCCGAGTCCGTCGGCGGCAAGCAGGTCGGGGTGGACAATGCACCGCCCGCCGCCGACCCGGTCTACGCGCTCGAACTGAAAATGATTATGGGTTCGGCGGGCTCACTCCAGACCGACAAGACCCCGCTCGAGGGCTCGCTCCTGGTCGGCTGGAAGCCCTCCGGCAGCGACGACACGGACGACGGGTTCGGCGTGCTGTTCGCGCCGCCGACGGCCATGGGCCGGGGCGATTCGCTGGCACTCGAAGGCGTGCTCCACACCGTGTTCGGCGGCCTGACGCTGTCGAAACTCGACGTGGGCCAATGCTCGCCGGGCGCGCAGCAGTTCGTGCTTGAGGTCGCCGACGTCGTGTTCTGGATACTCAGCCTTCCGTTCTCCGGCGACAGGCGCACGCTGACGATGTTCGGAGACCCGAAGTCCCTCGGGGAAGGTGAGTCGCAACTGAGCTGGTTCATGGGAGTGCCGGGAACCGGCGGCAACACGACGCTGAGCACCGGGTTCATCTTCGCCCCCATCCTCGGTTTCATGAGCGGCCTCAAGGTGAACACGGACTTAACGTCCACGATGCCGCTCCAGGACGCCCTCTCCCAACTCACGACGATCACCACCATCGACATTAACAACGTCGTGAGCAGCATCTGCACCGGACAAGGGATCAGCGAGACGCAGGTCACATACGACCCGTCCGCCGGCCTGCTCTTCTTCCTCAACCTGAATCTCACGATGTTCGGCGTCACGATTCAGGGGCTGTTCGCCGACCCGACATTTTACGGGGGGCGCATCGCATTCGGGTCGCCGCCGGAGTCGAAGAAATCCTCGGCTCTTTTCCCGTTCCTCAAAGTCCTCGACGGCCTCAGCATCGAATTCGACTACCGCAAAATCAGCGACGGCCTCGGCGTCTACTCGTTCGACATCCAGTTCGCGCGCAGAGACAAGGAGGCGCCGGACGGCTCGGATAAGAAGGTGCCGATCATTCAAATCGGCGAGGCTCAGATTGTGCTGCCGTCGGTCGGCGTGAACGTCTGGACGAACGGCGACTGGAAGGTGGCGGTCGGCTGGCCGTTCAGCTCGACGAAGACGTTCTACAACGGCCAGCCGCTGAAGATTTACTTTCAGGCCGGGCCGTTCCCGTTGGAAATCCAGGCCGGCTTCTACTGCGCGAACCTGCACCCGCAGGACGTGCCGGCGGTCTTCGGCGGCTGCCCGTTCGGCCTCATCAAGATGGGCGGGGCGGAACTCGCTTTCGGCGTCGCGAAAGACCTCAAATTCGGCCCCGTCGAGGGCGTGTTCGAGATGTACGGCAGCCTGTCGGTGCAGGCGATGACCGCGTCGAACATCAACTCGGGGTCGCAGGGCGCGATTGATTATTACTGGTTCGACATCACGGTCGGGATCACGATCCACGCCGAGGCCGAGATCAACCTGGCGATCATCCAGGCTTCTTTAGACATCGAGGCCGCGATTGAGGTTTCGGTGGCGGTCGAGACGAGCCACCAGACGGTGCTGGTGATCGAGGCGGGGCTTAAGGTAGACCTCACCGTCAAAGTCCTCTTCTTCACCATCGACATCAGTTTCACGATCAACGTGACCATCCTCGAAAAGACCTTCGGGGCGGACGACCTGGCGCCGGCGTCCACGGACGGCCCGACGCCGAAACTGGTGCAGGGGCTCTGCACGGGCTAGAGATGCTCTTATGACGACCGCACAATCCATCGACCTCCATTTTCTGCTTCAACCGACGACACTCCCGTCCGACTCCGGCGCGTGGGTGCCGCAGGCGGTGCTCAGCCTCGTCATCGAAATCAACCCGAAGGCCGCGCCGGCGGACGTTTACCCGTTCAAGACCCTCGTCGACGGCGTCGCCAACTGGCTCTACGACAACCACAAGGGCGACGGCTCTCTGCCGGCGCAGATCGACAACATCGTCGCGTACGTGAAGGCCGGCTTCTCCGCGGACGTGGAGGCGTGTCTGCGCGACCGGTTCACGTTCTCCATCCGGCCGTCGGGTGACACGTCGACCGACACCAGCGTCGCGGTCTTCTCCATGTTCCCCGAACTGAAGTACAACTACGCGCCGCTCGGCACGGTCGATTTCAGTTCCCTCACGGTGCCCGCCGGCTACGTCGAGCAGATCGCCAAATATTTCTCGAACACGGACGACTCCGTTGCCGCCGTCGCCGCGGGCACGAGCTTCGCCGGCCTGGTGCGGACGGACTATTTCGTGCTGCTCGCCAAGCAACTCGGGTCTGACCTTCAGAACATTTTGAAGAAGACTCCCGCCCCGACCACGTTCGCGGACGCCCTGACTTCCGTAAATTACACCGCGCTGGCGGGCGTGTTGAGTCGCTTTATGCAGCACGGCTTGCGCCTGCCCGACCCCGCGTCGGCGTCGGCGCAGAAGGGCTTGTACGAGCTGACCGGCCAGCAGGTCGCGTTACAGCAGACGCCGCCGAATCCGACGCCGCAGTGGGCGACGGAGGTGACGCTCCTGCCGGGCGAGGGGGCCGCCGGTTGGATCACGTTGGTCAACGCCGGTAACTCGAACGCGTCGATTACGTCCGACCTCCCCGTAGACCTCGTGTCCAAGCTCGCCGTCGCGGTTCAGCCGGCGTGGATTCAGAACAGCCTCCGCCCGCTTGAGCCGCTCAACTCGGTGCCGCTCAAGTACACGCTGATTCAACCCATCTCCGTCACCCATACTTTTACGGGTGACACGCTCTCGGCGCGCGCCATACCACACGCGATCCAGGTTGAGGTCGCCGCGGCGACAAACCAGATGTACCTGCAAATCACAGAGGGGGCCGCGTCCGGTACTACACAGGCCAGCAACGACGCGCCGCCGCCACCCGCGGCCCCGTTTAATGCAGTCGCCGTGCTCCTCGCGCGAATCGGGATCCGCCAGCTCCAAAAGCCGGGCGCCCCCGCGGGGACGTTTTACGACGACGTGTTTCAGCTCATGGGAACCGACGATCAGACGCGCGGGATGATTGACGCGCTGCTCGACGGCGGGCCGAGTTCGTTCACGATTGACCTGCTGCTTCCCCAGGGTCAAAGCGCCTACAACGCCAGTACCGACGCCGACAACGTGGTGCTGGCGAAGGTGAATCTTTCGACCGTCTCCGAGCCTCAGACCTCCATCATGTTAATGGCGCTCGCGGCGCGGGCCGAGTCGGTGTCGCCCAACTTCGCCACCACCGCGGACGCCGAGGACTTCCTGCGGCTCATCTGGGAATGCAGCGTTGTCCACACGGGCGGCTTCTTTCTGCACTGCGAGCACATCCCTCCAGCCCAATTCGTCACGGCCACCGGGCCGGGAGGCCAAGCCAGTAACGCGCCCGGCGAGGCCTCGCTCTACGTGCTCGTTAACTTCGCGCCGTTCGGCACACTGCCGGACAACGAGCCGGCGGTCAGCTCGTACCACAACGCCGTGTTCATGAACACCGGCACGGTACAGAGAGCAGTTGCGGCCACCGTGATGAGCGCGGGCGGACAGTCACAGAAGACGCCGGTCTTGACGTGGCGACCCAATTTCCCCGCCGGGAGCACGGGATTTCAGGTGACGTGGCCCGAAGCGCCGTACAATTTGCCGCCGCTGACGAGTGCGTCCAGCAGCGACGATGTCTCCAACTACCTGGAGATGCTCTACCACTTCTTACAGTACCGGCTGAAGAGCCTGCCCGGCGCGACGGCCGCCCTCCCGTCGAACTGGAGCGCCCCGGCCGGCGCCGGGTCTATCCCCCAGGCGGACGGCACGCACTCCTGGTACTTCCGGCAGAGCGTCGCGGTCGCAAAGTTCATCGGCGAGAACGCCAACCGCTACGCCGCGGTCGGCCAGCCGGCTGAACTCGACGTGCGGCTGCTCGACGTTTTCGGAAACACGTTGCCCGACGCGTTGGTGCAGAAGGTGACGCCCACAGTCGTCTACAACGACCCCCTCTTCTCGTTCGCCCATTGGCCCGGCGTCCACATCGGATACCAGATCGCTAAGGGGACTCCCGACCCCGCCCTCACGATTCACATGACCTACACGCCGAACTCGGCGAGTGACCCCGGCGGCGACCGGGCGCAGCAGACCATCCGGACTTACCAGTCTGTGCTCGACCAGCTCGACGACCCGAACACCAGCGCGACGATTGCCACGACGCTCGAACAACAGCCGCTCGGCCAGACGGCCGCGGGGACAAGGATTAAAGACGAGCTGCGAACCTACGTCGGCAAGATTCTGGACAGCCTGAACTCCGCCAAGACCGACACGATCCCGCTGTCGCTCGTGCTGAACCTGACGGGAAGTTTCGCCTACGTGAAGGGACTCCCGAGCGACCTGTTCGTGGTCAGGGTGGAGGGGGTCGTGGCCCGGGCCTCGGCGCAACTCGACCCGACTCTCGTCAGCCTTCTGCCCCGAATCGGGATGGTCAGGCACGAGATTTTCCCAGACCTTACCGTGACGCCCCCCGCGCCGGGCGGCAGCAACGGCGGCGCGGACACGCAAAGCGACGGCGACCGCGTTTTCGCCGAGGCTTTCGAGGCCGCCTACTTCGGGTTCGACGGCGCCGACGGCCTTCTGAAAATCGGCGGCGGGCCGCAGCCCGGCGCTAAGGAAGATGATGATGAAGACGCTCCCGTCAGCGTGATTGACAAGGTGGTGTGGGCGCTGCGTTGGAGTTCGACCGACGGCGTGGATGTCAAATTCGCTAACAGTACCGCCCCCGACATTCAGCAGAAGCCGGCGTACTTTGCGCCCACGCCCCTCAACACCGAATTGATAACGCAATCATGTGCGGTGCGACAGTACGGCGACACGACGACGGATTTGACTCACCGTTTCTCCGACATCGACCTCGACGACTGGATGAGCCAATTCCTGAGCGCCGTCCATTCGCTGTTCGAAGCCGAAATGGCGCCGGCCATTGCGAAACTCGACCCCGCGGCATACGACACGCTCATCGCCTACAAGGAAGCGATAGCGGATTCACTGTCGCAGCGGCTTGAGAACGTGTTCGTGGCTAAAGACCCGCACCAGACGCCCTCACCGCTCCCGGCGGGCGACCCGGCGATTGCGCAGGAGACCTTCCGGCAGGCGTTGCTGACGAGCCTGACGAACGACTACGCCACGGCGGCCGTCGTACAGGTGCCGGCGCAGGTGGCGGTCGCCGGCAAACTTGAGTCGCCAGTCGCGGGCCACGACGGTGAGAAGATTCCGGCGCGGCTGTTCGGCAAGGTGTCGGCGAACAAGCCCGACGCGGGGACGAACCCGTACACGATTTCTCCGGCGTCGCTCCCGATTCCCAACGGCCAGAGCACGGGCTACCCGACCTTCCTCGTGACGGCCAAGCAGCCCAAAAATCAGGCCGACCTCAACCTGCAACTGTTCTTCGACGTGGGCTTCCTTGAGCACGACTTCGACATGCTCGAAGGCCACTACGGATACATCCCTTCGTCGTGGGTCACGTTCTCCCTCCCGCAGGCGAAGCCGGGCGGCGGCTCGGACACGCCGACGCTCGTCCTGCCGATGGGTGAGGTCGATGTGCCCATACCCCTGCGCGCGTTCCCGCAGGCGCCGACGCTCTTCCAGCAGAAGGCGACGGCCGACACGGGCACAGACCCCCTCTCGCAGTTAGATTGGGACTATGAGTTGACGGTGAGCACGCTGCGCGACGTTGCGCAGGACGAGTTGTGGCTGGAGCTTACCTTTAACGATCTGGTCAACGCCACCGACGGCACGACACAACCGGCGCCGGGCAAAGGGGGCGGCGTGTTGGGCGCGGGCGGCACGACGGATCCCGCCCGGCCGTTGCCGGCGGACTTGTTCGAGGCGCTCGCCCGCTTCGTCTGGGAGTACCCGCAAATCCTCCCGGGCCTTGAGACGATTCCCACACGGGCGTACAGCGGGTCGCAGGACGGTGCCGCCGATCTGGCGCTTCAGCGGATGGCCTCCCTGATCCTCGGGGTTAAGGAGACCGTCGATAATTGGAAAGACCCCGCTCACCCCGAAGCGCGTGCGAGCGCGCGTCGGGCGGCGTCGAACCCGAGCGATTACGTCCCGCACTTCAGTTGGCAGTACAAGATCGAGCCCGAAAAGGGACACGACGGCTCGCCCACCGGCAACCTGCTGGTCACGCGGACGATGGACGACCAGAGCCTCCTGCCGCCGTGGCCGACGATCAACGGCTACTCAACGCCGAGCACCTCCGAAGGACAAGGCTTGTACGAGTTGTCCGCGACGGAGCCGGCGCAGTGGGTCGTGACCTGGAAGGGCCTCTACCTGATGACCCACCAGAGTGCGCGCGCCGCCGCGTGGATCGAGCGGAACGACGACCTGTCGGAGAACCCCGATCTCAAGACGAACGAGGCGTTCATCTACAAGACGCCCGTCGTCACCTTCGGCAGCCCCATCGTGCCGCTCATCGACCTGGAAGCGGCGCTCCCGCAGCCCGCACAGCCGACGTTCATCAAGGCGTTGAGTGACGTCTTCGCCGTGTTCACGCAGACGGATTCCGATCAGCGCGTCGCGGCGGGTTTGAGATTCACGTTAGAGACGGGCTACGAGTACGTCGTGGCAAGTCAACAAGGCGACGACACAAAACAGTTGACGACGAGGGCGCCGATCTTCCTCGCCCGCGGCGAAGTCGCCACGCCGACGAACAAGACGGGCACGCCCCCGCAGACGCTCGACGAGTTCGAGAAGAGCGCCGCCGAAACTTTGCAGCAGTGGCAGGCCGCGCAGCATCCCAACCCGACCGGGGCGTTCATCTCGCTGCGGCTCACCATGTTCGCCACGGTCTCTGACGGGCAGCTTCCGCTGGCCGTCTTCCGCGACATCCAACTGCCGGTGGGTGCTGACGGAAGTTGGTGGGCGGCCGGCGGCAATTAGCGGTGCCGCCGCCGATGTCGGCGTTTTATCAGGATTTGAACCGCGACGGCGTGGGCTTGCCGATCATCGGAAGAACTCCCGAGGGTCAGGAAGCTTTGCTCACGTTTCGCGGGCCGGGGTAGCAGATGCCTGGGGCCGTTTACGTCTACAACCTCTTTAACGAGCCTGCCCGGCTGTCGCTCAACGGGGGATTGGCTCTTTCACCCTCCGGCGCGGACGCGAGCCGACTTGCCACGATGGGGGACGCCGCCAGCGGCTACAGGCCATCCTTCACCGAGGTGGGCAGCGCCGTTCACAATGATCAGGACACGGGGCTTTTCTACCGCGGCGGCACCGGCGTCAACGATCTGAAGATTCAATGGGACTCCGGCACCGGGAGCACCGCCACTTTCTTAATGCCAACCCTGGCGGAGAATGTGAGCGTCGATGACGACCTACTATGCTATATCACCACACAGTTCGCCATCGTGCTAAACACGAAGGGGAGTGTGCTCAAGAACAACTCACTCGATTTCGCCATAGCAATGCGCTGAAGTACCCCTCGCAGGCGGCAGCACATCCACAGCATCTTCATCCGGTGACATGGATAAAAGGTTGTGACGCCACGAAGCAGGTAACTCCGGCTCGTGAGGGCGTGGGCATCTGTTCAGCCCGTCATCAGGTCGGCTAAGAGTCAGTATGGTTTTGATTACTCAAATCAGACCTTATGCAGCCCACGCACGTTAATGCAATCGGTCATCGATAGTGGGCCGCACGCCCGATTCTGGTCGTCACGGCCGTGCTGGTCGTCGTGGCGTTGACGATGCTGCACAAGGTCGTAGGCACTCTCATGGGGATACCGCTCGACATCTTCAGCCTTTACCGTCTGCGTGGGGAGGGGTGCCTGCATCATCTTCTGCTGAAGGTGGGCCGGCCCGGGTTCAACAACGCCGACGAAGGCGAATACGACCGGGCCGAGGCGGCGGCGGACGTAAAGAGGCGCGCCCTGCTCCGAACGTATCAGGCAGAGGCGCTCTCCGGCGAGTGCGGCCGATGGCACGAAGTGCTGCTCGTCGGCGAGTTGCAGGCGAGTCCGGCGGGGGGCGAGTTGTCTGTGGGGCGCGGGGGAGTTTACGTGGAACTGTGGGTGGCCGAGACCCGTCACGGGCACCCGTGGATGGTGCTGGGGACGGCGGAAGGTGAGGAAGCGTTCTGGCGCGAGGTGGCGCGGGACGAAGACCTGGCTGCTCTGGGCGCGAGGCGACCCGCGGAAAAGTTACGTGCGTTCTTCCTGAGCGAGGGGGAAGGTTAAGACCTCAGTTACGCCGCCCGCTGGAGGATTGGATGATGAACAGGATGTCTTACCGTCTCGCCCCCGTCGCCGTGGTGCTTGCTCTGCTTTTTATCTCTCTCATGGCGATGTCGCCCGTGCCTGGAGTCGGCGCGCGGCAGGCACACAGGCATGACGACGGGGCCGGCGCGGCCTCGCTCCCGCTCCCGAAGGGGAAGGGTGCGTGGCTGGTTGAGCTTACCAGAAGCGGCGGGATGCTCCCCGTCACGGAGACCTTTAGGCTCGACTCCGCCGGCGGGCTGACCCTGACGAGGGAGCGGATGATGGGCGGGCACGTGACGGTCGAGTGCTCGCGCAAAGAGCGGCTCCCGACGCGCGACCTGCTCAAGGTCGAGGCGGCCGTCCTATCGGCCAGGCCCTCCGCATGGAAGCAAAACTACAGTAACCCCCAGTCCCCGATCTGCTGTGACCAGCCGACGACCCGCGTGAAACTCAGTCGGCGCGGCGTCAAAGGACAGGCGCAGGACTACACGACCTCTTGGTATCCGGGCTCTTACGAAACGGCCGCAACCGACCTCAAGGTGCTGTCGGGGCTCATACAGCCGCTCTGGGACGCGGCGCATGATCGCTGCAACGGTAAATAACGGCTCCGCCCCGTGCGGGACGCCGTGCCGAGCCCACCACTCCGCTTACTTCCAGTCTCGGCCTGTTCGGGCTTTTCGCCCTCGCGTCTTACCTGTCCCCGGTCTGGCTGAAAAGGTACAGGCTCGAAATTTACGAGAACGGTTTCGTCAAGAAGGACTTCTTCAAAACCCGAACTTGCTTGTGGCGCGAGATCAGGGAAGTCAGGGCGGTGCTGCCGGCCTACGACAAGGCGAGTCGAAACACGCCGCCGGGTGAGTTCGGAAGTATCGGCGAAGAGACGAGAGGCAGGGGGGCCAAAAGGCGTTCTGACGAACGCCCTGAGGTTAACTCCCGAATCCAACTGATGCGCGCGGACTCGCTCGATCTGTAAAATCGGGCATAACCGCGGAGCAGCCTAGTTCGCGGCGGCGCCGCCCCCTGACGCCGCCCGCTTGAGCATGCCGTGCATCCCGAGCCAGCGCACGAAGGCGTCGAACCAGCCTGTGCTCGTCGTCTCCTTCGGGTACATCCCGAAGCCGTGGCCGCCCTGTTCGTAGAGGTGGAACTCGACGGGGCGCTTCGCAGCCTTCCAGCTATCTATAAGCCCGTAGCCGCCGTTCGCGAAGAATGGGTCGTCGGCGGCGAGCGCGATGAACAGCGGCGGCGCGTCGGCCGGCACGGTGACCGGCGCGAGCGGGCCGTAGATGTCGCCGATGAAGGCCGGCTTCGCGTCCTCGCCAGCGAGCGTGGTCGCCATCGTCAGCATCGCGCCCGCGGAGAAGCCGACCATGCCGATCCGGTTGGGGTCGACGTGCCACTCGGCGGAGCGCTTCCGGATCAGCGCGAAGGCCGCGCGGGCGTCGGCGATCTGCGGGGCGAGGCCGGCCATCATCTTCTCGGGGTCGGGTCGCGGCGGCCGCGCCGTCCCAGAGAACATTTCGCGCATGGACTTCTCGAACCCCGGCATGTCGGCCGGGGTCTGGTTCAGACGGTACTTGAGGACGAAGGCGGCGACGCCCCTTTCCGCCAGCGCGCGGGCGACGTTCCAGCCTTCATTCTCCATCGAGAGGGTGCGGAAGCCGCCGCCGGGCGCGACGACGACCGCCGCGCCACTCGCCCTGGCGGGGTCTGGCAGGAAGGGCGTCAGCGTCGCGACCGTGACGTTGCGCGCGAACTTGCTGCCGTACTGGCTGTGCCAGGACTCGGGGTTCTTCGCGCCGGGCAGCGGGCCGGTGCCGAGTTCGACGGCGTCGGGCTGCGCGGGCGTGGCGATGGGCGTCATCCGGTCGTCCTGCGCCCGCGCCGGCGACGCGAGCGCGGCGACGAGCGCGAGCGCGGCGAACACCAGACGAGAATAGGTTGACGACGCGAAAGCCCGCTTCGTTAAGAGATTCGATATTCTCCTCACGCCAGCTCCTCCTCCAACTGTGTTTTTATTCGTAGTGAAGCTCTACAGCCAAACAGCTCCAGCCGTGTCATGCTCGGCGAAGTTTACAACCGGGTGCCGATCCGGAAAGTCAGGGTCGCCCGATACTACTACAATTTGTCGATATCGAGTTGTCAGGATTCATCAGTTCCTACCGCGCGTCTCCACGCTTCAGTAACTTCACAAACGACAGGTTGAGGATTGAACCTATTTTTTCCGCGCGCGAAGGATTCGCAGAGGAGTCGCTTTGTGGATACTACCGGGCGTGAAGGCACAGTCTATTCCTACGACTCGGGCGCGGACTCGGCGCGAAGGGCGCGGGGTGAGCCCGCGACGCACGTGGCCTTCGGCGTCGGCGAGGGGGCGGGGCTTTGCGAGAGACGCCCGCCCATTTTATGCTAGCCGCATGTACATCTACACGATACATACCATGCCGGGACAGAAGGCCAAGTTCGAGGGCGACCCCTCGGTCAAGTACCGTGTCAAAAGGGTGAACGACTCCATCGCCGTCGCCAAGAAGGGCCGCTCCGAAATCATCAGGGAGAACCTCGAATACGCCGAAGCCCTGGAACTGGTCAACGGCTTCAACAGCGTGGAAGGCAAGTCTCAGGTCATCAGGGAAGAGGTGGCCCGGCAGAAGAACGAGCCTTAGCACTCGTTCGCGAGGCTGTATGTGAGGTCGCGGGGAAGATGAAGAACGATGCGCGCGCCGGGAAGGAGTCGCCGATAGCTTGCGACATGGGCGCGATTGCGCCGGGCCTGAGGGGGCGGCACGTCGCCACGGGCGGGGAGGTGTTCCGCGCCGTGTCGGAGATTCGAGAGCTGCCGGACGGCTACCTCTTCCGCCTGCCCGCCGAGCCCGACACCCTCCTCAAGACCGCGGAGTTCATCTCGCTCGAACGGCTCTGTTGCCCGTTCCTGGGCTTCACGCTCGCGGCCGAGCCGGAAGGCGGCCCCGTCTGGCTGCGGCTGACCGGGCGCGAGGGGGTGAAGGAGTTCATCCGCGAAGAGGTCGGCGGTCTCCTCGGCGTCGCCATCGACTGGGAAGTCGCCCGGTGAGCGCATTCGAGGATGATTGAAGGCTCGACATGCCGCCGGAAGGGGGAGCTTTACGGCGAAGGCGGTCGGGCCTCTCTTCGCCGCGACGATTCCGGCCTCCTCACGGCGCTCTCTAACTTGGTCTGGAGGTCGGTCACCTTCGCCTCCAACTCTTTCAGCTGGGCTTGAACCGCCCTGCCCTCCGCCTCGAACGATTCCGACTGACGCACGGCGTCGTCGGCAATGGCCCTCGTCGTATGTTCGATGGTCTGAAGCTTCTCAACCACTTCGCTCTCGCGGCTGTGCCTCGGCAGAAGTGCCGGTTCGAAAGCGGCGGCGATTCCCACGACGGCGAGAAGTGCCGCCACCCCGACGTTCCGGCCGACCGATTTTGCGTCGGGCGCCCCGTCTATGAAGTCTGCAATCGCGTCGTCGAGATGTTGTGAGAACGGTTTGGCCTTAGGCGGTGGGGCCTGACCACCTTCGGTCAGATATTTTTCGACCGCGTGCGCGTCCGCCTTTATCTTCGACTCGACCGCCGAGCGGATGAGGCCGTTCTGGAATTTGAGCAGTGTCATCATCACGCCGGTGGCGATTATCGCCAGCCCCGAGAGCAGCATCGCCCCGGGGTTGGCGCTGCCCGGGGCTCCCGTCAGGATGTTTATTCCCGCCCCGGAGAATAGGATGGCGAAGACGTCTATGCCTCGTTCGGGAATCCGCAGCCACAGCGCTATGAGTTTTCGCTCAAGGTTCATTGAGGATGTGCTCCACCGTCTTCAACTTCGTCAGACTCGGCCCGTCGAGGAGCATAAGTTTCGCTTCGCGTAAGCTCTTCACCACGGCGCAGGCCTGAATGCGCACTGTCAGGCTTTGGATACGCAGGGTCACACTCGCGGGGTCGCTGGTCGGGGGCCGCCAGTGCAAAAATGGTATTAGCAGTTGGCGCAACTCGGCCCTCAAATCTTCGACCTCACTCTCTTCGGGATTCGGGAGGCGGTGGGCCACGCGGAGGATCGGGGCTCTCAAGTCGTAGCTCCTCAATATCTCCAGGATGTCCCTTCGTAAGCCTTCTATCTCCCGGGGGATTCGGCCGGCTTCTATGTGGGCCAGGTGAAGCGAGTAACAGACCACGAGCTGCAGGTCGTCGATTTCATCGCTGAACACAATGGGGTGACATATCACGTTCTGGTGATAGATGGCGTCTTCCGCCTTGTGATATTCGCCGTGCTTCAACTCGTAGAGCCTCTCGCTCCCGGCCACGCCCACGACGCGGGGCTCACGCCTGGCGAGTGCCTTTCTGGACTCTGTCAGCTCAATCCCCATGGAAGTTTCCAGCACCGCGGCCAGTTGTTGTGAGCGCGAGACCTGATTGCTGGCACCCCTTTTAATCAAATCTGCCACGGTGCCGAAGAGCTGTTCGTCCATCATGTAGGCGCCGACGAATCCGTCCCCCGTGTCGGCGTAGGGGTAGATAAAAATCTCATTCGCGTAGTCGCCGAAATGCCTGACGAATAACTCCCGTATCCTCCGGAGCGCCTGGCTCCCGGCCGAGCGGATGAGGGCGGTCAGTCTTTCTTCCGTCCACCCGTTGGCCGCTCGAACGATGCGATGTGCTATGTCCGTTACGACGGGCAGGAACCCCTTCAGCGCCTCCTCCGTCGAGGCCTGCACCCTGTTCGCCGTGAGCGACATGTCCAGCCGCTTTATTTTTTTATAGAGTTTCTGCTTGCCGCCCGGCCCGTCGGTCTGCCGGACGCCGTAGTCGATAACGCCCTCGCGGCCGTACGCGTTAACCCATTCGACGTAGTGCCGGTACCGAGCCCCCTTCAGCTTGAACTCATCGAGCGGCTTTACGACAAACTCACTTTTGAAGCGGAGCTGAAGCTCCTCCACGATCACCGCCTTGAGCAGTTCGAGGGTGAACGCCTGGACGTCGGCACACCAACGGATGAGTGACGCGTGGTCGGCTATTAACGGGAATTGCTCGGCGAGTCGGGTGGTGACTTTACTCTCCAGGTTGTCCTGAATGGAGCAGTTGGGCTCGAAGGTGACCGGAGAGGAGTTTGACATGCGTGACCTCAGGCGGGCGTACGTCCGGAGCCGACTTTAAAGCCCTCTCCGACTCTTACCTGTAAAGACATGTGAAGCCAGTTCTCCCAATGTGCAGGAAGTGACGCACGGAGGCGTCGCCGGGAACCCACCGAAGGAATGAAAGCGGGACGTGGTGGGCTACGTTTTATGCGACGAGGATGAGACCGAATCGTCTGATCGTCCGATTCTTCTTTACGAACCGGTGAAGTGAGGGGGAAGTGTAGCTTGGCAGTGGCTCGCCAGGCAAGATTATTGCCACCATCCCCGACGACCCGCGTAGGCACAACTGAACGGCCCGCGCGCCCCTCTCTCTGCGGGGCGCGCGGGCCGTGTCGTGGTCGGGTGAGTCTTCGGGACTTCCCTAGAACTCGATGCGGGCGGCGAACTGGACGACGCGCGCCTGCGGGTCGCCGGTGCGCGGGTCGCCGGTCTGCGTGATGCGGCCGAAGGTGCTGGCGTTGATGCTCTGCACCTGCTGCGCCGCCGAGATGGCGAAGTGCGGCGTGTTGAGGAGGTTGAACGCCTCGGCCCGCAGCTGCAGGCGGACGCGCTCGGTGATGGGGATGGTCTTGAAGAGCGAGGCGTCGACGTTGAAGTACATCGGCCCGTTCAGGAAGAACCTTTCGAGCTGGCCGAACTCGCCCGGCGGGACGTTGAAGAAGACCTGGCCGGGGAAGGCCGCCGTCCCGAGGCCGTTGGCGCCGCGGCTGGCGCCGATGTCGCCACAGCGGCCGGCGGCGAGCGCCGCCTGGTTGACGGTCGTCACGGCCGGGTTGATGAAGAAGACGCCGCAGGGCGTGCGGAAGACGCCGACGAGGTCTTTAATCTGCCCCTTCGTCAGCGAGGAGTTGGCCGTGTTGCGCGCCGAGCGGGCGTTCGAGCCGAACGTCCCGCGCGGGTCGAAGACGCCGAACGGGGCGCCGGTCGAGAGGCTCACGATGGTGTTGACCTGCCAGCCGCCGACCAGGCGGTCGAGCCACGGGCCGGCGCCCGTGAAGAAGGTGCGCCCCTTGCCGACGGGCAGCTCGTAGATCGAGTTGAAGTTGAAGACGTGCGCCGTGTCGGTCTGCGCGCGCGCGTACTCGAGCTCGTCACGCTTCGGGTAGACCTGGAACTCGAAGCGGCGCTGGTCGACGCCCGGCGCGTTCGAGAGCGTCTTCTGGAACGTGTAGTTGCCCTGGAAGTAGAGGCCGTGCGCGAAGCGGCGGCGCACCTCCATCTGGAGCGAGTTGTAGTTGTAGTGCGCGCTGTTCGAGAGCAGCAGCGCGAGGCCGAGGTTCGGGTTGGCGACCAGCGGCACCGTGCCCGTCGCCCCGAGGCCGACGTAGTTGGCCGCGAGCTGGCCGGGCAGGCCCGACGAGATAAAGTTCGCGACATTCGCGTTCGGCGCGGTCGTCGCGTTGCCGATGCCGCCCGGCGTCCCCGAGACCGTCCCCAGGTTGATGAAGACCTGGAGCGGCTGGCAGCCGGCGTTCTGCGCCGTCGTGCAGTTGAGCTGCCCCGTCAGCGCCTGGTTCGAGCGGGCGCGGAAGAAGTCGGCGAGGAAGCCGTTCGTGATCAGCTCCGGCGGGTTGAGGTCGGTGTAGCGCGTGACGTTGCTGCTGAAGGCCCCGACGTAGCGGATCTCGAAGGCGGTCTGGAACCCGATCTCGCGCTGGATGCCGACGGTGTACTCGTGGTTGATCGGCAGCTTGATGTTCGGGTCGACGACGGCGACCGACTGGACGGCCCCGGCCCGCGCGTTGTTCTGCGCGAAGGTGCGCGGGATCAGGATCGACGGCGTGGCGATGGTGCCGAGGGCGCCGAGCCGCTCGTTGAGGTTGTTGCGGCTCGCGTTCTCGCGCTTGCCGGAGTTCTGGTCGCCCTCGCCCGAGGAGCCCTTGAGGAACTCGTCGTTGAAGTAGCTCAGGCGATAGCCGCCGCGGATGACGGTGCGCCCGCCGCCGGGGATGAGCTGGCTGAGGAACTTGTTCTTAAACTCCGGCGACCAGGCGACGCTGAACGAGGGGGCGAAGTTGTTCTTGTCGGTGTGGAAGAGGCGGCCTCCGCCGACGTTCGTCCCGGCGGTCTGGAGTCCGCCGTTCGGGTCGAGCAGCGCCTCGGCCACCGTCTTCCCCGCGGGGACGATGACCTCGGCGAGCACGCCGTTGCGCTCGCGCACGGCCGGCCACAGCTCGTAACGGAGTCCGAGGTTGACGGTCAGGTTCGGCCGCACCCGCCACTGGTCGGAGAAGTAGAGGTTGTAGTTCTCGTAGGCGTAGTCCTGGCGGAAGCCCGCGAGCGGGACGAGCCCCTCGTCGGCGCTCAGCACGTTGAAGGTCTGCGACTGCGTGTTGACGATGCCGCCGAGGAAGGCGTAGAGCTGGTTGGCGGTCGTGCGGTCGGTCGTGCTGATGCCCCCGGGGAAGAGCGCCGCGTTGGTGAACATGGCCGTCGTGATCTGCGGCGTGTTGGTGCCGACGCCGATGGCGTAGGTCGGGAGCACGCCGCCGTCGTTCAGGCGCAGCGCGCGGTAGGCGTTGGCCTGCACGCCGAACCGCAGCGCGTGGTCGCCCCACAGGTAGTCGGCGTTGTCCTGGAGCGTGTAGGTCTTGGTGTGTCGCCCCTGGAAGAGGAACGTCGACTCGGGGTTGGTGAGGAAGCCGGCCAGCGCCCCGGCGGCGATGTTCGTCTGGCTGAACTGGTTCGGCTGCCGCGGGGTCAGCTCCGGGAAGAGCTGCGCGCTGCGGACGTAGCCGGCGCGCACCTCGTTGGTGAAGACCGGCGTGAGCGTCGAGCGGTAGGCGAGGACGTAGGAGTCGTTCGGCGTGCTGAAGCCGGACGGCGGCTCCGGGTTGAAGCCGTTGAGGTCGAGGAAGTCGGGGACGAAGCCGGTCGCCGTCTGCCGCTTGTAGATGGCGTTCAGCGTGTTCGACGCGTTGAGGTCGTAGTCGAGCCGGACGGTCATGTTGTCGGCGTCGGAGTCCGCCTTCTGGTTGAAGCGGTAGCCGGTGGTGTTGCGCTGGTCGCCGGCCTCGATGGAGTTGCCGGCCGGGATGTTGTTGAGGAAGCGGCTCTGGATGACGGGGTTGATGCCCGTCGGCGGGCTGTTGGCCGTGATCGGCAGCGCGAAGAGGTTGACCTGCCGCGTGACGCCGCCGTTGTCGACGTAGGTGAAGAGGCCCTGGCGCGCCGCGGGCGTGAGCACCGTGCGCAGGCTCGGCGACGAGAGGCGGTCGCGCGTGCCCTCGTAGTGGCCGAAGAAGAAGAGCTTGTTCTTGATGAGGCGCCCGCTCAGGCGCCCGCCGAACTGGTTGAAGTTGCGGAAGGTGCGCGGGCTGCGCGCCGCGCCGGCCGTCGCCTGGCCGGCGAGCACCAGCGGGTCGTTCGCGCCGTAGTTGCCGGCGGCGTTGTTGAAGAAGGTGTTGGCGGCGAAGCGCGAGTTGCGGTTGTACTCGAAGACCGCGCCGTGGAACTCGTTCTGCCCGCGCGGGGTCGCCAGCTGCACCTGCGAGGCACCGAGGCCCTGGTCGCCGCCGGCGTTCTGCGTCGTGACGGTGAACTCCGCCACGTCGTCGGTCGAGAGCGCGACCTGCGTCGAGGAGGACGCGCTCTGCCGGATGAAGTTGTCCTGGATGTTGAGGCCGTCGAGCGTGATGTTGGTGGCCGACGGGCGCTGGCCGTTGATCGAGGTGGCCTGCGCGCCGTTGTTCGAGGTGCCGGCCTGGAGCGTGATGAGGCCGAGCGGGTTGCGCCCGTTGAGCGGCAGGTCTTGAATCTGGCGCGGGCTGACGGTCGTGCTCAGGTCGGAGTTGGCCGCGTTGAGGACGTCGGCGCCGGCGACGACGACGACCTGCTCGCTGATCTGCCCGACCTCGAGCGTCGCCGTCAGCGAGTAGTCGCGCCCGACGTCGATCTTGACGGCGGAGGCGGTGAAAGTCTTGAAGCCCTGCGCCGTGACCGTCACGGTGTAGGTGCCGGCGTCGAGCTGCGGGACGGTGAAGGAGCCGTCGTCGGTCGAGACGACGGTGCGCTCCCTGCCCGTCTGCGTGTCGGTGACGGTGACGTTCGCGCCGGGGATGACGCCGTCCGGCCCGGCGACCGTGCCGACGAGCCGGCCGGTGTTCGACTGCGCGACCGCTCCGGCCGCGAATAAGCAGAGCGTGAGACACGCCCGTAGCATCCTCTTCATGGAGTTCTCCTCAAAGTTAAAAAGCGGCGCGCGGCCGTCCCGTTAATTCAGAATTCCGTACGGCCGGTCGTCGTCGGCCGCGCAGCCGTGCCGCGCGTGCGCGCGTGCTGTGGGGTGACTCATGTCGAGTAGGCAACGTTGATGCCAACTGGAGGTGAGGTGGGCGCGCGGGCGCGCGGGACGTGTGAACCGGCGGCGAGCTCGAATTCTTAATTCATGTTTTCATATATTTTATGAACGTGCCGGTGAGGACGCGCGCGTGCGACCGGCCGGCGGGCGCGCCGCGCGCGTCCAACATTACAGACGCGCGGCGCCGGGGCGGCGCGCCGCCCGTCCGGCAATTTGCCCTTCGGTACGATTCGGCGGAACGCGGAGGCGGGGCGGGCGAAGTCCGTCGGGGGCCTCTTCGGCGGCGCTCCTAACAAGTCGTCCGACTGCGCCGCTGCCGACCCAGATCTGATTTCCGCAACACATTCTGTTGACACCGAATGTCGAATGGCATATTGTTCCCGCGCCTATCTCACACTCGCGCGGCAGGCGGCCTAGCACCGCGTTTTGAACGAACATGCTCGCCGGCAGCGTCGAACGAGCGTTGCCAGCCGAACTGCACTAACAACGTCAACGAGTCTGGTTCCGGAGAATCGACGATGAGCGTTGCGATACAGCCTACCAAGAACAACGGCCGGGCCGGCCAGTCCTCAAGCCGGGAGCGCATCCGAGAGTTGCTCGCCGAGGCCGACATCGAGCTGGGCGGGAGTCGCCCGTGGGACGTGCGCGTTAACGACGAGCGGTTCTACCGCGTGGCCTTCGGCGGCTCCCTCGCCGTCGGCGAGGCGTACATGGACGGCCTGTGGGATTGTGACCGGCTGGACGAGATGGTCTACCGCTTCCGCCGCGCGAACCTTGAGGACAAGTTCAAGCTCGGCGCCGACGGGGTGCAGGTGCTCAGGGCGAAGCTGATCAACCTGCAGAACCGCACGCGCGCCTACGGCGTCGGCGACCGCGTCTACGACATCACGCCGGACGTCTTCGAGTACACGCTGGACAGCCGCAGGGTCTACAGCTGCGCGTACTGGAAGAACGCCTCGAACCTCGAAGAGGCGCAGAAGGCGAAGCTCGACCTGGCCTGCCGGAAGTTACAACTCCGCCCCGGCATGACGGTGCTCGACATCGGGTGCGGGTGGTCGAGCTTCGTCAAGTACGCGGCCGAGGAGTACGGGGTCAACGTCGTCGGCGTCTCGGTCTCGAGGGAGCAGGTGGCCTACGGCCAGAAGATCTGCGCGGGGCTGCCCGTCGAGGTCAGGTATCAGGACTACAGGGAGCTGACCGGCAGCTTCGACCGCGTCTTCTCCGCCGGCATGTTCGAGCACGTCGGCTACAAGAACTACCGCCACTTCTTCGAGACCGTCCGGCGCGTCCTGAAGGACGACGGGCTGTTCCTGCTGCACACCATCGGCGGCAACGAGTCACTGAAGGCGGTCGACCCGTGGATCGACAAGTACATCTTCCCGAACTCGCTGATGCCTTCGTGCCGGCAGATCGCCGAGGCCATCGAAGACCTGTTCGTGATGGAGGACTGGCACAACTTCGGGGTGGATTACGACAAGACCCTGGTGGCCTGGTTCGAGAACTTCGACCGGAACTGGCCCAAGCTGCAAGGGAAGTACGACCAGCGATTCTACCGGATGTGGAAGTTCTACCTCCTGACCTGCGCCGGGCTGTTCCGCTCGAGGAAGAACCACCTCTGGCACATCGTCCTCTCCAAGTACGGCGTGCCGGGCGGCTACGAGTCGATACGCTGACGAACTCCGAGCAAGGGGTGGGCGACCTTAGTGACCTCGCACGCTGACGACGTTGGGGGAATCTCACATGCCCGAAACTCACCGGAGCGACGGGGCCGCGTTGCATGAGTCGCGGCCGCGGGCGGAGGACGTGCACCTGCTCAACGTCTTCTACTTCTCTCTCATCCACCTCCTGCCCCTCGGGGCCTTCTTCTCGTGCGTCACGCGCGCGAGCGTCGCCGCCTGCCTCGTCCTCTACCTCGTGAGGATATTTTTTATCACCGCGGGCTACCACTGTTACTTCTCCCACCGGGCGTTCCGGGCGGGCAGAATCGTGCAGCTCGTCCTCGCGCTCGGCGCCCAGTCGAGCGGCCAGGGCAGCGCCTTGAAGTGGGCCGCCACGCACCGCCACCACCACGCGCACTCGGACTCACCCGCCGACCTGCACTCCCCTGAACAGCGCGGCTTCTGGTACTCGCACATGGGCTGGCTGTTCAACCAGCACTACGAGCGCGTCATCTCGTCCCGGCCTAAAGACCTCACGAAATTTCCGGAGCTGAGGTGGCTGGATCGATACTACTACCTCCCCCTGATCGTGCTGGCCGCCCTCACCTTCGCCCTCCTCGGCTGGCCGGGGCTGTTCCTGAGCTTCGGCCTGAGCACGGTTCTCACTTTTCACGCCACGTTCTGCGTGAACTCCCTGTGTCACATGTTCGGGACGCGCCGCTATGACGTCCCGGACGACAGCCGGAACAACTGGTTCGTCGCCATAATCATGCTCGGCGGCGGGTGGCATAACAATCACCACCGGCACCCGCGCTCGGCGCGTCAGGGCATCTTCTGGTGGGAGATAGACGTCACCTACTACGTCCTGAGGGCGCTGGCCTGCTTCCACGTCGTCAGGAACATCTGCGAGCCCGCGGCGCGCTTGAGATACACGGACGGGGGTTCTGCGGTTTCACTGCTGAACCCCAAGCCGGGCGGTTCCGTCACAAAGATCGACGTGAAGGCCGGAAGGTCTTGAGGCGCTCCGCGTCGACGCGGCGTCCCCGGAGAGACTCTCGGCGAACACACGCCGATCACGTCGCCATCGGCCGCTTCACCTCCGACGCCGTAAAGAACCCCTTCTCGCCTACGGCGCTGTTGACGGAGATTAAGACCAGCCCGGAGTCCCGCACCCTTTCGAGCAGCCCGTGCAGGGCCGACTGGTCTGCCACGACGCCGGAGATCGTCGTGACCTCCTCGCCCGAAGCGATCTCCATCCCGTCGAAGAACTCGCCCCAGCGCTCGTCCAGACGCCCCCTCACCCGAATCTCGTAGAAAGCCCCGCCCGCGTCATTGCTCCTCTCCATCTTCCTCCTCCGCCTCCCGGGCCCCGAACCCTTCACGCAACCAAACCGGACGGCCGCGCACCTTTAACGTCCCCGAGAGGGTAGGCGGGGCGCGGGTGTAGCGTCATGAGCCGAAAGATGTATTTCGCATGTGTGACGGAGGAGGAATCATGCCGGTGACGAAAAACATGAGAGGGATTGGCGGGGCCGTGCTCGCGCTGGCGCTCACGCTGCTCGCGTGCGTCGCGGCCGCGGCGCAGGGGCAGGACAGACAGTTCGCGCAGGCGCAGCAGGAGAACGCGAAGCGGCTGCGGCAGTACAGCTGGAAGTCGCGGACGGAAGTCCGCAAGGACGGCGAGACGAAGAGCACGCAGTTGCACCTCGTGCGCTACGACGCCGACGGCAACGTCCAGCAGACGCTCGTCAGCAGCACTTCGCCGCAGCTGCCGACGCGCGGCCTGCGCGGCTTCATCGCGAAGAAGAAGAAGGAGGAGTTCGTCGAGCTGCTCGACGAGCTGAAGGCGGTCGCGAAGTCTTACGGCCAGCTCCCGCCCGAGAGGATGCAGCGCTTCATGGCCGGCGCGGCGGTCGCGCCGGAGAAGACGGCCCGCGGGAGCTTCGTCCGCCTTCAGGGGCGCGACGTGCTCCAGCCGGGCGACACGATGACCGTCTGGCTCGACGCCGCCACGCGCAGGCAGCGCCGGGTCGAGGTGCAGACGACCTTGCAGGGAAAGCCCGTACGCCTCGTCTCGGAGTTTCAAGACCTGACGGAAGGGCCGACGTACCTCGCCCGCTCCGTGATCGAGTACCCGAGCCGCGAGCTGACGGTCACCGCGGAGAACTTCGACCACGAGCGGGCGCGGCAGTAAAGGCCCCGCGTGAGGAGGTGAATCATGAGACGGTTACGCACGCTCTTCCTGTCGGCGGCCCTGGCGCTCCTGTGCGCCGGCGCGGCCGCGGGGCAGACGGTGACGAGCACCTACGACAAGGACTACGGCCTGTCGCGGCTCGACACGTACGGGTTCTCGCCCGAGGAGAGGGAGAAGTCCGACCCCCTGGCGACGAACACCCTGACGGAGAAGAAGATTAAGGACGCGCTCGAAGAGGAGTTGCAGAACTGCGGCCACCACCCGCCGCCCGTCGGCGCGCCGCCGAGCTTCTACGTCTCCTTCCACGTCAGGGCCGAGGACAAGGTGGACGAGAGCGGCGGGGCCACGAACTACACGCAGGGGACTTTGATCGTCGACTTCCACGACGCGGCGACGAAGCGACTCGTCTGGCGCGGGGTGGCGGCGGGCGTGGTCGGGCGCTCGTCGGTAGACCTGCGGCTCGCCGAGGAGCTGGCGAAGGACGCCGCGAAGATGTTGCTGGAACAGTTCGGCCGAGACCAGCTCGGCTTCTGAGGTCATACACGTCAACCATTCATCGAGAGGAGAGCAGTCATGAGGATCGTGAGGGCGTTAGGTGTTTTGGCTTTGGTGCTGTGCGCGTCCGCCGGGGCGGCGAGCGCACAGTCGGTGCAGTCGGACTTCGACAGGTCTTTCGACTTCTCGAAGCTGAGGACTTTCAACTTCGCCGCGCAGCGTTTCGACGACGCGCTGGCGCACGACTCGCTCAACGACGGGCGCGTCCGGCACGCCCTGGAGACGAGGCTGATGGCGAGCGGGTTCGGGATGGAGGAGCTGGAGCGGCCGGACTTCGCCGTCGCCTACTACGTCACGTCGCGGAACAAGTTCAGCGTGCAGGACTACGGCCCGCCGCGCTGGTTCGGCCGCCGGGACGTGCGCGTGGACGAGTACACCGAGGGGACGCTCACGGTCGACCTCGTCGACGTGAGGACGGGGCAGCTCGTCTGGCGCGGGCGCGTATCGGGCACCGTGGAGCTGAAGGGCAACGACAAGAAGATCGACAAGGCGGTGGACAAGCTCGTCAGACAGCTCCTCAAGGATGCGAAGAAAGGGGCGTGAACTTTTAGGGGTTAACCACAGAGACACAGAGACACAGCTCGAAGATTTATTTCTTCAAAGCTGTGTCTCTGTGGTTAATTGTCCAATAGCTTAAAGGCGCGGGCGCGCTCGCTGGCCTGGGTGCGGTTGTGCACGTCGAGCTTCTGGTAGATGTTGCTCATGTGGCGTTTGACCGTGCCGGCCGAGATGAAGAGTTTGTCGGCGATCTCCTGGTTCGACAGACCGCGCGCGACGTGGCGCAGGACTTCCAGCTCGCGCTCGCTCAAGGGGTCGTTCGCGTACCACCAGGGCAGACCTTCGGCCGCGGCCGGCGCGGCCTGGGCCTTAGCGGCGGGGGCGGGCGGGCCGAACGCCCCGTTGAGTTTGAGGACGTAGCGCAGCAGCTCCGGACTCTCGGCCTCCCAGCGCTTCCCGCTCAGCTTGAGGGCTTGCAGGAGGAGCTTCCGCATCGCCTCGCCCTCGTCCACGAAGCTGCGGACGTAGGACTCGGGCGCGGCCGCCGCGAGCACGCGTTCGAGGGTGTCGAGCGCCTCCGCCTCGAGCCCGCACGCCTGCTGCGCCAAGGCCCGCAGGATCAGAATCTCGACGACGGAGCGGAGTCGCCCGCCCGACTCCGCCGAGCGTTGCAGGCGCGCGAGCAGGGGCAGCGACCGCCCGGCCTCGCCCTTCGCGACGAGCCAGCGCGCGAAGGTCATGTGCGTCAGCTCGTTCGGGTAGTCGGGCTCGTCCTCGGGGCCGATCCCGCACGACTCCGCCCAGCGGCCAACGAACGCGTGGTCGCCGCGCCGGAGGTGGAGCAGGGCCTGGAGGGCCTGGAGCTGCCGGAGCGTCTTCTCGTTGCCGCACCGCCTCATGCGACCCGCCGCGCTCTCGATGAGCCGCCGCGACTGCTCGGCGTCGCCGCACATCTCCAGCATCAAGGTCAGGCCCTTCAGGTTCTCGGCCACGAAGGCGACGTAGCTCTCGCGCCCCGTCTGGTGGATGATGGTCAGCGCCTCGTCGAGGTGCCTCTTCGCGTTCTCGATGTCGTTCCACTCGCGGTAGATGTCGCAGAGGAAGCTGTGCGTGTAGGTCTGCGTGTCGAGCCGCGCCTCGAACAACTCTTTGGCCGACTGAATCAACTGGCGCAGGTTCTCGACCCCCTCGCGTAGACGCCCCTGCATCGAGCGGACGAGGCCGAGGCCGCTGACGGCCCACACCTCGAAGATGACGTGCCCGGCCTGCCTGTAGACGGGGATGGCTTCGAGCAGCGCCCGTTCGATGGCCGTCATGTCGCCCCGCAGGCTGAGGTAGCGCACGCGCGTCTGCATCGCCACCGCCCGCTGTTTGATGTCGCCGGGCAGCATGAACTCGAACGTCTTCTCGCTGCACTCGACGGCCCGCTCCAGGTCGCCGCGGGCCGAGGCCACGAGCGAGCGGGAAGACCAGACGAGGCTGTGGAGGCGGCGGAGCACCTCCGGCTCGGCCGTCTCGATGAGGCGCGCGTACTCCTCGACCCGGTCGAACTCCTCCTTGTAGAGCAGCGTCGGGATGTACCAGGCGAAGATGAGCGGGCGCTGCTTCAGCGCCGCCTTGGGGATGGCTTCGAGCCAGAGGTTCAGGCGCTCGAAGCGGCCGTGGCTCAGCACCTGGAAGGCGACCGGCTCGATTAAATCCAGGGCGCGCTCCCAGTCCTCGGCCGCGAGGGCGTAGTTGATGGCCTCCTCGGTCAGCCCCGCCCGCTCGCACCAGCGGCTCGCCTCAGTCTGTAGCTCCCGCGCCAGCCCGGGCCGTCTGTGCCTCAGCCGCAGGCGCAGGAGGTCTGCGAAGAGGTGGTGGTAGCGGAACCACTCGCCCCGGTTGTCGAGGGGGATGAGGAACAGGTTGGCGCGCTCGAGGTCGGCGAGGGTCTCGTGCGCGCCCCCGCCGGGCGCGAGCGCGTCGCAGAGCTGCGCGCTGAGGCGCGAGAGGACGGACGTGCGCAGCAGAAACTCCTGCACGTCCGGGGTCTGACGGCTCAAGACCTCTTCCAGCAGGTAGTCGAGGATGAAGCGGTTGTTGCCCGCGAAGTCGCGCACGAGGCCCGCCTTGTCCTCGCGCCCCCGGAGGCTGAGCGCGGAGAGCTGTAGCCCGGTGATCCAGCCCTCGGTTCTCTCCTCGAGCGCCGTCACGTCTTCGGGCGCGAGCCCCAGCCCCATCACGTCGTTGAGGAAGGCGGCGGCTTCGGCCCCGTCGAACCGCAGGTCGGAGGCGCGTATCTCCTTCAGCTCGCCCCGTGCGCGCAGGCGCGCGAGCGGGAACGGCGGGTCGCTGCGGCTGACGATGAGGACGTGCGCGTGCGGCGGCAAACGCTCGACGAGGAAACTCATGGCCTCGTGGACGGCCTGTTCCGTGATGACGTGGTAGTCGTCGAAGGCGAGCGCGATGTCGTCCCCGCCCTCATTCACCTCATACAGCAGCGAGGTTAGAACCGCCCTGAGCGGCGGCGCGGGCGCGGACTGCAACAGCCCGGAGGTCTCCCGCACGAGCCCCGGCTCGACGGTCTGGAGCGCGCCGACGAGGTAGTCGAGGAAGCGCGCCGGCTCGTTATCGCCCTCGTCGAGCGAGACCCACGCGAGCGGCAGGTCGCTCCGCTGCCGCCACGCCGCCACCAGCGAAGACTTGCCGAACCCGGCCGGCGCCGAGATGAGCGTCAGCCTGCCCCTCAGTCCTTCGTCCAGACGTTCGAGGAGGCGCGGGCGCTCGACGAGGCTCTGGCGCGGCGGCGGCAGGTAGAGCTTGGTCGCGAGTCTCTGGCCGGCCCAACCATCCGGCTTTGTAGGGGGGGAACTCATGTCGGCTCACTCTCTGTAGGCTGCGGCGAGGAGAAAAGTGCTGCGGCCGGTCGGACGGTACGCGGCGCAGGATAGTCGAAAAGATTCCCCGGTTCAATCACTCCCTTCAATACACCCCCGAAATGTGCCTTTCGGGATATGCGGCTACACCTCCGGATTCTCTATCTTCACGCCGTCTTGAGGGAGTTCGAGCGAGGCGGAAGAGAGGAGTGAGCCGATGCACACGTTGAACGGAACAGCCCGGCCGCGCGCCGCGGGTTCGAAGCGGTATTTGGTTTCCGACGCGATATTTGGCTTCGAGACGCGGGGCGGCGTTGTCTGCCCACCGCGCTCGCCGCACCGCCTACTCTGTTTCCCTTCAGCGGTTAGGCCCGCCGGCCCTTCGCTCCGGCGGTGCGGCCCCGCGCTTGCACAAGGAGAGGCCGTTCGGAACGTCGGCCACTGAGGAGAGGGAAGCGATGAACTGCGAAGAGAGTACGAAACAGACGGACGCGGAACTCGCGCGCCGCGCGGCCGAGGGCGACGAGACGGCCTTCGAGGAGATACACAGGCGCTACCGCCGCCCCGTCTACGCGCTCGCCCTGCGCATGACGCGCAACGCGGCCGACGCCGAAGACCTGACGCAGGAGTCTTTCCTGAGCGTGCTGCGCCACGTCGGCAGCTTCCGGGGCGAGGCGGCCTTCTCGTCCTGGCTCTACCGCCTCGCGGTCAACGTCGTGCGGATGCACTTCCGCCGCCGCGGCTCCCGCCCCGAAGACCTGACCGACGACGGCGAGCTGTGCGAGCGCAAGCTCGGCGTCGCGCGCCGCGCCGGCTCACCCTCGGTCTTCGACCGGATAGCGATTGACCGGGCCGTGAAGGCGCTGCCGCCGGGCTACCGCGCGACCTTCGTCCTGCACGACGTGGCGGGCTACGAGCACGCCGAGATCGCGCGGATGCGGGGCTGCTCGACCGGCAACTCGAAGGCGCAGCTCCACCGCGCGCGGGTCAGCCTGCGCTCCCTGCTCTCGGCGCGCGCGCCCGCGCCCGCGCTCCAAGCCTGACTTTGGTTTCGACTAGAGGTGAAGGAATCATGAGAACCCGAACGACTCTCATCGGCGCCCTGTTCGTCCTGCTGGCCGGCGCCGCGATGGCGAAGGCGCAGCAGCCGGACGCGCCCCCGGCCGAGACGCTGATCCTCGAGCGGGCCATCGAGATGGCGCTCGAAGGCAACCGCCCCGTCAAGAACGCGCGGCTCGACGTGGAGAACTTCGCAGACCGCCTGGCCGAGCTGCGCACCAAGCGGCTTCCCTCCTTCAAGGTCACGACGCTCGTCTCGCAGCCCCTGACCCCCTTCGACCTGCACTTCGAGAAGGGCGTCTTCGGCGACATCCCCGGCACGGGGCCGATCCCGAACGAGGACACGACCATCAGCTCCTCGATGAAGCCCACGATGCTTTTGCAGGGGCAGGTCACGCAGCCGCTCTCGCAGCTCCACCGCATCAATCTCAACATCAGGCAGGCCGAGCTGACCAGGGAGATGAGCGCGCAGGAGCTGCGGCGCGCACGGCAGGCGGTCGTCAACGACGTGAAGCGCGCCTACTTCGCCATCCTCCAGACGCAAAGCTCGGTCGAGACGGCCGCGGCCGAGATCAAGCTCTACCGCGAGCTCGACCGCGTCACCACCGAGTACGTGATCCGCGAGGTGGTGCTCAAGAACGAGCAGATGGAGGTGCAGACCGGACTCGCCAAGGCCGAGTACCAGCTGCTGACGCTCAACAACCAGATGGCCTCGCAGAAGGAGCAGCTCAACCTCCTCCTCGGCCGCGACGTGCGGACGGAGTTCGGCGTGAGCGACGGCGTGGACGCGGCGCAGACGGTCATCCGCGAGACGGACGTCGCCTCCGCCCGCCGGCGCGCGCTCGCGCAGCGCCCCGAGGTCGCCGCGGCGCGGCTCAAGGTCGGCTCGGCGAAACTCGACCGCCGCATCAAGAAGGCCGAGCGTATCCCCGACGTGAGCCTCGCCGTCAACTACTACTCGCCCTTCGGCTTCAACAGCGTGCTCCCGAAGAACGTCGCCAGCGTCGGCGTGCAGGTCGAGTGGGAGGTCTTCGACTGGGGGCGGCGCAAGCACGAGCTCTCCGAGAAGACGCGCGCCGTCGAGCAGGCCGACAACTCCCTGCTCGAAGCCGAGGGCCAGGTCTTGATGGAGGTCAACGGCCAGTTCCGCCGGATGCAGGAGGCGTGTCAGATGCTCCGCATCGCGCGGATGGCGCAGGAGACCGAGCGCGCGAACGTGAAGGTCGCGGCGCACAAGTACTACGTGCAGGCGGCACTCCTGAAGGACGTGCTCCAGGCGCAGACCGCGCTGGCCGGCGCGAACAGCGACTACCAGAAGGCGCTGCTCTCCTTCTGGACGGCCAAGGCCGATTTCGAGAAGGCTATGGGTGAAGACCGATGAAAACCAGAATACTGCTCGCGACCATCATCCTCGCTGCGTTGGGTCTGACGTCCGGCTGCACGAAGGCCGAGACGAAGGAGCGCCCGCTCAAGCCGGTGCGCGTGAGGGCGGCGGAGAAGCGCGCCACGGGCGCGGGCGGCGTGCGCTACTCGGCCAGCATCCGTCCGAACTCGCAGGTCGAGCTGGCCTTCAAGGTCGGCGGCTACGTCGAAGGTATCGCGCAGGTGCGCGACGCCGCGGGCGGCTGGCGCTACCTGCAGGCGGGCGACGTCGTCTCGAAGGGGACGGTGCTGGCGCGCCTGCGCCAGAGCGACTACCTCGCGAAGGTCAACCAGGCCGGCGCGCAGCAGGCCGAGGCGCACACGGCTCTCGAGACCGTCAACGCGCAGTTGAAGGAGGCGAGCGCCTCGGTCGAGACGAGCCGCGCGCAGGTGGCCGACGCGCAGGCGACCTTCGAACGCGCGACGCTCGACTTCGAGCGCGCCAGGAGTCTCTACGCCGCCGAGAGCATGACCAAGACCGACTACGACGCAGCGCGGTCGCAGTACGAAGCTTCGAAGGCGCGGCTCGATTCGGCGCGCAGCCAGTTGCAGGTGGCGCAGGCGCGCGTCTCGACGGCGCACGCGCAGACGGGGCAGGCCGAGGCCAAGATTAAGACCGCGGCGGCCGTGCGCGAAGAGGCGGCGATTCCGCTCGGCGACACGGCGCTGAAGGCTCCCGTCAGTGCGGTCTTGATCGAGCGCAAGGTCGAAGTCGGCGCGCTGGTCGGGGCCGGCACGCCGGGCTTCGTGCTGGCCGACCTGACGTTGGTGAAGGCCGCCTTCGGCGTCCCAGACCTCGCGCTCCGGCAGGTCAAGTTGGGCGACGCACTGGCGCTCTCGACGGACGCCCTGCCCGGCGAAGAGTTCACGGGCCACGTCTCGCGCGTCTCGCCCTCGGCCGACCCGACGAGCCGCGTCTTCGAAGTCGAGGTGACCATCCCCAACCAGCGCGGCCTGCTGAAGCCGGGCATGATTACCTCCATTCAAATGCAGGAAGGCGCGCCGCAGGCGGCCGCGCCGGCCGTCCCCTTAACGGCCATCGTCCGCCCGAAGGAGAGTCCGGACGCCTACGCCGTCTACGTCGTCGAGGAGCGCGCAGGCAGGCACTTCGCCCGCCTGCGCCGCGTCACGCTCGGAGAAGCGTTCGGCAACGCGGTCGTCCTGACGGACGGCGTCCGCGAAGGCGAACAGGTCGTCACCACCGGCGCCACGCTCGTCTCGGACGGCGAGCAGGTGCAAGTGGTTCAGTAGGTGAATGCGCGCCTTCTCGCTGGGAGCGCGGGACACCCTACAGCCCGCATGAGCGCGACAGCGCGAAGGCAGTGAGACTTGATATGCGAGTTGAGTTAAAGCGAAAGACGGTCAGCGTGCTGGCGCACGCTTGCGGGCTGTAGGGTGCCCGCGCTCCCAGCGAAAGGGAGCGTCTGACCACGAACCGTTCTAACGGCCAACAGCTAATAGCTAATAGTGAGGTAACCATGTCCCACGGAAAAAGCGACAGCGAGATGATTAAGGGCACGCACAACACGGCGCGCTTCTTCGTCGAGACGCGCCACGTCTCCTGGGTGCTGCTCGCGGCGACGTGCCTGTGGGGCGTCTACGCGTACTTCACGATGCCGCAGCGCAAAGACCCCGACATCCAGGTGCGGCAGGCCGTCGCGCTCGTGCCGTGGCCCGGCGCCTCGGCCGAGCGCGTCGAGCAGCTCGTCACCAAGAAGGTCGAGGAGCAGATGGCCGCCAACTCGAAGGTGACGAAGATCGAGTCCATCTCGCGCACGGGTCTGGCGGTCGTCTACGTCGAGCTGGACGAGAAGCTGAAGGAGACGGGGAAGGAGTTCGACGACATCAAGCTCAAGCTCGACTCCATCCACAACCTGCCGCAGGGCGCCGGCCCCATCAACTTCGTCAAGGACTTCGGCGACACGGCGGCGCTCATGCTCACCGTCGCCGGCCCGCCCGTCGGCGCGGAGGAGCTGGAGCCGCGCGCCCGCGAGCTGCAGAAGAGAATCGAGCAGGCGCGCGCGCAGGGCGCGGACGGCGGGCGCAGGTTCACGCTCGTCTCCAACCTGCCGCAGGGCGGCCAGGCGCGCATCCTCGACAAGCTGAGCGAGATGTTCCTCGGCTTCGTCAGAGAGAAGGGCTTCGCGCGCGACGTGCGCCTCGTCCAGGGCGGCGGCTTCTTCGGCTTCGACGGCGCTTCGGAGGCGAGCGACGAAGAGCTGCTGGCCTGCGTCCGCGAGTTCACCGCCGAGAAGTTGCAGGCGGCCGAGTTCCACCCGGACGCCTGGCCGCCGGTCGTCGTCCGCGACCCCGCGGAGACGCTGGCGCGCCTGATGACCGTGGCCGGCGACAAGTACAGCTACCGCGAGCTGGACGACTTCACCGACCGCATCGAGAAGACTTTGAAGCTCATCCCGCAGGTTTCAAAGGTCAGCCGCTCGGGTCTCCTGAACGAGAGCGTCTTCCTCTTCTACTCGCAGGAGCGCCTCGCGGCTTACGGCCTCCAGCCCGCGAAGCTCGACGACGTGCTCGGCGCGCGCAACATCTCCGCGTCGGGTGGGCAGGTCAACGTCGAGGGTAAGAACGTGACCATCTCGCCCTCGGGCGAGTTCAAGAGCGAGGGCGAGATCGGCGACACGTTGATTCCGACGGGCGCGGGCCGCTCGGTCTACCTGCGCGACATCGCGGACGTGGTGCGCGGCTACGACGTGCCGGCGCGCTACCTGAACTACTTCAACTGGCGCGACGCGGAAGGGAACTGGCACCGCAGCCGCGCCATCACGCTCTCGGTGCAGATGCGCTCGGGCGAGCAGATCGACAAGTTCGGCGCGGCCGTGGACGAGACGCTCGCGGGGCTGAAGAAGCAACTGCCCGCCGACCTCATCTACGCGCGCACCTCCGACCAGCCCCTGCAGGTCGAGGAGAGCATCGACCTCTTCATGAAGAGTCTGTACGAGGCGATCTTCCTCGTCGTCGTCGTGGCGCTCGTCGGCTTCTGGGAGTGGCGGTCGGCGCTCTTGATGGCGCTCGCCATCCCGATTACGCTCGCGATGACGTTCGGGATGATGAAGGTGCTCGGGATCGACCTGCAACAGATTTCCATCGCCACGCTCATCATCGCTCTGGGCCTGCTGGTGGACGACCCCGTGGTGGCGGGCGACGCCATCAAGCGCGACCTCGCGCTCGGACACCCCTCGGTCGTCTCGGCGTGGCTCGGGCCGACGAAGCTCGCCACGGCGATTCTCTACGCGACGATCACGAACATCGTCGCCTACCTGCCGTTCCTGATGATCAGCGGCTCGATGGGCGAGTTCATCTACAGCCTGCCCATCGTGCTCACGTGCTCGCTCGTCGCCTCGCGCGTCGTCTCGATGACCTTCATCCCGCTCCTGGCCTACTACCTGCTCAGGCCGAAGGCCGAGAAGACAATCAAAGAGAGACGCAAGAGCGGCTTCGCGGCCGTTTACTATAAAGTCGGCACGCGGGCCATCGAGTACCGCTGGCGGACGCTGGGCGCTTCGCTCGTCGTCCTCGTCCTGGGCGGCGTCATCATGAGCCAGCTCAAGACGCAGTTCGTGCCCAAAGACCTCTCGTACCTGTCCTACGTGGACGTGTGGCTCCCCGAGGACGCGCCCGCCTCCGCGACCAACGAGGCGGCGGCGCGCGCCGAAGAGGTCATCCGCGAGACCGTCGCCGAGTACGAAAAGCACCACGCGTCCGAAGGGGGCGCCGAGGGTGAGGGGCAGGGGATGTTGAAGTCCCTGACGACCTTCGTCGGCGGCGGCGGGCCGCGCTTCTGGTTCTCGGTCGCGCCGGAGCTGCAACAGCAGAACTACGCGCAGATCATCATCCAGGTCAAAGACAAGCACGACACGTCGCACCTGATCGAGCCCTTGCAGGCGGCCCTCTCGTCGCAGATTCCGGGCGCGCGCATCGACGTGCGCCAGTTGGAGTCGGGCAAGGCGGTCGGCCTGCCCGTCCAGATTCGTCTGACCGGCGAAGACATCGCGACGCTGCGCGACCTCGCCGAGCGGACGAAGTCGATCCTCGAAGGCACCGGCCTGGCCGAGCGCGTCCGCGACGACTGGGGCGGCGAGAGCTTCGCCGTGAAGCTGCAGACCGACCCCGACCGCGCGGCCCTCTCGGGGCTTTCAAACCTGGACGTGGCGGCGGCCTCGTCCGCGGCGACCTACGGCTCGCGCGTGACCTCCCTGCGCGAGGGCGACAAGGAGATTCCCGTCGTCGCGCGGCTCCGGATGGAGGAGCGGGCGCAGCTCGGCGACCTGCAGAACCTCTACGTCTACTCCTCGCAGGGGCAGCAGAAGGTGCCGCTCCGTCAGGTGTCGCAGACCGAGTACGGGATGCAGGCGGAGAAGGTGCGCGCCCGCAACCAGTTCCGCACCATCACGGTCTCGACCTCGCCGACGGCCGGGCACCTCGCCTCGGAGGTGATGGCGAAGGCGCGCGCGCAGTTGAAGGAGTTGGAGGCGACGCTCCCCGCCGGCTACCGTCTGGAGATCGGCGGCGAGGAAGAAGACCAGGTCAAAGGTTTCCGCGACCTGACCATCGTGCTCGGGATTTCGGTCGTGATGATCTTCCTGGCGCTCGTCTTCCAGTTCAAGAACGCCGTCAAGCCGTTCATCGTCTTCGCGGCGGTGCCGTACGGGATGGTCGGGGCCTTAGCGGCGCTGTGGGTGATGGGCGCGCCCTTCGGCTTCATGGCCTTCCTCGGCGTCGTGAGCCTGGTGGGCGTCATCGTCAGCCACATCATCGTCCTCTTCGACTTCATCGAGGAGAAGCACGCCGAGGGCGAGCCGCTCGTCGAGGCGCTGCTGGACGCGGGCATCATGCGCCTGCGGCCGGTGCTCATCACGGTGGGCGCGACCGTGATCGCCTTGTTCCCGCTCGCCTCGCACGGCGGGCCGCTCTGGGAGCCGATGTGCTACGCGCAGATCGGCGGCCTGTGCGCCGCGACCTTCATCACGCTGCTGCTCGTGCCGGTGCTCTACAGCATCTTCGTGCTCGACCTGAAGCTGGTGAAGTGGGAGACGGCCGAAGTGCACAAGTCAGAACCACCCGCGGTAGCGAGTGGCGCGTTGCAACACGAGGCCATCGGGTGACAAAGGGCCACCCGCTACCGCGGGTGGTTCTGACCCTTATTGCAAAGCCGGTGGGAGGTTGAAGAGAATGAGACTGCTGAGACGTTCGGCACCGACGAAAGATAAGAAGCGCGTCGTCATCCTCGGCGGCGGGTTCGCAGGGCTGTACACGGCGCGGTACCTGGAGAGGGCGCTGGGGCGGCGCGGGGACTTCGAGGTCGTCCTCGTCAACAAGGAGAACTACTTCGTCTTCCAGCCGATGCTGGCCGAGGTCGTCTCCGGCGCCGTCGGCGTCACCGACGCCGTCAGCCCCATCCGCCGCCTGCTGCCGCGGACGGAGCTGCACGTGCGCGAGGTCGAGTCCGTCGACCTGAAGGCGCGCACCGTGACGACCGCGCCGGGCTTTCAGCCGCACCCGCACGTCCTACGTTACGACCACCTCGTGCTCGCGCTCGGCAACGTGACGGACTTCCGCGGGCTGCGCGGTCTGCCCGAGCACGCCCTGCCCTTCAAGAACCTCGGCGACGCGCTGCGCCTCCGCAACCACGTCATCCACGCGCTCGAAGAGGCGGCCATCGAAGAAGACTACGAGCTGCGCCGCCGCCTGCTCACCTTCGTCGTCGCGGGCGGGGGCTTCTCGGGCGTCGAGGTCGTGGCCGAGCTGAACGACTTCGTGCGCGAGGCGGCGCGCAGCTACCGCCAGCTCAACGAGTCGGACATCCGCGTCGTGCTCCTGCACGCGGGCGCGCGCATCCTGCCGGAGGTCACGGAGCGCCTCGGCCTCTTCGCGCAGAAGGTTCTGCGCCGGCGCAAGGTCGAGATTCACCTGAACACGCGGCTCCGGGCGGCGACGGGCACCGAGGCCATCTTGCAGGACGGCCGGCGCATCCCGACGCGGACGCTCGTCTCGACCGTGCCGTCCTCGCCGCACCCGATAGTCGAAAGCCTCGACCTGCCGCGCAACGAGGCGGGCCGCCTGCTGGCGAACTCGTTCCTCGAAGTCGAGGGGGCCGAAGGACTCTGGGCGCTCGGCGACAACGCGCTCGTCCCCCTGGCGGGCGGACGGGGGAGCAGCCCGCCGACGGCGCAGCACGCCATCCGTCAAGCCAGGGCCGCCGCGCACAACATCGTCGCGAGCATCCGCGGCGGAGAGCGGCGCGCGTTCGACTTCAAAGACCTCGGCAAGATGGGCGCGCTCGGCCACCGCTCGGCCGTGGCGGAAGTGTTGGGCGTGCCCGTCTCCGGCCTCCCCGCGTGGCTTCTGTGGCGCGCGGTCTATCTGATGAAGCTGCCGGGCTGGGGGCGGCGTCTGCGGGTCGCGGCGTCGTGGGCGCTCGACGTGCTGCTGCCGGCCGAGCTGGCGCAGTTGAAGCTGGACGACTCGGTGAAACTCGCACGCGAGCACTTCGAGCCGGGGGAGGAGGTCTTCGTTCAGGGCGACCTCGGTGACCGCGTTTATATAATCACGAAGGGGCGCGCGGAGGTGCTTCGTCAGGAGGGCGGCCGGACGCTGCGGCTGGCCGAACTGGGGCCGGGCGAGTACTTCGGCGAGATGGCCGTGCTCGGCGACACGACGCGCAACGCGACCGTCCGCTCGGTCGAAGCTCTGGACGTGGTCGCCCTGCCGAAGCGCGAGTTCATGCTCGTCACCTCGAACCTGCCCGACGCGCGGCAGAGGTTCGGCGAAGTCATCAGGCGGCGCCGCCGCGCGACGGCGCTCGCGTTCGGCCAGCGGGCTTAGGCGGGAGGACTCGATGAAGGTTATCGGCTTGATCGGCGGGATGAGCTGGGAGTCTTCGGCGGAATACTACCGGCTCATCAACCGGGGCGTGAGGTCGCGTCTGGGCGGGCAGCACTCGGCGCGCTCGCTGATGTACAGCGTGGACTTCCAGGAGATAGAGGTCTTGCAGCGCGAGGGGCGTTGGGCCGAGGCCGCGCGCGAGATGGCGGAGTGCGCCATGCGGCTTGAGCGGGGCGGCGCCGACTTCGTCGTGCTTTGCACCAACACGATGCACAAGCTGGCCCCGGCCATCGAGGAGGCCGTCCGCATCCCGCTCGTCCACATCGCCGACGCGACCGCCGCGGCGGTATTGCGCGCAGGGGTGAGGCGCGTGGGGTTGCTCGGGACGAGGTACACGATGGAGGAGGACTTTTACAAGGGGCGGCTGGCGGAGCGCCACGGCCTCGAAGTGCTGACGCCCGACGAGGCGGGGCGCAGGATTGTTCACGACGTGATATACGACGAGCTGTGCCGGGGCGAGGTGCTTGAGGAGTCGAGGCGGGCTTACCTGCGCGTCATGGAGTCTCTGGCCGGACGCGGGGCGGAAGGAATTATTTTGGGCTGCACGGAGATAGGGCTTTTAATTAAGCCGCAGGACACGGGCCTCCCCCTGTTCGACACGACGGGGCTGCACGCCGAAGAGGCGGTCAGGCTGGCGTTGGAATAACTAAAGCAGTTGTCACTTGAGTTAGCATGAAGATGATTAACCACAGAGACACAGAGACACAGCCAGGAACACGGCTAGAAGCATCAAGCTGTGTTCTTAAGCTGTGTCTCTGTGTCTCTGTGGTTAATTCCTTCTCAGTTATACCCAACTCTCATAGAGAAGAGTGCGAGGGCTTGAACAGTGGATGACGCGCTGACGATACACAGGCTGCATTTCGCGTTCACGATTACGTACCACTACCTCTTCCCGCAGTTGACGATGGGGCTGGCGCCGCTCGTCGTCGTCTTCAAGTCGCTGGCGCTGTGGAAGGGGGACGAGCGTTACAACCGGGCGGCGCGCTTCTGGGCCAAAATCTTCGCCGTCAACTTCCTCTTCGGCGTCGTGACGGGCATCCCGATGGAGTTCCAGTTCGGGACGAACTGGGCGCGGTTCTCGCAGTTCTCCGGCGGCGTCATCGCCACCGCGCTGGCGATGGAGGGCGTCTTCGCCTTCTTCCTCGAATCGTCTTTCCTGGGCCTGTTCCTGTTCGGCGAGAAGCGCTTCGGGCAGAGGGTGCACTGGCTCGCGGCCTTCATGGTCTTCGCGGGCTCGTGGCTGTCGGGCTACTTCATCATCGTGACGGACGCGTGGATGCAAAGGCCCGTCGGGTTCGAGCTCGCCGCGGACGGGACGGCGCACCTCGTGAGCTTTTGGGCCTTGCTCTTCAACGAGTGGGCCTTCTGGCAGTACGTGCACAACATGGGCGGGGCGCTCGTCACGGGCTCGTTCGTGATGGCGGCCGTCGGCGCCTTCTACCTCCTCTCAAGGCGGCAGGAGGAGTACGGGCGGCTCTTCCTGAAGGTCGGCGTGACGGCGGCCGTCGCCGCCTCGTGCTTCCAACTCTTCCCCTCGGGCGACCGTCACGGCAAGCTGATTGCGGAACACCAGCCGGCGACGCTCGCCGCGATGGAATGTCTCTTTCGCACGCAGCCCGGCGCCCCCCTGGTTCTGGTCGGGCAGCCCAACGTCGCCGAGCAGAAGCTCGACAATCCCATCCACGTCCCGAAGGCGCTCAGCTTCCTGACGTATCAACATTGGGAGGCCGAGGTCAAAGGGCTCGACGCGTTCCCGCGCGACCGCTGGCCCGACAACATCCCCCTGCTCTACTACAGCTATCACATCATGGTGGGCCTGGGTTCGATCTTCATCGCCGTCACTTCCGTCGCGGCCTTCCTCCTGTGGCGGCAGAGGCTCTACGGCGCGCGCTGGATGCTGTGGATTCTCATGCTGAGCTTCCCGTTCCCGTACATCGCGAACACAGCCGGGTGGATGACGGCGGAGCTGGGGCGGCAGCCGTGGCTCGCCTACGGTCTGATGAGGACTTCGGAGGGCTTCTCGCCGACGGTCTCCTCGGGCAACGGACTCTTCACGCTCATCGGCTTCATGGGGATGTACTTCGTGATGGGCGTGCTCTTCCTCTTCCTGATGTGGCGCGAGGTCGGGCACGGCCCCGGCTTCCTCGACGGGCACGAGTCTAAGACTCCGCCGTCGGCGCGGATACTTCCCGAAGGCGCGGGCGCTTGAGAGGGGGAAGCGTAGATGGAGACCCTCTGGTTCATCCTCGTGGCCTTCATGCTGGTCGCCTACGCGGCGCTCGACGGGTTCGACCTCGGCGTCGGGATCGTCCACCACTTCGTCGCGCGCGGCGAAGACGAGAGGCGTCTGACTTTGCGCGCCATCGGCCCCGTGTGGGACGGCAACGAGGTCTGGCTCATCGCCGCCGCGGGCGCGCTCTTCTTCGCCTTCCCGAAGTTATACGCGTCGAGCTTCAGCGGCTTCTACCTGCCGCTGATGATCGTGCTTTGGCTTCTGATGCTGCGCGGGATGGGCGTCGAGCTGCGCGGTCACGTGGACGACCCCCTGTGGCGCTCGTTCTTCGACTTCATCTTCTCGGCCGCGAGCCTGCTGCTCGCGGTCTTCTACGGCGCGGCCGTCGGCAACGTCGTCCGCGGCGTGCCGCTGAACGCCGAGGGCTATTTCTTCGAGGCGCTGTGGACGGACTTCCGCGTCGGCCCCGCGCCCGGCATCCTCGACTGGTACACGTCGCTCGTCGGCCTGCTGGCCTTCGCGACGCTCACCGTCCACGGCGCGAACTGGCTTCTGCTGAAGACCGAGGGCGAACTCCAGGAACGTGCGCGCCGCGTCGCGCAGAAGTGTTGGTGGGCGCTGGTCTCGATGACCGCGTCGAGTCTGGCCGCGACCGTTTACGTGCGCCCGCAGGTGTTGGACAACTTCGGGCGACACGCGTGGGGCTGGGTTATCCCTCTCGCGGTGGCGGCCTCGCTCATCTTCATGCGCTACGCCCACGCGAGGCGGAGGGACGCGGCCGCCTTCTTCTCGTCGGTCGTCTACATCGCGGGGATGCTTGGCGGCGCGGCCTTCGCCATGCACCCCCACCTTCTGCCGGCGACCACAGACCCTTCGTACGGCCTGACGATCTACAACTCGCGGACGGGGGCCTACTCCTTAAGCGTCGGGCTCGTGTGGTGGCTGTTGGGCGTGGCGCTGGCGATAGGATACTTCACCTTCCTCTACCGCTCGTTCCGCGGCAAGGTCAGACCCGAAGAGGGGGGCGGCGGGTACGAAGCACACGCCGGCGACTGACGAGACTGATTCGGGGCGGGCGCGCTCCCAGGTCAAAACGCGTTGAGGGGCCGCCGGGTTATTCTTCCAGAAAAAGCTTGACTCGGCGGTGAGGAGGTGTAAGCTACAGCACCTCAAATTGGGAGGCAGGAAATTGCCGCAACACCCTCACCCCACACCCGACTGGGGTACGCTCGAAATTGGCTACACCGACGAGTTCGGCCGTGTCGCGCCCGACGTCTACGAGTCCGCCGGCCGCGTCTGGAGGCGGGCGCGTGACTTCGCGCTGCGCGTGCTACAGGACGCCGACGACGCGCGCGCCCGCACGCTGCTGCTCAAGGCCGCCTCGCAGGTGACGAGGGCGCGCGACGAGAGGGGGCAACACGTCAACGAACTGGACGGGTATCTCCTTCAGACCTTCAGGCGCGTGGTGCTCGCCGAGTCGGAGAAGGAGGAGAACCGGCGACGCCTCGAGTCGGAGGCGGGCCTCAACACGGAGTGGCGCTCACAGGCGAGCAACGTCGAGCGCCGCATCCTGCTCGAGGAGATCGTCGGCATGATGGACGGGTGGACGCGCGCGGTCTTCGAGTGGCTGACGCTGGACTACAGCTTTGACGAGATCGCCCGCCACCTCGGCGTGAGCACGAAGGTGTTGCGCAACAAGTATAACCGTCACGTGAGCGCGCTCATCAAGCAGGTGGGCGGTCGGCGTTAGGAAGGTCAAAAAAAACTTTCCCGGTTGTGATGCCTTTTACCCCGCTCGGCCCCTCTACACATTGCAGGATGAAATAAGGCGGCACCGCCGCGGGGCGAGCCCGCCGCGCCACTCACATCCGATTGCGGCGGACGTCGGCGACCGGACTCCTGACTTTGACAACGGGCCACGCGAACCGGCCTCGTGCGCGAAGGGGGTGAGCAGGTGAATCACGAAGACAAGAGCCGTGACGAGCTGTTTACCGACCCCGAAGAGGTCGTGACCTTCGCGCAGGCCTACTACGCGACCGAGTTCCCGAACGACGACCGGCTCGGCTGCCCGCCGGCCGGGGAACTGCGCAGGGCCGCGCACGCCGGCGTGCCGCCAGACGAGCGAATGCGCGCGCACCTGTTCGCCTGTTCCGATTGCTTCCGCTCGTACCGCAGCGCCCGCATGAGCCGTCGAGCGCCGGAGGCGCCCGCGGCGCGTTGGCGGGGTCGGCTGGGCGCGGGGCTCGCCGGCCTCAGGTCGCCCTGGGTGCCGGTAGCGGCCGGGGCCTTCGGCCTCGTCTTCCTGGGGTTGCTCACGGCGGCACTTCTCCGGTATCAGCGCACTGACTCGCCGGCCGTCGCGGTGAACTACTCGCCGCAGGGAAGCCCGCCCGCGACGCCCGCGGTGGCGCCCGACGCCGGTGCGGCGTCAGGGGTTCCCGAGGCGGTTCCGGCGCGCGCACGCCCCGACCGCCCGGCGACGGGTTCGACGCGAAAGGCCGGGGCCGTCGAGGCGCGAACTCGCCGCCGGCCCTCGCTGCGGGTCGTCTACATAGACCTGATAGCGGATGACCTTTCGCGCGGCGACGATCAGAGCACGGCGGGGCGGCGCGTCATCACCCTTACGCCCGAGCGGCAACGCCTCCGCCTGCGCATGCCCCGCGGCAGCGCCGCCGGCCGCTACACCGTCAAGGTGGTGGACGCTTTCGGCAAGCCGCTCCTGACCACCGCGGCGAAATCCGGCGGGAGGACGCTCACGGTGGAGCTTGACCTGAGCGGCCTGACCGCGAAGTCATATCGATTGTGCCTCTCGCGGGACGGCGAGGCCCCGGATTGTTACTTGCTGTCGATCCTCGACAAGCCGCCCGCGCAGTGAAGTAAGTCATCACCTGTTACCCGACGGCAGTACCCACGTCGGCCTTAGCCATCTCGCCAACTCACGCGCCCGTGGTCGAAACCCGCGGGGTTAAAGGAGCGGCCTGTCGTCCGCTTCTCCGGTGACTTCATTCGCAGGCCAAGACAAGCCAAGATGTCTCTCTTCCCCAAACGTCTTGTCACCTGTTGCGAGGGCCTCCTCATCGCCCTCCTCCTCCTCACCTCGCCGCACGCGGCCGCCTCCCCACGCACCCCGCCCGCGCCCTCACAAGCGGTTGAGCCGGAAAAACTGATCGCCAGGCAGGTGCACAGGCGCGAGATAGGCGGCCGCGACGCGCACGCCTACACCTTCGAGCTCGGCGAGCGCCAGTTCGCGAGCTTCTCCGTCAGCCAGCAGGGGAGCGACGTGGTCGTCACGGTCATCGACGCCGAGGGCGGGCGCACGAGGGTCGACCGCCCCAACGGCTCGCGCGGCCGCGAGGCGATCTCATACATCGCGGCGCGGGGCGGGACTTACAGGCTGGAGGTGCGGACGCTGGAGACGGCGGCGCCGCGCGGCTACTACGAGATCACCATGCAGGAGCCGCGGCCGGCGACGGCCCGCGACGAAAGCCGCCTCGCCGCCGAGCAGGCCGTCAGCGAGGGCGAGATTTTGCGGGCGCGCAAAACGGCGACGTCGCTGCCGCAGGCCCTCGAAAAGTTCGGACAGGCCATCGCCCTCTGGCAGGCGCTCGACGACGCCTACGAGACGGCCGTCGCGCTGTACGGAAGGTGCCTCACGCACCGGATGCTCGGGGAGAGTCCCGACGCGGTGACGGACTGCGGCGAGTCCGCCGAGACGATGAGCAGGCTCGGCGACAACTACGGCGAAGCGGTCGCGCGCACGGGGAGGGGTTGGGCTTACATATACCTGAACGACGTGGGCAAGGCGCTGGCAGACTTCAACGCCTCGCTGACGATCCGGAGGCGCATCGGCGACAGGCAGGGCGAGAGCCTCGACCTGCTCGGGGTGGGCTGGGCCTATGTGCTCCGCGACGAGAACGACGAGGCGCTCGGCTACTTCCGGCAGTCGCTTCAGTCCCTCGACGACGTCGGAGACCCGCGCGGCCGCAACGTCCGCCTCGGCGCCATCGGCGAAGTCTACCGGCGTACGAACCGCCCGGAACAGGCCATCGAATTCCTGACCCAGGCCCTGCGGCTCGCGCGCGCCGCGGGCAACGACCGGGGCGCGGAGGCCGAGGCGCTGACGGGCGTCGGCTGGTGCCGCTACAAGCTCGGCCGGCTGAGCGAGGCTCACGACTCTTTCGCCGAGGCCCTCCCCATACGGCGGGAGGTCGGCGACCGCACCGGCGAGGCGGCGACGATGCTCGGCCTCGCCCACGTGGAGCGCGCGCAGGGGAACCTGTATAACGCGCGCCTGGACGTCGAGTCTTCGCTCGCCATCATCGAGTCGATGCGCGCCCACGTCGGGAACCAGCCGCTGCGCCTCTCCTTCTTCGCGATGGCGCAGGACTACTACGAGTTCTACGTCGACCTGTTGATGCAGATGCACCGGTCGAGCCCCGACCAGGGGTTCGCCGTGGCCGCCCTCGAAGCCAGCGAGAGGGCGCGCGCCCGCAACCTGCTCGACCTTCTGAACGAGGCGGGCGTCGACGTGCGGCAGGGAGTCCCGGCCGAACTCATCGAGCGCGAACGAGTCCTGCGCCTCCGCCTGAACTCCGCCGCGAGTTACCAGCGGCAACTCCTGAGCGAGACCTTCACGGCCGCACAGGCGACCGCCGCGGCCAAAGATGTCGAGGAGTTGACCGAGTCGCTCGGCGAGGCCGAGGTGCGCATAAGGCAGGCGAGTCCGCGCTACGCGGAGCTGACGCAGCCGCAGCCGCTCACGGCCGCACAGATCCAGCGGGAACTGGCGGGCGACGACACCCTGCTGCTCGAATACGCCCTCGGCCCGGAGCGCAGCTTCCTGTGGGCCGTCTCGTCTTCAACCGTCAATACGTACGAGCTGCCCGCACGCCGGGAGGTCGAACAGGCGGCCGAGTCTGTCCGCGAACTGCTGACCGCGCGCAACCGCGCGGTCGTCGGGGAGACCCCCGAACAACGTCGCGTCCGCGTCGAGGCGGCCGACGCCAGGTTCGGAGAGGCGGCGGCGCGTCTCAGTCAGATGCTGCTGGCCCCGGCGGCCGCGCAGCTCAAGGCCAAACGACTAATCGTCGTGGCCCCGGGCGTGCTGCAATTTACACCCTTCGGTGCCCTGCCGCCCCCGGCGGCGGCGGCAGGGGGAGGCTACCAGCCCCTCATCCTTAGCCACGAGCTGGTCACCCTTCCCTCGGCCTCGACGATGGCGGTGCTGCGGCGCGAGTCGCCGCGCCGGGAGGCCCCTAAGAAACTTCTCGCAATCCTGGCAGACCCCGTCTTCTCGCAGGCGGACGAGCGGCTCGCGGAGACGGTCTCGCGCGATTCGCTCGCGTCCGCCGCCGCGCGTCTGCCGTCACAAGCGGCGGCCGGCGGCCGGGCCGGCCTCGTCAGCTACGCATCCGCCCCGGGCTACGGCGGGCACGCTTATGCAGACCTGCCGCGGCTGTTCCGGACGCGTTGGGAGGCCGAGCAGATCGCGGCGCTGGCCCCGCCGGGCGAGGTCGTGCAGTCGCTCGACTTCGACGCGAGCCGCGAGACGGCGATGAGCCCCTCGGTCGGGAGCAGCCGCATCATCCACTTCGCCACACACGCCATCCTCGACGACGAACACCCGGAGTTGTCGGGGATCGTGCTCTCCATGTTCGGGCCGGACGGACGCCCGCGCGACGGGTTCCTTCGCGCCCACGACATTTTCAACCTGAAGCTCTCGGCGGACTTGGTAGTGCTGAGCGCCTGCCGCACCGCGCTCGGGCGGGACTTCAGGGGCGAAGGGTTCGTCGGCCTCACGCGGGCGTTCATGTACGCGGGCGCCCCCCGGATCGTCGGCAGCCTGTGGTCGACCGACGACAAGGCCACCGCCGAACTGATGCTGCGATTCCACCGCAGAATGCTGAAAGGGGGGCTGACCCCGGCGGCGGCGCTGCGGGCGGCCCAGATCGAGCTGTCGCGTGACGCCCGCTGGCGGCCGCCGTACTTCTGGGCCGGGTTTGTCCTGCAGGGTGAGTGGAGGTAAGGAACGGTCGTGGCCGGCGGCGCGCCGGCATCTGGTCGGAAGACGATTGAGGAGGCATTCGCGTGAGCCGAGAGCAGGAGTTGAGCGCAGGCCGGGAAGTGTTTGACGAGGGGTTGGAGGGCGACGGCGGCGCCGCCGTAGACGATGCGGCCGGCCAGGCTTCGCCGCCCGCCGGAGCCGCGGATGCCCCTCCGGAACCGGGCGCGCAGCTGCTGGCGACGCTGACGGAGATGTCCGCGGAACTCTCCGTCCTCAACTCCACCATCGAAGGCCGGCTCCGCTACGACAAGGCGAAGGAGGAGGCGTTCGAGCGGCTCTACGCCGAGCTGGACGAGATGAAACGTAACAGCGCCTTCGAACAGGCGCGGCCCCTCTACACCGATCTGATTCTGCTCTTCGACAGGATCGAAGGCGCGCGCCAGGAATTGGCCCGCGACGGTTCGGAGGCGCCGGCCGTCCTGCCGCTGCTCGAGACCCTCAGCGAGGAGCTGCTCGAAGTGCTGGCGCGCAGGGAGGTGGAGGTGCTGCGGACGTCCGCCGAGTTCGACCCGAGCTTGCAGCGCGCCGTCGGCACACAGCCCGCGCCGGACGAGGCCGGCAACAACGGCGTCGCCCGCGTCCTCAGGCGCGGCTTCCGGTACAGAGACCGCATCCTCCGGCCCGAGGAGGTCATCGTGATGAAGTATGCGGGGTGACGTGCCCCGGCCCCGTTCCGCCGGATGACTGGAGAGCAAACGACATGAGTGAAGAGGTGATAGTGGGCATCGACCTGGGGACGACCTTCTCCGCGATTGCCTACGTCAACGAGCACGGCCGCCCCGAAGTGATACCGAACCGCGAGGGCGAGCGCACGACGCCCTCCGTCATCTTCTTCGAGGAGGGCGGGAACCCCATCGTCGGGGCCGAGGCCCGCAACCAGGCCATCGTGGAACCACGCCGCACCGTCCGGTTCGTCAAGCGGGAGATGGGGAACCCTTCCTACCGCGTGAACGTCGACGGCAAGGACTACTTCCCCGAAGACCTCTCGGCGATGATTCTGAAGAAGCTGAAGAACGACGCCGAAGCCTTCCTCGGCAAGGAGGTGAGCAAGGCCGTCATCTCCGTGCCGGCCTACTTCAAGGACGCCCAGCGGGAGGCGACCCGGCAGGCGGGGAGCATCGCGGGCCTCGACGTCATCCGGATCGTGAACGAGCCGACGGCCGCCGCGCTGGCCTACGGCTTCGACAAGGTGGAGGGGAACCAGACCATCCTCGTCTACGACTTCGGGGGCGGCACCTTCGACGTCACCGTCATGCGCGTCCAGGGCAAGGAGTTCACCATCCTCGCCACCGACGGCGACGCGATGCTCGGGGGCAAGGACATCGACGCCCTCCTCGTCGAGCACTTCGCGGAGGAGTTCCAGCGCGAACACGGGATCGACCTCCGCCTCGACCCCCACACCCACCAGGACCTGTGGGACAAGGCCGAGATCGCCAAGAAGAACCTGTCGTTCAGGTCGCCGCTCATGGAGGCCCTCTCGTCCGGCGCGAAGGCCCTGCGCATAGACCTCGACCGGGAGCAGCTGGAGGAGATGATCGCCGACCTCATCAGCCAGACGGAAGAGTGCATGAACCGCGTCGTCGAGGCGGCCGGCGTCGGCTGGGCGGAGATCGACACCGTGCTCCTCGCGGGGGGCTCGAGCCGCATCCCGGCCGTCAAGGAGATGATCAGGCGGGTGACGGGTAAGGACGCGGCGCGCGACATGAACCCCGACGAGTGCGTGGCGCTCGGCGCCGCCATCCAGGCCGTGGTCACGACCGTCGAGACGGAGGGCGCCGGCTCGGCCCCGCCGCTCGAAGGCGGGGCCGACATCGTCGTGCAGGACGTGGCCTCGCACAGCCTCGGCGTGAAGGCGCTCTCGAGCGACCGCAGCAAATACGTCAACAGCATCATCATCCCGCGCTTCACGCCGATCCCGTGCGAGCGGACGCGCACGTACGCCACCGGCGAGGACAACCAGAGTCGGGTCGAGATCGAGATACTGCAGGGGGAGGACGAGGACGCGAGGTCTCCCGACGTCCACCTCATCGGGAAGGCGGGGCTGCGGAACCTGCCGCCGCACAAGGCGGGCGACCTCGCCATCGAGGTCACGCTGCGCTACACCGCCGACGGCGTGATCGAGGTCGTGGCTAAAGAACTCGGCAGCGGCCAGACGGCGCGCGAGGTGGTCATGCAGAAGGCCGGCGCCCTCTCGCCCGACATCCTCCGCGAGAAGCAGGAGCTGTTGGCGCACACGGATTTCTAAGGCCCGGCGCCCGCCGCGGCGGGGCCGGTGAGGAGCGAACGCAAATGGGCAAAGTTGTCGGCATGGACTTGGGCACCACCTACTCCGCCGTGGCGGTGGTCAACAAACACGGGCGGGCGGAGATCGTCCCCAACCGCGAGGGCGAGCGCATCACCCCGTCGGTCGTCCTCTTCGACGGCGACGCGCCCATCGTCGGGAGCATGGCGAAGCGTTCGGCCGTCGCGAGCCCCGACAACGTCATCCAGTTCGTCAAGCGGCAGATGGGGAACCCCTCGTGGAAATTCCCGACCGAGGGCGGGCACGTCTACACGCCGGAGGAGGTCTCCGCCGTCATCCTCAAGCGCCTCAAGGAGGACGCCGAGACGCTCCTCGGCGAGGCGGTCACGGACGCGGTGATCACCGTCCCCGCGTACTTCGACGACGCCCAGCGGAAGGCGACGCAGGACGCCGGGCGCATCGCGGGGATCAACGTCCTGCGCATCATCAACGAGCCGACGGCCGCCGCCCTCGCCTACGGCATCGACAAGGTCGAGAGCCGCCAGACCATCCTCGTCTACGACTTGGGCGGCGGGACGTTCGACGTCACCATCATGCGCCTCGGCGACGGGGCCATCGACGTGCTGGCGACCGGCGGGAACCGGAACCTCGGCGGCTTCGACTGGGACAACGCCGTCATGAATTTCCTCAACGAGGAGTTCACCAGGCAGGGGGGCGATGACCTCTTCGACAACCCGACGCTCCAGCAGGATTTGCGCGACAAGGCGGAGATCGCGAAGAAGACCCTCTCGTCGAGGGAAAAGACCAGCGTGTTCCTCTCCGCCGGGGGGAAGAATATCTCCGTCCCCATCACGCTCGCCGACTTCGAGCGCATCACGGAGCCCCTGCTGAAGAAGACGGCCGCCATCATGGAGTTCGTGTTGGAGGACGCCGAACTCCGGTGGGCCGACATCGACAAAGTCATCCTCGTCGGCGGCTCGACGAGGATGAAGGCCGTGCCGGCTCTCGTGGAGAGAGTTACGGGGAAGAAGCCCTCGATGGAAGTCCACCCCGACGAGGTCGTGGCGATGGGCGCGGCCTTGCAGGGCGCGCTGATCCAGTTGCAGGAGGGCCGGAGCGACCTCGTGGAGCGGGAGTCCTTCCCGCTGGTGGAGATCAACGACGTCTGCTCGCACAGCCTCGGCGTCGTCACCCACGACGAGCTGGGCCGCGCCCACAACTCAATCGTGCTCAAGAAGAACACGCCGCTCGGCACGAGGGTGAGCGACCGCTTCCAGACCCTCTCGGATCGGCAGACCGCGCTGGACGTGCAGGTCACCGAGGGGGAGGAGAGCGACGTGCGCCACGTCAAGGTCATCGGGAACCAGGAGATAAGGATTCCCCCTTACCCGAAGGGCGCGCCCGTCGAGATCTTCTTCGAGTGGAACCTCGACGGCATGCTGAACGTGAGCGTGTTCGACCTCACGGCCGACAGGGAGTTGAGCGGGTTCGAGATCAAGCGCGGGTCTAACCTGGACGACCGGCAGGTCGAGGAGAAGCAGCGGAAGCTGGCGCGCGTCGCGGTGAACTGAGGAGCACCATGGACGACATATACAAGATGCTGAACATCCCCCGGCAGGCGGGCGAGGCCGAGGTCAGGGAGTGCCTCCGCCGGGAGCTGCGGACGTGGACGCAGCGTGAGAGCAACGCCGCCACGCTCGAGAAGAGGCAGGAGGCCGAGCGGATGATCAAACTCATCGACGAGGCCGAGACGACGCTGTCCGACCCGCGGCGGCGGGCGGAGTACGACCAGCGCCTCGACGCCTTCCTCGAAGGGGGTGGGGACGGCGCGGCGCGGCAGGCGGACGAGACCGTCGGCGGCCTCATCGAGAAGGCCGCCCTCCTGCTCCGGATGGGCAACTACCCTCCCGCGATCAGCCTGCTCAAGAGGGCCGTCAATTACGACCCCGCCAACGCGATGGCCGAGAGGATGCTCAAGAACGCCAAGCGGGAGTGGGGGCAGTACCTGCTCAAGAACCACTGACGACGACGACCGGCCGCAGGCACGCGCCAAAACTGACGTGACCGGACTGAGAGTTGGAGCGAGTCTTCAAAACCCCGGCGAACGTAAACGGTTCGCCGCCGACTTACCAGACAGCTGAGGAGGCGAAAAGAGATGAGTGACGCGCAATACGCATACGAACAGGGTCTTCAGGCCGGCGGCGGGCAGGGGCTGGCGGCCCCGAGCCCGCGCATCGTTGACGCGATGAACAAGTGGAGCGGCTCCTTCTTCAAGCTGACTCTGCCGTCCGGGCTCGGGACCAAGGCGACGATCAAGAGCATCGAGGACGAGGGAGCGAAGGTCTTGTCGATGGGCATGTACCTCGGCCACCGTTCGGCGAACGTGACCGCCGTCCCCTACGACGGGGCCAGGTACGAAGGCCACACGATGAAGGACGAGTCGGAGGGCACCCTCTGGATGTACAACACCGACCTGCCGGACGGCTTCGCCCCGGCGGCCGGCGAGCGCTTCTTCGTCTCGCTCGGCAAGACCCACAAGTGCCACCAGTGCCGCGGGCAGGGCCGGGTCAGGTGCAGCTCGTGCGGCGGGCGGGTGAGGTGGACGGAGCGGCGGGGCGACAACATCATCGAGAAGGTCTGCAGCTGCGGCGACGGCAAGCAGAACTGCGGGTCGTGCGCCGGCTTCGGCGAGATGCTGCAGGGCCTGGACGTCTCCACCAAATACTTCTTCGACGAGCGGAAGGACAAGGAGTATTCGGGGAGGCTGCCCGAGAATCTGCTCATGGGCTCCGCCGGCAACCTCATCTTCCAGCACACGGCCGATTTCGAGCGGCGGGTCATCGCCGAGGCGATAGACGGGTTCGAGCCCGAGGAGTTCGACCGGCTGATGAGGGACACGCACCATCAGCTGAAGTCGGCGGCGACCTCCAGCGTCGGGGACAAGATGGTGAACCCCCAAATCCTGCACGGCCTGATCGACGGCTACTTCAGAGGCATCCCCAACCCGGTGGCCGCGAACAAGAGGCTGGCGGAGGAGATACTGCCCGTCCGCATGAAGTGCGAGGTGACGGACGTCCCCGTGCAGGCCGTCAAGTACGAGTACAAGGGTAAGGACTACTCGCTCTACGTCTACGGTAACAGCGGGGCGGTCTGGACTGAGGGGGAGAAGCCTTCGGAGTTCACCTGGAAGCTCGGCGTGCTGTTGGGGGTCATCGGGGCCATCCTCCTCCTCATCCTTATCGCCGCCTTGGTGAAGTGACGCCGGCCGGGACGGGAGGGGGCCGATGACAGCCGTCGGGCGCTGCCCGCGCTGCGGGCTGCGGATTCGGATAAGCACCACTTTCTGTCCCGCGTGCGGGTTAGAGTTGGCCGCGCCGGCCGCCGCCCCCACGGCGGCCGGCGTCGTCGACTACTACGCCGCCCTCGACCTCCCGACGGGGCTGACCTGCGAGCAGCTGCGGGTCGCGCTCCGGGAGGCCTACCGCGTCTGGAGCCGGCGGGCGAACAACTCGCCGTCGGTCGAGCAGAGGCACGAGGCCGAGCGGAAGCTGCTACTCATCGACGACGCGGAGGCCACGCTCCTAGACCCCGCACGCCGGCGCGCGTACGACGAGGCCCTGAACGGACACGGAGGGGGCGGGAGTGCCGCCCCGCTCCCCGTCGTCCGCCGCCCCGTCGTGCCGCGGCAGGAGCCGGCCGCCGCGAGGGGCGGCGACGCCCCGGCGGAACCGCCTCGGGTTGACCCCGGCGGGCTTCGCGCTTTTTTCGGGCGCCGCGTCCTCCGCGGGACGATTGTGCAGGCGGAAGCGCCTTTCACGGGGCACCCGGACTTCGACTGGGTCGGCGTGCTGTTAAGGCTGGTCGTCCTGACGCTCGCCCTGATCTTCGTCGGCCCCGTAGTGCTGGGCGTAGTCATCGGGCTCCTCGTCGTGTGGCTCATGTTCTCGTTCGTGTTCCCGAGCGCGACCTCCCATTCCGCGGGGTGCATCGGCGGCCTCGTCAACCAGATGCTCGGCTTCTTCTTCACCAGGAAGCTGTTCGGCCCGAGGCGCGAGGTGCAGGTGAGAGACTACAGGCTGCGGGACGGCGCCGGCGAAGAGCATCAGCTCCGCGTCAAGGGCGAGATCGCGAGGGGGAACATGACCGTCGGCGACGAGGTGGAGGTCGAAGGGGTCGACCGCGGCGGGATGCTCATCGTGCGCCGCGGGAGGAACCTGCGCACGCGGGCCGAGATCGTGGTGAGGGCCAGATGAGGGGCGACTCCAAGCTGATCGGTAAGCTTTACGAGATCACCCGGGGCGACCTGGAGGCGGCCACCTTCCCGCCGCCGCAGCTCGGCCGCGTGCTCGACCGGATGAGCTTCGTGCGCCTGTCGCGCGTCTCGCGCTTCTGGCAGAGGGCGGACGACAACGACCCGGTGCCTCTCGAACACGCCGCGGAGGATTTCGTCACCGGGCTCCACGGGCAGGCCTGCCCCTGGCTCTTTCTAATCTGCGGCTCGCCCCGCGGCCTGGAGTGCTGGTTCGGCGCGGCGCTCTCGAAGCTCGACCGGGAGTCCCTGCGGCTGGCCGTCAACAGCGCCTTCCCGGACTCGCGCTTCGGCGAAGCCGCTTCGCCCGACAAGTCCCATCTCGAAAGTCTGCGCCACGCCCTCGTCGTGACCGGGACGCCCAGCGCCCGGTCGGTCACCGAGCGCGAGTCCGGGGGGCAGCAGATAGAGAGGCTGTGCCGGGGGATGGCCGGGGCCAACTGGGCCTACGCGGTCTACGCCGAGCCCGTCGGCGCGGCGGAGGTCGTCGCGACGCTGAACGAGGTCGCGGCGCAGGTGCAGGACGCCTACGCCACCTACCTGCTCAAGGCGAGCGCGGCCGACGAGCACAACCGCACGGCGCAGCGTTACGTCGAGCTGCTGGAGGCGAAGTTGAAGCGGCTGGAGCGGGGCCGCTCGATGGGCATGTGGGCCGCCCACGTCATGCTGCTGACGGACGGGGCCGCTTCGCTGGGCAGGGGCCAGACTCTGATCCACGGCGCCTTCTCCGGGGAGGCTTCAGTCCCCGACCCTGTGCGCGTGCGGCCGTGCGCGGCGGGCGCACGGGAGTCGCCGCCCCTCGAGCCGCTGAACAGCACGGAACTCGCCGTCCTTACCCGGCCGCCGCGCGAAGACTACCCCGGATACGAGGTCGTCGGCTACTCGCGGTTCGGGGTCGAGGCGGGCCGCGCCGGGGAGGACGCGGTCACGGTCGGGGAGGTGGTCGACCGCGGGCGCCGCACGGGCAACGTCTTCGGAATTCCCCGCAGGGATTTGACGAAACACGGGCTCGTGGTGGGGGTGACCGGGAGCGGCAAGACGAACACGTGTTTCGAGCTGCTCGATCAGGTGTGGGACGGCGGACGGGGCGTGCCGTTTACGGTCATCGAGTCGGCCAAGTCCGAGTACCGGTCTCTGTTGAAGAGCCACAGGTTCAAGGGGCTCAGAGTCTTCACCGTGGGGGACGAGACGACTTCGCCGCTCCGCCTCAACCCCTTCGAGGTGCCCGGGGGCGTCCTCGTCCAGACACACATCGACTACCTCAAGTCGCTCTTCTCGGCCGCGTTCGTCCTCTACCCGCCGATGCCCTACGTGCTCGAACAGAGCTTGCAGGAGGTCTACGAAGACCGCGGTTGGGACTTGGTCGAAAACAGGAACGGGCGGGGCGCGGACTCGCCGCGGGCGTTCCCCACGCTGTCCGACCTCGCGGCGAAAGTGGAGGTGGTCGTCGAGCGGATGGGCTACGACGACCGGCTGACGATGGACATCAAGGCCGGCCTGCTCGCCAGGATCAACCAGCTCCGGCTGGGCGGGGGGAAGGGGCCGATGCTCGACGTCCGCCACTCCCACGGCACCTCAGTCCTGTGGGAGTCGCCCTGCCTGCTGGAGCTTAAACAGGTGGTGAGCGACGACGAGAAGGCGTTCATCATCGGCCTCCTCATCATCAACCTCTACGAGTATTACGAGGCCCGCCCGCACCTCGCGCGCGGCGAGCTGCGCCACGTGACCCTGATCGAAGAGGCGCACCGGCTCCTGCGGAACGTCTCGACCGAGCAGGGCGGGGAGGTGGCCGCGAACCCGAAGGGTAAGGCCATCGAAGTCTTCGCCAACATCCTTTCCGAGATCAGGGCGTACGGCGAAGGCATTTTAATCGCGGAGCAGATTCCCACGAAGCTCGCCCCCGACGCCGTCAAAAACACCAACCTCAAGATAGTCCACCGCCTGGTCTCCGAAGACGACCGCCGCCTGCTGGGCAGCACCATTAACCTGAGCCAGTCGCAGTCCGCGTACCTCGCCACGCTGCGCGCCGGGGAGGCCGTCGCTTACGCGGAGGGCCTGCAGAAGCCGGTGCTGCTCTCCGTCCCGCTCGCGCGCGCGAAGCCGGCCGCGGGGAACATGCCGGCCGCGGAAGTCAGGGAGGCCATGTCCCCGTTCCTGCGAAGGCGGAACGGCCTCGACGGCGCGCGCGCCCGGTGTGCGATGTGCGAGCGAAACGGCGCGGCGAGTCACCACGGCGGCGGCTCCTTCAGGCGCACGGGGCCGGCCCTCTCCTCCTCGTTCGTCCGGCTCTTCAACGCGCTCAGGTGTAACAAGGCCCTGGTCGTCGCCGCCTACACAGACTTCCGTGCTTCGTGCAGGCGTGAGTCATCCGTGCCCAAGCGCGAGGGGGCCGAGTACTGCCTTTTCGTCGACTTGCTGGAGGCCGAAGTCGAGCGCCGCGGCGAGCACGCGGCGTGGACTCATGAGGACGTGGGGCGGGCGATAGAGCTGGCGTCGGCCGTCGCTTTCAACCTGTCGAATAACTTGGGCCGCGAGACGGTCAAAGAAACCGAAAGGGGCCACTCGAAGGAGCTGCTAGCGTTCTCGGCCCTGTGCAAGCGCCTTCACAAAGAGCCCTCGCCCCCGTACGCGGGCTGTCGCTCCTGCGCGGAGCCCTGCTACTACCGCTTCGACATGTCCCGCGGGGGCCGGAAGCACGTCGGCGAATTCCGCGAAGCCTTCTACGACCCGCGGGTCGGGAAGGACGAGCTGGCGCGGATCTGCTGGGACGCGAGTGCCGAGCGTTTTCTGGCCGGCGACCTGCGGGCCAGGCGGGGTGCCTCACTCTGCTTCGCGGCGCAGCGGCTGGCGGACTTGGGCCTCTCCGACGCACTACAGGAGGAGGTCAGCCGGGAGCTGACGCGCAGTTTTGAAAGGCTCTGAAACCTGGACGGGAGGGACTTGAGATGGGAGAGAGGCCGGAGGCGCGCGAACGTTATGACGAACAGTTTCGGGCCGGGAGGGAGTCGCAACGGCCGGAGCGCGACATGCGGCATGAGGTGGCGAGGCACCGTGATGGGGAGGGCGAGCGCCGCGCCGACGCGGCCTCACACCCCGGCGCGGCAGACCGCGTCCGAACTTTAACGCCGGACGAGGCCGCGTTGTTGAAGCTCGACCGGACAGACCGTCAGTCTCCTCCTTCGGCGCTCGACGGCGGAGAGCGGCGCGGGGATAACCGGGCGGTGGACGGCGTCCCGCGTCATGACTCTCCACGCAGGTTGAGCCCGGACGAGGCCGCGCGCCAGAAGATCAAAGAGGCGGACGCGGCCTTCGAGCCCGTGCCCGATCAGTTGAGGAAAGAGTCGGCGATAAGTTCTATCAAGGCCCTCGAAGACTTCCGGCCGGAGAAGTGGCGCGAGATGAGTCCGGAGCGGAGGAGGGTGGCCCTGAACAGAGCGGGCAGGGCCTTGAGGGACGCTTACGACTGCCCGGAGCCTCCGCTCATTACGCGCGAGCTTCCGGAGGACGAGCGAATGGTCACGCTCGGCGAGTACGAGGACGGCGACTACGTTATGAGGGTGAACGAAAAGCTCCTGCAGGGTGACGACCCGCGTGAAGCGCTGAAGACATACATCCACGAGTTCCGCCACTCCTACCAGGCGGAGATGGCGACGCGTCATGAGAAGCCACAGTTCCGCCACTGGGTTCACGAGCCGGCGGCGGCGGCCGAGTGGAGCAAGGCCCGCAGGAGTGACAGCTACGTGAGGCCGGAAGAGGATTTCGAAAGGTACAGCAGGCAGGGGGTGGAACAGGACGCGGAGGGTTTTGCCGAAGAGCTTATCCGGGGTGTGTACGAGTGAAGGGCCGCCTGTTATTTTAGCTTTCGGCGCGCGCGGCACCTCGGCAAGATAGCCGGAGGCGTAAGCGGCTAATGACGCGCTACGGACGTCATCTACTTTCAGAACTGCGGGGCGGCGGGTTGATGCCCGGCGTTATGTTTCTTCACCAGACGGAAGGGCGGAAAGTGCGAAGGGCCTGGCTGATTATTCTCGGATGCCTTCTCGTCGGGGCGAATCAACTCCCCGCCCGCGGCTTCAGCCGGGCGCAGTCCGCGTCTCCGGGCGGCGAGAAGTCCTACGACCTGGTGCTGGTCGGAACCGTGACGAAGCTCTACCCGGTGGCCGCGCCCCGTTCGCGGCGGCGCTGGGCGGTCGTGGCGCGCGTCGAGAGCGTAACGTCCGGCGAGTTCTCGGGCGCGACCTTCACCTTCACCGTCCACAGCCCGTCGCGGTCGGGCCTGCGCGTCAACCGGGCCTATGTCATCAGGGCGAACAAGACCGACGGGGGATACCTCGTGGACGAGCTGAGGCTACAGGAAGTGCCCGCCAGGCAGACGCCGCCCGGGGGGCGTTGATGTCCGGCGGCGGCGAAACCTAATACCGACTTGCAAAACGGAATAAGGCCCCTTCTCGCTGGGAGCGCGGGCACCATACAGCCCGCCTGAGCGCGCCAGCGCGAAAGCCGTGAGACTTTACACCTCAACGTCGAGGTAAGGAGTAAGACGGTCAGCGTGCTTTCGCACGCTTGCGGGCAGGGATGCCCGCGCTCCCAGCGTGAAGGGGCCTTATTTTAATCTGCAAGTCGGTATAATAACGGAATGCGCCTGCCGACACGGCGGCTCTGCGGCGCGGCAGAGGACGGCCCGGCCCGTCAAGACGGAAGGTTGAGGACGTGTCGCAACTCTACGACGAGATCGGCGTCGGCTATGAGCTTTACCGTCGGCCCGACCCTCGCATCGCCGCGGAGGTCATGCGGGCTCTGGGGGAACTCGCGCCCGTCGTGAACGTCGGCGCGGGCACCGGCTCTTACGAACCCGAAGACCGCCCGGTCGTGGCCGTGGAGCCTTCGCTGACCATGATTCGGCAGAGGCGCGGCCGCACCGCCGCCGCGGTCGTCCGCGCCTACGCGACGAACCTCCCGTTCGGCGACGACGCCTTCGCCGCGGCGCTGGCCGTCCTCACGATGCACCACTGGCCCGACCGCGCGCGCGGCCTGTCGGAACTCGCGCGCGTGGCCCGCGAGCGCCTCGTCATCCTCACCTACGACCCGGCGGCGGCCGCCGCCTTCTGGTTGGTCGACGACTACTTCCCGGGGATACGCGAGACAGACCGACTCTCCATGCCTCCGCTCGAAGAGTTCCGTCGCGTGGGGCGGTCGGTCGAGATTCGCCCGCTCCCGATTCCGCACGATTGCAGCGACGGCTTCCTCGGCGCCCACTGGCGCAGGCCGTCCCGTTACCTCGACCCGGGCGTGCGCGGGGCCATCTCCGCCTTCGGCAAACTCCCGGACGTTGACGCGGGACTCTCGCGGCTGCGCTCCGACCTCGCGGACGGGACTTGGGAGCGGCGCCACGGCCACCTGCTGAGCCGGACGGAGCTCGACCTGGGCTACCGCCTGGTCGTCGTGAATCTCTGACGGCCGCCCTTACGCCTTCCTCGCGAAGACGTACGCGCGGCGGCTCTGGTACTCCACCGCCTCCGGGTATGGGTCTCTTTCGATGACCTCCTCCAGCATGAAACCCGCCGCCGTCAGTTGGCCCTTCACCTCTTCGGTCTCGTAGAAGAGGAAGTCCACGGAGACCTCCTTCCCCCACCACTCGTCCAGATGCTTGACCTCGCGTCCGATGTGGAAGGCGAGCAGCAGAACCCCCTCCGGGCGCAGCACGCGCGCGAACTCGCGCAGCGCCTGCGACAACTTCGGGCGGGGGATGTGGACGATTGCGTAGAAGGCCGCCATCCCGCCGTAAGCGCCGTCCCCTGTGTCAGAGAGGGCCAGCATGTCGCCCTGCCGGAAGTCGATCTCAGGGTTCAACCTCTGGGCCTGGCGCACCATCGCCGGAGAGAGATCGACGCCGCACGCCTCGACCCCGCGGCCGTGCAGGTAGCGCGCGACCTGTCCCGGGCCACACCCCATGTCGCAGATGACGCCCGCGCCGCCCACCTTCTCCGCCAGCCAGTCGAGCATCTTCCGGTCGAACGGCTTCCTGTCCAGCTCGTCGCGAAACTGCTCGGCGTAATCCGTCGCCACGCGGTCGTAGCTGCTCTGTAGGTCTGCGCTCATCTCTCACCCTTAGCGGCGTCGGCTTGCGTCGTCAGACGTTCGCGAGATGATAACAAGCCGCTGCACGCATCTGTCATCTCCATAACATATAATCCGACGACTTTAGAAATTTGGATGGCCTTCACTAATCTGAATTTTTTCTCGCCGCCCCGAAGGCCGTGTGGCCGAATAACTGAATAAATTTTGACGCCTTTGACTGGAACGGTACTTGCCACTTAACATTTTCAAGAGTCCTTCTCATAAAAACTGCTGTGCGTTGTGACAGTCGCGGACGTGACAGTCGCGTACGCTACAGCTCGGACTCGGTTATCAAGGGGTATACAAGGGGAAGTCAGATGCGTTACCTGCGGGTCTTGAGCTGTCCTGCTCACTCACATCCTTCCGACATTGTTGCTCCATTCCTGCTCGGGGAAACTTGCGCCCGCCCGGCTCGGGCGGCGCGCGCGTGAACCCGGGTGTCGTTACCAAGGAGTGGTATGAAAAGACTGATTACGCTATCTCTGACACTGCTTCTGCTCGCGACCTCTGCCGCGGCGCAGACGAGCAAGGGGTTTGTCGTCGGCAACGTCGAAGACCCGAACGGCGCGGCGGTCGCGGGCGCCACGATTAAAATCACGAGCCGCCAGACGGGCGTGACCCGCCAGACCATCTCGCAGGAGGACGGCAGCTACCGCCTCGACGCCGTCGACCCCGGCGACTACTCGATGGAGGTCACCGCCGGCGGCTTCACCACGACCAAGGTCGAGGACATCAACGTCGCGGCCGCGCAGACCTCGACGGTTCCCGTCCGCCTCCAGGTCGGCGGCGCGACGGAGCTGGTCACCGTCACGGCCCAGAACGAGATCACGCTCCAGACCGAGAGCGGCACGCGCGTCAACACGCTCGGCCAGGCCGAGATCACGGAGCTGCCCGTCGCGGGCCTTAACCCCGTGAACCTCGTCTTCACGCTCCCGGGCGTCGCCGACCCGGGCGGGCTCGCCAGCGGCTTCGTGCAGGGCACGGAGTTCTCCGTCAACGGCCTGCGCCCGCGCTCGAACAACCAGCTCATCGACGGGCTGGACAACAACGACAACTCGATCAACGGCCAGTCGTACCAGCCGACCGTCCGCGACGGTTACTCCGAAGTGGCCGTGCTCGGCAGCAACTACTCGGCCGAGTACGGGCGCGCGGGCGGCGCGGTCGTCAACGTCATCACCCGCTCCGGGACGAACGAGTTCCACGGCTCGGTCTACGACATCATCCAGAACTCGGCCTTCAACGCGCTGACCCCGGGGCAGATCGCCATCCAGGAGCTGACGAAGGTGCCGCAGTTCAGCGAGAACACGCTCGGCTTCTCGCTCGGCGGCCCCATCAAGAAGAACAAGCTCTTCTTCTTCGGCACGTTCCAGGGCGACCTCTTCCGCTCGACCACGGCGAGCACGGCCATCGTCCCGACGGCGACGGGCATCCAGCAGCTGCGCGCGCTCGCGCCCGCGGGCGCCAACCCGGCGCTCGACCGCTACCTCGCCGTCGTCGGCACGCTGCCGGCGCCGACGGCCAACCGCACGCCCGTCTGCATCCAGACCGGCTGCAACACCGCCACCGAGGGCATCCAGTTCGGCACCGCCACGCGGACGGCGCCGCAGCCCGTCGACACCTACGACTACATCACGCGCGTGGACTGGACGCCGAACGAGCGCGACAGCCTCTCGTTCCGCTACTTGAGCACCGACCAGACCTACTTCAACCAGTTCCCGACCATCGCGGGCAGCCAGTTCCCCGGCTTCGAGATCGACGTGCCCAGCCTGACGCAGAACTTCTACTTCAACCACACGCGCACCATCTCGACGCGGACGACGAACGAGTTCCGCTTCGGCTACGGCCGCTTCAACGTGCTCTTCGGGCCGCGCGACACGGCGCAGATCGCGGGCGCGCCCTCGATCACCATCAACACCGGCAGCATCACCTCGGTCGGTCTCAACTCGACCTTCCCGCAGGGCCGCATCTTCAACAACTACCAGTTCCAGGACACCGTGACGCACACGGTCGGGAACCACACGCTCCGCTTCGGCGCCGACGTCCTGCGCCAGGGCGGCAAGCAGTTCGTGCCGATCAACACGCGCGGCTCGCTCTCCTACACCAGCGGCGGCGGCTTCACGGCGCTCGGCAACTTCGTCAACGGCTTCTCCGGCCCCACCGGCACGGCGAGCATCGTCTTCGGCTCGGGCGTCGAGTACACGAGCGTCTGGAACCAGGCGTACTTCATCAACGACCAGTGGCGCGTGCGCGAGAATCTCTCTTTGAACCTCGGCCTGCGCTACGAGAATTTCGGCCTGCCGTCGAACGCGGCGGCCTACCCGGCCTTCGGCGGCCTCTTCAACAACCCGTTCACGCGGGTCGAGGAGCGCCGCGACAACAACAACTTCGCGCCGCGCGTGAGCTTCGCCTACACGCCGCACATGTTCAAGCGCTTCTTCGGCGAAGACCGGACGGTGCTGCGCGGCGGCTTCGCCGTCAACTACGACGTCTTCTTCAACAACATCCTGAGCAACACCATCGCCACCTACCCGAACGCGCTGGGCACGACCACGACCGCGCCGAGCAGCGGGCGCGGACTAGCGAACTTCGGCTTCCAGTCGTTGCCGACGACGGCGGTCAACAACCCGCAGGCGCTGGTCAACACCATCGACCCGAACCTCGTCAACCCTCTGACCTACGTCTGGAACCTCGGCATCCAGCGCGAGCTTCCGGGCCGCAACATCCTCGACGTGGCCTACGTCGGCTCGCGCGGCACGCACCTGTTCATCAACGAGCAGGGGAACCCGGGCATCAACGGCGTGCGCGTCAACCCGGCGCGCGGCCCTATCACCATCCGCACCAACGGCGGCGACTCGATCTACCACTCGTTGCAGGCGCGCTTTGAGCGCGGCTTTACGAACGGCCTGCAATACCGCTTCGTCTACACCTTCTCGAAGGCCATCGACAACACGTCGAGCGAGGTCTTCGTGCAGACGGGCGGCTCCAGCGCCGGCTCCGACCCGTTCAACCGTCGCGCCGACCGCTCGGTGGCGAGCTACGACGTGCCGCACCGCTTCGTCTCCACCCTCCTATGGAACTCTTCGAACGTCTTCAAGGAGGGCTGGCTCGGTCGCGGCCTCGGCGGCTTCACGCTCGGCGCCATCTACCGCATCCAGTCGGGCAACGTCGAGACTCCGTACGTCGGCGGCATCGACCTGAACGGCGACCTGAACGCCTTCAACGACCGCCCGTCGTTCGGCAACCCGAACGCGCCGCGCGACTCGGTGGCCTTCGCCCAGTCGCTCTTCGGCGACGTCTCCTCGACCGGCTTCTTCGACCTGAACGGCAACGAGATCAGCCCGGCCAACGCCCGGTTCATCGTTGACCCCGACAACCGCACCAACATCGCCGGGCGCAACACGCTGCGCTCGGGGAACGTCCAGCGGCTCGACCTGAGCCTCCAGCGCGAGTTCAAGCTGCCGTTCACCCCCTGGGAGAGCGACCGCTTCCAACTGCGCTTCGACGTCTTCAACGTGCTCAACCACCCGAGCTTCACGTTCGACAACTTCTGGAGCAACGGCGACGTCCTCAACCCGGACTTCAACCAGCCGTACGAGAACTTCGGCACTTCGCGCAGCGCACGCATCCAGTTGCGCTACGCCTTCTAACCCTTCCTAAGGAAGAGTACTGTCGGGCGGCTCAAACTTTGAGCCGCCCGCTTTTTTATCTTTAACTTCCTGGCGGTTCCGCGTCGTTGTCAGCCCGCGGCCGACTCTGTAAGCTTGAGTCCGATGCCACGCCCCAAAGCGACGACTCTCATCCTGCTCGCCGCCGTGCTGCTGACGGCCGCCGCCGCGCCGACTCACGCCCGGAGCGGAGTCCGTTACGAGGCCATCTCCGTGAAGGCTCCTTTCCCGATGCCTCCCATCAAAGTTCCCGTCTTCCCCGAGCGTGATTTCGTCATCACCGATTTCGGCGCGAAGCCGGGCGGGGAGTTTAAGAATACGGAGGCCATCCGCAGGGCGGTCGAGGCGTGCAGCAGGGCCGGCGGCGGGCGCGTCGTCGTCCCCGAAGGCGTATGGCTCACCGGCGCGATCCATCTGAAGAACGACGTGAACCTCCACCTCGCCAAAGGGGCCGTGCTCTCCTTCAGCGACGACCCCGCGGACTACCTGCCCGCCGTGCGTTCGAGCTGGGAGGGCTGGGAGTGCTTCAACTACTCGCCCCTCGTCTACGCCTTCGAGGCCGAGAACGTCGCCCTCACCGGCGAGGGCACGCTCGCGCCGCGGATGGGCACCTGGACGAAGTGGTTCGAGCGCCCGCCCGCGCACATGGAGGCGCTCAAGAGGCTCTACACCTGGGGCTCCACCGGCGTCCCCGTGCAGCAGCGTCAGATGGCCGAGGGCGAGAACCACCTGCGGCCCCAGCTCATCCAGTTCAACCGCAGCCGGCACGTCCTCATCGAGGACATCAAGATCCGCAACAGCCCCTTCTGGACGATCCACCTCCTGCTCTGCGACAACGTGGTCGTGCGCCGCGCGGACATCTCCGCCCACGGGCACAACAACGACGGCATCGACCCCGAGGGGACGCGCAACCTCCTGGTCGAGGACTGCCGCTTCGACCAGGGCGACGACGCCATCGCCATCAAGAGCGGCACCAACCACGACGGCTGGCGTCTGCACAGCCCTTCAGAGAACATTGTCATCCGCAACAGCACGGTCGTCCGCGGCCACCAGCTCGTCGCCGTCGGGAGCGAGCTCTCGGGCGGCGTGCGCAACGTCTACGTGCACGGCTGCCGGTTCGACGCCGAGGCCGAGCCGTTCAACCTGCTCTACATCAAGACCAACCGGCGGCGCGGCGGATTCGTCGAGAACATCACGATGGAGAACGTCGAGGCGACGGGCACCAGGATGGGCGTCTTCGGCATCGAGACCGACGTGCTCTACCAGTGGCGCACCCTCGTCCCCACCTACGAGGAGCGGCTCACCGGCATCCGCGGCATCACGGTGCGGAACGTGAAGGTCGGCAAGACCGCCACCCCTTTCCGCATCCTCGGCGACAGGGACAAGCCTGTGCGGGACGTCGTCCTCGACAACATCGACATCGGCACCGTGCGCGGCCAGAAGCGCCGTTACGAGAACGCGAAGAACGTCAGAGAGACCAACGTCCGCATCGGCAAGTTCATCGAGGAGCCCGACCAGGAGAACAGGAACAGGTAGCCGCCGTCCGCGCCGGCTTAACATCGAGGGCTGGCGGCTGCAATGCTGGCGTTGGGTTTGAGGTGAATGGCCGAAGGCGCGACTCGCGCGCGTCACATAGGTGAGCGTGTTCGGGCTCAAAAGCCGGGGCTACTTCTTGCCCGCTTCGGAATCGACCCGGCCGCTCAGGTTGGCGACGACGGTGACCAGCTCGGCCGGCTCGACCGGCTTGGGGAGGTGAATCTGGAAGCCGGAGCGGAGCACGCGCAGGCGGTCTTCCGTCCTCGCGTAGGCCGTCAGCGCCGCGGCCGGCGTGCGCCCCCCCCGCTCCGCGGGGAGCGCGCGCACCTTCGCGATGAGCGCGTAGCCGTCCTCGCCCGGCATCCCGAGGTCGCTCACGATGACGTCCGGCCTGAGCGCCTCGACGGCCGCGAGGGCTTCGGCGGCGGACGACGCCCCCGTCACCTCCGAGCCGCAACGCTCCAGCACCGCGCGCAGCAGGTCGCGCGTGTCCTGCTCGTCGTCCACGACCAGCACCCGCAGCCCTTCGAGCGAAGGCGGGCAGTCGAACTCCACGCCGCCGCCGCCGGCCGTCGGGTGGGCCGGCCCCGGCCCCTCGGGGTCGCCCTTCACGGCGATGAAGGGCAGGCTGATGCAGAAGGACGCGCCGCGCCCCTCGCCCTCGCTCTCGACGCGCGCCGTGCCGCCGTGAAGCTCGGTCAGTTGGCGCACGATGGAGAGGCCGAGGCCGAGGCCGCCGTGGTGCCGGGTGGCGGCGGCGTCCGCCTGCCGGAAGCGGTCGAAGACGTAAGGCAGGAAGTCGGGCGCGATGCCGATGCCCGAGTCGCTCACCGTGATCTCGACGTGCGACTCGACGCGCTCGAGCTTCAACTGCACCTTCCCGTGCTTCGGCGTGAACTTGACGGCGTTGGTCAGGAGGTTCCAGATGATCTGTTGCAGGCGGTCGGCGTCGCCCGAGATGGGGCCGGCCAGCGGGTCGATGAGCGCGTGGAGTCGTATCTCCTTGGCCTCGGCGGCCGGGCGCACGGAGTCGAGCGCGGCTTCGAGGATGGGCGGCAGCTCGACGGCGCGCACGTCGAGGCGGAGCTTGCCCGAGATGATGCGCGACACGTCGAGCAGGTCGGAGATGAGCTGGTTCTGCGCGTAGGCGTTGCGGTGGATGGTCTCGACGGCGCGCGCCCTCATCTTGTCGTCCAGCTTGCCCGAGCGCAGCATGTTCGACCAGCCGATGATGGCCGTCAGCGGCGTGCGCAGCTCGTGCGAGATGGTCGCGAGGAAGTCGTCCTTGAGGCGGTTCGCCAGCTCGGCCTCCTCGCGCGCGGCCTTCTCGCTGGCGAGGAGGCGCGAGCGCGCTTCGAGCTGCGACTGCAGCTCGGCCTCGCGCGCCACGCGCTCCGTCACGTCGTCGATGACGGTCAGCGTCCCGATGACGCGCCCCTCGCGCGTGAGCGGCGAGATGCGCGCGCTCTGCTGCATCCGCTCGAAGCCCTTCTGCCCCGCCGCCGCCGGCATCGAGAGCAGGTGGCCGTGCAGGCGCTGCGACAGCACGCTGACCTGCCCTTGGAGCGCCGAAAGGTAGTAGCGGTCGAGTCGCCGCTCGGCCAGCTCGGGGAAGAGTTCGAGCAGGTTGCGGCCGACGACCTCCGAGGCGCGGCGGCCGGTGTGCGCCTCCAGCCAGTGGTTCCAGCCGAGGACGCGCAGCTCCTCGTCCGTCAGCAGCGTGCCCTGCGCCGCCAGGTCTTGCATCCAGCGCAGCACCGCCGCGTCGAGTCGCGCCTCCTTCTCGGGGCCGTCGTTCACCATAACCGTCTCTTTCCGCCGCGCGCCGGCTACTGCACCTGACGCGCCTCCCACGCCTCGACCTCCTGAATCAGCCTGTCCAGAGAGGCGACGCTCAAAACCATCACGAGGTAGCCTTTGACGGCGCTGTCGCGCACGTGGAAGGCGGTGGAGATGACCAGCGCGTAGTGCACCTCGTCCTTGTCGGTGACGAGCGAGGCGAGCAGCTCCTCCAGGGATTCGAGGTGCAGGCGCGGCACCGAGAACGAGACGTGCACGTGCAGGAGGTTGCCGAACATGCCCAGACACGCGTTGAGCAGGATGTTGCCGACCTCGGTCAAGACCTCGCGCGCCGACTCGTCGAGGTGCTTCGAAGGGGACTGCTCGTCCGTCAGCAAGTCCGTGAGGTGGCGCGCGCCGTCGTGGTTGAGCAGGAGGAGCGCGTCGCCCGCCACCGGCCCCGCGAACACCTGATGGATCGAGGCCACCTCGCCCGGGATGAACTTCGAGAGGGCGCGGGACAGCTCCAGCGTCGGGTGGACGGAGACCTCGGGCGGGTTGAGCATGACGCGGTGCCCGGTCAGTTCGGAGAGCGCGGCCCCCGTGCGCGCGAAGGCGATGTTGATGAGCTCGGCGAGCGCGTCGTTCTGACGTTCACTCAGCTTCAATGTCTTGCCCTCCCGCTAGTGCCGCGTCCACGGCCGCGAGCACCTGCTCGGCGACGAACGGCTTGGTGACGAAGGCGAGTGCGCCGGCCTCTTCCGCCAGCCGGCGCGTCGAGTGCTGCACGTCGGCGCTGGCGATGACGACGCGCGCGCGTGCGTCCATCTCGCGCAGCTTCGCCAGCACGTCCAGCCCGTACATCCCCTTCATCACGAGGTCGAGGAAGACGAGGTCGGGCTTCTCCAGAAAGTATGCTTCGAGCGCGGCCATCCCCTCGTCGGCCTCGACGACGGTGTGGCCGGCGGTTTCGAGGACGCGCCGCAGCGTCCGGCGTGAGAGGCCGGAGTCGTCCACCACCATGATCTTCGCGCTCATACAACCTCCATGATGGCCTGCGCCATGCGGTCGAGCGTGACGACCCGGTCGCTCAGGCCCGCCTCCGCCACCGCCGACGGCATCCCGTAGACGACGCACGTCTCCTCGCTCTCGGTGTAGACGAGGCCGCCGCGCGCCTTGATCCACGCCGCGCCCTGCTTGCCGTCGTCGCCCATCCCCGTCATCACCACCCCCAGCACGCGCTCGCCGTAGACCTCGGCGGCCGACTGGAACATCACGTCCACCGCGGGGCGGTGCAGCGTGTCGAAGGGGCGGGCGTCGAGGTGCGCGACGACCGGCCCGCCCTCCACACGTCTAAAACTTAAGTGCCGGCCGGCCGGGGCGAGCAGGGCGAGGCCCGCGCGCAGCTCGTCGCCCTCGTGCGCCTCGCGCACTTCGAGCGCGGACATCTCGTCGAGCTTGCGCGCGTACATCTCCGTGTAGCCGACGGGCATGTGCATCACCATCGCGAGGGGGACGGCGAAGTCTGAAGGGAGCTGCGGCACTAAGGTCTTGAGCGCCTGCGGCCCGCCGGTCGAGATGCCGAGCACGACCACGTCCACCGCGCGGCTCCCGGCCGTCGCCCGCGCGGCGGCCGCGGGGGCGTGCGCGGGGGCGACGCTGACGCCGTCGGCGGCCTCGCCGTGGATGCGCGCCAGCGAGATGCTGCCGGCGGCCTTCACCTTCTCGACCAGCTCGCCGCCGACCTCGAAAATCTTCTCGGTCGCCAGGGCCGTCGGCTTCTGCACGAAATCGACCGCGCCCGCGTCGAGCGCCGTCAGCGCGGCGTCGCCCGTCTCGCTCGCGATGCTCATGATGATGATGGGCACGGGGCGGCGGCGCATCTGCTCGCGCACGAAGCCGACGCCGTCCAGCTCCGGCATGATGAGGTCGCAGGTGACGACGTCGGGCCGGAGCTGTTCGACCAGCTCCAGGGCCTCGCGCCCGTCGCGCGCCGTCCCGACCACTTCGATGAACGGGCTGCGCGAGAGCATCTGCCTGACGACCTTGCGGACGTAGGCGGAGTCGTCTATCACCAGCACGCGTAGGACACGATCCATGAAGGCTCCTTTAACCTGCGCTCCCCCGCTTCACGTAGACGAAGGCGTCGCCCATCTCCTCCAGGCTGAAGTCGGTCGTCAATCTTAGTAGAGACTCGGAAGTCCCGACAAACAGGTAGCCCGGCGGGCGGATGAACTTCGCGAAAGAGCGCGCCACCCTGGCGACGGCGGACTCCGAAAAATAGATGAATACGTTGCGGCAGAAGATGACGTGCGCCGCGGCCCGCGCCGCGACCTCCCCCTCGTCCATCAGGTTGGCGACGCCCCAGCCGACGCGCGCGTGCAGCTCGGGGCTGACGCGCCAGCGGGCCGTCGGCCCGTCGCCCTCCCGCGTGAAGTAACGTTCGCGCAAGGGCGCGGGCAGGTTGCGGAACGCGCGCCCGCGGTAGAGACCGCGCCGCGCGCGCTCGACGACGGCCGGGCTGCCGTCGCTCGCCTGAATCTCGATCCGCGCGCGCTCGAACCAGCCCGCCTCTTCGAGCGCCATCGCAATCGTCAGAGGCTCCTCGCCCGTCGCGCACGCCGCGCTCCAAATCTTCAGGGGCTCCGCGCCGCGCTCGCCGACCCACCGCGGCACAATCGTCTCGACCAGCGCGCGCACCTGATCCATCTCGCGCCAGAAGAAGGTCTCCGGCACCGAGAGCGCGTCGAACACGCTCAGCCACTCGCCCTGCGCCGCCTCGTCGTACTTCAGGAGGTAGTAGTAGTCGAGGAACGAGCTGAAGCCGCGCTCGATGACGAGCGGCGAGAGCTTGTCGGTCAGGAGTTCCGCCTTGCCGTTGTCGAAGTAGATGCCCGTGCGCTCGTGTATCAGCGAGCGCAGCAGCTCGTCCGTCCCTTTCGGCAGGCCCAGACCTTCGGAGTTGAATCCCATGTTCGTCCGTGCCCGTGGCTAACCTTTCCTCGACTCCGTCCGCGACGGCCGGTAGCTCTTCCCCAGCGCGTCCGACGCGGCCAGACGCACCGAGGCGTCGGCGTCTTCGAGCGCGGCGCGCAGAAGCTCGGTGGCGCGCGGCCGCTTCATGCGCGCGAGCGCCTCCACCACGGCGAGGCGCACCGCGGCCGAGTGATGAGAGAGGCCGTGCGCCACGTCCTCGACCCGCGCGTCCGGCGCCTCGGCGAGCGCGCCCGCGGCCGCCTCGCGCCGCGTCGCGTCCGCAGTGAGCGCGACGAGCACGGCCACCGATTCGGCGGTCGAAAGTTTCAGGAGCGCGTTTATCGCCGCCCCGAAGACCAACGGCTCGGCGTCGGCCGCCGCCACGCGGCGCAGGTGCTCCAAAGGTTCCGCTCCGCCGCGCGCCCCCAAAGCCTCGGCCGCGCCCGCCCGCAAGTTCGCGTCCGGCGAGCGCAGCGCCTTGAGCAGAGGGGCGAGCGCGTCCGCGTGCGCGTTGTTCCCGAGCGAGGCGACGGCCGCGCGCCTCAAGTCCGGGTCGTCGGCGTCGGTGAGAGACGCGGCGGCGGCCGCCGCGCGCCCGCCGCCGATGCGCCCCAGCGCGTCGAGCGCAGCGATGCGGACGTGATTCAACCTGTCCCCGCGCGCGGCGCGCGCCAGGGCGTCCGTGCCTTCGACTGCCTCGCGCCGTCCGAGCGCGCGCGCGGCGTAGTAACGCACCCACGCGTCTTCGGCTTCGAGCGCCCGGAGCAGGTGAGGCACCGCCTCCTCCTCTTCGACCTGCCCCAGGGCGACGGCCGCCGACGCGCGCACCTTCGGCGTCCCCTCTTCGAGCGCGCGGACGAGCGCGCCGAAGGCGCGCGGGTCTTCGAGGTAAGGCAGGTGCTCGACCGCCGCACGCCGCACGCGCTCGTCCTCGTCTTCGCAGCGCGCGAGCAGAAGGTCTGCGCACTCCGGGTAGCCGAAGTAGCCCGCGATCTTGACCGCCGACTCGCGCACGTTCGGGTCTTCGTCGGTGAGCAGCGGCACGACGCGCGCGGGCGTCTCGGGCGCGCCGAGCGAGTTGAGCGCGCCGACGGCCGCCTGCCTGACGGCCGCGTCCGGGTCGCCCACCAACCCGAGCAGCGCCTCGAACGCGCGGCGGTCTCCGATCCTCGCGAGCGCGTTGGCGGCCGGGATGGTCAGCTCCGAATCCTCTTCGAGCGCGCGGACGAGCGCGGGCGTGGCGCGCGCGTCGCCGATGCGCCCGAGGGCGACCGCCGCCGCGCGCCTGATGTCGAGGTCTTCGGCGTCGAGTTGTTCGATCAGAATGTCGGCCACGCCCGAGCCGTGCCGGACGAGCGCCTCGACGGTCTCGTGGCGCACGTCGGCGCGCCCGAGCAGGCGCGTCAGGGCGCGCTCGACCGCCGCGCCTTCGAGCCAGCCGAGCACGAGCGCGAGCGCGCGCAGGTCTTCGGCCCCGCGCGCGTCGAGCGCGTCGAGCAGGTTCTGCGCGCCCGCGGCGTCGATTGATCGGCGGCTCAGGTCGGCGATGTGCTCGCCCTCGCCGTAAGACTTTTCGTAACGGTCGTGGAGCGCCGCGAGCGAGCGCGCGATAACGTTCGTCGGCGCGTGCGGCGCGTTGAGCAAAGAGGCGAGCGGCTCGACCGTCTCCTCCTCGCCCAGCTTGCCGAGCGCCTCGGCGGCCGGCTCGCGCAGCAGGCCGTCCTCCAGCAGCGGCACGAGCCGCGGCGCGACCCGCGCGTCGCCGATCTGCGCCAGCGCGTCGAGCGCGGGGAAGGCGATGAAAAAGTCGCGCGTCTCGGCGATGGAGGCGAGCGCCTCGACGGCCTCGACCGCGCGCAGCTTGCCGAGCGCCTCGACGGCGTGGTAGCGCACGTTCACGTCCTCGTCGCCGAGCGCACTCAGGAGCGCGTCGGTGGCGCGCGCGTCGCGCTGCTCGCCGAGCGCGAGCGCGGCCTGGATGCGCAAGTCCGCGTCCGGCCCCTTGAGGAAATCGACGAGGGGCGTGAGCGTGTCCACGTCGCTCATCGCCAGGACCTGGAGCGCGCTGTTGAGCAGGCTCAGGTTGTGGTGGTTCTCGCGCACGGAGTTGAGGAGCGCGTGGATGGCGTCGGGCGCGGCGCGGCGCGACACGCCTTCGACCGCCGCGCGGCGCACGCGCCAGCTCTCGTCCTTCAGCGCGCCGAGCAGCGGCGGCGCGGCGTCGAGAGCTTCGTCCGCCGCCAGGTCTTGCGCCGCGCGCAGCCGCATCTCCTCGTCGGCGTGGGCGAGCCGCTCGGACAGGTCGCGCTCGCGGTCTAAGCGTTCGGTGACGTCCTCGACGGTGACGATGAGTCCGGCGACGCGCTCGCCCTCGCGCAGGGGCGCGATGCGGACGCGCTGCTGCATCTTGTCGAAACGCTTCGAGGGCGCGGGCGGCGGGCAGGGGATGAGGTAGTGGTGGAACGCGGGCGCGAGGACTTCGACGACGCCCTCTTCGAGCACGCGTCGGAAGCGGGCCAGCAGTCGCCGCTTCTCGAGGTCGGGCACGATCTCGACGAGGGCGCGCCCCACGGCCGCTTCCGAGCGGACGCCCGTCAGGGACGCCAGCGCGGCGTCCCAGACCTGTATGCGCAGCCCCGTGTCCGTCGTGAAGACGCCGACCGTGCCCTGTGTGTCGCTCATCTTCAAATGTCTGAACCGGCCTGTGACTGTCCGCCGCCCGCGGGCGGCTCGGCCGCCGGTTCGTTCGGCGCCGTCCGCGCGGACTTGCCGCCGCGCCGCGCCGGCCTGGCCCCGCGCCTCGCATCGCCCGCGGTCATGCTGTCCATGATGGAGGCGAGCTGGCGCACGTTCTCCGCGAGGTCGGTCGTGCCGCCCAGCGTCGCCTCGACGCCGAGGGCGTTGCGCTCCGTGATCTGCCGGATGTCCGTGAGCGTCGTCAGCAACTTCTGTGACGTGTCGAGGTGGCCGCGGTTGGAGCGGGTGATGAGCTGAATCTCTTTGGAGATGCTCTGCGTGGCGCCGGTCATCTCGCGCGCGGCGCGCGACTGCTCGACCATCGCCTTGGCGACCTGGGCGGACTGCTGGCGCATGCTCTTCGCGGCCGTCGAGATCTGTTGGGCGGCGGTCGCCTGCTCGTCCATCGCGCGGCTGACGTTCGCGATCTGGCGGGTCAGGCTCCTGGTCTCGTTCGAGACCTGCTCGGCGGCCGTCGCCTGCTCTTCGAGCGCGCGCACGGTCTTGGCGGCCCCGCGGCGCATCGACTCGACGGCCTGCGCCACCTCCTTCGCGGCCGTCGCCTGCTCGCCCGAGGCTTTGCGCACCTGCATCGCGACCGAGGCCGTGCTCTGCGCGGCCTTGATGATCTCGCGCGAGGCCCGGCCCTGCTCGTTCATCGCCTGGCTCACCTCCTTGGCGGTCTTGCGCATCCGCGTCGTCGCCTTGACGATGTCCTGCGCTGCCTTCGCCTGCTCGGCCGTGGCGGTCGCGACCTGCTTGGCCTGCGCGGCGGTGGTGTTGACGGCGTTGACGACGCTCTGCCCGGCGCCCAACTGCTCGTCGGTGGCGCGCGTGATCTGGCCGACGAGCTGGGCCGCCTCGCTGACGCCGTTCAGAATCTTCTGCAGGCCGCTCGAACCCTCCTCGGCCAGACGCCCGCCCTCTTCCGCGACGCGCGCGCCTTCGTTCGCCACCGAGATGGCTTCGCGCACGACCTCCTGGAGCGAGCGGATGATGGCGGCGATGTCGGCGGTCGCCTGCGCCGAGCGGTCGGCGAGGTTGCGTATCTCCTCGGCGACGACGGCGAAGCCGCGCCCCGCGTCCCCGGCCCGCGCGGCCTCGATGGAGGCGTTGAGCGAGAGCATGTTGGTGCGCTCGGCGATGACGTTAATCGTGTTGACGATGCCGCCGATCTCATCCGAGCGCTTGCCCATCTCGCGGATGACGGAGGCCGACTGCTCCATCGCGCCGCGCACGCGCGCGAGCCCCTGGATGGACTTGCGCGCCGCCGCGCCGCCCTCTTCGGCCTCGCGCGTAAGGCGCACGGTCACCTCCTCGGCGCGCTTCGTCATCGAGGCGACCGAGCGCAGCGAGCGATCCATCTGCTCGGCGCTCGTCGCGGCCGTGCTCGCCGCCTCGGTGATGCGCTCGCCGTTCTGCGCGACGCTCTGCACCGAGCGCGACATCTCCTCGACGGAGGTCGAGACCTCTTCGACCGTCGAGGCGAGGTTCTCGGTCATGGCCGAGACCTCTTCGACGGAGGCGGCCATCTCGTTGATGGCGGACGAAGTCTCCTCGGCCGAGACGTTCAGGTCGTCGGCGTTCCCCGACAGCACTTCGATGGAGCGCGCGACCTGCTCCATGCTGACGGCCGTCTGATTGACCGAGGCGTTGAGCGACTCCGTGTCTTCGCTGACGCTCTTGATGGAGGCCGCCATCTCGACCATCGCGCCCGTCACCCCTTCGGCCGAGGTCGCCATCTCGCTCGTCGTGGCGTGGACGCTCTCGATGGAGCGGGCCGTCTCCTCGACGGCGGCCGAGGTCTCCGCGATGGAGGCCGCGAGCGAGGCCGTGTTCGCGCCGACCTGCTCGATGGAGGCGGCGCTCTCGTTGACCGACGAGGCCAACTGCTCGGCGGAGGTGGCGATGGACTCGGCCTGCGTGGTCGTCTCGCCCATCGAGGCCGTCATCTCGTTGGCGAGGCTCACGGCGTCGTCGAGCGAGCGCACCTGCTCCGCGCTCCCCTGGGTCACTTCGTTCGCGACGCGCGTGATGCGTTCGGCCGTCTCCGTAATCTGCTCCGTCTGCCGGCGCACCAGCCCGATATCCGTCCCGAGACTGTTGCCCACTTCGGCCACCTGAGTTGCCATCTTTCGCCTCCGTTGGTCTGTGTACGATATCCGACCTTTATGCGTAATCTATGTTCCTGACGTTTCGCCCGTGGCGTCGTCCGACGCCTGCATGCCTTCGAGGTCGAGCACCTCGTCGAGGTTGAGAATCAGGACGAGGCGTCCGCCCGCGAGCGAGGCGATGCCCTCGAGGTACTTCCCGCTCAAGCCGGTGATGGTGTCGGGCGGCGGCTCGATGCTTTCGGCGGAGATGCGCACGAACTCCCGCGCCGTGTCAACGAGCAGGCCGACCACGCGCGCGCCCGTGTTGACGACGACGAGGCGCGTGCGCAGGTCGAAGGGCATCTTCTCGAAGCCGAAGCGCGCGCGCAGGCTGAGCGCCGGCACGACCTGGCCGCGCGCGAAGACGACGCCCTCGACCGCCGCGCTCGCGTTCGGCACCGGCGTCACGTGCTCGACCATCTCGACCTGCTGCACGAAGCGGCTGCGCACGCCGTAGGTCGTGCCCGCGAGTTCGAAGAGGATGAAAGGTTCGGAGCCGCCTTGATTGTTAACCGTCATCTGTCCCCTCAAAGCCTCCCCGCCGCCAACTGTCTCAGGGCCGCCACGTCGAGGATGAGCACCACACGTCCGTCGCCCAGCTCGGTGGCGCCCGCCACGCCCGCGGCCCGCGCCAGAGGGTCTGCGATGCGGCGCACGACTATTTCACGCTGCCCGATGACGCGGTCGACCACGACGCCGAGCGCGCCCGCCCCGCCGCCGCCGCCAAGCACGAAGACGCGCGCCGCGCCCTGGCCTTCGCCCTCAAGGTTGAAGAGGCGCGCGAGGCGGACGAGCGGCAGCGCGCCGCCCCTGTGGGCGACGACCTCGTTATTCTCAAATCGCTTGACCGCCCCGGGCTCGGCCTCGAAGACTTCGCGCACGGCCGACTGCGGGACGGCGAACCTCTGCCCGCCCGCGCCGACGATGAGCGCCTCCGTCAGGGCGAGCGTGAGCGGCAGCTCGACGACGAAGCGCGTGCCCCGCCCGCGCTTCGTTTCGAGCAGGAGCGAGCCGCCCAACTCCTCGACCGTGTTCCGCACCACGTCCATGCCGACGCCGCGCCCGCTCCCGCGGTCGGCCTCGTCCCGCGTCGAGAAGCCGGGCGCGCAGAGCACGTCGAGCAGCGCCGCGTCGCTCAGACTCGCGCCCGGTTCGACCAGGCCTCTCGCGGCCGCGCGCGCCGCCACGCGCGCCCTGTCTATCCCGCGCCCGTCGTCTTCGACCTCGACGAAGACCCTCTCGCCGCGGGTCGCGGCGCACAACTTGATCCTGCCCTCCGCGAACTTGCCCCGCGCCTCGCGCTCGGCGGGAGTCTCGAGCCCGTGCGTGACGGCGTTGCGCACGAGGTGCATGAGCGGGTCGGTCATGCGCTCGACGAGGAACTTGTCGATCTCGGTCTCGCGCCCCTCGGTCTTGAGCGTGACGCGCTTGCCGCCCTCGCGCGTCAGGTCGCGCACGACGAACTGCATGCGCTCGAACGTCTCGCCGATCTGCACCATCCGCACGCGCATGACGCCGTCGCGCAAGTCCCTCAACTGACGGCCTATCGTGTGGCTCGTCTCCTGAAGCGGCCGCCACGTCGCGGCCGGGACGCCGCCCCGCTTCAGACCCTTCAACTGGTCTTCGAGCCGCGCGCGGCTGACGACCAGCTCGCCGACCATCCGCATCAGCTCGTCCAGGCGGGCGAGGTCAACGCGCACCACGTTGGCCGCGCCGAGCGTCACGGCCGGCGCGGGCGCGGCCGTGGCAACGGCGGCCGGCGCCTCCTCTTCGAAGGGCGCGACGGTCAGGCCGTCCGCCTCCCATCCCCCGAAGGCGGACTCCGCGGCGTCCGTCGCGACGACGAAGAGGAAGGCTATCTCGCCCTGCTTCCTGACCTGCGGCGTCGCGCGGACGATCTCGCCCAAGCCTTGCAGCCGCGCGCGCACGCTGTTGACGTTGACGCCCCGCTCGGCGAGCGCGGGCGTGGGCGTGAACTCGACGCGCCACGTCCGCTTCGCCGCCGCGCCGTTTGCCGGAGCGGCGTGGGGCGGGGCGTCGGCTCGCGAAGACTCCGGGGCGGGCTCCGGCGAGCCGCTCAGGGTCAGGGCTTCGAGCTGCTCGACGACGACGCCGATGTCCGGCGACGGTTTCTCGTCGCGCCGCGCGCCGATGACCTGCTCTAAAAGTGAAGTGGCCGTGAGGAGCGTTTCGAGTCCGCGCGTGTCGAGCGCGGCCTCCTGCTGGCGCAGGGCGCGCAGGTAGCTCTCAAGGTGGTGCGCCAACTGCTCGGCCGCGCTGAGGCCGACCATCGCGGAGATGCCCTTGAGCGTGTGGAAGCTGCGGAACAGCTCGTCGAGCAGGGCGTGGTCTACCTGTGGCCGCCCGACCTGCGCTTCGAGGGCGAGCAGGTTGCGCCGCACGAGCGTGAGGTGTTCGTCGCACTCCGCGTAGTACTCGTTCAGGAACTGCCCGAAGAACTCGCCTTCTTCGTTGTCGGGGTTGGAGGTGGGCACGGGGCTTCTCTCTCTTAGGCCGCGTCCAGAAGTTCGCGCACGCACTCGTGCAGGTTCTGCGGGGCGAACGGTTTGGTCAGGTAGCGCGTCGCCCCGGCGGCCAGCGCCTCGGCCCGGCTCGCCTCGTCGCCGCGCGTGGTCAGCACGACGACGGGCAGCTCGCGGTACGCGTGGTGGCCGCGCACGAACTCGAGCACCTCGACGCCGTGCATGTCCGGCATGTTCAGGTCGAGGATGATGAGCTCGACGGCGCCGAGGGCCAGCCGCTCAATCGCCTCGAGGCCGCTGCCCGCCTCCGAGAACGCGACCGCGCCCAGCGGGCGCAGCGACGCCATCACCATGCGCCTCATCGTCGGCGAGTCGTCCACGACCAGAATGTTTGAGACCCTCTGCTGTTCGGCTATCACGGGCAGTCCACCAGTAAATCATCGGCGGCGGCCGTCCGGCCCGAGCGCTTTGCATATCGCTCCCGGCCCGGCGGCGGCGGAAAGAACCCCTCGTGCTGTTCAGGATTGTACGAGTGCGGCCATTCTATACCAACCGGGAATGAATTATGAACATCCCCGTGAGCGCCCCTCGAGCGACCTGTTATATTCGTCGCCGGGATGGCGCGTAAGATAAATCTGACGAAGGGCCGTTGGAATCATGGGGCTTAAATTCTTACACGGGGCGTTTCTCTATAGCCCCCGACGCGCAGACGCGCAGGCAGAGGACGAGCGCCGCCGCCGCCAGCGCCGATAGCGAGAGGTAGAGCACGCCCGCGAAGAGCGAGCCGGTCTTGCGGCCCAGGTAGCCGACGACGAAAGGGCCGACGAAGCCGCCGAGGTTACCCGTAGAGTTGATGAGTCCGACCGCGGCGGCCGCGGCCGTCCCCGTCAGGAAACTCGTGGGCAGAGACCAGAAGCCGGGCTGGTAGCCGTACAGCCCCACGGCCGCCACGCCGAACATCGCGACGGCCAGCGCCGTGTTCTCTCTGGCGGCGGCGACCAGCAAAAGCCCGACGCCCGCGACCGCCATCGCGACGGCCGTGTGCCGGCGCCGCTCCTTCGTCCTGTCCGAAGACCAGCCGAAGAGCAGCACGGCGACGAGGCCCACGCAGTAAGGGAGCGCCGAGACCGAAGTCACCACGAGGTTCGAAGAGCCCGAAAGCTTCTTGATGATCGTGGGCAGCCAGAAGTTGACGCCGTAGACGCTGGTGACGATGAGGAAGTAGGTGAAGGTCAGCAGGAGAACGTGCGGGTGGCGCAGCGCGTCGAGCACCCGCTGCGTGTGCGCCCCCTGCTTCGCGAGCCGCTCGCGCTCCAACTGCGAGACGAGCCAGTCGCGTTCGTCTTTGGGCAGCCACGCGGCCTGCTGCGGGCGGTCGGTGAGGTAGAAGAGCGTGACGACGCCGAGGACGACGGCCGGCAGGCCTTCGAGGATGAAGAGCCAGCGCCAGCCCGCCAGCCCCAGCCAGTGTACGCCGAGCAGAAGCCCCGAGACCGGCGAGCCGACGATGTTGGCAATCGGCTGTGCCGCCACGAAGAGCGCGAAGGCCCTGGCCCTGTCCTCGGAGCGGAACCAGTGGCCGAGGTAGACGACCATGCCGGGGAAGAACCCGGCCTCGGCCACCCCGAGCAGGAAACGCGCCCAGTAGAACTGCGTCGCCGTGCCGACGAAGCCGGTGAGCGCGGCCAGAACCCCCCACGAGACCATGATGCGCGCGATCCAGCGGCGCGCGCTCCAACGCTCGACGAGGATCGTGCCCGGAATCTCCAGAAGGAAGTAGCCGACGAAGAAGACGCCCGCCCCGAAGCCGTAGACCTCGGGCGAGAAGCCGAGGTCGCTCGTCATCTCCAGCGTCGCGTAGCCGACGTTGACGCGGTCGAGGTAAGCGACGACGTAGAGCAGGAACAGGTACGGCATCACCCGCCGGGTCACGCGCCGCCGCGCGCGCTCGCCGACCGTCGCCGCGCCCGTAATCATCACGCCCCCGCCGGTCATAATTATTCAGGTAAAGATTAACCACAGAGACACAGAGGCACAGCTTGCTGAGGAATATCGCCTCAAGCTGTGCCTCTGTGTCTCTGTGGTTAATCCTTTCTTCATGTTTCAAGCGATGTGTGCGCCCTGCGTGTTGACGTAGACGGCGTAGAGCGACTGGCTGGCGGTGATGAAGAGGCGGTTGCGCTTGGGGCCGCCGAAGCAGATGTTGCTCGCCGTCTCCGGGAGAATTATCTGCCCGATGCGCTCGCCCTCGGGCGTGAAGACGTGGACGCCGTCGAACCCTTCGCCGGCCCAGCCCGCGCTCGCCCAGATGTTGCCGTCCACGTCGGCGCGCACGCCGTCGGTGCCCCCGTTCAGCACTCCGTCCTTCGTCTTCAAAGACATCGACGCGAACTGCCGCCCGTTGCGTATCGTCCGGCCGTCCACCAAGTCCCAGACGCGGATGCCGCCCTTGCCCCCGGAGTCCACGACGAAGAGCCGCTTGTAGTCGTGCGAGAAGCAGACGCCGTTCGGCTTCGACAACTCGTCCGTGACCAACTCGACCTTCGCGGTCTTCGGGTCGATGCGGTAGACGGCCTCCTTGATGAGGAGGTCTCCCTTGTTGCCTTCGTAGTTGCCGAGGCTGCCGTAGCCGGGGTCTGTGAACCAGACGCCGCCGTCGGGGTGAACGACGAGATCGTTGGGCGCGTTGAAGGGCTTGCCCTGCCACTTGTCCGCGAGGACGGTGACGCTGCCGTCGCGCTCGTAGCGGACGACGCGGCGCGCGCCGTGCTCGCAGGCGAGGTGGCGCCCCTCCCAGTCGAAGGTGTTGCCGTTGGCGTTGTTCGAAGGGCTGCGGAAGGCGCTGACGTGCCCGTCCTCTTCGAGCCTCCGGTGGACGACGTTGTTCGGGATGTCGCTCCAGACTAAGAAGCGGCCGAGCCCGTTCCACGCGGGGCCTTCGGCCCAGAGCATCCCGGTGTGGAGGCGTTGGATGGAGGTGTTGCCGATCTTGTATTTGTTGAAGCGCGGGTCGAGGACGACGATGTCCGGGTCTGGGTAGCGGACGGGCGGCGCACCTTGACCGTAGTCGCGCGACTGGCCGAGCGCGGCGGCCGCGGCGCCGGCCAGAAGCGTGCCGGCGACGAAGGAGCGCCGGCCCAGCTTGACGGACTGCTCGGGGTTCGTGTCTGTGCTCTTCAAACTCTTCTCCTCGGGCGTCAAGTACGCCGTCGTGCGCGAAGACCCCGCGCGCGACCCTTACCTCGAACGGTTGCTCAAACGTGTAGACCGCGGCTGCGACTTCGACTTCCTGCACGCCGGCCCGCCCACCCCGAGCCGGAGATTCATTAAGACGCGACGGACTCAGAAGACGAGGCGGGCGGCGAGCTGTATGTTGCGCGGGCCGCCGCCGCCGAGGAACGGGTTGCCGATGCCGACGTCGGGCGTGACGGTGATGGGCAGGAAGCCTATGCCGCGCCCCGTGACGGGGTCGATGCCGTTGAAGCTCGCGTCCGCCGCGAACGACGGCAGCAGCGGCGAAGAGAAGTTCGGGTGGTTGAAGAGGTTGAAAATCTCTGCGCGTAGTTGCAGGCGCACGCCCTCGCGCAGAGGCGTCTCCTTGAAGACGGAGAAGTCGAAGTTCCGGTAGCCGGGGCCGCGCAGGGAGTTGCGGCCGAGGCTGCCGAAGTGCTGCGTCCCCGGAAGGCACGAGGCCGCCGAGCCGTCGCCCGCGGGGTCGAGCGTGCAGGGGACTTTGAAGGCCGAGAGGTTCAGGAACCTCTCGTGACCGGACGTGCCGGCGTAGGGGTCGCCGACGAGGTCGGGGCGCGGGAAGAACTCGCCCGTGCCGTTGTAGTCGTCGAAGAGGTTCACGTGGAAAGGGCTCCCCGTCCGCAGCGTGACGACGCCGTTCAACTGCCAGCCCTTGCCGAAGCGCGGGTACCTCTTCCAGAGGTTCGGCACCTCGTAGCTCGCGGCGGCGACGAAGCGCTGGCGGGTGTCGAAGTTCGAGTTGGCGCGCTCAAGGTCTGCGCGGAAGCTGTTGTCGGGCTGCGTCGCGTTGGCGACGTAGTCCTGCCCGTCCGAGGCGTTGTCGATGGCGTGCGACCAGGTGTAGTTGACGGTCGCCGTGAAGCCACGGCGGTTGCGCGTCGTGAGGCTCGTCTGCAGCGCGTTGTAGCTTGAGTTGGCCGACGCTTCGAGGAGGTTGACGTAGAAGAACGTCCCGCCCGAGGGCGCGAAGGGGCCGTTATCGAAGGGGCGCGCGGACGAGACCCTCGGGTTCACGGGCTGGTTGATGTCGCGGTAGCGGATGAGCTTGCGCCCCTGCGAGCCGACGTAGCCGACCTGCAGGACGACGTTGCGCGCCAGCTCCCGCTGGACGTTGAGGTTGAAGTTCTGGACGTAGGGCGTCCGCATCCGCGGGTCTACGGCGAACACGTCGGAGTCGAGGAAGTCCGTGAAGACGGGGACGCCCGGCTGAATCTGAGAGACGGTCGAGAAGGAGAAGAGAATCGGCGCGGGGCCGACGGGGTTGTAGGCCGGGCCGGGGTTGAAGGTGTTGAAGGGCAACTGTCCGGTGAAGAAGTCCTGCGAGTAAGCGTCGTAGAAGAGGCCCCAGCCGGCGCGCATGACGGTCTTGCTGTTGCCGGTCACGTCCCACGCGAGGCCGAGGCGCGGGCTGAAGTTGTTCCAGTCGCGCGCGTACAACCGCTCTAACCCGTTCTCGCCGACGAGCACGAGGCCGCGCCGCGGGTCGAAGTTCGAGAGCAGTCCGTTCTTCTCGTCGATCACCCCGAAGTAGTCCCAGCGCACGCCGGCGTTGAGCGTGAGGTTTCGCGCGGCGCGGTAGCTGTCCTGCACGTAGGCCGCGTGCGAATTCTGGAAGGTGTCGCGCTGCGACAGCCCCCGCGCCTGACGGCCGCCGCTCAGGTTCCCGGCGAGGAAGTCGGCGAGCGTGTCGAAGTCGAGGCGGCCGCGGTAGCCCGCGTCGAAGAAGGCGTCCACGGTCGTCCGGCGGAACTCGTAGCCGAACTTGAGGTCGTGCCCCGTCAGCTTCCAACTGAAGTTGTCGATGACGTGGTAGTTCGTGTCGAGGCGCGCGCGCGGCACCGAGAGCGTCGAGCCGACCGAGGCGATGGAGCCGATGGGGTCGTTGCGGATGCGTATGAACGGCAGGCCGAAGTCCTGCGAGGAGACGCCGGTGTTGAGGCCGATGCTCGCGGGGTCGAAGTCAGAGTCCTCGGGGAAGAAGCCCTCGTCGAAACGGTTGTAGCCGAAGCGCAGCTCATTGACCCGCGTGCCCGAAAAAATCTTGAGGTACGAGAGCGAGACGAGGTGGACGGTCGTCGGCGTGACGGTGTTGTAGCCGGGCAGGACGTTGCCGCCGAGGATGGCGAGCGGGAACGACTGGTCGCTGTTGCCGAAGAAGTAACGGCCCGTGAGCTGGTTGTTCGGGTCGAACGAGTGGTCGATCTTTCCGATGAGGCTGTCCACGTCGTTCGAGGCGCGCGTGGTGACGAAGAGGTTGGGCGCGCCCGTGTCGTCGAAGAGCGGGAGCTGCCGGTTCGGGGCCGGCCACGGGTTGCGCTGAAGCAGGCGCGCGATGACGGGGTTGGTCGCGCCGCCGAGCGCGGCGATCTCGCGCGGGTCTGGGACGCGCGCCGTCGAGTTGAGGCCGACGCGCTCGCGCTGCCCCTCGTAGGCGAAGTAGAAGAAGGTCTTGTTCTTCAAGAGGGGGCCGCCGAGGCTTCCGCCGAACTGGTTGTTGCGGAAGGCGGTCTGCGGGTCGGGCTTCGGGTTGAAGAAGTTGCGCGCGTCGAGCTTGTCGTTGCGGAAGAACTCGAAGAGCGAGCCGTGGAAGTCGTTGCTGCCCGACTTGGTGACGAGGTTGACGACGGCGCCGGAGTTGCGGCCGAACTCGGCCTCGAAGTTCGAGAGCACGGCGGCCTCGGCGATGGCCTCGACGGGGAGGATGGTGGCGGGCGTGCCGAAGACGCCGGCCTCGTTGATGGCCGGGAGGTTCCGGTAGCCGTCGTTCATGTCGGTGCCGTCGAGCAGGTAGTTGTTCGAGCGGCCGCGGTTGCCGTTGGCCGAGAAGAGGCCGAAGGAGCCGGGCGAGTCGGTCGCGCCCGAGGGGTCGCCCGTCATGCCGGGCGCGAGCACGATGAGCTTCGTGAAGTCGCGCCCGTTGACCGGCAGCTCCTCGACCTGCTTCGACTGGATACGGCCGCCGAGCGTGTTGCTCGTCGTCTCGACCTGCGCGTCGGTAGAGAGGATTTGAACGACCTCTTCGAGATGTCTCGCCGAGAGCATGAAGTCTACGCGGCGCTCCTGCGCGACTTCGAGCTGTACGCCGACTTGCCTGTGCGTCTCAAGGCCGCGGCCCCGCCCTTCGGCGGTCACCTCGTAGGTGCCGACGGGCAGCTCGGCGATGGTGTAGTTCCCCACCTCGTCCGTGACGACCGTGCGTTCGAGGCCGGTCGCCGTATTCCTGGCCGTCACGGGCACGCCCGGTATGACCTCGCCTTTCGCGTCGGCGACGGTGCCGAGGATCGTGCCGCGGAAGGTCTGCGCCGAGGCGTCCGCGGCCAGCAGGCAGGCGAGCGTGAGGCAGACGAGAAGGCAGATGCGGGTCGCATGGGTCTTATGCTCGGGCACGTCGGAAGTCTCCTTGAGTCAGAAGCTGTTGGAGCGGGCGAGGGTGCTCTGTTTTGCCCGGCCAACTTCGGGCGCGAAGGCAAAGGAAAGCCAGAGGACTTATATACGTCAAGCCGCGAGAGCGTCAATAACTTTGGCGGCGCGGGCGCGGCCGTCGCTCATCCGCTCCCGCGGGCCGGGCGTTGTCCGCGGGCGGAGTGCGGGATTATACTCGGCCATCTCGCAGGAAGGAGCGGTGCCAGTCATGGGAGACCGTCGGGCGCAGAGGGCGGCAGTCGTCGCCGGGTTCGTGGGGCTCGTTTGCCTCCTGGCGCTCTCGCCGGGCGCGGCCTCGGCGCAGCAGCCGGGTGCGCCCGGCACGCAGCCGCCGGGCAACATCGACCCCCGCGACCCGTACGGCGAGGCGCGCGAGCGGCAGCAGCGTGAGGCGCAACTGCGCAGCGCCGAGAGGTTCGGCGAGGTGAAACTGACCGACCGGCGGAGCGTCGAGGCCGCCGTCGGGCAGATGAAGGACGACTTCCGGCGCATACAGGTCTTGCGCAACGAAGTGGTGCGACACCTCCAGTCGGGCCAGCCGCTCGACTACAAGTTCGTCGCCCGCCAGAGCGAGGAGATCAACAAGCGCGCCGGCCGCCTGAAGACGCACCTCCTGCGCGAAACCCCCGCGGGCGAAAAGAATGCTTCGGAGCCGCAGGGCGACATCGAGAGCGCGCTGCTGACGGAGGCGCTCGTCAGGATGTGCCACCGCATCGACAGCTTCACCGAGAACCCGCTCTTCAAAATCCCCGAAGTCATCGACGTCAAAGACGCGCAGAAGGCCGGGCGCGACCTGCGCGACATCCTGCAACTGAGCGAGAGCATCGGCAAGTCGGCCGAGAAACTGGAGAAGACTAAGGCGGAAGCCCGACCGTGAGGGAGGGCGTATAGCTGACAAAGAAAGGCGGGATGATGAAGGGCAGCGTGTTCTTCATCATCCCGCCTTTTATTCTGTCTGACGGACGCCCTCCCTCACGGTCGGGCTTCCGCCTCTTTCAGTTAGTCGGCTCGGGGAGCGCGTGCAGCGCGATGAGTTCGATGGTGGTGGGCGTGCCGTTCTCGACGCCGACCTTGAGGAGCGCCTGGTAGTATTTCGGCGGGCCGGCCGCGCCGCCGAGCTGGCGCAGGCGCTGGCCGAGCGTCGAGAGGTGGTTGCGCGTCGTGACGAACTCGGCCGCCGCCTCCGTCCCCTCGCTGAAGACGCCGGCCAGAGTCATCACCGCGTGCTCGCCCGAGACGTTCGGCTTGACGGTGACGAGCGCGTAGTCGGTCGTGAGCGTGCCAGTCTGCGGTTCGAACTGCGGCTTGTACTCGCGCTCTTCGCCCGCCTGCGGGTCGCGGTTCTCAATCGTCGCGTTGAAGGTGTAGGAGAACTTCTCGACCGAGGGGAGCCGCCGCGACCACTCGTTGACGTAGATGCTGCCGAGCAGGATGACGTTGCGGTACTTGAGGTCGGAGGCGCTCACCTGCCGGCTCTGCTTGAGCAGGATGTTCTTGTTCGCGGTGCGGAAGAGGTCTGTCAGGCGGTGGAGTCCGATGGCCTCGCCCATCCCCGTGTACATGCCGAGCGAAGGGATGAGCCGCGGCGAGTCGCCGCCCGCCCACTGCCCTTTGAACTCCGGCGCGCTGCTGAGCAGGCGCGCCTGTTCGGGGCTGAGCTGGACGGCGCGCGCCGCGAGCGTCCGGGGGTCGGCGCTGTTGATGAAGCGCGGGACGGTCGGGCTGCTCAGGACGAGCAGGGGCGGCTGCGGGTCGTCGACGAAGGGACTCCAGACCGCCTTCGACTCCTCCGAGGTCAGCGTGTGGTCTGCGCCGGCGGTGTTCGCGGCGGCGGCCTGCTGTTGCAGCCTGACGTTCCACAGGTAGAGCGTGAACGTGGAGGCGGCGAGCAGCACGACGAGTCCGGCGAGCAGGTACGTGAGCGCCCTGGCGCGCCCCGCCGGCCGGGGACTAACGGCGTGCGTTTGCGCGTCTCCCTGCGCGACCGCGGCGGCGTCGTGCCCGTTCGTGGGCGGCGGGTCGGGCGCCTGTGTGTCGTGCGGAGGGGCCGCGACTTCGCCGTCGGCCCGGGCCGAGACGAAGACCGGGTGGTAGTGGCCTTTGGGGAGGTCGATGACGACGGCGTCGCCCTTCCCCTCGGTGTTGTAATACTCCTGAAGCTTTGTCCGGAGTCGCCCGGCCTGGACGCGCACCACCGAGTCGATGCGCGGGTCGTAGTCGCTGTTGCGGCCGAAGACCTCGGTGGCGATGGTATACTCCTTGAGCAGCGCGCCCTCGTCCTCGACCGTCCTCTCGACGACGAAGCGGAGGAACGCCTTGAGGCTCTCAGAGTTCTGGAGCGTGCGGCTCTGGAGGAGCTTGTCGAGCTGCGCGAGCTTCTGTTCCCTGCCTAGTTCCATATCACGGCCGCGGGCCTGAAAGAGTACGCCGGGCATTTAAACGCCGGGGCCTGGCGCCGTCCCGAAGCGCGTGCGAGTGAGTAATGATTGTTCGGAATCCTAACAAAGACTGGAGAATCCCAGGTGACGGCGGCCCGGATTATAAGCCCGCCCGCGGCTTTTCAACAAACAGATATTTGTGGGCCGGAGCGCCGGCGTGTAACGTGGTTACATCGGCCGTGTAACGCGCCGTTTTCTCAGGCGATATGCGGGACGAACCGCCCTCGCGGCGTGTCTTACTGATAGTAACTTTAAGGACGCCATATGACAGGTATAGAGTGTATGCAAGTCTTAGTCTGAGCGGCGGCGCGTTGGTCGGCGGCCGTCGAGCTGAGCCTATCAACAACATTATTCTTCGCCGGTGATCATTTAGGCTCCCCGCCTGTGGGAGCGCGCTGTGAGTCTTCAAGGCTTTCCCCGAGCCCTGTTTCGGACACACGTCCATGCGCCAGGAGACCCGGATTATGAGAAAGAAATTCGCCCTTTACGCCGTCCTCATCATGCTCGGCGCCGGCCTGCTCGCGGCGGGCGCGCGCGCCCAGACGAGCACCGTCGGCAGCATCAGCGGCACCGTGCGCGACCCGCAGGGCGCCGCCGTCCCCAACGCCGAGGTCGTCATCGAGGAGGAGACGACCGGGCAGAAGCGCACCGTCAGGACGGGCGACGACGGCACCTACTCGGCCGAGAGCATCGCGGTCGGCCGCTACAGCGTGAGCGCGGCCCCTTCGGGGTTCAAGCGGACGCTCGCCACCGGCGTCGAGGTGCACGTCGCCGAACGCGTGGTCGTGGACATCGCCCTCCAGGTCGGCGCGGTCAGCGAGACCGTGACGGTGACGGGCGCGGCGCAGCTCGTCGAGACCGAGAGCGGCCGGGTCAGCAGCCTCGTCTCGGAGAAGCAGGTGACCGAGCTTCCCTTGAACGGGCGCAACTACGCGGCGCTCGTCACGCTCGTCCCAGGACTGTCGGCCCCGAACGAGGGCGGGGCGTTCGGCACGCGCGGGACGGGGCTCGACTCGCACGTGGACGTCTCCGTCAACGGCAACCAGTCGAACGCCAACATGTGGACGGTCGACGGCGTCAACAACATGGACGTCGGCTCGAACGCGACGCTGCTGGTCTTCCCCTCCATCGACTCCATCGCCGAGTTCCGCGTCGAGCGCAACAGCTTCTCGGCCGAGTACGGGCAGGCGCAGGGCGCGGTCATCAACCTCGTCACCAAAGGCGGCTCGAACGACTTCCACGGGAGCCTGTTCGAGTTCTTCCGCAACGACAAGCTGAACGCCAACGACTGGTTCTCGAACCAGGCCGGCATCAAGCGCGCGCCGCTCCGGTACAACAACTTCGGCGGCAACTTCAACGGCCCCATCGTCAAAGACCGCGTCTTCTTCTTCTGGTCTGAGGAGTGGCGGCGCGAGCGGCGCGGGACGGGGCCGCTGCGCGCGCTGGTTCCCACGGCCGCCGAGCGCGCGGGCAACTTCAGCGGCCCCGTCTCGGGGCTGTCGGGCGGGGTGCCCTGGGACCCGACCACCTGCACGCGCGACTCAAGCGGCAACCGCGTCTTCAGCGCGGCCACCTGCCAGCCGTTCCCCGGCAACGTCATCCCGCAGGCGCGCCTGAGCCCGGCCGGCCTCGCCCTGATGAACATCTTCCCGCTCCCGAACAACCGCGACGACCCGTCGGGCCGGCGCACGGGGGCCAACTGGATTTCCACGCCCCTCCAGCCCGTCGACACCAGGCAAGACCTCATCCGCGGTGACATCAACGTCACCGACAAGATGAACGTGATGGTGCGCTACATCAACGAGACGTGGGTGCACGGCGAGGCCTCCGGAAACTTCTGGGGCGACACGCCCTTCCCGACGCTCTCGTCCGACTGGGAGCAGCCGAGCCGCAGCTTCGCCGTCAAGGTGGCGAACACCATCAGCTCGACGACCGTCAACGAGTTCCAGTTCTCGCGCTCGGGCAACGACATCTTCGTCGCGACGAGCGCGGCGAGCAAGGCGCTCGAGGATCAGGTCGCCTCCGCCTTCCCGACCGTCTTCCCGCGCGTCGAGGGCACCGGCTTCCCGACCGTCGGCTGGGGCGCGGGCGGCTACGGCAACCTCTGGCACCAGGCCCCCTGGGAGAATCACCAGGACCTGAACATCTGGAAGGACGACCTCTCGGTGGTGCTCGGCTCGCACTCCACCAAGTTCGGCGTCCTCTACAGCCGCAACCGCAAGGACGAGCAGCCGAGCGGCGGCAGCGGCATCTACACCATCCAGACCGACGGCAGCCGCACGGGCAGCCTCATCACCGACCTCCTGCTCAAAGACCTGCCGATCCTTGAGTACACCGAGCTTCAGCGCCAGGACACGACCCTCGGCCGCTGGCGCGACTTCGAGTTCTACGGCAACGACACGTGGAAGGTGCGGCCCAACCTGACGTTCACGCTCGGGATGCGCTACTCCTACTTCCCGGCGGCCTTCGCCGCCGACGACCGTATCACCAACTGGATTCCGGAGCTCTACGACGGGAAGAATTTGAACAGCGGCTACGTCCGCGCCGACCAGGCCGGCGCGGTCGGGCTGCCGCGCTCCTTAGTGAACCCGTACAAGATGGGCATCCAGCCGCGCCTCGGCCTCGCGTGGGACGTCCACGGCAACGGCAAGACGGCCGTGCGCATGGGCTTCGGGCGTTACCTGAGCCGCTCGAACGTCATCGCCTCTCTGCTCCGCATGGCGGGCGACCCGCCCTGGACGACCCAGGTGGACACGGGCTGGAACTCGACGGCCGTGAGTTTGACCGACTGCCCGACCTGCCGCACGCTCGACAACCCCAACCGCACGTTGCTCGCCGCCCAGGCGGCCAACGTCGGCGCGGTCAACTCCGTCGACCCGAACTTCAAGCCGCCCGAGAGCTGGCAGTGGAACCTGACCGTCTCGCAGGAGATCATGCCGAACACCGTGGCCGAAGTCTCCTACGTCGGCAACCACGGCCTGCACATCTGGCGACTCCTCAACGGCAGCTACAACGCGGTGCGGCCGCAGTTCCGCACGCAGGTGGCGAACGGGGCGGACGCCAACAACTTCCGCCGGTTCGGCTTCTCGAACTCCATCACGCGCGACGAGTCCACGGGCGACTCGAACTACCACGCGCTGCAGGCCTGGGTCGACCGGAGGTTCAGCCAGCGGCTGGCCTTCCAGGCCGCGTACACCTGGTCGCACACGATCAGCAACGTCCCGACCCAGTCGTTCATCAGCGCCACGACCGACGTCTTCAACTACGACCAGGATCGCGGCGACGCCGACCTCGACCGCCGCCACGCCTTCGTCTTCAACACGGTCTACGCGCTGCCGTCGTTCAAGGAGTGGGGCTCTCTGGCGAGCAACCTCCTCGGCAACTGGCAGCTTAACGGCATCGCCTCCTTCTACAGCGGCACGCCGCTCAACATCATCCTCGGCACAGACCGGGCCGGCCTCGGCAACTCGACCACGCAGCGGCCGAACCTCGTCTCGGGCGTGCCGCTCTACATCGACAACCCGTCCGACCGCTCGCTGCTCATCAACCGCGCGGCCTTCGCGCTGCCCGCGGTGGGCACCTTCGGCAACCTCCCGCGCGGGTTCGTCCGCGGCCCGGGCATCAAGAACGTCGACTTCTCGATGGCGAAGAACTGGAAGGTTCACGAGCGTTACGGCGTCCAGTTCCGCGCCGAGATGTTCAACGTCTTCAACTTCGTCAACTTCCGCGCCCACAACGCGAGCGTGGCCGGCGGCGGCATCGAGAACAACCTCTCGAACGGCGGCTTCGGGCGGGCCGGCTCGACGCGTGGCCCGCGCGAAATTCAGTTCGGCCTGAAACTGAACTTCTGATATAGTCCGCCAGGCTGAAACCGAGACGGAGGGTTGAGACTTTCAGCCCTCCGTTTTTCATCGAATACCGCATCAGGACAGGTTTCAGGTGCTGGGTGCTGGGAAGGCAGAACCAGCACCCAAAACCTGGCACCCAGCACCCGTAAGGTCACAATGCATTTCCCCTCGGCCCTTCTTCTTCTGCTCGCCTTCGTCTCCCCGTTCCAGCAGCCCGGCGATTCGTTCCGCAGACACTACGAGGCGGCCGAAGCGTACCGGCGTGCGAATGATCTGGCGGCGGCCGAGCGGGAGTACGCGGCCATCCTCGCCGAAGCCTACCCGGCGCTCGGGAAAATCTACGTCGCGCAAGAGAACTATCCGCGCGCGGTTATTGCGTTGGAGGCTGCGGCGGCGTTGCGGCCCGACTCAGAAGAGGCGCTCGTCGATCTGTCCATCGCATACTTCCAGGCCGGGCAATATCAAAAGTCCGTCGAGCCTCTTTCCAAAGTCCTCGCGCGCAACCCACGCAGCGAGGCCGCCCGCCACATGTTGGGCAAGACCCGCTTCATGCTCGGCGAGTTCGCCGCGGCCGCGCGGGAGCTGGAGGCGGCGCTCGCGCTCGCGCCCAAAGACTACGACGCGGCCTACACGCTCGGCCTCGCCTACCTGAAAGAGCGCAGGCCCGTGGACGCCCGCCGCGTCTATGACGGCCTGGCCTCCGCGCTCGGCGAGAGCGCGCAGTTGCGCGTGCTCACGGGCCGCGCCTACCGCGAGACCGGCTTCTTCGACGAGGCCGTCGCGGAGTTCAGGCGCGCCGCCGCGCTCGACCCGCGCCTCCCGCGCGTGCACTACCACCTCGGCCTCACCTACCTGCTCAAGGACGGCGCGGCCCGCATCCCCGACGCGACCCGCGAGCTTGAGGCGGAGCTGGCCGCGCACCCGGAAGAGTTCTTAGCCAGCTACTACCTCGGCGTGATTCACAGCAGCGAGGGGCGTTGGCCGCAGGCCGTCGTCCCCTTAGAGAGGGCAGCGAGCCTCCGGCCCGACAGCCCCGACCCTTACTTCCTGCTCGGCGTGGCCTACCAGAATCTGGGTAAGTACGAGCAGGCGATTGAGGCGCTCAGGAAATCCATCGCCCTCAACCCGCGGCTCGAACACAACGACTACCAGGTGACGAACGCACACTTCCGCCTCGGCCAGTCTCTCCTCAAGGCGGGCCGCGCCGCCGAGGGCGAGAAGGAGTTGCAGACGGCGGCCGAGCTCAAGTCAAAAGCCTTCAAGCGCGACGAGGAGAAGCTCGACGCCTACCTCAACGCCGCCAAAGCCGACGAGCAGTCGAAACTCCCTCAGTTAGTCTCACAGCAGGGTGTCGTTACGGGGGCAACTGACACGAACACGAAGGCGGCGGGCGCGCTGGCGCGGGATGCCGCCTTTTACGAGAAGGTGCTCGCCGCGGCGCACAACAACGTCGGACTCCTGCGCGCCGAGCGCGGCGACTTCCGCGCCGCGGCCGAAGAGTTCGCGGCGGCCGCGAAGTGGAATCCGCGGCACGAGGGGCTCGATTACAACCTCGGACTGGCCTACTTCAAGTCCGAATCATATAAGGACGCAATCGCGCCGCTCGAACGCGAGGCGCAGTCGCGCCCTTCGAACCTTCAGGCCAAACAGCTCCTCGGCCTCAGCTACTTCATGACGGAGGACTACAAGCAGGCCGCGGCACTCTTGACGGAAGTCGTGGCCGTCAAGTCCGACGACCTGGCGCTCTACTACCCGCTCGCGCTCTCTCTGGCGAAGACGGGGAAGACCGAAGAGTCGAACCGCGTCGTCCGGCAGATGGTGGCGCTGGGCGGCAACAGCCCGCAGGTGCACATCCTCTTGGGCCGCGCGCGCTACGAGCAGAACGACGCGGCCGGCGCGCTCGAAGAGCTGCGCGCGGCGCTCGCGCTCGACCCGACGGTGCGCCTCGCACACTTCTACACGGGGCTGATTCAACTCAAGGCGGGCCAGCTCGAAGAGGCCGCGCGCGAGTTCGAGGCCGAGTTGAAGCTAAACCCTTCGGACGTGCAGGCTAAATTCCACCTCGGCTTCACCCTCCTCGCGCGGCAGGAGACGGCGCGTGGCATCACCCTCCTGCGCGAAGTCGTAGGCGTCCGCCCCGACTTCGCCAACGCGCACTTCGAGCTGGGCAACGCGCTCTTGAAGCAGGGCGACGTGCGCGGCGCGGTCGAGAGCCTCGAGCGGGCCGCGCAACTCGCGCCCGGCGAGGCGCACGTCCACTACCAGCTCGGGCGCGCATACATCGCCGCCGGCCGCCAGGCCGAGGGCGAGGCCCAGCTCGAAACCGCGCGGCAGTTGAAAGAGAAGGCGCTGCGCGCGACGACGCCGTAGAGCGACTTTCGGTTGAGTGGATGACGGAAGGGAAATTAACCACAGAGACACAGAGGCACAGCTTGGGGCACATAGCTCGACGAGCTGTGTCTCTGTGTCTCTGTGGTGAAATCCCCCTTACCTTAACGTTCCTCCTCGCGGCCCTCGTCCTGCTGCCACTCCCGCTGCGGGCGCAGACGGCCGTACGCTTCACCGACGTGACCGCGCAGGCGGGCGTCAACTTCCGACACGTCTCCACGCCCGAGAAGCGCTACATCGTCGAGTCGATGAGCGGCGGCGTCGCGCTCCTCGACTACGACAACGACGGCTTCCTCGACATCTTCTTCGTCAACTCCCTGACGGTCGATCTCGTCAAGTCGAAGGGCAGGACGCGCAGCGCGCTCTACCGCAACCGCGGCGACGGGACGTTCGTGGACGTGACCGACAAGGCGGGCGTCGGCGACGTGGGCTGGGGCATGGGCGCCGTCGCGGCCGACTACGACAACGACGGCTTCGAAGACATCTACGTCACCTGCGTCGGCCCGAACCACCTGCTGAAGAACAACGGGGACGGGACGTTCACCGACGTGACCGCCAGGGCCGGCGTCGGCGACCCGCGCTGGTCGGCGGGCGCGGCGTTCGTCGATTACGACCGCGACGGCTGGCTCGACCTCTTCGTCGCGAACTACGTGGCCTTCGACTTCAACAACCTGCCCGAGTTCGGCAAGGACAAGACCTGCCAGTTCAAAGGCATCGCCGTGCAGTGCGGCCCGAGGGGCCTTCCCGGCGACGGCGACTCGCTCTACCACAACAACGGCGACGGCACCTTCACCGAGGTGTCGAAGAAGGCCGGCGTCTCCGACCCGAACGGCTACTACGGCATGGGCGTCATCGCGAGCGACTTCGACGAAGACGGCCTCACCGACATCTTCGTCGCCAACGACTCGACGCCGAACTTCCATTACAAGAACAACGGCGACGGCACCTTCAAGGAGGTCGGCTTCCTCTCGGGCCTGGCGCTGAGCGAGAACGGCGGCGCGCAAGGTTCGATGGGCGTGACCGTGGCGGACTACGACCACGACGGCCGCCTCGACCTCTTCGTCACCAACTTCGACGACGAGTACAACACGCTCTACCACAACGACGGCAACAACTCTTTCACCGACGTTTCCTACAAGGCGCGGGTCGCCGCGCCGAGCCTGCCGTACGTCGGCTGGGGGACGAAGTTCTTCGACTACGACAACGACGGCTGGGTCGATCTCTTCGTCGCCAACGGCCACGTCTACCCGCAGATCAAGACTTTCAAGCAGCGGAACTTCGTCTTCCACAACAACCGCGACGGGACGTTCGCCGAAGTCGCCGAAACTTTAGGCGCGCCTTTCAGTGAGAAGCACGCCGCGCGCGGCGCGGCCTTCGGCGACCTCGACAACGACGGCGACGTGGACATCGTCATCAACAACCTCGGCGACGCGCCGCAGGTGCTCCGCAACGACGGCGGCAACGGCGCGGGCAACTTCGTGCTCGTCAAGACGGTCGGCGTGAAGAGCAACCGCGGCGGCGTCGGCGCGCGGGTGTCGGTCGTCTCCGGCGACCTCGCGCAGAAGGACGAGGTGCGCAGCGGCGACAGCTATCTCTCGCAGAGCGATAAGCGCCTGCACTTCGGTTTAGGGATGAGGACGAAGGTTGACTTGATCGAAGTGCGTTGGCCGAGCGGCGCAGTCGACAAGGTCACGAACGCGAAGGTCAACAGCCTGGTCGTCGTCAAAGAAGGTCAGGGCGCCGTCGAGCAGAAGGAGTTCAAGTCGGCCGCGCGGCGTTGATGAGTTCGGTTAATCCACATGCACACCACGTCAGAAAACATCAACGCCCGCGCGCTCATCCTCGCGCTGTGGTGTGTGTGCCTGATGCCGGCGGTCGCGTGGGCGCAGGCGGGCGACCGCGTCGAGCAGTTGAGGCGCGCGGCCGCAAACATCGGCGGCGACCGGCTGGCGGAGGCCGAGCGGCAGTTGAACCAAATCCTGAGGGAGACGCCGGAGGAGGCCACGGCGCTCAACCTCCTGGGCGCGCTCCGCGCGAAGCAGGGGAGGCTCGAAGAGGCGGAGGCGCTCTTCGCGCGCGCCGTCCGCAGCGACGCGCGGCTCGCGGGCGCGCACATGAACCTGGCCCACCTCTACCTGCTCAGGCGCGAGCCGGAGAAGAGCGCCGCGCAGCTCCGCGAAGTGCTGCGCCTCGAACCCTCGAACGCCGAGGCGGCGCAGAGGCTCGCCTGGCTCCTGCTCTCGCAGAACCGCGTCGAAGAGTGCGTCGCCCTCGTCGAGTCTCTCAAAGAGACGCAGCCGCCTTCGGCCCCTCTGCTCGCCGCGGCCGGCGAGGCGTATCTCAGGAAGGGCGACAGGATTGCCGCCGTCGCCGCGTTCAGAAAAGCGGCGGAGCTGAATCCCCAGGAGCCTTCGTATCAATTCGCCATCGGCTCGGCGTGGCTCAGGTATCCGCCCGACGTGGACGAGGCCGAGCGCGCCTTCCGGCAGTTCCTCAAGCTCCGCCCCGGGGACGCGCAGGGGCAGATACACCTCGGCTACGTGCTGCTCAAAGAGAGTCGGCTGGCGGAGGCGCGCGCCGTGCTTGAGCCGGCCGCGCAGGGCGGCGCCGCGACGGCCGAGGTCTTCTACTACCTCGGCCTCATCGCGCAGCAGGAGGGCGAGGACGCGCGGGCCGTCGAGCTGTTCGAGAAGTCCGTCCGACTCGCCCCGACGTTCGCGCACGCGCACGCCTCCCTGGGCGCTGCCTTCCTGAAGCTCAAGGATTACGCGCGCGCGCAAGCCGCGCTCGAAGCGGCCGTGAAGTTCGGCCCCGAGGAGCCCAGGGCACACTACAACCTCGCGCTCCTCTACGCGCGGCTCAAACAGCCCGAGCGCGCGCAGGAGGAGATGCGCACCGTCGAGCGTCTGAAGAACCAGGGTAAGACGTTGACGGAAGAGGGCGAAGAGGTCGCCCCTCCACGGCAGAATGATGAATGAAAAGGGTGTTGGGTGTTAGGTGTTGGGTGTTGGGTGAGAGCAAGTCTTTAACCCAACACCCAACACCCCTTTCCCTACTTCGCGGGCGCAGCGGCGAGCGTCTTCACCTGCGCCTTCCACTCGGCGGCGGTCATCTGGCGGAGGCGTGTCTGCTCGTAGGCGGCGACGACGAGCTGGCGGAGTCCCTGGATGACTGCGAATTCGAGCGCCGCCTTCGGCTTCGCGGCTTCGTCGAGCGCCTTCAGGCGCGCGTCGCGCCACTCGGCGGTGGGCGCGGAGCCGCGCGTGAGGTACGAGAGCGCCTCGAGCCCCGTCGTCCCCAGCGCGGGCAGGTCGGCGGCGAGCGGCCGCGCCTCGTGCAGCGCGGGCGAGCGGTCGACGAGGGTGGCGAGTTCGGGGCCGGCGTCGCGCCAGGCCGTCAGCGTGTCGCGCAACTGCTCGGCGTGTGAGGCCAGGCGCGGGGCGTCGGAGAGCAGCGCGTCGACGGCCGCGTTGAAGCGGCGGCCCTCTTCGCTGTCGGGGCGCGCCGCGTCCACGAGTCCCGTCAGCGGCGAGAGCATCGTCTGCGGGCGCTGCTGGTAGCGCCTGTACTCCTTGACCGGTTCGAGAATCGAGACGAGCGTGCCAAGCGGCGCCGTGTCCGCGCCGCGCGTCAGACGCCGGAGCATCATCGCCTGGTTCCGCTCGTGCGTGAGCCCGAGCTCTTCGAGCTGGACGCTGACTAAGGCGAGCCGGCGGTACATGTCGTCGACGTCCCGCACCTCGCGCGGCGACCAGAGCCTCTCGGCGACGGCCGCCGCGCGCGGCCAGATGCGCGAGTCGATGGTCTCGGGGCTAACCCACTCGCCCCACATCGTCGCCTCGCCGCCGAG
>JAFAZX010000001.1 GCA_019239425.1 Acidobacteriota bacterium
GCTCTTCGCCAGCGAGACGGCCTCGACCGTCAGCTCGCGCGGCGAATACTTCTTCCCCGTCGAGGAGGACAAGGACAAGGGGAAGGCCGACTTTCAGGTCAGCTCCTACGACCTCTACGCGCCGCGCTGGGCGACGACGCCCGACGCGGAGTTCAAGGGGCAGGACGAGTTTCAGTTCACGGCCGGCGAGTTCGTCTGGACGGGCTTCGACTACCTCGGCGAGCCGACGCCCTACAACGCCGACGTGACGAACCTGCTCAACTTCTCCGACCCTTCGGCGCAGGCGCGCATGAGCGAGGAGCTGAAGTCGTTAGGCCGTATCCTCGTGCCGTCGCGCAGCTCCTACTTCGGCATCGTCGACCTCGCGGGTTTTAAGAAAGACCGCTTCTACATCTACCAGGCGCGCTGGCGTGCGGAGCTTCCGATGGCGCACATCCTCCCGCACTGGAACTGGCCCGGGCGCGAGGGGCAGGTCACGCCCGTCCACGTCTACACCTCGGGCGACGAGGCGGAGCTGTTCCTCAACGGCCGCACGCTCGGAAGGAAGAAGAAGGGGCCGTTCGAGTACCGCCTGCGCTGGGACGACGTGAAGTACGAGCCGGGCGAGCTGCGCGTCGTCGCCTACAAGAACGGGAGGCGCTGGGCCGAGGACGTGGTGAAGACGACGGGGCCGGCCGAGCGCCTGACCTTAAAGGCCGACCGCGCGACGATAGGCGCGGACGGCTCCGACCTCTCCTTCGTCACGGTGAGCGTCGTCGACAAAAACGGCCTGACCGTCCCGCGCGCGAAGAACCGGATTCATTTCGAAGTCTTCGGCCCCGGCGAGATCGTGGCCGTGGACAACGGCGACGCCACGAGCCACGAGTCCTTCCAGTCGAAGGAGCGCGCCGCCTACAACGGCCTCTGCCTCGTCGTCATCCGCTCGAAGGCCGGCGCCGCGGGCGGCATCCAACTCCGCGCCTACTCCGAAGCTCTAAAGTCGGCCGACGTGACCATCAAAAGCAGGCGTGCACGATGAAGAGTGCAATGTTCGACGCAGAGACGCAGAGACACAGAGACACAGCTTCAACTTTAGTCTTCGTCAAGCTGTGTCTCTGTGTCTCTGTGTCTCTGTGTTGGATAGGACTCGCAAATTCGGGGCACGCGGAGGATGAGAAGGTCGTCATCGATTTCTCGTACGCGGGCTACGGCGGGGGCGGCGTGCCCGTGCCGTCTGTGCCGGACGTGCTGCGCGTGCGGCCGACGGGCGGCGACGACACGGCGTTGATACAGGCGGCGCTCGAACGCGTGGCCGCGATGCCCGCGGACGCGCAGGGCCTGCGCGGGGCCGTGCTGCTCGAAGGCGGAAGGTTCCGCGTCGCGGGGCGGCTACGCCTGCGCGCGTCGGGCGTCGTCCTGCGCGGGCGCGGGGTCGGCTTGACCACGGTCGTCGCCGCGGGGCAGAGCCGTCGCACGCTCGTCGAAGTCGGCGGGGACGAGGCGCCGACCGTGGGGCCACCCTTGAAGGTGACGGACGAGAAGGTCGCGGCCGGCGCTCTCGCCCTCACGCTCGAGAGCGTCGAGGGACTCGCGGTTGGAGACCGCGTCGTCGTCCGGCGGCCGAGCACGAAGGAGTGGATTGAATCGCTCGACATGAACAGGGCCGAAGGGGCCTTCGCGGATCAGCGCCTGCACTGGACGCCCGGCTCGCGCGACCTCGTCTGGGACAGGGCGGTCGCGGCCCTCGACACGGAGTCGAAGCGGGTCACGCTCGACGCCCCAATCACCACCGCGCTCGAACGACGCTACGGCGGCGGGACGGTGTCGAAGGTGGTCGGGAATCAACCCGTGCGCAACGTCGGCGTCGAAGGGTTGACGTTGGAGAGCGAGTTCGACCGCGCGACCCCTTTCGACGAGGAGCACTCGTGGATAGCGGTAGCGCTCGACGACGTCGAGGACGCGTGGGTAAGCGGCGTGACGGCGCGCTACTTCGCGGGTTCGGCCGTGCGGGTGGGTTGGCACGCGCGGCGCGTGACCGTCGAGGATTGCAGCTACGAGTCGCCGGTCTCGGAGGCGGGCGGCTACCGGCGACAGGGCTTCTTCGTCGAGGGGCAGCAGGTCTTAGTCCGCGACTGCCGGAGCGAGATGGGCACGAACGATTTCGCCGTCGGCTTCGCGGCCGCCGGCCCCGTAGTCTTCCTCGGCTGCGTCTCGACGGATTCGCGCGGCGCGAGCGGCTCGTTCGAGAGCTGGGCCTCGGGCGTCCTCTACGAAGACGTGAGGATTGACGGCGCCGCGCTGCGGCTCACGCAGGATATGACCCGCGCGCAGGGCGGTGGATGGACGGCGGCCAACTCGGTCATCTGGAACTGCGACGCGACAGAGCTTGAGGCGCGCGGCCCCGAGGGCGCGTCGAACGTGGTGAAAAGGTCGCCCGAGTCGCTCTATGAGGCGCAACTGTCGAGGCGGATGCCAGGGCGGAAGCCCGACCGTGAGGGAGGGCGCCCGGACTCCGGCGGCGTGCCTCTCTTCAAAGACGTACGCCCTCCCTCACGGTCGGGCTTCCGCCAGGCGCACCGTCCGCTCGACATCGTGAACGGCAGGTTCGTGGTTGACGGTCGTGTGTTGTGGGGCGGGATGGTGAACGGGGCCTGGTGGAAGGGGCAGGTCTCGCCCACGGTCGCGCGTCCGATGAGCGGGGTGAGCATCACGCGCTTCGTGCCGGGGCGCGTGGGGCCTGGGCTCACGGAGGATTTGTCGAAGCTCGCCGCGCGGATGGAGGCGGAGGGCACGCCCTTCTACGGCGGCTGGCCCGGCCTCTGGTACGAGCGCCGGCGCGACGCGCACATCCTCACGGCGCAGCCGGACGCGAACGTGTGGGCGCCCTTCTACGAGATGCCGTGGGCCAGAAGCGGGAAGGGGACGGCGTGGGACGGCCTGAGCAGATACGACCTGACGCGCTTCAACCCGTGGTACTTCGAGCGCACGCGCGAGTTCGCCGAAGAGTGCGAGCGTCACGGCCTCGTCTACTACCACGACCTCTACAACACGCATAACCTCCTGGAGACGGCGGCGCACTGGGTCGATTTCCCCTGGCGGCCCGCGAACAACGTCAACGACACGGGCCTGCCCGAGCCGCCGCCGCTCGAGAAGGGCAACGCTGTCCACGTCGCGAACCAGTTCTACGACGCTACGGACGCGCGCCGCCGCGCGCTCCACCGCGCCTTCATACGGCACACGCTCGACGTTCTCGGCGAACGCCCGAACGTCGTCTTCACCGCCGCCTTCCAGTTCCCCGGGCCGCTCGCCTTTCAGCGATTCTTCCTCGACACCGTCGCCGAGTGGGAGAGGAGGAAGGGGAGGCGTGTTCGCGTCGCCCTCATCACGACGAAGGGGATCGCCGACGCGATACTGGCAGACCCTGTTCGTTCTAAACTCGTCGACGTCGTCGACACGCGCTACTGGCAGTACAGGCCGGACGGGAAGCTCTGGGCGCCGGAGGGCGGTCGCAACCTCGCCTTCCGCGAGATGATTACGGAGGAGTTCAAGCGCTCGGGCGATGCGCCGCCCGACACGACGCCGCGGCAGGTCTACAGGCAGGTGCGCGAATACCGCGACCGCTTCCCCGAGAAGGCCGTCGTCACCTGGCACTCGGGCGCCGGCCCCATCCCCGTCCTGATGGCCGGCGGCGCGCAGGCCATCATGCGCAACCCCTCGGCGGGGCAGTCGCAGGGCGTGCAGCCCGACCGCACCACGCTCGACCCGTTCGTGCGCGAGCACCTCTCGACAGTCTTGATGAGGATGTCGCCGCTCGACGGCCTGCTCGAAGACGCGGCGGACAACTGGTGCCTCGCCGACGCGCGTGGCGACGCCGTGCTCATCTACTCGCTCGCCGGCACGTCCTTTAAACTCGCGCGCGCGCTCCCACGGAACGGGTACGACGGCCTCTGGTTCGACCCGCGCACCGGCGACACGCGCCCGCTCGCGGCACAGAGTTCGTGGGGCAAAGAGACGGTAATTAATAAGCCTTCTGGTGAAGACTGGCTATTACTACTAACGGGGAAATAGCGTCAGTACCACCCGCGGTAGCGGGTGGCCCGTTATGATTCGGACGCTCCGTATCTCAACGGGCCACCCGCTACCGCGGGTGGTACTGACCTGGCTTACTAAAAAGGGAGGGAATCATGTTCGGGAGACTCGCATGGTCGTTCGTGTTGGCGGGGTTCGTCGTCGCCGTGCTCGGCTCATTCAGCCGGGCGCGCGCCGCGGAGCCGTTCCCTTTGTGGCCGCAGGGGGCGCCCGGTGCTTTGGGGAAGACGCCGGAGGACGTGCCGACGCTGACGCCTTACCTCGCGCCGAAGGAGAAGGCGACCGGCGCGGCTATCGTCATCTGCCCCGGCGGAGGCTACGGGCACCTCTCCCTCGAGCACGAGGGGAGCGCGGTCGCCGCTTGGCTCAACTCGGTCGGCGTGACGGCCTTCGTGCTGAAGTATCGCCTGGGGCCGCGCTACCATCACCCTTCGATGCTGCAGGACGCGGCGCGCGCGGTCAGGACTGTCAGGGCGCGCGCGGCCGAGTGGGGCTTAGACCGCGAGCGCGTCGGCATCCTCGGCTTCTCGGCCGGCGGCCACCTCGCCTCGACCGCCGGCACGCACTTCGACGTGGGGCGTGCCGATGCAACCGACCCGATTGAGCGCGTCAGCTCGCGCCCGAACCTCATGATTCTCATCTATCCCGTGATTACGATGAGGGAGTTGACGCACGCCGGCTCGAAGAAGAACCTGCTCGGCGAGAACCCGACGCCGGAGCTGGTCGCGCTGCTCTCGAACGAGGAGCAGGTGACGAAGGAGACGCCGCCCACCTTCCTCGTCCACACGATGACGGACGCGGCCGTCCCCGTCGAGAACACGCTCATGTTCGTCGCCGCCTTACGGAAGGCCGGCGTCCCCTTCGAGCTGCACCTCTACGAGCGCGGCCCGCACGGCTTCGGCCTCGGCACGGCGCGCGACAACAAACCCGCCGACCCGATTCTATCGACTTGGCCCGCCCACGCCGCCGACTGGCTGAGGCTTCACGGCTTCGCCGCTAAGCAGTAGGCAGTAGGCAGGTGGCAGTAGGCAGTTCGGGAAGATAAGGGGGCCTGAAAGAATCGGAGGCGACGAGTTGCAAATCGCGTCGCCTCCGATTCTTTGCTCTTTCGTCTTTTTCCTGACTGCCTACTGCCACCTGCCTACTGCCTACTCCCCTTCAATGCGTCGTCGCCTTCTCAGCACCTAGCCCCGTGTTGGCGCGGACGACCAACTCGGTGTACTTGGCTTCGGCCGAGGGCTCGCGCCCCGTGAGCGTGCCGACGAAGGCGCCGAGGAAGCCGAGGGGGATGCTGAGGAGGCCCGGGTTCTCAAGCGGGAAGACGGGCGGCGACTGGATCAGGTGGCGCGCGGCGCCGGTGACGGTCGGCGGGTCTACGGTCATGATGCTCGGGCTTAAGAGGATGAGCACGATGGAGGCGAGCAGCCCCGTCGCGAGCCCCGCCACCGCGCCGCGCGTGTTGAAGCGGCGCCAGAAGAGCGAGAGCACGATGACCGGCAGGTTCGCCGACGCCGCCACCGCGAACGCCAAAGCGACGAGGAACGCGACGTTCGCCGTCGGCCCGAGGACGATGGCGATAAAGATGGCGACGCCGCCCACGACGAAGGCCGTCACGCGCGCCACCTTCACCTCCTCGCCCGGCGCGCGCTCGGTGCCGCGGTGAATGACGTTCGTCCAGAAGTCGTGCGCGAAAGACGTGGACGCGGAGATGGTCAGGCCCGCGACGACGGCGAGGATGGTCGCGAAGGCGATGGCCGAGACGAAGCCGAAGAAGGCGTCGCCGCCCAGCGTCTGCGCCAGCAGCGGCGCGCTCATATTCGTCCCGCCGTTCTTCGCGATCACGTCGCGCCCGACGATGGTCGCCGCGCCGAAGCCGAGGAAGGTCGTCAGGATGTAGAAGACGCCGATGATCGCCATCGCCCACACGACGCTCGTCCGCGCCGTCTTCGCGTCGGGCACGGTGTAGAAGCGCACGAGGATGTGCGGCAGCCCGGCCGTCCCGAAGAGCAGGGCCATCCCCAGAGAGATCAGGTCGAGTGCTCCGTACGGCGGCTTGTAGCGCAAGCCCGGTTGCAGGAAGTCCTGCGTGACTACACGGCCGGCGGCGTCGTGGTAGGTGACGTGCTTGATGGCGTCGAAGAAGGTGGCGAAGCTGAAGCCGAAGTGCGCGAGCACGAGCACGCTCAGGAGAATCGTCCCGGCCATCAAGAGAATCGCCTTGACGATCTGCACCCACGTCGTCGCCAGCATCCCGCCGAAGACGACGTAGACGATCATCAGAATCCCGACGCCGATGACCGCCGAGCTGTAGGTCACGCCCGAGTCCTTCAAAAGCAGAGAGACGAGCGCGCCCGCGCCGACCATCTGCGCGATCATGTAGAAGGTCGAAACGGTGAGCGTGCTCAAACTCGCCATCGCGCGGACGGGGCGCGGGCTCAAGCGGTAGGCGAGCACGTCGGCCATCGTGTACTTGCCGGCGTTGCGCAGGGGCTCGGCGACGACGAGCAGCACCGTCAGGTACGCGACGAGCCAGCCGACCGAGTACATGAAGCCGTCGTAGCCCTGGAAGGCGATGATGCCGGCGATGCCGAGGAACGAGGCGGCGCTCATGTAGTCGCCCGCGACGGCCACGCCGTTCTGCCAGCCTTTGATGGAGCGGCCGGCGGCGAAGTACGCGGAGGAACCGGTGGAGCGGCGCGCGGCCCAGTAGGTGATGACGAGCGTGATGCCGACGAAGACGAGGAACATCAGGAGCGGAGTCGACATGCTTCTATTTCTCCTTCCCCTTGAAGCTCAAACGTTCGATGATGCGGCGCGCCGTCTCGTCCCAGCCGCCGGCCGCGCGCACGTAAGCAGCGGCGACGGCCCACGCCATGAAGAACTGCGAGAGCGCGAAGAGGTATGCGAGGTTGACGCCTAAGACGCGCGTGTCCATCCATTCCGGCGCGTAGCCAACCAGCACGGGGAGCGCGAAGTAGTAGACGACGAAGAAGACCGTCGCCGGCACGATGAAGCGGCGCTTCGAGGCGAGCAGCCCCCTGAACTCTTCGGTCGCGGCCACGCCGTCCCAGTCGGCCACGTCCCTGTCCTCGTCGGCCGTCAGCTCGTGCGCGGGCTTCGAAGTCCCGCGCCCCAGCGGCGCCACGTCGGTCGCCGCGCCGACCTCCGGCGTCTGGTCGCCCGGCTCGGGTTCCATGTGCATCTTTGGCGGCATCCGTTTCTCCTTACGGAATCTTCTTCAGAAGCTCTTTCAACTCCTGCACGGTCTTCGCGCGGGCGGGGTCTGCGGCGAGATTCTTGAGTTCGTGCGGGTCTTGCGTCTCGTCGAAGAGCATCGCGCCGGCGCGGCCTTCGTCCCACTCGGCGTAGCGGAAGCGCTGTGTGCGGACGGCGCGGCCGAGCTTGTTCTGGAAGAGCGTGACCGAGAATGCCTGGTCGTCGTTCCAACGCGCGCGCGGGTTCCTGAGGAGCGGCGCGAGGCTGCGGCCGCGTATGTCGGCCGGGCGCGGGAGTCCGCATAAGTCCGCCAGCGTGGGGTAGAGGTCGAGCAGTTCGACGTTACGCGTGGTGGCCTGCGCCCGCCCGCCGGGGACGGCGATGACGAGCGGGACGCGCGTGCCCACTTCAAATAACGAATAGGCTTTCGACCACTTGCCCTTCTCGCCGAGGTGGTAGCCGTGGTCGCCCCAGAAGACGACGACGGTGTTGTCTTTGAGTCCGAGTCGTTCGAGCGCGCCGAGCACGCGGCCGACCTGCGCGTCCACGAAGCTGGTCGAGGCCCAGTAGGCGCGGATCATCTCGCGCGCCTGTTCGGGGCTTGCGTCGCGGCCGATGAAGAGGTCTGCGTTGCGGCGCGGCACCGAAGAGTCGGGGAAGCCGGGCGGCGGCGCGGGGCGAAGTCCGCGGGCAGCGGGACGCGCGACACGTCGTAGAGGTCGAAGAACTTGCGCGGCGCGGTGGGCGGGCTGTGCGGCTTGACGAAGCCGACCGCGAGGAAGAAGGGCTTGTCCCTGTAGCGTTCGAGGTAATCAATCGCGCGCGTCGCGGTCTTGTAGTCGCCGTGCGTCTCGCCTTCGCCTTCGAGGACGACGATGCGGTCGGAGGCCATGCGGCGGCGCTCGCCTTCGTTGGCCGCCTGCACGGGCGGGTCGCCTTCCGATTCGTCGGGGTCGCGCTCGACGCGCGGGCGTTGCGCGGGCGGCGCGGGTCGGACGTTGTTGGTGCCGCGGTTGACGATGGCCGGGTCGACGGGCTCGCCGCCCTCAGTCCACGAGACCTGGTCGTCGATGCCGCCGTGAAAGATTTTGCCGGTGCGCAGCGTCGCGTAGCCGTTCTGTTTGAAGTACTGCGGGAGCGTGACCCAGTCGGGGTGCTCCTGTCGGAAGTACTTGTTGTTGTCCATCACGCCCGTCTCGGTCGGGTAGCGGCCCGTGAGGAGCGACGTGCGCGAAGGGTTGCAGAGCGGGTACTGTGCGTAGGCGCGGTCGAAGCGGGTGCCGCGCGCGGCCAGGCGGTCGATGTTCGGCGTCTTGATGTAAGGGTTGCCGTACGCGCCGAGTTCGGGCCGCAGGTCGTCGGAGATGAGGAAGAGAACGTTCAATTGTCTCCTGGGCGCCGGACGCCGGGGGCGCGTCTGTGCGGCCGCGGGCGCGGACACATGCAGCAGCAGTGCAATGACGCAGAGCGCGGCGCGTAGTCTCAAGGTAAGCCTCCCGGGATAGTCGGCAGTAGGCAGATGGCAGTAGGCCGCCGCTCCGCGTCGATGACGTGGAAAGGTTAAAGCAGAGTTCTCGACATCAAGGCTTTCAACTGCCTACTGCCATCTGCCTACTGCCGACTGACCAGATTACGCTGAAAGATTTGTTCTGCATTAAACTACACGGGCGCAGAGGGGACAAGTGATAAATGAGATTCGGCGGGAACGAACGTCGGCGTTTGTGTGTGGTCGCGTTGTGCGCGGCGCTCGTCGCGTGCGGCGTGCTCACGCGCGGGGCGGGCGCGCAGGGGCGGCGCGCGCCTAGTCGAAGCAGGCCGAACGTCATCCTCATCGTGGCGGACGACCTCGGGCGCGGCGACCTCGGCGCGTACGGGCAGCGGTTCATAAAGACGCCGAACATCGACCGCATGGCGCGCGCCGGGCTCCGCTTCACGGACGCGTACGCGGCGAGTCCCGTCTGCGCGCCGTCGCGCGCGAGCTTCATGACGGGCCTGCACCAGGGGCACGCGCGCATCCGCGGCAACATGAATCGCAACAACGAACGCGTGTCGCTGCGGCCCGAAGACGTCACGGTCGCGGAAGTCCTGAAGGGCGCGGGCTACCGGACTGGCGTCGTCGGCAAGTGGGGACTCGGCGAGCCGGGGACGACGGGCGTGCCGGGCCGAAAGGGCTTCGACTACTTCTACGGCTACCTCAACCAGAACCACGCGCACGACTACTATCCCGAATACCTCTGGCGCAACGACGGGCGCGTGAACTTGCCGAAGGGCACGTACTCGCACGACCTCTTCACGCGCGAGGCGCTCGACTTCATACGGCGCGAGCGCGGCGGGCCGTTCTTCCTCTACCTCGCCTACACCCTGCCGCACGCCAACAACGAGCTGACGCGCAAGACCGGCAACGGCATGGAGGTGCCTTCCGACGAGCCCTACACGCGCGAGCCGTGGACGCCGCAGCAGCGCAACTACGCGGCGATGGTCACGCGCCTCGACGCGGACGTGGGGAAGGTCTTAGCGCTCCTGAAGGAACTGGGGCTTGACGACAACACCGTCGTCGTCTTCACGAGCGACAACGGGCCGCAGGACAAGTCGGAGGGCGGCTACGACCAGACGCTCTTCGACAGCAACGGCCCCTTCCGGGGGCTCAAGCGCGAACTCTACGAGGGCGGCATCCGCGTGCCGCTCGTCGCGCGCTGGCCGGGGCGCGTGCGCGCGGGCGTGACGAGTATGTTTCCCTCGACGCTCTGCGACCTGATGCCGACGTTCGCGGCGCTCGCTGGCGTGGGCGCGCCGACGGCGACGGACGGCGTCTCTCTGCAAAGCCTCCTGCTCGGCGGGCGCGCGCCGCGGCGCGAGTATCTCTACTGGGAGTTTCACGAGGGCGGCTTCGCGCAGGCCGTGCGCCTCGGGGATTGGAAGGCCGTGCGGAAGGGGTTAGGCGGCAAGGTCGAGCTTTATGATCTGGTGACCGACGTTGGCGAGACGCGCGACGTGTCGGCAAGTCACCCCGGCATCGTCCGGCGCGCCGAAGAGGTCATGCGGCGCGAGCACGTCGAGTCCGAAGACTGGCCCGTGACCGTGGCGAAGTGAAGTGTCGATGTCGAGACGAACGTTGAAGAGCATGCCCTTCAAATTCCTCCTCGCGTTGTCGTGCGCGCTCGCGCTTTGCGCCGCGCAGGGCTGCGGGAAGGGTGAGCCGAGCGGCGCACCTCCGCGCGTCGAGCACGACGGGATGGTTCTCATCAGGGGCGGGACGTTCCGAATGGGCTCGGGCGACGAGATGCCGGACGAGGCGCCCGCGCACGAGGTCGAGGTCGGGAGCTTCTGGGTGGACGCGCGCGAAGTGTCGGTCGCGGAGTTCGAGCAGTTCGTCGAGGCGACCGGCTACAAGACCGACGCGGAGCAGTTCGGCTGGTCGGGCGCCTTCGACAAGGCGTCGGGCGACTGGAAGAGGGTTGACGGCGCAGACTGGCGCCACCCCGAAGGGCCGAACTCGCAGGCCGCGCCGAACGAGCCGGTCTGCCAGGTCTCCTGGCGCGACGCTTCGGAGTACGCGCGCTGGAAGGTCAAGCGCCTGCCGACGGAGGCCGAGTGGGAGTACGCGGCGCGCGGGGGGCTCGCGGGGAAGCGCTACGCGTGGGGCGACGAGTTGAGGCCGCAGGGCAAGCCCGTGGCGAACTGGTGGCAGGGCGAGTTCCCCGCGCGCGACACGGGCGAGGACGGGTTCAAAGGCCGTGCGCCGGTGGGGAGCTTCGCGCCGAACGGCTACGGGCTTTATGACGTGGCGGGGAACGTCTGGGAGTGGTGCGCGGACTGGTACGCCGAAGCGTACTACGATGCCTCGCCGCGCGCGAACCCCTCGGGGCCGTCCGCGGGCGAGGAGCGCGTCATCCGCGGCGGCTCCTGGATGTGCTCGGAGAACTTTTGCAGCAACTACCGCGTCGCCGCGCGCAGCCACGCCACGCCCGACACGGGTCTCGACAACCTCGGCTTCCGCTGCGCCCGCGACGTAGGGGCCGAGTAGCGGGCGCAATTTCAACACAGAGACACAGAGACACAGCTCGAAGAGTTATTACTCAACGAGCTGTGTCTCTGTGTCTCTGTGTTCAACGCCTCTGCGCCATCCGCGCGTGGAAACAGAGATAGAACTCCCGCCTCCTGCTTAACGTTCGGCGCGGGTGGTTATATAATCCGCGGACGTAATAACGCCGTCGTTCCCTCCCTGATGCTTGTTCGCACTCCCCCGCGAGGTGCCTGGATGAAGAGAACGCTCACGCTCCTTCTGACGTGCCTGCTCGCGCAGTCGCCCGCGGCCGCGCGCCAGCAGCCGCCGCAGCCGACCCGGACTCCGGCGCAGGCGCAGACGCCGCCGCCCGCGGACGACGTGCCCGACTGGCTGAAGAACCTGCCCGCCGCGCCCGCCGGACAGCAGGTGCTGATCCAGATCGCGCCGCCGGGCATGCCCCAGACCGTCGAGAACGACGAGGACGACGTGGTGCGCATCACCTCGAACCTCGTGCAGTTCGACGCCGTCGTCACCGACAAGAAGGGGAATCAGGTCACAGACCTCAAGCCCGAAGAGTTCCAAATCCTCGCCGACAACAAGCCGCAGCAGATTACGAACTTCTCCTACGTCCGGAACGTCTCAGACGCCGCGCCCGCCCCCGCGCCCGCGGCCGAAGACAAGTCGGGCGTGCCCGCGCCGCCGCCCGCGCGCCTGCGCCCCGAGCAGGTCAGGCGCACCGTCGCCTTCGTCTTCAACGACCTCGAGATGTCCTGGGAGAGCATCTACTACGCGCGGCGCGCCATCCAGAAGTTCGTCGACGAGCAGATGCAGCCGGGCGACTTCGTCGCCATCCTCCCGGCCAGCGGCGGCAGCGGCGCGTTGCAGCAGTTCACCAACGACAAGCGCCTGCTCAACGCCGCCGTCAAGAACCTGCGCTGGCAGCCGCAGTTCGGCACCTCAGTCCGCCCCTTCGAGGCCCCTGACTGGACGACGCCGTCGGGCTTCGACGAGGCGGACGCCGAGCGCTCCTACTTCGCGCAGCGCCAGGCGCGTTTCAGCATCGGGACGCTCAACGCCCTGGACACGGTGGTCGGCGCGCTGAGCGACCTGCCCGGGCGCAAGTCGCTCGTGCTGCTCTCGGACGGCATCCCGATGCCGCCGCCCGAGGAGGACAGCAGCCGCGTGCTCGCCGGCCTCACCCGCGTCATCGAGAGCGCCAACCGCGCCTCCGTCATCATCTACACGGTGGACGCGCGCGGCCTCCAGACGCTCGGCCTCTACGACGCCGCCTCGGCGGGCGTGCCGAGTGCCGAGCAGTTCTCCGCACTCATGCTCTAGCGCGGCAACGAACTCCGCGACTCGCAGCGCGGCATGCGCGCTCTGGCCGAGGAGACGGGCGGCGTCGCCTACCTCAACTCGAACGACATCGGCGGCGGCGTCCGCCGCGCGCTCGAAGACCAGCGCGGCTACTACCTCATCGGCTACCGCCCCGACGAGGGCACGTTCGACCCCGCGACGGGGCAGATGCGCTACCACCGCCTGACGCTCAACGTGACACGCCCGGGCCTGAAGGTGCGGACGCGCCGCGGCTTCTTCGGCTTCACGGGCAAGGGCCTTTCGCCGGCCGCCGTGCCGCGCACGCGCGCGCAGCAGCTCCGCGCCGCGTTCGTCTCGCCCTTCCCGGCGGGCGGCGTCTCCGTGCGGCTCACGCCCTTCTTCGGCCGCGACGAGAAGCAGGGCGCCTTCATCCGCTCGCTCATGCACATCGACGCCCACGACCTCACCTTCAGGAGGCAGGCGGACGGCACCTACAAGTCCGTCATCGACGTGGTCGCGCTCAGCTTCGGCGCCAAGGGGCAGGTCATCGGCGAGCTTAACACCACGCACACGGTCGAGGCTTCCGAGAAGGGCTACAGGCAGATGCAGGAGGCGGGGCTGCTCTACAACCTGGTCGTGCCGGCGCGGAAGCCGGGCGGCTACCAGCTCCGCATCGCGGTGCGCGACACGGCGAGCGAGCGCACCGGCTCGGCCAGCCAGTACGTCGAGGTGCCCGACCTGTCGAAGAAGCGCCTCGCCCTCTCGGGCATCATTATCAAGTCCATGGCTAACACGTTCGGGAGCCAGCCCGCCGCGGCGGCAGGCACGCCTGAGACGCGCGCGCCCGCCGAGAACGTGCCGCCGCCCGAGAGCGGCCCCGCGCTGCCCGCCGCAGACCCGCAGGGCAGCCCCGCCGTCCGTCGCTTCCGGCGCGGCTCGACCCTCGACTACGGCTTCTACATCTACAACGCGAAGGCCGACCGCGCCGACGGGCGGCCGAGGCTCCAGACGCAGGTGCGCATCTACCGCGACGGCAAGCTCTTCTACGAAGGGAAGGAGATGCCCTTCGACGCGCAGTTCGCCAACGGTTCGAGCGACATCGGCGTGGGCGGGAAGCTCCAGCTCGGGAAGGAGATGACGCCGGGCGAGTACGCGTTTCAGATGATCGTCACGGACTTGCTCGCGGGCGAGAAGCAGCGCGTCGCGGCGCAGTGGATCGACTTCGAGATCGTCGAGTAGCCCGGACGGGCACGACTTCGCCGCCCGGTCGCGCGCGCGGCCTGACCCCTCCGTCTCCCCGGGGTCGGCGCCGCACGGCGGCCGGGCGGCGATCCCTTTTGACGGTCGCAAGGGCCCGGCCTTACCTCTTCGAGACCGCCGGCGTCTCGACGTTGACGGCGTCCGTCAGCTTCAAAGGCTCGCCGCTCTTCGTCGTGACCTTGACGTTGTTCATCCGCCAGTCGCGCGCGTGCTCGACGGAGCCGGCCTCGTCGCCTTCGGCCGTGACGTTCGAGAAGGTGACGCCGACGATGGGCTTCTCGGGCAGCCCCGTGGCCGTGAAGATGCGCTTCGCGCCGACCGCCTCGACGTTCTCGATTCTGATGTTGCTGAACTCACAGTAGCCGCGCTCCACCGGGAGCACCGGCGTGTTCATCACGACCCAGTGCGGCGGCGGGTTCTTAATCTCGGCGGGGATGGTCGCGTAGCTGTAGCTCGGGTTCCAGTTCAGCGTGAAGGTGAAGGGGAGCGGCACGTTCTCCATCCTGAGGTCGCGGACGAGCACGTCCGAGACGTAGCCGCCGCGCGTCTTCGCCGACTTGAACCTGAGCCCCTCGCTCGTGCCGACGCCGCGGTTGCGGTAGGCGACGACGTGGCGGATGCCGCCCGAGGTCTCGCTCCCGAAGGAGAGCACGCCGCCGCCGTGGCGCGTCAGGTTGTCGCGCACGACGACGTACTCGGTCGGCCGCGCGACGCGCAGCCCGTCGAAGTCGCGCCCCGCCTTCAGGCAGATGTCGTCGTCGTTGTTGTCGATGTCGCAGTGCTGGACGAGGACGTGCGAGGAAGAATCAATGTCGACGCCGTCCGTGCTCGGCCCGCCGTTCTCGCCGATCTTGATGCCGTCGACCGTGACGTGGTCGGAGTAGACGACCTGCACCGTCCAGAAGCCGGAGCGCTTGAGGCTCAGATTCTCGACCGACACGTCCGAAGATTTCCAGACGACCAGCAGGCGTACGCGCTCGGCGTCGTAGTCCGCGGCCCAGCGCAGGCCGCGCGGCTCGTAGTCGTTGCGCCGCAGGTTCCAGTACCTGTCCCACCACTTCTTCCCGCGCCCGTCGATGGTGCCGCCGCCGGAGAGGCGGACGCCCCGCTGGTCGTTGACGTTGATGAGCGCCGCCGGCCACTTCATCTCTATCCCCGCGACGCGCGTGAAGACGGAAGGGTAGTCGGAATCTTCCTGGCTCCCGAGCAGCGTGACCCCTTCGCCGACGACGAAGCTGACATTGCTCTTAATGAAGAGCGCGCCGGTCACGTACCGGCCCGGCTTGAACTGGACGATGCCGCCGCCGGCCTGCGCGCACGCGTCGACGGCCTTCTGTATCGCCTTCGTCGAGTTGGTCTCGCCGTCGCCGACCGCGCCGTACGCGTTCGCCTCGAAGACCCTCTTCTTCGAAGGCTTCCGCCGCGCGCCCACCGTCTTCACCCACGCGGGCAGCCCCGTCTCGGCCGCGTCCTTCGCCCGCGTCTGCGCCGAGGCCGCGGCGGCGTTGCCGATTAAGAGGGCGGCTAAGAGTCCGACCCACGACCTGCTCGACATAACTTAAAACCTCTTCGACTCAGTCCGCTCGACGCGCGTGTCGGGGACGGGGCGCGAGTCCCGGACGTTGAAGTCCTCGACGTTCTTGAGGACGAAGGTCGGCATGTCCGCCGCCCTCTGCGCCGCGACGCCGCGGAAGGTCGCGCCTTGCACGTCCTCCAGATGGAAGGCCGGCCGCAGGTCTTCCGTCATGAAGCCGACTTCGACGTTCGACAGCTCGACGCCGCGCGCGTGGCGGATGAAGAAGCCGTAGGCGGGCAGCTCGCCGAACATCGAAGGCTCCGGGTAGTTCGTCTCGCGCTCGGGCGGCTGGAGCGCGGCCTGCTCCTTCGTCCCGCCGCCGCGGTAGAGGATGCGGATGTTGCTCAAACGCACGTCTTCGACGGGGTGGCCGGGCAGGCCGGCGATGATGGAGGCGTAGCGCGGGTCTGCGTTGTAGACGACGACGTCGCTGATCTGCACGCGGCGCAGGACGGAAGGCTGAGCCCCCGCCGGCCCGCGCATCCGCGCGCCGATGCGCAGGAAGATCGGGGCGGTCACGATGTCGCGCATCGTGACGTTCGAGACGGTCACGTCTTCGAGCGGCCCGCCGTCCACCGTTTCGAGCGCGAGGCCGCGGCAGTGGTCGAAGACGACGTTCGAGACGGTGATGTTCCTGAAGCCGCCGTTCGACTCCGTCCCGAACTTGAGGCGGCCCGTCGGGCCGTCCTTGTCGGGCGCCTCCTTGACGTTGCGCTTGTAGGTGGCGTCGAGGAGCGAGCCGATGTCGTAGCCGCTCACGAAGCAGTTCGTGATGGTCACGTTCTCCGTCGCGCGCGCGAAGCCGAGGCCGTAGGAGCTTTTCAAAACGATGGCGTCGTCGTTCGGCGAGTTGACCGAGCAGTTCGAGATGCGCACGTTGCGGCAGGAGTCGATGTCGAAGCCGTCGCGGTTGGTGTCGACCTTGAGGTTGTCAATCGTCAGGTTGTCCACGCCCGTCGCGAGCAGGGCGAAGTGCCCGCCGTTCAGGATCGAGAAGTCGCGCAAGGTGACGTTGCGCGAGAGCTTCAGCGAGATGGCCTTGTTGCCGAGGCCGTTCATCGCGTCGTGCGGCAGGTCTTCGCCGAGCGGCGAGACGGGGCGGGCGGCCTGCGCGCCGCCGAGCGTGGTCGGGGTGTCGCCGGCCTGCAGGGGGCGGCGCGGGCGCGGGCTGCGGCGCGTGAGGCCGCGGCCGTCGATGAGTCCGGGACCTGTGATGGAGACGTTCTCGACGCCTATCCCCCAGATGAGGCTGTTCTGCCAGTGCGAGTGGCCGAAGTCCTGGTACATGTCCCATTCGTTCGGCTCGGGCTCGTCGTAGCGGCCCTTGTCCTTCTCGGGGTCGGCGGCGAGGAGGGTCGCGCCCGCGTCGAGGTGGAGCGAGACGTTGCTCTTCAGGCGAATCGAGAAGCAGAGGTACGTGCCCGCCGGGAACAGCACCGTGCCGCCGCCCGCGGCGGCCGCGGCCTCGATGGCGCGGTTGACGGCTGGCGTGTCAACGGTCTTCCCGTCGCCCCTCGCCCCGTACGCGCGCACGCTGTAGACGAGGGCGTCGTTCGGCTGAGTTCGTCTTTGCGAGGACACGTTGTTCTGAGCCACGGCCAGCGCAAGAAGACACGCGAGGCCGAGCAGGGCGGCGAAAGCTTTAATCCTCATCTTCGGTTCTCTCTTGGCTCACTCTTGAGAGTCGGCGGGAGATTCGTTCACCACAGAGACACAGAGACACAGCTTGATGCGGAATACTTCAGCAAGCTGTGTCTCTGTGTCTCTGTGGTGAAATTCCCATACGACACTCTCAACTAAATTAAATCCGATACCTAACGCAGCAGCGCCGTCGCCGTCCAGAGGATGGGGGCCTGGCCGTGGAGGTCGCCGGTCTTGCGCGGGCGTTCGAGGTAGAACTTGAGCTGCGTCTCAAGGTTGGGGCCGACCTCCTGGAAGGCCTTGTTCGTGCCGATGCAGACCTCGCTCACGTTGGCCTGCGCGTCGAGATGCCTGACCAACCCGAGCCAGGCCTTGCGCGCCGCGGGGCCGTAGGTCTGCTTGTCGAGCCAGCCCTCCTTCACGCCCGTCACCAAAGCGAAGGCGAACATCCCCGTGCCCGAAGTCTCGGCCCACACGTCGGGGCGGTCGACGAGCTGCCGCCAGAGTCCGTCCTCGGCCTGATACTTCAGGAGCGCCGCCATCATCGTCTTGTAGCCCTGCATGATGCGCGCGCGGCGCGGGTGGTTCTTCGGCAGCGAGCGCAGCAGCTCCGCCATGCCGGCCGCGTACCAGCCGTTGCCGCGCCCCCAGTAGAAGGGCGAGTCGGCGGCGTGGAAGAAGAGGCCGTTCGGCTGTTGCAGCTTGTCGAGGTACGCGGCCGTCGCCAGCGACGCGCGGTCGAGGTACTTCACTTCTCCGGTCGCGCGGAACGCCTGCGCCTGGAGGACGTTCATCATGTACATGTCGTCCACCCAGTAGCGCGCCTCCGCCGTGATGCCGTCCGGCGTCGTCTTGTCCCACTGCCGGTCGGCGAAGCCGCGCCCGAAGTCGAGGTAGCGCCTATCCTTCGTCTCGACGTAAAGCTCCAAAGGCACCGTCCCGAAGACGCTGTAGTCCACGTGCGACTGTTTCGAGACGTGCTTGTCGCCTTCGGGCGTGAGGAACTGGTCGAACTCTTTCGTCAGTCTCGCCGTCAGGTCGCGGTCTTTGGTGAGGCGCGCGACCGTGAGCGCGCCGTACCAGGCGCAGATTTCGGGGTAGATAACGTACTGCCGTTTGGGCTTCTGCGTCCCGTCAGAGCCCGCGACCATCTGCTCGAACTCGAAGTCGCGCGCGACCCAGTTCTCGGCGACGCGCTTGCCGACCTCGCGCGGCGAAGAGCCGGCGGGCCAGTCTTTGAAGTAGTCGGCGGCGCGCGCGGCGGGGGACAGGCTCAAGAGCACAAGCGCGGCGAGCGCGATTGCCTTCGGTTGTCTACGCATCTTCCGTTTCTCCTCAACGGGTCGTCTGTCTGCTGCCTGTTTTCGAGGCCGAGGGGGACGTGACCTCGACGCTGATGGTGGCGGGTGCGAGGCCCGCGGCGGTCGCCGTCACGCCGATGCGACCTTTGGGGGCCGACGCTTTGAGTACGGCGAAGCAGCGGCCCTGGTATGCGCGGCGCTGCGACGCCTGGAAGGGTTCGTGGCCGGCGATGTCGCCGTTGTCCACCGCGGCGACGCGGCCGGGGCCGGCGACGTTGAAGGTGACGAGGTCGTTGGCCGAAGGGACAACCACGCCGTTCCCGTCAACGACCGTCGCCTCGACGTAGACGACGTCGTCCCAGACGTTCGCGAGCTGCGGCTTGTCGGCCGAGAGCACGACGCGCGCGGGTTTGCCCGCGGTCTTCAATTCGTGGGTCGCGACTACTTTTCCTCCGACCGACCCGACGGCCTTGAGCGTGCCCGGCTCGAACGGCACCGCCCAGTTGCGCGGCGCGTCGTCCGAAGGGCGCGGCTTCGAGCCGAGCGAGCGGCCGTTGAGGAACAGCTCGACCTGCTCGGCGTTGCTGTAGACCTCGACGTTCTCTTCGTGCGGCTTCAAATCACCCGGCGTCCAGTCGCCGTAGAGGACTTGCGGCCGCCGGTCGTTGCCGTAGCCGGGGTCGGTCGGCGCGAGCGGCGTCGGGGCCACGCGGCGGACGGCGTAGACTACGGGAACCTCGCCCCACCAGCTCAACCTTTGATACGCGAGCGGGCGCGGCGTGCCCGTCCGGTCGAGCAGCCCGAAGTTGAAGCTGATGAGCGGCCAGCCGGGCGACTCGCCGAGGTAGTCAATCCCTGTCCACAAGAACTGTCCGGCGTACGGCGGGTTGTCGCGCAGCGCCAGCCACTGCTCGCGGACGTGCGTGTTCTCCGTCCCCAGAATCTTGCGCGTCGGCTTCTGCTGGTACGCGGCCAGAATCTCCTTCTCGCGGTAGTTCTGCCCGACCACGTCGAGCATGTCGGCGAGGCCGTTGTCGTAGTCGTGACTGACGTTCGGGCGGAAGAGCGCCTGCGTGACGGGTCGCGTCGGGTCTTCGCGGTGGAAGACTTCGATGAGGCCGCCGAGGATGCGCTTCGCCAGTTCGGGCTGCGGCGTGTCGTGAATCTCGTTCCCCGCGCTGTAGATGACGACGGACGGGTGGTTGCGGTCGCGGCGCACCATGTCCTGCGTGTCGATCTTCGACCACTCGTTGAAATAGAGGTGGTAGTCGAAGGGGCGCTTGGCGACCGTCCACGCGTCGAAGTTCTCGTCCATGACGATGAAGCCCATGCGGTCGGCGAGGTCGAGGAACTCGGGCGCGGGCGGGTTGTGCGCGGTGCGGATGGCGTTGGCGCCGAAGCGCCGCAGTAGCTCGAGCCGGCGCTCCCACACGCGCAGGGGGACGGCCGCGCCGAACGCGCCGCCGTCGTGGTGCAGGCAGACGCCCTTCAGCTTGAAGTTGCGGCCGTTGAGCCAGAAGCCTGTGGCCGGCTCGAACTTGAACTCGCGGATGCCGAACGTGACCGCCTCGTCGTCGAGCGTGCGTCCGCGCTCGCGCACGCGCGCGACGGCCCTGTAGAGGTTCGGCGTCCGGATGTCCCAGCGCGAGGGGTTGCCGACGGAAAGCTCCTGCGTGAAGTCGGCCGTCTCGCCCGCGGCGAGCTGCCGCGGTTTCGTCTCGGCGGTGGCGACCGTCTTGCCGTCGGGCGCGACGATTGAGACTTCCAGCGAGACGTTGCGCGCCGCGGCCGACTGGTTGACGACGGTGCTGCGCACGTCGACGGTCGCGCTCGCGTCCGTGACGCGCGGCGTGGTGACGAACGTGCCCCAGTGTTCGATGTGCACCTGTTCGGTTAGAACCAGGCGCACGTGCCGGTAGATGCCGGCCCCCGTGTACCAGCGCGAGGCGGGCTGGCCCGAGTTGTCCGCGCGCACGGCGATGACGTTCTCGCCGAGCGGGTTGATGTACTTGGTCAGCTCGTACTGGAAGCCGATGTAGCCATAGGGGCGGCGGCCGAGGTGGTGGCCGTTAATCCACACGTCGCTGTTCGCCATCACGCCGTCGAACTCGACGAAGACCCGGCGCCCCAAGAGCTTCGGGTTGAGGGCGAAGTGCTTGCGATACCAGCCGAAGCCCGCGGGCAGGTAGGCGCCGTCCTTGCCCGTCGGGTTCGACTCTTCGAAAGGCCCCTCGATGCTCCAGTCGTGCGGCACGTCGAGCAGACGCCAGGACTCGTCCGGGTAGGAGGGCACCTCGGCCTCCCGCACGTCGCCGTTGAAGAAGCGCCAGCCCGCGTCGAAAGAGGCGACGGCGCGCACCGGTTCCTCCCTCTTCTGCGCGCGCGCGGACGCGCAGAAGAGGCCGAGCGCCGCCAGGAGCAGCACGAAGGCGTTCGTGATTCGCAGGCGTGTGTGTGTCATCGGGTTGCTGGTCCAATTCCAAAGCTCACCGGCCCGGCCGGCGTCAGCGTCACGGGGCCGAGCAGGCCGGAGTCGCGCGGCTCGAGCTTCGTCGCGTCGAAGAGTCCGTCGGCGCCGCGGTCTTCGGGGCGGCGCGCGGGGAAGTTCGTGTTGTAGAACTTCTTGTACTTCACTCCGCGCCGCTCCAGGTCGATGACGCGGTTGATGGCGAGGTTCGTGACCTCGACTTCGAGCGTGTTCTGGTCGCGTAAGAGGGCGCTCGGGATTCGAACGCGGAAGGGCGGCGTGATGAGCGTGCCCAGTTCTTGACCGTTGAGCCGCACGCGCGCCGTCTCGGCCACGCGGCCGAGGTCGAGCAGCCAGTCGGTGTTCGCGCCCTGCGGGCGTTTGAAGTCGAGCGTGTAGCGCGCGGTGCCGGAGAAGGTCTTGTAGGCGTCGCCTTCAAGTCTCGCCCACGACTCCGGCGTGTTCAGACGCAGCGCGGGCGGGAGCGTCGGCCCGCCTTCGACGAAGTTCACAGACCACTCGCCGCCGAGCGCCTGCGGCGCGCCCGCGGCCTGGAAGTATGTGAAGTGCTGAGCGCTCTGCCGCGTGTCGAACGTCTTCAACAGGCACGACTCGCCCGGCGCGAGCTGTATGTAAATTTCCTGGCCCCCGCCGGAGCCGTCGCGCGAGACCGCCAGCCCTGCCTCGCCCGTTAAGGGGTCGAAGACCGCGACCGAGCGCGCGTCCGAAGCGAGCGGCGCCCAGCCCTTGAACGGCGCGTTGCCGCGGTTGAGGACGAAGTAGTATGCCCCGCCCGCGTACGCGCGGCGCGTGAAGCGCAGGCCCTGCTCGACCATGGCCTCGCGGCGCGTGCCCGCGTGCGCGAGCAGCTTCGTCAAATCGTCTCCGAGAAGGAAGCGGCCCGCGCCGACGGACGCGCCGCGGACTCCCGGCGTGTTCGTGTCGTCGAAGTTGAGTTGTGAGAGTAGACGTTTGAAGGCCGCGCGCCGTGCGTCGAGATTCCCGAGGCCGGGCACGTCCGACGGCAGACTCTTGCGGACGACGACGGTCGCGCCCTGGCGCGCGAGGGCCGTCAACTTCTCGAAGGTCTCTACGGGGACGTAGCGCGTCTCGGGCAGCACGATGACCTTGTAGTTAAGTCCGCCCGTGCGAAGCCCGCCATTCGTGTAGGTGACGTCCGCCAACTGCTTGTCCGAGACGAGGTCGAAGGCGTAGCCCGCGTCGAGCAGGGTCTGCGCGTCCGCCTGCGTGATGCCGACGTCGTGCCCGCCGCCGACGTGAATCAGGCGGCCCTCCTTGCCCGGCTCCATCCACATGTCGTGCACGGGGTAGTAGAGCAGCACGTCGTTGTCGGCGCGGCCCTGCTGCATGAAAGACTGCACGCGCGCGATGTAGCGGTTGAGCGTCGAGAAGTCTTTCCAGTCGGGCATCTGCGGCCCGAAGTGGACGGCGGCGTAGAAGAGCCGGCCCGGCCACGGCTCGTCCGCGGGCGAGAAGGCGAGGCCGTGGTAGACGACGTGGTTGATGCCGCCGAGGAAGTTGAGGTCGACGGCGCGCTTCACGTCGCCGAGCGAGGAGACGAAGTGCTCGTCGAGCCACGTCACGGTCTCGGCCGAAGCCAGATTCTTCCCCGTCACGTTCGCGGCCGACGAGGCGAACTTCATGCGGACGATGTCCGTGCCCTCGGTCTCGGGGATGTCGCTCGCGGCGTAGAGGTCGAGGATGTTCGCGGGCGAGCCGTGCGACTGGTTGCGGACGATGGCGCCGCGTCTGTGCGCCCACTCGCGCCACGTCCCTGTGAAGCGGTCGCGCAGGAGGTCTGAGACCGTTTCGCGGAAGTCGTGGAGCACGCGGTCGCGCGTCTCTTCGTCGCCCTCGCCGAGCAGCGTGGGCAGTTGCGGCCGCAGGTCGTAACCGCGGCGCGTCTGGAACTCTTCGAAGAACTTCGGCGTCCAGTCGGACTGGCCTTCCGCGTCGTCGACCTCGTAGGAGTCGTTGAAGAAGGCGCGCAAGCCGCGGACGTTGCGGCCGGCGAAAGCCTGCTGGAACCGGTTCAGGTAATGGCCGAGCGCCTCGGCCGAGAAGTGGTCGACGACGTTGCCCTCGCCGCCGGGCGCGGCCCGCTCGACCTGCTTGCCGTGCCAGCCCTGGAAGAGGCCGTAGATTTTCCAGCGCCCCTCCGGAGCGACCCAGTCGAGCGTGCCGTCGGCGCGCACGCGCGAAGTGAGGTCGACGGTCTCGCCCCTGTCCGAGCGCGCGATCAGGGCCTGCAGCGGCAGCGGCTTCTCGAAACGCACCTGGTCGAGCGCGAGCTCCTGCAGGTTCGGGTTCGAGCTGATCGGCTCGCGCAGGTCTTGTATGTTCGGCCGGCGCCCGACCGCGCGCACCAAAGGCTTCTGCACCGCGCGCACGGGCTCGCCCAAACGCGCGCCGCCGCGCAGCTCCCAAGTCTTCGAGACCAGGTCCTTGGCCGCGTCCTCCGCGTTGATCCAGGGGCCGCCGAAAGGCCAGCCCGTCCCCGTCGCCATGTCCACGCCGAGGCCGAGCCGGCTCGCCTCCCGCAGGGTGTGTTCGAGCATCCCGACCCACTCGGGCGAGAGGAAGTTGATGAACCGCGACTCCTCGCCGCGCACGCCGTAGATGGGCGTCAGCTCAAGCCCGCCCAGGCCCGCCTGCTCGTACTCGGCCAATGCCTTCGAGAGGTCGCGCCGGTTGACCGCGTTCCCCAGCCACCACCAGCGCGCCCACGGCTTCGACTGGCTCGTCGGACGCGGCCACGCGAGCGCGGCCGGCGCGTTCGCGCCCCGCGCCGCCCCGCGCCTCGCGCCCTGCGCGAAGACGCCGGCGGGCGCCAGCAGTTGAACCACGAGCAGCAGCGAGGCGAAGGCGCGCGCCCCCGTATGCGGTTTCGGCTTCATCGAAGTTTATCTCCTTCACGCTGGGAGCGCGGGCATCCCTGCCCGCTAGCGTGCTTTAGCACGCTGACCGTCTCCCTTCTCACCTCAACGTTGAGACATCAAGTCTCATAGCTTTCGCGCTCTCGCGCTCATGGCGGGCAGGGATGCCCGCGCTCCCAGCTTTAGGGGCTACTTCTTCGCGCGCACCCCGACGATGTTCGGGCGCGGCGGGCGCTTCATGCCTTCGCCGACGAAGAAGCTCGTGTGCGGCGGCTGGTTGTAGCCGACGTTCTGCCAGGCGATGCTCAGGCGGTACTGCGGGTCGTGCATGAAGGTGTAGAAGCGTTCGGCGGTCGGGATGGTCGTCGTGTAGACGCGCAGCTCCTTGTTGTCCGCGGTGCGCCAGACGACCTCCTCGCGCCAGTCGCCGAAGAGGTCTGCGCTCAGGGCCGGCGTCGCCTTCGTCCCGTTGTTCGACACGCAGCCCTCGGCCGTGAGCAGGGTGGTCTCGGTCGAGTCCTTCCAGTTCCACTTGGCGATGTAGTTGCGGTCGAGCAGCTCGCTCAGGGTGTCTCCGTCCCAGTAGACGCCGAAGTTGCAGGAGCGCGGCGTCGTCTTCGAAATCAGCTCGCCGCGCGCGTCGAAGAGGCCGAAGATGTCCGCGCCCCGCACCCAGCATTCGAAGCCGGGATGCAGAGGGTCTATGTCGAGACAGAGTCCGCGGCCCGGCCCCTCGCCGTCTTCACCTGCTTTAACTGAAGGCTTCTTCCAGAGAATCTTGCCCGTGCGCGCGTCGCGGAAGTGCGCGCCCGCGTCGTCGAAGCGCTCCTGTATGTCGAAGACTTCGAGGCCGGGCCGCGTCGGGTCGAGGTCGGAAAGGTGCAGCGCGTCGCCGTGCCCGAGGCCGGTCGAATAAAGACCTTTGCCGTCGTCGTCGACGACCATCGCGCCGTAGACGATCTCGTCGCGGCCGTCGCCGTCCACGTCGCCGACCGAAAGGTTGTGGTTGCCCTGTCCGCCGAAAGCCTTGTTCGCGGGCGTGCCGTCTTCGCTGTCGAACGTCCAGACGCGCGTGAGTTTCCCTTCGCGCCAGTTCCAGGCGGTCAAGACCGTGCGCGTGTAGTAGCCGCGCGACATGACGAGGCTCGGGCGCTTGCCGTCGAGGTATGCGACGCAGGCGAGGAAGCGGTCGACGCGGTTGCCGTAGCCGTCGCCCCAGACTTGTGCAAGCTCTTCGTTCGTCGGCTCAAGCTTCGTCGGGTGCCTCGGCGGGATGAAGTTCGTCGTGGCGAGGGCCGCGCCCGTCAGGCCGTCGAAGACCGTCAGGTACTCGGGGCCTTTCAGGATGTAGCCGCCGAGCGCGTGCCGCCCGCTGCGGAACGTGGTGAAGGCGCCTTCGGGCTCACGCCAGTCGGCGTTCGGGTCACCGATGACTTTGCCTTTGCCGTCCACGGTGCCGTCGGCGGTCTTGCAGGCGACCTCTGCGCGGCCGTCGCCGTCGAGGTCGTAGACCATGAACTGCGTGTAGTGCGCGCCCTCGCGGATGTTCTTGCCGAGGTTGATCGTCCAGAGCAGCGTGCCGTCGAGTTTATAGGCTTGAAGGATCGGCTCGGTCGTAAAGCCCGCGCTGCCGTTGTCTCGCCCGCGGCCGACCATGTGGACGACCAGCTCGTACTCGCCGTCGCCGTCGAGGTCGCCGGCCGAGGCGTCGTTCGGCGAGTACCCTTCAGGCGTCTGCAAGGGTATCGAAAGGTACTGCCGCGCGGGCGCGTTCGCGGGAAGCGTGAAGGCGGCGCTCGGCGCTTCCTCTTTGCCCTTCAGGATCGGGCGCACGAAGTAAGAGTTCGACTTCGAGAGGTCGGCCCGCGCGTCGACGAAGTCGGTCGGGCCGGCGAGCGGCCTGTCGTTGAGCTTGACGGCGCGCGCGCCGCCGGCCGAGCGGTAGAGGTTGAAGGCGAGCGCGTCCGGGTCTGTCCCCAACAGACGCCAGCCCACCCAAACCTTCCCGTCCGCCTGCCGCACGGCGACCACGCCGCGCCCGAGCGCCTCCATCTGCCTCTGCGCCCTTGCCGGGAGCGCGGACAGGAGGAGGGCTGCGACGACGAACGTCACGATGCTCGCCCGATGCTTCATGCGTGTTTCGTCACGTTAACTATAGCCTCGTTGCTTGCGGCCGGAGGAAAAGGTATCTCACCACAGAGACACAGAGACGCAGCTTCATCTTTAGCATTCTTCAAGCTGTGCCTCTGTGTCTCTGTGGTTAATCACTTCACGCTCTACCCTCAAGAAACTTATCGATTCGACTTCGAAGGCTTGTAGGCTTTGACCTCTTTGGCCTGCGCCGAAAAATATTTCTTGAGCGGGTCGCCCTTGATACCCTTCAGGCCGGCGACGACCGCCGCGGCGTTGAACTCGGCGCCGGCCGGGCTCGTGTGTGTGTGGTCTGGGCCGAAGAGCAGCTTGACCTTCTCCTCGCCGAGCGCGTCGTACTTGTCGGCGACGATCTTCGTTACGTCGACTAACTGGACGCCCTCGGCGCGCGCCAGCTCCTCCGCCCACTGGCGGAAGCTGCCCGAGCCGCGCTCGACCTTTCCGTCCTTCCAGATGTTGCGCACGGTGAGCGAGAGGACGATTGGCGTCGCGCCTTTGGCCTTCACGTCCGCGATGAACTTGCGGTTGTACCAGCCGAAGGTGTGGACGACCTCCCTGCGGCCGTCGGGCATCGTCACCTCTTTCGTCTCTTCGCCGAGGCCGGGCAGGGAGCCGCGCGCGCGGCCCGTGTCGAGCGGCCCGCCGTCGTTGTGGCCGAACTGGATGAGGACGAAGTCGCCCGCCTTCAAGTCCTCCAAGACCTTCTCCCAGAGGCCCTCGGTCAGGAACGTTCGGCTGCTGCGGCCGGCGCGCGCGCGGTTGAGGACGTTGAGCTTCGAAGTGTCGAAGAAGCTGACGAACGGGTCGCCCCAGCCTTTGCCTCCGTTCGCGTTGTTGTTGGCCGTCGAGTCGCCGACGACGAAAACGGTCGGGAGCTTCGGGTTCGCAGGGCGCTGTATCGGCGGCGTCGGCAGCGGAGTCTGTTCGGCCGTCTGCGCCGCCGAAGTTAAAGTTGAAAGACAGGCGACAACTAAAGCAAAGATGAAAGCCGCCGTGGTGTTTCTCAGTTGACGCATCTGCTCACTCATTTCAGCGCTTGCCGGCGGTCGGGTCGGGCCAGTCGTCCGTGCGGAAGGGGCTTGCGGGCAGGCCCGTGTCGTTCGACAGGTTCGGGCGTCGGGGGTTGTTGTTGAAGGCATAGCGCGCGGCGACCGGCTTCGGCACCTCCGCAGACCAGACTTCGACCTTGTCGCGGCCTACGATGCGCGCCTCGGCCCAGTGCCACTTGCGGTCTTCGCCCGCGACGGCGAACTCTTCGAGCTTGTCGCCGTCGCGAATCCTCAGGCCTGTCCCCACGTCGTCGAACTTGAGGACGAGTCTGTCCCCGCCGGCTTTCACGCTCTGGAACATCGGCCCCGTCGCCGTCATCCGTCGGCCGTATACGTCCGCGAGCGCCCAGCGCGCCATGCGGCGGCCCACGTCGAGCTTGTCCTTCGGGTGTATGTCGTGCGCCTCGCCGATGTCTATGGTGACGATCAGCCCAGCGTTCTTCGTCGAGAGGGCAGTGCGCCGCTGCGCCTCGCGGATGTGGCTCCAAGCCTCGTCCACGGGCTGCGGGTTCGGGTCGCGGTAGTTCGGGAGTTGGACGATGCCGAAGGGGAAGTCGCCCCGGCCCCAGCGCTCGCGCCACGCGCGAATCATCGTCGGCAGAAGTATCCCGTACTGCTCGGCGCGCGCCTCGTTCGACTCGCCCTGATACCAGAAGACGCCGCGGACGGGGAAGGGGATGAGCGGCTCGATCATGCCGTCGTAGATGGAAGAGGCGATGCGGTACTCGCGCAGGGCGTCCGGCACGGCCGGCGACGGCGAGGGGCGCGCGCCGGCCGCCTTCGCCTTGTCCGCCTCTTCGCGCCAGCGCTTGATCTGCTCCTCGTACTCGACCTTCACGCGCGGACGCTCCTCGTCCCAAGTTTTCGTGCGCTCGACCGTGGCCTTGAGTTCGGGATTCGCGTTCAGGTATTCGACCGGCGTCCACGCCTCTGCCTGCGAGCCGCCGTAAGAAGAGTTGATGACGCCGACGGGGACGCCCAGCTCCTTCTGCAACTCGACGGCGAAGTAGTAGCCGGCGGCGGAGAACTCTTTGACCGACTCGGGCGTCGTCGCCTGCCAGGTCGCGAGCGGCGGCGGCTTGTGCTTGAAGGCCACCTGTCGGCTGACGTTGAAGAGTCGTATGTTCGGGTGGTTCGCCGCGGCGATGGCCTCCTTCGCCTCCTTCGTCTCGGCCAGAGTGAACTGCATGTTCGACTGGCCCGAGACGAGCCAGACCTCGCCGACGAGCACGTCCTTCAGCTCAACCTTATTCTTGCCGCTCACCGTCAACACCTGCGGTGTCGCGTTCGCGCGCAGAGGGTCGAGCCACACGCGCCAGCGCCCGTCGGCGCCGGCCTTAGTCCTCTTCGTCTGCCCCGCGAAGCCGACCGTGACGGCCTCGCCCGGCGCGGCCGTGCCCCAGACGGGCACGCGCACGCCGCGCTGCAAGACCATCGAGTCCGAGAGCACGTCGGGCAGAGTGACCTCGGCGCGCGCGCTCGCGGCCGAGCCGAGCACGACGAGCGCCAGGGCGAAAACGGAAGCGGTGATGTAAGCGTTTCTCTTCCGGGCGAAGGAGAGCATGCGGACGTTTCTCCCGACGATTTTCACAGGTAAAGCGGTTTACCGAGCGCTCACTCTGCGGGGCCGAGCGGGTCTGACTCACCCGAGAGTCCAACGCACGGGCTGTAGCTTTGGGGACTCCGATTCTAAACCGAATCGTCCCGGAATGTACAAGCCCGCGCCGGGCGCGTTCAATTCCCGAGCGGTTTCGTCTCCGTCGCGAGCGGGCTCGCGGGGATTTTGAAAGACGAGACGGGGTCTGGATGCGCGGGGTCGAAGGGGCGCAGGTCGCCGGTCAGGTATTTGACGAGCGGGAGTCGGTTCGACTTGATGCCTTCGACGACGGCGCGCGCGAGCTGATAGCTGCCGTAGTTGTTGTGGTGCGTGCCGTCGCCCGGCGCGAAAGCCTTCTTCGACTCCTCGGGGCCGAGCGCCTCGTAGAACGGCTTGCTCATCGCGTGGAGGTCTATGAGCGGCGCGTTCAGCTCCTTCGCGGCCTGGCGGACGGCGTCGTCGTAGTCGCCGTGCGAGTCCGTGATCTTACCCGCCGAGTCGAAGGTGCGGCGCTGCATGGGAGTGATGAGGACGACGGTCGCGCCGCGCCCGCGCGCCGCCTCGACGTAGCGCTTGAGCGAAGCCTTGTAGGTCGTGAAGGGGCCGACGCCCTCGCCCTTCTCCTTCTCGTCGTTGTGGCCGAACTGGATGAAGAGATAGTCGCCGGGCTTGATTAAGCTCAAGACCTTGTCGAGCCGGCGCGCGCCGAAAGAGCTGCGCAGAGACTCGCCGGACTCCGCGTGATTTGCGACGGCAATGCCGGGTTTGAAGAAGCGCGTGAGCATCTGGCCCCAACTGTTGTAAGGCTCGCGCGGCTGGTCGCAGACGGTCGAGTCGCCGAGGAGGAAGAGCGTCGGGGCCGTGTCGTTCCTCTTAATCTCAATCGCGGCGACCGCGGGGCGCGCGTTGTTGAATTCGAGCGTGAGCTTCTCGTCCCACGCCCAAATCTCCGAAGTGCGCTCGCGGTCTTTGAGCTTGACCTCGCCGCCCGAAGGGATTTGGGGCGCGCGGACGTTGACGGTGAAGGTGCGCGTCTCGAAGCGACCTTTAGACGTGCGCACCTCTTCGAGCATGAGGCGGCGCAGCTCCGCCTTGACCGTCGTCAACGTCTCGCCCGCGCGGTCGCCGAAGGTGACTGTCACGTCGTAGTTGCCCTCGGGCAGCGCGACCGAGAAGTAGAAGGGCGCGGACGAAGTGCAGAAGTCTCCGCGCAGTGCGTCGCCGCCGCGGTCGAGGCAAGTCACCTGCGCGCCGGGTTCGAAGCCGTACCCGAGCTCTTTCGTGTAAAGGGTCGTCGGCAGGACTTGCCTGTAACCCTCCTTGACCTTGCCGGGGCCGAAGTCGAACTTGAGAGCGGCCTGCGCGCGCGCGTCGGCGGCCGCGCAGAGCGCGCAGGCGAACCCGAGGATTGCTGTAACGCACCGGAAATACCGTGTAGGCATAATGCGACTCCTGTGTCCGTCGGACAGGGCGGCAAGTTAGGACGAGGCGGAATCTTATGACAGAAAGGCGGCCGTGTAAAAGCCTCGAGAAAATCGGTTAAATCCGTGCTAGAATTTTTAAGTAGTTACGTCGGTTTAATTTATGGGCGCATAAAAAGTGTTTAGAGTCGCCCGGAGGTTGGTTTGAGCTGGCCCGGACGGCAGGGAGTACTGTTTTCTTCAGAGCCGTCGGGGCGGCCTCGCGGCCGGAGTAGACGAGCCGGGAAGGGTGGTTTTCAAGTGCCGACTTTAAGAGACGTGGCGGTGCTGGCGGGGGTTTCGACGGCGACCGTCTCGCACGTCATCAACCAGACCAGACGCACGACGCGGGAGACGCGGGAGCGCGTCGAGCTCGCCATCAGACAACTGGACTTCGTCCCGAACGCGGCGGGGCGCGCACTCGCGATGCGCAGGAACGGCGTCGCGCACGTGGCCCAGTTCAGGGCCGTCGGCGGCGTCGCGGCCGTCGCCGAGTTGGAGGAGCCGGCCGCATTCTCACAACCGTCACAGGCAACGGCCGCGACCGCCTCGGTCGGCGCGTCGCGGATGATCCTGCGGCTCGTGCGCGCGGCGCAGCCCATCCCGCGCGTCGAGATCGCGCGCCGCCTCGGCCTCAACCGGAGCACCGTGACGGAGGTCGTCAAGCCGCTCCTCGTTGAAGGCATTCTGCGCGAGGGGCAGGAGACGCTGCCCGCGGGCGTCGCGCGCACTTCGGGGCGTCCGCCGGTCGCGCTCTCGTTCGGAGACCTGAACGAGTTCTTCGTCGGCGTGAGCGTCGGCGTGCGACACACGACCGTCGGGATAGCGACGCTCGCGGGCGAGCGTTTCGGCGAAGAGGAGTTCGAGACGCCGGCAGAGCATGAAGAGGCTCTGGCGCTGATGCGCGCGTCTGTGAAGCGCCTGTGTGCGAAGGTGCCGGGGCGGCGTCTGAAGGTCATCGGCGTGAGCGTGCCGGGGCCGACCGACGCCGCACGCGGGCGGATGCTCTACGCGCCGCACCTCGGCTGGCGCGGCGTGGACGTGGCGCAGGCTCTCAGCGTGAAGCCTTGCGGCGGCGAAGGCGAACTCGTGCCGGTCGTCGTGGAGAACGACGCGACCGCGGCGGCGATGTACGAGGCGCGCCTGCGTCTGCGCGACGCCTCGGAGGCGCCGCCTTCGAACTTCGCTCTGGTGAGGAGCGGCACAGGGATAGGCGTCGGGCTCGTCCTGGGCGGTGAGGTCTACCGCGGGACGGGCGGAGGCGAGGGCTTGGCGGGCGAGTTCGGGCACATGACGATTGTCGCGGGCGGGAAGCAGTGCCGCTGCGGGAACCGCGGGTGCTGGGAGATGTACGCGTCGGCGTCGGCGGCTTCGTCTCTGTATGCGGGCGACCGCGTGCAGTTGGGCGGGCAGAAGCCGCCGCGCTTCGTCGAGATCGTGGCGCGGGCCGAGGGCGGCGAGCTGCGCGCGCAGAGGACTCTGGAGCGTCTGGGCGAGTACCTCGGCATCGGCATCGCGAACGTCATCACGGGGCTGGGCGTGTCGAGGGTGATCGTGAGCGGGCGTCTGGTCTACGGTTGGAGGTTCATCGAAGCGCCCCTGCGGGAGGCGGTCGGGCAGAGCATGGCCGGCCGCATCTCTGGCTGGTCGGTGGAGCCGGGCGAGCCGACGGGCGCGGGCCTCGGCGGCGCGGTCGAGGTCGCGGCCGACGAGTTCCTCGCGCGCGTCGTGGGGCGGTAAAAGCAGTAGGCAGTAGGCTGATGGCAGTAGGCAGTTGAAGGCAAGTGGCTTTTGCGATTCTGCCTGAAAGAATCGGAGGCGCCGGGTCGCTGAACCCGGCGCCTCCGATTCTCTTCGCTTCTTTCTCTTCCGGCTAACTGGCTACTGCCGTCTGCCCACTGCCTACTTTTTCCCCGCCTCGCTTGCAAAATGGCCGGAGTTACAGTAGAAGGCACGTATCACGTTTTACAGGTTTCTGTTTGACAGCCCCCCGCGGCGGACTCCGGCGCGCCTCGACCGAAGGGGCGTTCTGTCCCCGCGTGCCTGTTAACCGCTTCCCCTCCGAGAGAAAACTCGATGAAGAAAGAACTCGGCACCTTCCTGCTGCTCGTGCTGCTATGCGCCCTCGTGCCCGTCGTCGAGAAGCTTCTCGGCCAGGAGTCGCGCTTCCTCTCGGTGACCAACCTGCAGAACATGGCGCGGCTGATCGGGATGTACGGCATCTTCTCCATCGGCCTCGGCCTCGTCATCATCACCGGCGGCATCGACCTCTCGGTCGGCTCGGTCTTCGCGCTGCTCGGCGTGGTGATGTCGATGATGCTGACGGAGTGGGGCTGGCCCTCGGCGCTGGCGGTGCTCGCCACCATCGGGCTGGCGACCGGCCTGGGCGCGCTCCACGGGCTGCTGATTACGAAGGTGCGCGTGCAGCCCTTCATCGTCACGCTGTGCGGGCTGCTCTTCTACAGGGGACTCGCGCGCTTCGTCTCGAGCGACGAGACGAAGGGGTTCGGGGCGGCCGCGGGTTTCGAGACGCTGCGCAACGTCGCGACGGGGAGTTTGTTCGGCATCCCGACGCCGTTCGTGCTGCTCGTCATCATCAGCGTCATCATGTGGGTCGTGCTGCACCGCTCGGTCTACGGCCGCTACCTCTTCGCGGTGGGGCGCAACGAGACGGCCGCGCGGTACTCGGGCATCAACTCGCAGAAGATGGTGGCGAGCGCATACATCGTCCTCGGCGTTCTGGTCGGCATCGCCGGCATCGTCTTCGCCTTCTACACGAACTCGATCTCGCCCTCCTCGCACGGGAACTCGTTCGAGCTGTACGGCATCGCGGCGGCCGTCTTGGGCGGCTGTAGTTTGCGCGGCGGCGAAGGCTCGATCATCGGAATCCTCATCGGCGCGGCACTCCTCCAGGTCTTGCAGAACCTGGTCAACCTGCTCGGCATCCCGAGCAGCTTGAACTTCGCCGTGCTGGGCGCGGTCATCCTCGCGGGCGTCATCGCCGACCAGATCTTCCAGCGCCGGCCGGCGCGCGTGAAGCCCGCGTGAGGGATTGAACTTGTTCTTTAAAACATTCCATCCGGAGAGTTCGAATATGCTCTTGAAGAGGGCGGCGGCGCTGCTCCTGCTCGGTCTGTTGCTCGCGCCCGCGGCGCAGGGGAAGGGCGTGCCGAAGAGGGAGAGCTTCGGGCAGACGAGGGACGGGCAGGCGGTGGACATCTATACGCTGAAGAACGCGCGCGGGGCCGAGGCGCGCATCACGACCTACGGCGGCGCGGTCGTCTCGCTCAAGGTGCCCGACCGCCGCGGACGGTTCGACGACGTGGTGCTCGGCTTCGACGACATCGAGGGCTACCAGAAGACGACCACCTACATCGGCGCGCTCGTCGGCCGCTACGCCAACCGCATCGCCAAGGGGCGGTTCACGCTCGACGGCAGGGAGTACACGCTCGCGACGAACAACGGCGAGAACCACCTGCACGGCGGCGTCCGCGGCTTCGACAAAGTAATCTGGAAGGCGCGCCCCGTAGCCTCGCGCTCGGGGCAAGCGCTCGAACTTACTTATTTGAGCAAGGACGGCGAGGAGGGGTATCCCGGCAACCTCAACGTCCGAGTCGTCTACACGCTGACCGACGCGAACGAGCTGAAGATCGACTACTACGCGACGACCGACAAGGACACCGTCGTCAACCTGACGAATCACAACTACTACAACCTCGCCGGTGCGGGCAGCGGCGACATCCTCGGGCACGTCCTGACGGTCAACGCCAGCCGCTTCACGCCGACCGACGCGGGCGCCATCCCGACGGGCGAGCTGCGCCCGGTGAAGGGGACGCCCTTCGACTTCACGCGCCCGACGGCTATCGGCGCGCGCATCGGAGAGGACTACGAGCAGTTGAAACTCGGCAAAGGCTACGACCACAACTTCGTCGTCAACGGGCGGCCCGGCGTGCTGCGGCTGGCGGCGCGCGTCTCGGAGCCGACGACGGGGCGCGTGATGGAGGCCTGGACAACCGAACCGGGGATGCAGCTCTACACGGGGAACTACCTGGACGGGACGGACATCGGCAAAGGCGGCAAGCCCTACAAGTACCGCTACGGCTTCTGCCTTGAGACGCAGCACTTCCCCGATTCGCCGAACCGGCCCGCGTTCCCCACGACCACGCTGCGCAGGGGCGCGCAGTTCCGCTCGACGACCGTCTATAAATTCAGCGCGCGGTAGGGGAGCAGTAGGCAGATGGCAGTAGGCAGTTGAAGACACTGCTTAAACTCAAAGGTTTTGTTCAGACATTTGGCAGCGAGCGGCAGAGGGATAATCCTTCAAGAAGGCAGAGGGCACTAACTGCCTACTGCCATCTGCCTACTGCCTACTTTCATATGAGGAGAAGCGAGATGAAACTGAAGAAGATGATGCTTCTGTGCGTTGCCCTTCTGTTGGCCTCCTGCCAGGGGGGCGGCGGGACGGGCGGCGCGAACACCGCCAACAGCGGCGCCGCCACCCCCGGGGGCACGGGCGCGGCGGGCGGCAGCGCCAAGCGGCTCGCCTTCGTCACCAACAACGCCTCGGACTTCTGGACGATTGCGCGCAAGGGCGTCGAGAAGGCCGACGCGGAGTTGGCGGACGTGACGGCCGAGTTCAAGATTCCCTCGGACGGCACGGCCGCCGAGCAGAAGCGCATCGTGGACGACCTGCTCGCCAAGGGCATCGACGGCATCGCCATCAGCCCCGTCGACCCGGACAATCAGACCGGGCTGATTAACGACGTGGCGCAGAAGACGCTCGTCTTCACGCAGGACTCCGACGCGCCGAACAGCAACCGCGCCTGCTACGTCGGCACCGACAACGTCGCGGCCGGCCGGCAGGCGGGCGACCTCATCAAGGAGGCCCTGCCGCAGGGCGGCAAGATCATGATCTTCGTCGGCAAGCTCGACGCGCGCAACGCGGCCGAGCGCCTCCAGGGCATCAAGGAGCGGCTCAACGGCTCGAACATCACGATCATCGACACGCGCACCGACGACACCGACCGCGTCCGCGCCAAGTCGAACGTCTCCGACACGCTCGTGAAATACCCGGACGTGGCGGCGCTCATCGGCCTGTGGAGCTACAACGGCCCGGCCATCGTGGGCGCCGTGCGCGACGCGGGCAAGACGGGGCAGGTCAAGATCATCGCCTTCGACGAGGAGGCCGAGACGCTGGCCGGCATCAAGGACGGGTCGATTTACGGCACCATCGTCCAGCAGCCCTACCAGTTCGGCTACCAGGCGATCAAGCTGATGGCCGCCGTGCTCAAGGGCGACAAGTCCGGCGTCCCCGCCAGCAAGCAGCTCTACGTCGAGACGAAGGTCATCAAGCAGGCCGAAGTCGAAGCGTTCACGAAGGAGATCAACCAGCTCCGCGGAAAGTGAGGAGGTAGGCAGTAGGCGGTAAGAAGGTTTTGGGTGTTAGGTACTGGGTGCTGGTTAAAAACCTGCTCTTACCCAACACCCAGCCCCCAGCACCCTCTCCACTGCCTACTGCCTACTATTCATATGGCCCCCATCCTACAGATGCGTTCGATTGAGAAGCGCTTCCCCGGCGTGCACGCGCTGAAGGGCGTGAGCCTGGAGGTGTCGAAGGGCGAGGTCGTGGCGCTCCTGGGCGAGAACGGGGCGGGGAAGTCCACCCTGATGAAGGTGCTCGGGGGCGTGCACCAGCCGGACTCGGGCGAGGTTCTGATCGACGGCGCGCCCGCGGTCATCCGCGGCGTGTCGGACGCGACGAAGTACGGCGTGGCCTTCATCCACCAGGAGCTGAACGTCCTCGACAACCTCGACGTGGCCGCCAACGTCTACCTCGGCCGCGAGCCCGTGCGTGGCGGCCCCTTGCGGCTCGTCGACCGCGCGAAGATGGAGGAGGAGACCAAGACGCACCTCGCGCGCCTCGGCCTGCGCATCGCGCCCGACACCCCGCTCGCGCGCCTCTCCATCGCGCAGCAGCAGATGGTCGAGATCGCGAAGGCCCTCTCCCTGAACGCGCGCATCCTCATCATGGACGAGCCGACCTCGTCGCTCACCCTCACCGAGACCGAGCGCCTGCTCGAAGTCGTGAAGGACTTGCGCGCGCACGGCGTGGCCGTCATCTACATCTCGCACCGCCTGGGCGAGGTGAAGGAGATCGCCGACCGCGCGGTCGTCCTGCGCGACGGCGCGAACGCGGGCCAGCTCGCGCGCGAGGAGATCACGCACGACCAGATGGTGCGGATGATGGTCGGCCGCGACATCGATTCCTTCTACCAGCAGCCCGTCGGCGAAAAGAGGCCGCGCTACTTCGAGGTCGAGTCCCTGCGCACGGCGCGCTACCCCAACCAGCAGGTCAAATTCGACGTCGGCCGCGGCGAGATACTCGGCCTCGCCGGCCTCGTCGGCGCCGGCCGCAGCGAGGCCGCGCAGGCCATCTTCGGCGTGGACGCGGCCGTCGAGTCGCGCCTCATGCTCGACTCTCGACCTTTGCAGATACGCTCGTCGCAGGACGCCATCAGGTACGGCGTCTACCTCGTCCCGGAAGACCGCCGCACGGCCGGCCTCATCGTGGACATGCCGATTCGGGAGAACGTGACGCTGCCCGCGCTGGAGCGTTACGCCCCGGCCGGCCTCATCTCGTTCGAGAAGGAGAAGCAGGGCGCGGCCGAGGTCTGCAAGCGCCTGAACGTGAAGGCGCCGACGGTCGAGACGCGCGCGGCGAACCTCTCGGGCGGCAACCAGCAGAAGGTCGTGCTGGCGAAGTGGCTCGCCCTGGAGCCGAAGGTCTTAATCTTCGACGAGCCGACGCGCGGCATCGACGTGGGCGCCAAGGCCGAGATTTACGAGTTGATGCGGAAGCTGGCCGAGGCGGGCGTCGCCATCATCATGATCTCCTCGGACATGGAGGAGGTCATCAACGTCTCCGACCGCGTCGCCGTCATGCACGAGGGGCGCGTGACGGGGGTGCTGACGCGCGAGGAGACGACCGAAGAGAACATCATGCGCCTCGCCGTCGGCGGCCAGAGCTAAGAGACGACCTCATCCATACCAAGTCTAACCCTCCCCGATGCCCGGCCGCGTCAGGCTCCGCGCGGCGTGGCTTTTAAAAACGGTTCGAACGAAGTATCATCCAGTCTGGCTCGCTTCGTCCCCCGCGCCCCGCGCCTCCCAATCAAGGGGGGGGAAATGCGCACGACGCGAGAATTGACGGGCAAGGACATAATGAGACAAGAACGCCGAGGCCACTTGATCGAGCACCCGCCTATCCCTCCCTTCAAAACCTCCCGGATTAAGGACGTGGCCCGCGAGGCCGGCGTCTCCACCGCGACCGTCTCGCACGTCATCAACGGCACCAAGTACGTCACCGACGACACGCGCAAGCGCGTGCTCGACGCCATCGCGCGCTGCGAGTACCACCCGAACGCGCACGCCCGCTCGCTCGCCTCGGGCCGCAGCAACATGCTCGGCCTGCTCATCTCGGACATCTCGAACCCCTTCTTCCCCGAGGTGGTCAAGGCCATCGAGGCGGCCGCCTTCGAGCGCGGCTACAACGTCATCCTGCTCAACACCAACTACGACCCCGAGCGCGCCGCCGACTACGTGCGCCGCCTGTCGGAGCTGAAGATGGCGGGCGTGGCCCTGATGACCTCGGAGCTGGACTCGGAGCTGTTCCACGAGATCACGCGCCGCCAGACCTCGGTCGTCTTCGACAGCCACGACGTGACCTCCGAGCGGATGGGCAACATCTGCGTGGACTACGCCAAGGGCATCGAGGAGGCCGTCCGCCACCTCGTCTCTCTCGGCCACCGCCGCATCGCGCACATCGCCGGCGCCTCGCGCATCCCCTCGGGCGTCATCCGCCGCGAAGCCTTCCAGGACTTCATGAAGCGCTACCTGCCCGACGAGCCCGCGCCCGCCATCTACGAAGGCGACTTCCGCCTCGACGGCGGCCGCCGGGCGGCCAGCGAGATACTCGCGTCGGAGGAGTTGCCGACCGCCATCATCGCCGCCAACGACATGATGGCCCTCGGCGCCATGCGCGAGTTCCGCAAGGCCGGGCTCTCCATCCCGCAGGACATCTCGGTCGTCGGCTTCGACGACATCGCCTTCGCCGCCCTCTCCGAGCCGCCCCTGACGACCGTCTGCTCGCCGCGCGCCGAGATCGGCCGCCGCGTCGTCGAGGCGCTCGTCACGATGATCGAGCACCCCGAGCAGAGAGGTTCGGAACTCCGCATCCCGACGCACCTCATCACGCGCGACTCGACCGCGCCGCCGCGCAAATAAGTCGGACGCCCGCCGGAACCCCGCACATGGGGCTTGGCAAAAAGGGGGGTAAGCGGTTAGAATCCGCCCTGCCCCTAAAAAGTCGTAGCAGTTAAACCCTGAAATCCAGACGAGTCCCGACCGCCGCCCCCGAGCGTGCGGAACCCTTTGACCTTTTTTCGGCCCCGCCGAGTTAACCGCTTGACCGCGATTCTTCGAGCCCAGACACGCGGCGCCGCGGCGACCTTATCCGCAGGAGGTTTTGAATGAGCAGCCAACGCGAGAAGAAATCTTTCGAGTACGTAAAATATCTCTGGCAGGACGAGGTCGCAGACCAACTCAAGGGGCTCGACCGCCTCGTCTACCGCTCGAACAAGCTGGGCGAAGACCTGACGCTCACCAACACGGGCGGCGGCAACACCTCTTCGAAGCTCATCGAGCGCGACCCCCTGACGGGCCAGGAGACGGAAGTCCTCTGGGTCAAAGGCTCGGGCGGCGACCTGCGCACGGCCAGGCGCGACGGCTTCGCGTCGTTCTACCTCGACAAGATTCGGGCGATGAAGCCCATCTACCTCGACCACCCGGAGAACGGCCCGAAGACCGAGATCGAGGACGCGATGTACCCGATGTACAGCCACTGCGTCTACAACCTCAACCCGCGCGCCGGTTCCATCGACACGCCGCTCCACACGCTCGTCCCGTACCGGCACGTCGACCACCTCCACCCGAACGCGGTCATCGCCATCGCCGCCTCCGTGAATCAGGAGCGCCTGACGAAGGAGATTTACGGCGACGAGATCATCTACATCCCCTGGCAGCGGCCGGGCTTCGACATCGGCCTGAAGATCGAGGAGCTGATTCAGCAGCACCCGCAGGCGAAGGGCATCCTGCTCGGCCACCACGGCATGAGCAGTTGGAGCAACGACGACAAGACCTGCTACGAGACGGCGCTGGAGATCATCGACCGCGCCGCCCGCTACATCGAGTCGAAGGACAGGGGAGCCGAGACCTTCGGCGGCCAGAAGCACCAGCCGCTCGCCGCAGGAGACCGCAGGCGCATCATCGCCGAAATCATCCCTTACGTCCGCGGGCAGGTCTCCGCCTACAAGCGCTTCGTCGGCACCGTGCAGGACGACGAGCGCATGCTCCGCTTCGTCAACAGCCACGACGCGCCGCGCCTCGCCGCGCTCGGCACGTCCTGCCCCGACCACTTCCTGCGGACGAAGATCAAGCCGCTCTTCGTCGAATGGGACCCGGCGACGGGCGACGTCGAAGCTCTCAGGAAGGCCATCGCCGACGGGCTGGTCGAGTACCGCAAGGACTACGCCGCCTACTACGACCGCTGCAAGCACCCCGACTCGCCCGCGATCCGCGACCCGAACCCGACCGTGGTGCTGATTCCGGGCCTCGGGATGCTCGCGTGGGGCAAGAACAAGAGCGAGTCGCGCGTGACGGCCGAGTTCTACAACTGCGCCATCGAGGTCATGCGCGGCGCCGAGGCCATCGACGAGTACGAGGCGATGGATCAGCAGGAGGCGTTCGACATTGAGTACTGGCTGCTCGAAGAGGCCAAGCTCCGCCGCATGCCGCCCGAGAAGGAACTCGACCGCCAGGTCATCGTCGTCATCGGCGCGGGCGCCGGCATCGGCAAGGAGGCGGCGCACCGCCTGGTCAAAGAGGGCGCGCACATCGTCTGCGTCGACCTCAACGAAGAGGCCGCGAAGGAGACCGCCGCCGAGATCATCGAGCAGTACGGCCCCGGCATCGGCGTCGCCGGGACGGGGTTGAGCAACTGCGGCCCGGCCGTCGGCCTCTCGTGCGACATCACGAACCGCGAGAGCGTCCGCCAGATGTTCGAGGACGTGATGCTCGCCTACGGCGGCATCGACGCGGTCGTCGTCACGGCCGGCGTCTTCGTCCCGCCCGACAAGTCGGGCCGCGTCGAAGACCGCCAGTGGGCCTTGACCTTCGGCATCAACGTCACCGGCGCCTACGTCGTCGCTGACGAGGCCTACCAGATCTTCAAGAAGCAGGGCCTGACCGGCAACATCGTCCTGACGACGAGCGCCAACGCCGTCGTCGCGAAGAAGGGGAGCCTCGCCTACGACACGAGCAAGGCCGCGGCCAACCACCTGACGCGCGAGCTGGCCGTCGAGTTCTCGCCGCTCGTCCGCGTCAACGCCGTCGCGCCGGCCACGGTCGTCAAGGGGAGCACGATGTTCCCGCGCGACCGCGTCATCGCTTCCCTGACCAAGTACAACATCGGCTTCGACGAGTCCGAAGAGACCGAATCCCTGCGCGACAAGCTGGCGCAGTTCTACGCCAAGCGCTCGCTCACGCAGACGCCCATCGAGCCCATCGACCAGGCCGAGGCCATCTTCCTCCTCGTCTCCAGGCGGCTGGCCAAGACGACCGGCCACGTCATCCCCGTCGACGGCGGCCTCCAGGACGGCTTTCTCAGGTAGGAGAGAAAAGACAATGGCGACTCACTTCGAGATTGACGACAACTTCATCGCCGAGCAGAACAGGGCCGCGCGGGCGTGGGTCGAGGAGGACTACGAGCACCTCGGCAAGCAGCTCAAACGCCGCGGCCGCGACATCGAAGAGCTGACGGCGAAGGCCCGAGCCTTCCGCGTCGCCGTGCCTTCGTGGGGCGTGGGCACGGGCGGGACGCGCTTCGCGCGCTTCCCCGGCGTGGGCGAGCCGCGCGGCATCTTCGAGAAGTTGGAAGACTGCGCGACCATCAACAAGCTCGTCCGCACGACGCCCGGCGTCTCGCTCCACATCCCCTGGGACAAGCCGGAAGACCCGAAGGCCCTCGTCGAGTTCGCGCGCGCGCGCGGGCTGCACTTCGACGCGATGAACTCGAACACGTTTCAGGATCAGGCGAACCAGGCGCACTCCTACAAGTACGGCAGCCTGACGAACCCGGACGCCGCGGTGCGCCGACAGGCCGTCGAGCACAACATCGAGTGCATCGAACTCGGGCAGAAGATCGGCTCGAAGGCGCACACGGTCTGGGTCGGCGACGGCGGGAATTTCCCCGGGCAGCAGCACTTCCGCCGCGCGCTCGAAAACTACCTCGAGAGCATGCGCGACATCTACAGGGCCTTGCCCTCGGACTGGCGGCTCTTCATCGAGCACAAGTTCTACGAGCCGGCCTTCTACTCGACGGTCATCAACGACTGGGGCGTGAGCTACTACGCGGCGCGCGAGCTGGGGCCGCAGGCGTTCTGCCTCGTCGACCTCGGCCACCACGCGCCGAATGTCAACATCGAGATGATCGTCGCGCGCCTCATCCAGTTCGGCAAACTCGCCGGCTTCCACTTCAACGACTCGAAGTACGGCGACGACGACCTCGACGCCGGCTCCATCAAGCCGTTCCAGCTCTTCCTCATCTTCAACGAGCTGGTGGACGCGGAGCTGTCGCGGGTCGAACACTTCGACCCGGCCTACATGCTCGACCAGTCGCACAACGTGACAGACCCGGTCGAGTCCCTGATGTCGAGCGCCGTGGAACTCTCTCGCGCGTACGTCCAGGCGCACCTCGTCGACCGCGAGGCCCTCACCGAGGCGCAGAAGAACTGCGACCCGCTCATGGCGCTCGCCACGCTCAAGCAGGCGTTCACGACCGACGTCTCCCCGATTCTCGCCCTCGCACGCGAGCGCGAGGGCGGGGCCGTCGACCCCGTCGCCGCCTACCGCGCCAGCGGCTACCGCCAGCGCAAGGCCGAAGAGCGCCCCGCGCAGAAGGGCGCCGCCGCTTCGGGAATCGTTTGAGGAATTTTTGATTTTAGATTTTTGATTTGCGATTGAAGAGCCGTCGACATTCAGGGTCGGTTTTTGGTTCTGCTGAAAGCTGACCTCCGAGTGCTGACGGCTTAAAATCAAAAATCAAAAATCAAAAATCTAAAATGGACGACTCTCTCTACATCGCGGTTGACCTCGGCGCGGGGAGCGGGCGCGTCTTCCTGTGCGGCGTTGCGCCGGGCGAACTGCTGCTCGAAGAGGTGCGGCGGTTCAAGTACCCGCCGCGGGAGGAGGGCGGCCACCTGCGCTGGCCTTTCGCGGACATCCTCGAAGAGATTAAGGCCGGTTTGAGAGAAGCGGGCGCGCGCGCGCGGCGTGTGGGGCGCTCGGTGCGGAGCATCGGCGTCGACAGTTGGGCGGTCGATTACGGCCTGGTCGACGCCGAGGGGAAGTTGATTGAAAACCCCGTCTGCTACCGCGACGCGCGGACGCGCGGGATGCTGGAGGAGGTCTTCAAGGTCGTCCCGCGCGCGGAGCTGTTCGAGCGCACGGGGATTCAGTTCCTTGAGCTGAACACGCTCTACCAGCTCTGCGCGCACGCGCGCGAAGGCTTCCCCGGCGGAGCGAGGCGGCTGCTCTTAATTCCCGACCTCATCAACTTCATGCTCACGGGCCGCGCCGCGTGCGAGTACACGAACGCGACGACGACGCAGCTGGTCGGCGCGCGGGCGGGCGAGTGGGACGACGAGTTGATAGAACGTCTCGGGCTGCCGCGCCATCTTCTGGCCGAGGTAGTCCCGGCCGGCTCGGACTTGGGCTCGGTGGTTGATGAAGGGTTGGGGCTCGGGGGCGTGCGCGTCGTCGCGCCGGCCACGCACGACACGGGGAGCGCCGTGGCGGGCGCGCCGCTCCAAGAGGGTTGGGCCTACATCTCTTCGGGCACGTGGTCGCTCGTCGGCGTCGAGCGCGCCGCGCCTCTCGTCTCGCCCGAGGTCGCGCGCCACAACTTCACGAACGAGGGCGGCGCCTACGGCACCGTCCGCTTCCTGAAGAACGTGATGGGACTGTGGGTCTTCGAGTCCTGCCGCGCGGAGTGGGCCGCGCGCGGCGTCGGCGTGGGATACGACGAGCTGCTCGGGCAGGTTAAAAACGTAGACGGACATCGAGGGTTCATCTTCCCCGACGACCCGCGGCTCTTCAACCCTTCGTCGATGCTCGAAGCCGTGGCGGCGCAGCTCTCAGAGACAGGGCAGCACGTCCCGGCGGAAGACCCCGCGGCCCTGACGAAGGTGATACTCGACTCGCTCGCCTTCCGCTACGCCTCTGTGCTGAGGACGATTGAGGGGCTGACGGGAAGCAAGGTCGAGGGCGTGCAGATCGTCGGCGGCGGGAGCCGCAACGACTACCTGAATCAGGCGACCGCGGACGCTTGCGGGAGGCCGGTGCTCGCGGGGCCGGTCGAGGCGACCGTGACGGGCAACGTGCTCGTGCAGGCCGTCGCGTCGGGACGCTTCGCCTCGCTCGCGGAGGCGCGCCGCCACGTCGCCGAGAACGTAAGCCTGCGCCGCTTCGAGCCGCGCTCGAACAGGGAAGTCGAAGAGGCCGCGCGCCGCTACGCGGAGACGGAAGCGCGTTACCTCGGGGCCGCCGCGGCGGCCTGAACGTCGGAAGAAGGTTCGATGAGCAGACTCTCAAGATACCTGCACCCGCGCGACGAGCTCATGCGGACGATGGAGCGCATCTATCGTTACCGCATGACGACGACCTCGGGCGGCAACCTCTCCATCCGCGAGCCGGACGGGACGGTCTGGGTCACGCCCGCGCGCGTGGACAAGGGCGGCCTGCGGCGCGAGGACATCGTCCGCGTCAACCCCGACGGCTCGACCGAAGGCCTGCACCCGCCTTCGTCCGAGCTGCCCTTCCACCAGATGATCTACGCGGCGCGCCCCGAAGTGGGCGGCGTCGTCCACGCGCACGCCGTCGCCCTGGTCGCCTTCAGCATCACGGGGCAGGCGCCCGACACGCGCCTCTTCCACCAGTCGCGCCACGTCTGCGGCCCCGTCGGCTTCGCGCCCTACGCGCTGCCGGGGAGTGAGGACTTGGGGAAGAGCATCGCCGACACCTTCGCGGAAGGCTTCGACTGCGTCGTGCTCGAGAACCACGGCGTCGCCATCGGCGGCGAGAACTTGCAGAACGCGTTCCAGAAGTTCGAGACGCTTGAGTTCACGGCGAAGACCGTCATCAAGGCGCGTCTGCTCGGCGACGTTCGCTACCTGAGCGACGAGGAGCTTGAGCTGCGCAACCAGGTGCCGCCGCTCGAAGAGTTCCGGCCCGAGCAGCCTTCGAGCCGCGAGCTGGAGCTGCGCCGCCAGCTCGCGGACTTCACGCGGCGCGGCTACCAGCAGCGCCTCTTCATCAGCACGGGCGGCAGCTTCTCGGCGCGCGTGGATAAAGACTCTTTTCTCATCACCCCTTCTCAGGCAGACCGGCACAACCTCGGCGTGGAAGACCTCGTGCTCGTCCGGGACGGCCGCGCCGAGGCGGGCAAGCGCGCGAGCCGCGCGGCGCGCAACCACCGGGCCATCTACGAGCGGCATGCGAACGTCGGCGCGGTGCTGAACGCCTCGCCGGTGAACGTGACGGCTTTCAGCGTGACCCGCGCCGCTCTGGATTCGCGCACGATTCCCGAGAGCTACCTGCTGCTGCGCGACGTGGGGCGCGTGCCGTACGGCGCGCAGTTCAAAGACCCCGAAGGCTTGGCGCGCCAAGTCTCCCTGAGCGCGCCCATCGCCCTGCTTGAGAACGACGGCGTGCTCGTCGTCGGCGCCAGCGTGCTCGAAGCTTTCGACCGTCTCGAAGTGTTGGAGTCGACCTCCGAGGCCCTCGTCAACAGCCGCCTCATCGGCGAGGTCGCGCCGATGTCGGAAGAGGTGATCAACGACCTCAAGCGCGCCTTCGCGTCGATGTTGGCTTAAGTGCTGCTTGAGGGTTGAGCGAGAATGATTAACCACAGAGACACAGAGACACAGCTAGGAACACAGCTTCAGGCTTTTAGCCGTGTCTCTGTGTCTCTGTGGTTAAAATCCCTTCACTCTACGCGCAAGTAACGGGGATAGGACGGCCCTTTGCGAGTATCGCTTTTCATCACCTGTCTGGTTGACCAGCTCTGGCCATCGGTCGGGGCGAGCGCGGTCGAGGTCTTGCGGCGCGCGGGCTGCGAGGTCGTCTTCGACGAGCGGCAGACGTGCTGCGGCCAGCCGGCCTTCAACACCGGCTACCGGAACGAGGCGCGCCGCCTCGCGCGCCGCTTCATAGAGATTTTCGAAGAGGGCGGGGCCGACTACGTCGTCAGCCCTTCGGGCTCCTGCACGGCGATGGCGCACCACTTCCACGAGCTGTTTGCCGAGGACGAGCGTTGGCGCAGACGTGCCGAGGCGCTCGCCGCGCGCACATACGAGTTCGGCGCTTTCCTCGTCAACGTGCTCAAGGTCGAGGATGTGGGCGCCAGCTTCAAAGGCCGCGTCACCTGGCACGACGCCTGCCACGGGCTGCGCGACTTAGGGTTAAGGGAGGAGCCGCGCAGGTTGATTCGCGGCGTGCGCGGCGCGGAGTTCGTCGAGCTGCCGAACGCGGACGCCTGCTGCGGCTTCGGCGGGACGTTCTCCGTCAAGTATCCTGAGATTTCGGTCGCCATCCTCGACAACAAGATCGACGCGATTGAGAAGGCCGGCGTCCGCGCCGTCGTCTCCGGCGACGCGAGCTGCCTGATGCAGATCGGCGGCCGGCTCACACGGAACAACTCTCAGGTGCGGACGATGCACTTGGCCGAGCTGCTCGCTTCGAGGGAGTGATGCACCAGCAGACTTCAGAGACCTTCGACCAAAACGCGCGCGAGGCGCTGGCGGACGTGCAGTTGCGCGGCGCCCTGCGCAACCTCGCGACGACGTTCGGCGGGCGTCGCAAAGAGGCCATCGCGACGGTCGAGGACTGGGAGGGGTTGCGCGACCGCGCGCGCGCGGCGAAGGACGAGACGCTCGCACATCTTGATAAGTATTTAGAGCAGTTCGCCGACAACGCCGAACGGGCCGGCGCGCAGATTCACTGGGGGCGCGACGGGGCGGAGGCTTGCCGCATCGTGCTCGAGTTAATCAGGGCGCGCGGCGCGTCGAAGGTCGTCAAGTCGAAGAGCATGGCGACCGAGGAGATACACCTCAACCACGCGCTCGAAGCAGAGGGCTTGGCGCCGGTCGAGACGGACTTGGGCGAGTGGATTATTCAACTCGCGCACGAGACGCCCTCGCACATCGTCGTCCCGGCGATTCACAAGTCGAAGCGGCAGATCGCGGAGCTGTTCGCCGAGAAGGTCGGGATAGAACCGACCGACGACGTGGCCGTGCTGACCGGCGCGGCGCGGCGCATCCTGCGGCGTCAGTTCGCGGAGGCGGAGGTCGGCATCTCCGGCGTCAACTTCGGCGTGGCCGAGACGGGCACGATTCTTATCCTCGAGAACGAAGGCAACGCGCGCCTGACGACTTCCTTGCCGCGGACGCACATCGCCGTGATGGGCATCGAGAAGGTCATCCCGCGCTTCACAGACCTCGACGTCTTTCTCAAACTCCTCCCGCGCTCGGGCACGGGGCAGCGCCTGACGGCCTACCAGTCTTTGATCACGGGGACGAAGCGGCGGCCCGAGGACGAGGGGCCGGAGGAGCTGCACATCGTCCTGATGGACAACGGGCGTTCGCGCATGCTCTCGCACCCCGTGACGCGGCAGTCTTTGGCGTGCATACGCTGCGGCGCGTGCCTGAACGCGTGCCCCGTCTACCAGCAGGTCGGCGGACACGCGTACGGCTCGGTCTACCCCGGCCCCATCGGCGCGGTGATTACGCCGCAGCTCTCGGGCCTGAAGCCCGCGGCGCAACTGCCTTACGCTTCGAGCCTCTGCGGCGCGTGCCGCGAGGTCTGCCCCGTCAAGATTGACATCCCCGAGCTGCTGCTTCATCTGCGCGCGGAGGTGACAGAGGGGACGGCCGCGGGCACGGCCGCGCAGCACGGCCCCGTGAAGCAGAGGCCCCTTGAGCGCTTCGCCTTCGGCCTCTACGCGCGAGCGTGGTCGAGTCCGACTCTGTACCTGTTAGGCGCGCGCGTCGCGCGTCTGCTGCAAGGCGTCGTCGTACGCAAAGGTCGCATCGGCAAGGTCGGCGGCCTGTTGGCGAAACTCGCGCCGCCGCTCGCGGCGTGGACTGAGTGGCGCGACGCGCCGCCCCTCGCGCCCCGCACATTTCGCGAACAGTGGCGAGACGGTCAGTATCGGGAGGGGAATTGAACCACAGAGACACAGAGACACAGCTTGTTGACCTATTCGCCCCAAGCTGTGTCTCTGTGTCTCTGTGGTGAAATTACAGATGTCCACCGAGCAGAGACGAAACGAAGAGGCGCGGCGCGAGATGTTCGAGGCCATCCGCGGACACCTCGCGGCGAGCGCGCCGCACGACGCGGTGAGGGCGGCGCACCACGCGGCCGCGGCGCACGGCGAAGACGTGTCCGCGCGTGAGGAGAAGCGCGCGACTGTCGTGTTCGAAGGCACGGCGGTCGAGCGTTTCAAGCAGGCGCTCGAAGCGGTCGCGGGCAAGTGTTTCGTCGTGAGGGACGAGGCGGCGGCGTCCGAGGTCTTGCGGCGGATAGCCGAACAGAGGGACTCGCAGCGCGTCGCCGTGACGGACTCAAAGCTTGCGGGCCGCGTGTTGAAGCTGGCGGCGCTCCGGTCGGAGGTGCTTGAGAATGCCGCGGTCGAAAGTCTGTTCGAGTGCGACCTCGGCGTGACGGGCGCGCGGTGGGGCGTGGCCGAGACGGGGACGCTCGTCATCGAGTCCGACGCCGAGCGCAACCGGCTCGCCTCGCTCGTCCCCGCGGCGCACGTCGCGCTCGTCGAGGCGCGGAACGTACGGCACACCCTGGGCGAGGTGCTACAGGCAATCAACGAAAGAGGCGAGGGCGGTTTGAGCCGGGCGATAACTTTCATCACAGGCCCTTCGCGCACTTCGGACATCGAGCTGACGCTCGCCATCGGCGTCCACGGCCCGGCCGAACTCTACGTCGTCGTCATCGAAGGTGAAGGCAATGGCTGAAGCCACGCTCCTCAGAGCGACCGACATCACGAAGTCGTACGCGGGCGTGCAGGCCCTGAAGAGCGCCTCGCTCGAGCTGCGCGCGGGCGAGGTGCACGCGCTCATCGGCGAGAACGGCGCGGGCAAGTCGACGCTCATCAAGGTCATCACCGGCGCGGTCTCGGCGGACGGCGGCGAGCTGCAGATAGAAGGCAAGACCGTCACGCACAACTCGCCGCGCGTGGCGAAGGAACTCGGCGTCGCGGCCATCTACCAGCAGCCCGCGCTCTTCCCCGAGCTGACCGTCGCCGAGAACATCGCGCTCGGCGTCGAGCAGTCGGGCATGGGCGGGCGCGTCGATTGGAAGTCGCGCCGCCGCCGCGCCGCGGAGCTGCTCGCGCAGGTCGGCGCGCGCATCGACCCCGACCGGGACGCGGGCGACCTCACGATGCCGCAGCAGCAGTTGGTCGAGATCGCGCGCGCGCTCGGCGCCGACGCGAAGGTCTTGATATTGGACGAGCCGACCGCCTCGCTCTCCGAGGAGGACACGCAGAACCTCTTCAACGTCATCCGCAGCCTACGCGAGCGCGGCGTCGGCATGGTCTACATCTCGCACCGACTGGAAGAGCTGCCCGTCATCGCCGACCGCGTGACCGTCCTGCGCGACGGGCGCACCATCGACACGCGCCTGATGTCGGAGGTCAACCGGCAGCAGTTGATTCAGATGATGGTCGGCCGCGAGCTGTCGGCCGTCTTCCCGAAGAGGGAAGTCGAGTTGGGGGACGTGGTGCTTGAGCTGCGCGACCTCGGCTGCGCCGAGTCGGGCGTGCACGACATCGACCTCTCGGTGCGCGCAGGCGAGATAGTGGGCCTGGCGGGACTCGTCGGCGCCGGAAGGACGGAGCTGGCGCGCGCGGTCTTCGGCCTGACGCCCGTAGACTCCGGCGAGATACTCCTGCGTGGCAAGCCCGTCCGCATCGGCAGCCCCGCCGCGGCCATCAGGCGCGGCATCGCGTACCTGCCCGAAGACCGCCGCCGCCACGGCGTCATCCTCGACATGCAGATCGGCTCGAACATCACGCTCGCCTCGCTCGACCAAATCTCAAGCGGCGCGGGGCTCGACTTCCGGCGCGAGCGCGAGATCGCGGGCGACTACACGCGCCGCCTCGGCGTCAAGACGCCGGCCATCTACGTCCCCGTCGCGACGCTCTCGGGCGGCAACCAGCAGAAGGTCGCACTCTCCCGCTGGCTTCTGACGAAGCCGTCTGTGCTCATCCTCGACGAGCCGACGCAGGGCATCGACGTGGGCGCGAAGTCGGAGATACACGCCTTGATGACCGACCTCGCGGCCGAAGGCGTCGCCGTCCTGATGATCTCCTCCGAGCTTCCCGAAATCCTCGGGATGAGCGACCGCGTCGCCGTCATGCACGGCGGCACCGTCGTCGAAATCCTCGACCGCGCCGACGCGACCCAGGAGAAGGTGCTCGCCCTCGCGCTCGGCCACGACGCGGCCGAGGTGTCGGGCGTGGCGGAAGCCCGACCGTAAGGGAGGGCGTAAGTTTTTCATCATTGCACACGGCGGAGAACGTGACGCCCTCCCTTACGGTCGGGCTTCCGCCTCTCGGGTTAAGAACGCATGAAGCTCAGCCGGTACAAGCGTGAAGTCTCTGCGGCGCTGGCGTACGTGGCGCTGCTGTTGGCGGTGGGGGCGGCGGCGCCGACGTTCTTCGGGGCGGGTAATCTGCGCGACCTCGCTTTGAATAACGCGCCGGTGCTGCTGGTGGCGGTCGGGATGACCCTGGTCATCCTCGTCGGCGAGATAGACATCTCGGTCGGGTCGCAGTTCGCGGTGTGCAGCGTGGCCGCGGGATGGATGGCGAAGGAGGGCGTGCCCGTCGTCGCTCTGCTGCCGCTGGTGCTTCTGCTCGGCGCGTTGATGGGTGCCCTGAACGGGGCGCTCGTCGGTTACCTGCGTCTGCCTTCGATCATCGTGACGCTGGCGATGCTGGTGGCGTGGCGCGACGCTTTGCGCTGGGTGACGCAAGGGGAGTGGGTGCAGAACCTGCCGCCGAACTTCCAGTGGTTCGGGCTGGGGCAGACTCTGGCGCAGTGGCTCATCGTCGGCGTGGCTTTGGGCGTGCTGGTGGCGTTCAGTTGGATGTTGAGAAACCTCGGGGCCGGGCGCGCGGTCTATGCTACGGGGTCGGACGCGGAGGCGGCGCGACTCGCCGGGATAGAGCCGCGGCGGGTCGTCTTCGGCGTGTTCGTGTTGATGGGCGCGCTGACGGGCCTGGCGGCGCTCCTGAACGCGGTGAGGTTTTCGGCCGTGCCGAGCAACGCCGGCATCGGGCTTGAGCTGAAGGCCGTGGCCGCGGTCGTCGTCGGCGGGGCGGCGATTACGGGCGGGCGCGGGACGCTGATAGGAACGTTGATAGGCGCGGCGCTGTTGGGGACGATAGGGACTGCTTTGACGTTCGTCGGCATCAATCCGTTCTGGGAGAAGGCGATTCAGGGCGCGATTATCCTGGCGGCGCTCGTGTCGGACGTCGCGCTCGGGCACTTCGAGCGGATGCGCGTGGGCGGGCTGACCTTGAAGACCGCGGGGGCCGCCAAATGAGCGCGCAGGCGGAGGCACGCACGCTGGGGCTGACCGCGCCGTGGCGCGAGCGTGTCTTCCCGAATAACGAGTGGGTGCTGCTCGTCGTCATCCTGGCCGAGTGCACCGTCTTCAGCCTGACGGGCGCGAACTTTCTGGGTAGCGGGAACGCGTTCGAGATTACGCGCCTCGCCGTCGAGATAGGTCTGCTGGCCCTGGCCCTGACGCCCATCATCATCACGGGCGGCATCGACCTTTCGGTCGGCTCGATGATGGGGCTGGCGGCGGTCGTGCTCGGGGCCTTGTGGCGCGACGCGCATCTGCCGATGCCCCTGGCGATTGCGCTCACGCTCTGCGTCGGCGCGCTGGGCGGGTTGCTGAACGCGCTCATCATCACGCGTCTGAACTTCCCGCCGCTCATCGTCACGCTCGGAACGTTCTCTCTATTCAGGGGCGTCGCGGAAGGCTTGACGCGCGGCATCGAGAACTACTCCGGCTTCTCGCAAGGCTTTCTGTTCCTGGGCCAGGGCTACGTCGGCGGGCTCGTGCCGACGCAGTTGTTCATCCTCGCCGCGGCCGCCGTCCTGTGCTGGTGGTGGCTGCAACGCACGGCCTACGGGCGGAGCCTCTACGCCATCGGCTTCTCGGCCGAAGGGGCGCGCTACGCAGGGATACCTGTGCGCTCGCGTCTGACGCTCATCTATGTTCTTTCAGGTTTAGCGTCGAGCCTCGCGGCGGTCGTCTACGTCGCGCACCTGGGGCAGGCGAAGTCGGACGCCGGCACGGGCTACGAGCTGATGGCGATCACGGCCGTGGTGCTCGGCGGGGCTTCGATCTTCGGCGGGCGCGGGACGGTTTTGGGGACTCTGCTCGGGCTGTTCGGCATCGTCATCTTACAGAACGGGCTGCGGCTCTCGGCGCAGCCGGCGGAGCTGGCCGGCATCCTGACGGGCGTGCTGCTCGTCGCGACGATTCTGCTCGACCGACTTTCGACGCGCGCGCGCACACGACCGGCGCGTGCCGCAACACTAGCGGAGGACGAAGAGGTGAGAAACTCGCAAGTCGCAGTCCTGAGCGCCGTCATCCTGCTCGGCGCGCTCATCGTGGCCGGCAGCAACTGGGTGCTCGTGCGCTCGGTGAGGGACGGCACCTTCACCAACAGCGGCACGGGCGCGACGGGAAGCCCCACGAACCCGGGCGCGGGCGCGGCGAGGACGAGCGGCGGCAAAAGGTCGGTCGTCGCCCTGATGCCGAAGGCGAAGGGCGACCCGTACTTCGTGAGCTGCAAGGCCGGCGCGGACGAGGCGGCGAAGGAGTTGGGCGTCGAGCTTTTGTGGGACGGGCCGACCGACCTCGACCCCGCGAAGCAGAACGAGGTGGTCGAGGCTTGGATCACGCGCGGCGTGGACACCATCGCCGTCAGCGTCGAGAACAAGGTCGGCATCTCGACCGTCTTGAGGAAGGCGAGGGAGCGTGGGATAAAGGTCGTCACCTGGGACGCCGACGCCGAGAAGGACGCGCGCGACTTCTTCATCAACCAGGCGACGCCGCAGGGCATCGGCTACACCTTAACGGACGAGGCCGCCCGCATCACGGGCGGCAAGGGCGACTTCGCCATCATCACCGCCTCTTTGAGCGCCGCCAACCAGAACGAGTGGATCAAGTACATCAAGGAGCGGCTCACCGAGAAGTACCCTGACCTCCACCTCGTCGCCATCCAGCCCTCCGAAGGCGACCGCGACCGCGCGTTCGCCGAGACGCAGACCGTCCTGAAGGTCTACCCGCAGGTGAAGCTCGTCATGGCTATCGCCGCGCCCGCCGTCCCCGGCGCCGCCGAGGCCGTCAAGCAGTCCGGCCGGACGGACGTGAAGGTCACGGGGCTGTCTCTGCCGAACATGTGCCGGCCCTACATCAAGGAGGGCGTGATTGAATCAATCGTCCTCTGGAACACGGTCGACCTCGGGTACTTAACGGTCTACGCCTCGAACGCGCTCGCGCAGGGCCAGCTCAAGCCCGGCGCCGCCAGCATCGACGCCGGACGGCTCGGCAAGATTGAAGTCGCGGGCGACGAGGTGCGCCTCGGCGCGCCCTTCATCTTCAACAAAGAGAACATCGACCGCTTCAACTTCTGAAGCGGCGGGGGGAACAAGAGGGATGACAGTCGGCAGACGTGAGTTTATGGGCGGCGCGCTGGCCGCGGGGGCGCTGGCGCTGGTCGCGCCGCGCGGCGCGCAGGGGGCCGAGTCGAAGATCGAGGTGCTGCTGAACGAGCCGGTCGGCACCATCTCGCCGAACATCTACAGCCACTTCATCGAGCACCTCGGCGGCGTCATCTACGACGGCATCTGGGTCGGCGAGGACTCGAAGGTGCCGAACGTCGGCGGCATCCGCCGCGAGCTGGTCGAGCACGTCAAGCGCATCAAGCCGGGCGTCATGCGCTGGCCCGGCGGCTGCTTCGCCGACCAGTACGACTGGCGCGACGGCATCGGCCCGCGCGACAAGCGACCGCGCCGCGTCAACTTCTGGGCCGACACCAACTACAAGGCGACCGACGCCTATAAGAATCTGAAGACGGGGCCGCAGAAGTACGAGCCGAACTGGTTCGGGACGGGCGAGTTCATGCAGTTCTGTCGTCTGACGGGTTCGCAGCCATACTTCGCCGCCAACGTCCGCAGCCGCGACGTGCGCACCTTCCTCGAATGGCTCGAATACTGCAACGCGCCCGCCGGGCTGACGACGCTCTCGGACATGCGCGCCGCCAACGGCGACCGAGAGCCTTACAACGTCTCCTACTGGGGCATCGGCAACGAGTCCTGGGGCTGCGGCGGCGACATGACGCCCGAGGAGTACGCGACCGAGTTCCGCAAGTTCACCGCGTGGGTGCCGACCTACCAGACCGTCAAGTACAACTTCATCGCCACG
>JAFAZX010000024.1 GCA_019239425.1 Acidobacteriota bacterium
GAGCAGGAAGTTCTGCTTCAAAGGCTGGTTGCTGTTGAGCGCCTTGCGTATGTGCGAGATGGTCGGGTGAAAGTTCTTCTCGACCGAGCCGAAGTCCGACTCGCCCCAGAAGGTGTCGATGATCGTGTCCTTCGAGGCGCGGCGGTGTCGGCGCGAGGCGATGAAGCAGAGGATGTCGCGCGCGCGCCGCGTGACCCACGCGTCGGGCGAGAGCGGGCGCACTGGGTCGCGGAAGATTTCGACCGCGCCGAGCATCCGCATCGTCAGGTCGGCCGGCGGCGCCTGCGGCACGACGACGAGCGCCGGGCGCGACGTCGACGAAGAGGCCGCCGCGGCGGCGGAGGCCGCGCGCGCCGGAAGCTGTTCGCGCAGGTCGGCGGGCAGCAGCGCGGCCGCCTCGGGCGGAGAGAAGACCTGCGGGTAGTCGGCCACCCAGCCGCGGAGCCAGTACTCGTAGTCGTAGCGCGCGGCGAGGTCGAGCGCGCGCCGCAGGTGGTTCATCGCCGCCGGCTCGTCACCGGCGGCGTGCTCGCAGACGGCGAGCAGCATCGCCGCGGGCGCCTCGTTGCAGTAGACGCCGTGCGCGCGGAAGTATTCGAGCGCGGGGGAGAGGTCTCGGCGCGCCGCCTCGAACTCGCCCTGCGCGATGAGCACGCGGGCGCGCGCGACCGTGGCGCGCAGGCGGCCCATCTCGTCGTGCGCGCGGCCTTCGACGAGGCGGTCGAGCAAGGAGCGCGCCTGCTGAAGGTCTCCGAGCTGGAGCGCGAGCAGCCCGCGCTCTTCGAGCAGCTCGGTGCGCGTCACCTCGACGCCCGCCTCGTCGTAGACGCGCTCGGCGCGGTCGTAGAACTCGACGGCGCGCGCCGCCTCGCGCTGCTCGTAGTAGAGGTTGCCGTAGCACTCGAAGATTTCGCCGCGCAGCGCCGAGAGGTTGAAGAGCTGGCAGATTTCGAGCGCGCGGTCGAGGTGGCTTTCGCAGGCGGCGAAGTCGCCCATGTGGACGCGGCAGCGCGCGATGTTGAGGTGCGCGACCGCCTCGCGCGGGACGGGCGGCGCGCCCGAGCCCTCCTCGCGCAGCATCCGCCGGTACCAGCGCAGGGCCTCGCCGAAGTCGCCGCGCACGCCCGGCGGCGTGCCGAGGTTGTGCGCGATGAGGCGCGCGTAGTAGCGGTCGCCGCGCGCCTCCGCCGACTGCAGGGCGAGGCGGAACTCGCGCTCGGCCTCAGTCCACTGGCCCAAACCGACGAAGCAGAGGCCGCGCGTGTTGCCGCACTTCGTCCGCACGACCGAGCGCTCGCCGGTCAGCTCGACGGCGCGGTCGAGGTAGTTGAAGGCCGTGTCGCAGTCGCCGCGGCGGCGCGCGATGGTGGCGAGCGAGTGCAAGACCTCGGCCTCGCCCTCGGCGTCGCCCTGCTCGTGCAGGAGCGTGGCCGCGCGGTTGAAGAGGGACTGCGCGCGGTCGTGCTCGTCGCGCAGCCGCGCGACCTCGGCGCGTTGCGCGAGCGCGCGCGGGTGCGCCTCCAAAGCCTGCGCCGGCAGCGCGTCGGCGAAGGAGGCGAGCGAGGAGAGCGCGCCCGCCGTGATCCAGGCCTCGCCGCGCTCGGCGATGGTGCGCGCGGCGCGCGTGAAGTCCTCGGCGGCGAGGAGGTGGTGCATGGCCTGCTCCCACTGCTCGCGTTCGAGGAAGAAGTCCGCGAGGCGCGCGTGCTCGGCGGCGACCGTGGTCTTGCCCTGCTCGGCGCGGAAGCGGCGCTGCAGGAAGCCGCGGAAGAGCGGGTGCAGGCGGTACTCCTCGCCGCGGCCGTCCGAGGCGAGCGAGATGAAGACGTTGCGCCGGACGAGCGTGTTGAGCACGCCCGCGGACTGCGGGTAGAGGCGGTTGCAGGCGTCCGGCTCGACGCGTTCGAGCAGGGAGACGCGGAGGAGAAGCTGTTGGACTTCCTGCGTCTCGTCGGCGAAGACCTCTTCGGCGAAGTAGTCGAAGATGTCGCGCTCGCTCTGGCGCAGGACTTCGACTAGGTCGGGCGGGGCGGCGGCCGACTCGCCGGTGCGGGCGAGCGCCTGACGCTGCGCGACCTGCCGGACGAGCTGGAGCGCGGTGATCCAGCCGTGCGTGCGCTCGCGGTACTCGGCGAGCTGTTCGGGCGAAAGCTCCAGGTCGAAGACCTTGCGGAAGAGCTCCTGCGTCTCCTCGTCGGTGAAGAGGAGTTCCTGCCGGTCGATGACGGCGAGGCTCGCCTGCGTCCGCATGCGAGCGAGCGCGAGCGGCGGCATGTCGCGCGAGATGATGACGACGTGGATGAGGTCGGGCAGGTACGCGAGCAGGCGGTCGACGACCTTGTGGACGGGAGTCTCAACCCCCAGGTGGTGATAGTCGTCCAGGACCAGGATGAACTGCTGCTCGACGCGGTCGAGGACTTCGTTCAAGAGCACGTCCACGGCGCGCTCGGGCTGCTGCGCCAGCTCCTTCGCGGCCTCCTGCAGGTAGGACATCGTGGCGTCGCCGAAGCCGGGGACGATCTGCTTGATGCCGTGCGCGACGTAGCCGAGGAAGACGAGCGGGTCGGAGTCGGCCCGGTCGAGCTGATACCAGACGAAGGGGTGCGCCCCCGTCCGGATGAAGTCCGCGACGAGCGTGGTCTTGCCCGAGCCGGCCGGCGCGGTGACGAGCGTGACGGCGTGCGCGAGGTTCTGCTGGAGGCGCTCGACGAGGCGCGGCCGCGGCAGCAGAGAGGGCGCGGGCCGAGGCGGCAGGAGCTTCGTCCGGAGGAAGAAGGTCGGGAGCTGCGGCACGGCGGCCAGCGGCGGCTGCGTGTCGTGGATGCTCCCTTCGTGGCGGTGCGGCAAGTTGGACATCGCTTCTGAAGCTAAGGGGCGCGTCCGGGGCGGGACGGGCCGGGGGCCTACGCTTAATCGTCGCGAGTGTGTTCGAGAACTGTCGGACGTGGTCGGGTCGGGCAGTATAACCCAAACTCACCAACTTTCCCGAAGCGGGAAAAGCCGTTTCGCGCCGCACGTCCGGAAATGTGCGGCGCCCCTTCCGGTCTGCCGGGATTGTCCTAAAGCCAATTTCAAATCTGAAATTTTCCTCAGGCCGTGCCCATCGACTTGCGAGGGGGCTTCACGAGCCGGAGCGCGAGCCGTCCCGTCTGGCGCGAGCCGCGCGCGAAGGCCGCGCGCTCGGGCGGTTCGGCCAGCCCCTCGCGGCGGACGCGCGCGTCGAGCGTGGCGGCGCGGCCCCGCGTCTCTTTGAGCGCCGCGGCGGCGCCCGCCGCGCTCAGCCCGTAGCTCCGGTAGAGGTCGCGCGCCTCTTCGAGCGTGAAGGCGAGCGTCTCCTCTTCGAGCACGCACAGAGTCTGCTTCGAGCGCATCCGCCAGAGCGGCGTCGGCGGCAGGCTCCGCCCCAGAAGCATCACGTGCACTTCGCGCGGCAGGAGCGGCAGCCAGCGCCGGAAGAAGGGCACCATCCACTCCGCGTCGTAGACGAGGTGCAGGTCGTCGATGACGACCAGCGCCGGCTCGTTCGACTCCGAAAGCTCGTAGACGAGGTACTCGACCGCGAGCGGCACGTCGTCCGCGCCCGTGCGCTCGCCGAGCCGTTCGAGCGTCTGGCCGCCGAAGCCGGGCCGCGCCACGCCGAGGCTCGCGCAGAGGTGGCGCAGGAAGACCGCGAACTCGGAGTCGGGCGCGTCGAGCTTGTACCAGGCGACGCGGCGGCCCGAGCGGCGGGCGAAGTCTGCGGCGAGCATCGTCTTGCCGGTGCCGGCGCGCCCGGCGACGATGGTCGAGTTACAGCCCTCCGCGCTCTCCGCGAGCGTCCGGAGGAGGCGGCCTCTGGAGACGCGGGGAAGTTCGTCGGGGGGCGTAATCTTTTCGGGGATGACCTGCACCATGTGAGTTCCTCTGGGCTTTTGCAGTGAGGCCTTCAAAGCTTTCCTCCGGGGCGAAATTTCCAACGGGCGGAGGCGGGCAAGCCCCCGATGCTACAACCGGGAGAAGTGTACGAACCGGGACTTGAGGAATTCTTGAGCCAGGGATCAGGTGAAGGGGGCGGGGATTAAGGTGTTGTTTTTATGCGGTTTACGACAAAGCGCGCCCGGCCAGATGGCGGTCAGAACCACCCGCTACCGCGGGTGGTTCTGACCCGGTTTCCTCTAGCGCGCCTCCAGCTTCATCTTCAGCCCGTACTTCGGGCGGAGCGAAAGCGCCGGGAGGACTTCGACCTCCTGGGCGGGGAGGAGGCGGAAGCGTCGGGCGATGGTCGAGAGGATGAGCACGGCCTCCATCGTGGCGAAGTAGTTCCCGATGCAGAGGCGCGGGCCGCCGCCGAAGGGGAAGTACGCGTACTTCGGCAGGCGTGAAATCGACTCCTCGCCCCAGCGCTCGGGGCGGAAGGCCAGGGGGTCTGTGAACCAGCGCGGGTCGCGCTGGACGACCCACTGGAAGCCGAAGACCTGCATCCCCTTAGAAACGCGGAAGACGCCCACCTCGCACTCGCGCACGCACTCGCGCCCCACGGCCCACGCGGGCGGGTAGAGCCGCATCGACTCCTTCACGACCCAGTCGGCGTAGCGCAGACGCGGCAGGTCTTCGACCGTCGGCGCGCGCCCTCCCAAGACCTCGTCCAACTCCGCCGCGAGCTTCGCCTCGGCCTCCGGGTTCCGCGCGAGCAGGTACCAGGCCCAGGTGAGCGCGAGCGCCGTCGTCTCGTGGCCGGCGAGGAAGATGGTCATCAGCTCGTCGCGGAGCTGCTTGTCGGTCATCCGGCCCCCGTCCTCGTCCCGCGCGGCGAGGAGCATCGAGAGTAGGTCGCCGGTGTCCTCTCCGCTCGCGCGCCGCTCCTCGATGAGCCGGTAGACGAAGCGGTCGATCTTGCGCACGTCGCGGTTGAAGCGCAGGTGCGCGGGCGTCGGCAGCCGGTTGTCCAGAATCCACTTGAGCGTCGCCTGCGCGGCGAAGGGTTGGACGATGTTCGAGAGCGCCCTGTCCATTTCTTGCGAGTCGCGCGATACGTCGGCGCTGAACAAGGTCTGCGCGACGACGGCCCGCGTCAAAGACATCATCTCCTCGTGCGCGTCGAGCGTGCTGCCGTCCTTCCAACTTGAGAGCATGCGCTCGGCGTAGGCGACCATCGTGCGCGCGTAAGCCTCGACGCGGTTGCGGTGGAAGGCGGGCTGCGCGAGGCGACGCTGCCGGCGCCAGAAGTCGCCCTCGCTCGTCACCAGCCCGCGGCCGACGAGGCGGTGGAAGAAGGGCGAGCGTAAGGAAGCGGCCTTGATGAAATTCTTGTTGCCGGTCGAGAGGACGTACTCGACGTGATCCGGGTGGAAGAGGAAGAGGGCGGGGACGTAGAGGAAGCGCGTCAGCACCACGTCGCCGAACTCGCGCGCGCAGCGCTCGATGAAGCCGAGCGAGTCGCTGTTGAACTCGCGCATGTTGCCCAGAACGCGCCCGCCGCGCGGGCCTCGGGGGATTGCGGCTGCGACCATTGTGCTCACTCCGTTCGCGTGAATGGTGAATAGTAAATGGTGAACGGTAAGAACGGCTCTTCTCCACTCACCATTTACTATTCACCATTCACGGTATTTCGATGAATCCTTCGCCCATGAAGTGACACTGGCCGCCGACCTTGACGGCCGTGATCTCTTCGCCCCGGCGCTCGATGCGAATGCGGATGTAGCTGGGGCGGCCCATCTCGATGCCCTGCTCGCTGACGATGTCGGCCGCGGAATCGCATTCGACCAAGCCGTAGCGGACGAGGTAGCTGCCGAGCGGGCCGCTGGCGGCGCCGGTCGCGGGGTCTTCGCTGATGCCCATGCCGGGCGCGAACATGCGGCTGTGGACGTCCGAGTTCGGCCCCTCGGTCTCAAGCGTGAAGACGAAGACCTCGGGCGGGATGCCGTGCTCTCGCGAAGCCTGTTCTATCAAGTCCACGCGGGGCCGCGCGCGGCGCGCCGCGTCGAGGCCGCAGACGGGGACGTAGAGGAAGGGCACGCCGCAGGAGACGAGCTCGACCGGCAGCTCGGGTTCGATGTCCGACTCTTCGAGCGAGAGCATCCGTGCGACCGATTCGCGGTCTTCGAGGCGCGGGCCGAACTTCGGGAGCGGCTGGCTCATTTCGGCGAAAGAGGGCTCGCCGTGCTCGAACTCGACGCGGACGGGGACGGGGCCGACGCCCTCTTCGAAGACGACGTTGACTTCGCTGTCGGCGCGCGGGATGAGGTGCTCGCGCGCGAGGACGAAGGCGGTGCCGACGGTCGGGTGCCCGGCCATCGGCAGCTCGCTCCCGGGCGTGAAGATGCGCACGCGCCAGTCGTGTCGGGGGTCGTCCGGCGGCAGGACGAAGGTCGTCTCCGACAGGTTGAACTCCTTCGCGACGGCCTGCATCGTCGCGTCGTCTACGCCGCGGCCGTTCGTAATCACCGCCAGGGGGTTCCCGCCGAACGCCCGATCCGTGAACACGTCAACGAGGTGGTAGTGGAGTCGTCGCATGGTTTTTCGAAGCTGTCGGCGGTCAGCTTTCAGCTTTCAGCCAATCCTTTCGAGGGCGCGCCCGAAATCGTCTAACAAGTCCTTTTCGTCTTCGACGCCGACGGAGATGCGGACGAGGCTGTCGCTCAGGCCGCGCTCGCGGAGCTGTTCGGCCGTCATGTAGCCGCGCCACATGGCCGCGGGGTGGACGATGAGAGTTTCGTAGCCGCCGAGGCTGGCGGCGTTGGTCGCGAGGCGCAGGGACGCGATGAAGCGCTCGGCCGCCTCGAAGCCGCCGCGCAGCTCGGCCGAGAGCATCCCCGTGTAGCCGGACATCTGCGTGGACGCCAGCTCGTGCTGCGGGTGCGATTCGAGTCCGGGGTAGTGCACGCGCTCGACCTCCGCGCGCCCTTCGAGGAAGCGGGCCAGCGCCAGCGCGTTCGCGTTGTGCCGCCCGACGCGCAGAGGCAGAGTCCGCAGGCCGCGCAGCAGGAGCCAGCCGTCGAACGGACTCAGGATCGAGCCCGCGAGCAGGGAGAAGTGCCAGGCGCGCTCGACGAACTCGCGGTTCGAGACGATGACGCCCGCCGACACGTCCGAGTGGCCGCCGAGGTACTTGGTCGCGCTGTGGACACAAGCGTCGAAGCCGAACTCGAGCGGCCTCTGGTTGACGGGCGTGGCGAAGGTGTTGTCGACGATGGTCGTGATGCCCCGACTCTTCCCCAGCTCGGCCACGGCGCGCAGGTCTGTGATCTGCATGAGCGGGTTCGTCGGCGACTCGGCGTAGATGACGCGCGTGTTCGGGCGGAGGGCCTCTTCGAACTGCGCGGTCTGCGTCTGGTCGACGGTGGTGACCTCGACGCCGAAATGCGCGGGCAGGTCTTCGAAGAGCGTCATCGCGCCCGCGTAGTGGTTCGTCTGCGCGACGACGTGGTCGCCCGCTCTTAAGTGAGACATCAGCGCCGTGAAGATGGCGCCCATGCCCGACGAAGTCAGCAGGGCCGTCTCGCCGCCTTCGAGCGCGGCGACGGTGGCCTCGACCTCCTTGTGCGTGGGGTTGCCGTAGCGCGTGTAGAACTCTGGGGGGCGGACGGCCGAGGCGATCTCGGCGAAGTGCTCGGACGAGTCGGCGCTGAAGGTCGTCGTCTGCCAGATGGGGGGCGTGACGGCGCGCGTGCGGTTCTCGCGCTTGCCCGCGTGGATGGCGCGCGTCTGGAAGCCGCCGCCCTCGAACTCTTCCCTGCTCATGCGCCAATGATAACGCGCCGCGCGAAAAACTTCTGCAAAGAGTCGTATTTTTTCCGCCCGCGCGCGCACTGTTCGCTCGGTAGAGGGCTCCCCGTCCTTCGAGAGACTTTACAGATTGCGGAGCGAAAACGATGAGCAGCAGCAGAGCTTTTATGCCACAGGGTCGTCCCCAAACTTCATTCCTTTCATCCCTGAAGCGGGCGGCCGTCGCCCTCTTCGCGCTCGCGGCGACGCTCGCGGCGCTGGCCGCGGCGCCGGCCTTCGCCGGTGACGAGGTCGTCATCAACGCCGGCCTCTCGGGCGCGGCCGTCAACGGTCAGGCCCCGAAGGGCACGGCCGTCTTCCGCGAGCGGCCCGGCAACGACCGCAAGCTCGAAGTCGAGGTGCAGGACGTGAACCTCGCCGCCGGCACAGTCCTGAACGTAACGGTCGGGGGCCAGCCGGTCGGCACGCTCACGATTGACTCCCTGCGCGCGGGCCGCCTTGAGCTTGCGACCGAGCGCGGCCAGGTCGTCCCGGCCGTCACGAACGGCACCGCGGTCGCCGTCCGCAACCAGTCGAACGCGAACGTCCTGACCGGCGCCTTCGGCTCGGCCTCCGCGACCCCGACGCCCACGGCCACGCCGACCACTACGCCCATGCCCAGCCCCACGCCGACGCCGGGCGCGACGCCCAGCCCGACGCCCTTCATGAACGAGTTCGAGGCGAAGCTTTCGGGCGCGGCCATCAACGGCACCGTGCCGAAGGGCGAGGCCGAGTTCGAGCTCGAAGGCGCGAACCGCGAGTTCAAAGTCCGCGTCGAGAACGTCAACCTGCCCGCGGGCACCTCGCTCGACGTGCTGGTCGACGGCACGAAGGTCGGCACGATTCAGGTCGCGCCGAGCCTCATGCGCAGCGAGCTCGTCCTGAAGACCGAGAACGGCCAGGCCGTCCCGCAGATCAACTCGCGCACGCGCGTCGTCGTCGCGGGCGCTTCGGGCGCGACCGTCGTCGCCGGCTCCTTCTCGAACATCCCGCCGCAGACCACGCCCACGCCGAACCCGCAGCCGACGCCCGGCTCCGCCGGCGAAGTCCGCATCGAGGCGCGCCTCGCCGGCGCGGCCATCAATGGGCTGACGCCGACCGGCCACGCGAAGTACCGCGTGCGCGCCGGCAGGCGCAACTTCGAGGTCGAGGTCGAGAAGGTGAACCTGCCCGCGGGCACGGCCTTGAACGTCCTCGTCGACGGCAACAAGGTGGGCGAGCTGTCCATCTCGACGACGCTGGAGAACGAGTTCGAGCTTGAGACCGAGCGCGGGCAGGCGGTGCCCGACGTCACGGCGGCCTCGGCGGTGGTCGTGACGAACCAGCTGGGGCAGACGATTCTCTCAGGCGTCTTCAACACGGCGGGCCTCGTCTCGGGGCAGGCGAACGACATCGACGCCACGACCTTCTTCGTCGAGCAGCAGTACCGTGACTTCCTCGGCCGCGAGGCGGACGACTCGGGCCTCGGCTTCTGGTCGAACGAGATCGCGAAGTGCGGCGGCGACGCGGCCTGCGTCGAGGCGAGGCGGGTCAACACTTCGGGCGCGTTCTTCCTCTCTATCGAGTTCCAGAACACGGGCTACATGCTCTACCTCTTCCACAAGGCTTCGTTCGGGACGATGCCGCGCCGCAACGACTTCCTCGTGCGGATGCAGGCGGCGACGCAGGGCCTCGTCGTCGGGCAGGAGGGCTGGCAGCAGAAGCTCGCGGCGAACCAGCGCGCGGCGGCCGAGGCCTGGGTGGCGCGCGCCGACTTCCAGCAGCGCTTCGGGCAACTCTCCAACCAGCAGTACGTGGACGCGCTCTTCACGAACGCGGGCGTCTTCGCCGGCGACGACCGCGCGGCGCTCACGCGCGGCCTCGACAACGGCACCGAGACGCGCGCCGGCGTCCTGCTCAAGCTCGCCGACAACGCCGAGTTGAGGCGGCGCGAGCAGAACCGCGCCTTCGTCCTGATGCAGTACTTCGGCTACCTCCACCGCAACCCGGACGAGGGGGCGGACACAGACCTTTCGGGCTTCAACTTCTGGCTCAGGAAGCTCGACGACAACGGCGGCGACTTCCACAAGGCCGAGATGGTCAGGGCCTTCATCGAAGCGACCGAGTACCGGAATCGGTTTGATTGGTAAGCAGGCAGTAGGCAGTTGAAGAAAAGAAGGCAAGAAAGAAACCGGAGGAGGCGGGGTTCACATTCCGCCTCCTCCGGTTCATTTAACTGCTCTGTATTTCCTTAACTACCTCCTGCCATCTGCCTACTGCCTACTCCCCTTCCGGCAGCACCCACGTCTGGCCTATCTCCGTCAGAGCGACGCGCCAAGGCTCTTCCCCGGCGGCGGCGAGGATGCGGCGGCGCGGCTCGTCGGCCGGTTCGCGGCTGAGGCGGAAGGTCGAGTGGTGCATGGGCAGGATGTACTCGGCGCCCATCTCGCGCGCCATGCGCCAGGACTGCTCGGGGTTGGCGTGAACGTAGACGTACGGGTCGTAGGCCCCGATGGGCAGGATGGCGAGCGTGACCGGCGTCTCGCGCCGACGCAGGCGCGCGAAGGCGTCCGTGTAAGCCGTGTCGCCGCCGAAGACGAGCGCGCGCCCGTTCTTCTCAACTAGAAAGCCGCCGTAGCCCCGGTGCTTGTCGGTCAGACGCCGCGCGCCCCAGTGGTTGACCTCAATCGCCTCGACCCGCGCGCCTTTGACTTCCGTAGACTCGCCCCACTTCAACTCGTCCACGCGCGCGAAGCGGCGCAGGAGGTCTCCGTTCCCCTCCTGCACGACGGCGCGCGTGCGCCGCGGCAGGCGCTTCAGAGTCCCGAGGTCTGTGTGATCCATGTGCGCGTGCGAGACGAGCACGGCGTCGAGCGGCGGCAACTCCTTCACCGACAGCGCCGGCTGCACGAGGCGCCTCGGGCCGAGCGTCAAGCCGCCGACGCGCACTCCGACCCGCGGCCGCAAAGCCGGGTCGGTCAGAAGCCACGTCCCGTAGAAATTTATCAGCACGGTCGCGTGCCCGAGCCACGCCACCGTCAGGCGCTCGTCGCTCCACGTGGAGGGCTGCGGCCGGTGCGGCGCGGGCAGCACGGGCGTGCGCCCCTCCTCGATGCGGTCGCGCACGAACTTCCCCGCGAACCTGCGCGCGAAGCTGGTGTAGGTCTTCAACTCCTTGACTGAGACACTCATGGTGAGTCTTTGATGCGGCCCGGACTCCGGCGGGTAGCCGGTGACGCGCGTGACATAGATTCTTGAGGCCGTGCGGAAGACTGTTACGACGCCTCGGACGCGGGGCGGTTTGAAATTTCAAATTTCAAATTTGAAATTCTTCAGGTATCCTCCCACGCGTCTCCCGACTTTCCCATCCCGCGCCAACCCGGAGGACTCGAAAAGCCATGCGCTCCCCCGCGAAGTGCCTCGTGCTTCTGTTGCTCGCCGCCGCGCTCATCTTGCAGGCCGCGCCCGTGGGCGCGCAGAGGCGCGCGGGCGCGGGCGGCCCGGCCGCCGCCCTCAAACAGCTCTTTGACGAAGACTGGGAATGGACGATGCGCGAGTTCCCGACCTTCGCCTCAAGCCTCGGCGACCGCCGCTACAACGACCGCTGGACGGACGTGAGTCTCGCGGGCGCCGAGCGCCGCCAGCAACACCGCCAACAGACGCTCGCGCGCCTCCGGCAGATAGACCGCGCGCGCCTCTCGGCGGCAGACCAGCTCAACTACGACCTCTTCCGCAAAGACCTCGAAAACGACATCGAGGAGTTCAGGCTCCGCCTCTACCTCATGCCCGTCAGCCAGCGCGACGGCCTCCAGAGTTCCGACGAGCTGGCCGAGCTTCTGCGCTTCCAGACCGTCAAGGACTACGACGACTGGCTCGCGCGCCTGCGCGCCTTCCCCGCATACGTCGACCAGACTTTGGAGGTGCTGCGCGAAGGCGTGCGCGCGCGGATGCTCTGGCCCAAGGTCACCCTGCAGCGCGTGCCCGGACAGCTCGACCGCCAACTGGGCGCGCGCACGGAGGAGAGCGGCTTCTACAAGCCCTTCCGCAACTTCCCCCCGGACATCCCCGAGTCCGAGCGCGCGCGACTCTCGCTGGCGGGGCGCGAGGCCGTGGAGCGTTCGGTCATGCCGGCGCTCAAGAAGTTCCGCGACTACTTCGTCGGCGAGTACCTGCCCGCCTCCTTCGACCGCGTCGGCGCGTGGCAGTGGCCGAACGGGGCGGAGGCTTACGCCTTCCTCGCGCGCCGCTACACGACGACCGACATGACGCCCGAGCAGATTCACGAGAAGGGCCTCTCGGAGGTCGCGCGCATCCGCGCCGAGATGCAGAAGGTGATGACGCAGGTCGGATTCCGTGGCTCGCTCAAAGAGTTCTTCAAGAAGCTCCGCACCGACGAGGAGTTCTACTACAAGAGGCCGGAGGATTTACTCAACGCCTACCGCGCCGTCGCCAAGCGCATCGACCCGAACCTCGTCAAAGTCTTCAAGACCATCCCGCGCATGCCCTACGGCGTCATCCCCATCCCCGACACGCTCGCGCCCGACACGACGACGGCCTACTACAACCAGCCGGCCGCCGACGGCTCGCGCCCCGGCTACTACTACGTCAACCTCTACAAGCCCGAGACGCGGCCGAAGTGGGAGATGATGGCCTTGAGTCTCCACGAGTCCGTGCCCGGCCACCACCTGCAGATCGCGCGCGCGATGGAGCTGGGCGAGATTCCGAAGTTCCGGCGCTACGGCGGCTACACGGCCTTCGTCGAAGGCTGGGGCCTCTACGCCGAATCCCTGGGCGAGGAGATGGGCCTCTACGACGACCCCTACTCGAAGTTCGGCCAGCTCACCTACGAGATGTGGCGCGCCGTCCGGCTCGTGGTGGACACGGGGATGCACTACTACAAGTGGGACAGGCAGAAGGCGATTGACTACTTCCTCGACAACGCCGCCAAGACCGAGCTGGACGTGACGAACGAGATCGACCGCTACATCACAGACCCCGGCCAGGCGCTCGCCTACAAGATCGGCGAACTCAAGTTCAAAGAACTCCGCGCCCGCGCGAAGGCCGCGCTCGGCGCAGACTTCGACGTGCGCGAGTTCCACGACGTGGTGCTCGGCTCCGGCGCCGTCCCCCTTGACGTGCTGGAGCGCAACGTGGACGAGTGGATTGCACAGCAGAAGACGCGGAAACGCAGTCAATGAAATCCCCTTCACTCAACCCTCAACCTTGAAGGAAACAGAGGCGTGACGGACGGCACCACGACTTTCATCCCAGACCTGCTCTACGTCGGCGGGAGGTTCGAGAGAGCGCGCGCGCTGGCCTGCGACGCCGAGGGGCGCGTCGTCTCCGTCGTACAGGTTGAAGAGTTGAAGGACGAGATGCGCGCGGTTCGACTTCGCGGACGCGCCATGCTGCCCGGGCTGGTCAACGCGCACTCGCACGCCTTCCAGCGCGTCATAAGGGGCCGCACCGAGTACCGCGGCGCCTCCCCTTCGGACTCCTTCTGGACTTGGCGCGAGATGATGTACGCGGCGGCCGCGCGCCTCACGCCCGAGGACATCTACGACGCGTCGCGCATGGCCTTTCTGGAGATGCTGCTGTCGGGCATCACCTCGGTCGGCGAGTTCCACTACCTGCACCGCACGCCCGCCGGCGGCGAGTACGACGAACCGAACCTGCTCGCCCTTGAGGTCGTACGCGCCGCGCGCGATGTCGGCCTTCGCATCGCGCTGCTGCGCGTCGCCTACGCGCGCGCGGGCTTTCAGAAAGAGCCCGACCCGCGCCAGCAACGCTTCATCGAGTCCGACCCGGACACCTTCATCCGTAACGCGCAGTCGCTCGCTCGCGCGTTCGGCGACAGCGGGCACGCCTGGCTCGGCGTCGCGCCGCACAGCGTGCGCGCGGTGCCGCTGGAATACCTGCGCGCCGTGAGCGACTACGCGCGCGCGCGCGAACTGCCGCTGCACATGCACGTCGCGGAACAGCCGGCCGAGGTCGAGGCGTGCGTGGCCGAGACGGGGCGCACGCCCGTCTCTCTCCTCGCGGACGAGGGCGTGCTCTCGCCGCGCTTCACCGGCGTCCACGCCGTCCACGTCACGCCCGAAGAGGTGAGACTGCTGGCCGAGTCGGGCGCGTGCGTCTGCGCCTGCCCGACGACCGAGCGCAACCTCGGCGACGGCGTCGTGCCGGCCGACCTGCTGCTCGACGCGGGCGTGCGCGTCGCGCTCGGCACCGACAGCCACACGCAGATCGACCTGCTCGAAGACGCGCGCGAGCTCGAATACCACCTGCGCCTCCGGACGCTCCGGCGCAACGTCCTCGACGAAAGTCGCGGGGGCGAAAACGGGGAAGGGCGAGGGATGTCCGCACTCGCCGCGCGCCTCTTCGAGTGCGCGACCCGACAGGGCGCCGAGAGCATCGGCGCGCACGCGGGCGAGTTCGAGCCGGGCCGCGCGGCCGACTTCTTCACCGTCGACCTCGAAGACCCGACCGTCGCGGGCGCGTCTGACGAAGACCTCCTGCCCGCGATAGTCTTCTCCCTCACGCGCGCCGCCGTGCGCGAGACGGCCGTCGGCGGCCGCCTCCTCGTCGAAGCCGGGCGCCACCCCGCGCAAGACGACATCGTCTCGCGCTTCCGGGCGCTCCAACGGAGACTGTGGGGAAGTGATAAGTAATGAGTGATAGGTGATAAGAAAATACAGGCGGCCGGATTTCCTCCCATCACTTATCACTCATCAGCTATCACTCCACAAGACTCTTGTCGCGGCGGCGCGGCGCGTGCTACGCTCGGGGCACTAACCAAGGAGTAAAGGGCATGAGATATTTCGCCACACGCATCCCCGCGGCTTTAATCACCTTCGTCTTAGGCGTCACGGCGGCCAACCTCCTGGGCTACGTCGGGCTGTTCGGCTCTTCGGACGAGCGGGACGTGCTCGCCGTCGAGCGCGAGTACGTCCGCGCGCACGTCGACCGGGACGTGGACGCGCTCGACCGCGTGCTGGCCGACGACTTCTCGATGTTCGGCGGCCGGGTCACGAAGGAGCACCGGCTGGCGCTCGTCTCGAACCCGCTCTTCGCCGTCACCTCGCTCAAGACCGACGACGTGCAGGTCGTGGTCGACGGCGGCCACGCCATGATTTCGGGGACGGCGCGCCTGACGGGCAGCTTCCGCGGGCGCGAGTTCAACACGCCGCGCTACGGCTACACGCGCCACCTCGTCAAGCGCGGCGGCCGCTGGCAGATCATCTCGTGCGAGTTCACCGTGCCCTGGTGAGCGCGCGGCCGGTTCAAGCGGACATTTCGTGAAGGCCGCCGGACGCCCGGCCCGACCGCCGCGGCGTCGGGCGGCCGTGTGTTTGAGCCGCGCAGACCGGGGCCGAACTTTCGGAGGTGCCGGAACCCATGAGACGCACCCTCACCCGGGTAGTCTTCGCGTCGGCCGTCCTCCTCTTACCCCTGTTCGCCGGCACGGCCCGCGCGTGCCAGTGCCTGCCGCTCCCGCCGCCTTACGAAGCCTTCCGGAAGGCGAAGGTCGTCTTCACCGGAAAGGCCATCAACGCCAACGTCCCCCCGGCCGACCAACTCCGCGCGCAGGGTTACACGGCGATTGAGAGCGTCTTCCGCTTCGTCGTCGAGGAGTCCTTCAAGGGCGTGAGCACGGCCGAGGTGGAAGTCACTGCCGGGAACACTGGCACAAGCTGTTACTGGGGCGGGTTCGAGGTGGGCGAGAGCTACCTGATTTACGGTTACGACTTCCCGGATTCCCCTTTAACCAACGGCGCTCTGCCCTTCGCCGGGGCCTGCACACGGTCTAACGTCCTCGCGTGGGCGCAGGACGAGCTTCACTACCTCCGCTCGATGTTGAGAGGAGCCCGCGAGCCGCGCGTGTACGGCTCCGTGACGAGGGTCGACAACAGCTTGAGCGAGGAGTTGTCCGTGCCCACGCCCCTGAAAGGCGTCAAGGTCGTCGTCGAAGGAGGCGGCAGGCGGTTCGTGGCGGTCACCGACGAGCGCGGCCGTTACAGCCTAGCCAAAGTGCCCGACGGGAGGTATAAGGCGCGGCCTCTCCTGCCCGACAAGTACAGGCTCTACTTCCCCGGCGGAGAGGAGTTCATCCTCGGCGCTTCGGAAGAGCCGGAGTACCCGCGGCAGATCAGACACGGGGCTTCGGCTTACGCAAGCTTCCGCGTCGGCTGGAAGAATGACCTGAGCGGGAGGGTGCTCGACTCCGAAGGCACCCTCGTCAAACGGGCCGAGCCCGCCCTCTACCATTTCCCGACGCGCTCCGCGCCGCCACTCTTGATAATCAAAGGGGGCGTCTTCAACGTGGTGGACTGGAAGTATCAGTTCTACGGGTTAACGCCCGGCAGGTACGTGCCCTCGGTCAGCATCGAAGCGCCGTTCAAGTCCGGCCCGCGGCAGCTCAGGTTTTACTACCCCGGAACCACCAATCCGAATGAGGCGGGCGAGGTTGATGTCAGGGAGAGCGGGTCGTTCGCGGGCATGGACGTAAAGCTCCCGCCGCCCTATCTGGTAAGGGAGATTGAGGGCGTCGCGGTGTGGCCCGACGGGCGGCCCCTGGTCAAGGGTTCGGTCAGGCTCGCCGGCGGGGAGCGGCTCGAAGAGGGAGAGACGGTGTACGTCTGGGACGACACCGACGAGCAGGGGCGGTTCTCCCTTCAAGGGTTCGTCGGCGCGGAGTACTGGGTGTCGGCGTCAGTCAACACTTTCGGGATGAAGACGGCGGACGGGAAAGACCTCTGGGACAGCGGGGTGAGGGAGTTGAATTCGCGGCCGTTGAAGGTCACGGTCGGCAAGGTCAACGAGCCGCTGAGACTCGTCATTCAGCCGCCCGAAGGCGTCAGGGTGGACGGGAAGCGGTAAGGCCGCGTCCGGCGACGGCGGTTGCGGAAGCAGCTCACAAAGCTCTACCCTGAGGGCTTATGAGGGCTGAAGAGATACTTGCCCGGCTGGTGGCGATTGACTCCACTTCGTCCCGCCCGAACGTCGAGCTAATCAGGTTTCTAACGGAGCGCGCGGAGGCGTCGGGGCTCTCCACGCGTCTCTACCCTTACACGGACGAGCGCGGCGTCGAGAAGCTGCAACTCGTCGCCGTCAGCTCGAAAGATTTCGAAGAAGGCGGCGAAGTTGAACTCGCACTCGTCGGGCACACCGACACGGTGCCTTTCGACCCTGCGTGGGCGGAGGCTCTGACGCTGACGGAGCGCGAGGGGAGGCTGTACGGGCGCGGGGCTTGCGACACGAAGGGGTTCATCGCGGCGGCGCTCGCGGCGCTGGAAGAGGTCGAGGTTGAAAAGCTGGCGCGGCCCTTCGCGCTCGTGCTGACGGCGGACGAGGAGGTCGGGTGTCTCGGCGCGAAACGTCTGGCCGAGGCGGGGCCGTTCCGCGCGCGTCACGCAATCGTCGGCGAGCCCACGTCACTCCGGCCGATGCGCGCGGGCAAGGGCTACTGCCTCGCCGAGGTGATTCTGCGCGGGCGCGAAGGGCACAGCGCCTACCCAGACCTCGGCGCGTCGGCCATCACGCGCGCCGCGCAGCTCGTCACGAGAATCGAGGCCGTCTCGAAACAGCTCAAGCGCCTGCCTCACGCGGCGTTCGACCCGCCGCACACGACGCTCAACGTCGGCCTCATCAACGGCGGCACGGCGAAGAACATCATCGCGGGCGAGTGCCGCTTCACGCTCGAATGGCGGCCCGTGCCGGGCCAGCGGCCCGAACTCGTCGCCGACCTCGTGCGGCACGAGGCCGAGTCCCTGCGCGAACTGGACGAGGACTTCGACTACGAGCTCGTCGTCACGCGGCTCGACGGCGGGGCCGAGACGGCTTCGGACGCGCCGCTCGTCCGGGCGCTGGAAGAGCTGACGGGCCGCTCGGCGTCCACCGTCGCCTTCGGCACGGAGGCGCCGCAGCTCGCGCAGCTCGGCGCCGACGCGGTCGTCTTCGGCCCCGGCGACATCCGCGTCGCGCACCGCACGGGCGAGTTCGTCCCCGCCGCGGAGCTGCGCGAATGCGCCCAAATCCTCCGCCGCGCCGTCGAACGATTCTGCGGCCCGGAGCATCAATAAACGAGTAGGCAGTAGGCAGTAGGCAGTAGGCAGTTTAAAAACCCGCAGTCAGTAACCCTGATTTAATTTCCAACGTCCGTCACGCGGAGCGGCTGCCGACTGCCATCTGCCTACTGTATTTCGAGGCTTCATCAATGAGTTTTTCCCCTTTTCGAAAATTCCTGGCGCTCGCGCTGTGTGTCTCCGCGCTCGCGGGCGGGGCGGCGGCGCAGCAGCAGCGGCAGGCACCTTTGACGAACGCGGAGTTCCTCGCGCTCGTCCGGCAGTTGCCGCAGCACCCGGGCGTGAAGGATCAGCTCCTCGCGGAGATACGTCGGCGCGGCATCGGGTTCGCCCTGACGCCGGGCCTGCGCGACTTCGTCGCCACCAAGAGCGGCAACGACGTGGAGCTGAAGCGCGTGCTCGAAGAGGCCGAGCGCCGCTTCCGCAACCCCTCGGAGGCGAGGCCGCTCCCGCCCGAGGCCGAGACGGCGTCGCTGTTAGAGAGAGCGCGCCTCGCCACGCTCGAAGCGACGACGCAGATGCCCGACTTCGTCGTCAAGCAGCTCGTCACGCGCTCGTACGCGCAGGGGCGCTCGCAGAACTGGCACGTCGTCGACCGCCTCGTCGTCGGCGTCAGCTACCGCCCGAGCGAGGGCGAGAAGTACCGCCTGCTTCAAGTCAACGGCGCGCGGACGCCGGACGCCGGCGAGAAGAGCGATTACAATGAGGCAGGCAAGGGTGGCGGGGCTACCTCGACCGGCGAGTTCGTCTCCCACCTGAAGGCACTCTTCGAGGAGGCGAGCCAGACGGAGTTCAAAGCGCTCGACACCGACACGCTGCGCGGGCGCCGCACGGTCGTCTACAGCTACAACATCAAGCGCGCCAACTCGCGGTGGCAACTGGAGACGGAGAGCGCGGCCGTCATCTCCGCGCTGCGCGGCAAAGTCTGGATCGACGCGGAGAAGGCGCGCGTGCTGCGCATCGAGTTCGAGTCCTACGACGTGCCCGACACGTTCCCCATCCAGAACGCGGTCGTTGAACTCGACTACGACTGGGTGACCATCCCCACACAGGGCGAGTACCTCCTGCCCTCCCGCTCCGTCAACGTCCTCACCACCGTCCGCCACGGCGAGACCAGCCAGGCGCGCAACGAGATACGCTTCCGCAACTACCAGAAGTACGGCACCGAGCTGAAGATTCTCGACGACGACATCATCGACGAGGACGTGCCCGCCGAGCAGCCCCAACAGACTAAGCCGCCCGAGAAGAAACCGTGAGCCGTGAACCGTGACGAGAGGAAGACCGTTCTTATCTCGTCACGGCTCACGGCTCACGGTTTACGCCTAAAGCTTCAACTGCCCGGCCTCGACCACGGTCTTGCCGTCGAGCGTGACGGTCGTGCCGGGGAGCGAGACGAAGTAGCCGTAGGGGGTCTTGTTGTCGCCGCCGGCCCAGGAGTTGTTGCCGACGCCGACGGTGACGGTGCCGGCCGGCACCCAGGTGGCGAGTTGGCTGTTCGCGGGGAGCTTGACGTTCGGGTTGATGCCGAAGTCCACGACGGCGAAAAGGTCTTTGCCCTCGCCCGCCGCGTCGTAGACGGCCTTCATCCTCTCGAAGCCCGGCCCCGAACCCGTAATGCCGGTCAGCTTGCCGGCCGCGAACGTCAGCGTCAGGTCGTTAATCTCCTGCCCGTTGAAGTACTCCTTCTTCAGGACGACCTTGCCCTCGGCCGTCCCCGGCACCGGCGTCGTGTAGACCTCACCCGCCGGCAGGTAGACGTTGAGGCCCGCAGGCCCCTTCTTGACGTCCTCGGCCGAGATGATGCCGTCGCTCACGCCGTACGCGCGCCCCTGCACCTTGACCTTGAGGTCTGTGCCCGCCGGGTCGGTGATGTGCAGCTCGCTCCCCGCGGCGAGCGCCGCCGAGACCTGCGCGCCGCGGGCCTGGAGGTCTGTGTAGTCGATGTTGACGCCGCCCCAGAAGGTCTTCGCCAACTCCTCGGTCGTCATGCCGTAGCGCGGCGCGAGCCACTCCTGCGGGTAGAGGCCGTTGCCCACCTCGACCGTGCGGACGTTGTGCTTGTCATACTCTTCGGGGATGGCCTCGTTGGCCTTGGCCCGCGCGGCCATGCGCTTCGGGTCGGCGTCGGCGAAGAGCTTCTCGTCGGTGGTGCGGCCGACGGTGATGACGGCGTTGACTATGCCGGCCAGCTTCAGGTCGAGCTGGTCGGTCTGCGCGTCGTACTTCTCGGGCACGTCCGCGTACATGCGCTTGGCGAGGCGGTCGGAGCCGACGGCGATGAGCGGGAAGCCGCCGGCCTTGCGCACCTGCACGGCGATGTCCTCCAACAGCTCCATGTTCTCGGCGCCGCCCGTGATGAGGACGGACTCGCCCTCCTTGACGCCCGCGCTCTGTCTGACGAGGCGCTCGGCCAGTTGTTCGAGGTCGGTCGGCGGCGCCTTGACGGCCGGCTTCACGTCGTCGACGAGTTTGGAGGGCTGGACGGGCGCGGGCTGCTGCGACGACTGGCAGGAGGCCAGCGCCAGGCAGGCGGCCGCGGCGGCGAGCGGGGCAAGCAGTCTCTTCATGCGGGTAAAGGCTCCTTTCGGGAAGTGGGACGTACGGGGCCGCGCGCGGGCGGCGGTTACGGTTTGAGTTGCGCTCGCGTCTATCTACGAGGGGTTCTTCGTCTGCGGATTGCTTTCGGCTTGGGCGCGGAGTGCAGGCGCCTTCTATTGCAAACGCGCGCCCGCGTCAAGCCATTTCCGGACACGCGCGACGCGCGTTCGGGTTATCATCCGGCCATGTCCGCCGGGACGCAGACGAACGCCGGACTCTACGAGCGCCTGGTCGGCGAGGGCTGGCGCGAGCTGGACGAACCCGTGCGCCGCTTCCACGCGCTCGCACGCGGCGAGGGCGTGTTCGAGGTGCGGCGCGGTGAGGGCTTCGTCGCGCGCGCGGTCGCGCGGCTGTTGGGCCTGCCCGCGGGCGGCGCGGCCGTGCCCATGAAACTTTCGGTCGAGCCGCGCGCGGGCGTTGAACTCTGGCGGCGCGAGTTCGCGGGCAAGGAGTTCGTGACCGCGCAGGGCGGGCACGCGGGCGGCCTGATGGCGGAGCGCGCGTGGCCCTTCGAGCTGCTCTTTCGCCTGACGGCAGAAGATGGCGCTCTCGTCTATCGCTCACAGGGCGCCGCTTTACGCGTTAGAGGTTTGAGGCTGAGACTGCCGCGCCTGCTCGCGCCGCGCGTCGAGGCCTCGGAGAGCGCGGGCGAGGGCGGCGGCGTGCGCGTCAGGGTTTCGGTGACGGCGCCGCTCGCGGGGTTCCTGATAAGTTACGAGGGCCTGGTCAAAACGGAAGGGGAAGAAGCTTGAAGACGGCGCTCTGGCTGCTGGCACTTCAGGGGGCGTTCGGCGCCTTCGACACGGTCTACTACCACGAGTGGCGCGCGCGTCTGCCGGGGCTGCCCGGCGCGCGGCCCGAACTGCGCCTGCACGCGGCGCGCGCGCTCATCTACGCGGTCGTTTTTGGGCTGCTGCCGCGCGTGGAGTGGCGCGGCGCTTGGGCCTACGTGCTCGGCGCCCTGCTCGCGGCGGAGATCGTCATCACGCTCCGAGACTTCGTCGTCGAAGACGACGTGCGCCGGGGCCTGGGCGGCGTCTTCGCGGGCGAGCGCGTGACGCACGCGCTGATGGCGATCATCTACGGCGCGATGCTCGCGAACCTTCTGCCCGCGCTCGACGTCTGGCGGCGCGAGGCCACGGCGCTCGTCGCGCACGCGGAGGCGGTGCCCGCGGAGCTGGTCTGGGTGTTGACTCTGATGTCGGCGGGCGTCGCCGCTTCGGGGCTGCGCGACGCGTACGCGGCGTTCGGGCTGCCGGGCGGCGCCTGGCCCTGGGCCTCGGAAGGGGTGAAGGCTTGATCGCGCGGCGGAGGTTTCACCGCGCGGTCTTCTGCGCGGCGGGGGCCTACAACATTCTGTGGGGACTCTACTCGGCGCTCGACCCGCAGTGGCTCTTCCGCTTCTCGGGTTTGCCCTTGCAGAACCACCCGCAAATCTTCGCCTGCCTCGGCATGGTCGTCGGCCTCTACGGCATCGTCTACTTCGAGGTCGCGCGCGCGCCCGAGCGCGGCTGGCTGCTGGCGGCCGTCGGGTTGTTGGGCAAGCTCCTCGGCCCCGTCGGCCTCGCCCAACTCATCTGGAGCGGGACGTGGCCGCCCTCGACCGTCATCCTCTGCCTCACCAACGACCTCATCTGGTGGATACCCTTCTCGCTCTACCTCCACGACGCGTGGCCCGAGTTTCGCCGCGACCTCCGCGGACAAGTGGGCGGTGGGAAGTAGGCAGTAGTCAGTAGTCAGTAGTCATACCGACTTGCGAGATGGGATAAGGCCCCTCCTCGCCGGGAGCGCGGGCATCCCTGCCCGCTGAGCGCGAGAGCGCGAAAGCTGAGAGACTTTGAACCTCAACGTCGAGGTAAAGAGTGAGACGGTCAGCGTGCTGGCGCACGCTGGCGGGCAGGGATGCCCGCGCTCCCAGCTTTAAGCGGCCTTATCTTAATCTGCAAGTCGGTATGTCTACTGTCTACTGCTCACCATCTCGCGCCAGTCGCCAGACTGGATGAAGCTGGCCCAGAAGAAGGGGTGGCTGCGGTTCGGGCGCTTCCCCGTCCCCGGCGGGGCGCTCGCGCCTTTGAGCATTTCGAGCTGCACGGCGCGCAGCGCCTCCGTGCGTCCTTCGCCCGCCTGCAGGCGGCGGTAATAAGCGACCATCAGGTCGCGCGTCGCCGCGTCGTCCACCTGCCAGAGGCTCATCACCTGGCTCTGCGCGCCGGCCAGCACGAGCGCGCGGCGGAGGCCGTACACGCCGTCGCCCTTCCTCACGTCGCCGACGCCCGTCTCGCAGGCAGACAGGACGACGAGCTTCGTCCCCCACAGGTCGAGTCCGGCGGCTTCGAACGCGGTGAGGATGCCGTCCTCGCCCGCGCCGCCCTGCCTTCGGTTCGCCCCGGCCAGCGCGAGCCCCGAGCGCAGAAGCGGGTTCTCCCCTTCGGCCTTGTGTCGCGTGACGGCGAGGCCCCGCGTCTCAAGCTCGCCGAAGTCGCCCGCGCCCGCCCCTCCCTCGCCGGGGAGGAAGAAGCCGTGCGTGGCGACGTGGAGGACTGCGGGCGCGTGCAGAGACTTGAGCGCCGACTCGGTCGCCTGCGCGCCCGTCAGGACACGCACGTTCGGCAGGAGCGCGCCGAGCGCGTTCGCCTCACCCTTCGTGCCGGGGAGCGCCGGGAAAGAAGCGCCGGCCATGCCGGCCGCGCGCCGGTTCGGCGCGTCCTGTTCGGGGCGCGTCGGCCCTCCGCCCGCGGCGGCGCCGTCGAACGAAGGGTCGGCGATGACGACCGGCTCGCCGCGGCTCTCGGCGACAGCTTGCAGGCGCAGGAGGTCGCGCCCGCTCGTGAGATACGTGATCGAGTAGTCCTCGACGAGGAAGCGCCCGTTCTCGTCCAGCAGCGCGCCGAAGGGAACGAGGTTGAGCACCCCGTCGGGCGAGAGGAAGACGTGGCGCGTTTCGCCCAGCAGCCGGCGCACGGGATGCATCACCAGCTCGTCCACGGCGCGCCCGCGCTCGCGCACGTCCGCGCTCGAAGGGTTCGTCAGCGCGCGCCGCCACGCCTCGACCTCGCGCTCCAAAGGGGCGGCCTCGCCCAGGTCGACCCAACGGGGCGCGCCCTCACGCTTGAGCACGTAGGCCGCGTAGCGCGCCGGGCCGAAACGCTCCCTGCGCGTCTTCGCGCGCGGGTCGTAGGGGCGGAACGTCGCCAATTCGACGAGGGCCGCGTCCGCGGGGAGGGCGGCGCGCACGTCGCCGACGGTGACGGCGCGCGCCTCCGTGCGGAACTCCGCGCTGCGGGTGCTCACCTCCGCTTCGAGCCGTCCGACCTCCGCTTCGAGCCGCGCTCGCCCGGCGCGGCGCTCTTCCAGAGGGCCGTCCGCCGCGCCGCCTTCGAGCACGAGACGCGCGAGCGCCGCGCGCGCCGCCGACAAACGGTCTAAGAGCGCTCGGTCGCGCGGGTCGAGCCGGCGGCGCAGCGCGGAGATTTGATCCGACACCACGTCGAGGACGCGCCCCTTGCGGCGCAGAAGCGTCGTGAGGGCCAGCTCGGCGGCGGCGGCGTCCGAAGGCGCGGCGCGTGTGTGAAAGGAGAGGATGCCCTCCGTCTCGTTCGCGAGCGTCTCCATGTAGAGGCGCTTCTGCTCCTCCGACCCCGTCGAGAGGAGCAGGGCGAGGTTGCGCTCGCGCAGCTCGGCGAGTCGGGTGAGCGTTTCGAGCGCGCGCGCCGTGTCGCCGCGCCCCCAGTAGACGGTGGCGAGGTTTGCGAGATAGGTGCCGACCGAAGGGTGTTCGCGCCCCTGCGCCTTCTCCGTAATCTCGATGGCGCGGCGGTAGAGCGGCTCTTCCTCGCTGAAGCGCTGGCGGACGAAGGAGAGGTAGGCGAGCGTGTTGAGCGTGAGGGCCACGTCCGGGTGGTCGGGGCCGAGCACGCGCTCGCGGATTTCGAGCGCGCGGCGCGCCAACGGCTCGGCCCGCGCGTAGTCCTCGCGCTCGGCGACGGTGTTGGCGAGACTGTTGAGCGTCGAGGCGTAGAGCGGCGTCTCCTGCCCGAGCGTCTTCTCGACGATAGAGAGGGCGCGGCGGTAAAGCTCCTCGGCGCGGTCGTACTCGCGCCGCTCGTTGTAGATGGACGCGATGCTTGAGAGGGTGGCGGCGACCGCGGAGTTTTCCGGCCCCAGCGTTTTCTCGTAGATCGAGAGGGCGCGCTCGAAGAGGGGGAGCGCGTCCGCGTCGTCGCCGCGGTCGCTCAGGAGCAGCGCCAGTTGGTTGAGCGTGATGCCGACGTCCGCGTGCGCGGGGCCGAGCGTCTTCTCCTGCGCGGCGAGCGCGCGGCGCAGGAGCGGCTCGGCGCGCAGGTACTCGCCCTTCTTGCGGTAGAGCGCGGCGAGGTTGGTGAGCGTGGTGGCGACCGTCTCGCCCTCGGCCCCGAAGATTCTCTCCTGCGCGGCGAGGCTGCGGAGGTAGAGCGGCTCGGCCTCCTCGTAGCGGCCCTGCTGTTCGAGGACGCTGGCGAGGTTGTTCAGGGCCAGCACCGCGAAGTATTCGCCCTGCTCGCCCCCTGCCTTCTCGAAGATCGCGAGGGCGCGGCGCAGGAGGGGTTCGGCCCGCGCGTAAAGGCCGCGGTTCGAGTAGGTGGCGGAGAGTCCGTAGAGGGTGACCCCGACCGAGGCGTCCGCGGGGCCGTGCGCCTTCTCGTTGATGGCGAGGGCGCGCAGGTAGAGCTGTTCGGCGCGGTCGAACTGTTCGCGCTTGCTGGCGATTGAGGCGAGCGAGGTGAGGGTCGAGGCCACGTCCGGGTGCTCCGGCCCCTGCACGTGCTCGCGCACGGAGAGGGCGCGCGTCAGGTACGGCTCGGCCCGGTCGAGGTCGTTCAGTTGAAGGTGCAGCCCGCCCAGCAAGTCCAGCGAGAGGGCGAGCGGGAAGCTCTCGCCCAAAGCCTTCTCACTGAGGGCGACGGCCCGCTCCATCAGCGGCACGGCCTCGGCGACGCGCTTCTCGCCCTGCAGCTTCATCGCTTGCTGCATCAGCGAGAGAACTTCCTGGGTCGCCTGCTCCTGTCCCGGCCGCCCCGTGTCGCCGCTCTGCGCGGCGGCGCGCGCCGACAGCAGACCCGTCAGGGCCAAAAGACACGTGGAGAGGCGCACCCACTTCATCCCTCACCCCTCTGCCCATCCCTTTTTACGAGTCGGCCTGCCCGGCGAAGCGGGCGGTGCTGGCGCCGGAGACGTATGGCGCGTGCTCCGTCAGCGCGTCGTCGATGAGCTTGCGCTGTTCGAGTTCGTGAATCGTGTAAGACCCGGTCGCCGGGCTGGCCGAGGCGGCGCGGCCGGCGTAGAAGGGCCGCTCGCACCCTTTGAGCAGTCCGGCGAGGCGCGGCTCGACGAAGTGCCAGCCGCCGTAGTTCTTCGGCTCCTCCTGGCACCAGACGAGCTGCGTCGCGTTCGGGTAGGTCGTGAAGATTTCGCGAAGCGCTCGCTCGGGGAACGGGTAGAACTGTTCGAGCCGGACGACGGCGACGCGGTAGTCCTCCGACTTCTTGCGCGCGGCCGCGAGGTCGTAGAAGACCTTGCCGCCGCAGACGACGATGCGCCGGACGGCGTCCCTGTCCGTCACCTCCGCGTCGTCGATGACGGGGCGGAAGCCGCCCCGCGTCAGCTCCTCAATCGTCGAGACGGCCGCGGGCAGACGCAGAAGGCTCTTCGGCGTCATCACGACGAGCGGGCGCGCGGCCGCCTGCCGCACCTGGCGGCGGAGCAGGTGGAAGTACTGCGCGGGCGTCGTCGGGTAGCAGACCTGCATGTTGTTCTCGGCGCAGAGTTGCAGGTAGCGCTCCAGCCGCGCGTTCGAGTGCTCCGGCCCCTGCCCCTCGTAGCCGTGCGGGAGCAGCATGACGACACGCGAGGGCTGGTTCCACTTGTCCACGCTCGGCGCGATGAAGGTGTCGACGATGACCTGCGCGCCGTTCGAGAAGTCGCCGAACTGCGCCTCCCACGCGACGAGCGCGTCCTTCGCCTCGACCGTGTAGCCGTACTCGAAGCCGAGCACGCCCTGCTCGGAGAGCGAGCTGTCGAAGACCTCGACGAGCGAGCGGCCGTCGCCGCGCGCCGTCATCTCCGAGAGCGGCTCCCAGGGCTTGCCGGTCTGCGTGTCGTACATGATGGCGTGGCGCTGGCTGAAGGTGCCGCGCCCCGAGTCCTGCCCCGAAAGGCGCACGCGCGTGCCTTCGAGACCCAGAGAGCCGAAGGCCATCAGCTCGCCGAAGGCCCAGTCCAGGGGCGCCGCGCCCTCGCCCATCTTCGCGCGGCGCGCGAGCTGGCTCACCATCTTCGGGTTGATGTTGAAGCCCTCGGGCACGACGGCGATGCGGTGCGCGATGTCGCGGATGACCTCGGCCGCGACGCCGGTCTCGACGATCTCTGAGCCGTCTTCCTCGGGCGTCGGCGGCGGGAGTTCTTTTAAAGGCTCCTTCTGCGCGACGATCTCCTTGGCGCGCGCGTGGCTGCGCTCGTAGCGCTCGACGGCCTCGCGCGTCATCTGCTCGACCTCCTCCTCCGTGACGACGCCCTCGCTTATCAAACGCTGCGCGTAGACGGCGCGGACGCCCGGGTGCGCCTTCACGCGCGCGTACATCAGCGGCTGCGTGTAGCTCGGCTCGTCGCCCTCGTTGTGACCCAGGCGGCGGAAGCCGATGACGTCGAGCACCACGTCCTTGTTGAACTCCTGCCGGAAGTCGAGCGCGATGCGCAGCACCCGGAAGGCGGCCTCGGGGTCGTCGCCGTTGATGTGGAAGATGGGCAACTGCGTCATCTTCGCCGCGTCGGTCGAGTAGATGGACGAGCGGCTCGACTCGGGCGAGGTCGTGAACCCGATCTGGTTGTTGATGATGATGTGGATGGTGCCGCCCGTGCGGTAGCCGTGCAGGTCTGCGAGCTGCAGCGTCTCCATCACGATGCCCTGCCCCGCGAAGGCCGCGTCGCCGTGCAGGAGCACCGGCAGCGCGCGGTCGATGACCTCCTCGCGCTTCGCGCCCGCCAGCTCCCACGCGTCCTGCTTGGCGCGCGCCATGCCCTCGACCACGGGGTCGACGAATTCGAGGTGGCTCGGGTTGGGCGAGATGGTGATTGCGACCTTCCTGCCCGACGCGGTCTCGCGCTCGCCCTTCGCCCCCTGGTGGTACTTCACGTCGCCCTCGTCCGCGGGGAAGTCCGGGTGGACGGAGCCTTCGAAGGCCGTGAAGATGCGTTCGGAGAAGTTGCCGACGACGTTCGCGAGCACGTTCAGGCGGCCGCGGTGCGCCATGCCGAGCGTGATGTCCTCGACGCCCTTCTCGGCCGCGCGCTCGACGAGCTGGTCGAGCAGGGGGATGATCGTCTCGCAGCCCTCCAGGCTGAAGCGCTTCTGCCCGAGGTACTTCGTGTGCAGGAAGCGCTCGAACTGCTCGGCGCGGATGAGCCGCTTGAGCAGAGCCTTCTTCGTCTCCGCGCCGAGCGGCTCGGGGTTGACGAACTCGACGCGGATGCGCTCGCGTATCCAGAGCTTCTGCTCCTTGCTCTGGATGTGCCGGTACTCCGTGCCGACCTTGCCGCAGTAGGCGCGGCGCAGGATGTCGAGTATCTCGCGTAAGGTCGCGCTCTCGCGGCCCGCCAGGCCGCCCGTGATGAACTCGCGATCCAAGTCCCAGATGGTCAGCCCGTAGGTCTCGATGTCGAGCTCGGGGTGATACTGGATGGGGAGCGCGTGCAGGGGGTCTGTGTCGGCGATGAGGTGGCCGCGGACGCGGTAGGCGTTGATGAGTTCGAGGACGCGCGCCTGCTTGACGACCTGGTCGCGCGTGCGGTCGCCCCCGAGCAGCGCCGGGTTGAAGTCGCGCGCCCAGCGCACCGGCTGGTACTGGATGCCGAGGTCGCGGAAGATTTGGACGTAGAAGTCGTGCTCGCCGAGCAGCAGCTCGTGGACGTGCGCGAGGAACGCGCCCGACTCCGCGCCCTGGATGATGCGGTGGTCGTAGGTGGAGGAGATGTTGACGACCTTGCTGATGCCGAGGAGCGACAGGGCCTGCGGCGTCATCGCGTGATACTCGGCCGGGTACTCAATCGCGCCCGTCGCGATGATGGCCGACTGCCCCGCCATCAGGCGCGGGTTCGAAGAGACCGTGCCGATGGTGCCGGGGTTCGTCAGGGAGATGGTCGTGTCCTGAAAGTCCGGGATGCCGAGTTTCCCGGCCCGCGCCCTCTTCACGACGTCGTCGTACGCGGCGAGGAATTCGGCGAAGTTCAACGCGCCCGCATTCTTGATGTTCGGGACGAGGAGCGTGCGCGAGCCGTCCTTCTTCTCAAGGTCGATGGCGAGGCCGAGGTTGGCCTCGGCGCGGCGCACGCGCGTCGGCTGGCCTTCGACGACGGCGAATCCGTCGTTCAACTGCGGGAAGCGTTCGAGCGCGCGCAGGATGGCGTACGCGACGAAGTGCGTGTAGGAGGCCTTGCCGCGCTTGTGCTCCTTCAGGTACTGGTTGACGAGCGCGCGGTTCTCTTCGAGGACTTTGACGGGCACCTGCCGGTTCGACGTGGCCGTCGGCACCGAAAGGCTCGTCTCCATGTTCTCGACGATCTTCAGGGCGCCGCCGCGGATGGGCTGTGCCTCGCCGCGCACCTGCGCCGCCGCGGGCGGCTGCGTTGTCGCCGCCGCGCCCGACTGAGACTGCGCGGGCGCCTGCTGCTGCGGCGGCCGCTCGGCCGGAGCCTCCGCGGGCGCTTCACTTTGCGTCTGCGCCGCGGCCTGCCCGCCGTTCGCGGGCGCCGCGGCCGCGCCGTTGCCGTCCCCCAGAAGCTCCGCGAAGTACGCGCGCCAGGCCTCGTCCACCAGCGCGGGGTTGCTGCGGTAACGGCCCAGCAACCCTTCGACGTACGTCGCGTTCGCGCCGAAGCTCTCCGCGATGACCTCCGACAAATCCTGCCTGTTAACGTCTTGGCTCAAAGTCTTATCACCTCAACACGCGCCCGCGCCGCCACACCTGACCGGCGCCGCACACGCTGAAATCCGCCTGCTGAAATTTATCCCATAGCCTAACACCAACCGCACCCGTTTGCACACATCCCGCCCGGCCGCGGAGATAAAGATTGCCCGCCCTTGCGCGCGCGGCTATGATGCGCTGCGACGTCACCCCGAAGGAGGCCGGCGACCCTTGACCGACTCGACGCCCGACACGAAGAGAGAGATGCTGCGCCACACTCTGGCGACGCTCGCGTACCGCGGGGGCAAGGCGGTGCGGGGCGCGCCGGAGGGGTTTGAGAACTTTGTCCCGGGCGCCGGGCTGCGGACGCCTTTGCAGATTCTGGCGCACGTCGGGGACTTGTTGGATTGGGCGCTCTCGATGGCGCGCGGCGAGAAGCGCTTTAGAGAGTCCGCGCCGCTCGGGTGGGAGGCGGAAACCGCGCGCTTCTTCGAGGCGCTCGCGGCGTTCGACGAGTACCTCGCCTCGGACGCGCCGCTCGGCGTCCCGGCCGAAGGTCTGTTTCAGGGGCCGGTGGCGGACGCCTTGACGCACGTCGGGCAGATCGCCCTGCTGCGGCGGATGGCGGGCGCGCCCGTCCGCGGCGAGAACTATTTCATGGCCGAGATCGTCGCGGGGCGCGTCGGCGACGCGCAGGCCGCGCCGCGCAGGGAGTTCGACTGAAGGGATAAAAAAGCGATGTCGAGAGTGCTGCTGTCGAGAGCCTTCGCCGCGTGCGCCCTGCTCTGCCTGTGCGCCTCCGCGCGGGCGCAGGCCGGGAACGGCTCCGGCTTCGCGGAGGTGAACGGGACGAAGTTGTATTACGAGGTGCGGGGCAGAGGCCCTGCGGTCGTCCTCATCCACGGCGGGCTCGTGGACAGCCGTCTGTGGGACGAGCAGATGCGCCCGCTCTCGAAGCACTTCCGCGTCGTGCGCTACGACGTGCGCCGCTTCGGCCGCTCGGCTGCCGAGACCGAGCCCTTCTCCCACATCGAAGACCTGCGCGGCCTGCTCGACTTCCTCAAGATCGAGAAGGCCACGCTCGTCGGCCTCTCGCTCGGCGGCGTCATCGCCGCGGACTTCACGCTCGAACACCCCGAGAGGGTCGAGCGGCTGGTGCTCGTCGGCGCGGGGCTGCGCGGCGACCAGCAGCCAACGCCCGCCGATGCGACCAGAGCCGCCGAGGCCATGAGCCGCGGCGCAGAGGCTTTCGCCGATGCCACGATGGCGCGGGCGCTTTACGCCGCCGTCAGGCCGGGCACGGACGCATACAAGCGTCTGCGGCAGATGCTGCTCGACAACTTCAAGGCGCTCTCGACGGGGCGCCCCGGCCTCATCACCTACCCCGAACGCACGACCGCCGAAAGGCTCGCAGAGATTAAGGTGCCGACGCTCGTCATCATCGGCGGCGAGGACGCGCCGAACCTGAAGAACATCGCCGACACGCTCGCCTCGCAAATCCCCGGCGCGCGCAAAGTCACGATACCCGGCTCCAGCCACCACCCGCCCGTCGAGAAACCGAAAGAGCTGAACCGCGTGCTGCTCGACTTTCTGAAAGGCAAAAAGCGGTGATAAGTGATGAGTGATAAGAAACTGCCTTTCTCTTATCACTCATCACTTATCACTCATCACCTCCTATTCGTATGAACCTCGTCTTCATCTACGGCCCGCCGGGCGTGGGCAAGCTTTCGGTGGCGAAGGAGCTGGCGCGTCTGACCGGCTACAGGCTCTTCGACAACCACGTCAGCATCCGCTGCGCCGACTCGGTCTTCGACTTCGGCACGGAGCCCTTCTGGCGAATCGTCGGCACCATCCGCGACCTCGTCTTCGAGGAGGCCGCGGCGAATGGCGTCTCGCTCGTCGCGACCTTCGTCTACTCGCACCCGCAGGACTTGCCCGGCATCGAGCGCCGGTGCGACTCCTTCGAGTCGCACGGCGGGCGCGTCCTGCTCGTCCGCCTCTTCTGCGACCGCGAGGAGCTTGAGCGCCGCCTCCCGAGGCCGGGCCGCGCCGAAGCCGGCAAGCTCGCCTCGCTCGAAACATTTCACGACCTGCTGACGCGTCACGACCTCTTCTCGCCCGTCCCCGGCCGCGCGAGCCTTGAGATAGACAACACCGCGCTCGCGCCCGAGGAGGTTGCGAGGCTGATTGCGAGCCACTATCATCTGCCCGCAATCTAAAGCGTATTTCATTCGAGTGAATATGAAGTGAGAGCTATTCAACACAAAGACACAGAGGCACAGCTTCTTGACGGTAGCTCAACGGGCTGTGTCTCTGTGTTGAATAGCCCCCGCTTACACTCAACTGCCAACTGCAATAAATGATTGAGAAGAGTCTGAAGATCAGAGGCGTCGAGTGGCGCTACGTCACCGGCGGCCGCGGCGAGCAGACGCTCCTGCTCTTCCACGGCGCCGTCGGCGGGGCCGAGACGATGCGCTGGGTGGCCTCCGCCTTCGAGGACGAGTACCGCACCATCACGCCCACCGTCGCCGACGTGTCCACGCTCGAAGAGGTCTGCGACGCGGCGAGCGCCATCCTCGACCGCGAGCACGTCGGGCGCGCCGTCGTCTTCGGCGGCTCGTTCGGCGGGATGGTCGCGCAGGCGTTCTTCAAACGCCGCCGCGCGCAGGTGCAAGACCTCGTCCTGCTCTCGACCGGCGCGCCCAGCCCGAAGGTAGGCGCGCGCACCGCGCGTTCGAACGCCTTCATGCGCCTGCTCCCCTTCCCGCTTCTGCGCGGCATGATGAGGCTCGAAATCAAGAGGCACCTCGACGCGCCGTTCCCCGAAGAGCAGGCCGCGCGTGTCGCGGAGTTCCGGCAGAAGCTCGACCGATACTTCGAGCAGAACTTGACGAAACGGACGCTCCTCTCGCGCGTGGCCTTGAGCGTGGACTTCAACCGCAACGAACGTTACGCGCCCGAAGACTCCGAAGGCTGGCCGGGCCGCGTGCTCGTCGTCGAGTCGGACGACGACCCGTCGATTCCCGCTGAGGAGCGACGCCGCCTGCGCGAGACCTACCCGCGCGCCTTCGTCTGCACCTTCCCCGGCGCGGGACAGTTGCTCCCGCTCCTGCGAACGGAGGAGTTGGTCGGCCTCGTCAAAGCCTTCCTCAAAGATGACTACAGCACGCCCGCCCAAATCTTCGCCGAGTGCTCCACGGCCGAAGGGCACGAGCACCTGCCGCACGGCGAGGTGAACCTATGAAGCGAGCATTTGAGTTGACGCTCTCCGCGCTGCTCCTCTTCGCCTGCGCGCACGGCGCGGCGGCGCGGCAACAACAGCAGACCGCCGAGCAGGAGGAGAAGGACACGCGCCTGCTCGAAGCGGCGCGCAAGGGTCAGGCGGACGAGGTGCGCCTCGCGCTCGAAGCCGGCGCGCAGGTCGAGGCGCTCGACCGCGAAGGACGCACGGCGCTCATCCTCGCCGCGCGCGAAGGGCACCGCGGGGCGGCGGCCGAACTCCTCAAGGCGCGCGCCGCCGTGGACGCGCGCGACCGCACGGGCCTGACCGCGCTCTCCTACGCCGTCGAGCGCTCGCAGGGCTACACGGACGGCTACGAACTCGTCCGCCTGCTGACGGAGGCGCGCGCCGACGCGAACGTCAACGCGCCGGACGGGCGGCCGCTCGTCGTCTACGTCGCCGACAGAGGCGACGAGAACATCGCAGACCTTCTGCTCGGCGCGGGCGCAGACCCGAACGCGGCCGGCTCCGACGGGAAGACCGCGCTCGTCGTCGCCGTCGGGCGCGACGACGAGAAGATGGTGCGCCTCCTCATGCGCGTCGGCGCCGAAGACCGGCCCGACCCGACGAACGGCCGCACGGCCCTCATGCTCGCCGCCGAACAGGGGCGCGCACGCGTCGCCGTCGCGCTCGTCGAGGGCGGCTCGCCCGTGGACGCGCGAGACCGCGGCGGGCGCACCGCGCTCATGCAAACGGCCGAGCGCGGCGACGCGGAGATGGTACGCCTCTTCATCAATCAAGGCGCCGACACGAACGTCTCCGACCGCGACGGCGCGACCGCATACCTGCTCGCGGCGCGCGCCGGGGAGGTGGCCGCGCTGCGCGCACTCTCCGACGCGGGCGCGCGTCCGGACGCGCGCGACGCGCACGGCCGCGGCGCGCTCATGTACGCCGCCGCGTCCACGCGCGCAGAGGCCGTCCGCTACCTTCTCTCGAAGGGCGCGCGCGTGGACGAGCGCGACGACGAGGGCGCGACCGCGCTCATCCTCGCGGCCGCAGGGAATCACGCGGAGGTCGCGCGCGCCCTGATAGAGGCCGGCGCGGACTTGACCGCGCGCGACTCTTCGGGCCGCGCCGCGCTCGTGCACGCGGCGGGCGCGGGCGGGGCCGAGACGGTCGCGCTGCTCCTGCTCGCGGGCGCGAAGGCCACGGACGAAGACGGGCGCGCGGCGACCCTCGCGGCGGCGCTCAAAGGTTCCGCGCCCGTCGTCAAACTCCTCGTCGAAGGCGGCGCGTCGGTCGACGAGAGTGACGCGGAAGGGACGACGATTCTCATGATCGCCGCGCGCGCACGCGCGTCGGCGCTCGCGCAGTACCTCCTGACCAAAGGCGCGAGCATCAAGCTCCGCAACCGGCGCGGCGACACGGCGCTCACGCTCGCGGGCGAGGGCGGCTCGGCGGAGGTCACGCGGCTTCTGCTCGACGCGGGCGCGCCCGTGGACGAGGTCAACGGGCGCGGGACGACCGTGCTGATGATGGCCTCGGAGGATTCGGACGTAGACCTCGTCCGGCTCCTCATCGCGCGCCGCGCGCAGGTCAACCTCGCGGACGACTCGGGCGAGACGGCACTGCTGCGCGCCGCGCGCGGCGGGAGAAGAGAGAACGTCCAACTGCTGCTCGCGGCCGGCGCGGACTTGAAGGCGCGCACGAAGGCGGGCGACACGGCCCTGACGCTCGCCGCCGAGCGCGACGCGAAGGAGGTCGTCAAGCTCCTCCTCTCTACGGGCGCGGGCGTGGACGAGCAGAACCGCGAAGGGCGCACGCTCCTGACGTTCGCGGCCGAGCGCGACGACAAAGAGTTTCTCAAGTTCGTGCTGACCTCGCGGCCGCGGCCGGACTTGTCGGATAATGTCGGCCGCACGCCCCTGATGTACGCGGCCGCGCGCGGCCACCACGACAACGCCAAGCTCCTGCTCAAGGCCGGCGCAGACCCCGCGCTGACCGACCGGCAGGGCAAGACCGCTTACGCCATCGCGGTCGAGAACCGGCACGACGACACGGCGCGCGCCGTGCGCCCGAAGAAGAGTAAGGGAGCGACTCCATGAGCCGTAGACGGAAGAAGGTTGCTGAGAACGACGCGGGGCCGAACGCCTCCCGTCGGAGCTTCACGAAGACTTTGACGGCGGCCTTCATCGCCGCGCCCGCGCTGGCCGCGAGCGCGCAGGCGCCGCCCGCTACTTCGGAGCCGAAGGCGCCGCCCCAACCTCAGACGACGCCCACGCCCGCGCCGCAGACGCAGGGGCCGCCCGCGCCCTCGCCGCTCGCCCTGGCCTACTTCGAAGTCGCGCGCCAGCGCTTCGGGGAACGTTTGACGGCGGAGCAGCTTGAGGCCGTCAAGCGCGACCTCGAAGGCAACGTGCGCACGGCCGAACGCCTGCGCGCCTCTAAGCTCAAGAACTCGGACGAGCCCGACTTCGTCTTCTCAGCCTGAGCGCGAACTCCGCGCGAGAGTCACAAGCATGATCTCAGTCGAGACACTCTACGCACCCGTCTCCGAACTCGCGGCGCAGATACGCGCGCGCAAGCTCTCCCCCGTGGAGTTGACCGAGGCTTACCTGCAAAGGCTTGAGACGGTCGGCAAGCGACTCAACGCCGTCGCCTACGTCATGCGCGAGACGGCGCTCAAAGAAGCGCGGCAGGCCGAAGACGAAATCAAGCGCGGCAAATATCGTGGGCCTCTGCACGGCATCCCGTACGGCGCCAAAGACCTCTGCGCCACGCGCGAGGCGCCGACGACCTGGGGCGCGACGCCTTACAAAGAGCAGCGCTTCGACTACGACGCGACCGTCGTCACGCGCCTGCGCGAGGCGGGCGCGATACTGACGGCCAAGCTGGCGATGATCGAGCTGGCCGGCGGCATGGGCTATAACCAGGCCGACGCCTCCTGGACGGGCGCGTGCCGCACGCCGTGGAACACCGGCTTCTGGTCGGGCGGCTCCTCTTCGGGGCCGGGCGCGGCGACCGCCTCCGGATGTGTGGCGTTTGCGATAGGCTCCGAGACCTCCGGCTCCATCATCACGCCCGCGGCCTTCTGCGGCCTGTCGGGACTCAGGCCGACCTACGGCGCCGTCTCGCGCCACGGCGCGATGGCGCTCTCGTGGACTCTGGACAAGCTCGGGCCGATGTGTCGCTCGGCCGAGGACTGCGCGCTCGTCTACGCGGCCATCGCCGGGCGCGACCCGCTCGACCCGACCTCGCGCGACAACGCGTCGATGCCGCGCCTCTCGACCGAAGGCAGGCTGCTCCGCCGGCGCAACGGGAAGCGCCTCCGCGTCGGCGTGTTGAAGGACTCGTACGAGAAGGCGCAGCCCGAAGTGAACAAGAACTTCCTCGCCTCGGTCGAGGTGCTCAGGCGCTTCGCCGATGTCGAGCTGGACGTGAAGTTGCCGGACTTCCCGTACGGCCCTTCGGTCGGCACCATCGTGGACGCGGAGGGCGCGAGCGCGTTCCGCGAGCTGATCGAGTCGGGGCGCGTCTCGGAGCTGGCCTCGCCCGAGGGGCGCGTCGGAGGGTTCGCGGCGTCGCTCGTGACGGCCGTCGACTACCTCCACGCGATGCGGCTGCGCGCGCCGATGCGCCGCGCGTGGGCCGAGATGTTCAAGAAGGTGGACGTGCTCGCCGCGCCCTCGCGCGCGACCGTCTCGTACCCGGTGGACAAGACTTTCGACAAGGCGTACCCGGGCATCGCCGCCTCCTCGCCCATCGGCGCGAGCAACCTCGTCGGCGTGCCCGCCGTCTCCGTCCCGAACGGCTTCGGACAGAACGGACTGCCGACCGGCATCCAGTTCGTCGGCCCCGCCTGGGGCGAGCGCGAGCTGCTCGAACTCGCGCACGCGTACCAGTCCGAGACCGACTGGCACACGCGCCGCCCGCCGGTAGATTAGGCAGCAGGCAGATGGCAGTAGGCAGTTCAGAACAGAATCCGACGGGCGAAAAGGAACGGAGGCGGCGAGCTATTCAACTTGCCGCCTCCGAAACTTTCAGGCGGAGTATTTCAACGTAGCTTATACCGACTTGCAGAATAAAATAAGGCCGCTTAAAGCTGGGAGCGCGGGCATCCCTGCCCGCCAGCGTGCGCCAGCACGCTGACCGCCTCCCTCTTCCTCTCAACCCTGAGACATAAAGTCTGACGGCTTTCGCGCTCACGCGCTCATGCGGGCAGGGATGCCCGCGCTCCCAGCGAGGAGGGGCCTTATTTTATTATGCAAGTCGGTATTACCATGCTAACTGCATACTGCCTACTGCCATCTGCATACTGCCTGCTTCAAAATTATTAATCGGGCAAATCGAAACTCCTCATCCGAAAACGCCGACGCCCCGTCCATTCTTTCGGAGCCTGTTGCAACTGTCGGACTCTTCCTGCGCCGAAGCTCCCGCGCCCGCCGCGGTTCTTCAAGCTTTCCCCCGTCGCCCTCTTCTGGCATCGGCATTGCTTTATCAAAAACCGTACTTCGATAAGGAACTCTGATACGGGTTCTTGTTGAAATTTTAAGCGCGAGGGCGCGCGCCCGCGCCGTGTGTCAATGGCAGAAGTGTCACACGGGCGGCGGCGGCGTCACGGCTTTTCGGCGATGCTCAACCTCGCGCGCCGAAGAAGTTCGTTGGCAACCCGCGCGCGGCGTCGGTTCATCAAGTGGTGTCCGACAGAACAAGCAGCACACACACGGGAGGATTTTAAACTCATGCGTAAACTTTTCATGGCGGCGCTCTTCATCGCCTGCACCGCACCTTTCACGTTCGCGCAGACGAGCGGCGACGACTACAACAAGTACGACATCGGCGTCCTCTACTCGCACAACCGCGTGGACACCGGCTTCGACGACCCGACGACCTCGAACTTCCTGAGCGAGCGCGAGGGCTTCAACGGCGTCGAGGCGTTCGTCAAGGGCAACGTCAGCCGCTACGTCGGCCTCAAGGGCGACTACTCGTTCCACCGCAAGACGTTCACCTTTAACGGCGGCACGGCGGCGACCACCTTCGACGTGGACGCCAACATCCACCAGTTCCTCGGCGGCGTCGAGCTCAAGGACAACGCCAAGGAGACGAAGGTCAAGCCGTTCGCGCACGTCCTCGCCGGCGTCGCGCACAGCACCGCCGACACCAGCGGCACGGCGGTCTCCTTCAGCGACTCCTCGAACGACTTCGCGGCGGCCGTCGGCGGCGGCATCGACTTCAAGCTCAACGACCGCGTCGACCTCCGCGCGATCCAGTTCGACTGGAACCCCGTCCGCGGCGACGGCCAGACCTCGCACAACTTCCGCATCGGCATCGGCATCATCTTCCGCTAAAGAGCGGGCCGCCGAAGCGCACAGGCAGAAGCCCGACCGTGAGGGAGGGCGTCCGTCTTCCGCAACGATGTTGACGGAAGACGGACGCCCTCCCTCACGGTCGGGCTTCTGCCTATTCCTTCAGTCCAGACTCTCCAGCAAACGCGGCAGGTCGAGGACGAGGGCGACCGTGCCGTCGCGCAGCTCGGTCGCGCCGCCGACGGCGCGCCACCGCTTCGCGTGCCGGCCGAGGCCGCGCACGAGCACCTCGCTCTGCCCCTCCAACTCGTCCACGGCGATGGCGGCGCGCGCGTCCCCTTCGGCCCCCTGCCGCGCGCGCGCGACGACGTAGGCGCGGCCCGCCGCGCGGTTCGCCTCGCCCTCCTGACCGCCCAGCCCGAGCAGCTCGCGCAGCTCGACGAGCGGCAGCTCGCGGCCGCGCCAGAGGAGCGTGCGGCGCGCGCCCGCGCCCTCATCACCTTCGGCGCGGACGGTGTCGAGGACGTGTGAAGAGCCGAGGCAGTAACGCCTGCCCGAAGCCTTGACGACGTGCGCGGGCAGGAGCGCGAGCGAGGTCGGCAGGCGCAGCTCGAAGGTCGTGCCGCGTCCGCGCAGGCTGCGCACGCGCACCTCGCCACCCGCCTCCTCGACCGCGCGCTCGACCACGTCGAGCCCGACTCCGCGCCCCGAGACCAGCGACGCCCGCGCGGCCGTCGAGAAGCCCGGGCGGAAGATGAGACGCAGCGCGTGCGCGTCCGTGAGCCGCGGCCCCCGCGTGACGAGTCCGGCCGCGGCGGCCGCGCGCCCGACCGCCTCCACGTCGACCCCGCGCCCGTCGTCCGAGACGCGCAGCACGACCAGACCGCCCTCCGAATCCGCCTCGACGCGCACGCGCCCCTCGACCGATTTGCCCGCGGCGAGCCGCTCCTCTTCCGTCTCGACGCCGTGGTCGACCGCGTTGCGCACGAGGTGGAGCAGGGGGTCTGCGACGCGCTCTGCGAGCGAGCGGTCGAGGCGCGCGTCGCCGCCCGCGACTTCGAACTCGACGCGCTTGCCGGCCGCCCGCGCCGCGGCCCGACCCGCGCGCGCCGCGCGCAGCAGGGAGGCGCGCAAGGTGACCATGCGCAGGCCGATCAGGCGCTCCTCAAGTTCGAAGAAGCGTCGGCGGACGCCGCGCGCCTTCTCTTCCAGCCCGGCGCGTGCTTCGGCGCCGGCCAGCGCGTGTTCGAGCGCGCCGAGCGTGTCCGCGAAGAGCGCGTGCGTCGCCGAGATGAGCTCGTCCAACTCTTCGAGCGTGACGCGCACGCCCGCCGGCATGTTCGAAGACGGAGAGGCCGCGGTCGGAACCGACGCCGCCTCTCTTCTCGCCGAAGCTTCCGACGCTCCTTCCACGGCCCCTTCATCCGCCTTCGCCTCTTCGAGCCGCGCGCCGAACGCGGCGGCGCGCTCCGTGAGCTTCGCGAACTCTTCGGCGCTCGCGTAGACGATGCGGAAGCCGACGCGGCCCGGCCCCACTTCGCCGACGAAGGGCTGCGTCGAGACGACCTCGCCCGCCTCCCTAAGCGACTCGCTCAGGCGCTTGTACTGCTCGTCGAAGTCCGAAAGGTCGAACTCCACGCCGACGAGGTACGCGCGCGCCCCTTCGGCGACGGCCTCGCTCAAACGCCGGCGCTCGGGCGCGCTCAAGGTGCGCGCCACTTCGGGCGGCAGAAGCTCCTCGGCCGTGGGCGCCGCGGGCGCCGCCTGCTCGCGCGCGGCCAGGCGGCGCAGGCGCTCGACGAGGCGCTCCGGCGCCGCCCACTCCGAGCCGCGCGCGGCGGCGTCCAGACTCTCGGCCAGAGTCCCGACGGCCTCCTCACACTCGTCGAGCGCCTCCTCGTCGAGCGGCGCGCCGCCGCGGCGCACGGCGTCGAGCAGAGACTCGAACTCGTGCGCCACGCGCCCCGCGGCGTCGAGGCCGGCGGCGGCGGCTGTCCCCTTCAACGTGTGGACGTGCCGGAAGGTGCGCGCCAGAAGCTCGCGCCGCGCCGCCCCCCGCGAGACGCGCAGCTCGGCCACGTCGCCGTACAGCTCTTCGATCAGGTCTTCGGCTTCGGCCAGGAACTCTCTGAGCAGACGTTCGTCCATGAAAAGAAGTAGGCAGAAGGCAGTAGGCAGTTAAAAAACGTCGGGCGGCACGCCGGCCGTAAAGCCGGAACGTACCGCCTTCTAGACTACTACTGCCTGCCGCCTTCTGCCTACTGTTCCCCGCTGCTGGCTACTTTGCTCTCGCCATTTTCGCCGTCGGCCCCTTCCGACGGCTGCGGCTCCTCGTCCGGGTGGGCGACGGCGTCCTCCTGCGGGCGCTCGCGGTCGAGGTCGCGCTTGATGGCGTCGAGGATGCCGTTGATGAACTGCGTGGCCTCGTAGGTAGAGAAGCGGCGGGCGATCTCCAGGGACTCGTTGATGGCGACCGTGCGCGGCGTCTGCTCGTGGAGGAACTCGTAGACGGCCATGCGCAGGATGTTCCTGTCCACCACGGCCATGCGCGAGATGCGCCAGTGCTCGGCGCGCGAACGGATCCGCTCGTCGATCTCTTCGAGGTGGGCGAGCGCGCCGACGGCGAGGCGGGTCGCGAACTCGCGCGCGCCCTCGTCCATCTCCGGCTCGCCGAGTTCATCCCAGTAACTGCGGACGAGTTCGTCGGGCCGCACGTCAGTACCACCCAAGTCGGCCGCAAAGAGCATCTGCAAGGCGCACTCACGCGCCTTACGCCTTGAACCCATATGTATAAATGCCGGCGAATGGTGAATAGTAAATGGTGAATGGTAAGAGCCTGTTTTAACCATTCACCATTTACTATTCACCATTCACTGATTTCAACAGATTGACCATTTCGACGGCCGACATGGCGGCCTCGAACCCCTTGTTCCCGGCCTTGACTCCCGCGCGGTCGATGGCCTGCTCTAAGGTGTCGGCGGTGACGATGCCGTAGAGGACGGGCACGCCCGTCTGCAGGGAGACGTGCGCGACGCCCTTCGTGACCTCGCCCGCGACGTATTCGAAGTGCGGCGTCTGGCCGCGGATGACCGTCCCCAAACAGACGACGGCGTCGAAGCGTCCCGTCTGCGCGGCCTTCAGGGCCGCCAGCGGGATTTCGAACGAGCCGGGCACGCGGAAGTGCTCGACCGCGCCCTCGTCCGCGCCGAGGCGTACGAGCGCGTCCAGAGCGCCCTCAACCAGACGCGCCGTCAGGAAGTCGTTCCAGCGGCTGGAGACCAGCGCGAAGCGAAAGCCCCCGGCGCTCAACTGACCCTGATGAGTCACAGGCTCCAAAATCTTCCTCGACTTCTCCGAATCACGTGGGAGTTAAGAACCGAAGGCAGTATAGAAAAGAGTAGAAGCAGTGACAAGTGACAGGTGACGAGTGACGAGTTGACAAACGACTTCTTATTCGTCACCGGCCTTTGAAGACGGGCCTACGCTTCTCTAAGAAGGCGCGCGTGCCTTCGCGCACGTCTTCGGTGGCGAAGAGTTCGGCGAAGAGTTCGGCTTCGAGGCGGAGCGCCTCTTCGAGCGGGAGACGCAGGCCGCGCGTGACGGCTTCGAGGCAGGCGCGCGCGGCGAGCGGCGCGGCGTGCGCGATGATGGATTGGGCGAGCGCTTCGGCCTCTTCGACGAGACTGTCGGGGTCGACGACGCGGTTGACGAGTCCGAGTCGGAGCGCTTCGTCCGCGCCTATCTCTTCGCCCGCGAGCATCGCCGCGAGTGCGCGCCCCGTGCCGGCGGCGCGCGCGAGGCGCTGCGTGCCGCCGTAGGCGGGGACGACGCCGAGGCGCGTCTCGGGGAGGCCGAAGCGCGCTCCTCCCGCCGCCACGCGCAGGTGACAGGCGAGCGCGAGCTCACAGCCGCCGCCCGCCGCCAGGCCCTGCACGGCGGCGACGACGGGCGTGCCGCACAGCTCTATCAGGTCGCAGACCTCCTGCCCGCGCTTCGCCTTCTCCGAAGCGGCCGCTTCGTCCAACGCTTCGAGTTCCGAGATGTCAGTGCCCGCGCAGAAGTCCGTGCCGGCGCCGCTCAGGATGACGGCGCGCAGGTCTCGGCGCTCGGCGACGGATGAGAAGACTTCGCCGAGACGTTCGAGCATGGCGCGCGTCAGGGCGTTGCGCTTGGCGGGGCGTTCGAGCCGGACGGAGAGGAGCGCGCCGCGCTCCTCGGTCGTGACCGAAGAGTCGGCGCGCCCCCCTCCTCTGCCCTCATCCGTCAAGGCGTTGCGCCCTGCTGCCAGCGCGCGGCCGGCACCTCGAACTCGTAGGTCTCGCCGTGGCTCAGGTAGATCATGCGCTCCGACAGGCCCGCGGCTTCGGCGGCGGCACGGAAATCTTCGAGCGGCGACTTGAAGACCTCGTAGTCGTTGTAGTGAATCGGAATCACCTTCTTCGGGTTGATAATCTTAACGGCCTCGACGCCCTGCTCGGCGTCCATCGTCAGGAGTATCCCCATGATGGTCGTCCCGCCGAGGTGGAAGAGGCCGAGGTCGATGTCGGGGTAGCGCTTCGGTATCTCGTTCAGGTCGTCGAAGACGAGCGTGTCGCCGGTGATGTAGAGCCTGAGCGCCGCGCGGCCCGCGCCCGGGTCGAACTCAAGCATCGAGCCCATCACGGGCGGCAGGAACTTCTCGACGATGGGCGGCCCGTGCCGGCCCGGCATCGAGGTGACGCGGACGCGCGCGCCGCCCTTCTCGACCGCCACGGAGTCCCAGGTGTCGAGCGCGATGGTCGCGGTGAACCCTTTGTCCTTCAGCTCGCCCGCGGCGTGCTCGGTCGTGACGACGGGCACGTCCTTGCGCAGGCGCTCCTCGGCGATGCGGTCGAAGTGGTCGCCGTGGTAGTGCGAGAGCACGACGAAGTCGAGCGGCGGCAGTTGTTCGATCTCGAGCGCTGGGTTCGTCAGACGCTCCGCCGTCAGCCCGTAGCCGAGGTGCACGTGGTCGCCCGCGTGCAGGAAGTTCGGGTCGGTCAGAATCGTGAAGCCCGCGTAGCGGAGAATCACCGTCGCCGTCCCGACGAAGAAGATGGAACCCTTCGAAAAGTCCGCGGCCGCGCCGCCCGCCTCCAGAGTTAAAGTGTGTGCCTTCTGCTCACCCATCATGCCCCCCCTCTGCACGTAAATCAGGTCAGAACCACCCGCGGTAGCGGGTGGCCCTGTGCGACACGGCACTAGCGAATAGCAAAGGGCCACCCGCTACCGCGGGTGGTTCTGACCGCTATCGCCTATGACCGTAGTTATATCCCGGCAGCTTAGCGCAGACGGCGCGGCCCGCGGCGTACGCTGCCGCTCAGACAAGGTTCATCGGCACGGGCTTCTTCGGGTCGGTGTAGTCGTAGAAGCCGCGGCCGGACTTGCGGCCGTAGAGGCCGGCCTTGACCATGCGCTTCAAGAGGGGCGGCGGCGCGAAGCGCTTCTCGCGGAACTCGTCGAACATGATCTCGGCGATGTAGTAGGTGGTGTCGAGGCCGACGAAGTCGAGCAGCGTGAGCGGCCCCATCGGGTGGCCGCAACCCAATTTCATGCCGTTGTCGATGTCGACGATGGAGCCGACGCCCTCTTCGAGCGCGCGGATCGAGTCGAGCAGGTAGGGGACGAGCAGGCGGTTGACGATGAAGCCCGACTTGTCGCCCGCGCGGACGGGCACCTTGCCGAGCTTGCGCCCGAACTCGACGGCCGACTCGTAGACCTCCTCGTCGGTGAGGATGGTGCGGACGACCTCGACCAGCTTCATGAGGGGCACGGGGTTGAAGAAGTGCAGGCCGACGAAGCGCGCCTGCCGTTCGGGCCGCGTCGCCGTCATCATCTCCGTGACGGAGAGCGACGACGTGTTCGAGGCGAAGATGGTCTCGGGCTTGCAGACGGCGTCGAGCTGGTTGTAGGTGTCGCGCTTGGCTTCGAGATTCTCGACGATGGCCTCGATGATGATGTCGCAGTCCTTCAGGTCTTCGAGCGAGGTCGTGCCCTTGATGCGGCCGCGAATCTCGGCCTGCTGCTCGGGGGTGATGTTGCCCTTCTCCGCGAACTTCGCCAGGGACTTCTCGATCCCCGCGAAGCCGCGGTCGCACAAGTCCTGCGTCATCTCGCGCACGATGACTTCACAACCGGCCGCCGCCGCGGTCTGCGCGATGCCGGAACCCATCAGGCCGCAGCCGAGCACGCCGACTTTCTGAATCTCCATCTCTTCAAGTTCTCCTGTTCAGTTTTGATTTGAGGGTGTGTGTCTCTACTTATTCTCGCGAGCCGGTTCCTCCGGCTTCTGCATGTTGAGCTTGCCGCCCGCCTCGTCGTTGATCCACTGCTCAAGGCTCTTCTGCCAGGCCGCGAACTCTTTGGAGAGCTTCGCGGCGCGTTGCTCGCGCGCGCGCGCGTCCGCCGATTCGTCGTTCGACGCGGCGAGGGCGCGCGCGAGCAGCCCGCGCAGGTCTGCGCGCAGCGAATCGGCCTCGGGGCTGAGGGCGGGCGACTGTTCGAGCTGTTCGATGGCGGGCACGAGGCCGTCCGGGTCGCCCTTGAGGAAGCGCACGAAGGCGCCCTGTCCGGCGTTGACCGAGTCGATGAATGACTGCCGCGAGTCCGGCGCCGGCGCGCTCGGCTTCGGGTTCGAGAGACGCGGCGGCGGCGCGGCGAGGTGTCGCGCCGCCATCACGAAGCTCAGGACGATCAGCGCGAGGCACGCCGCCTGCGCCGCGTGCCAGGCGTGCGCGACGCGGCCGCGGGTGCCCGGCCGCTGGTAGCCGACCACCAGCCCCAGCAACACCCCCGCGAAGAGCCCGCCGAGGTGCGCCGCGTTGGGGAGGCGGTCGCGCCAGACGTAACCGACGAAGAGGTTGAGCGCGAGCGTCGGCAGCAGCCCGTACTTGTACGCGAAGCCCAGGTCGTCGGGTAGCTCGCGGCGGTACTTGACGCCGCAGACCAGCAGCACTCCCATCAGCCCGAAGAGCGCGCCCGACGCGCCGGCCGAGGGGCTGTCGTAACGCTTGAAGAGGAACTCGCCGAGCGCGCCGTGGGCCAACTCGGGGCGCACCGAGAGGTAGCTGGCGACGACCCCGGCGATGCCGGTCAGAGTCCAGAAGACGACGAAGCGCGCAGAGCCGTAGAGTTTCTCCACGTACGGCCCGAGTATGAAGAGGCCGCACATGTTCGCCAGCAGGTGCATGTGCGACAGCAGCGGGCTGAGCGGCCCCGTCCCGACCCACTGCGGCGGCAACTGCACGTGCAGGAAGATGGGCGTGACGAAGCGCCACCACTGCCCCTCCTGGTCGATGAGGTAGTTGACCTTCGCGCCGTAGGCGCGCAAGACCTCGCCGGTCGCGCCGCCCGAGAGGTACATCAGGATGTAGAGGAAGACGTTGGCGACGAGGAAGACGAAGGTGAAGGTGGCCGGGCGCGAGATGATGGCGCGCAGGAAGCTCAAGGTCTCGGGGTCTGCGTGCGGCGCGCGCTGCGGCCGCTCCTCGCGGCGGGCGACCGGGGTGCCGCACACCATGCAGCGCGCCTCGCCCGCACCCACGAGCGCCCCGCAGTGGCGGCACACGCCCGTGCGGCCCGCCCCCTCTGACTGACCTTCGGCCAAGACCTTAAACGTCCGTACTGTCCGAGTGTGAAACTTTACCTGCGCGCCCGATTCTATTTCCCCGCCGTGCAAACGGCAACTCATACCGACTTGCGAAATAGGATAAGGCCGCTCAAAGCTGGGAGCGCGGGCATCCCTGCCCGCCTGAGCGCCGCCGGCGCGAATGCTGTCAGACTTCCTGCCTCAAGGTTGAGATAAAGAGTGAGACGGTCAGCGTGCTAAAGCACGCTGGCGGGCAGGGATGCCCGCGCTCCCGGCGACAAGTCGCCTTATTCTATTTCGCAAGTCGGTATCAGTAGGCAGCAGGCAGATGGCAGTAGGCAGTGCAGGGGGTGTTGGGTGTTGGGAGTTAGGTGTTGCGTAAGAGCTAATTATCCTACCCAGCACCCGGCACCTGACACCCAAAACCTTCTTACCGCCTAGCTGCCATCTGCCTACTGCCTACTTTCCCCTCGTTCTCCCTGACAGAAAACTCGTCAGCGACTTTCGTCACGGTGACCGGTGGCGGGCGGCGGGCGAGTGTTTCTTCTGAGGTTTCGCGGCGGCACGGGCGTTGCCCTCGGGGCCGGGGTCGCACGAAATCTCACCACGAAGCGGCCGAGCCAGACGGACTTTGAAGGAGCCGACCGACTTTGAGGAATAGAAATAGTTTAATCGCGGCGCTCGCCACGCTCTCTCTCTTGGCCCCGTTGGCCGGCGCGCCCAGGGCATCGACGAAGTCGCCCGCGCAGGGCGCGCCTCGGCGACTGCTGAAGAAGATGACCGACGACCTGCTCGCGCGCGCGGGCGGCGCGAGGCAGGGCGGCGGCGAGACGGCGCGCGTCATCGTGCGCGCGGCCGAAGGTCAGGCGGGCGCGGCGGCGCTGGACGCGCTCCGCGGCGCGGGCGCGCGCGTCTCGGACGAGCTGGACACGCTCGGACTCTTCGTCGCGGACGTGCCGGTCGAGAAGCTCTCGGAGCTGGCGGCGCGCGAGGAGGTCTCCTGGGTCTCTTCCGACCAGGACGTGCGCTCGACCGCGACGACCTTCGACAACACGAGCCACCACGAAGTGGCGACGGGCGCGAGCAAGATGCTGCCGGTCGGCAACGAGGCCCTCGCCAACGGCGGCGGCGGGAACAAGGTCGGCATCGCCGTCCTCGACAGCGGCATCAGCCCGCCGGACGCGGCCGAGTTCGCGGGCTACGAGTGGCGCTACTCCTCGGGCACGCTCGGGACGGGGCTGCTCGCGCAGAAGTACCTCGCCTCCTACCCGCGCGTGCTCAAGCACATCGACTTCACCGGCGAGAGTCGCACCGACGACGTGTACGGCCACGGCACGCACACGGCCGGCGTCGCCGCCGGCTCGGGCCAGTCGAGCGAGGACTACGCCGCGAAGAACGCGGGCGCGCAGACCTACGGCGGCATCGCCACCAACGCGAATCTCGTCGACGTGCGCGTGCTCGACTCCTACGGCGCGGGCAAGGTCTCGAACGTCGTCAAGGCCGTGGACTGGGTCGTCAAGAACAAGAAGACCTACAACGTGCGCGTCATGAACCTCTCCCTGGGCACGCCGCCGACGCAGAGCTACAAGACCGACCCGCTCTGCCTCGCGCTCGCGCGCGCCGTGGACGCCGGCATCGTCGTCGTCGTGGCCGCGGGCAACTGGGGCAAGGACGCCGGCGGGCGAACCATCTACGGCGGGATTCTCTCGCCGGCCAACTCGCCGCGCGTCATCACCGTCGGCGCGACGAACACGCAGCAGACGGCGGCGCGCTCGGACGACGCGGTCGCCACCTACAGCTCGCGCGGGCCGACGCTCGTGGACGGCCTGATGAAGCCCGACCTCGTCGCGCCCGGCAACAAGCTCGGCGCGGCCGAGACGGCCTCGACCTCGCCGACGGCGAGCAACAGCTACAGCTCGACGGGCGGCGGCGGGCTTCTGGGAACGTTGGTGAGCGGGGACACGAGCACGAACAAGCCCGTGGCGACGGGCACGTACCGCGTGATGAGCGGCACCTCCTTCGCGGCGCCGGCCGTGGCGGGCGCGGCCGCGCTGATGGTCGAGGCCAACCCCAGTTTGAAGCCCTCGATGGTGAAGGCCGTGCTGATGAGGACGGCGCAGCGCCTGCCCTTCTACGAGCAGGCGGTCGCCGACGGAAGGATGTCGCAATTTGAGCGCGTCATCACGGAGGGCGCGGGCGAGCTGAACGCGAGTGCCGCGGTGACGGTCGCCGGGGCGATCCGCAAGGACGCAGACCGCGCCGGGGCGGGCGACGACCTCATCACGGCGAGAAGGACGACATACTCGACGCTCGGCCTGACCTCACCGATAGCGGGCGAGGGCGTGCCGCTCAACAACGGCGTCATCTGGGTCGAGGGCGTCTCCTTCAACGAGCGCCTGACCTTAACCGAAGGCTTCCGCCTGCCCGACGGGCGCGTGCTCGAAGAGGGCTGGGTGATGGCCGGGGGGCGCCTGCTGTCCGACGGCACGTACCTCCTCTACGACGGCCACACGGTCGGGCCGAACAGCATCCTCGGCACCGGCATCATGATCTCCGACGGCATCATGATCTCCGACTCGGTGCTGTTGGCCGAGGGCTACGCCTTCGGCAGCGGCCACCTCATGGGCGACGGCCACCTGATGGGCGACGGCACGTGCATGAGCGAAGCCTTCGCCAACGAATCGGCCTGGGCCTCGAACATGGTCGAGCCCAGCTCGATGAAGTTCAAAGAGGAGCAGGTGCTCTTGCAGGGCGAGTCGGCCCTCCCCGCCTCCGTCACGCGCCTCTCGAAGTCGAGCCCGCTCTACCCGAGGAAGTAGTAGGCAGTAGGCGGATGGCAGTAGGCAGTTGAAGACCACGGAAGCATCTCTCTTAAAAGAATCGGAGGCGGCGAGCTTGAGACTCGCCGCCTCCGATTCTTTCAGACCTGTTTCGTTAATGGCCTCTTGCTTTCAACTGTCCACTGCCATCTGCCTACTGCATACTCCCCTTCACGGCCGCGGCGGGGTGGCGCCGGCCGGGACGATCCAGAGTTGGGTCGAGCCGGTCGTGCGCGGGCCGCCGTCGAGGACGACGATGCGCGAGGCGTCGATGCCGCGCGTGGTGACGATGTAGTCGCGCGCGCGCTGCGCCCGCTGGAGCCCCGTCCCGTAGCGCTTGTTGCCGCCGCCGTAGCCGATGATGTAACCCTGCGCGCCGGGGCTGTTCTGCAGCTCGATGGCGAAGATGTCGAAGCGCGCCTTCTCGTCGTCGCGCGACACCTCGCCGACCTCGTCGAACTTGGTCGGGTTCGGCGGCGCCGGCACCGAAGCCTGGCACTGCGCGCGGCACTCGAGGTTGTAGCCCGCGACCTCGACCGTCGCCGTGATGGCCTGGCCGGCGAGTCCGGCCGTGTCCACGGTGATGGTCGGCGTCCCCTGGCCCGAGATGATCGTGCCGGCCGAGACGACCCAGTTGTAGACGGGCGTGGCGCCCGGCGTGCCGCCCGAGATCGAGGCCGTGAAGGTCACGGGCGCCCCGGCCTGCTGCACGTCCGGGCAGTTGATGGTGACGTTCGGGCAGACGGGCCGCGGCGGCGGGCAGGTGCGCACCACCACCTTCGTCGAGGTGAAGGCCGTGCAGAGCGGGTTGTCGACGGGGCCGCTCTCGACCGTCACCGTGGCGTTGTAGACGCCGGGCTGCGCGTCCGACAAGTCCCAGACCACGTCGGTGCCGTCGTAGCTGTCGAGCCGGCCGCCCGAGACCACCCACTTGTAGCGCAGGGGCTTGCCCTCGGGGCTGAGGCCCGCGGCCTTGAGGTGGACGCGCGGGTTGGACATCGACTCGGCGTCTGGGCAGAGCGTGACGACCTGCGCGTCCGAGTCGAGCCGTATGGTCGGCGGCTGGTACTGCGGCGGCGTGGGCGTCGCGGTCTGCTGCGGGGCCTTGCCCTTGTGCGCCGCGCGCGAGGAGGTGGCGACTAAGCCCGCGGCGGCCAGCAGCAGCACGCCGAGCACGACCAGGGTACGCTTTCCTGAGAGCATCTCCGACTCCTTACTTGTCCGGTTGGCAGTTACAGGCGCACAGGTTAAACCAAATTCCCCGCGCCGACAACGGTATTCTTACACCCTTGCGGAAACACCCAATCCCGCCCCGTTTCCACCCGCCCGCCCGCCGGGGCCGGATTGGGTGGAGAAAAGAGTCTTGTTCTCTGATATCATCCCGGCGAAACTGAGAAAGGGCTCCCGCCATGAGCACCAGGACACAGGCGACCGTCGAAGACTTATACCGCATCCGCGACCGGGGCAAGGCCGAGGTCGTCAACGGGGAGGTCGTTTTCATGAGTCCGACCGGTGACATGCCGGGGCGCGCGGGCGGCGCGATCTACGTGAGCCTGCGGGGCGTCGAGCGGCGCGCGGGCGGGCGCGCCTACCCGGATAATGTCGGGTTCAGGGTCAGCCTGCTGAACCGCAAGTCATTCAGCCCCGACGCGGCCTTCTACACAGGCCCGCCCACGGGCATGAAGTTCCTCGAAGGCGCGCCGGCCTTTGCCGCCGAGATTAGGAGCGAGAACGATTACGGACGAGAAGCAGAGGCCGAGATTGCCGCAAAGCGCGCCGACTACTTCACCGCGGGCACGCTCGTCGTCTGGGACGTTGACCTCCTGAGCGTTGACGTGGTCAAAGTCTACCGCGCGTCCGACCCGGACAACCCGCAGGTCTACCGGCGCGGTGAAGCGGCCGAAGCCGAGCCCGCCGTCCACGGCTGGACGATGCCCGTAGACGAACTGTTCGACTAAACCTCTTCGCATTAACATTCAACCAACGCGGCCCCGCAGAAGGAGACAGACTTCATGAGCGTAGCCACCGCGCAACTACCCGCCGAGAGGCCGAGGGCGGCACGGGCGATTGTGTGGGGCGGGCTGCTGGCGGGGCTGGGCGACATCACGTTCGCTTTCGTCGCGTCGGGGCTGCGCGGGGTGGGGCCGGTGCGCGTGTTGCAGTCGGTCGCGTCGGGGCTGCTCGGCGAGGCGGCGAAGGACGGAGGAGTGTTGACGGCCGCGCTCGGCGCGGTGCTGCACTTCCTCATCGCCTTCATCTGGGCGACCGTCTACTGGCTCCTGAGCCGCAGGTTGAAAGTGCTCGTCGAACACCCGGTGGTCTGCGGGCTGCTCTACGGCTTCGCGGTCTACGCGTTCATGTACCTCGTCGTGATACCGCTCTCGGCCGCCTACTTCAAGCCCACGTTCACGCCCTTCACCGTCTCGCTCAACGGGGCGGGGCACATGCTTCTGGTCGGGCTGCCCATCGCGCTCGCCGCTTATAAATTCACGGACAAGACAGGGAGGGAAAGATGATCGACGGCAGTGAGGTTCGGGAGCCGCAGGCGCAGCATCCCGTGGACGAGTTGTTCCTCGACCGCTGGTCGCCGCGCGCGATGTCGGGCGAGGGCGTGAGCGAGGAGGAGTTGTCGACGCTCTTCGAGGCGGCGCGCTGGGCGCCCTCTTCTTACAACAACCAGCCGTGGCGCATCCTCTACGCGCGGCGCGACACGGCGCACTGGGAGGCCTTCTTCGACCTGCTCGTCGAGGGCAACCGGAACTGGGCGAAGGACGCGGCCGCGCTGCTCCTCTTCGTCTCGAAGGAGACGTTCGACTTCAACGGGAAGCCCTACCCGACGCACTCCTTCGACACGGGCGCGGCGTGGGAGAACCTCGCGCTCCAGGCGACGATGTTGGGGCTGGTCACGCACGGCATGCAGGGCTTCGACTACGACCGCGCGCGGGCTGAGCTGAACATCCCCGAGGGCTTCCGCGTCGAGGCGATGGTCGCGGTCGGCCGCCCCGGCGACCCGGCGCAACTGCCCGAACCCTTGCGCGAACGCGAAGCGCCCAGCGGCCGCAAAGCCCTCTCCGAGATAACCTGCGAGGGCGCCTTCAACTTCTGAAGTCAGGTGCTGGGTTTTGGTTTTGGGTTTCAGGTGTTGGGTGCTGGGTATTGGTTAGAACTGAGTTTTCAACCAGCACCTAGATCCCAAAACCCAAAACCCTTCTTCAACCCAACACCCAGAACCCAGAACCCAACACCTCTTACCCCAAAGGAGTCCTCCGATGAGTCAGTATCGTCCCCCCGCGTATCAGCCGCCGCGGCCCTACCAGCCACCGCGGCCGCCCTACCCGTACCCGCCGCAGCACGTCGCCCGCCAATACCAGTCGCCGCCGAAGACTACGGTCGTGGCCGTGCTGCTGGAAGTCATGCCCGGCCTCCTCCTACAGACCTTCGGCATCGGACACATGTATGCGGGCAACGTCGGGGTGGGGCTGCTCTTCATGTTCGGCTACTGGTTCGTGCAGTTCATCAACCTCCTGCTCTGCGTCGTCTTCATAGGCTTCCTCACGCTCCCGCTCACATACATCCTCGCGCTGGTCATCTCGCCGATCCTCGCGTTGCAGGCGGCCGAGCGCGCGAACCGCGCCGCCGGTTTCGAGTAACCCGCCCCGCGTCATGGCGCCGCGCAGGAAGTCAGCCGGAAGGAAGTTCGAGGCCGAGCCGCGGGAACCCTTTGCCGCGCGGCGCGTCGAGCGCGTGAGGCGACTGCTCATGCGGCGCGGCCTGCCGCGCGTCGAGATGTCTCTGATCCTCGCGGCGACGGGCGCGGCCGGTTTCGTCGCGTCGTTCGTGCTGCTGCACCTGGGCGTGTAGCGGATGTGGCTCCGCTACCCTTTGGCGGTGCTGTTTGCCTACGGGGTCTTCATCTTGCTGCTGCGCGTCTGGCTCTCTCCGACTTGACTGTAGCGCGTCATTCGTTAACCACAGAGACACAGAGGCACGGCTTGTTGAGCTATTCCGCTTCAAGCTGTGCCTCTGTGTCTCTGTGGTGAAAATTCCCTCCCACCTACACACAAGCAACGATACTTCACCCCGTGTTCCGCAGACCCGCCGAGATGCCGTTGATGGTGGCGGCGAGGGCGTAGTCGAGTTCCTCGGACTCCTGGCCCGCGCGCTTGCGTCGGAGGAGCTCGATCTGGACGAGACTCATCGGGTCGACGTACGGGTTGCGCAGGGCGATGGAGCGCGCGAGGACGGGGTTGCGCTCCAAGAGACGCGCCTGGCCGCTCACGCGCAGGATGACGCGGCGCGTCCGCTCGAACTCCTCCTCGATCATCCCGAAGACGCGCGCGCGCAACTCTCCGTCCCCAACCAGCCCCGCGTACCTGCGCGCGATGGAGAGGTCGGCCTTCGCCATCCCCGTCTCCACGTCGCCCAAGAGGTTCGAGAAGACCGGCACGCGCATCATCTCCTGCAACAACTCCGCCCCGCCCTCGCGCTCCTCCAGAAATCTCTCCAGCGCGTGCCCGACGCCGAACCACGCGGGCAAAACGTGCCGGCTCTGCATCCAGCCGAAGACCCACGGTATCGCGCGCAGGTCGGCCAGGCCCTTCGTCTGCGAAGAGCGCCGCGCGGGACGCGAGCCGATCTTCGCCAGATCGAATTCGAGGACGGGCGTCGCCTCTTCGAAGTAAGGCACCACGTCCGGGTTCTCCGCGACGCGCTCGCGGTAGAACTCGAAGGCCACCTGCGACATCCACCCGAGCGCCTCCTCCCACTCCGCGCGCCACTCCGCGCCGCCGGGCCGCGCCAAAGCTTCGAGCGCGGCCGCGACCATCAGCTCCAGATTCCGCTCGGCCAGCACCGGCTCGGCGTACTTCCAGTTTAAGACCTCGCCCTGCTCCGTTATCTTCAGAGAGCCTTCGAACGCGCCGGCCGGCTGCGCGACGATTGAGTGGTGCGTCGGCCCGCCGCCGCGGCCCACCGTGCCGCCGCGCCCGTGGAAGAGTTGCAGCGAGACGCCGCACTCGCGCGCGACCTCGTGCAGGGCGCGGTGCGCTTTGAAAAGCTCCCAGGTGCTCGTCAACATCCCGCCGTCCTTGTTCGAGTCCGAGTAGCCGAGCATCACCTCCTGCCTGCGGCCCCACGAATCGAGGTACGGCGCGTACTCTGCGGAAGTCCACAGCGCGCGGCACACGCCCGGACAGTTGCGCAGGTCTTCGATGGACTCGAAGAGCGGGACGGGCATCAGGCCCGGGTCGTCACGCTCCTTCTCGGCCGCGACGCGCACGCCGCAAGACTCGGCGAGCCAGACGAGCCGCAGCACGTCGCCCACGCCGCGCGCGCCGCTGATGACGTGGCTGCGGATGGACTCCGGCGGGAACTCGCGCTTGAGCGCGGCGACCGCGCGCAGAGCTTCGAGCGTCGCCTCCGTCTCCGGCGAAGGGGCTTCGGGGAGTTGCGGCACGTCCTCATTTCCGACCGCGTCACCCTCGTCGATAATCGAAGCGCCGCGCGCGAGTTCCTCTGCCGCCTTCGCGTGGATGCGCGCGTGCTGGCGCGCGTCGAGCGTGTGCAGATGAAAGCCGAACGTCTCGACCTGACGCGCGAGCGGGTCGACCAACTGCCGCGCGAGCCTGAGCGCCCCGCCCTCCGCCAGGCTCTCCCGCAGCAGGCGCAAGTCTGCCGTGAACGCGGCCGCGTCCTCGTACCCTTCGGCCGCAGACCCGCGCGTGGCCGAGAGCCTGCGCAGGACGAGCGAGAGGAAGCGGCGGTAGACCTCCTCCGGCGCGTGCGGCGCGAACGGGCGCGACGCCGCGGCCGGAAGCCTCCGCTCGTACTCTTCGAGTGCCTTCACCAGATCGGAAGAGGCGGGCGACTGCTTGGTCGAGCTGCTCAGGCGCTCGTGCAGCTCGTCCACGGAGGCGATGTAGAAGTCGAGCACCGTCTCGCGCGCCATGCGCAGCGCGTCGCGCGTGCAGCCCGGCGTCACGAAAGGGTTGCCGTCGCGGTCGCCCCCGATCCAGGAGCCGAAGCGGAGCACGCGCGGCAGCTCCCTCGCCTCAAGCTCGCGCCCGTAGGTCGCGCGGAAGGCGTCGGCCATCTCTTCATAAACTTCGGGCACCGTCTCGACGAGCGCGGCCGGGTAGTAGTCGAGCCCCATCTTGATCTCGTCGCGCACGGTCGGCTGGCGGCGCCGCACCTCGTCGGTCTGCCAGAGCGCGGTGATCTCGGCCATGATGCGCTCGGCCGCCTCGCGCGCGCGCCGGTCGGGGAGCGGCAAACTGTCGAGACGCTCAAGCTCGGCCGCGATGCGCGCGCGCTTGAAGAGGACTGTGCGGCGCGCGACCTCCGTCGGGTGCGCGGTGAAGACCGGCACGACCTCGACGCGCGACAAAAGCTCGATTGCCTCCTCGGCGGACGCGCCCGCTTCGCGCACGCGCCGGAGCGTGCCGAGGAACGTGCCCGCCTGCGGCGGCGCGCCCGAGACCTCCGCGGCGCGGCGGCGTCGCTTGCGGTGGTTCGTCTCGGCGAGGTTGGTCAGCTCGAAGTAGATGGCGAACGCCTTCGTCAGCTGGTACGCCTCTTCGATTGAGGCCCGGCCGACGACCGACTCGGCGCGCGTCATCAACTCCTTGCGCCGGGCCTTGTCGGACGACTCGCGCCGCCCGGACGTCAGGCTGCGCAACTCCTCGACCGTGTCGAAGAGCGCCGCGCCCGCCTGCTCCCTCAGGACAGCGCCGAGCAGTCGCCCGAGCGAGCGCACGTCGCGCCTGAGCGGCGACTCCTTCGCCGAACCCTCGCGCGCCGTCAGCTCCTCCAGACGCCCGCGCTGGTCGTCCACCTCCCACAAACGCTCGCTCTCCTCCATGCCGCTTCCTTCCAGATAAGGATTTGAGACTGCTGTTTTATCCCTCAACGCACATAAAAGACAACGTCCCGCGTCGAACATCTCGGCGCGGGACGTTGTCTTGGACAAGCCTTTCGGGTCAGGCTGCGGTCAGGGATATTTATCTGACGGGCGGCGCGGGGGGCGCGGGCGGTGCGGGCGGCGCGGGCGGAGGCGGCGGCAGCTCGTCTGCCTCGTCGCTCTCGTCGTCAGACGTGGAGGCGGTCGTCGCGGCGGCCGTCGCGGGGCCGGCGTCGGACTCGAAGCGCACGTTGCCGTTGACGTGGTCAACCCGGACGGGCGAGCCGCCCGAGCCGAGGCGCGCGCGCGTGTAGGAACGGTTCATGCGCTCCTGCATCGTGACGTTGGGGACGTTGAGCGAGAACCCGCCGTTCTGGTGCTCCGACTCCACGTCCGCGTTGACGAGTTGGGTGAAGCGAATCTCGACGTTGCCGTTGACGTGCTCGACCTCCATCCCCTCTTCGCCGAGCCGCGTCACGCCGAGCTTCACGCCGCCGTTGACGTGGCTGACCTGCGCGCGGCCCGCGGCGCCCGCGACCTCGACGCGGCCGTTCACGTGCGAGACCTCGACCATGCCGTCGATGTCGCCGACGTTGACCGAGCCGTTGACGTGCTCGGCCGCGAGTTCGACGCGACGCGGCAGCACGAGCGTCACCTCCTGACGCACCTCGCCGCCGCCGTTCCAGATGCGGTGCCAGAGGCCGGGCACGCCGTTGCGCTCGCCGTGTACGACGAGCGACGCAGGCGACGCGGCCACCGTCACGCGCCTGTACTCGAGGTCTTCTGCGGAGGAGCCGGTGCGGACGATGTGAACCTCGGCCGTGTCTGTGTCGGCCGTCTTCACCTCGACGGAGCCGTTGATGAAGCCGACCTCGACGCGCGCGCCGGCTTCGAGCTTGAAGGTCTGCCGCGTCTCCTCGCGCCGCGCCCCGTTCGCGTTACCGCCCACGGCCCTGTTCACCCAACGCCCGGCGAACGCCGCGGCGGCCACGAGTACGACGACGACAAAGATTCTGCCTTTCATTAAACGCCCTCTTTTGATGATTTCTGAAACTCCCGCCGGAATCCAGCACTGAGAACGACGAGGCCCGCGCGGAAGTTCACAGGAAATTGGGTGTTGGGTAAAAACAGATGTCTTCACCAGCACCCAGAACCTAAAACCCAGAACCCATCGCGACAGCGATGTCGGCGGCGACGCGGGCGTTATTCTCAAGGAGCGCGACGTTGGCGCGCAGGGTCGCGCCGCCGGAGCGCCAGCTCATGTGGGCGAGGAGGAAGGGCGTCAGCGCGCGGCCGGTGACGCCGCGCTGGGCCGCGACCGAGAGGGCTTCGGACAGAGACTCTTCCATCACCTGCTCGCCCACCTCGAAGCCGTCGGGGACGGGCACGGTGACGACGAGCGCGGCCTCGAGCCCGAGTGCGTCGCGCGCTCGGGCCACGCGCGCCACGTCGGCGGCCGTGTCCGTGCGCGCGTCCACGGTGAGTCCGCTGCGGCGCGTGTAGAAGGCGGGCAGCTCGTCGCAGCCGAAGCCGAGGACGCAGACGCCGTGCGTCTCCAGCCACTCGCGCGTCGAGGGCAGGTCGAGCACGGACTTCGCGCCCGAGCAGACGACCGTCAGAGGCGTGCGCGCGAGTTCCGGCAGGTCGGCCGAGATGTCCGGCAGTTGGCCCCGGTGCACGCCGCCGATGCCGCCGGTGGCGAAGACCTTCAGGCCGGCGCGGCTCGCAATCCAGAGCGTGCCGGCGACGGTCGTGGCGCCGTCCTCGCCGCCCGCGACCACGAGCGGCAGGTCGCGGCGGCTCACCTTGCGCACGCCCTCGCCCTCGGCCAGACGCGCGAGCTGCGACTCTTCGAGTCCGACACACATGCGTCCGCCGAGCACGGCCACGGTCGCGGGGACGGCCCCGCCCTCGCGCACCGCCTGCTCCAGACGCCGCGCCGTCTCGAGGTTCTGCGGCCGCGGCAGCCCGTGCGAGATGACCGTCGACTCCAGCGCCACGACCGCACGCCCTTCGTCGAGGGCCGCGCGCACCTCTTCGCTCACGTGAAAAAGTTTGTCGTCTGTCATCGGATAAGATTGCAGATTACATCATCTGCAACTTGGGTGCATACCGGACGAGAGTTTTCACCACAGAGGCACAGAGGCACAGCTTGGAGTTCATGGCTCAACAAGCTGTGCCTCTGTGCCTCTGTGGTGAACTGTCTTTACGCTAACGTATCCGGACGGAGAACGAGACGCTGCCGGCGTTGTTGGGAGAGGTCTGCGAGAGGCTGCCGCCGAACGTCCAGCGGACGTGCGTGACGTTGCGGTCGTAGCCGGCGGGCGCGCCGCCCCCGCCGGAGACGGGCGTGTAGGTCCACGTCAAGCCGCTGTCGTTCGAGTAGGCGACGGCGACCGTCAGCCCAGTCGTGCCGAGGCTGTTGACGACCGAGCCGACCTTGAAGTCGGTGTAGTCGTTAAGCTTGAGGGTGGTGGCCGGGTTGGGGTCGGTCAGGACGAAGGCCGAGGCGGGCGCGCCGCCGCCGTTCTGGAAGGCGACGGTGTAGGTGATGACCGTGCCCGGCACCTGCGTGCCCGAGGGCGTGACCGACTTCGTCAGCGTGATGTTGGGCGGGGCGGCGGCACCCAACGAAGCGGTGGCGCGGTCGTCCTCGGCGGGGTTGTTGTTGCCGGGCGTCGAGTCGGGGTCGGGCTGGTCTGAGGCGGTGACCTCGGCGATGTTGGTGATCGTGCCCGTGCCGGTGACGAGCGCGACGATTTGGAGCGTGGCCGACGCGCCGCTCGTGACGCTCGGGAGCGACCAGACGCCCGTGCCGCTCGCGTAAGTGCCCGAGTTCGGCGTCGCGGAGACGAAGGTCAGGCCCGCGGGCAGGAGGTCTGTGACGGCGACGTTCGTCGCGTTGCTCGGCCCCGCGTTGATGAGCGTGAGCGTGAAGGTGACGTTCTGCCCCTGAATCGGGTTCGGGTTGTTGACCGTTTTCGAAAGGCTCAGGTCGGAGCTGGAGACGATGGTCGTCGGGTCGCTCGCAGAGTCGTTGGCGGTGTTCGTCTGCCCGCCGCCCGAGACGTTCGCGGTGTTCGTCAGGCTCGAAGCGGCGTTCTGCAGGACGCCGACCGTCAGAGTGATTGCGGGGTAGCTCGCGCCGGCCGCGAGCGCGGACGCGCGCGTGCAGGTCACGACCTGCCCCGCCGCCCCGCACGTCCACCCGGTGCCCGTCGCCACGACGTAGGAGAAGCCTGCCGGCAAAGTGTCCGAGACGGTGACGGTGCCGCTCGTCGCGGCGCCGCCCGCGTTCGTGACCGTGAGGCTGTAGCTGCCGGACGAGCCGCGCGTGAAGTTGCCGCTGTGCGTCTTGGCAATCGTCAGGTCGGCGACGCCGTTAATCGTCGTCGGGTCGCTCGCAGAGTCGTTCGAGGTGTTCGTCTGGCCGCCGCCCGAGGCGGACGCGGTGTTCGTCACGCTCGCGGCCGCGGTCGTCGAGACGTTGACGGTCACGGTGATGGCGGGGTAGCTCGCGCCCGCCGCGAGAGCAGTCGAGCGCGTACAGGTCACCGTCTGGCCCGCCGCGCCGCACGCCCAGCCCGTCCCGGTCGCGGAGACGTAGCTCAGCCCGGCCGGCAAGGTGTCGGTAACTGTGACCGTCCCGCTCGTCGCCGCCCCGCCCACGTTCGAGACGGTCAGCGTGTAGGTCGCCCCGCTCTGCCCCTGCGAGAAGTTGCCCGTGTGGCTCTTCGCAATTGTCACGTCCGCAACGCCGTTGACGGTGGTCGGGTCGCTTGAGCTGTCATTCCCAGTGTTCGTCTGTCCGCCGCCCGAGACGTTCGCGGTGTTGGTCAAATTCAACGCCGCGTTCGAGGCCACGCCCACCGTCAAAGTAATCGCGGGGTAGCTCGCACCCGCGGCCAGCGCGTCCGCGCGCGTGCAGGTGACCGTCTGACCCGACGCGCTGCAAGACCAGCCCGTCCCCGTCGCCGAGACATAAGACAGCCCTGCGGGGAGCGTGTCGGAGACAGTCACCGTGCCGCTCGTCGCGGCGCCGCCCGCGTTGCTGACTGTGAGTGCGTAGCTTCCGTTCTGCCCCTGCGTGAAGTTGCCGCTGTGGGTTTTAGCAATCGTCAGGTCGGCGACGCCGTTCACCGTCGTCGGGTCGCTCGCGGAGTCGTTGGCGGTGTAGGTCTGGCCGCCGCCGGAGACCGTGGCCGTGTTCGTCAGGCTCAAAGCGGAGTTCGGGGCGACGCTCACCGTCAGAGTGATGGCCGGATAACTTGAGCCGGCGGCGAGCGCGTCGGAGCGCGTGCAGGTCACCGTCCCGCTGGAGTTCGAGCAAGTCCAGCCCGTCCCCGTCGCCGAGACGAAGGTGAGTCCCGCGGGCAGCGTGTCGCTGACGGTGACCGTGCCCGACGTGGCCGCGCCGCCTGCGTTGCTGACCGTGATGCTGTAAGAACCGTTCTGGCCTTGTGTGAAGTTGCCGCTGTGCGTCTTGGCAATCGTGAGGTCGGCGACGCCGTTGACGGTCGTCGGGTCGCTCGCGCTGTTGTTGCCGGTGTTGCTGTCGTTGCCGCCCGACACGCTGGCCGTGTTCGTCAGGCTCAAAGCGGAGTTCGGGGCGACCGCGACGGGGACGCTGATGTTGGGGTAGCTCGCGCCGCCGTTCAGGGCGTCCGCGCGCGTGCAGGTGACGGTCTGGCCCGCGGTGTTGCAAGTCCAGCCCGTGCCCGTCGCCGCGCCCGGCGTGAGCCCCGCGGGCAGCGTGTCCGTGACCGTGACGGTGCCGCTCGAAGCGACGCCGCCCGAGTTCGTGACGGTGATGGTGTAAGTCCCGTTCTGCCCCTGCGTGAAGTTGCCCGCGTGGCTCTTCGCAATCGTGAGGTCGGTCGGCACCGTGACGCTGCTCGTCACGCTGCTGCTGTTGTTCGAGGAGTCCTGGTCGAAGGTCACGCTCGACGCGACCGAGGCGGTGTTGGTGACGCTCGGCGCGGCGGCGGCGCCGACGGCGACGGTGAGCGTGATGGCGGGCAACGTCGTCCCCGTCGTCACAGGCCCCGAGCGCGTGCAGGTCACCGTCCCGCTGGAGTTCGAGCAAGTCCAGCCCGTGCCCGTCGCCGAGACGAAGGTGAGTCCCGCGGGCAGGACGTCCGTGACCGTGATGGTGCCGGCGGCGGACTGCGGCCCGTTGTTGACGGCGGTGAGCGTGTAGCTGGCGTTGGTGCCGGCGGTGAGGTTCGCCGGGCCGGTCTTCGAGATCGAGAGGTCGGCGGCGGCGACGACCGTGTCGGTGTCGGTCGCGCTGTTGTTGGAAGTGTTCGACTCGGTGATCCAACTGGCGTCGAGGCTCGCGGTGGCGGTGTTGGCGATGGTGCCGGTCGAGACGTTGACCGTCCCCGTGACGGTGTAGGTGGCCGTGCCCGAGGCGGCGAGCGTGGCGCCGGTGCTGATGGCGTTGCCGCTCCCCGAAGCCGTGTCGCAGGTGGAGCCGGCGGAGGCCACGCACGTCCAAGTGACGCCCGTGAGCGAGGCCGGCACCGTGTCTACGAGGTTGGCGGCGACGGTGTACGTGCCGTTGTTCTGGAGGACGACGGTGTAGCTGACGGACAGGCCCTGGTAGACGTTCGTCAGGCCGTCGGTCTTCGTCACCGAGGCGTCCGGCGCCGAGACGACGATGGTCGAGAGGTCGCCCGTCGCCGTCGTGCCGCCGCTCAGGGTGCTGACGAGCGTGGCCGCAAGAGAGGGCAGCGTGACGGCGTACATGTTGGCCCCGCCGGTCGAGGTCGTGATGAGGATGCGTGTGCCGTCAACGCCGAGGCCGATGGTGCCGGGCGTGGCGCCGCCGGGGAAGGTGACGGTGCCGATGTTCGTCGCCGCGCCTCCCGCCACGGTGGCCGAGAGAAGCTGCCGGTTCTGGTTGATGATGTAGAGCGTGTTGCCCGAGAAGGCCATGTCGCCGCCGTTGCCGGTGCCCGTGATGGTGGCTACGGCCGTGGCCCGGCCCGTCGTCTGGCTGACGGTGTAGAGCGTGTCGTTGTCGGCGCCGCCGCCGCCCGACATGTAGTAGAGCGTGCCCGCCTGGTTGAAGGCCATGCGGAAGCCGCTGAGGACGTTGCCGCCCGATGTCGAGGGGCCGATGTTGCCGAGCAGCACGGGCGCAACCGTGGGCGTGTAGGGGTTGAAGCGGTAGACCGCGCCGTTCTGCCCCGACGCGTCGTTGATGACGTAGAAGAGCATCCCGTCCGTCGGCCGCTGCGCGAGCGTCGCGGCGTTGCCGCCGGGGTAGCCCGTGTAGACGAGCGTCTCGGCACCCGTCGAAGGGTTGATGTACCAGATGTTGTTGCTGCCGGCGGTGGCGTTGCCGCGGATGCTGTAGATGGAGGTCGTCTGCGCCGCGGCCCTTGGGGCAAGCGCCGCGAGCGCCAGGAGCGCGAAGGCCATAAAGAGCAGGCGCGCGCTCATGCTCTCGGCCGCGCCGCTTATGCGTCGCGCCGCGCACGGGAGCCTCACGTTAGCCGGCCGGTTAGTCATAAGAGAGAGTGGGGGCGTGGTCTATTCCTCTTCTTCTTCGTCGTCGCGGCTCTTCTCGCCGCCGAGCCCGTTCCGGCTCGTGCCGAAGAGGTCGAAGAGGTTCGAGAGCTTCGAGGAGATGGTGAAGTAGAAGCCGCGGCGCGCGGGGCTGAAGCCGAACGAGCCCGGCTCGGACGCGCCCGTCCAGTTGTAACCGCCGCCGAGGCGGAGGTCGGGCATGACCCAGAAGCCCAACTCGGAGCCGAACGAAGCGCGCGCCGTCGAGGAGATGGGCTGCGCGAGCCAGCGCCCCTCGCCCGCCACGTCCACGTAACGACCCAGGCGGTAGACGGCGCGGCCCTGCGTCATGTAGGTCAGTGTCGAGACGCGGTTCAGGCCGACGGAGCTTGTGTCGCCGAACTTCAGGGCGAAGCGCCCGTAGAGTTCGACGTTGCGCGTCGCCTGATAGTAGCCGTCCGAGGAGAGCGTGTCGGAGCGGTCGCGCGTCTCGCCCTGGCCCGCGCCGTTCTGCTGCGAGAGGTCGCGCCGCGTGTAGTTGAAGAGCAGGCCCATCGTGTCGCGGTGCAGCGGACGCCACGCGAGCGCGCCCGTCGCCGCGAGCGCCGAACCCTTGCGACCCTGGAAGTCCGTCCGCGACATCTGGAAGCGGCCGAGCGAGGTCACGTTGTCGCCGAGCCGCCCGGCCGCGCCGAGCGTGAGCACTGACCCGACGCCGCCGCGGTCGCGCATCTCGTAGCGGCCCGTCGTGCGGAAGTTTTCGAGCGGCTGCCACGCGAAGCCGAAGTGGCCGGCGTTGAAGCTCTCGCCCAGGCCCGCGAGGTGGAAGCCGCGCTCGTACCCGAGGTCGAGCGCGAGCTGCTTGTTGACGGGCAGGCGGTTCGTCAAACCGATGACGGCGAAGCTGTCCGTGCCGTTGATGCCGTTCTCAAGCTGGTAGCGCGTGTTCAGGCTGCCGATGCGTCCGAGCTTCGTCTCGACGCCAATGGCCGTCTCGTTGCGCGCGGCGGTCGAGGCGAAGCCCGTGCCCGACACGTCCGCGATGGGCGTGATGGGCGCCGAGGACATGCGCTGCGTCACGAAGAGCTTCGTGTACTGGTTCCACTGGTAGGTCGCGGCGAGCGTCGTCTGGTCTGGGTAGGTCGGGTCGGCCTCGCCCAGGTTCTGCTCGCGCTTCGCGGAGAGGTTGAGCTTGTCGGTCGCCTTGTACTCCGCGCCGACGGTGACGAGGTTCGAGTCGGTCTCGCGCCCCGTGAGGTCGTCCTTCAGGTGGCGGAAGTCGTAGGAGAACTGCGCGCGCAGGCGCTCGCCGAACTGCTGCGTCCACGAGAGCGAGGCCGTCTGCCGGCTGTTGTCCACGTTCTCGGTCTTGTTCCGCTCGTCGGTGAAGGCGAACTGCGCGCGCGCCGTCTTCGAGACGCGCATGTCGACCGAGAGGTCTGCGCGCTGCGAGCCGGGCGTGACGGTCTGCCCGAAGGGGTTCAGGAAGCCCTCGTCGGCGCGCGCGAAGGTCATCCTCAAGGTCGTCTCGCGCCACGCGAGCGGCTGCTCGAGCTCGACGCGGTAGGCGTTGCCGTCGTGCCGGTCGTCCGCCGCGAGGTTGCCGAAGAAGATGTTGCCGCCCGCCACGGCGCGGCCACGCGAGGTAGCCCACTCGACGCGCACGCGGCCCTGGTGCGGCAGAGTCTTCTCGGCGTCGAGGCCGCCGATGACGAACGAGCCGAAGTCGCCCTGGCGCTGGTCGACGAGCGAGAGGCCGAGCTTGAGCCCGATGCCTTCGAAGTTCTTGTAGGCGCGGCCGGTGTAGACGGCCTGCGACATCGAGTCGGCCGCGTACTCGTAGGTGGCGACGACCTGGACGAGGTTGAAAGAGAAGTCGAACGAGGAGATGGGCCGCAGGAAGAACAGCTCGCCCGTCGCCGCGTCGAGGTTGTAATCGACCGAACGGATGAGCGACTCGCGCGAGAGAACCGTCTCGGGGTTGCGGCGGTCGCGCACTTCGATGACTAAAGTCTCGGAGCCGGGCAGCACCTCCCCGTGCGAGAGGCGCGTCAGCCCCAGCGCGCCGCCGGGGAAGACGTCGCGTGCGAAGGCCGTGTCGGGGCGCGCGCCGGCGAGCGAGACGTAGTCGCCCTTCGAGTTCTCGAGGTGGACTTTGACGCCCGTCAGCTTGCGCGTGTAGGAGGCGAGGCCCGAGGCGCGGTTCTCGGTCTCGAAGTCGCCGAAGAGGAAGTAGGAGCGGCCGCGGTCGAGCCGCGCGTAGAGCTTCGAGTTGGTCTGCGCGTCCTCGAAGCGCGTCGAGGAGTCGCCGAAGAGCGGGTAGGCGCGGTCGAGCGGGTCGAACTGGAAGAGGCGGTCGCGCCCGCCCGTGCGGTTGATGGGTCGGTTGCTGTCGTACGCGAGCGTCAGAAGGTTCTTCGCGCCGAGGAACTGGCCGCGGTAGAAGAAGGCGAGGCGGCTGTGCACCGAAGCCTGAGACTCCGCGCCCGAGAGTTCGGGCGCCGCCGCGCCGAAGGTCATCTCGCCGAGGCCGACGAGGATGGCGGGGCGCACCTCGGGCGTGATGCGTATCTGCCGCTTGGCCTCGACCGAGCCGGTCGTCGCGTGTATCTCGGCCGAGCCGGGCGCGTTGTCTGCGACGAGCACCGCGCGCCCCTCGCCGCCGACGAGCGGGACGATCTGCTCCCTCGCGGAGTCAACGTCCTTCGTCTGAACGTCGGGCTCTTCCTGATTCAGCGTGCCGACGCGGGTCGAGCCGTCGTTCTGGCGGAGCGCGGCCTCGGCGGCCTTCTCCGCCGCCTTGTTGTTGTGCGTCCCGTCGGCGCCGACTTCGTCCACGCGCATCAGTCGGCCCGCCGAGACCGCGAGCGCGACCGAGCCGTCGGCCGCCGGGTGGCCCCACTGGTCGAAGGCGCGCACGCGCACCGTGGTCGAGTCGCGGCCGCCGGCCGAGAGCTCGACCTTCTCGGGCACGATCTCAAGCCGCTTCGCGGGGCCGCGGCCGTACACGTTGAGTTCGACGGTCTTGCCCGCCTGACCTTCGGGGCCGGCGGCCGTGACGCGGATGCGGTTCGGGCCGGGCTGCACGCCGAGGCCGACGAAGGTGTAGGTGGCGAGGTTGTTCTTGCGGTCGAGGCGCGTCTCGCCGATCTTCGAGTCGGGGACGCGCTGCCCGCCGACCTCGACCGAGACCTTCCAAGCGCCGTTGGTGCGCGCCTCGATTTCGAGCGCGGCGCCCGTGACGGGGTCGCCGTCCTTCGGCGAGAGCACGACCACCTCGCCGGGCGCGACCGGGTCGAGAGACTCTTCGGTCTTCACCTCGTAAGTGCCGGCGGCGCGCGTCTCGGCCGGCTTCGCTTCGGCAGAGTTCTTCGCGCTGTTCGAGCCGAAGAGCGAGCCTGCGAGCGGAGACTTCGAGTTCGAGCCGCTGGCGAGGCCGTTCTTTAACGCAGAGTTCGCGGCGGTCGCGGAGTCGCCTTCGGGCGCGCGCAGCGCGTAGTTCTGGCGGAGCAGCGAGCCGCCGCCGAGCGGCGTGCGGAGCAGGCGCGTCCAGCTGTGTTCGTCGCGGCGGCCGGTCTCGACCAGCGTGTAGCCGGGCGGCAGCGTGACGGGGTCGAGCGAGACGACCTGCGCGCCCTCGTTGACGACGGGGAAGTTGTAGAGGCCTTCCGAGTCCGTGATGACCGACTGGCCGTTGTTCAGGTAGAGGCGCACGCCGGGCACGCCGCGCTCGTCCTTGTCGAACTGGCCGTTGAGGTTCGCGTCCGAATAGACGCGGCCGAGGATGACCTGCTGCGAGGAGAAGAGACCGCGGCGGACGCGCACGCTGGCGCGTGCCCGGGGGGTAGACACACGCTCTCCCGTCGAGAGCGTCCCCGCCGCGGAAGCCGTGTTGAACTGTTCGCCCTCTTGCGCGTTGGCGCCGACGCGCACGCGGTAGACGAGGCTGACGCGCCCGCCCGCGTCGACGCGGCCCAGGCGGAAGACGAGCGTGTTGTCCGCGGCCACTTCGGGCTCGACGCTGCGCGCGGGCGCGGGCGGGTTCTCAACGAGCGCCGTGCCCTGCGCGTAGTGGAACGAATCGGGAAGCTGGTCGCGCACCTCCGCGTTGTCGAGCGCCGCGGGCGTCGCGTTGTGCAGCTCGACCCTGTAAGTCACCGTGTCGCCGACCTCGACCGAAGGGCGGTCTGCCGACTTCGTGATCTCGAGCGAGGAGTTCTCGAACATCGGCACGTTGAGCGCGTAGGCGGCGAGGTCTGGGATGTCGACCTGCTGCTCGGTGAGTTCGAAGCCGCCGGCCTGCGCCACGGGCAGGCCGTCGAGCGCGCGCACGGAGAGCGCGAAGAAGCCCGAGCCGTCGGGCGTAATCGTCGTCTCGATGAGGCGCGCGCGGTAGCCGGGCGCCGTCACGTTCAGGAAGTAACGAACCGGATTCGAAGACGTGCCGAGCTGCGCCTGCGAGAGCACGAAGCTCCAACGCCCCTGGCCGTCGGCCGCGTACGGGTTCTCGTTGTCGTTGTTCGGGTCGGTGCCCGAACCCGCGCCCGCGCCGAGGGGGACGAGGGTGCCGTTCGTCGAGTCGGCGAAGAGCGAGACGTGCGCGCCGGGGACGGGCGTGCCCGCGCTGCGCCCCTGATAGACGACGCCGAAGGGGCTCGCGACCACGGTCGCCGAGGTGCTCGAAACGGAGGGCGCGTTGTCGGCCCCGGCCGAAGCCGTGTTGACGATGCCGGAGCCGTTGGGGAGGCTCTGCGAGACGCGCGCCTGGAAGGCGACTTCCAAAACTTCGCCGACCGCGAACTGCGCGACGCGCACCTCTATGCGGCGGCCGACCACCGAACCCTCGTCGTTGTCCTGCGCGTCGGTGAGCAGGCGGCCTTGCAGGCGGAGCGTGCCGCCGACGTAGGTGAGTCCGTTGGGCAGGTCGTCGCGCAGCAGGGCGTTGCGCGCCGCGGCGTCGCCGCTGTTGCGGAAGGTGATGGTGTAGTTGAGCACTTGGCCCGGCGAGGTCGTGACGCTCTTCTTACCCTCGACGAGCTTGACCGGCGGGAGGCTCGGGTCAGTGGGCGAGGTGAAGCGCGCGCCGTTGCCGTAGGCGTTGACGATGGTGCCGGAGTCCTGTGCGCCCGCGTTGAGCGCGTCGGACACGGATGAGCGCGCGACGATGCGGATGGTGAACTGGTCGCCGACGCGACCCGTGCCCACGTCCACGACGGCGAGCACGCCGACGCACTGGCCGCGCGCGAGCCGCGGGCTCATGGTGGAGTCGAGCGTGATGGCGCGGTCGCCTCCGTCGAGCGTGCCCGAGCCGTCCACGTCGAAGTGGAGCGAGACGAGCGCGGCCGGGGCCGAGACCTCGGCCGAAGCGATGGTGTAGAAGTCGGGCGTGTTGCCCGTGTTGCAGACGCGGAAGAGGCGCGTGACGCGCTCGTTGGGCGCGACGCTCGCCGAAGGCTCCGTCTCGTCGGGCGTGACGGTGACGGCGGCCACGGTCGAGACCGTGACCGAGACGGTCGGCGAGACGGTCGCGAACTCCTGACCCGTCTCGTCGGCGTAGGTCGCCTCGGCGCGGTTGGAGATGGTGACGCCCGCCCCCACACCCCCGTCGCGCGCGGCCGCGACCTGCCCGGCAGCCGAGAGTGTGGCGAGCACGAGCAGGAGCGCTGCGGCGCGGCGGAGGATGTGGGGGCGGGCGTTAATCATCGGAGAAGACCTTAACGCTGAGGCTGGGTGCTGGGTGCTGGGTGCTGGGTACTGGGTTTAGGTCTTTAACCAGCACCTAGAACCCAGCACCCAGCACCCACTCCCCTAGTTGATCCGGCGGCGGAAGACGAACGTCCTGGAGACGCCGGGGTTGAGCGAGCCGGCGGCGTCCTTGAGGAACGTCGACGCGGCCGTGACGGCGCCGTTCGTGTTGCCGTCGGTGATGGTGCCGCCGCCCGAGTCGGCCGGGGCGGGGCTCGTCACCTGCGTGGTCGTCGCGGCCCAGTTGTTGGGAGCCGCCGCGCCGTTCTCGCTGATGACGATGTTCGACGCGACGAGGTTGACGCAGCCCGCGCCGCCGCCGCCGGTCGAGACGTTCGAGTACGTGATCGTGTACTCGATGTCCGCGCCGGGGACGGGGTCGGTCGCGTTGCCGATGCCGGTCGAGTTGAAGACCAGCGACGACTTCACGAGCTTCAGGAAGCCCGTGTAGAGGTTGTCGCGGGTGTCGTTCGAAGAGCCGGGCGTCACGGCCGAAGTCGCGCGCACCACCGTCCCGAAGCCGCCCGTCTGGAGGACGGCCGTGCCCGCGGGCGCCGTGACGCGCACGATGACGTTGGCCGACGTGCCGAATGCCACGGCGAGCGTGGCGCTGCCGCCGCCCGAGATCGTCGTGAACGACGTGCCGCCGTTCGTGCTGATCTGGACGGTGAACCCGGCGGGCACCGTGGGCGCCGTGAAGGTGAACGTGTCGTCGGCGTTGCCCGTGTTCTGCACCGTGTTGGTGAAGTCGACGGACGAGGCCGCGGCGAGCGTGTTGAGGTGCGACAGGCCCGCGATGGCGGCCGGCGGCACCGACTTGTTCGTGTAGTCGTCGTTGTTGTTGGTCGGGCCGACCGCGGCGGGCGCGCCCGCCGGGCCGAGCAGGACGGCGCCGACCTGCGTGAGCGTCGTCGGGAGCTGGAAGCCCTGCGTCGCGCTCAAGGGGTCTACGCCGAAGCGCGGCTCGTTGAAGTCGGCGTTGCCGTCGCCCTTGTTGACCACGGCGTCGCCCGACTGGTCGGTGATGTTGTTACCCACCGAGGTCTTGCCGAAGGCGTCGCCGATCTCCCAGAGCGGCTGGCTGGCGTTGATGCCCGTGTTGACCGAGACGACCAACTGGATGTTCGACACGCCGGAGCTGACGCCGAGCGGGTTGCCGCTGTTGACGAGGAAGGCCACGCGCGTCACGCTCGCGGCGGGCGGCGCGACCGTCGTCCAGACGGCGGCCGTCACGGGGTCGGTCGTCAGGGCCGAGGTCGAGTAGAGGACGGTCACGCCCGCGGGCGGCGTCACCGACGAGAAGGTCGTGCGCGCCGGGATGGGCGCGATGACGAAGACGCCCGTGTTCGAGCCCGCGGGGCCGTTCGTCAGCGTGCGCGTGCCGACGGGGCGCGCGCCCACGTTGTCGACCGCCCACGTGTAGGTGACGTTCGAGCCGAGCGCGACGGGGCCGGCCGGGGCCGTCAGCGTCAGGCGCAGCTGCGCGTCGTTCTCGACCGAGGTCGTGATGCTGCCGACGGCCTCACTCTCGCTGCCCGTCAGCGTGACGCTGGCCGGGACGGACGTGCGGACTTCGGCGGCCGAGTTGTTCGCCGCGACGTTGTCGCCCGAGGCGTCGCCGAGCGTGACGCTGATGTTGGCGCCCGCGGCCGCGCCGGCGTTGACGCTCACGCGCACGACGACGTTGAAGGACGCGTTGCGCGCGAGGTACGGCGAGCCGGGGTACACGACCGGCGAGCCGTTGGCGAAGATGTCTATGTCGCCGGCGTCGATGCCGTTGCCGTTCACGTCGATGACGGCCTGCGTGACGGTGACGGGGCCGCTGGGGACGATGGCCGCGCCCGAGGCGGGGAAGCGCACCTGCGTCGCGAAGTTGCTCGCGTTGGTGACGGTGAACGTGAAGTCCACGTTCGTCTGGCCGGCGGTGACGGTCGGGACGCTTCCGCCGTCGGGCGTGATGACGAGGCCCGCGACGTTGGCGACCGTGACGGTCACGGTGTTGGAGTTGACCGAGTAGTTGTTGGTGCCGTCGGAGTACGTGGCCGACGCCTGGTTCGAGATCGTCGTGCCGCCCGAGGTGGCCTGGCCCAGCGCGGGCGCCGCCGAGAGGCAGAGCGCGGCGAGGGCCAACAGCACACCGGGGAGTGCGCGGAGGCGTGTGGGGGATGTGTGTCTCTTATTCATGTTGGTCGATTCCTTCCGGTGGTCGCCTCACGTCTACTTGACGCGCACCTTGTACGAGGCCGACAGCTTGCCGCCGGGGGCGAGCGCGTCCGACCACTCGTAGCGCACCTCCGTGTACATCGAGACGGGGGCCGCCACCTTCTTCACCGAGCCGTCCGCCTGGCGCTCCTCGACGACCGGCTGCGCCGCGTAGGTCTTGCCGCCGTCGATGGAGTAGGTGACGACCGAGCCGGACTCGGCCGCGGGCGAACCCGCGACGAGCGTCGTGCCCGCGGGGATGTGGCCGACGGCCTTGTAGTCGCGCGCCGCGCCCGTCCCGTCGTTCGACGAGACGATCCGCCAGTCGAGGATTTCGCCCGGCTTGACGTTCTCGACCTTGTCGAGCGCGAGCGCCTGGCCGCCGCGTTCGACCGAGCCAGCCAGCTCGACCTTGATCTCGGGCCGGCCCGCGGCCGCCTTGACGAACTGCCGCTGCGCCAGCGCGGCGCCGCCGACTAAGGCGACGACGCAGAGCGCGAGCAGCGGGGCGGCGGCCCTTCTGTTCCTGATGCTGTTCATGGTTTCTCCTCCGATGCGATGACTAGGGGTTTGAGGCGCGAGGCTTGCGGCGTGCGTACGCTTTGGGCGGGCGCGTGATTGATAAGGGCGAGGTGCTTCAGGGCATATAAGGGCTGGGGTTTCGACCGTTCTCAGGCGGGGTCGGCCATCGCCTCTTCCTTGAGGGCGCAGGCGACGGCGTACATGAAGTCGCGGACGCGGACGGGGCGCGGCAGGACTGCGGCGAGCCGCGCGTGCGCGTGCGCGCGCATGATCTCTGAGGGTCGGTCGTGGAAGGCGATGATCGGCGTGCGGGGCGCGAGTTCGGCCAAAGCGGCGACGGCCCCGCTGCGGCCGAAGCCGGCCATGTCGAGGCCGACGGCGATGAGGTCGTAGTCGCCGCGCGCGGCCGAACGCAGCACGTCCATCGTGTGGCGACAACTCTGGGCCTCGTGCCCGGCCGCGCGCAGCGCCCTCAGGAGCTGCTCGGCCGCCGCACAATCGTCGTCGCAAATCATCACGCGGGCCATCTTGTTCGATTCCTTTACTCGGGAACTTCTGCGGGTCGCTCGCCGGGACGCGCACACACACACTCCCGGCCCCACCCCCTTTAACAACCCCCGTACCGCGCGGGCGCGAGTCGGGCCTGAAAGGCGTAACTGTTTGAGAGCTAGCGGATTGTGGTTCCGGCCCGCGGGCTCAGACGGAGGGCCTGAGCACCCCGCCTGACAGGCGAGGCTGAAATTCTGTCAGCCGGACTGACAAAACGTCAGGCGCCTAACGCCCTCCGAGTTCCCTTCCACGTCCGGGGTCTCGCGGTGATAGAATGACCGCCAAGCCACAGACTTCCCTGAAGAGGTCAAACATGCTCCCGGCCAAAACCTTGCGTGACGCCTACAACGCCGCCAACCCCACAGAGCCACTCAATCCCGGTGACCCTCGCTATGTAGACTGCAAGGACGTTCGCGGCGACGAGGACACAGTGCGCAAGATGTTCCGGATCATCTCCTATTCGGATAAGCCGACCCATCAGCTCTTCACGGGACACCGCGGCTGCGGCAAATCGACGGAGTTGCTGCGTCTGAAGAAGAGGCTTGAGGAGAGCAAGTTCTACATCGTCTACTTCGCGGCCGACGAAGACCTCGACGCGAACGACCTGACCTACACCGACCTGCTGCTCTCAATCGCGCGCCGCGTCATCGAGCAAACCGGCAAGGACGAGATAGACCTGGGCGACGCTCTGAAAATGGTCGAGGCGTGGTTCGCGGAGATCATCTACGAAACGAGCGAGTGGAAGAGGGTCGAGCACGAGTTGAAGGCGGAGATGGAAGTCGGCGCCTCCCTTTCAAAGATTCCACTCCTCGGGCACGCGCTGGCGAGGGTGACGGAGCAGATAAAGACGGGTGACGAGATTAAGAGGCAGATTCGTCAAAAGCTGGACAGCAGGATTCCGCAATTAATCGGAGGGCTTAACGACCTGCTCCACCGCGCGGATGTGGAGGTGCAAAGGAGAGGACAAAAGGGTGTGGCCGTGATCGTGGATAACCTCGACCGCGTCACGCGCAAAGACTTCGGCGACGGCCGCACCTCGCACGACGCGCTCTTCATCGAACACGGCGACCAGCTCTGCTCGCTGCGCTGCCACACGATCTACACCGTGCCCATCTCGATGATGTACGGCCTGAGCGCACGCGCGCTCGACGGGATTTTCGACCGCAGGCACGTGCTGCCGATGATTAAGACGCACGAGCCGCGCGGGGACGGCGGCGGCCCTTCGAAGGAGGGGATGAAGCGGCTCGAAGAGATCGTCCGCTCGCGCATAGACGCGGACGCGCTGTGCGAGCAGGAGGCCGTCGAGTATTTCTGTCAGGTGTGCGGCGGCCACCCGCGCGACCTGATGACGCTCGTGCGCAGCAGCATCGAGGACGCCGACGAAGACGCGCCGAAGCCGATCACGCTGGCCGCGGCCAGGCGCGCCGCAGACCAACTCGTCTCCGCCTTCGCGCGCATGATTCCGGAGGACTACTTCCCGAAGCTGGCCGCCGTTTACGAGACGAACAAGATCAGGAAGGACGCAGACCACCAGGCCATGCTCTTCAGCCAGAGCGTGCTGGAATACGCCAACGACCCGGATGCCGCCGACGAGTCGGAGAAGGAGTGGCACGACGTACACCCGGCGGTGCAGAGACTCAAGAGCTTTCGCGAAGCGTTGAATGAGCGTTCAAAACCTACCACCGAATCCTGAGACGGAGGCGGAGCCGGAAGAGCTGACCATCCGGCGGCTCGTCCGCGCGATTGACTACGCCGAGGGCTTCTGGCTCGGCTTCGCCAAGAGCAACACGCCTGCGCAGCGGCGCAGGCTCGCGGCGCTGTGCAAAGACCTCCTCGAACCGCTCAAAATCCGCGTCCTTGAAATCGAGCTAAACGAGCCGGTCACAGACCTGCTTCCTGTTCTTCGTGAACGCCTCTCGCAAGAAGGCGCCGCGACGCCCGAGCACAAGCTCGCCATCTTCGTCCACGGCCTCGAACGCTCCATTCCCTCGCGCGAGGCGTACCCGCCGCTCCTCTCGGCGCTCAACCTCAACCGCGAACTCTTCCGCCAGCAGGTGCCGCACCCGCTCCTCCTCTGGCTCCCCGACTACGCCCTCACCGCCCTCGCCCGCAAGGCCCCGGACTTCTGGGCCTGGCGCAGCGGCCTCTACGAATTCGCCCCCGAACGTAAAACCATTGAGCAGTCATTAGTGGCTGTTCGTGGCGAGGGATTGCAGGTAACTCAAAACCTTTCCGAACGTGCTAAGCGCAACCGGTTGGTAATGCTTAAAGGACTTGCTGATGACTATCGTGAGCTTGGTGAGGGTTCCCGTGAGCAAGAAGCAAGGGCAAATATTCTGAATGAAATAGGTTTAATGCACGAAGGCCTAGGCGAATGGATTGATGCTAAACGCGCGTATGAAGAGTCAATAAATATTTCGCGCAATTTACACCATGAGATAGATGAAGCAATTGCGCTGCATAATCTTGCTGGGATAATGCAAGACTTGGGAGATATTAAGGAGGCCCACCGCCTTTATAGTGAAAGCTTAGAAATCAAAAAGAGGCTCGATGATCAGAAGGGCGTAGCTATCACACTGCATGAATTGGGCACGCTCGCGCATATCGAGGGGAATACAATAGAAGCGCGTCGTCTTTACCATGAGAGTCTTGAGATTATGAAGCAGTTTGATTACCAAAGAGGTATCGGCATGGTTTTAAACAACCTAGCAGTGGTAGCGCAAAGGCTGGGCGACTTTGAGGAAGCGTATCGCCTTTACGACCAGAGCATAAATATTAAAAAGAAACTCGGTGACCAAAGGGGTATCTCCATTACATTACATCAACTCGGCAATCTCGCGCATACACAAGGAGAACTTGAAGAGGCGCGACGCCTCTACCATGAGAGTCTTGAGATCAAAAAGAACTTGGGCGATCAGTCGGGTGTTGCCAATACCCTAAACAACTTAGCGCGACTTGCGGAGGGAAGAGGTGATATGGCTGAGGCCGCGCGGTTGTTGCACGAAGCTTTGAATATCTTTGAGAAGCTCGGCTCGCCATATGCGGAGGAAGCGCGTCAGAGTTTGGCGCGCTTGGAAAGTCGTGAGGATGATGTTAATTAACCCTAGAGCTATAGCGGTGTGCAGCCGGGTGCGACCGGAAGAACTCTGTAGGGGCAGGGCTCGTCCCTGCCCGCTTATGCTGCGAAAGACCGCGGGCAGGGACGGGCCCTGCCCCTACAGCTATTCCGGCGCGGTCGCACCCGAATGAACGCCGCTGTAGCTTGCGCCTTATTTCTTCATCAGTAGCTTGTCTTAATTGTCTTCACGTGGATGGTTAAATCCATCAACACCACACCTCTACTCGCCCGACATTCTTCCCTCTCTCATGTGCTCAGGAAGTCGCGCCGGTTTCATACTCGCGGAGTTTGCGGTAGAGGGTGCGGGCGGAGATGCCGAGGATGGCGGCGGCGCGCTCGCGGTTGCCGCTCTGTTCTTCGAGGACGCGGAGGATGTGTTGGCGTTCGAGCTGTTCGAGGGTGAGGAGCGTCGAGTCCGGAGAGGTGTTGTTGCCGGCGGCCGTCGGCGAAGTGTTGGAAGGGATGAGTTGGTCGGCCTCGATGATGTCGGAGTCGGCGGCGGCCAGGGCGGCGGCGCGTTCGAGGGCGTTGCGCAGTTCGCGGACGTTGCCGGGCCAGTCGTAGACGTTAAGACGCTGTCGCGCGTCGGGCGATAGATCGAGCGCGGGGCGGTTGAAGCGCTCGCGGAAGAGCGAGAGGAAGTGCTCGGTCAGCGCGGGGATGTCCTCGCGCCTGTGCCTGAGCGGCGGCACGTGGAGCGAGATGACGTTGAGGCGGTAGAAGAGGTCTGCGCGGAAGCGGCCGGCCGTCACGTCGTCGGCGAGGTTACGGTTGGTGGCGGCGACGACGCGCACGTCCGCCTCGCGGTCGCGCGTCGAGCCGACGCGGCGGAAGCGCCCCTCTTCGAGAAAGCGCAGGAGCTTCACCTGCGTCTGCGCGGGCATCTCGCCCACCTCATCTAAAAACAGAGTCGAAGAGTCGGCCGCCTCGATCAGCCCGCGCTTCGTCGAGGTCGCGCCGGTGAAGGCGCCGCGCTCGTGGCCGAAGAACTCCGACTCGAAGAGCGTCTCGGGAAGCGCCGCGCAGTTGACCGAGAGCATCGGCGAGTCCGCGCGCTGGCTGCGCGCGTGAAGGAAGCGCGCGAGCACGTCCTTGCCCGTGCCCGACTCGCCCGTGATGACGACGGTCGAGTCGGCGCGCGCCGCGGTCTCCGCTAAGGCGACCAACCCCTCCATCGCCTTGCTCCGGTAGACGAGCGCGCCGGCCGCGTCCTCCGAGGGCTGGCGGACGGCGTCCCTGAGCGAGGCGTTCTGCCTGACCAGCCTTCTCTTCTCGTCGGCCTTGCGGACGACGGCCTCGATCTCGTCGAGCGTCGAGGGCTTCGTCAAGTAGTCGTAAGCGCCGAGCCGCATCGCCTCGATGCCCGTGCCGAGCGAAGTGTCGGCCGTGAGCATGATGACCTCGGGCGCGTCTTCGAGCTTACGGATCTCGCGGAGCGTGTCCAATCCACTCAACCCAGGCATGCGTATATCCAGCAGCACCACATCGAAGTCGCTCTTCGTGAGCGCGTCGAGCGCCTCCTCGCCGGACGCGGCCGGGGTCGAGTCGAAACCCATGCGCGCGACCTGCTCCGACACGAGCCGGCGCAGCACCGCGTCGTCGTCGACGACCATCACGCGAATCTTACGGCTCATAAGGTACGTGGGGCAGAGACGGCCGAAGGTGTGCAGAGCGTCGGGATAACGCCGCCATATTAACACCAGTCCTCGCCGCGGCATCAACTTTCAAGGGGGTGGTTTTCCGGCCACCCTTCGCACGGAGAAGAAGATGATGATGACGACCATCAGCCCCATCGCCAACCTCGCCGCCGTCAGACCGGAAGTCAGCCTCGCCGGCCCGGCCGTGACCGTCGTCGCGCGCGCGCGACTCGGCAACTCGACCGAGGACATCTCCTACAGCCCTTCGGGCGCCTTCGCCAAGCAGTTCGTCGTCCTCGACGGCTACGACGTGCTGCTGCTGCCGCCCGCGGGCGGCGCCCCGGAGAAGCTCTTCGACGTGCGCGGCCTCGCCGTGACGGGCGCGCCGCGGGGGCTGGCCTTCCTCGAATCCGAGCAGCTGTTCGTCTTCAACGACCTGCGCCGGCGCTCGACGCTGCTCTTAGCCAACCTCAAAGGCGGGGCCGCGGGCGAGCGCACCGTCCAGTACCCCGACGGCTTCGCGCCCGACCAGGTCGAGGGCCTCGACTCGATGCTCGTCCCCGCGCCCACGCGCGCCGCCGGCGACCAGCTCGTCCTCTCGGCCACCAGGTTCAGCCCCGCGCTCGAGTCTCGGCTCGAAATCCTGACGCGCTTCGACAACACGTACCGCACGGCGCGCGAGGTCTTACCGCCCGACCCGGTAGGCACCTCTTTCGTCGCGGGCGCGGCCTTCCGCCAGGGCCTGACCGCGCGGCGCGAGGGCGGCTTTGTTGTCGGCGGCGACGACTGGCTCAGCCTGCTCGACGCGTCCGGCAACATCCTCGCGAGCGTGCAGTTGCCCGAGGCCATCAGCATTGAGGGCGTGGCGCAGACCGAGACGGGCGCCGTCTACGCCGCCGACGTCGCGGCCGGCAGGCTGTTCGCCTTCGACCGCGCTCTGCAAAGGACTCCAGAGTTCGACCGCGACTACCGTGTGGGCTTCGGCCTCTTCGCGCCGCAGGGCCTCGCCTGGGACGCCTTACAGCAGAGGCACTTCGTGCTCTCGACCTCGGCCGCGACGGGCGCGCCGCAGGTCTCGGGCGTCCCCGCCACGTTGGACTCGGCCCGGCAGTTCGTAGACCTCGCCGCGCTCAACTTCCCGCGCGGCCGCCGCATGGCTTACCTCGCCGACGAAGGCCTGCTCGCCGTCGCGCACTCGCGCACGCCGCGCGCCATCCTCCTCTTCGACAAGCGGGGCCAGCTCGCGCAGACCGTCGACGTGAGCGCGGCCGGCAGCCCCTCGGCGCTCGCCTACATCCCCTCGACGCGCGAGTTCGCCGTCCGCGTGACGGAGGCGGGGCTCGCCAAAGTGCTCTTCATCTTCTCGCGCGACGGCCGGCTCACGCGGAAGGTCGACCTGTCCGCCACCGGCGTCACGTCCGTCGCCGCGCTCACACACTTCGGCGCGCCGCGCGGAGACTTCGGGGCGGGCCGCTTCCTCATCCTCGACGCCCCGCTCGCCGACGCAGACCCGGCCACGAACCGCGCCGTCGTCACCGACCTCGACGGCAACCTCCTCTCCGAGTTCGACACGCGCAAGAGCCTGGGCGTGCTCGTCCCCGGAGACGTGGCGGAGATCACGACGGGCGAGCAGGCGGGCGCGCTCTCCATCATCGACCGTTCGAGCAGCGAGCTGGTCGTCTTCAGACTCGACTCGGGAATTTGAAAGTTCAAATTCTATCCGGGGCGCTCGGGCGTGCGGCGGGGGAGCCAGAGGCGGAAGCAGCTCCCCTTCCCCGGCTTCGACTCGACGGTGAGCGCGCCGCCGAGCGCCTCGGCCAGCGTGAGCGAGATGGCGAGGCCGAGGCCGGCCCCGCGGCCCGGGTCTTTGGTCGTGAAGAACGGGTCGAAGATGCGCGCGAGCGTCTCGGGCGGGATGCCTTCGCCCGTGTCCCTGACCTCGACGCGCACGCGCTCGCCTTCGAGCAGAGTCGAGACGTTGACCGTGCCGCCGGGGCCGGCCGCGTCGAGCGCGTTGGCGAGCAGGTTGTCTAAGACCTGCCTCACCATCGCCTCGTCGGTCGCGACCTCGCCGACCGAGGGGTCGGCTTCGACCTCGACGCGGACGCCGCCCTCCTCGCGCCCGCGCTTCTCGAAAATCTGCGCGGCCTGCGCGACGACGCGGTTGAGGTCGACGGGGTCGCGGCGCGCGCGCTTCTGGCGCGAGAGGTCGAGCAGGCCGCGCGTGATCTGCTTGCAGCGGAGCGCCTGCCGCACGATCTCTTCGAGGTAGTAGTCCCACTGGCGCTCCGCGGCGGCGCGCGCGGTCTGCGGGTCTGACTTCACGTCGCGCAGCGTCGCCTCGGCGCAGGTGGTGATGGCGGCCAGCGGGTTGTTGATCTCGTGCGCGACGCCCGCCGCGAGTTGGCCGATGGTCGCGAGCCGGCGCGACCGCGCCAACTGCTCCTGCACCTCCGCGAGCGTCGTGATGTCGCTCCACGTAATTACGCTCCACAGAGCGTGGGTGCTGGGTGCTGGCTGCTGGGTGCTGGGGTTAAGCGTCTCCCGTTCTTCTAACCCGGAACCCAGCACCCAGTCCCCAGAACCCTCTGTCGTGAGGGGCGCGACGGCGACGAGGTAGCGGCGGCCGTCCTCGGCCTGTAGCTCGAAGGAGCTGGTGGTGCGCGGCGTCCCCGGCCGCATGTGGTAGGCGGCGGCGCGCTCGCCGAAGAGACGCGCGAAAGCCTCGGCGCAGGACATGCCGGCCACGTCCGAGGGGTGCAGGCCCATCGCCTCGGCCGCGGCCATGTTGCAGCGCACGACGCGCATCCGGTCGTCGTGGACGATGATGCCGTCGGGGATGGCGTCGAAGGTCTGCTCCCAGACGCGCTTCGCCGCGCCGAGCGTGTCGAGCAGCCGCGCGTTGTCGAGCGCGAGCGCCGCCATCTCGGCCAGCCCCCCCAACTGCTGTTTCTCCTCCATCGTGAAGCGGTGGTGCTCGCGGTGGCCGACGGCGAGCACGCCCAGGTTTTCGCCGCGCGCGCGCAGGCGCGCCAGCGCGAGGTCGCGCACGCCCTCGGCGCTGTGGAGCGGGAACTCACTCCGGGGCAGGTCGCCCGTGAGGCCGCGCACCTCGAAGATCATCTCGTCCTCGCCGCGGTCGAAGGCGAAGGCGGCGGCGCGCTCGGCGAACTCGCCGCGCACGGGGAGGACGACCCCGACGCCCGCCGCGCCCTTGCGGAAGCCGCTCGTCGCGAGCCAGGTCATCGTGCGCTCCGACTCGGAGAAGCTGGCGATGCTCGCCGTGTCCGCGCGCAGGATGCGCCTGACGGTCTCGACCACCGTGTCGAGCGTGGCCGCGCCCTCCGCGCGCCCGCCCCTCGTCCCGCCTTCTCTGCTCTCAGCCATCTCGCCCCTATCTTGCCAGAACCTTTTCGATTGCGGAATGCGGATTTCGGATTTCGGAATGAAAGACGGACGAGAGTCACGTCGGGTTTCATCTTCCTTCGAATCCGCAATCAGGAATCCGCATTCCGCAATTTCAGGGCGTCGTAATTTTCTGTCACATGACGCAGGCGCTTCATCCTTCCGGCCTGTCCGTCTGCGCGCGACCCAAGGGTTTTCCTTTGACAAGTCGGCGGCACGCACCTTGCCCAAGCGTCGGCGGGGGCGTCGAATCTATGAACCTCGAAAAGCATTTAACGCAGAGCGAGAAGGATGCGAGGAAGTTGCTCGTCATGAAGAGAGTCGTGGAAGTTTTGGGTTGGCTCACGGCGGTCGCACTCTTCGCGTTCGCGAGCCACGCGGTCTTCGCCGCCGCGGGCGTGCGGGCCGGAGCGGCGGCGGCGCAGGAGTCGCGGCCCGCGCCGTCCGTCGAGTCGCTGCTGAGCGTGCTGAGGAAGGGCGACAGGCAGGCGCGCGAGCAGGCCGTCGAGGAGCTGAAGCGCCTCGGCCCCGCGGCCGCGCCGGCCCTGACGGAGTTCCTGAACGTCGAGAGGAAGGCCGGGCGCGCCTACGCCGCCGAAGCGCTGCTGGGCATCGAGCCGAAGAACGAACTGGCCCTCCGCGTCCTCACCGGGGTCGCGCTCAAGGGCGACGGCGACGAGGTGCTCGAGGCCGCCGTGGCCCTGGCCGAGCACGACCCGGACAGCGCGGTCGCCGTCCCGCGGCTCGTCAAGATGGCCTCGAAGTTCATCCTCATCCCGACGAACACGAACGTGGTGAGGCAGCGCGAGGCGGCCTACGCGCTGGGCATGACCACGCCCGGCGTGAGGGCGCTCGGGAAGCTCCTGGGCCACTGGGATCCCTGGGTGTGTGAAACCGCCCTCTTCGCGCTCGACGACCTCACGGAGACGCTCGACCGCGCGGGGCCTGCGAAGCGCGCGGCGGTCAGGGAGATGATCCCCGCGCTGGTCAAGCTCCTCTCGGACAAGGACAAGGTCGTCCGCGGTATGGCCGCCGAAGTCCTCGGACAGATAGGCGCGGACGCGGTGCCGGAGTTGAAGAGGGCGGCGGCGGACGGCGACAAAAAGCTCGCGCCCGCCGCGGCCGAGCTCCTGAAACGAATGGGTCGAAGTTAACCCCTGACACGCGCCCGCGACGAACTGGCCGGCGCAGACTTGAGGAGGTGACGAATGACGAAGGGAATGCTCAGATGTCTGGCGGCGCTCGTGCTGCTCTCGTCGGCAGTGGCGGCGCCCGCGGCGTTCGCGGGAGGCGTCGGGAACGAGCAGGGCCACAAAGAAAAGCTCGTGGCCCACTTAAAGAAGGCGCAGGCCGAGCAACGCCGAGTCGAGGTCAGTCTCAGGAACGGGGCACACCTGCTCGGCAAGGTCGGCGAGGTGCGCGAGCGGGGCTTCACCTTAGAGCCGGACGACAGGGCCGAGGCGGACGCGCTGAAGGCGAAGAGCATGGTCGCCGCCGTCCTCTACGAAGAAGTCTCCTCCGTGCAGTACCCTTCGAAGACGAGGAAGTTCTTCAAGGGGCTCGGACTCGGGTTCAGGTTCGCGGGTGAGTTCGCCGCCTTCCTGCCGGTCTACGGCGTGCTGGCGCTGCTCGGCGAACTACCCTCGTGCTGAAACGACCCTTACGACCGAAAGCAAAGGGCGGCCAACTTCGAAGTTGGCCGCCCTCCGCTTTTCGACGCGAACGCCCCTTCTGCGTCAGCCGGCCTTCGGCGCGGCGGCGCGGACTTCCGGGGAGACGCCGGCTTCGTACTTCTTGAAGTTCTCGTTGAAGCGGCGGGCGAGGTCGAGCGCCTTCTCGTCGTAGCGCGCGCCGTCCTTCCAGGTGCCGCGCGGCTGTAAGACTTCCGTCGGCACGTCGGGGCAAGAGACGGGGACGTGGACGCCGAAGACCGGGTCGGGTCGCGTCTCGACCTGCGCGAGCGAGCCGTTCAGTATCGCGCGGATCATGGCGCGCGTGTGCCTGATCGACATGCGCGAGCCCTCGCCGTAGGGGCCGCCCGACCAGCCCGTGTTGACGAGCCAGCACACGGCCTCGTGCTCCTGAATCTTCTTCCCCAGCAGGTCAGCGTAGACGCCCGGGTGCAAGACCATGAAGGGCGCGCCGAAGCAGGTCGAGAAGGTCGCCTGCGGCTCGGTCACGCCCTTCTCCGTGCCCGCGACCTTCGCCGTGTAGCCGGAGAGGAAGTGATACATCGCCTGCTCTGGGGTGAGGCGCGCCACGGGCGGGAGCACGCCGAAGGCGTCGGCCGTCAGCATGATGATGTTCGAAGGGTGACCCGCGTACCCCTCGGGCACGATGTTCGGGATGGAGGTCAAAGGGTAGGCCGCGCGCGTGTTCTCCGTGCGCGCGGCGTCGTCGAGGTCTGGGACGCGCGTGACGGGGTCGAAGACGACGTTCTCCATCACCGTGCCGAACATGCGCGTCGTGCGGTAGATGTCCGGCTCGGCCTCCGCGGAGAGCTTGATGACCTTGGCGTAGCAGCCGCCCTCGAAGTTGAAGACGCCGTCGTCCGACCAGCCGTGCTCGTCGTCGCCGATGAGACGGCGCTCGGGGTCGGCGCTCAAAGTGGTCTTGCCCGTCCCGGAGAGTCCGAAGAAGACGGCCACGTCGCCCGCCTGCCCGACGTTCGCCGAGCAGTGCATCGACATCACGCCGCGCTGCGGCAGGAGGTAGTTGAGGATGCTGAAGACCGACTTCTTCGTCTCGCCCGCGTAGGAGGTGCCGCCGATGAGGACGAGGCGCTGCCCGAAGTCCACGAGGATGAAGGTCTCGGAGCGCGTGCCGTCGGTGGCGGGGTCTGCCTTGAAGCTCGGGATGTTGACGACGGTGAACTCCGGCGTGTGCTTTGAGACGCCCGCGTCGTCGTTGATGAACATCGTGCGCGCGAAGAGCGAGTGCCAGGCCAGCTCCGTCACGATGCGCACGGGCAGGCGGTAGCGCGGGTCGGCGCCCGCGTACGTGTCCTGCACGAAGAGTTCGCGCTGAGAGGCGTAGCGCATCATGCGCTCGCGCAGGCGGTCGAACGCCTCTTGCGAGAACTCCTTGTTGACCTCGCCCCAGAAGACCTTCTCTTCGCTGGAAGGCTCGCGGACGATGGCCTTGTCCTTCGCGGCGCGGCCCGTGTGCTCGCCCGTGTCCACGAGCAGCGCGCCGTGCGCCGAGAACTGCCCCTCGCCGCGGCGCGCGATGATCTCATAAAGCTCGGGCGTCGTCAGGTTCCAGTAGACGTCGGCGCCGGGCCGGATGCCGACGGCGTCCAGCCCCACGTCGCTGCGCCTGCGCCCGTGCTCGCGCGCGACCGACTGTTTGATTGCGGCCATAAGTTCTCCTGGTAAATGGTCAACGGTCAATGGTGAATAGTGCTTGAGTGCTTTTCACCATTCACTATTTACCATTCACTATTCACTTCTTTGTTGAACTCTTGAACAAACGCGCCCCGGACGTAGGACAGGAGCGCGGGCCGGACGCTTCGGTGCGTGCGGGCTGGGCGCTCCTGTCTCGTTTCGGCCGGAGTGTGCGTCTGGCGTCGTTTATAGTTCGTCCTTCTTCCGCCGCTCCTCGACCAGCTCGCGCAGCGCGACGGCGAGGTCGCGCGCGGCGCGCTCCAGGCGGTCGGCGCAAGCCTCGAGCTCGTCCACGCCGCCGGGGCTCGTGCGCGCCGCCACCGCGGCCAGCGCGTCCTCCGTCTGCAAGTTCAGGCGTTCCGCCGCCGACTGCACCTCTTGCTCCGCGCGCGTGAGCGGCTTCGAGGGAGAAGTTGAACCTTTTGTGCTCACCAAATTCAGCCCTGCTTGTCCGATAGGATTGCTCGGCCCGGCGACCGCCCGGCCCGCGCGCCCCTGAGTGTTCCCGGCGCGCCCAAACAAGATAACAGAATGAGTTCGACTACGCCATCTCTACACCACCCGCGCGCACATTTCAAGCGCGCGCGCCCTTCAGTTCGATAACGTTCCCTTCCGGGTCCTTGAGGTAGAGCGAAGGGCCTTCGCCCTCCGCGCCGTAGTTGTTGTAGAGCTGACTCGCCTCGACGCCGTGTGAGCGGAGGTGACGGCGGATCTCCTCTTCGTCGAAGGGTTCGACGCGGAGGCAGAGGTGATCCATGTTGCGCCCCTCCGCGGCGGGCGCGGCGCCGCCCTGTCGGCCCAGCTCGCCGTCCACCGAGATGAGGTCGATGAGCGACGCGCCCGCGCGCACGTGCACGAGGCCGAGGTCGTCGCGCCTCTTCTCGACCGCGCAGCCGAGCACGTCCCGGTAGAAGCCGACCATCCGTTCGAGGTCGCGTGCGCGGACGACGACGTGGTCTATGCCTTTGATGCCGAACATAAGCGCCCCCTCCGTCGGGACTCAAGTCTCAAAAAGAGCCCGACGAATATAACGCGGGAGGAGGGCGGCGCGAGGATCAAACTTCACGGCGGCGCTTTTGCCTTCGGCGGCGGGTTTTGTTATTCGTGAGGTGATGAGCCTGATGCCGGCGAGGGAACAGTTCACGGAAGAGGAGTGGCGCGTCGTCGCCGCGCACCGCACACCCGCGCGCGTTCAGCGCCTTCTCACGGCGTTGAAGTACAACCGCGAGCGCGAGGGCGGGACGCTGCGCAGCTTCCGCGAAGTCCTGCGCCGCGGCGAGGCGCACTGCCTCGAGGCGGCGCTCGCGGCGGCCGTCATCCTCGAACAGCACGGCTACCCGCCGCTGCTCTTAAGTCTCGAATCGCAGGACAGGCTCGACCACGTCGTCTTCGTCTTCCGCCGCCGCGGGCTGTGGGGTTCCGTGGCCCGCTCGCGCGACCTCGGGCTGCACGGGCGCCGCCCCGTGTTCAGGAGTCTGCGCCACCTCGCCTACAGCTACTTCGAGCCTTACGTGGACTCGACGGCGCGCATCACGGGCTACGGGCTGTCGAGCCTGTATGAGCTGGGCGGCTACGACTGGCGCTTCTCGCCGCGCAACGTCTGGAAGGTCGAGCGCCACCTGCAGGAGCTGCCGCACAAGCCGCTCCCCTCCTCCGAACGCCGCTACCGCCGACTCCTCGCGCGCTACGAAGAGTTCCACGCGCGCCACCCTGACCGCTCCCCCGACTACTTCGAGAGTAAAGTGACGTGGATGAGATAGAAAGGGTGTTGGGTGTCGGGTGCTGGGTTTTGGTTTTGACCAGTACCCAGCACCCGACACCCAACACCCTCGAAAGAGTGCGGGGCGTGCCCTCCCCAGTGCACGCCCCGCGTCCGTGGGCACAGGCGACGTGACCCCGGCCCGAACTGCGAAAGCTACCGGGGCCGCCGTGCCGAGGTTGATTATCCGCAAAGTCGAAAATCCCGCGACGCGGGCAACAACAGGGAGCGCGCGTGTCGCGTGCCCCGGACGCCTGTGTCTCTCCCAACCCCCGCGCGTGTGGCTAACCACATTGACCTGCGCCCGGCCCCGCGCGATTGTTAGCCGTCAGTCGTTTGCGTGAGGAGGGGCGTGATGAGCTTCATGTCGGCTTTGACGAGAATCGTCGTCGGGACGAGCAGGTTAGGCGACCACATGCTCAAGCAGAAGGTGAGCGGCATCATCGTCGCCGTCATCGCCTTCGCCTGCGGCGCTGGGCTCGCCCACGCGCTGAAGGCCGAGCCGCCGGCCCGCGGCGTTGTGATCGCCGTCGCGCCGAAGCCGGCCGACGCGGCGCGGGCCGAGGTGCGGATGCAAGACACGGCGGCGCGCGCGTCCGAAGACGCCGTCTTCGAAGGGCGTTACGAGAACAACGTCTACGGCTACTCGGTCGAGATACCGGCCGGGATGGTCGGCCTCGGCGCGCGGCCGCCCGCGCCGCAGCACGGATTCGGCATCGACCTCGACGCCCCGCGCTCGATAAGTTGGGTTCGCGGAGAGGGGTTCCCGAAGTCCTACGTCTACGTGGACGGCAGCTACAACACGCTCGAATGGGAGCATCTCGACGATGCGGTCGAATCGCGCCTCGGGTTCCTCCGAGAGAAGGGCGAGGATGTCCGCCTGCTGAGCCGGACGCCGACGCGCCTCGGCGGCCTGCGGGCCGTGCGCGCCGTCGCGCGGTACGGGGTGAACGGTGTCGAGATGGTGAGCGACGAGACGGTCGCCTTCGGCGACGGCGGCTCGCCCGTCTACACGCTCAGCCTGAGCACGCCGCTCACGAAGTACGAGTGGGACAGGCAGACCCTCGAAGCGATGCTGAAGAGCTGGCGTTTGCAACCCGCCGAGTGAGGCTGCACAATGTCCCCCGCCAGTCGAAGAGTCTCCTCGACGCCGGCCCGCCGATGTCCATCCTGACCGCCGAAGCGATTTCCTGCGAGCGCGCGCCGCGCGCCGGCCGCGCGCCGCGCCTCGGCCTCCTGCTGGCGCTCGCCGCGCTCTCTCAGACGGCCTGCGCCGCGCGCGCGGTGCCGCCGCAGGCGCCCGAGGCGTTGACGCCGCTGCCCGTGGCGAAGGCCGCACCCGCCGAGGTCAACATCGGCGACTCGCTCGTCCGCGAGGACGAGTTGACCTACAAAGGTTACACGGTGCGGAAGTACTACAAGGATGTCAGGGAGAGAGAGGTGCCGGGCGGTCGCGTGGAGGTCGCTTACGCCGCCCTCGAACGCGGGGGGAAGACCGTGCGGAGCTTCGACGCGGGCGTCTACAGTGGCTTCGGGAACTCGGTCAAGTTCGGCCTCTTCCCCTTCCTCGGCGGCGAAGAGAAGCAGCTCGTCATCTCGCAGGACGCGCCGCGCGCGGGGGCGCAGTGGGTCGTCAGCCTTTCGCCGCGCCCGCGGGTCATCTACGACGGCCCCGCGTTCGAGGCGGGCCGCGAGTACGAAGACATGGGCGTCGCCGACCTCGACGGCGACGGCGTCTACGAGATCGCCGTGCCCGTCTGCCGGTTCTACGGCTTCCGCGGTTGGGCGACGGCCGACACGCCGCTCCCGCTGGCGCTCTTCAAGTACGACGCGAAGGCGGGTAAGTACCTCCCGGCCAACCGACTCTTCCGCGGACACCTTCTTAAAGACGTTGAGCAGGAGAAGTCGAAGGTGAGCGGGCCGGAGACGCGCGAGTCGCACACGGCCGGAGTGCTCTCGGTAGTCCTCGACTACGTCTACGCGGGCGAGGAGCGCGCGGGCTGGGAGTTTTACGACGCGGCGTACAAGCTGCCGGACAAGGCCGCGTTGAAGAGAGACACGGAGGCCGCGCTGCGCGCCGACCCCGTCTACCGCTACATCTACCAGCCGGCCCCCCGAAGGTGAGCGAAAGAAGATGCCCATCCTGATCGCAGAGGACAACGTCGCCCAGCGCCGCTACCTGCGCGAGCTGCTCGAGAGAGAGTTCGCCACGCACGCCCCCGTCATCGAGGCCGCCGACGGCGAGGAGGCCGTCAGCTGTGCTCTGAAGGAGAGGCCCGAGCTGTGCGTCTTCGACATACAGATGCCGCGCCTCTCGGGCGTGAAGGCGGCGCGCGCCGTCTGGCGCGACTTCCCCTCGGCGCGCATCATCTTCTGGACGCAGTTCGCGCACGAGGTCTACATCAACGAGCTGCGCAAGATCGTCCGCTCGGTCGAGCCGCAGCCCGCCTACGGCTTCATCCACAAGAAC
>JAFAZX010000075.1 GCA_019239425.1 Acidobacteriota bacterium
GACCATCGAGTCGGTGGCGAAGTCGGACGCCAACGTCCTCATCGTCGGCGAGTCGGGCACGGGCAAGGAGCTGATCGCCAACGCCATCCACTACAACTCGCTCCGCGCCAAGAAGCCCTTCATCAAGGTCAACTGCGCCGCGCTCCCCAAAGAACTCATCGAGTCGGAACTCTTCGGCCACACCAAGGGGGCGTTCACCGGCGCGCACGCGGACAAGGACGGCCTCATCCAGCACGCCGAAGGCGGCTCTCTGCTCCTGGACGAAATCGCCGAGATGCCGGTCGAGCTTCAGCCGAAGCTTTTGCGCGTCCTGCAGGAGCGCAGCTACCGCAAGCTCGGGTCGGAGCGGACCTACCCCGTGGACTTCCGCCTCATCTCTTCGACGAACCGCCTGCCGGCGGACGCCATCCGCGACGGGGCGCTGCGCGACGACCTCTTCTACCGCATCTCGACCATCACGATTCACGTGCCCCCCCTGCGCGAGCGCAGCGAGGACATCCAGCTCCTCGCCGAGCACTTCCTCAAGATGTACGCGCGCAAGTACCAGCGCTCCATCAGCGGCATCTCGCAGACGGCCTACCAGCGCCTCTTCTCGCACGGGTGGCCGGGCAACGTCCGCGAATTGCAGAACGTCATCGAGCGCGCCGTGCTGCTCGCCAAGAACAACAAGATCGAGCCGGTCGACCTGCCCTTCGACAACGGCTCGCTGCCCGACAAGGCCGCGGCCGGCCAGGGCTGGGACGTGCCGCCCAACATGACCCTCGAGGAGATCGAGAAGTTCGTCATCGAGCGCACGCTCCAACGCACCGGCGGCAACAAGCAGGCGGCGGCCAACCTCCTCGGCATCTACCGCCCGCGCCTCTACTCGAAGATCAAGAAGTACAAGATCGACATCCCCGCGCTCACGGCCTCTTAAAAAGAGCGTGGGCCGTAAACGGTAAACCGTGACAGGGAGCGGCCAGACTTCCCTGTCACGGTTTACCGTTTACGGCCCACGCCTTACTTCAGTCCACCTGATAGGTCGCGACGCTCGTCGGCGTCTCGAAGCAGCGCACTTTGTAGATGCGGACGCGTTCGTCGCCGACGCGGGAGGCGACGCGCTCGAGGACGTAGCGGGCGAGGTTCTCGGCCGAGGGGTTCAGCTCCTCGTCGAAGGGCGGCAGCTCGTTGATGTTTCGATGGTCGAGGTAGGCGACGACCTCGTCGGCCGCCTCCTTCAACTCGCCGAAATCGACGAGCAGCCCGATGTTGTCTAGCTCGCTCCCGCGCGCGTAAATCTCGATCTTGTAGTTGTGCCCGTGCAGGTTCTCGCACTTCCCCTTATACCCACGCAACTGGTGCGCGCTCGAAAAGTGGCGCTCAATCATGACTTCGAACATGGCCCGAAGTTTAAGGCCGCGTGTGGGCGTGCGCAAGCAGGGGCTAGGCCCCGCCGCCTTCGCGGCGGCGGGGCTCAAGCTGCCTCGTCGTGCTCTCGGTGACGCTAGGCGGGGCGAGTCGCGCGGGCGGCGACTGTGCCTCTATCTCGGCCGTCCGCCCGCCCGCGGCCGCGGGCGGCGGCGGCAGAGGGTTCGGCACGCCCTTGAAGATCGAGAGATCGCCGGGCAGGCGGTCTACGTCGCGCGGGAAGCCTTTGACGCTGCGCCGGTAGATGACCACGTCGTAGATGCCGACGCCCACGCCGAGCAGCAGCGAGAGCGAGACGACGACCCAGAAGATGAGCGCGCCCTGCCCCGTCAGCATGTAGTAGGCGGCGAGCATGAGGCCGGCGAGCCCGATGAAGATGTTGATCCCGCCGTCGCGCGCGCTCAGGCCGTAGCGGCCCTCCAGCATGTTGTCGAGCCGGTTGTTGAGGAAGGCCGCCCAGCCGATGCGCCGGCCGAGGGCCTGCGACGTGAGCCGCAGGTCTTCGCCGCAGCCGCGGCAGAACTTCACATTTTCGGTCGGGTTTTCGATTCCGCAACGGGGGCAGTACATGTTCTCGCTCGAAGCCTCCGTCTCAACGTCCCACGGACTTACGCGGCCGGGCCGCGGCGTGTTCCGCTCAACCGCCCGCCAGTTCCGATTCGAAGACGGCCGCGGCGTCGCGGAGGTCGGAGGTGATGCGGCAGGGCGGGAGGCTCTGCAGGAAGAGTCGTCCGTAGGAGGCCGTGCGCAGGCGCGGGTCGAGCACGGCGAGCAGGCCGCGGTCGGTGGCCGAGCGGATGAGGCGGCCCAACCCCTGCTTCAGGGTGATGATGGCCTGCGGGACGCTGTACTCGTAGAAGGAGGAGCCGCCCTGCTCCTCGATGAAGCGCTGACGCGCGGCCACCACCGGGTCGGTCGGGACGGCGAAGGGCAGCTTGTCGATGACGACGCACGAGAGCTGCTCGCCGCGCACGTCCACGCCCTGCCAGAAGCTGGCCGTCGCGAAGAGTACCGCGTTCGGCGTCGTGCGGAACCTCTCCAGTAGCCCGGCCTTCGCCATGCTCCCCTGCACGAAGCAGGGGAAGTCCACCTCCCCGTGCACGCGCTCGTAGAGTGCGCGCATGCCCGAGAGTGAGGTGGACAGGACGAAAGCCCTGCCCTGCGAGATGTTGAGCAGCTCGACGACCTCCGCGGCCGCGCGTTCGGCCCACTGCGGGCTGCGCGGTTCGGGCATCCGCGGCGGAAGGTAGAGCACCGCCTGCTCCTCGTAGTTGTAGCCAGAGGACGCGACCAGCTCGTCGGTCTTCCCCGCCCCGCCTCCTTCACGGTCGCTCTCGTCCGTCTCCGGCGCGAGGCCGAGGCGCTGCTTGATGAAGTCGAAGCTGCCCGCGCTCGCGAGCGTGGCGGAGGTGAGGACGACCGTCTCGACGCGGTCGAAGAGCTTGTCCTGCAGGAGCGTCGAGACGTCTATCGGCGAGGCGCGCAGGAACGTCCCGCGCCCCCGCCGCTCGACCCAGTAGACGTAGCGGCGGTCGTCGCCCGCGACGATGAACTCCAGGTTGAAGCGCGACTCGCGGATGCGGCGGATGAGGTTCTCGACCTCGGGCGGCTTCTCGCGCAGCGCGTCGAGCGTCGTCTCCATGCGCTGCAGCGCGCCGTCGAGCGCGAGGTACGCGTCGCCGAGCGGCGTGGCCTCTATCTCGCCGCCGTGGCCCTTGCGCGCGAACGTGCCGGGCACGATGGGGTAGCGCCCCTCGTCCGCACGCGCCTCGCGCGCGAAGCCCATCCAGAACTGCTCCGCGAAGCGCCCGACGCGGTTCGCCACGCGCGTCAGCTCGCGGTTCAGCGACGCGTCCGTGATGGGCAGCATCTGCAGGTCGCGCAGCATGTCTTCGAGTTGGAAGTTCGAGACCTGCGCGCCGAAATACTCGGCCGCCACGTCCTCGACCTGGTGCGCCTCGTCGAAGATGACGGCCGAGTAGTCGGGGATGACCTGGCCGAACTCGCCGCCGCGAAGCGCCAAGTCTGCGAAGAAGAGGTGGTGGTTGACGATGATGATGTCGGCGTCGGTCGCGCGCTGGCGCATGCGCGTGACGTAGCAGGCGTCGTACTCGGCGCACTTCTGCCCCGTGCAGATTTCCGAGCGCGCGTCGATGTGGCGCCAGAAGGAGAGGCTTTCGGGCAGCTCGGCCAGCTCCGCGCGGTCGCCCGTCTGCGAGTCGCGCGACCAGCGGCGGACGGCGTCGAAGTAGTCGACGTCGTCGAGGCCATCCAGTATCGGCGAGTGCTCGGCGCGCTTCAGGCGGCTCAGGCAGACGTAGTTCCCGCGCCCCTTCATGTACGCGGCCGAGAATTTTCGCGGGAGCACGCGCTGGAGAAAGGGGATGTCCTTCTCCATCAGCTGCTCCTGCAGGTTCTTCGTGCCGGTCGAGACGACGACGCGGCCGCCGCGCGCGGCGGCCGCCGCGACGGCCGGGACGAGGTAGGCCAGAGTCTTCCCCGTCCCCGTCCCCGCCTCGACAATCAGGTGCCGCCGCTCCTCGAACGCGCGCAGGACGGCCCCGGCCATCTCTACCTGACCGGGCCTGTACTCGTAATCCGGGTGCGCGCGTGCGATGAGGCCATCGGGGCCGAAAATCTCTTCCACGCGGCTATTTTACCGCAGTGGAGGCCGTGTGCGTGAATGGCGATTCAACAAAGAGACACAGAGACACAGCTAAAACACGGCCTCAACTTTAGCCCTCTTCAAGCTGTGTCTCTGTGTCTCTGTAGTTAACTTCCCTCCCGCCATTCTCAAGGCAGAGAATAAACGGCCGCTCTATGTTCCGCTATGAGCACCAGTAGCCGTGGGCGAGCGCCACCGAGTTGGTCTGGCTGCACTTGCCGGGGCCGGGGTTGCCGGTCGTGCCGCACGCGCGGCAAATCCAGTAGGTGCCCTGTGCGTCGATGTAAACGTCGCGGCAGGGGCCGGACGGGTACTGCGTCCAGCACCCTTCGAACGTCCAGTCGGCCGCGGCCGGCGCGACGGCGGCGGTGCCCGCGGGACGCGATGCCCCGGTCGCGATAAAGCACGAGGCGAGAACCGCCACCAGGATCGAGAATCGGAGTCTGCGTAGAATCATCTTACACGTCTCCTTTCTTTTCAGGTCGAAGGAAGAGGCGTGGGGCTTTGGGACACCTGCTCCGGGTGAAAGACGCGCGGCGGTGAGAGCGCCGCTGCCCGTACGTGTCGGGGTTCGCGGGTGAAGTATGTCTCAGACGGACGGCGAAGACAATAACCTTCTCCGCGCGTCTCTTAATCCTTCGCGTCCGAGCCCAGCGCGGCGAGGGCTCTCTCGGTGGCATGGAGGAGGGCGTCGGGGCCGACGGGGGCGCCGGTGGCGTGCTTCATCCAGAGGTCTGGGGCGATGTTGCCGGCCGTCGCCATGCGCTCGAACTCGGGGCCGATCTTCCCGGCCTTCTCCATCTGCTCTTCGATCTGGAACGCGATCATGTGGCCGAGCGGGTAGTTGGGCAGGTAGAGCGGGTAGTCGATCATGTGCGCGTAGACGGCGAGCAGCACCACGTCGCGCCGCTTGAAGACGGGCGCGTAGTACCTGTTCCACACGTCGCGCGCGATTGAGAGTTGCGCGGCCTTCAGTTCCGAAGGCGTGGCCCGCGGGTGCTCGTAGAGCCAGTGCCAGGTCTTCATGTCCACGAGCGACATGCCCGCAATCTCGAAGGTGCCCCAGAAGTCATTGAGCGTCTTGAGGGCCTCGCTCTGCGCGTCGGGTTTCGACAGCCCGAGCAGTTCGAGGTCTTTGTTCTGGAAGACGAAGGCGAGCGCCTCGGTGAAGGCCGCGTTCGGCACGCCCTGCAGCAGGGTGTGGTCGATGAGGTTGAGCGAGAAGGTCTGCTCGACGTTGTGGCCGAGTTCGTGGACGGCGATGTTGTAGCCCTTGTAGTTCATCCCGCCCTTCTCGACGCGCGTGCGCAGGTGCGCCTTGGCCTGCCGCATCCCGGCGCCCAGCGCGTGGCCGGAGCCGCGCGCGGGGTCGACGACGACGTTGGCGGCGATGAGTTCCGCGCGCTCTTTCGAGAAGCCGAGTTTGACGAGGATGTTCGGGATGTCTTTCTCGAACGCGGAGGCGGTCGGGTACTTCTTCGAGACTATCTCGTCGAGCTGCGCCTCGCTGTACGCGCCGCGCGCGCGGAAGCCGTCGTACCAAACGTCGAAGGGTTCGAGCGGTCGGCCGAGCCTCTTCTCGATCAACGCCGCGACGCGGGGGACGAGCGGCGAGGTGAGCACCCGCTCGAACATCTCGCGGACGCGCTCTTCGGGAATCTCGCGCCCCTCGTTGAAGCTGCGCGCGATGTGCGTCGGCGCGGTCGGCGAGTAAGGGTCGACGCGGCGCGCCGACTCGAAGGCGAGGAGCATCTTGGCGAAGCGCGTGTCCGGCTCCGGCGCGTCGAGTTTCGCGCCGGCGGAGACTTCGGCGCCGGGCGCGTCGTCGTCGAAGTCGCGGGCGGTGGTCGGCTTCACTTCATTCGTGAAGGGGTTCCAGTCGTAGCGCGGGTTGTTGACGACGACCGACGGGATGGTCTGCGTCACGATGCGCTCGAAGACCTGTTGGACGGCGCGCTGGCGGGCGAGGCCCTCGGCGCCGCCCGCGTAGTCGGCCTTGATCTGGTCGCGCAGGTTCCAGTGACTGAGCAGGCGCATCTTCGCGGGGAAGAGCCGGCGCCCCTCCCCGTCGACGACGTGGTGCATCCAGACGTTGTAGCCCGCGACGTAGCGCTCGGCCTCGGCCGACGCGCGCGCGTTGGCGAGATAGACTTCGGCCGGCACGCGCGAAGAGAACTGCTGCGCGAGCCGCGCCTCGGCCCACTCGCGGCGCGACCAGCGCTCGCCCTCGCTCAAACGCTGTTCGAGCGTCGTCAGCGGGAAGTTGAGGAGGACGACGAACGCGATCTTCGACTTGAAGAGGTCTTCGGAGAGGTGCGCCGAAGGGTCGTAGCCGGCGAAGAGGTCGTCTAGGGGCAAGACGGGGCCGACGTCCAGCTCCGACTGCGAGCGGAACTCGCGGCCGATCTCGGCCATGTGGCCGTAGAGCTGTTCGAGGTTGTGCTCGAAGCGCGCGAACGTCGCGTCGAGCGCCGCCCGGTCGCCCGCGAAGTTCGCGTTGACGAACTCCTCGAACGCGGCGGCGTCGCCGTCCTCCGCGCGCCAGAAGCGCGACACCTGTCTCAGCCCGCGTTGGGCGCGCGCACGCTGGCCCTCGCCGTACTTCGCCGTCAAAGACGCTTCGAGTTTCGTCAACGCGTCCTTCATCCAGGCGGGCGGCTCGGCGGTCTGTGCGGTCTGCGCGTTTGCGATTTGGGAAGACAGAAGCATCACGGAGACGAGGACGGCCGACAGTTTCTTCATCATAAGTTTTGCAGGTGAGCGGCGCTTTCAGTCCAGGGCGGGCCTTAAAGCTGGGAGCGCGGGCATCCCTGCCCGCAAGCGCGCTTCAGCGCGCTGACCGTCTGACTCCTTACCTCAACGTCGAGACATGAAGTCTCACGGCCTTCGCGCTGCGCGCTCATGCGGGCAGGGATGCCCGCGCTCCCAGCAACTAGGGGCGGTTGTGAATGTCGAAGCCGCGTTAGTCTGCGCCGGCGGCCTCGGCGCCCGGAGCCGTGCGCTGGCGGCGCGGGTAGAGCGGGAAGCGCGAGGCCAGCTCGTGCACGGACTCCTTGACGCGCGCCTTGACCTCATCGGACTCGGGCTCGTGCAGGACGGCGGCGATGAGGCGCGCGACCTGCCGCATCTCCTCCTCGCCCATGCCGCGCGTCGTGAGCGCGGGCGTGCCGAGGCGGATGCCCGAAGCGACGAAGGGCTTGTTCGTGTCGAACGGGATGGTGTTCTTGTTGGCGGTGATCCCGGCGGCTTCGAGCGCCTTCTCGGCCACCTTGCCGGTCACGCCCTTCCCGCCCATGAACACGTCCACGAGGACGAGGTGGTTGTCCGTCCCGCCCGAGACGAGGCGGAAGCCTTGCTCCTGAAGCTCCGCGGCGAGCGCCTTCGCGTTGGCGAGGATGCGCCGCTGGTAGTCCTTGAACTCTTCTCTCAAAGCCTCGCCGAAGGCGACGGCCTTGGCGGCGATGATGTGGACGAGCGGGCCGCCCTGTATGCCCGGGAAGACTTTCTTGTCCACGTCGGCCGCGTGCTCCGACCTGCACATGACGAGGCCGCCGCGCGGGCCGCGCAGAGTCTTGTGCGTGGTCGTCGTCACGTAGTCTGCGTGCGGGACGGGCGAGGGGTGGAGGCCGGCGGCGACGGGGCCGGCGATGTGCGCGATGTCGGCCATCACGCGCGCGCCGACCGAGCGCGCGATCTCGCCGATGCGCTCGAAGTCGATGATGCGCGGGTAGGCCGAGGCGCCGCAGACGATCATCTTCGGGTTGTGCTCCTGCGCGAGACGCTCAAGCTCGTCGTAGTCTATCTGCTCCGTGTCGCGCGAGACGCCGTACTCGACGACCTTGTAGCTGAAGCCGGAGAAGTTCAAGGGGTGGCCGTGCGTGAGGTGGCCGCCGTGCGAAAGGTTCATGCCGAGGATGGTGTCGCCGTACGAGAGGGCCGCGAGGTAGACGGCCATGTTCGCCTGCGAGCCGGAGTGCGGCTGGACGTTGGCGTGCTCGGCGCCGAAGAGTTCCTTGACGCGGTCGATGGCCGCCTGCTCGACCACGTCCGTGAACTCGCAGCCGCCGTAGTAGCGCTTGCCGACGTAGCCTTCGGCGTACTTGTTCGTGAAGACCGAGCCCATCGCTTCGAGCACGGCCTCGGAGACGAAGTTCTCCGAGGCGATCAGCTCCAGGCCCTCGGCCTGCCTCCGCACCTCGTCGTCGATGGCGCCCGAGATCAAAGGGTCAACCTCGGCTAAAGGGGCGTTCAAAAGGTCGCTCATCCGCTAGCTCCTCCCGCGTGGTGTCTGTGACGGCTTGTCTTCGGCGGCCTGAATGTTACCTCACGCCCCGCCCCGCCGCAACGCAGAGGAAAAGTGGAACCCGAGGCCCCCTCCGACGTAATGCAAGTCTGACGCGCACGCCGCCCGAGCCACAAATAACAAGGAGACCGTCAAGCAATGAATCGTCCGAAAGCACTCTTCGCCCTCGCGCTCTGCGCGGGCTTCATGCTGTTCGCCCCAGCCCCCGCGCCCGCGCGGCAGGGGCCGCCGCCCGAGCAGCCCGACATGACTTTGGACGCCGCCGCGCGCAAGGAGGTCATCGAAAACCTCCTCAAGCGACTCAACGACGCGTACATCTTCCCCGACGTGGCCGCGAAGATGGAGCGCGCCGTCCGCGAACGTTCAGACCGCGGCGAGTACGAAAAGATCACGAGCGCGAAGCAATTCGCCGAGAAGCTGACGGCCGACGTGCAGGAGGTGAGCCACGACAAGCACCTGCGCGTGCGCTACTCCGCCCAACCTATCCCGGAGCGCGCGGGTGCCCGGCGTGAGCCGACGGCCGAGGAGCGCGAGCAGTTCCGCCGCGAGATGTCGCGCATCAACTACGGCTTCCAGAAGGTCGAGCGCCTGCCGGGCAACATCGGCTACGTCGAGTTCCGCAACTTCCTCGACCCCGAGGGCGGCGCGGAGACCGTGGCCGCGGCCTTCAACTTCCTCGCCAACACCGACGCCATCATCTTCGACCTGCGCCGGAACGGCGGCGGCGACCCCAAGATGGTCGCGCTCATCTGCTCCTACCTCTTCGGCGCGGAGCCCGTCCACCTCAACGACCTGCACTGGCGCTCAGGCTCCGGCGAGCGCGTCGAGGAGTTCTGGACGCTGAAGGAGGTTTCGGGCAGGCGCTACACGGGCAAGGACGTGTACGTGCTGACGAGCGGCTACACCTTCTCGGGCGCGGAGGAGTTCTCGTACAACCTGAAGAACCTGAAGCGCGCGACGCTCGTCGGCGAGACGACCGGCGGCGGCGCCAACCCCGGCGGCGGCAACCGCCTGAGCGCGCACTTCGGCGCCTTCATCCCCACGGGCCGCGCCGTCAGCCCCGTCACCAAGACCAACTGGGAAGGCACCGGCGTCGAGCCGGACGTCAAAGTCCCCGCCGACCAGGCGCTCCGCACGGCGCAGCTCATGGCGCTCAAGAAAGCGTTCGACAAGGCGACCGACGAAGACCTCAAGCGCGCCCTCCAACGCGAAATCGACTCGCTCCAGAAAGAGACCAGCCAGGTGCAGACGAAGCAGTAGGCGGTCACCAAAGCAGATTAACCACAGAGACACAGAGACACGGCTTGTTGAGGTATTGCTCCAAGCTGTGCCTCTGTGTCTCTGCGGTTAACTGTTCTCACACCGCCACCGCATAAGCGTCGTAGTCGAAGACGAGCGAGAGGACTCTGTGCCCGACCGATTCGGGCACGGAGGAGAGCAGGCGGGCTCGCAGGTTCACCATCGCGGGCGTGTGCCACTGGCCGAAGGCGCCGTAGCGCCGCGAGTAGGCGGCGACGGCGGCGGCGCGCGTGCGGCGGCGCGACTCGTAGACGCGCAGGGCGACGTGCGTGTCTTTATACTTCGCGAGACATCGTGCGAGCACCGCGGCGTCCTCGACGGCCACGCAGCCGCCCTGCCCGAGATTCGGCGTCATCGGGTGGACGGCGTCGCCGAGCAACGTCACTCTCTCCTCACCCCAGCGCGCCGCCGCGGGGCGGTCGTACGCGGCGTTGCGCAGGATTGACTCGGAGGGCGTCGCCTCGATCAGCTCTTGGACGGGCGCGCACCAGCCTTCGAACAGTCTTAACAACTTCGGCGCGTGCTCGGACGCCGACTCCGCCGCGGCCTCCGGCTCGTTCGCCGTCGCCCACCAACCCGTGCGCCCCAGCCCGACCGGCCCGACGCCGAAGCGCCGGCCCCGTCCGTAAATCTCCGAGGCCACGCCCGCCCGCAGCGTCTCGTGTTCGAGCCGCGCCACGCCGCGCCAGATCGTGTAGCCGCGGTAGGCCGGCCCGCCGTTGTCCAACAACTGTGCGCGCACGCGCGAGTGCAGGCCGTCGGCGCCGACGAGTACGTCGCACGCGACCTCCGCCCCGTCTTCGAAGCGCGCGCGCACCTCTTCGCCTTCCTCGACGAAGCCGGCGAAGGTCTTGCCCAGGTGAACGGACTCGGGCGGGAGTGCACGCAGCAGCGCGCCCTGCAAGTCCGCGCGATGAAGGGCGACGGCCGGCGCGCCCGTCTCGGGGAAGCTGAAGTGGTTGTACTCGCGCCCCTCGCGCCCGAGCCAGCGCACGCTCCGGATGCGCCCCGCGCGCGCGAGCAACGTCTCGCCCAGGCCCAGCCTTTCGAGCACGCGGAACGCGTTCGGCCAGACGGCAATCGCCGCCCCGACTTCTAAAAGCGCCGGCGCGCGCTCGCAGACCAGAGGCTCGAACCCCTCCCGCCGCAGCGCCAAAGCCAACGCCAGCCCGCCGATGCCCCCGCCGATGATGACGACCCGCATAACCATCATTCTCGCACAAGAGCAGTAGGCATAGAGGGATTAACCACGGAGACACAGAGACACAGCTAAGACCTTAAAGCCGTGTTCCTGGCTGTGCCTCTGTGTCTCCGTGGTTAATCCTTTCTTTGACGATGCACCACACCGTGGGCGAGAATGGTCGCTCATTTTCTGAAGGAGATTGAAGAGAAAAGCATATGCGCTGGTCACAGTATTTCATCCCCACACTCCGCGAAGACCCCGCCGACGCGGAGGTCGTCTCGCACCGTCTGCTCTTGCGCGCCGGCTTCGTCCGCCAGCTCGGCGCGGGCATCTACTCGATCCTGCCGCTCGGCTGGCGCGTCGCGCGGCGCGCCGAAAGAATCGTGCGCGAGGAGATGGAGGCCGTCGGCGGGCAGGAGTTCTTCCTGCCGGCCCTCCACCCCGCGGAAATCTGGAAGGAGTCGGGCCGCTGGGAGGTGATGGGCGAGACGATGTTCCGCCTGCGCGACCGCAAGGGCGCGGACATGTGCCTCGGCATGACGCACGAGGAGATTTTCACCTCCATCGCGCGCCACGAGATACGCTCCTACAAACAGCTCCCGCAGGTCTGGTTCCAGATACAGACCAAGTTCCGCGACGAGGAGCGGCCGAAGTCGGGCCTGATGCGCCTGCGCCAGTTCATCATGAAGGACGCCTACACCTTCGACGTCGACCGCGCCGGGCTGGACAAATCCTTCGAAAACCAGCGCTCGGCCTACAAGAAGATCTTCGACCGCTGCGGCATCAAGTACCACATCGTCGAGGCCTCTTCGGGCGCGATGGGCGGCTCGGAGTCGAACGAGTTCATGGCGCGCACCTCCGCGGGCGAGGACTTCATCGCCGTCTGCGAATCCTGCGACTACGCCGGCAACCTTGAGAAGGCGACTTCGAAGATTCCCGCGGTCGAGGACGAGGCGGGGCCGGACGCGCCGGAAGAGTTCCCCACGCCCGGCGTGCGCACCATCGAAGACCTGACGACCTTCCCCGGCGGTGCCGCGGCCGAGCGTCAGGTCAAGACGCTCGTCTACGTCGCCACCGACGGCAAGACGCAGGAGCAATACCCCGTGCTCGCGCTGCTGCGCGGCGACCACCAGTTGCACGAGGTCAAGCTCGGCGACTCGCTCGGCGCGTCGGCCGTGCGCCCCGCGCAGAACGAGGAGATCGTCGAACTGCTCGGCGCGTCCGCGGGCAGCCTCGGCGGCGTCGGCGCGCGCGACAAGGCCGCCGCCTCGAAGAAGAGTCTGCGCGTCGTCGCCGACAACTCGCTCAAGGGGCGGCGCAACATGACGACGGGCGCGAACAAGGACGACCACCACCTGCGCGGCGTCGGGGTGGAGCGCGATATCAAGCCCGACACCTGGGCCGACCTGCGCACCGTGCAGAAGGGCGAGGCGTGCCCGAACTGCGAAAGCGGCACGCTCGACATCTTCAAGGCGATGGAGATCGGCCACATCTTCAAATTGGGTACGAAGTACGCCGAGTCGATGGGCGCGACCGTCCTGACGAAGGACGGCAAGGAGGTGCCCATCGTGATGGGCAGCTACGGCATCGGCATCGAGCGGATACTTTCGGCCGCGGTCGAGCAGAGCCACGACGCCGACGGCATCGTCTGGCCGAAGGCCATCGCGCCCTTCGACGTGGTCGTCACCGTCACCAACGTCAAGCAGCAGGAGATCGTGGACGCGGGCGAGCGGCTCTACGAAGAGCTGCGCCGCGCCGGACTCGAAGTCTTACTCGACGACCGCGACGAGCGCGCGGGCGTCAAGTTCAAGGACGCAGACCTCATCGGCATCCCCCTCCGCGTCACCGTCGGCAAGAAGGTCTCCGACGGCAAGGTCGAACTCTTCGACCGCGCGACGAAGCAGTCCGAGGACGTCGGCCTCGACGAAGTGGCCGGGCGCGTGCAGGGGTCGGCGCTGTCGGGACTCTGATTCGGATGAGACTTGAAAGGCGGAGGGCGCGGCCGTCCGACGGCCGCGCCCTCCGCCTTTCAACCGCCGCCGCTCTCACCACCGGCAGCCGTACGAACCCAGGTACGTCCTCGCCTCATCGAGCGCGGTCTTACACGCCTTCGCCAGCGGGGCGCGCTGTTCCGGGTGTCCCGCCAGCTCGCGCCAGCTCTTCGCCCACACCGCCATGCTCGTCATAAACGTCGCTTTCACCGCGGTGGGGATTTTGCTCTCCACACACCTCTCATACTTCGAAATGAACTCGTCGCACGCGGCGACGCCGACCCGCTCGCGCGCGAGCGGCGTGATGATCTGGGCGAGCAGGTCTGGCTTCAAGGCGTCGCGCGTGAGGTGCGGGTAGCGCTCGCCGCCGTGGTAGTCGAGCGCGAAGGTCTGCAGCGCGCCCTCGTTGTTGACGAGGAGTTGGATCGGCTCCTTACGCGACTTCGCGGCGGTCACGGCGTCGCGCAGCACGTCCGAAGTGTAAGCCTTGCCGTCCGCGGCGACGACCGTCATGCCCGGCCCGAGGCCGGCCCTGTCCGCGGCCGTCCCCGGCCACACGTCCGCGACGAGGCCGTCCTTGTCCAGGCGCAGCCCGAGCGAATACTCCAACTCGACTCGCCCCCGCCCGTCCTCCAAATCCTCGACGTGCTGTCCGCGCGAGGCGTCGTAGGTCAGGTGCCACCCGCCGCGCTCGACCCCGCCGAGCGGCGCGCGCGCGTCCGTCGACCAGAGGCGCTCCTCGAAGAACGCGCGCCAGTCGTGCGGCGCCACCTCGTTGAGGGTGTTGACCACGTCTTCGAAGGTGTAGGGCTTGACCGCGGGCGGCCCCGAGGGCGCGCCGTGGAAGCGCCGGACGAAGTCGTCGAGCGAGCGCTTGCCCCCGGTCAACTGCCTTATCAGCGTGTCGGCGTCGAGCCAGATGAGTTCACCCTCGTCGTAGAAGTCCACGCCGCGCCGCTCGGCCTCCCACTCCGAAGGCGCGTTGTAGAGGAGCTGCGCGGCGACGGTCGTGTCGATGAGCGGCCGCCACGTCCGGCCCGGCCGGTTATCGAGGCCCGCCGCCACCGACGCCAGTTCGTCCCGGTACTCCTCGGGCGTCCAAAGGCCCGAGCGCGCGGCGAGGACGTTTCCGTAATACTCGGTCAGCCCTTCGTAGACCCAGAGCAGCTCGCCCCGCATCGGCTTCTGGTAATCGGACGTGGCGAGCCCGGCCGGCCGGCGGTACTTGCCGTTCCAGGAATGCACGTACTCGTGCGGGAGCACGCCGAGCGCGAGCCGGCCCGCCGTCTCGTCAACCAGCGCGCGCTCGGCGACGCGGCTGTCGTTCGACTGATGATGTTCGAGTCCGAAGTGCGCGACGCGGTCGCTCAAGGTGAAGAGGAAGTTGTAGTGCTCGTAGTGCTCCGCGCCGAAGAGCGAGCGCGCCTCGGCGACGAGCCTGCGCATCGCGTTCGTGAACTGCGGGCTCGCTTCCAGCGCGGCTGCGCTGTCGGCGGCCATGTCCAGCTCGACCGAAGGCTTCGCGGTCGAGAGCGGCACCTTGCGGAAGAACTCTCCGGCGAGCACGGGCGAGTCGACGAGCGTCGTGAGCGAGGCGGGCTTGAACTCGACCACGCCGCCCGACTCCTTCAAAGTGTCGAGGCCCGTCCCGTACTGCCAGCCGGCGGGCAGGCGGATGGAGGCGTCGAACGTGAGGTCGTCCGTGTGCGCGACCTTCGGATAAAGCAGCAGCCAGTTCCAGGAGAAGATAAAGAGGTGCGACGTGGTCGCAGAGCCCGACGTGAATCCTCCCGCGTACGTCGGCGCGAGGAACTCCATCGCCACCTCCACGGAGCCCGCGCCCTGCGGCACGTCGAGCTGGAAGGCGTACATGTCTACGGGGTCGCGCCGCCAGCGGAGCGCCTGCCCGTTGGCCGTGAACTTCAACCCGGACAGATTAATGATCGGCCCCGTCGGCCCGTGCTCGCCCGGTATCCAGGCCGGGTAGTACAACGTCAGAGGCCCCGGCGCGGCCGGTATCGTCTCCGTCGCGCGGAACAGCTTCCGCGGCGCACTCGTCGCGTCCACCGCCAGCCTCACGGCCCGCGCCCCCTGCGCGTGCGCTGGTCGCGCGAGCACGAAGAGTAAAGAGAAGGTCGTCAGCAGTAACGTGAGACTTCCTTTCATGGCTCCTCCTCCTTCATTTTTGCCTTTTGCCTACGCCGGCGCCCTCCCTTACGGTCGGGCTTCTGCCGGGATCAGTTCGATGACTGTGACTTCGGGACGTGCGAAGAAGCGGACGCGGGGCGCGGGGCCGCCCTCCATGCCGACGCCGCGCGTGACGTAGAGCCACGTCTGCCCTTCGCGGTGGAGTCCGCTCTCGTACTTCTTGCCGAACTTCGAGAGCGTGACGAGCGCGCCGTAGAAGGGCAGGGCCACCTGCCCGCCGTGCGTGTGGCCGGCGCAGTAGAGGTCGACGCGCTTCGTCTCGGCCGCTTCCAGTATCGCGTCCGGCGTGTGGTAGAGGAAGAGCGCGAAGGCTTCGGGCGGGACGTCCTTGAGCGCGTTCTCGATGCCGCTCCGCACGCCGTCCGGCGGGTCCGCGAGCGAGGCGAAGGGCGCGCCCGCGACCCAGAGCGAGGTGCCGGCCACGTCCACGCGCGCCGCCTCCTTCTTCAGCTCGACCACGCCCGTGCCTTCGAACAGTTGCTCGCGCCGCCAGAAGGCCGTGTCCCAGTTGCCGCGCACGGCGTAGGTCGGCGCGACGGCGGCGAGGCGCGGCAGGAGTTTGCGCAAGACCGGCAGGCCCCCGGGCTCGTTAATCGAGTCGCCGGTGAAGACGATGAGGTCTGGGTGTTCGGCGGCGATGAGGTCGGGCAGGCGCTCTTCGAGCCGCGGCGACGGGTCGCAGTGCAAGTCCGAGATGTGCACGACGCGGACGGGTCTCTGCGCGCCCTTGAGTTTTGCGCTCTCGATGCGGACGTGCGTCACCTGCGGCCAGTACGGCTCGACGAAGTAGCCGTAGGCGAAGCAGAGGAGGCCGGCCGCCGCCAGTACGAGCGCGCCGCGCTCGGCGATGCGTGCGGCTCGCGCGGGCCTCTCCATGAACCCGAGGCGTCGCAGCATGAAGCGCACGACCGCGAGCGCCGCGAACAGGTAGACCGCCGCCACGGCGCAGACGAAGAGGAGTACGGCCGTCGACTCTCCCATCAGAGACCTCGCCATAAGATGAGTGATAAGTGATGAGTGATAAGTGATAAGAAAAACCCAGCCCGTCTTTTCTTTCTTATCACTTATCACTCATCACTTATCACTTTCCTGCTCTTCAGCTCGTCAACTCGCTGACGAGCAGCGTGAGCGCGTTGTCCTGTAGCGTCCGGTTGTTCTGCAACTCGCTGTGCAGGTCGCAGGCGAAGGCCGCGTAGGCGACCGGCAGCGGCGTCTCGTAGAACGCGCTCGCGCGCCCCCCGCCGCCGAGCCCCGTGCCGATCAGGGAGTCGCGCGTCACGCGCCCGTCGCCCGGCGCGTACATCGCGCGCACGACCTCGTCACGCTTGAACTTCCGCCCGTCCGAACCCCTCAGAGACTGCGGCCGCGTCAAGGTCAACCAGCGCCCCGTCTTCTCGTCCCGCATGATGACGGGCGCGCTCAAAGTCTCCTCGCAGTCGCCGCCGAAGGCGAAGAGCTTGACCGGCGCGTCCGCCGTCTGTGTTTCGAGCGCCTCGTGGAAGCGGCGCGCGCGCGCGAGCACGGCGTCGAAGTAGGCGTCGAGCTCGGCGAGCGTGCCGCGGCCGGTCGGGGCCTCCTGCCCGCGGAGGTCGCCGCGCTCGTAGGCCGCGCGGAAGTCGGGGTCGTTCGCCGCAGACCAGCCGAAGCGCCTCCACACCGAAGGGTCGTACAAGTCCACGCTCAGGGGGCGCAGGTCGCGGTCGAGGAAGCGCGCCGCCGGCCCGTACGGCAGCAGTTGGAAGATGGACGGCGCGGTCATCACGTCGTCGCGCGAGAGCTGGTTGAGCAGGTGGACGCGGGGCCTTAACCCTTCGGTCACCGAGTAGCCTTCGAGCAGGACGGCGAGCGCCTCGGCCGAGCCGGCGTTCGGCGTGCCGAACATGAAGATCTTGTTGACGAAGCTCGCGCCGGCCCAGTCGGGCCTGAGGGCGTCGCCCTCGGGCGGCAGGTCTCGGTCGCCGTACATCGCCGCGTAGCGCGCGACGAGTCCGCCCATCGAATGCGCCACGACGTTGAAGCGCAGGTCGGGCCGGCCGAGCTTCAGCTTGAGGGCCTCGATCCTTTTGACGAGCAGGCGCGCCGACTCGACGTTGTCGCGCCGCCAGTCGTAGGAGAAGACGTAGAAGGTGTCCTGGTCGCCGCCCTCAGGCGGGTTCGCCCAGTCGCCCTCGCGGTAGCCGCCGTAGTCTTCGAGCGCGCGCAGGAGGTGGTAGTAGACGTAGACCTCGGGCGCGATCTTCGCCAGCCGCGCCGCCTCGACGATGCGCGAGGCGACCAGCTCGTCGCGGTTGTTGGCGAGGTCGGGCGTCGTCGGCAGACTCAACCCGTCGACGTCCGAGCGGAAGGCCGAGGGCCAGACGACCTCGCCCGTCTTCTGGTTGACGATGCGCGAGCCGAGGATGCCCGGGATGACGATGACGGGGCGCTTGCCCTTGCGCCCGCGCACGCCCGCGAAGATGCGCCCGAGGTCTGGCGTCCGGCGCGCGCCGCAGCCCTGCATAAAGTTCAGCGTGAAGAGCAGCGCACAGTTGACGAGGAGGGCGAGTAGTCTTTTGCTCATGACCTCCGGCTTCCGCGGCGCGCCGCGCCGGCCTTCGGGGGCGGGGGCGCGGGGTCGAGGGTCGGGGAGCAGCGAGGCGGCGACGCGCCCACGGGCGTGAGCCAAAGCTCGACGGCCGGCGACTCCCTGCGGCCGCAGTCGAGCGTGTTGATGTTCGGGTTCAGTAAAGGCGACTTGTCGATGACGGCCTGCTTGGCGCGGTCGGCGCGCCGGAGGGCCGCGCCCGCGCGCTCGGCGCGCCCCGCGTAGGCGACGATGAAGGCCGCCGTGTCGTCCGGATACTCTTTGAGCGCGGCCGTGAACTTTTCGAGACGCGGCCCCTCCTCCGCGGCCGAGAGGTCGCCGTATTCGTCCAGCTTGAGCGACTGCGCGGCCAGGCCGCAGTCCCGCGCCCGCACGCCCTGCGCCGTGCGGACGGCGGCCGCGTACTGCGGGAGCAGCAGCAGGGCCGCGAGTAGTTTCGGGAGCGTCCCGCTCATCTACGCCTCACGCCCCCTTTCGTCTCGGTGACGTAGCCCGCGTCGATGGTCGGCCTTTGGGGCGGCGGGGGCGCGCCGCTCGGCGCGAGCCAGAGCTCGCCCGAAAGCTCGTCGCGGAAGCCGCCGATGAAGGTTCTGACGCGCGCGGGGTCGATGCCGCGCGTATTGACCATGTAGTTCCTCAGCACGTCCGCGCGCCGCTGCGCCTGTCCGGGCGGGCCGGAGCGCCCGCCGTAGACGACGAGCTGCGCCTCAAGCGTCGGGTCGTTCATCAACTCCATCGCGAAGTTGTCGAGGCGCGCCTTCGTGTCCTCGGAATTGATGTTGCCGAACTCGTCAACTTTGAAGTGGCTGACGCCGACTGTCGTCTTCGCGGAGGCGGCCGTCGCGGCGGCCGTGCATTCGAGCGAGTAGCCGTGCACCGAGACCCTCGCGACCACCTCGCCGCTCGCGCCCGGCGGCAGCTCGACCTCTATCGAGTCCGTGCCCTGCCCCCTGACGATCCGCCCCTTCGAGACCGCCCAGTCGAAGGTCTGTTTGACGTTGGTGTTGTTGACGCTCGCCGAAGCCGTGAAGCTCAAAGGGCCGGACGGCGCGGGGACGTAAGTCTTGCCCTGGGCGCGCAGAGAGGGGCAGTAGGCCACGTCTTCGGGGCGGACGGTCGGCGTCGGGCAGGGCGGCTGCGCGCCGGGCGGGACGATCCAGAGTTCGGTCGCGGCCTCTTCGCGGAAGCCGCCGTTGACCCAGTTGATCTGCCGCCAGTCGAAGCCGGCCCCCGTCAGGTTGGGCCAGAGGGCGGCCGCGCGCAGGCTCGCGACCGAACGGTTGTAAATCTCCCAGGCGACGACGCGCGGCCCGTACGTGATGGCGTAAGGCCGCGTGCCCTCCTTCCGCAACTGCGCGGCGTAGCGGCGGAAGCGCGTCTCCAACTCTTTGCGCTCCGCCTCGGCCTCAAACCTCCCGTACCAACCGCCGCGGTTCGCGCCGCCCGCGCCCGTCGTGAACTCGTCGAACTTCCGCGCCGTGGGCTGCCGCGGCTGCGCCGGCGTGTACCCGGCGCAGGCGAGAAGTAGAAGGGTGACGCAGACGACGGTTCTTTTACTCATCACGTATCACTCGTCACCCGACACCTTCCGGTTGATGAGGCTGGCGACGAAGCCCGCGCCGAAGCCGTTGTCGATGTTGACGACCGTGATGTTCGAGGAGCAGGAGTTGAGCATCCCCAGGAGCGCCGCGACGCCGCCGAACGACGCGCCGTAGCCGACGCTCGTCGGCACCGCGATGACGGGCACGCTCACCAGCCCGCCGACGACCGAAGGGAGCGCGCCCTCCATCCCCGCGGCCACGACGAGGACGCGCGCCGCGCGCAGGCGCTCGCGCTCGGCCATGATGCGGTGGATGCCCGCGACGCCCGCGTCCCAGATGCGCTCGACGCGGTTGCCCATCGCCTCGGCCGTGAGCGCGGCCTCCTCGGCGACGGGGATGTCCGAGGTGCCGGCGGTGACGACCATGATCGTCCCCGCGCCGCGCTCCGTCCGGTCGCGCACGACGCGAATCAGGCGCGCGGCCGGGTGCCACTCGGCCTCTGTGCAGACGTTGCGGACTTCGCCGTAGGTGCCTTCGTCCGTGCGCGTCACGAGCAGGTTGGGCGTGCGGCGCGCGAGCGCCTCGACGATCTCGACGACCTGCGCGCGGGTCTTCCCCGCCCCGAAGACGACCTCGGGAAACCCCTGCCGCGCGGCGCGAGCGTGGTCGACGCGGGCGTGGCCGAGGTCTTCGAAGTGCAGGTTCGCGATGCGCCGCGCCGCCTCCGACTCTTCCAGCTCGCCCTGCTTGAAGGCGCGCAGAAGCCTTTCGAGTTCCTTTGAGTCCATGTAGCAGTCAGCTCTCAGCTTTCGGCTTTCAGCCAGAGTCTAGCACCCCCGCCCGCGCAGTTTGAAACACGCACGCTTGCGCGCGCGGGGCGCGACCCTTAAGATTCTCTCCGACGTAACAGGTCAGACGCGGCGGGTGGCGGGTCGTTCGACGAAAGTCGTTCGCGCGCCGCCCGTCGCACGTAGAGTCAAAGATGGAACTGACCGTCGCAGTCACGGGGGCCTCGGGCTCCATCTACGCGCACCGCACGCTCGTCCACATGGCGGCGAGCGGCGTGGTCGAGCGCGTCAACCTCATCATGTCGCAGTCGGCGCTGGTGGTCGCGCGCGTCGAGCTGGGGGCGAAGATCGAGCCGGGCGACGTGCGCGCGGTCAACAGGTGGGTCGGACTGCCCGAAGACTCAAAGCTCATACACTTCCACCGGCTCGACAACATGGCGGCGAAGCCCTCTTCGGGCTCGCACCCGCAGGTTGGGATGTGCGTGGTGCCCTGCTCGATGGGGACGCTCGGGGCCATCGCCTCGGGCGCGGTGACGAACCTGATTCACCGCGCGGCCGACGTGACCTTGAAGGAGGGGCGGCGGCTCGTCCTCGTCGTGCGCGAGACGCCTTACAACACCATCCACATCGAGAACATGCTCCGGCTCGCGCACGCGGGCGCGCGCATCATGCCCGCCAGTCCGGGCTTCTACCACCGCCCGCAGACCGTCGAGCAGCTCGTAGACCACCTCGTCTTCCGCCTCCTCGACCAGTTCGGCATCCCGCACCCGACCGGCACGCGCTGGAAGGGGGAAGAAGAGTTGAGAGTTTTGAGTGATGAGTGAGTGGCACAAAGGTGAGTACACGATCAGCACCGAGCGCGGGCGCTTAGACTTCGACCGTATCCACCGTTACATCTCCGAGGAGAGTTACTGGGGGAAGGGGCGGCCGCTGGAGCTCGTCCGCAGGTCGGTCGAGAACTCTCTGCCGTTCGGCATCTACCGCGGGGCGGAGCTGGTCGGGTTCGCGCGCGTCGTGACGGACTACGCGACCTTCGCGTGGCTGGCCGACGTGTTCGTCCTCGAAGGGCACCGCGGGCTCGGGCTTTCGAAGTGGCTGATGGAGGTCATCCTCTCCCACCCGAAGTTGCAGGGCTTCCGCCGCTGGGTCTTGGCGACGAAGGACGCGCACGAGCTTTACCGAAAGTTCGGCTTCATCGACCTGCACCGCCCCGAGCGCTGGATGGAGCGCCCAGACCCTTCGATGAAGGAGTCGCCCGACTACTGGGGGCCGCGCTGAAGCCTTTGGCGGAAAGCAACTGACGGAATCACGCTTTGGCATTTTGCCAGCCCGCGCCTCGGAAAGACGCCTCGCGAAAGCCTTGACCTTAGTCACGACCCGGCCCGACGTTTGCCTACCCAACAGACCGAGATGAACACCGCCGCGAGCAACATCCGCACGACGCTCGAAATGATCAAGATCGAGCACACGCTCTTCGCGCTGCCCTTCGCCTTCCTCGGGGCGCTTTTGGCGGCGCGCGGCTTCACGCCGAACGGTCTTCCGACGTGGTGGCAGGCGCTCTGGATCACCCTGGCGATGGTCGGGGCGCGCTCGGCCGCGATGGCCTTCAACCGCATCGCCGACCGCGAATACGACGCCCGCAACCCGCGCACCGCCGCGCGCGCCATCCCCGCCGGGAAGCTCTCGGTCTCCTTCGTCTGGGCGTTCACGATTCTGTCGGCCGCGCTCTTCTTCCTCGCGTCGGCGATGCTCAACCGTCTGACTCTGATTCTCTCCCCGGTCGCGCTCGCCTCGGTGCTGCTCTACTCTTACACGAAGCGCTTCACGTCGCTCTCGCACGTCGTTCTGGGTTGGTGCCTCTGCATCGCGCCGACGGGCGCTTGGGTGGCGGTGCGCGGGGCGATTGACTCGCCGGTGCCGCTGCTGCTCTCGCTCGTGGTGCTTTTGTGGACGGCCGGCTTCGACGTGCTCTACGCGTGCCAGGACACGGAGTTCGACCGGCGGGCGGGCCTGCGCTCGATCCCGGCGCGTTTGGGCGTGGCGCGCGCGCTGTGGGTCTCGCGCCTCCTGCACGCGGGGGCGTTCGCGGCGCTCGTTGGGTTATACTTTCTGACGAACCTGGGCGCGGCGGCGGTCGCGGGCGTCGCGGCGACGGGCGCGCTCCTGGTCTACCAGCACTCGCTCGTGCGCGCCGACGACCTGAGCCGCCTGAACGCCGCGTTCTTCACCACGAACGCCTTCGTCAGCGTCATCCTGCTCGCCACCTTCGGCGGCGCAGCTCTTATGAACAGACTTTAAGACTATGGACTTTTCACACGACCCCAAGCTCAACGAACTCGCGTCGAAGGTCGATGCCGGCGAGCGGCTCACTTTCGAGGACGGGCTGGCGCTGTTTGCGACCGAGGACGTGCCCGCGCTCGGCCGCCTGGCCGACGCCGTCAGGCGGCGCCTGCACGGGCGCGTGACGTACTACAACGTCAACCGCCACTTCAACCCGACCAACGTCTGCTACGCCGACTGTAAGTTCTGCGGCTTCTTCCGCACGCCGCGCCAGCCCGACGCCTACACGCACAACATCGAGGACTCCCTGCGCATCGCGGGCGAGGCGGTCAAGGAGGGCGCGACCGAGCTGCACATCGTCGGCGGGCTGAACACGAAGCTGCCGTTCTCGTACTTCACAGACCTCCTCTCCTCGCTCAAGGCGCGGTACCCGCAGCTCCACCTCAAGGCCTGGACGATGGTCGAGCTCGACCACTTCGCGCGCTTCTACAAGATGTCGGATGAGGAGGTCATCAACAGGCTCAGGGAGGCCGGGATGGACTCGTGCCCCGGCGGCGGGGCCGAGATTTTTCGCGAGCCGACGCGCTCGATGATCTGCGCGCACAAGACGGACGCGCAGCGGTGGCTCGACCTCTCGGGCAAGGTGCACGCGGCCGGTCTGAAGACGAACGCGACGATGCTCTACGGCCACATCGAATCCGTGGAAGACCGCGTCGATCACTTCGTCCGCCTGCGCGAGCAGCAGGACAAGTCGGGCGGCTTCCAGTGCTTCATACCCTTAGCCTTCTACCCGCCGGGCTCGCAGCTCGCGCACCTGCCGGGGCCGACGGGCGTCGACTCCCTGAAGACGATGGCCGTCTCGCGGCTCATGCTCGACAACTTCCCGCACATCAAGTCCTACTGGGTGATGCTGGGCAAGCGGCTCGCGCAGGTCGCGCTCCACTACGGCGCCAACGACCTCGACGGCACCATCACCGAGGGCGGCGAGCTGACCGAGAGCTACTCGGTCGAATCGGGCGGCGAGGTCAAGATGTCCAAGCAGGAGATCGTCGCCATCATCGAAGACGCCGGACTTGAGGCGGTCGAGCGCGACACGCTCTACAACCGCGTCGAGGAGCCGGCCGTCGCCTGAACGAATTCGCCGCCGCCCGCGCGGGGCCGCCAACTCGCGTGACAACCAGCACCCGACGGCCTTCCGCCAGCAGGAGAAACGCGAATGAGTGAGGAAGAGCTTAGGAAGATAATGGAGTTCATCATTAAGCGACAGGAGGGCTTCTCTGAGAGGATGGATCAGTTCTCGGAGAGGATGGAAAGGATGCAGTTGTTGCATGAGGAACGCCTCGGCCAGCTTGAGAGGGCGGCCGTCCACCTCTACAACACGGTCGATGAACTCGGCCAATCGCAGAGGATGTTGACCGTGAAGATGGTCGAGCTGGCGGAGGCGCAAGCCCACGCAGACCAGCGCCTCAATGCCCTCATCGACATCATCGCGCAGGGGCGTGGCGGGACACCGGGGGGTTAAGAATTTTAGGGCGGGGCGTCGCGCTTGAATCTTAAGCCCGCCGCCCAAATTTATTTAATTCAGAGGACTCATGACGACAGCAACACAGACACGCACCATCACCGTCGCGCACTCGCCGGACTCGGACGACGCGTTCATGTTCTACGGGCTGGCGACGAACAAGATCGACACGGGCGACATCCGTTTCGAGCACACGCTCGAAGACATCCAGACTCTCAACGAGAAGGCGACGCGCGGCGTCTACGACGTGACCGCCGTCAGCTTCCACGCCTACGCCTACATCTCCGACAAGTACGCGCTGCTCCCGCACGGCGCCTCCATCGGCGACGGCTACGGCCCCATCGTCGTCGCGCGCGAGGCTCACAAGGTCGGGGAGCTACGGAACCTGAAAGTCGCCGTGCCGGGGACGATGACGAGCGCCTTCCTCGTCCTGCGCATCCTCGAACCAGACTTCGAGTACGTGGTCGTCCCCTTCGACCAGATCATCGAAGCCGTGCGGAAGGGCGAGGCGGACGCCGGCCTGCTCATCCACGAGGGGCAGCTCTTCTACCAGCGCCTCGGGCTCCAGAAGGTCGTAGACCTCGGCGAGTGGTGGAAGGAGAAGGAGGGGCTGCCGCTCCCGATGGGCGGCAACGTCATCCGCCGCGACCTCGGGCCGGAGACCGTCGGCCGCGTCTCGGACTACCTGCGCCAGTCCATCCAGTTCTCGCTCGACAACCGCCGCGACGCCCTGGCCTACGCCATGCAGTTCGCGCGCGACATGGACACGGAGCTGGCCGACCGCTTCGTCGGCATGTGGGTCAACCAGCTCACGCTCGACTACACGGAGCGCGGACGGCGCGCCGTCCAGCGCCTCCTCGACGAGGGCTTCGAGCGCGGCGTCATCCCGCACCGGGTCGCGGCCGAGTTCGTCTAGCGCGCCGAAGTTCCTGCAACTTGGAACTCGGGTTCGGCATCGAAAGGGTTGCTCGGCGGGCGTTTTCCCTGACTCAGAACGGCTCGCGCGTCTAACCCCCGAAGTCCAGTCCGGAAGAGAGATTTATGAGAAGAGTTCTTTTTACAGTCCTCGCCACCCTTCTCTGCACCGCTTCCGCGGCGGCGCAGAAGACCAAGACCACGCCCGCCTCCGCGCCCGGCCCGACCATCGTCAACCGCTCGGGCGCGCCCGAGGACGTGGAGCGCATCATCCGCGCCTTCACGCAGAGGGAGTCGGAGTTCCGCAAGGCGCTCAACGAGTACGGCTTCCGCCGCGAGGCCATCGTCCAGACCATCGCGTGGGGCGGGCAGATTTCCGGCGAGTACCTGCGCGTCTCGCGCTTCCTCTCCGACGACACCGGCAACCGCTACGAGAAGATTCTCAAGTTCCCCGTCCCGACCCTCACGGAGATCGAGATCACGGCCGAAGACCTGGACGACTTCGGCGGCGTGCAGGCGTTCGCGCTCGAGTCCTCGAAGGTCGGCGACTACAACTTCTCCTACGTCGGCAAGGAGAAGCTCGACGAGCTGGACACCTACGTCTTCGACGTGACGCCGAAGGTTCTGTCGGACAGGGCGCGGCTCGAGGCGATCAAGAAGACGAAGCCGCTCCAGCGCTTCTTCCAGGGGCGCATCTGGGTGGACGACCGCGACTTCCAGATCGTCAAGACGCGCGGCAAGGGCGTGCCCGAGACCGACAAGGCGAAGTTCCCCACGTTCGAGACCTACCGCGAGCAGATCGACGGCAAGTACTGGTTCCCGACCTACACCTACGCCGACGACGAGCTGACCTTCAAGACGGGCCAGTCCGTCCACCTCCGCATGCGGATCAGGTTCACGGACTTCGAGCCCCTGCGCGGCCGCATCCGCGTCATCGAAGAGGGCGACGAACTCAAAGACAAGACCGACCCCGACAAGCCGAAGCCCACGAAGCCGAAGCCGTAAGGCGTTTGAGTTAAGTCAAAGAGAGACGGCGGCGCGAGTTCAACGTACTCGCGCCGCCGTCTCTCTTTTAATGTCAAATTTCAAATTCTCAAGGCTTCGCCAACTCCTCCGCTATCGCCGTGTGCGCGCGCTCGACGAGGCGCTTCACGTCTTCGCCCGACATGCCGGCGGTGTCGATGGGCGGGAGCACGACCATCTCGGCCGTGCCGGGGCGCGCGACGCCGGTGCCCTTCCCCATCAGGTCGTCCGTGTACTTGATGGCGACGGGCACGACCGGCACCCCGGCCTCGACCGCCATGTAGAAGCCGCCCTTCTTGAACGGGAGCAGTTGGCCCGGCCGCGCCCGCGTCCCCTCGGCGAAGACGCCGAACGAGATGCCGGAGCGCAGGCGGTCGGTCGCGGCCTTCGTCGTGCGCAGGGCGCTCTCGCGGTTCGTGCGGTCGATGGCGAGGATGTTGACGAAGCCCATGCCGTAGCCGAGGATCGGCACCTTCAGTAACTCCTTCTTGGCGAGGATGCCGATGCGCCGCCGCAGGTGGTAGAAGAGCATCGCCGTGTCGAGGAAGGAGCGGTGGTTGGCGATGAAGACGTAGGACTGTCGCGGGTCTAGATTCTCCAGACCGCGCACGCGCACGGGCACGCCGCTCAGCCGCAGCCAAGTGCGCGCGCCGAAGAGCGCGAAGGGGTAGAGCCAGTGGCGCCGCCCCGCGACGAGCGCCACGGTAATCGACCACGGGCCGATGACGAGCAGCAGCATCGCGGCCACGAAGAGAGACCACCAGTACCAAAGCCTCCCGGCGGGCGTGCGCCGCGGCGCTGTGCTAGACTCGGCCTTCGTCAAATCCACACTTCGCTCTTGGCCCTTAATCTCTGTCGGAAGACTTTCAGGATGCATCCAGCGTTCCTTCGCCGCTCGTCTCTCTTCGCCGCAGCCGCGCTCGCGCTCTGCTGCCTGACTTTCACAGACGCACACGCGCAGCGCCGCCGCACTACCCGTCCCGCCCGCCCCCCGCAGCCGCCCGCGAGCGTCGGCACACCGACGAATCCCGCCTCCCGCGTCCCCTCGCCGCGCGAGGTGCTCGGCTTCACGCCCGGCGAAGACCGCAAGGTCGCCGACTGGAAGCAGATTACCGACTACTTCGGGCGGCTCAACGCGCGCGGCGGGCGCGTGCGCGTCCAGACCGTCGGCCAGTCCACGCTCGGGCGCCCACTCATCGCGGCCTTCATCAGCTCGCCCGAGAATATACGCGACCTCGACCGTTATCGCGAAATCCAGCGCCGCCTCGCAGACCCGCGGCTCGTCCAGAACGAGGCGGAGCGCGACCGCCTGGTACGCGAAGGCAAGGCGGTCGTCGTCGTCTCCTGCTCGATCCACTCGACCGAGATCGTCGCCTCGCAGATGTCTCTGCAGCTCGCCTACGACTTGGCCTCCGCGCAGGACGCCGAGACGCGCGAGGTCTTGGACAACACCATCCTCATCCTCATCCCCTCGCCCAACCCCGACGGCATCGACATCGTCGCCGACTGGTACAGGCGCTCCCTGGGGAAACCGTGGGAGGGCACCGAGCCGCCCGAGATTTATCACGCCTACGCCGGCCACGACGACAACCGCGACTGGTTCATGCTCAACCTCGGGGAGACGCGCGCCGTCACGCGACTCCTCTGGAAGGAGTGGTTCCCGCAGATCGTCTACGACGTGCACCAGCAAGGCTCGACGGGGTCGCGCTTCTTCGTCCCGCCCTTCTTCGACCCGCCGAACCCGCACATCGCGCCGCTGCTCCTGCGCGAGGTCGGACTCATCGGCCACAAGATCGCCGCCGACGCCGAGGCCGCCGGCTTCAAGGGCGTCGTCACCAACGCGATGTACGACATGTGGTGGCACGGGGGCTTCCGCACCGCGCCCTACTTTCACAACTCGGTCGGCATCCTGACCGAGGCGGCGAGCGCGCGCCTCATGACGCCGGTCAAGGTCACGCCCGAGCAGCTTCGCCGCGCCGCGGTGCGCGGCATGCCGACGGCCCTGCCCGAGAGCCCGACGACCAACTTCCCAGACCCCTGGCCCGGCGGCGAGTGGCGCGCGCGCGACATCCTGAACCTGGAGCTGACCTCCGCGCGCTCCGTGCTCTCGCTGGCGGCGAAGTACCGCGAGCGCTACCTGCGCAACTTCTACGAGCTCGGCCGCCGCGCGCTCGACTGGCCGCCCGCGGACAGTGACGACGTGCTGGCCTACGTCATCCCCGCCGGACAGGGGAGGGATGAGAACGTCTCGAAGCTCGTCACGCTCCTCGTCGAGCAGGGCGTGGAAGTTCACAGGATGGACGCGGAGCTGCACCTGATGCTGATGGGCTCGCGCGGCAACGTCTACAACGACATGAAGCAGGCGCCGCCCGAGTGGCCCTCGGGCAGCTACCTCGTCTTCCTGCGCCAGCCCTACCGCGCGAACGTGCAGGCGCTCTTCGAGCGGCAGGACTACCCAGACCGCCTCGCGGGCGGCGCGCCCGAACGCCCCTACGACGTGGCCGGGTGGACGCTGCCGATGCAGATGGGCGTCGAAGCCTACCCCGTCCACAGCATCCGCGAGCCCGAGTCGCAGCGCCGCCTGACGTTAGTTAAAGGCGAGGACGAGGTGCGGCGCGACCTCGGCCTTAACACGAACGTCTCGGGCCGCGACGCCGCCATCCGGAGCGACACCCGCGGGCAGTATGACCTGAGGACGACGATTGTCGACTCGCAGATTCAGAACCCGATTAAACGCCCCGTCCGCCTCGCGCTCTACAGGAGCTGGACGGGCTCGATGGACGAGGGCTGGACGCGCTGGCTCTTCGACACCTTCAACGTGCCCTACACATCTTTGCGCGACGCGGACGTGAGGGCCGGTTCCCTGCGCGCGAAGTTCGACGTGATCGTGCTCCCCTCGATGCGCCTGCGCGAGATAGTCGAGGGGCGCGCGAAGGACACGGCTCCCGTTGAGTTTACGGGCGGCATCACGGAGGCGGGCGTCGCCAACCTCCGCCGCTTCGTCGAGGAGGGCGGCACGCTCGTCTGCTGGGACGACTCGACCGAGCTGCCCATCAAGCGCTTCGACCTCCCCGTCCGCAACGCGCTCGAAGGTCTGCGCGCGGCCGACTTCTACTGCCCCGGCTCCGTCCTGCGCATCGAGGTCGAGACCTCGAACCCGCTCGCGCGCGGCTTCCGACGAGAGGCGGACGCGTACTTCGTCAACAGCGCCGCCTTCGAGGTGACCGACACTTCGAAGGCGCGCGTCGTCGCACGCTACGCCGGCAAGGACGAGGTGCTGCGCTCCGGCTGGCTCCTCGGCGCGGACAAGCTCGCCGGCCGCGCCGCCCTCGTCGAAGCCACACTGGGCCGCGGCCGCGTCATCCTCTTCGGCTTCCGCCCGCAGCACCGCGGCCAGACCTGGGGCACCTTCCCCTTCATCTTCAACGCGATTGAGAGCGCTGCGCGCTGAGGGGTGCTGGGTGTTGGGTGCTGGGTGCTGGGGAAGAACCGAGTTTTAACCCAGAACCCAGAACCCAACACCCCAAAAAAACCCTGGCATCCGTGCGGCCACCCGGCACGTCAAAGAGGGGCGCAAGCCTGCGCCGTCCGGAGAAAATGCTGTGAAAAAGCTTTTACGCCTGTCCCTGGCCCTTGTCCTGCTCGCGTCCGCGGCCGCGCCGGAAGCCTTTGCGCAGACGCGCCCGCGCCGCGTCGGCCAGACGACGCTGCCGCCGGCCGCAAGCCCCGCGCCCGCGCCGACGCCCGAGCAGCGGCGCGCCCCGCGCCTGGAGGGGGCCGGTTCGGGGCAGGCGCAGCAGCGCCCCGCCCAACAGTCCTCCGCGGAGGTCGCGGAGGAGGTCGGCGAGGACGAGGTCGTGCGCGTCAACGCGGCGCTGGTGACCGTACCCGTCTCGGTGCTCGACCGCGACGGCCGCTTCATCGGCGGCCTGCGGCAGGAGGACTTCCGCGTCCTCGAAGACGGCGTCGAGCAGCGCGTCGCGTACTTCGCGCCCGTCGAGCAGCCCTTCACCGTCGCCCTCGTCATCGACACCTCGGGCTCGACCCGCTTCAAGCTCGAAGACATCCAGGACGCGGCCATCGCCTTCCTCGACCAGTTGCGCCCCGCGGACCGCGTCATCGTCATCGCCTTCGACGACCAGGTGCGCGTCCTCTCCGAGGCGACGAGCGACCGAAACCGGCTGCGCGCCGCCATCAGGCAGACGCGCCCGGGCGGCGGCACGCGCCTCTACGACGCCGTAGACCTCGTCATCAAAGACCAGCTCGGCCGCGTCGAGGGGCGCAAGGCCCTCGTGCTCTTCACCGACGGCGTTGACAGTTCGAGCCGCCGCGCCAGCTTCGAGAGCACGCTCGAAGAGGCCGTCGAGCTCGACGCGATGATCTACCCCATTCAGTACGACACCTGGACCGGCGGTAGCGGCAACGGCGGCGGCGGCGGCCAGTGGCCGGGGCCGAACCGCTACCCGAGGCGGCGCGGCGGCGGCGGCGGGCGCAACTCCGGCTGGGGGGACATCCTCGGCAGCATCATCCTCGGCGGCGGCAACGTGAGGATCGGGGGCGGTAACGGCGGCGGCGGCGGTGCGCCCGCGCCGGGGACGACGCGCGAAGACTATGACCGCGGCGGCGAGTACCTCCGCCGGCTCGCGCAGTCTTCCGGCGGGCGCCTCTACGACGCGCGGGACATCAACTATCTCGAACAGGCGTTCACGAACATCGCCGAGGAGTTGCGGCGGCAGTACAGCCTCGGCTACTACCCCTCGCGCCAGGCGCAGGCCGAGGAGCGGCGCCAGATACGCGTCCGCGTCCGCCGCCCCAACCTCGTCGTCCGCGCGCGCGACAGCTACGTCTACCGCCCCGACGGCGGCACAGGCCCCGACGCCACCACCGCGCAGGGCAATAACACCCCGCGCCAGTCGGCGCCCGTGCTGCGCCGCAACCTCGACCCCTTCGGCGGCGGGCTCAAAGAGTGACGGGCGCCGTGAGCTGAGTTAAAGAGATACTGCCCGTCGCAGGGGGCCGGAGAGTCGGACTTCAAGACTCTCCGGCCCCTTCGTTTGTCCGCGCGGCTCGCCCGTCGCGGCAAGGGGCTTGAGTCCAATGCCCGCGCCTGCTGCCGGGTAAGAATTCCGTTGACCTCGCCACCGAATGAGAGTACAAGGTCTGTACGCCGTTAAGAAAACTGCCCACGCCCCCGGCGTAGCAACCCTCCCTCCCGATAGTCCTGAACGCCCTGCCCCCTCTCGGCATCCCCCTTCCGGTACGCGATGGCCTCCCGGCCGCCTTTGACAGGAGAGATACCATGAATATCCACGGACTCCGCTCACTGCTCAGCCGCCGACATGTAGTGCCCTTCACCATCCTCTTCTTCCTGGCCGTTGCCTTCGTCTTCGGGTTCACGACCGGCGTGGTACAGACTTCCGCCACGGCGAGCGGAATCGGGCGGGGCTCCCAGAGACCTCAGTTCCCGTCCGACGCAGACGTGGCGCGAGATTTCGACGACGACGACCTGAAGGCGAAAGACGACAAGCCGGCCGGCACGTGGGGGTACGCGACGCTGCTCGACGATAAGAAGGATGACCCTTCGGTGCCGGCCTACGTGCGTAGCATCCAGCTGCTTTCCGGCGGGGGGAAGCACCAACTGATAAATAAGATCAAGCGGGTGGAGGTCAGAAACAGGAGTTCCCAACCCATCGTCTCGGTGCAGGTGAGGGTCGAGGTCGTCTACCTCGACCAGCCCGACGACGTTCTGCTGGCGGACGCCTTCCCGCCCGTTAACGCCTACATCACCCCGGACTCGCCGCAGGTCGTCGAGATCAGAACGCTACACCCTCCCAGGCTGTTGAAGCCTCTAGCGAGGGGCGGCGAGTTGTACGGGGACTTCGGCATCAGGATGGGCGTGCAGGAAGTCCGGTTCGCCGACGGGACGTTATGGAGGCGGCCGGAGCCGGCGGCCTTTATAAAATCTCCTTACCTCGACCAGCCTCCGAGTTTAAGGTTCCCGGCCCTCGCCTCTTTAGCCACCTCCATCATCCCGCCCTTCCGGGGTTCGGACAGGGAGCGGGCCCACGCGGCGCGGTGTCAGGGTAAGCCGATGTTAGCCGCCTCGGCCCTTTCGCCGGCCCTGTTCGAGTATGACACCTGCACCGAGAACGCCGGCCCCTTCGTGGACAGCACCGGGAGAAAGAGTTGCTCGGCTACGGGCACCTCGACCTGCCGCGCGCATTGCAGCGACGACGGCTATTGCACGACCTGGCAGTCGCCGGAGCTGTGTGAAGACCCCGAGCCGATCACCTGCCCGACCTACCCCTGCTACGACGTGGAGAACTGCATCCTCTGCTCCAGCGACGGGTGTACGTGCCTGCAAACGTGGGGGACGCCGATCCTCATCGACGTGTCGGGCAACGGCTTCGATCTGACCGGCCTGAAGCAGGGGGTCAGGTTCGACCTGAACGGCGACGGCCGGGCCGGGCACATCCCGTGGACGGCCCCCGGCTCCGACGACGCCTGGCTGGCTTTAGACCGCGACGGCGACGGCGCCATCACTAAAGGCGCGGAGTTGTTCGGCGACTTCACCCCGCAGCCGCCGCCGCCGGCCGGCATGGGGAAGAACGGATTCCTGGCGCTGGCCGTGTACGACAGGCCGGAGCAGGGCGGCAACTCGGACGGCCTGATCGACGGGGCCGACGCGGTCTACACGTCGCTGCGCCTGTGGCAGGACGCGAACCACAACGGGGTCTCGGAGCCGCGGGAGTTGCACACGCTCGCGGAACTCGGGCTGGCGTCCATCTCGCTCGACTACAAGGAGTCGAAGCGTGTTGACCGATACGGCAACGCGTTCCGCTACCGCGCCAAGGTCAAGGACGTGCGCGGCATGCAGATGGGGCGCTGGGCGTGGGACGTGGTTCTCGCCGCCGCCCAGTAGCCGTAAGACGGAGAAAGGGTGAGGGGGAAGGGAGACGAAGTGTCTTCCCTTCCCCCTCACCCTTTCTCCCTCGGCCTCCGGCCTCAGACGACCGTGCCGTCGCGGACGATGCCGTTCTTGGGGACGATGATGATGCCGTCGCGGATGAACCAGCCGGCCTCGGGGTCTTCGGCCTCGGCGACGCGGCGCTCGTTGACGAGGCGGACGCCCGCGCCGATGCGCGCGTTCTTGTCCACGATGGCGTTGCGGATGACCGAGCCTTCGCCGATGCCGATGCGCGGCTTGCCCTCGCGCGCGTCGCGCTCCATCTCCTCGATGGACTGGTAGTAGTCGGCGCCCATCACGTACGTGTCCTCGATGTTCGCGCCGAAGTCGATGCGCGTGCGCACGCCGATGAGCGAGCGCGTGATGACCGCCCGGCTGATGATGCAGCCCTCGGAGATGATCGAGCTGTTGATGTGGCAGTTGTTCACCTTCGACGGCGGCAGGTAGCGCGCGCGCGTGTAGACCGGCGCGTCCGTGTCGAAGAGGTTGAACTTCGGGATCGTCGCCGTCAGGTCGAGGTTCGCCTGGTGGAAGGCGGAGATCGTCCCGATGTCCTCCCAGTAGTCGTCGAAGAGGTAGCCCTGCACGTTGCCGGTCTCGATGGCCGCCGGGATGACCTGCTTGCCGAAGTCCATCCAGGTCGGGTCGCGCGCGAGCAGCTCCACCAGCCAGTCGAACTTGAAGACGTAGATGCCCATCGAGGCGAGGAAGGGGCGCCGCGCCGCCTCCTCGGCCGAGAGGCCGAAGGGCGTCGTGTCCACCCGCATCTCTTCGAGCGCGGCGCCTTTGGGCTTCTCGCGGAACTCGGTGATGCGCCCGTCCGGCTCCATCTTCATCAGGCCGAACTCCTCGGCGGCCTCGCGCACGAACGGGATGACCGAGATGGTCACGTCGGCCTCCGTCGCGAAGTGGCGCGCGATGAACTTGCGGTAGTCCATCCGGTAGAGGTGGTCGCCCGAAAGTATCAGCAGCGTGTCGATGCCCCAGCTCTCGATGTGCGGCAAGACCTGCCGGACGGCGTCGGCCGTCCCCTGGAACCACTGCGGGTTCTGCGGCGTCTGCTCGGCGGCGAGAATCTCGACGAAGCCGTTCGAGAACTGCGAGAAGCGGTAGGTCGTCGCGATGTGCTTGTTGAGTGACGCCGAGTTGTACTGCGTCAGCACGAAGATCTTCAGGATGTCCGAGTTGATGCAGTTCGAGATCGGGATGTCCACGAGCCGGTACTTGCCGCCGAGCGGCACGGCCGGCTTCGAGCGCAACAGCGTCAACGGCGACAGGCGCGTGCCCGCGCCCCCGCCCAGGATGACGGCGAGAATGTTCGGTCTCTTCGGAGCCATCGCCTACACCTTCCGTGGTCGTCTTGGAGAACTGAGTGCCCCGAGCATAGACCCGAAGCGCCGCGCGTTTCAAGCCCGCGCGGCGCGGGAAAGGTTCTCTTACTGTTACAAAAGGTGTGCGCCCGTACGGCGGCCGGCGCTTATTTGACGAGAGCCTGCGGGTAGGCGAGATGCACGCCCTGTTTGCGCAGCTCCGGGTTGACGAGTTCGACGCGCAGCTTGAGCGGCTTGCCGCCGCCGCCCTGCGCCGCGGGGCTGGCGAACGTGAGCGTGTAGGCGCTGAGCAGCTCGCGCCGCACCTGCTCGAAGGCGGCGGGGAGGTCGCTGTTCTTCTTCGGGAAGAGCGCGCGCCCGCCCGTCCGCTCCGAGACCTTGCGCATAAAACCTTCGTCCACGCCGTCGAAGCTCAGCTCGTCGGCGATGCCGACGCCGTAGACGGCGACGCCTTCGCGCAGGAGGCGCTCGAAGGCCTTGTCCGGCTTGAGGCGGCTGCTCGTGTCCACGCCGTCGCTGATGAGGAGGACGACGCGGCGACCCTTCCCTGCGCGCGCGAAGATGTCGTCGCAGACCTCGACGAGCGAGTCCCAGACGGCGGTCGAGCCGGCGCGCATGCCGGGGTCGTTCGGCCTGGGGTTGCCGACGAAGACGCCGCCGCCGATGTAACCCGTCGGCGGTTTGAACTCGACGGAGGCGATGGCCCGCCGCACGGCCGCGCCGTCGGCGGTCAGACCCAGCAGGACATCTATCTCGCTCGTGAAGGTGACGACCGCCACGTCGTTCGCGGCGCCGCGCGCGAGCAGCGCCGGGACGAGGCGGTCGGCCGCCCCCTGCGTGAAAGGCAGCACGCGCTCCTGCGACGCGCTCACGTCGAGCATGACGACGACGTGCAGCGGCTCGGCCCCGCGGGGCGAGAAGGAGAGGACGTTCTGCGGCCGCCCCTCGACCGTGACGCGCAGGTCTTCCGCCTTAATCCCCTCGACCGGCCGCCCCTCCCTGTCCACCGCTCCGAGTTGGACGGCGACCTGCCCCGACTCCTGCCGCGCCGACGCGGCCGTCGCCGAGAGGAGCAGAACGGCGACGGCCGCCAGCAACAATTTCGAACGCGGGGTCTTAAATCGCATCTCCTTCAAGCTCTTTAATAGGCCGCGGCCGAGGCGGCCGTCTTCACGCCCGCCGCCTCCTGCGCGATCTTGACGCCGACCGAGGCGCCGATGCGCGTCGCGCCGGCCTCGACCATCGCGCGCGCGTCCTCGATCCCCTTCACGCCGCCCGCGGCCTTCACGCCGAGGTCAGGCCCCACGGTGCGCCGCATCAGGGCGATGTCGGCCACGGTCGCGCCCGACTTGGCGAAGCCGGTCGAGGTCTTGACGAAGTCGGCGCCCGCGCGCTTGGCGGCGAGGCAGGCGCGCACCTTCTCCTCGTCGGTGAGGAGCGCCGTCTCGATGATGGTCTTCACCAGCACGCCCGCCTCGTGCGCGGCCTCGACGACCGAGCGGATGTCGTACTCGACGGCGCAGTCGTCGCCGCTCTTCAGCGCCCCGATGTTGATGACCATGTCGATCTCGCGCGCGCCGTCGAAGATGGCGCGGCGCGTCTCGTAGGCCTTCACGTCCGGAAGCGTCGCGCCGAGGGGGAAGCCGACCACCGTGCAGACGGGGACGCCCGACCCGCGCAGCACGCACGCGGAGGTCTTGACCCACGAAGGATTCACGCACACGCTCGCGAAGTGGTACTGCGCGGCCTCCTCGCACAGGCGCGTGATGTCCTTCTCGCTCGCCTCGGGCTTTAAGAGAGTGTGGTCAACCATCGCCGCCCAGTCGCGCGCCGTCGCCCCCTCGCCCAGAAGGATGCCGATGCGCGACGCGCCCGCGTCCAAGACCCTCTGCATGCGCTCCGGGCAGCGGTTGAAGCAGGCGCTCCCGCACCCGCACGCCCCGTCCTCCGCGCCCCCGTTCAGCCGCGCCACGATCACGTCCGTGATCTGCTCGACCAGCCGCTCGAAATCCCCGTTCTGCGAATAAGCCATGAAGCCCACGCTCCTTCTACGACCTCTCCGAATCGCCGGCCGTCTCCTCGACCTCAATCTCCTCCGCCGGGATAATGACGACCTTCCCGTCCCTCCAAGTAGCGACAGGGTTGCCGGCACGCTTATGGTCGAGCAAAGCGTTGCGAGTCGCGCGCCGCAATGCAGCCACAACGGGCTCGCCTTGCACGACGTTAATCTCCTTCCGGCCTGATTGCTTCACGCTATCATCTCGCGGAGTCGTTGCCATAAATCCTCCCGAAGAATCTTCGGCGGTGTGTTCTTGTTTTTATTCGCTATCTCTATTGGCTCACCTAACTCGGAATTATCGTACATTCCCCACGTATCAGCCAGCTCGCTATACACCGCGAAGAAGTTCTGCGCGCCTTTAACGTAGCGCCTGCGGATCACCTCTTCCGGCACGTCATGACCGCCCCTGCGCACCCTCTCGCGCACGCGCTGCACCGCCAGGTCAGCGCTGTTCAGCCAAACGTAAATGAGGTGGAATTCGTAGCCCCTGGCGCACAGCTCTTTAATCAGCCGGGCGTAGGAGCGGCTGGCGAGCGTCGTCTCAAAAGCGAAGCTTAGGTTCTGCTCTGCGAGAGAACGGATTCGCTTGAGCATGATGCGACCTGCTTCAAAGGCGACGCTCTCCGGACTGAAAGCTGACAAACCGTGCGCGATGGAATCGGCGTTAACGTATTCCATCAGCCCGTACTCATCTCGTATCAGAAACGGCGCGAGGGTCGTCTTGCCCGCGCCGTTCGGCCCCGCGATGACAATGAGCTGCGGACTGCTGTCGCTCATTCTCAAGTTCTGTACTGGCGTTCGACGGCGTCGATTTTGGCGACGCGGCGCTTGTGGCGGTCTTCGGTGAGGTCGGCCGAGAGCCAGGCGCGGACGATGTCGCGCATCTCGGCGGCGTTGATGGTGCCGCTCCCCAAAGTGAGGACGTTGGCGCCGTTGTGCTCGCGGGAGTTGACGGCTACACGCACCGAGTAGCAGGCGGCGGCGCGCACGCCCGGCACCTTGTTGGCCGTCATGCACGAGCCGACGCCCGCCCCGTCGATGACGATGCCGAGGTCTGCCTCGCCCTCCGAGACCGCGCGCGCGACCGCGTGCGCGAAGTCCGGGTAGTCGACCGCGTCGGTCGAGTTCGTGCCGAAGTCGCGCACGCGGTGGCCGAGTTCGGCGAGGAAGACCTTCAGCTCCTCCTTCAAAGGGAAGCCGCCGTGATCCGCGCCGACGGCGATGATCTTCTCCGCGCGCGGGCCGCGGCGCGGCACGCGGCGGACGAGCTCGATGCGGCGCTCGCGGACGATGTCGGCGGCGAGCGGCGTCAGCCTCGCGCCTTCGGCGATTCTCAGGCGGGAGCCCTCGGGCAGGCCCCTCAAGTCGTCCTCGGTGAGGACGTTCTTGGATGACTCGTCCTGGTCGTAGTCCTTCTGTGCTTCGGCCGGCTTCGGCGCGGGCGCGGGCGCGACGTTGACGACGCGCGCGAGGGCGGGCTGCGGCGGCGCGCCGGCCTCTTCCTCGGCCGGCGACGCGTTCTGTAAGACTTCGCGCACGAGCGCGCGGACGCGGTCGCGCGTGGACTCTGTGGGCCGTTCTTCAGCCATAAAGGAACCCGTGAACGTCTACCATTTGACCTTAAGCGTGGAGCGCGCATAGTATGTCGCACCACGGCGGCCCCGCGCAAACAGCTCAGGCGCCGCCCGTTCCCGCTTACGTTTTCTTAAACACAGAGGAGGCCGAATTGTCTTCATCCGCCGTCGCTTTGTCGGAGTTCAGCAACCCCAACCTGGAGCCGCTCTTCACCGCCGAGCAGATCCAGAACCGCGTCGCCGAGATGGGCGCCGAGATCGCGCGCGACTACGCGGGCCAGACGCCGCTCCTCGTCGGCGTGCTCAAGGGCGCGTACATCTTCCTGAGCGACCTCGTCCGCGCCATCGACCTCCGCCTCGGCGTCGAGTTCATGGCGATTTCGAGTTACGGCTCGGGGATGCGCTCGACGGGGGAGGTGAAGATCGTCAAAGACCTCGACGTGCCGGTGGACGGCCGCGACATCCTCATCGTCGAGGACATCGTGGACACGGGCCTGACGCTCTCGTTCCTCATCGGGAGCCTCCACCAGCGCGGCGCGAAGAGCGTCAAGCTGGCCGCGCTCCTCGACAAGCACGAGCGGCGCGAGAAGGACGTGCCCATCGACTACTGCGGCTTCCAGATTCCGGACGCCTTCGTCGTCGGCTACGGCCTCGACTACGCCGAGCGCTACCGGAACCTCCCCTACATCGCCGTCATCAAAGACCCGAGCCTCAAGGACTGATTTAGAAAAAATTAACCACAGAGACACAGAGGCACAGCTTGAAGAGCTATGACTTCAAAGCTGTGCCTCTGTGTCTCTGTGGTTAAAACTCAGTCTGCGATGAGACGCAGGAAACTCTCGCCCGCCTTCAGTCTCAGGCCGAAGTTGTCGGCGATGGTCTGGCCGATGTCGGCGAGCGAGCCGCGGTCGCCGAGACGGACGCCGGCGCGCGCGCGCGGGCCGTAGACGAGGAGCGGGGCGTACTCGCGCGTGTGGTCTGTGCCGCGGTAGGTCGGGTCGTTGCCGTGGTCGGCGGTGATGACGAGCAGGTCGCCCTCGCGCATCGCACTCTCTATCTCCGGCAGGCGCGCGTCGAAGTGTTCGAGAGCGCGCGCGTAGCCTTCGACGTCCCGGCGGTGGCCGTAGAGCATGTCGAAGTCCACGAGGTTCGAGAAGATGAGGCCGCGCGTGTCGCCTCTCAGGGCTTCAATGGTCTTGTCAATCGACTGGTCGTTGTTCTTCCCCGGCAGCTCCTGCGTGACTCCGGACGCGTCGTAGATGGAGGAGATTTTGCCGACGGCCACCACGTCGAGTCCCGCGCCCGAGAGGACTGGCAGGAGCATGTCGCGCGGCGGCGGCACGGCGTAGTCGTGCCGGTTCTCGGTGCGCTTAAACGCCCCCGGCTCGCCGACGAAGGGGCGCGCGATGACGCGGCCGACCTCGTGCTCGCCCCGCAAAAGGTTCCGCGCGGCCTCGCAGATTTCATAGAGGCGCGGGACGGGGATGACCCCCTCGTGCGCGGCGATCTGGAAGACCGAGTCGGCCGAGGTGTAGACGATGGGCTTGCCCGTCTTCACGTGCTCCTCGCCGAGTTCCTTAATGATCTCCGTCCCCGAAGCGGGGTAGTTGCCCAGCACCCCGGGCACGCGCGCCTCCGAGACGAAGCTGTCGATCACGTCCTCGGGGAAGCCGTTCGGGTAGGTCGGGAAGGCCTTCTCAAGAATGATGCCGGCCATCTCCCAGTGCCCGGTCGTCGTGTCCTTCCCGTTCGAGCGCAGGGCGCAACGCCCGTAAGAGGCGCGCGGACTCTCCACGGCCGCGACGCCGCTCAAGCTCCGCACGTTCCCCAGGCCCCACGCGCGCAGGTTCGGCAGGTTGACCTGCCGCGACTCGCAGATGTGCCCCAGCGTGTCCGACCCCGCGTCGCCCCACTCGGCCGCGTCCGGCATCTCGCCCATGCCCAGACTGTCAAGCACAACCAGCGTGACGCGTTCAAAAGCGCGCCTCTCATCAGTCATCAATTTTTCATCCTTCTTGAAAGTCTTAATTTCAAATTTGAAATTTCAAATTCTCAACTTAGCTCCGCGGCGCCTGGTAGCCCTCGCGGGCGCGCACCTGCGCGTCTTTGACGGTGCGCACCTGGACGCTGATCTTGCGGAAGGTGCCGTCGCGCGCGGTGTTGGTCGAGTAGTAGCCGATACTGTACTGCGTGCCGATGTCTTCGGCCACCTGGCGGAAGGCGCGGCGCGCGTCGCGGAGGTCTGCGGCCGGGAAGGTCTTGCCGCCCGACTCGCGCGCGAGGCTCGCCATCTCGGAGCGCGCCAGTTGGTAGAGCGTGCGGCTGGCGTGCATGCGCTCGAACTGGCCCATGCGGCAGAAGTTCGAGAAGTCCTCGGCCGAAGCGCCCGGCGCGATGACGCGCTGGTAGCGGCGGAGCTGCGTGGACGAGAGGCGCAGCGCGCCGTCGTCCTCGCAGTCCTGCATCAGGCGGTCTTCGACGTAGTCCTCGGTGTTGACGAGCACGAAGTAGGAGACGACGCCCGCGCCCTTCAACTTCTCGCGCGCCTCCTCGAAGGAGGACTCGCTCGTCGAGTCGACGCCGTCCGTGAGCGCGACCAGAGCCCTCCGGCCGCGCGTCTGCTCGGTCGGCCGCTCGCGGAAGACGTCGGCCGCGACCTTCACGAGGCTGTCGTAGAAGGGCGTGCCGTTCGAGGCACCGACCGACTCGACCGCGTCCTGCAGGAGGTCTCGGTCGTCTGTGAGCGGCGCCTTCAGCTCGACGGCGGCGAGCGCGTCGCTGCCCTCCTTCTTCGTGTTGAAGGAGAGGATGGCGACGCGGTCGCCGGGCCGGAGGGCGTCGACGAAGGCGCGGGCGGCGGCGCGGATGAGGCCCACGTCCTCGCGCGTCGAGCCCGAGGTGTCGAGGAGGAGCGCGACCTCGAAGGGCGCCTCGGTCGTCGAGAAGTTGGCGATCTTCTGCGGGCGCCCGTCCTCGAAGACCTGGAAGTCGGCGGCCTTGAGGCCCGTCAGCGGCCGGCCCGCGCGATCCGTGACGACGGCCGGGACGGAGACGAGCTGCGTCTCGATGCGGACGACGTCGTCCTCGTCGACCTCTTCGCCGCCCGCGACCGTTCTCTGTGGCGCGGGCTGCTTCGCGGGCGCAGACTGCGGCGCGGGGGTCGGCGTGGGCGCGACGCGGCGCGGGCGCTGGTGCTGCGCCTGCTCCTCCTGCGCCGGCGTGTTGACGAGTGTGAGCAGCGCAGCGGCCACCGCGAGCGCGAACATCTTTAAGCTTGCAGGGGACTTCGGCACGGTCTTAAACTCTCGCGGGTAGAACTTTCGCCGTAGAATATAGCCGCAAACGGCCGCCGACGGAAAGGACGAAGATGCCAGTCATCGGGAGACTCGACGGGCAGGTTGACGAAGTCATCATCAAGCCCATCTCGCGCCGACGCGACGAAGAGGAAGAGACACACGTCCCACCTCAAACGTCCGACGACACCCCGTCTCACACGCCGCCTTCCGATGAGAGTTCCGCGAACACGGACGAGTTGCCCGTCTGGCTCTTGTAAGAAGGGTTCTGGGTTCTGGGTTGTAGGTTCTGGGTCTGGCCGCTATTAAAACAATGACCAAGGCCGACACCAGAACTCAGAACCCAGCACCCAACACCTAGAACCCAACACCCCTATTTCCAGATTCCCGCCGCGCGCCACTGCTCGCCGACCTTCGTCTCTTCGGCCATGCGTTTGACCTCTTCGGGTTTGAGGCGGCGGCCGAGGCGCTGGGGGCGTTCGGCGATCTGATAGGCGGTGGCGGCGAGCACGGCCACGGCCGAGGCGTAGTCGCGCGGGTCGATCTTGTCGGGCGTGTCGGCGATGGTGTGGTGGACTGGGAAGTAGGGCGTCTCGTCCTGTAGGAGGATGAGGTTGGGCACGCCCTCGGCCATGAAGGGCGCGTTGTCGGTGGCGGCGAACGCGGCGTGCTCGACGGCGAAGTCGCCGAACTGCGCGAGCGGTTCCGAAAGCTCCCGGATGCGAGCGTCGAGGTCTTCCCTGCCCATCGAGAACCAGCCGGCGGGGCGGCCCGCGCCGATGTCCATCACGAGCGCCGCGACCGTCCTGTCCAGTTCCGCGCGGTGGCGCTCGACGTATGCGATGGAGCCGACCATGCCCTCCTCCTCGCCCGTGAAGAGCACGAAGCGGATCGTGCGCCGCGGCTTCAGGCCCGAAGCCTTGATGGCGCGCGCCGTCTCAAGCACGGCCGCGGAGCCGGCGGCGTTGTCGAGCGCGCCGGGGCCGAGGTCGTTCGAGTCGAGGTGCGCGCCGACGACGACCAGCTCTTGCGCCAGATCGCTCCCCGCCATCTCGCCGACGACGTTCGTCGCCTCGAACGCGGGGCCGATCTGGTTGCGCACGTCGAGGCGCACGCGCGGCGTCCGGTTCTGCGAGAGCAGGCGGCGCAGAAGTCCCACGTCTTCGTGCGCGAGTGAAACGGTCGGCAGCGCGGCCAGTCTGCCCGTGGCGGTGAACTCGACGGGCGCCGTGTACTGCATCGCGTGCGGCTTGTCGGCCGCGACGAGGACGGCGAGCGCGCCCGCGTCCTTCAACTCCTTCACGAGCCCCGGCGCGCGGTAGAAGTTGTAGATGACGGCGGAGAGGTCTGCGCCCTCCGGCACGACGAGCGCGACGCGCCCCTTCAACTTCGTCGCCACCCGTGCAACGTCCTCGGGCCTTCCCGCGCCCACGTCCACCAACTCGCCCTCGACCGCGCCGTTCGTGCCCGGCGTCCAGGTGTAAGAGGAGACGGCGAGCGCACGCGCGCCCGTGTCAGAGACGAGCGTGGCCGAGGCCGGCCCGCGCCCCCAGGACGCGGCCATCGTGTACGGCTCGCGCCGGACGTTCGAGAGCCCGAGCCGCTTCATCTCTTCTGCGGCCCAGGCCTCGGCGCGGCGCGCGCCGGACGAACCCATCAGGCGACTGCCGATCTGGTCGCAGAGGGTGTTGACGTACTCCAACTGCCGCCCCGCGGCGAAGACCTCGCCGATGATGCGCGCGGAGGAGGTGTCCGCGGGCGCCGTCTGCGCGCCGGCGGGGGTCGGGAAAGGCAAGGAGGTTATCAGCAGGACGAGTGGGAAGAGTCTGCGCATCATCTTCGAAGGTCTCCTTCGGACGGGTTCGGGAAGGCGGAGTGGAGATAGCACACAGACGACTACGTTGAAAAGAGCGCGCGGGGATTCCCCGCGGCGCGGGCGCTTGACAGACCGAGCGCTCTTCTCTTAAATTTGAACCCGGTTAAGGCGGTTCTTTTCAGGCACGTATGTCAACGGTAGACGGCCACCCTTACAAGGTGGAGGTTGGGGGTTCGAATCCCTCCGTGCCTACCACGTACGCGCCGACCTTGAAAATTTAAGGTTCTTGCGGAGTCGTAGTTCAGTTGGTTAGAACGCCGGCCTGTCACGTCGGAGGTCGCGGGTTCGAGTCCCGTCGGCTCCGCCATTAACCAGCCTGGAACCAGGCACTTGGAAGCCGTCCTTCGGGGCGGCTTTCGTGTTTTCAGGCTCCGGGGACAGAAATGTAGACACATGGCGGGACAACTGACCGGCGATCAGCTCTACGGTCTATTGCTTAAAGGCGGGTGAAAGGTGCTTATACCGCTCTAACTCCTCCGACCTGTGGCCGGTCATCTTCCTGATAATCGCGTCGGCCACGCCTTCAATGAAGAGCATGGTGGTCGCGAAGTGCCGCAGGTCGTGGATGCGGAGGTCGTGGACTTTGGCGAGAGTACAAATTCTCCTAAACCGCTTCCCTAAATCCCAGGCGTGCGGCTTGGAGAACTTCGCAACGTCCCTGAATTTGACGTTAGGCTTAGCCGGAAACAGGTATTCATGCTTGCCGTAGCTTGGGAGCTGACGGAGGGCATAAACAGCCCTTTACGAGTTCGTTGTGGAGAGCAGAGGATGTAATGCCGTTTGATGAGTTGAATGATGACATACCTTTGTTTCACGTGGCTGCGTAAGGAGTTAGTCGATATCAAATCAGCCTCATGAAGAGGGATTGGCGACACAGGAACCCGCCTGTCAGCATATTATTTATATCCAGCGCAATAGAGGCATAGGGGGAGATGTTTATACGGGCCAAAAATGTCTGACATGCAGAGTTGAGTTTCCGTCAGTGGTGTGGCCGGTGTCCCATCAATGGGAATAATAACTGTCATTGTTCCTTCAATATCACTGTTAATTGCTCAACCGAGTCCATTAAATGTACTGGCTTTTCAGAAGTCAACCAAGAGGAATTCTCATCCGGAGAGATTTTGATATACCAAACACCCTGAGGCAAAGCTAAAGTTACCCCGGAATCAGTCCGACTCACTACTCGCTCGAACTGGTCTGGTGACACGCTCGTCTCCGCAACAAAACGCTTACGTTCGTCAAGGATGCGTACTGCCACAGATCTCCATGCGGTCGCGCTTTTTAATAAGGGGTTGCCAGAGCCATCTTGCAATAAGACTTTGACTGTATGGTAGAAAATTTTGACGGGAATAGACCCGACATCCACCTCATCATTTTTCTTAATCCGCACACGGTGACCGGCGTAGGTTGGCCTACTGAACGAGTGGGACCCAACGAAAGGTGGTCTAATCGGGGTAATAGCATTTAATGGTAGCGGACCAGTTACATACAACACCCTCGTTGTTTTGACGAGATTACTATCTGTTACATCAACTCGGATTCGACCCGCAGCATCGGCTTCAGCCGTATATATAAAATCACCTCCCCTATTGTTCGGGCCTGGGGAAACCACAACATAGGCAGCGGGGATTGGTCGTCCCAAGCCGTCCACCGCTTCCCCCCGTATGGTGTATCGATACTCATCCATACATAATTGGAGTGACGATGGACGAGAACAAGTACGAGGCGTTGTTGTAGTCGGGCACAAAGACCGCGTCCAGCGCGTTGAGATTCGAGTGGGTCTGGTCGAAGATCGGCGACGCGTGGATGACGTAGTTCTCCGACCCACCTTTGCCGTTACTCCTGCGCCCCCACTCTTCGGAGTCGTAAACAGCTGTCCCATCCTTCAGCCGGTCGGTGATCTCGGCGCAGGAGGCGGGCATGCCGTCGATGTCGCCGCACCCGTCGGAGAGGTGGAACGGGTCGCCCCCGTCCACGAACAGCGGCGCGTCCCTTGGAGGAACTACTCGCTCGTAACATAAGAGCCGCGGGACCGGTCTTCACCTTCGCCGCCATCCATCCCGACAGGGCCCTCACTTGGTAGGATCGAACGTAAAAATCATCAGGAGCGCATCCGCGATTTCTGTGTCGTCCGCCACTTCAGCATAGAAGTTGGCGGCGTCAAGCGGCCCAAACTTGCCAGGGAACGTAGCCATGAGGATGTGTAAACCCGCGCGTCGCGATTTCTTTGGTTTCCATTTGGTGTTAACACCCGGTCGTGTGAGGGCTACGAAGACTTTATGTCCGTTAATTTCTTGCTCTCGGTACCAGAGGTAGTTCTTGTTCTCCCTCGGGTCAACGGCATACCCCTCGCTTATCCCGCTTTCGAACTCGATGCTCAAGCCATGTTCTTTATAGATACGGCCGTTGATCGTATCGACTGTTGCACTACGTTCGTACCTGTAACCTTTGAGCAGCTTAACTCCGCCATACGGCGGATCGTCAGCGAGCGCCGAGCAGACGGATATCAGGATACATGCTGCCGCAATGGTTGTTTTTTTAAGCATTGACTTGCACTCATTCACCTACAATTGCCAAGTCTTTGTGGCTGTATAATGGGCTCCAGCAAGCTTTAATTACTATATCATTGAGCTTAGCAGAGCCGCCAAAGTACGCATCCCCTAGACCCGCGAGGTGAATGGCTTCGTGTATCAAGGCTAAGGCACGCGACGGGTCAGGTGTAATCTTTGCTCCCCCTCTCGCCCTAAAGAAGTTGTCGCGCACCATCACATCCTGCCCAAAGATGAAGGCTCCGGCATTTTTCCCCTTCTCTGTCTGCATGAATTGCTGAGCCTGCGGATCGGTGCTCATCTCAGCGTAAAAGACATTATAGCCGTGGGTGCTCTGGACGGAATCCGGGCGTGCGCTAAGGGTGTTGAACTTCTTAATGACATCTTGGACACTGACGTTCGAGTTAGCTAGATCTTTCGCTAAATTTTTCTGACACCCCGAGCTACCAAGAAGCTTGGCACCTTCTCTCAGTGCCTTAGCAATTACATCTAAAGCGGCTGTCACTTGCGTGCGAGTGAGTAGCCGCAGTGCTTGAACCAGCCGCGGATGTCGGCTTTAGTCACAAGCCCGATGGCTTGTGCCAGTGCCTTGTCGAGTGCGTCGGCGGTTCGCGCCTTCGCCCCGCGCAAGAACGTCTTGATCTTTGACCAGCACTGCTCGATGGGGCTGAAGTCGGGCGAGTAAGGCGACAACCACAAGACCTGGGCGCCGCGCCCCTCGGCCACTTCCTCGATGCGGCTCGCCCGGTGCGCGCCCAAGTTGTCGAGCACCACCACGTCGCCCTTGCGCAGCCGCGGCGCGAGCACGGGCTCGGCATAGGCGTCGAAGCAGGTGGTATCGAGCGCGCCCTCGACGGCGAGCGTCGCCACCAACCCGCGTAACCCCATCGCGCCGATGACCGAGGTGTGCGCGCCATAGTTCCGCGGCGCCGAGTCATGCACGCGAAACGACAACCGTAACATGGAGGACTAGTTGCTATATCATGGAAGATCTATCACCACATAATACATTTGCTTCTACCAGCTTGTTTCTTTGTTTATTCACATGGCTGCGTTTTGGCTGAAGTTCCCGATAACTGGCCACGTTGGACTGTACAGGATTCAGTAGCCGGACAGCCTTCCGGAATAATGTTCCCGATCTCTACGCTGACTGTGAGCGACTTATCAGTACCCTCCCTGTCGCTGACTGTTATCTCACTTGTGCCTTGACCACTGGTGATTGTACCTGTTGATACCTTCCACTTATAGCTTGGCTCACGATCCATGTACCCACCAGCAATATTAACTGCAAAAGTGTAATTCGGATCGCGGCACGCCTCTTTCCTCGAGCAGACAATTTTTATCACGGGGCAGGATTCAATACGTGGCTTTACTGCCACCCTATTTGTCGAAGTTGGGGTGCCACAGAGCAGTGCCATGCACACTAATACTTTGAGTGCTATTTCATTCTGCATCGGCTCACCTCATACGCATGAGTGAATCTGGACATTTATTTTTCAGTTCTTGATTCCAGAAGTTACTCATTTTAAATGCGGCCGCAAGCGGCTTGAGCCCCTTGGTATCGGGCACTGTAGTGTGATTCATTTTAGCAACGGCCGCCGCGAGGACGAAGTCATCGTAACCGTTTAAGCCCGCAAAATGAATAGTCTCATGCAGCGCGATTATGCGATCCAGCTCAAGCCCCAGCACATATTTCTCACCCGGGGTGGGATTACCGCCGAACCTCGTAATGTTGATTGCCATTTGTGCGCCGTCGCGCCCTCCGATGCTCCCACGAGCTTCACCTCCCCCGGGAACATAATCGCGAACAACTCCGCGCTGGCTAACAACTTTATCAAAGACCTTGAGAAGGTCTCCACCTTCTACCAGCGGGTTACTATCGCTGGCTACTTGACCAAGTAGGTCTTGGATGAAACGCGCACAGGTCGAATCTGCCAAATACTTTTCTAATCCTTCACGGATACCGCCGATATCAATCGGCAACCCGAGAGGTCTCTGCGGGATGATTTGAGTATTGAGCGTCCCGCCCTGGCCCGGCAATTGTCGGAAGTAGCCAATATCGCGCGCACAAACGTCTCCCTGAGGCTTCCCATTGTCTATGCACGGGCCCCAATCAGCCACCCAGACCGTCCCTGGCACGCTGATGCCCAAGCTGGCCTGGGCGGCGCCGGGTGTCGCGTTCTGGACGAAATTCACCAAATTGCCGTTACCGTTCCGCTTACGGCCCCATATCTCAACAGGAGACACGGCAGTGCCATCCTGCGACCGCTCACTGATCTCAGTGCATGAGGCTGGCATGCCATCTATAGTTCCACATCCGTCCGAGAGGTGGAACGGGTCGCCGCCGTCGAGGAACATCGGCGTATCCGAATGCACGTCCGCGTAGTTCGGGTCGATGATGCTAATGAATGGGTCAGCGGTGCCCACCTCCTGCCCCAGCGGATCCATCTCCTGCCGCTCGAAGACGCGGTTCGATGCTGTCTCCACCCAGCTCGCAGAGCCGGGGTTGGCGTGCCGCCACTTCACCGCCGAGCCGTTGGTCGCAGGGTATATCTCCTGCTTCGCCAGCAGCATCCCGCCGCCGTAGACGTAGCCCTTCACCTTCTCCCCCGACGCGCTCAGCTCCATCAACTTCGCCCCGCCCAGCGCCGAAGAGTAGACGTAATAAGTCTCCTCCACGTCGGCTGCGCACTGTAGCGCGCCAATATCTCTCCTCCTCGTCTGAACGCGGTGGGCGGGTCGCCCCTCCCCGTCGTACTCCTGCGCGATCTCGTAATCGTACGGGGAGCACGCGCCGTTCCCGGGGTCGTGCGAATAGGTCTGCGACCCCGCCGCGTCGTAGGTGTTGACGTTGGAGGTGCTCGCCGTCAGATTTCCGGCCGCGTCGTACGTCCAGCCGTCGCGCCGGTCGTCCGTGCCGTATGTGCTCGACTCCCCCGCCAGCTCATGCTTCCACAGCCGCCCCGAGCGCGCCGTCATGTTGCCCCACTCGTCGTAGCCGAACGTCTGCCGGAAGGGGCTGTTCGCCGGGACGGTCGGTGCCTGCCCGCGCGCTTCGAGCCCCGTGTATGCCTCCTTCAGCCGCCCGTACTCGTCGTAGTCGAACTTACGGTCGAACCGGTTGTCCTGCACGTCGTAGGCGTGGTTGAGGCGCCCGTCCATGTTGTAGTCATAGTTCCACGTCATCGTCAAAGGCGTCTGGTTCGAGGTGTTGACGATGACGTTGCGCAGCTCCATCGTCGCCGCCCGCAGCCGCGCGTCGTAACCCACGTACTGGTGCGTCTGGTTGCCGAAGTCCACGTCCTTGAGCGCGCCCCACGCCCGGTACTGCATGTTCGAGGCGTAGGTGGCCGCGCCCGTCGGCCCCGACCCCGTCGCGTCGAGCATCCTCCCGGCAACGTCGTATCTGTACTGGACGCTCGAGCCCCCCTGCTCGCTCACGGACTTGAGCTTCCCTGAGAGTGTGTAGTCGTAGTTGATTTGGTAGGTGCGCCCCTGAAGAGCATTGAACTGCCGCGTCTCTGAGGTGAGCCGCGAAAGGCCGTTGTAGACGTAGCCGAATGAACCGGTGCCGTCCGTCATCGAGGTGCGGTTGCCGACCTCGTCGTACTCGAACCGCGCCGGCGATGGCACGGAGACATCCGGCGGCGGGTTGTTGCCTAAGCCGTAGCTGACGCTGTTAACCAGGTGACGTTTGTTCGCATAGTTGGCGGCGTTGGTGAAGCCGTAGGTTGTGACGACGCCGCGTGGGTCGGTCATGCTTATCAAGGTGTCGTCCGCGTCGTACACGTAGCTGGTCGTCGCGTTCCCGGCGTACTTCGGCAGGTGGCGGGTCTTCAGGCGGCCGTGCCCGTCGTATGCAAGCGTCGTGACCTGCGCCGCGCCGTCCGTCCCGACGAGTTGTCTCATTTCCGTGACCTGGTCGAGCGTGTTGTAGGTGTTCGTCACGGTCGAGTAGACCGACCCGTTCGGTTTCAACGTCTCGGCCTTGATCTGCCTGCCGAGCGGGTCGCTGGTCAACCGCTGCCGCCGCCCGGCTTCGTCGGTGAGGGTGACGACCTCGCCGCCCGCGCACCCGCACCCGCCGTACTCGGCCTGCCGCGTCACCGGCTGCTCGTTCGCGTAGCCCGGGTCACCCGGGTTAAGGAGCTTCGGCAGTGTGGTAACCAGCGGCCTCGACTTCCAGTCGAAGGTCTGAGTCGTCCACTTCCACCCGCGCGCGGCGTCGTCACCGGTAGGGTTCCAGAGGCCGTTCACCTCGGTCGGGTTGGTCTGCCCAGCGGCCCGGCCCGCGATGTCGTAAGAGACGTACCGGGCGCTGTAACCGCCGGTGCTGTTCGGCAGGTCGTCAGCCGTGGCGCGCACCCGACCCGCCCCGTCGAAGATTGAGATGGAGCACACTTCGGGCATCCCGGCGTCAACCTGCGTCCACGACTGCACCGCGTCCATCGCCTCGCTGTAGACCCAGCGCGTGTAGCCGCCGCTGATGACCTGACTGGCCGCCGCGCCCCTGCCGCTCACCTCGACACGCAGCGTGTGCCCCGTCGCGTCGTACGTGAAGGTCTGTTGCGCCCCCTTCGGGTCTTCCGTCCTGGACACTAACCCCGTGTAGAAGTTGTACTCGACCTTCGAAGAGTAGCCGTCCGCGTCGGTCGCCAGCGTCGGGTAGGCCAGCGTGTTCGTCCCCCACTTGTCCGCGAACCTGTCGGCGTAGGCGATGGTGGACTGGTGCCCCAGTGGGTCGCGGCTGAAGACGGCCGACCCTGTCGTGTTGTATCCGGCCCGCGACTCCACCGACTGCGACACGTCGTGCAGGGCCGTCACGTCCCACCGCCTCACGCTCGTCACAAGACCCCGGCCTAACACAAACGTCGCACCGTAGTTCGTCCCGTCGTGCTGCACGGGCTCGCCCTGATACTGAAGGAATTCACCGCCCTGGTCGTAGATGTAATCGACCTTCGAGGCGATATGCCCCGCCGCGTCGTAGCCGCTCGTCGAGCTGACGAGCCCGAGCACGCGGCGGCCGACGTACGCCGGGTCGAGATTGTACTCGGTGTGGGTGCGCCGCAACACGCCCGACTCTGACCCGCTCCACTCCTTCGCCTCGGTCACCAGCCCGTAGGAAGTGTACTCGTAGCTCGTCCCCGTGTGGTTCTGCTGCGGGTCGAAGACCTCCGCGACCTTCACCCGCGGGTTGAGTTGATAAGTGAGCGACTCGTCGTCCTGCGTCCAGGTCGTCTGCGCCGTCCGTTTCAGTACGAACTGGCCCGGCGTATCCTGCCCCCACGTCTCGACAGACGTGACGAGCCCACGTCGGAAGGTGTTCGCCGCGCCGTAGCCGATCTTCTGCATCACCGTGGTGGAGGTGTCGGCGCCCGCGCCGCCCGCGAGCGTCTGACTGTTCTTCATCAACTGCGCCCCGCTCTGGTCTACGCTGTAGGTGGTCACGGCCGGCGCATCCCCGTTCCAGTCCTTAGCGAAGTCACGGCGCTGCGTGAAGCGCGGGCAGTCGGTCCCGCCGTTCGTCTGCGCCGCGGTCGGCGACTGGAGGTCATACTCGGAGTAGGAGAGGAGCCGGCCGTCCGGCGCGTGCCGCTCCACGCGGTAGACCTGCCCCCAGGAGTTGTAGAGGAAGTTGTAGCGCGAGCCGTCGTCGAGGCCCACCTGCGTCAGCACCGAGATGACCATGCCATTCGCCGGCCCGAGCACGCCCACGCTTCCGGCGAAGCCGGTCGAGACGGTCAGGTTTGAGTAGCCGAAGGTCGCCCACTGGTGCGCTTGCCCCCCGCGATCCTGCTCGACGGAGATCGGCCTCGCGTTCGCGTCGTAGGTGAAGGTGATCACACGGCCGAGGGTGTCTGTGATCGAAGACACGTCCCCCGTAGGGTTATATGCCAGGGAAATATAGTTGCCGTTCCGGTCCTTGATCTTCGTCGGCTTGAACGCGGAACCTTGAAGCGTAAATGAGATCTGCGAGCCGTCCGCCGGCCGGAGCACGAGCCCATTTTCTTCGGTGAGCTGAGTGTACGACGAATCGATTGCCTCATACGTCGTGGACGTGCCCACCTGGCGCAGCTCGACATGGTCACCAGACGGGGTGACGAGCATGTAGGCGTTCTCGTTCCTCGCGTTCTTGTACTTGGCCTGGATAATCGGCAAGCCCAGCCGGAAGCCGGGGCTCGGGTCGCCGTCGTCGGTGTCGAACTTTACCGCCCCCGTCACCGCGTCCCTCGTCCAGACCAGCGAGTTGTAGGAGAGCGACAGTCCGAGGTCTAAGCCGGCCCTCCCCTCAAGCCCGGCGAGCGGCACCGAGAAGCTGAAGTTGCGCGACAGCGGGTCGTCGCCGCCCGAGCCGGTCTCGTTCGCAGGGTCTTTCCGCGCCTCAGAGAAGTTATTCCCCGTCGGGTCAGCGCCGCCCGCGGCGGCCAGCGCCCCGACCTCGCCCCCCGCCAGCGCGCGGTTGTAGACGCGCACCTCGTCGAGCCGCCCCTGGAAGAACTGCGGCGTGGCCTGCCGCCCGCCGATGCGGAAGTCGTTCTGCGCGGGGAGAACATCACCTATCGCACCCGAGGCCGCCGCCGTGTGCACCAGCTGCCCGTCGGCGTAGGTCTTCGCGCTCACGCCGTCGTAGGTGAACGTGATGTGCGTCCAACGGCTCGGCCGGGCAACGTAGCCCGTGTTGACCCAGCCCCACCCCGGGCTCTGGTTAGCGATGGCCCACTGAATCGTGCCGTCCGGGAAGCGCGCGACCTCGTACTCGCCTTCCCGATTGACGATGACGCCCCCGGCCCCGGCCGTGCCGCCGCCCGTCGGGTAGACCCACGCCGAGACCGTCAACGCCGCCCCGGCCGCCGGGACGCCCGCGCCCACCTGCACGTAGTCGTCTGCGCCGTCGAAGGAGGCCGAGGAACCTGAAGAGCCTGCCGCCCATCCGGCGCCGGCTTGCAGCGTACCCGGGTGACCGCCTCCCGAGCTGTCCGCCGCGGCCGTCCCCGCGCCCTCGTCGAACTTCCAATAGCCGACCAGCCCCGAGTCGGCCGACGGGGTCAGCCGCAGGTAGTCGATGTCGCCCATGTAGCCGCCCGCGCCGTTCGTGTCGCAGACCACGCGCAGGACGTGGCGGCCCGCGTTGAGCTGGACGCCAGCCTTCGCGACCGTCTGCCAGCTGCTCCCGCCCGGGAGTTGGATCGGCCCCGTCACGTCCGCCCCGTCCGCCTCGACGTGGAAGGTGCCGCCCGGCGTCTCCCAGTAGTAGGTCTGGGCCGAGAGCGTGTAGGAGCCGGCCCGGGCCACGTCCACCGTGTAGTTCATCCAGTCGCCGGCCTGCATCACGACCAGGTAGCCATTGCTGAAGCCTGCGGCCGACTTGTAAATGTCCACGTCGGTCGTGTTACGGAAGGACGGGGGCGGGTAGTTGGGCGGCTGGTCGTAGTCCTGCCCGTGCGAGCCCTGTGTGGTGTCGTGATAGGCAACCCCCTCGCCCCCGTCGTCAAACAGCTCGGCCTCGATCTTGCCGGGCGCCTGCGCGGCCGTGCCCCCGTAGGCTTGCGTCTGCGCGGGCGAGGGCTGGTAGATGGTCAGCGCCAGCCCCGTGCTGTCGCCGTTGTAGTTGCCGTTCGTGCCGACGCCGACAGAGAACTCGACCGTGTCGCCCGCCTGCACGTCGTAGCGCGTGACGGCGAAGGGGGCGGTCGCCCCGAAGCCGTTGACGTTCGCGCCGAAGAGAGTCGTGCCGTTGTGAACGATGAGCACGTCCGAGGTCGTGCCGCTGCTGCTGATGCCCTGGAAGCTCCCAGACAGGACGTAGGTGCCCGCCGCGGGGGCCGTCCACCTCACGACGCCGCGCTCGCCGCTCGGCCCCGGGTGCAGGTTGAGCATGCCCGTCGGCTGGACGACGTTGCCGGCGTAAGGGAGGGTGCCGCCCGTGTTGTTGCGCGTCACGAACGGACAGCACGCGGAGATCGAGGGCTGCGTCCAGGAGTCTGTGCCCGCGCCGAAGACGTTGGCGCTTGAGGGGAAGAGCGTGAACGCCCCGCCCGCAGGCCTGTAGCCGTAGCTCCACGCCCCGTCCGCGTTCTGGAGCGGCGAAAAGTCGGCGGCCGCGTCGTAGCTTTTGACCGAGTCTGACGGCGCCGGGCAGACGCCCGATACGCGCGCGGAGAACTCGCCCGACTCCTGGAAGGCGTTGAGGGCGTTCATCCACCCCGGCTGCCCCGTCTGCGTGTTGTCGGCCTGGATGTTGCCGACCCACGTGCTCTGCCCCGACGCGTCCGGCCCGCGCTGGAGGTATGCCCAGTAGAGGTCGGAGACGTACTCGGCCTCGTGCCCGCTCAGCATGCGGCCCCGAACCGCGTACTCGCCTTCGAGGAAGAGCTCGCGGCCGAGCAGCTTCGCCTTCGCCAAAAGCTGTGCCTGACCCTGCGCGGCGGCCGACCGCAGCACGTCGTTCCAATACTGTAGCTCCAGCGGACGCGGCTGCCGGGCCATCGCCCCGAGGTAGAAGTCCTTGACGAACTCGGTTGAAGGAAGGCTCTGCGAGGCCGAGCAGGAGGACAGAGCGGGGCACGACAGCGAAGCGGTGAGGTTGAGCATCGGCCCGCCGCCGCCGACGCGCGCCGTCAGCGTGTGCGTCGCGCCGCCGCGGAGCGAGTTGGGCACGGCGATCTGAAAGGCGTGCCGACCGTCGCCGAGGCCGGCGAGGTCGGGGCGGTAGGTGTCGGCCGTCACGGTGGTGACGAACTGCCCGTCTGAGTATAGATCGACGTTGATCGGTGTGTTGGGGCGGTTGGAGTCCCAGGCCCAGCCGTAGACCCAGGTGCAGTTGGCGCCATCGAGGTAGCCGTCATAGCTCGGCCCGTTGCAGGTCACGGACGCGGGCGAGCCTAAAGTTTGTCCCGAGCCTGCGGGGCGGACGGTGATCGCGTGCGTTTGGCCGTCCCGGGCCGCGACCGGCGTGGGGACGCGGAACTGGTGCCGGTTGTCGCCCTTACCGAGCTGCGCGTTATACACGTCGGCCGAGGCGCGCGCGCGGAAGATGCCGTCCACGTAAAGGTCAACGTCTATCGGCGTGTTCGGGCGCTGCGCATCCCACGCCCAGCCCGTCACCTGTTCGCAGTCGGCCGACGTGATCGCGCCGGCGTAGGCAAACGTGCAGGAGGAGATGACCTTGGGCGAGTAGGCGAGGGTGTAGCCCGTGCCCTGCACCTTCAGGTAGAGCGTGTGGCTCGCCCCGTCGCGCAGCGAGTCCGGCAGCGGGAACGAGAAGCCGTGACGGCCGTCGCCCTTGCCCCTGCTCACGAGGTCGGCGCGGTACTGGTCGGCCAGGACGCTGAAGACAGGTTCCGGCCGCGAGCCGTCGAAGAGCGTGACGATGATGGGGGTGTTTGGCTGCGCCGTGTCCCACGCCCAGCCCGAGACGACCGAGCAGTCGGCGGGTTCAAACTCCCCTTCGGCTGACCGGCGGAAGGTCGTAGCCAGCGCCCCGAAGAGGGTGGCGAGCGGCGCGGACCAGCCGGAGTCCGCCCGCGCCGGGGAGCGCGAGGGCGGGGGGGCGGGCAGGCTTCGGCCCGCGGACGCCACCTCCACGCCCTCGTACGGGTTGTACACGGCCGCGATTTGAGCGCCGGCCAGAGATGAGGCGGCCGTGGCGTCCAGCTCCGCGCGGGGTGAAGGCTCTACGCCCTTCCTCTCGAAGCGATACTTCTTCAGCCTGGAAGGGACGGGCGTCTGCGCCTTGGGGCGGGCCGGGGCGCGCCGCTTCACGTCGTCCAGGTTCGGCAGGTTAGCGCCGGGGGCACCCTTCTCCGGGCGTGCGGCGTTCGGCTGTGAGGAGCGCGCGCCCTGAAGTGCCGAGGACGTCGGAGACGCGAGGAGGGCGCAGCAGATGATGCAGGAGATCAGGCCAGAGAAGTATCGGGCAGCAGGGCGGCGCAAACGCATGAGGGGGTTTACCTCCGGATGAGACGAAGAACGCGAGGTGCTGAAACGCCGAGAACCTGTGATCACGTGCGGGACGTGAGACTGACGAAGGTTAGAGCTACGGGTAATTCGCGTGGGGAGGGCGAAGTACGTCGGACGCCACTGCCGGGCAAATGAGAAGACGAGGTGACGATAGTCTTCACGCGCGCCGTGTGTCAACCAAATTGTAGCGAGAATGTATAGCCCTACGCGCTATTGTTTAATTTACGAACTTCCAGTGTGGGTTATAAATTTTCATATGAACACTAATGTCTGCGCTGCGGCTTTTGGGTTGGATCGGTCAGGTGGTTTACTACAGGCTGCGGTTTGTCCGGCTGATTTGCGAAGTTCTGGATGTACTGAGTGAACAATTGAGATCTCAGTGCTTGGGTGTTTCCCGCAGCCGTTCCAAATCCTTCAGGGACGACCGTATTCAAGTAGTGGAAGAGGTCAAAAAAGACGAATTTCTCGAACAGTGGCCCTTGCTCGCCTCCTTCCGCGCTGTCGTTAGCTACGTTAAACTGCCACTTTAGCCGGTCAATACTGGTCGGTCTCAGTGAAGCATTATCGTTATACGGCTGCTCGCCGCGGCACCCGCCCGTTCCCGGCACTACCTCAAAAGCCTCTACGTCGTCCCACAGCGCGATGCGATGTCCGTCGCCGCTTGCATTGCGTGCGGAATTTCCGAACGCACGTAGGAAATCGGGAGTGAGCGGCCGTACCTCCGTATCCCGTTTGCGTTCTAAGGCCGCATTATCCAGTTTCTCGTTATACAGACAGCGCGTGCCGATACTGTCTTGCACCATGAGCACGTCCAAATCTGAGCCAGTCAAAAGTGAGGTGTATAAGACCTCCGTCTGGCTCGGCCCAGCCCAACCGAGATAGAGCCATGGGTTGAAATAGGCGGAGACAGCCACCGGCCTCTCAGGTAGTTTTCCTCCCTCCTCTGCCCGCTTATTGAGTTCTTTGCAGCCAGCAACGACTTTCTTCAGGAAGGTTTTAAACAGCTCATGCTTAACACGCGATGCGGCCGAGCCATCCCCGTAGGGGAAGTTCCAGAACTGCAGGTTAACAGCAAATTTGGCCACTCTTTTGCTCCCTAATCCTTGTCAAAAGAGGGACAGAAATGTGCACCGGAACACTTGGCTTAGATAAGCCAAGTGTGGTGAGGACACTCGACTCAGGATGAGGGTAAGCGACAGAAAAGGTTATACCTTAGCGGACTTTTTCCACCTCGGTTTCCGCTCTGTCACGTCGGAGGTCGCGGGTTCGAGTCCCGTCGGCTCCGCCACTAACCGAAGAAGCGCCTGCATCTAAAACGATGCAGGCGCTTTCTTTTTACCGCGGTTTTGCAGCCATTCTCGAACGGTAGAACATTTGGCTCCGTGCGCCTGACTGAAGCTATTTTGCCCTCTCCACTCCCTTGAGTCCCGTCAAAATTCCCGCCGCTGCCCAGAGGCGGACAATGGCGTTAAGGCACGTCTCGTCCTTCGCCCTGTTCCAGCACCCAGAAGCGCGACTCGGCATTTAAGGCCCGGCGAAGCTCGTCCACCGGTTCGAACTCGCCGTCGTCGCCGAGGGCGAACGTCCCGAAGTGTATCGCCATGCTGACGCGGGGCTTCAACGTTTTGTGTAGTTCCGCCGCCTCGCCCGGCGACAGGTGGACTGGGTGCATGAACCATACGGGGAGGTACGCGCCAATCGGCAGCAGCGCGAGGCGGAACGGGCCGAAGCGTTTATTGATTTCGGCGAAATGGCTCCCCATCCCCGTGTCCCCGGCGAAGTAGACATTTCCTCCGGGTGCTCGAACGACGTAACCACACCAGAGTGTGGCGTCCGCGTCGCCGAGGCCCCGCCCCGAAAAATGTTTGGCCGGCACGCACATCACGCCGAGTCGTTCGGAGACGTTTGCGGTCTCCCACCAATCAAGTTCCGTCACGTCACTAACCTCGTGAGCGTCGAGCAACGCGCGATTCCCCAGACCCACCAGAAAACGCGGCCGGTGCTCTTCACGCAGCCTGACGAGAGTCTCGATGTCCAGGTGGTCGTAATGATTATGACTGATGAGCACGACATCAATCGGCGGCAGGTCTTCAAATCGTAATCCGGGAGGCCGATGTCTCTTGGGGCCAGCCCACGTGACGGGGCTGACGCGCTCTGACCAGACGGGGTCGGTCAGGATGTTGACCCCGCCGGTTTGGATGAGCACGGTGGCGTGGTTGACGAAGGTGACGCGTAACTCTTTCCCGCCGACACGCGGAGGCGGCAGAGAGGCGGGGTCGTTGTCAGTCCATTCGTTCCAACGGCCGCGCTTGCTCGTCAATTGCCAGCGCAGGACATCGATGAAACCTTTTCTTTCAGGGGGCTCAAGGTTGTGAAACCGCCTGCCGTCGAAGTGGTCTGTGCGGGGGCCGCGGTAGCGCGGCGCCGATAACGCCCGATCCGCCAGCAGGTATATCAAAGCCAGCACGACGGCAGAACTCACAATTATCACCAGCGTTGTCAGCATTGAGATTCGCTACTCCAATCCTCATTTAGCTTAAGACGCTGGACTACGTTTTAGCTAACACTCACGTCAAGGAGCGCGCCCCGGTACTGGACGGATTGCAGCGCGAAGCCGACAAGAAGTAGGCGAAGACCTGACGAGCTTAGGATGGTTTGGAAGCTTTTGGGGCCGCCCGGAGCGACCGTGGTTAACGCGCTCCGGGCGCTATCTTAGACACTGCTTTTCCTCACAGGTCACCCACCAGCCGGCCCAGGTTCATTTCCCCGTCCCTTGTCTGGAAGCCGCGCTCCAACGCGGTCTGCGTCCGGGCCTGGAACTCGGGACTGCGCACTCCTTCGAGGAAGAGGTCGGAGTCGCGACGTATCTCCTCGGCCGGCGCGAGCGCGATTGCGTTAACACGCTCCTTAACCACCAGGCGACCGGCGGCCGGGAAGCGGGCGATTCGGTGCGCGAGTGTGCCGACGAAACCGTCGAGTTCGCTGGCGGGCAGCGCCCGGTTGATCCAGCCGTACGCTGCGGCCAGCTCCGCGTCGTAATCCTCGGCGCTCAACATGACTTCGAGCGCGCGGGCGCGGCCCATGAGGCGCGTGAGGTGTTGGGCGCCGCCCGCGCCGGGAATCACGCCGAACGACGGCTCGAACTGTCCGAAGATCGCCGACTCCCGCGCGGCGAAGCGCATGTCGCACGCGAGCACGAACTCGCTCCCCACCCCGCGCACGCGACCCTCTATCTGCGCGATGGTGACGAGGCGGCTCGCGCTCAGATGGCGAAGCAGTTGGCCGATTGACTCTTCGCCGTTCAGCCTCGCCGCCGCCTCCCGGTTCTCTTTGATCCGCGTCACGTCGACGTGGGAGATGAAGTAGTCGGGGTCGGCACTCTTGAACACGAGCACCTGGACGGCGTCGTCGGCCTCGGCCTGCTGAATGAGGGAGACCAGATCGCGGATCAGTTCCGGCCCCATCAGGTTCATGGGCGGCGCCGCGATTTCCGCGAACAGCACGGCCACTTCCCTGCGGACGTTGAGCGTCTCGAAATCGGTTTGATCTCCTCGGCTCTTGTCATCGATTGCTTTCGACATTGCTCATTCCTCCGCGAGCAGCTTCTGAATTTGACGCTCCGTCTCGTCGTAGGCTCCTTCGCCTACGTGCTTCCACCTGATACGTCCTTGCCTATCTAACAGAAAGATGGTGGGCCACGCTTCGACGCCGTAGGCGTTCCACGTCCGGTAGTCGTTGTCCGTGAGTACCGGGTAGCGAATCCCCAGTGAGGCGACTTCCCGGCGGAGGTTATCGGCTATTCTTTCCTCGTCAAACTCGGGTGAGTGTACGCCGATGACGGCGAGCCCCTTCTCGCCGAAGCGCTCGTGCCAGCTCTGGACGTACGGCAGCGTGTTGCGGCAGTTGTAGCAGCCGAAAGTCCAGAACTCGATGAGCACCACGCGGCCGCGCAGGCCCTTGAGACTTAACGGCTCGGAGTTTATCCAGTCCCCTGCGGCCAGCTCCGGGGCGGTAGAAGACTCTGAACTCTTATATTCGGCGGAGCTACCGAATGGGCTGAGCAGTAGCCCTGATAAACCGGTGGCGTAAACTGCCGCCGCGACGGTGACGATAGCCACGACGATACCCACCAGCATGTTGCGCCGGCTTTCCAAAGATGATTCCTGTCCCTCTGTCATTTCAGTCACCGTCGAAGCTCACCATCAGGTAACCGGCCCGCCCCTACGTTGAGCCGTCGCGTGCAGGTGCGGCGCGGGCTCGCACGGAAGTCGGACGGTGAACACAGCGCCTTCCCCGTGCCCGCGGCTGTGCGCCGTGATCTCTCCGTCGTGGAGTTCCACGATGTGCCGGGCAATCGCCAGCCCCAGCCCGAGACCTCCGCCCGCGCCGCCCGGTTCTGCCGCCTGTCGGTAATGGTCGAAAACGAAGGGGAGGAAACCGGGCTCGATACCCTCCCCGGTATCACTGACGTTGATGGTGTGGTGCCGGCCGCACGTCTCCAGCGAAATCGTGACGACCCCGCCCGCGGGCGTGAACTTGATGGCGTTCGAGAGCAGGTTCGTGAGCGCCTGCTGCAAGCGGACGGGGTCGCCGTATATTTCGCCCGGCGCGAAGCCCAGTTGCTTCACGACGTGCACGCCCTTGGCGTACGCCGCGGGGGCCACCGCCTCGACGGCTTCCGTGACGGCGGCGGCGAGCGAGATGTCGTGCGCCTTCAGCGAGAGCTTGTTGGCGGAGACGATGCGCGTGTAATCGACCAGCTCCTCGACGAGCCGCGCCTGCAAGCGGGCGTTGCGCTCGATCACTTCCAGTGCCAGCGCGAACCTTTCCGGGTCGTCCCCTCCACTGCCGAGCAGTGCCGTCCAACCCAGAATCGCCGTGATCGGGGTGCGCAGCTCGTGTGAGACGATGGCGAGGAAGTCGTTGACCGCCCGCAGGGTCTCCACGCACGCGCCGGCCTCCGACTGGCGATGAAGTAATGGTTGGGGCATGGCCCGCCTCCCGTCTCTCAGCCGAAGGTGAACGCGAAAGCTTCGACGCCGGGGTCGAGGAACTCGATCTCGAAACGCCGGTCGGCGATGGGCTTCGGCTGCCGGATCAACTGGTACAACCGCTGTTCGTTGACCGTGCCGTTGCCCTGCTCGTCAACGTCAACGCCGTGTGAGGCGGCCGCCGGCCGGCCGTCCAGAGTCACGCGGAACCGCGCGGCCACCCCGCGCGACGAAGGCCCCATGACGAGGTGTAGGTCGCGCGCGTGGAAGCCGTACGCGATGCGCCCGCCGGCCTTGTTCAGCGCGACGGCCTGTCTCCCGACCGTCCAATCCCCTGAGAGCGCCCACTGGTTAAGATGCAACTGCGCGGGGGCGGCGTAGACGCGACTCTTGTCTGGAGTCGCGCCGCCGGGCGACGCGAAGTTCTCCGTGCGCCCGTAGCCGACGTAGTTCTCCGGGGACTTCAGGCTGTCCCAGTCGGCGGCCGCTTCAATACCGCGTGCGTCTACCGAAACCAGTCCTTGACCGACGCTTCCTTTATTGGCCTCCGCGAGCAGTTGTTGAATGGCCCTCTCCGACTGTTCGTATTCGCCCTCGCCGAACTGATGGTGTCGGATGCGCCCGCGCGCGTCCACGAAATAGAGCGCGGGCCAATACTGATTCCCGAAGGCGCGCCACACCGCGTAGTCGTTATCGACCGCGACCGGGTAGGCGACCCCCATCCCCTTCAAGGCACGGCGGACGTTGTCGAGGTTTTGCTCGAACGGGAACTCGGGCGTGTGCACGCCGACCACGACCAGCCCTTGCCCCCTGTACTTCTCGTCCCACGCGCGGACGTAAGGGAGTGTGTGCAGCCAGTTGATGCAGGTGTAGGTGCAGAATTGGAAGAGGGCGACTTTCCCGCGCAACGAATCAGCGGTCAGCGGCGACGAGTTGAGCCAGCGCGTAGCGCCGCCGAGAGATGGAAGTTCGCCTTCGACTGGTAGCCGAGTCGTTTCGCTGATCATACTTTGCACCGCGCAACCGCCCACGCCGAACGGGACTGCGGCAACAGTCATGGCCGCGGCGGCAAGAAAGCTTCGGCGATCACGGTTATGCCCGTTGGACATTAGCTCCCTCCGGCTGCTCTCAAGCGTTGACGCCCTACTGAGACGACGACGCTCTCATCCCTCATTCGTCGGCCGCACGATGATTTCACTCACGTCAACTCCGATGCGCAGACCTCGCTCCGATGCCTCCGCTCTTGCTTCAGCCCGACGACGTATTCGCGCCTCTACTTCCATTCGCGACCGGGGAGCCGCGTCTTGACCTCTTGGAGCAGCCAGCCGTTCCCGTCCGGGTCCTCGAACGAGGCGAACGAGAAATAGGTGCGACCTTCCGGGTCGCGCCCGCCGACGCGCGGGCTCTCGCCGGTGTCGTTGAAGGGGCCGCCCGCGTAGTGGAAGACCTCGCTGACGGCGACGCCGCGGGAGAGGAGATCTTCGCGGGCGGCCTCGATGTCGTCCACGGCGAGGACGAGGCTGTCGGCGAGGCCGGGCCGGGCCGACCTGATCCCCTTGCCGAAGATGATCGAGGCTTGCGAGTTGTGCGGCGTCATCTGCACGATGCGGAATCGGTCGCCCGCCGCGAAGTCGCCGTCGAACCGCCAGCCCAAATTCTGGTAGAACGCCTTCGCGCGGTCGATGTCGGAGACGCCGAGCATCACGACTTCGAGCTTCATGTCAACGGGTTCGCCTTTTGTGATTTCTGTCGTTGCCATAACTCCTCCCTCTGAATTTCGAGCCGTCGTTTTACTTGAGCGCCGAGAAGCTGGTCGGGTCCATGAAGTAGCTGTCGATATGATTCGCCAGCGGCCCCTGCGTCTCCGAGTCGGCCTTGACCTTCTTCCATTCCGGGTCGGCTTGGAACGCGGCCCAATTCTTCTGTGCCTCCTCGCGGCTCGGGTGCTCAAGGATGTATACGAAGAGATTCTGTGAATACGGCGCGTCTTCGGGAACCCAGTAACCGACGCTCTTCATGTTGTGCCGCTTGAAAATGGCGTCTGTGTGATCGCCGAAGCGAGCTTTAAGAGCATCCATTTTGCCCTCGTTAACGTGATACAGGCGCAGTTCGTAGACGTGTTGCGAGGACTTCGCTCCGCCAAGGTTGCTGAAACCGAGAGTCACAGCGGCGCCGCCAACAAACGCTAGGAGACACCACATCGTCGTGCCGCTCAGATTTGCCGCTGCGACTTTCATAGTTGCGATTGCTACGCTTGCAATCTCCATAATGTCCTCCAGTTGATTCTCGATTTAATGCGTTTCCTAGCTCCGCTTGGTTGCCGCTTAGAGCGACGAGACGGAATCGAACCTGAATCCGGAGTCGGACTGCCAAGCGATTCGCCCTCGAAGTCGCGGGCGGTCGTCCGTCTCACCACCCGGCGCTCAAGCCTCCGCGACCTTCAACGGGAGTGGGAGTGATTGAGAGAGAGGGACGCCCCTTTCGGTATGGTGAACGTCACCGTCCTGGACTGCCCGGGGAAGGGCTCGTGGTTGGCGTTGACCAGTTCGAGCCGCACCTTGTGGGGGCCTTCCGACAGCCCGGCGATGTCGATTGTGTTGATGCCGCTCGGATCCGCCCACCACCAGCCCACGTCGTCCACGTGTACGTGTAGATGCCCGACCCGCGGGGAGACGCCCACGCCGCCCTTCCCGAAGACCGGCACGACGTTCACGTTCTCCGCCCGCCACTGAATCCAGACGATGCCCTGGGCTAGCCCCTCGGGAAGCGGGTCGTCCACGAACAGCCTGGGCGGGGGCTCGTTCCTGGTTTCGGTGTACGGCGAGACGCCGCGGACGTCCCTCACGCTCAGAGAGGCAGGCTCCGCCGCGCCCTGAAGGGCGGGCTCCGCGTCGGCGCGTGTGGACGTGCGGGCCCAGGCGGTGACAACGCCGGCTGCCAGCGCGGCCGCGATCAGAAGTAGTGCTATCCGTTTCATACAACGTCTCCTTGCCACGTGTGTCATTCAACCAGTTGTCAGGACGGTCCCATTCGGTCGGGTATCGGAATGCCCGCCGCTCACCGGCGCGAAGTCGCGACCTGGCGAAGCGACTTGAACGCCGCGCGCAACTCGGCTACGAAGAGTTCGGGCTGCTCCCAGGCCGCGAAGTGGCCGCCTTTGGGGAGCCGGTTGTAATGAATCAGTTTAGGGTAGGCTTTCTCCGTCCAGCTCCGCGGGGCCGCGTAGATTTCATCCGGGAAGACGCTCACGGCGGCCGGGATGGGGACGCCTTTCGGGGCGAAGAAGGCGAGCTTGCTCTCCCAATAGAGACGGGCCGAAGAGACGGCCGTGTTCGTCAGCCAGTAGAGCGTGATGTTGTCGAGGACGTCGTCCCGCGTCAGACCCTCACTCTGGCCGTCGAAGACGCGCGAGATGAGCGCGTAGCTGGCCGCGTCGTGGTCGAGCATCCAGGCGGCGAGGCCGACGGGCGAGTCCTCAAGCCCGTAGAGCGTCTGCGGCCGGTTCGCCATCTCGTTGGCGTAGCCGAGGCCGTGCTTGTAGAAGAAGTCGAGCTGATCCCACGCGCCTCTTTCGTCGGCCGAGAGGCCCGCCGGCGGCGGCTCGCCGAGCTGCATGGCCTTCGCGATGTCGGCCGGGACGGTGGCGGGCATGTTGGTGTGGATGCCGACCAGTTCCGGCGGCGCGAGCAACGCCATCTGCTCCGTGACCGCGTTCCCCCAGTCTCCGCCCTGCGCCACGAAGCGCGTGTAGCCGAGCCGCTTCATCAGCACGACCCAGGCGCGCGCGACGTGGATGGGGTCCCAGCCGGTCGTGGCCGGCTTGCCCGAAAAGCCGTAGCCCGGTAGCGAAGGAATCACCACGTCGAAAGCGTCTTCGGCCTTCCCTCCGTAGGCGGTCGGGTCGGTGAGCGGGCCGATGATCTTCAACTGCTCGATGACGGAGCCGGGCCAGCCGTGCGTGACGATGAGCGGCAGCGCGTTTGGATGTTTGGAGCGGACGTGGATGAAGTGGATGTCGAGGCCGTCGATGTTCGTGACGAACTGCGGCAGGGCGTTCAGCCTCGCCTCGACCTTGCGCCAGTCGTAACTGGTCTCCCAATAACTCGCGAGCGCCCGCATCGTCGCGAGCTTCACGCCCTGCGAACGGTCACCGACCGTCTCCTGCTCGGGCCAGCGCGTGGCGGCGATGCGCCGGCGCAGGTCGTCGAGCGCCGCCTGCGGTATCTGGACGCGGAAGGGGCGAATCGAATCGCCTTCACCCTCGAGCGCCCTGGCCGCGACCGCCGCGCCGGCCTGTGTCGGTTGCTGCGCGGGCGCGGCGGCGGGCGCCGTCAGATACGTTGTGGCCGCCAGGAGCACGAAGAGGAATCGCCAGGCCCGGCTGAAGATGTACTTGATGTTGGTCTTGATTGCGTGGGGTGCCTTCTCTAATCGCATGGTCTGCTCTCCTTCACAACTGCTGTCCGTCGCGCGCACTCGATTCGTCGCGGTGCGATAACGGAGGCGAGTAGACCACGAACGTGAAGGCGAATCTATTAGACGATGGTATCGGTCGATACTTATATCGACTTGCGAATTGAGATAAGGCCCCTTCACGCTGGGAGCGCGGGCATCCCTGCCCGCGCTCCCAGCGAAGAGCCGGCCTTATTTCAATCTGCAAGTCGGTATTAGGTATTGTTTGGGGCGACTGTGAGGACGTTGGATGCCGCGAGGTGAGCCGCGCAGAGATTTGAAGGCCGCGCGGCCGGGCGAGAACGGCCAAGCCGTGCGGTCATGGATGCCTCAGCGCAAGTGTTAGACCTCGACCAGTTGCTGGCCGCCGTCAATGTCGTAAGTGGCGCCCGTGAGGGCTGTGTTTGACTGTGCCTTCGGTGCTCATGGCTTCCTCCGGCGGTCACTGTAGAAGACGCTTATTCACACGGCGGCCGGAACGTGAAGGACTTCCTCCATGCGTCGGTCGGCGGCCGCCGCCGCCGCCTCCGGGCTGCTCCCCTGCTGGCGCGCGCTCAGGTAGGGCGCGTACCAGTCCCACCAGTGATGCTCGCCGTGCGTCTTCTCGAAGCGGTCGTGGTGCTCCGACGTCTCGCGGAGGAGTTCCGCGAGGGTCGCGACGTCCGCGGCCCGCGGCTCCCACACGCGGCCAGGACGCCGCGTCTTGATCTCCTGAAGCAACCAGCCGTTCCCGTCCGGGTCTTTGAACGAGGCGAGCGACGCGTAGGGACGGCCCTCGGGGTCGCGCCCGCCGACGGGCGAGCCGTCCCCGGCACGGTGGAAGACCTCGCTCACGTCGACGCCGCGTGCCACGAGGTCGGCGCGCGCGGCGTCGATGTCGTCCACGGCGAGGAGCAGGCTGTCCGTCGAGCCGGGCGCGACCTGCGTGACTCCCTTGCCGACCCAGATCGAGCATTCAGACCTCGGCGGCGTCAGTTGCACGACGCGGAAGTCGTCGCCCCTCGCGATGTCTGCGTCGAGCCGCCAGCCGAGACTCTCGTAGAACGCCTTGGCGCGATCCACGTCCGTGACGCCGAGCGCCACCACTTCGAGCTTCATGTCTACCGTTGCGTCTTTTGTCGTTGACATAAATCCTCCCGTAAATCCGCAGGGCTCGCTCAGACCGACAACGAATCAGAAACCGTCAACGTCGATGACGGCTCCGGCAAACTCCCGCGGGGCTTCCTGCGGAAGGTTGTGCCCGACGCCTCCCTTGACGACGCGGTGTTCGTACTTGCCCGAGAACTTCTTCGCGTAGGCACCGGCCTCCGGGTGCGGCGCGCCGTTGGCGTCGCCTTCGAGCGTGACGGTCGGCACGTTGATGACGGGGGCCGCGGCCAGGCGCTTCTCAAACTCGTCATACCTCGGTTCGCCTTCGGCCAGTCCGAGCCGCCAGCGGTAGTTGTGGATGACGACGGCGACGTGGTCGGGGTTGTCGAAGGAGGCGGCGCTGCGCTCGAAGGTCGCGTCGTCGAAGTTCCATTTAGGCGAGGCGAGCTGCCAGATGAGCCGGTTGAAATCGCGGCGGTATTTTTCGTAGCCCGCCCGTCCCCGTTCCGTCGCGAAGTAGAATTGATACCACCATTCGAGTTCGGCCTTCGGCGGCAAAGGCATCCTGTTGGCCTCGCGGCTGCCGATGAGGTAGCCGCTCACCGAGACGAGCGCCTTGCAGCGCTCGGGCCAGAGCGCCGCCATGATGTTGGCCGTCCGCGCCCCCCAATCGTAGCCGCCGACGACCGCCTTCTCGACCTTGAGCGCGTCCAACAGCGCGACGGCGTCGGCCGCGAGCGCCGACTGCTGGCCGTTGCGCAAAGTCTCGTCGGAGAGGAAGCGCGTCGTGCCGTATCCGCGCAGGTAAGGGATGACGACTCTGTAGCCCTTCGCCGCCAGCAGCGGCGCGACCTCGGCGTAGCTGTGGATGTCGTAGGGCCAGCCGTGCAGCAGGACGACCGGAGGGCCGTCGGCGGGGCCGGCTTCGGCGTACCCGACGTTCAGAAGGCCGGCCTCAATCTGCTTCAGCGGGCCGAACGACGTGTTCGTCCATCGCTTCACCGAGGGCGAAGCCGCCGGGCCGGTCGGGCCGGACTGTGCGCGCGCCGAACCCTTCAGGCCGAGTCGGGCGGCGGCGACGGTCACGGCCGCGGCGCCGATGAAGCGGCGACGCTGATGGTTAACCTCGTCGGTCATCTTCCTACCTTGTGTCCGGCACTAATCCTGTTCGGCGAGAGCTTGGGCGTAGGTCTTGCCGTACGGGGAGAAGAGTTCCTTGCGGCCTTCCGCCCAGGCCGCTTTGAGTTCGGGCGTGGTGATGTCCCAGTCGGGCCGGCACTTCCTGGTGACGGCACGTAAGTCCTGTCGGAGTTCTTCCAAAGTGGGCCGGCCGAAGAACCAGTAGCCCATGTAGATTTTGTAGATGACCAGACCCGGTTCGAGGACGAGCGTGTGCGGAATCATCGGGTTGTGGAGCGGGTCTGTGTACTCGGCGATGTCGAGGTCTTTTTGCACCCTGCGCCCCGCGTCGGAGAGAAAAGGCCAGTGCGCGCCGACGCCGCTGCGGAACTCGTTCGTCTCGGTGATGTTGTCTGTGCTGATCGTGACCAGACGGCAGTAGCCGACCTCCATTTCACGATGAAGTTGGACGAGCCCTTCGTGCTGCCGGCGCTCTTTGGGGCAGAAGCCTCCGCGACTGAGGACGAGCACCAAAGGGTCTTCGCCTTGCAGCTCGGAGAGCCTCCGGCGCTTCGCCGTATGGTCGGGCAGCTCGTAGTCGGGGAAGACCGCCCCCGGGACGATGTCGGCTCTCATTCGGTCAACCGCCTTCCTCACATCGTCAGGACGACGCGGAACTGCGCGTCGCCGCTCATCATGCGCGCGTAAGCCTCGGCCGCCCGTTCGAGCGGGTAGGTCTCGATCAACGGGCGCACGCCGGCCAGCTCGGCGAAGCGCAGCGTGTCCTCCGAATCGGCCGGCGTCCCCGACGCCCAGCCCTGGATGGTGCGACTCCCGAAGATGAGCTGAACGGGCGTGACCTCGATGGGCGCGCTGTCCGCGCCGACGACCATGAGCCTGCCGTTCGGCCCGAGGCCGTTTATCAACTCGGAGATCGCTTTCGAGTTCGGCGCGGTCGCCAGAATCACCTTCGCGCCGCCGAGCTTCTGCAACTCCTCCGCGGCGTTCGTCGCGCGGCTGTCGATGTAGACGTGCGCGCCGAGTTTCTCCGCGAGACCGGCGTTCTCGGGGCCGCGCCCGACGGCCGCCACCCTGTAGCCGAACTTGTTGGCGAACTGAATCCCGAGGTGGCCGAGGCCGCCGACGCCCTGCACCGCGACGAGGTCGCCGGGCGAAGCGCCGCTGTGCCTGAGCGCGTTGAAGGTCGTGATTCCCGCGCAGAGCAGCGGCGCGGCTTCGGCGTCGCTCAGACTTTCAGGCACCGACGCCAGCGCCTCGACGGGGGCCAGCATGTACTCCTGGTAACCGCCGTCATAGCTGATGCCGGCAATCTTCATGTTCCGGCAGTTGATGAAATCCCCGCGGCGGCACGAGTCGCACGTGCCGTCGTAGCCGCCGTGCCAGCCGACGCCGACTCTCTGCCCTTTCGCCCACCCGGCGACGCCCTCGCCGACTTCGTCGATACGGCCGACGACCTCGTGACCCGGGACGCGCGGGTACTCGATGCCGGGCATCCCGCCCTCTTTCGTGAGCACGTCGCTGTGGCAGACGCCGCACGCCTGCACCTTGATGCGGACGTGCCCCGCGCCCGGCTTTGGAATCTCGCGCTCGACGATCTGGAAATCTGCCCCCGGCGCGGGAACCTGCGCCACTTTCATCGGCGCCACCGCCGCTTCTGTCGTTGCCATAAATCCTCCCATGAAGTTCCGCCCGTTGTTGAGAGTCAGTCCCGCCACGACGTGTGCCAGTACACCACGGGCGCAGGCGCACGTCTATTAGACGAAGGTATCGGTCGCGTGACCGACACCAAAGCCTGAAAATACACGCCCGGCTTCGGCCCCCGCCTCCGTGAAGTCCACTGTGCCCGAATCTAATCCACCGGCCCGTTACCTCGAAAGGGGTATTAACACATTACATCTACGGTGGTAAGGGAAATACATCCTATCTCGTGATGCGCCCCGCGGCTACCTTCGCGCATAGTGTCACCTACCGAACAACGACTAGGGGGTTCTGATCGCTAATACGCACCACGGAAAAGGAGAGTCATCAATGCCGTACGTCACCGTCGGGCGGGAGAACTCCCACGACATCAACATCTACTACAAGGACTGGGGCGAGGGTCAGCCCGTCGTCTTCAGCCACGGCTGGCCTTTGAGCGCGGACGCGTGGGAAGACCAGATGCTCTTCCTCTCACGCCGCGGCTACCGCTGCATCGCCCACGACCGCCGCGGCCACGGGCGCTCGACGCAGACGTGGGGCGGCAACGACATCGACACCTACGCCGACGACCTGGCGACGCTCGTCGAGGTGCTCGACCTGCGCGACGCCATCCACGTCGGCCATTCGACCGGCGGCGGCGAGGTCACGCGCTACCTCGGCGAGTACGGGACGAAGCGCGTCGCGAAGGCCGTGCTCATCGGCGCCATCCCGCCGCTCATGCTCAAGACCGAGGCCAACCCCGGCGGCCTGCCCGTCGAGGTGTTCGACGAGATACGCGCGAACGTGCTCGCCGACCGTTCGAGCTACTGGAAGGAGCTCGCCATGTCCTTCTACGGCTTCAACCGGCCGGGTGCGAAAGTCTCCGAGGGCTTGCGCGACTCCTTCTGGCTTCAGGGGATGTTGTGCGGCATGCCCGCCGCCTACGACTGCATCAAGGCGTTCTCAGAGACCGACCTGACCGAAGACCTGAAGAAGATAGACGTGCCGACGCTCATCCTCCACGGCGACGACGACCAGATCGTCCCCGTCGCCAACTCGGCGCTGCTCTCGGCGAAGCTGGTCAAAGGGGCCGTGCTGAAGGTCATCCCCGGCGCGCCGCATGGCCTCTGCTCGACCTTGAAAGACCAGGTCAACGAAGAGCTGCTGACCTTCTTCCGGCAAAGCAAAGGGGCGGCCGCGTAGGTCTCGTCGGTGTGTCTGTCGGGTTCAACCATCAACACGACGGTCTTAAAGATTGAACGGGAGGGTGGTCATGTCGAACGTCTTGTCCGGAATCGGCGGCGCGGTCGGTTTGGGTCGTCCCATCCCACGGGCCTTGCCCGCCTCGGGCGTCATGCTTGCCCGCGAGGGGCGAGTCGAGCTATTCGGCCGCCGCGAGCACGGGCTCAGGGCGGATTCGGCGAAGTCTCCGGCCGCGGCGCAGGATAAGCCGACCGTCTTCGTCGTCGATGACGACCTCTCGGTGCGCGAGTCGCTGGAACTGCTGTTCGGCTTCGAGGGCTGGCGGACGGAACTCTTCGCGTCCGCACAGGAGTTCCTCGCCCGCCCACGCTCTCAGACGCCGAGCTGCCTCGTGCTCGACGTATCGCTCCCCGACCTCAACGGCCTCGACCTGCAAAAGCTCGTCGCCGACCGCGTGGACATGCCGGTCATCTTCATCACGGGCCACGGCGACGTGCCGCTGGCGGTGCGGGCCATGAAGGCCGGGGCCGTCGAGTTCCTGACCAAGCCGTTCGACGGAGAGGTGATGCTCGGCGCCGTCCGGGAGGCCGTCGAGCGCAGCCGCGCCGCGCTCGGCCGCGAGGCGGAGGTGCGTACGCTCCGCGGCCGTTACGAGTCACTCACCGCGCGCGAGCGTGAGGTGATGACGCTGGTGGCCGCGGGCCTTCTGAACAAGCAGGTCGCCTTCAAGCTCGGCATCAGCGAGATCACGGTGAAGGCGCACCGCGGGAGGGTGATGCAGAAGATGGAGGCCGACTCGCTCGCAGACCTGGTGAAGGCGGCCGAAAGACTCCGCCTCGCCCCCGAGGAGGTGCTTCTATCGCAGGTAGCGTGACGGGCAAGGCCGCGGGCCTTCGCCGCAGGATGGAAAAGAATCGCCGCGCGGTCTACACTTGGGCCGTGCGGCGATTCTTTTCGGCATCGAACCTGTAGCCCCTCGCGCGGCACCTATCGAATCGCTCGTCCCGAACCGAGTAGTTCCCGCTTACGCCCCTCCTCGCGGCACGGATCGGCAGGCAACTATGGACGCGACGACCCCCATCCGGATTCTGACCGTGGACGACCACCCGCTGCTGCGCGAGGGGATAGCCGCCGTACTGGCCGGCGAGACGGACATGGTCGTCGTCGCGGAGGCCGGCAACGGGCGCGAAGCGGTCGAGCAGTTTCGCGCCCACCGACCGGACGTGACTCTGATGGACATGCAGATGCCGGGTATGAACGGGACGGACGCGATTCTAAACATTCGCAAAGAATTCCCCGAAGCCCGCATCATCGTCTTGACCACCTACAGCGGCGACGCGCAGGCGGTGCGGGCGCTCAAGGCGGGCGCTTCCGGCTACCTGCTCAAGAACATGGTGCGGAAGGAGCTGGTCGAGACCATCCGGAGTGTGCACGGCGGCAAGAAAAGAATCCCCCCCGAAATCGCCATCGAGATGGCCGAGCACCATTCGGACGACGCTTTGACCGAGCGCGAAATCGAGGTGCTGCGAGAGGTGGCCGCCGGGAACGCCAACAAGGTGGTCGCCCGGCACCTGTCCGTTTCGGAGGAGACCGTCAAGGCCCACATGCGGAGCATTCTTTCCAAGCTCGGCGCGAACGACCGCACCCACGCCGTCACCATCGCCCTGAAGCGCGGCATCATCGAAATCTGAGCAGTTAGACTGACTTGCGAAATAGAATAAGGCCACTTGTTGCTGGGAGCGCGGGCATCCCTGCCCGCAAGCGCGCTGCAAGCGCGCTGACCGTCTTTCTTTTCTCTCAACCTTGAGGCAAAGCGTTTCTCAGTCTTCGCGCCTGCGGCGCTCATGGCGGGCAGGGATGCCCGCGCTCCCAGCGAAGAGCCGGCCTTATCTTGGTCTGCAAGTCGGTATTACTCCTTTAGAGAAAGGGTCGCTTACTCGCCGACGCCCGAAGACCGGCGAAGCCGGAACTTCCTCGGCCTCACACGAGCGGCCTTGTAGGCCGTTGCCCCCGGGACGGTCAGCTCGACTTCGGTTCCCGTTTCAGGACGGCTCCACATCTTTAGTTGTGCGCCGATTCGTTGGGCGCGTTCACGCATTCCCTGTAGGCCCCAATGATCGGCGCGGCCGCCCTCTTCAATAATCTCAGGGTCAATGCCGCGTCCGTCGTCGCGAACCCGCAAGCGAAATTGGCGCGGGTCGTAGATGATTTCCGCCTCCACGTGAAGCCCCTCGGAATGTGAAAGAGCGTTGACCAGCGCCTCCCGCCCGATGCAGAACACTTCCTCAAGAACCACAGGATGCAGCTCTCGAACGTGACCTTCGACCACCGTCTTGAAGGTCGCCCCGCCGCCTTGTGGAGTCTCTTCAGCGACGCGCTGAAATGCGGACGGCAGGTCGCCGACGGACGTTGCCGTCCCGCGCAGATTCCGCACGCGGTCTCTACCTTCGGCCAGAACCTGGTCGGCGTGGTCGAGCGTCTTCTCCAGGGCGTCGCGGGCAGGCTCGTCGGCGGGCATCTGTTTTGAGACCGCGTGAAACTTCAGTATCAACCCCTGCACGCTCTGCAACAGCGTGTCGTGCAAGTCTCGCGCGATTCGCTCCCGCTCGGCGAGACGCTCCTCCATGCGCCCGCGCACCTGTCCCGCTACCTGCCGCACGCGCAGCCGGTAAAGCGCGCCGAGCAGCAATAGAAAGGCGGCCACGGACGACACGCGGAACCAGATGGTCTGGTAATAGGCCGGCGCGATGTTGAATTCCAAAAACGTCCCGGCCTCGTTCCACACCCCGCTGTTGTTGCAGGCCGTGACGCGGAAGCGGTAGTCGCCGGGCGGGAGATTGGTGTAGAAGGCTTGACGACGATTGCCCGCCTCCTGCCAGTCGCGGTCATAACCTTCCAGCTTGTAGCGAAACCGCACCCTCTCCGGCGCGACGAGACTGAGCGCCGTATAGTCGATTTGCAGATCGCGTACCAGCGGGGGCAGGCGCAAGCGCCCATTTGCCTCGCCCGTTACAGCAAATGCCGCGTCGTAAGTTTTGCGGTCGGCGGTAATCTGCTCGACGTGCACGGGCGGGGGAAGTTTGTTGAAGAGGAGGTGATTGGGATCGACGACGCTGACGCCGTCAAAGGGTAAGAACCACAATTTTCCATCCGGGGACCTGGCGACGACCGGTCTGTAGCCGCCGGCAAAGGCATGGCTCTTTACTCCATCGGAACTATCGAATACCGTGGCATGGATCATCGCCGTGCCATTTTTATCCTTATCCACGGCGGCAGCCCACGCATCCACCTCGGGCCGCGCAATGCGTAGCAGGCCACAAGCCGTGTACAGCCAGAACGAATGGGCATCGTCTTCCATCGTCCATTGGGCCGAATCGCAGGGCAATCCGTTCTTGCCGGTAAGCGTGGCAATGTGGCCGTCTTTCAACCGGCTGAGCCCGCCTTCGGTGGCGACCCAAAGCGTACCGTCATGATCGAGTCGCAGATCGTTGACAATGCCCCCGCTTAGCCCTTCGGCGACTGTGTACGACATGCGAACCTGACCGTCGGCGAAATAAGCGATACCTCCTTGAAAAAACCCGAGCCAAAGGCCGCCCCGCGAAGGATCAGCAATCAGAGTAGTAGCAAAGTCTGTATGTCCCAGCCCGGCCCAGGGAATCTGTTGGACCACACTCCCCTGAAGTAACTGAAAGAGACCGGAATCCTGATAGGCGACCCAGAGATTTCCCGCGGCGTCCTCGCTTATGGAACGCACCACTCCGCCGGGAACGCCGCCTACGAAAGAAACTTGTTCATCCTCCACGTAGCCAAGTCCGCGCTGCGTCGAGACCCAGATTCGTCCACGACGATCCTGAAAAAGAGAATGCGGGACAAGACCGTTCTGTTTCCCGTCTGGTTTGTCACCGCCGGCACCGAAACTCGTAATTCGTCCGTTATTCCATCTGTTCAAGCCTTTGCTGGTGCCGAACCAAACGCTGCCATCTCTGTCCGCCAAAACGGACGTGACGAGGGCGCCCGACAAACCCTGGCTCACATTAAAGGTGGCGACGGCAAAGTCGCGGAAGCGATCAAGGCCGCCAGTCGTAGCGACCCAGATATTGCCTTCACGATCCTCAAAGAGCGCGTAAACGGATTCTCCCGAGAGGCCGTCAGACGGTGCAAACATATCCGCCCTTCCCTGGTGCATGTGCACAAGGCCCCGGTCGAAAGTTCCGATCCACAGTCCGCCATCGCGGTCGCGAAGCAGCCTGGTCGGCCTGTACTGTCCCACAATACCAGGGAGCGGATAATCCTCGGTTTTCCCGTCGACGAATCGTCGGATTCCGCTGCGCGTGCCGATCAAGAGCGCGCCGTCATCGCTTTGCGCGAAACTCCCGATGGTGTCGGGCTCACCGGGCAACGGATAGAAGTTTGGCGGATCCGGCTTCCATCGCCACAGCCCGTCCTTCACCCCCGCCCAGAGATTGCCTTTGCCGTCCTCAGACAGACCGAATACTCCTCGGCCAAGACTGCCGTCCTCGCCGTGGCACCGGACGCCGCCCTTCTGAATCGAGCAGAGCTTTCCGGCGGGAACCGCCATTGCGCCGACCCAGACCGTGCCTTCACGATCCTCAAGGAGCGCAAAAATATAATGTCCGGCAAGCTCCGCATACTCCGTGAGCTTGCCGTCCTTCCAACTCGCGAGCCCTTTCGAGGTGCCAATCCAAAGAGTCCCGTCGCGCGCGGCGAGCAGGCTGAAAATGAAGTTGGAGGGGAGTTGCTGATTTGGTGGCGGCTGGAAGGGCACGTTCCTGACGCCGTCGAAACGGAGCAGGCCGAACTCAGTACCCAGCCAGAGGTAGCCGTCGGGAGTTTGGGCAATCGAGGAGATGTTGCCTTTGGTAAAGCCGTCGCGAATCTTCCACGACGTGTGCGCGTACTGGTTAACATCAAGCTCCGGGTTCAACGCGAACGCGGAAGGGCACCACGCCAGCAGGACGCAGGCCAGCATGGTGCCAGATAGGACGAACCCTCGCCCGCGCGCTTTCTCCATGGCGACACATCTTACAGTCGGCGGACTCAGGAGGCACTACTCTTTTGGGGGATTTGACAAAGCGGCGAGTCCGCGACTAGGCTCACGCGTTCCACATTATTCGGAGGTATGGCTTATGCTCCGAGTCGCATTGGCTTTCCTCCTCACCGTTTCATTCACCCTCGTCCTTCGCGCCCAATCCACGAACGCCTCGCTCACGGGTCGCATCGCCGACCCCGCGAAAGCCCTGCTCGTCGGCGCCACCGTCGCAGCCGTCAGGGCCGACACGAACGCCCGTTACGAAGCCACGACGGACGGCTCCGGCGAATACCACCTTGCGAACCTTCCCCCCGGCGTCTACCGCGTCGAAATCGAAAAGGCGGGCTTCAAAAAGGTCGTCAAGCCGGGCGTGACCCTCCACGTCCAGGACGCGCTCGAACTCGACTTCGAGATGACGCTCGGTTCCCTGTCCGAGACGGTCACGGTCGAGGCCGGCGCGCCGCCGATCAACACCGAGTCGGCCGCCGCCAGCACGGTGGTTGACCGCACGTTCGTCGAGAACCTTCCCCTCAACGGGAGGAGCTTCCAGACGTTGATAACGCTCACGCCGGGCGTGGTCTTAACCCCGACGGCTTTTAACGATCAGGGGCAGTTCAGTGTGAACGGGCAGCGCGCGGACGCCAACTACTTCACCGTGGACGGCGTCAGCGCCAACTTCGGCGTCACCGGCTTCATCGCGATGATGCAGAGCGCCTCCGGGTCGCTGCCCGCGCTGAGCGCCTCGGGCGGGACGAACAGTTTGGTGTCGGTGGACGCCATGCAGGAGTTTCGCGTCCAGACCTCTTCGTTCGCGCCCGAGTTCGGGCGCACGCCCGGCGCACAGGTCTCGATTGTTACCCGCTCCGGCACGAACGCTTTTCACGGCACGCTGTTCGAGTACTTCAGGAATGACGTGCTCGACGCGAGGGACTGGTTCGTGAACTTCAACAACCTGCCGAAACCCGCCGAGCGGCAGAACGACTTCGGCGGCGTCTTCGGCGGCCCTGTCGTCAAAGACAGGGCGTTCTTCTTCTTCTCCTACGAAGGGCTGCGTCTGCGACAGCCGGCCAGTCTGCAAACCGTCGTCCCCGACAACCCGTCGCGACAGGCGGCCCCGGCCGCGATTCGTCCGTACCTGAATGCGTACCCGGTTGCGAACGGCGGCGCGCTCGGGCCGGGACTGGCCGGGTTCAACGCGAGCTTTTCAAACCCTTCCACGCTCGACGCCTACAGTATCCGCATGGATCACGTAGTCAACTCGAAGCTGAACTTGTTCGGCCGTTATAACTACTCGCCGTCCGGCTTAGACCAGCGAGGCCCTGTCTTCACCTCGGGTAGAGTCCTTAGCACGACTAATTCGTTGTCGTCCTACGTACAGACTGGGACGGTCGGTCTCACCCAATTAATCAATCCGAGAATTAGCAACGAAGCGCGGGTAAATTACAGCAACCACAGAATCAGCATTAAGTTCGTGCTGGATGATTTCGGCGGTGCCGTGCCGCTCCCGGACTCTCTCTTTTTCCCGTCCGGCTACTCGTCCGCGAACAGCAATCTCATCTTTATCGTCGGAGGAGCCGGAGAGTACGTGCAGGGCAAGCAGGGGACGGACGAGCAGCGCCAGGTTAATCTGGTTGATAACTTGTCCGTGACGAAGGGCAGTCACCAACTGAAGTTCGGCGTGGACTACCGCTGGCTCGCGCCTTTCAGCAGTCCGGCCGCGTACCGTCAGTTCGCGCAGTTCTCCGGGGTGACGGCGACGACCGGGGGCGTTCTTTCGGGGACGGCCCTGTTCGCCCAGGCGAGTGCCTTTCAATCTAACGCGCTCCTCTCACAAAACTTCTCGCTGTACGGTCAGGACACGTGGAAAGTCACGCCCCGACTGACGGTGACTTACGGCCTGCGTTGGGACGTGAATCCCCCGCTGAAGGGCAAGAACCGGGCGAACGACCCGTTCACCGTGGCGGGCCTGAACAACCCGGCGACGATGACCTTAGCGCCTCGCGGCACCCCGCTGTATGAGACGACCTACGGGAATGTCGCGCCGAGGTTCGGACTAGCCTATCAACTACGTGAAAGCCCCGATTGGGGCACCACTCTCCGCGCGGGCTTCGGCGTGTTTTACGACCTCGGGCAAGGTTCGCTCGGAGGGGTCTCAAGCTTCTTCCCGTACCTCGCCAGCAGGAACTTTTCACCCGGGCAGTTTCCGCTGAGCCCGCAGAACGCCGCGCCGCCCGTCTTCAACACCGACCCGCCCGTCAACAGCATTCTCGTAGCCGACCCTCACTTAAAACTCCCGCGGACGTATCAGTGGAATGTCGCGTTGGACCAGTCCATCGGAAGCAACCAGAGCCTGTCGTTAACGTATGTCGCCGCCGTTGGTCGTGACTTGCTGCGGGTAATCAACTTATTCAACCCGAATCCGAATTTTCTTTCTGTCGCGCTGACCGACAATTCTGCTACGTCCGACTATCACGCTTTACAAGTTAAGTTCCAGCGGCGACTGTCGCGTGGATTACAGGTATTGGCGTCGTACTCATGGTCTCACTCCATTGACAACGACTCGACGGATGCGGTCGCCACTAATATCAACACGCCCGTCACGATTGCTGATCGCAACGTCGACCGTGGGAATTCTAACTTTGACATACGGCATTCGTTCACCACTGGCATCACCTATGACCTGCCCTCACCCGGGTCGGAAAAGATTGTTCGGCGAGTACTTGGCGGCTGGTCGCTGAACACTTTCGTTTTGGTCAGATCGGCTCCGCCCGTTAACGTTATTGGCGGAGCTTTCCTTGCCGCGGGTACTCTGCTCTCACCTCGCCCAAACTTAAACCCGGGCGTGCCGCTTGAGCTTCACGGGGCACAATTTCCCGGCGGCAAGATTCTCAACAAGGCGGCTTTTTCTCCGGCACCCGCCGGCCGGCAGGGCGGTTTCGGACGTAACGTCCTGCGCGGTTTCGGAGCCGCGCAAGCGGACGTCGGATTGGAGCGGCGATTTCATCTGAGCGAAAGAATTGGGCTTCGTTTCCGAGCTGAGTTCTTCAACATCTTCAACCACCCGAACTTCGGCAATCCTGTCAACGACCTAACCAGTCCCCTGTTCGGTCGCTCGACGCAGACGCTGGCGAACAGCCTGGGGTCGGGCGGCGCCAACGGCGGTCTCAACCCCCTCTACCAGATTGGCGGGCCGCGCTCGATCCAACTCGCGCTCAAACTTCAATTCTGAAAAAGCTGGCCGGCCAGGTTCGGCGATAAAGCACACGCCCCCGTCGGACTGACCCTCTACGGCCGAAGCGACTCCCCCAAAAGAGTTACGGGGGCGTGGCCTCATTTCGGGTATTCGGCCTTAAAAAAAGCCGCTACTCTTCCCTCCGTGCAAAGACTGTTCTCGATGTTTCCGCAGGGCGGGCCGGGCGTCGCTTTACTGCTGCTGAGGATTTCGGTGGCGGCGATCTTACTATCGAACGCGGCGAGTTACCTTAACGGGTCTTCCATCCGCCTGCTCTTCGCGGTTGCCGTGCTGGCATCAGTGTCCTTGTGTATAGGCTTCCTGACGCCGTACCTGTCCGTCATCGCGTGCGCGGCCGCCGTCGCAAACCTATTGCTCGGCCCCGGCCCGAGCAACCTAATCTACATTGCCTCCGTGATCGACGCCGCGGCGCTCGCCCTCCTCGGGCCGGGGGCGTACTCGTTGGACGCGAGGCTGTTCGGGCGCCGCGTCACCGTCATGACCCCCGGCAAAAAAACGGAGCGGCCGTAACCCTCTATCGCCATCCCGGAGCGCGGCCCCGGCTTATCATGCGCCCGCCCCACTCGCCGCGCCGTTCCGGGCTTCGATGGCCTTGACGGATTTTACAAACGCCTTTTCCAATACGCTCTTGCCGACGGTGCCGAGCACGAGGCCGAGCGCCCGCCCCTTGAGGTTCTTGCCTTCGCGCACGACGACCGCGTCGATGTCGGTCTTGCCGTCGGGCCGGCGCGTGAAGGTGTATGTGTGGCCCGACGCGCCGCCCCACAGGTTGGAGTCGGTCGTCTTGAGGACGACGCGGTTGGGGTCTGACCAGTCGTAGTGCAGGCGTTCCCAGATGCCGCCCGAGCCTTCCGTCACGTCGGCGTGCGAGCCGTCCCGGCTATGCACCTTGAGGTACTCGTCGGCGCTGTTGCCGAACAGCTCCGAGCGGCCGGGCCCGAAGTCTGTGAGCCCTGCGACGTACTGCTCGGGCGTCAAGGTGGTCGTCTGGTGGAAGTGTAGCGTGGCCATGAGAGCTTTTCTCCTTTTCATCCCGGTGCGTTCACGAACGCCAGTACATCACGGGCGGAGATGCCCGTCTATTAGACGATGGTATTGGTTGAGACCAGCTCTCGTAAGTGTTTTCCGTGATGAGCCGGGTGACCTGTTCGCGCGTGTAGCTCACTCGTGCAACAACTGATGCACTAGAGATACCGAGATCGAGCCCTCGCCGACCGCCGACGCGACCCGCTTAATATTCCCGGCGCGTACGTCGCCGACGGCGAAGACTCCCGGCAGGCTGGTCTCCAGGAGGTACGGGGCGCGTGCGAGCGGCCAACGCGCCGCGGCCATGTCGTCCGGCGACAGGTCGGCCCCCGTCTTGATGAACCCTTGCGCGTCCAGCGCCACACAGCCGTCGAGCCAGTCCGTGTTGGGCACGGCGCCCGTCATCACGAAGACGTGTTTGACGTTGTGCGTCTCAACTTCCCCCGTCCCGTTGTCGCGCCAGCGCACCCGCTCAAGGTGGCCGTCCCCTTCCAGGGCTACGATCTCCGTCCGCGTCCGCAGCTCGACGGACGGACTCTCTTCCAGACGGCGAATCAGATAGCGCGACATGCTCTCCGCCAGGCCCGAAGAGCGGACAAGGACGTAGACGCGCCTCGCCGTCTTGGCGAGGAACGTCGCGGCCTGACCGGCGGAGTTCCCGCCGCCCACGACGACGACCTCGTCGCCGACGCACAACTGCGCCTCCATCGGCGTCGCGCCGTAGTAGACTCCCGCGCCCTCGAACTGCGACAAGTTTTCGAGCGACAGCCTGCGGTATGCCGCGCCCGTGGCGATGACGACAGCGCGAGCGGGCACGCGCTGCCCGTCGCCGGTCTCGACCCGGTAGGGTTTCCGCCCGCACGCGAGTCTCTTCGCCCCTCTGGCGATCATCACCTGCGCGCCGAACTTCTGCGCCTGCGCGTAGGCGCGCCCCGCGAGTTCCTGCCCCGAGATGCCGGTCGGGAAGCCGAGGTAGTTCTCGATCTTGGAACTCGAAGCGGCCTGACCGCCCGGCGAGTTCGATTCCACGATCAGCACGTCGAGTCCTTCCGACGCCGCGTACACGGCCGCCGCGAGGCCGGCAGGCCCCGCGCCCACGATGACCAAATCCCTGACATGCGTCTGGTCGATGGTCTCGTTGAATCCGAGGCAGTCGGCGATCTGCCGGTTGGAAGGGCTACGCAGCACCAACTCGCCGCGACAAATCACGACGGGCACTTCCGCCTCGTTGACGTGAAAATGATCGAGCAGTTCCTGAACGTCTTCGTCCCGCTCCAGATCGACGAACGAGTAAGGGTGGCCGTTGCGGGTCAGGAACTCTTTGATGCGGAGCGTGGCGGCGTTATGGTTCGACCCGACGAGCACGACATCCCCGAACCCTTTGACGATCAGCTCCACCCTGCGGAGGATGAAGGCGCGCATCAGGATGTCACTCAGCTCGCTGTCCGTCTGCACGAGAGCCAGCAGACTCTCGCGCCCGACTTCGATGACTTCGCCCTCGGAGGCCGCGCGGATTCGGACGAGCCCGCGGCGGCCCGAGAGCACGTTCATCTCGCCGGTGAACTGCCCCGCCCCCAGGACGGCCAGCAGCTCCTCGCTCTCGCACACCTGCCGGACGACGTGCATCTCGCCCGCCGTGACGACGAAGAGTCTCGTGCTCGGCTCGCCCGATTCGACCAGCACCTCGCCGGGCTTCACCTGACGCGCCCGCCCGTGCGCGGCGACGCGCGCGACCTGCGCAGGCGTCAGAGTCGGGAAGACCTGGTCGCCGCGAGCGTCCGGAGTCAACGGGACTGGTTGGATGTTATCGGCCATCAAGCGGTAAGACTAAAAAAACTTCTTCAGCGCGGCCTTCGTCTCCGCCGGCCGCTGCTCCATGAGCCAGTGTCCCGTGTCTGCGAGTTTGATTGACGTGACGTTGTCGGCGACCAGTTTCGCCTGAACCTCCAGCGCACCGCCCATCGCCTTGTCGCCCTCGATGGTCAACACCGGCATCGGCAACTTCACGGCCGCGAAACGCCGGTTGTCTTCGGCGTCCTGCGTGTTGAATGACTTGAACATCTCGAACGCCGCGCGCATCGCGCCCTCCTGCGCGTACGCCCTGGCGTACAGCCGACGGTCGGCCTCGGGGAACGTCTCCGGGTGCGGCGAGAGCGTCTGCCAGAAGTGTTCGAGGAAGAGGCGCTCGCGCCCCTTGACGAGTTCGAGCGCGACGGGGCTGTTGACGAAATGAAAATGCCAGAGGGCCGGAGTCGTGTAGACCTTCTCCCACACGTCGCCGACGCCCGGAATCGGCGCTTCGAGCAGCGCGAGCTTCTCCACCTCTGCGGGGAACTGCGCGGCGTAAGCGTACGCGACCATCAGGCCGATGTCGTGGCCGACGAGGTCTATTTTTTGATAGCCGAGACTTTTGACTAACTCGTGAATGTCAACGGCCAGCGTCTTCTTGTCGTAACCCGCGGCCGGACGCGAAGAATCGCCGAGGCCCCGCAGGTCGGGCGCGATGACGGTGAACTCTTTGCCGAACTCGTCGAAGAGCGGCACCCACATGTGCGAGGTATCGCCGAAGCCGTGAATCAGAACGAGCGGCCGTGTGCCCGTTCCGGCCTTCAGGTAATGGATTCTGACGCCGTTGACGTTCGCCGTCAGCGACTGGTAGTTAACACTTCGCGCTTGCGCCGCCGCGCTGAGAATCGAAGCAAGAAACAGCCCCACGCAGAGAGTCGCTAACCTCTTCAAAGAAGTGTGACGGCAGTTCGTCCTGTTGTTCATGGTTCTTCTCCGCCTCCAAATGCATCACCGGCCCGGCGACGCTAGCGGGTAGCCGCGCTCTATCCACCCCTGCAAGCCTCCCACCAGCGGTCGCACGTCCGTGATGCCTTGCCTCTTGAGTGAGAGCGCCACACGGGCGCTCGTCGCCTCGTTCGGTCAGGTGCAGAACAGGATTAAAGTCCTGCCGCGCGGTATCTCTTCAGCTCGGTTTTCAAACTCTTCCGCGGGCAGTCGCAGTGCGCCCGGCAGAGTCCGCGGCTCGGCCTCGTGGTCGAGCGCGTGGCGCAGGTCAACGATGAGTAAGTCCGCGCCCGCGTCCAACTCCGCCTTCAGCTCCTCCGGCGTGACGCGCGCCACGCGCAGCGACCGCAGGAACCTTCGCCGCTGGACGTACTTCCACGCGACGTACGCCGCCAGGCCCCCGACGACGATGGCGAACAGCAGCCCGCCGAAGCGCGCGGCGTAGGCGACGACCGTCTCCAACTGGTCGCTGAAGAGGTAGCCGAGCAGCTCGAACGCGCCGATCCAGAGCAGAACGCCGAGGCCGTTGAAGAGCAGGAAGCGTGAGAGCGGCAGGCCGTTCGCGCCCGCCAGCGGCGTGGTGAGGGCGCTCACGCCGGGGACGAACTTGGCGAAGACGAGCGTCTTCGCGCCGTGCCGCGCGAACGTGTTCTCGGTGCGGCGCACGCAGTAGTCCGGCTCAAGCGAGATGCGGCAGAGGAACTGGAGGACGCGCAGCCCGCGCCGCCTCCCGACCTCGAACCAAACGAAGTCGGCGAGCATCGCGGCTGTGCAGGCGACGAGCAGCGCCGCCGGGAGACTCAACTGACCGGAACGTGCGAGCGCGCCCGCCGCGATGATGAAAGGGGTGGAGGGCAGCGGCAGGCCGAGCTGCTGCGCCAGCACGGAGGCGAAGAGCACCAGATAACCGTGCCTGACGAGGAACTGAAGCGCTTCTCCCATGCGACGTTGATTCCTGTATGTGGTATTCCGCAGCCCGCCCCGGTCGTCGGAATATGACATACGTCGGCACGTTCCGCCAGTGGTTAATGCGCCGTCAACGGCCTCTGTGGGAAGTTATTTCCGTTCGCTCTCTGCATCAAGTAATACCGACATGCGAGATGAAATAAGGGGGTCTAAAGCTGGGAGCGCGGGCATCCCTGCCCGCCAGCGCGCAGCAAGCGCGCTGACCGTCTAGCTCCTCACCTCAACCTTGCGGCCTCAAGTCTCACGGCATTCGCGCTGCGCGCTCAGGCGGGCAGGGATGCCCGCGCTCCCAGCGAAGAGCGGCCTTATTTTGATTTGCAGGTTGGTATAATTCTACAAACGCTGGCTAGTCACACGAGGCGTAGGTTACGTAGCCGGTTCAGCGTTTTTGCCCACGCGCCGGGGCCTGCGCGGAGGGTGGCCCCGGCCGCTTCGACCGCCGAGAGCAAACCTTCGAGCCCACGCATGTCGCTCCGCCGCACGCCGTTCAGGTAGAGCGTCGGAGTGCCCGACACCTTCCCCACGAAGGTCGCCGCCACGAGTTCCCGATCAATCTTTTCGGCGTACGCGCCCGCCGCCATCTCTTCCCTATACCTACGCAGGTCGAGCCCGGCCTTACCCGCGCAGCGGGCGAGATGTTCGTCGTCGAGCCGCCCCTCCTGTTTGAACAGCAGGTCGTGCATCTCCCAGAACCGGCCCTGCGCCGCGGCGGCCTCGGCCGCCTCCGCGGCCCTCGCCGAGTGCGGGTGTACCTGTCGAATCGGGAAGTGGCGGAAGACGAAACGCAGCCCCTCGGCGCGCCCCAACAACTCCTTAATATGTGGGTGTAGCTGACGGCAGTAGACGCATTCGTAGTTGCCGTACTCGACCAGAGTCACGGCCGCCGACTCCGGCCCCAGCACGTGGTCGCGGTCGTTGACCGGCAGGACTAACCTGACCACCCCGCTCTCATCGCTCATAAGCGTTATCCGTGATGAGCCGGGCGCTCCGCTCGCGCGTGTAGCGCGCCCAGAGCCACTCGCGCAGCACCATGAAGCGGCTGCGTGCCCCGCCGAGCAGGGCGACGTGCACGACCGCCCACAGCACCCGCGCCACGTAGCCTGAGAACTCCAGCCGCCCGATCTGCGCCACCGCGCGGTTGCGGCCGATGGTCGCCATCGAGCCTTTATCCCAGTACCTGAAGGGCACGCGCGCCTTCCCCCGCACGTCGCGCAGGATGTTGGCGGCCGTGGCCTTGCCCTCCTGCATCGCCGCCGAGGCCAGCCCCGGCACGGGCTTGCCCGCGACATCCTTCAGCGACGCCATGTCGCCGATGACGAAGACGTTCCTTTCGCCCTTCAGCGACAGGTCGGGTTCGACCGGCACTCGTCCCGCCCTGTCCGTCTCCGCGTGCAGCAGCCGGCCGAGGGGCGAGGCGGCAACACCCGTCGCCCAAAGGGTTACGGTCGTCGGAATCCACTCCTCGCCAACCTTGATACGCCCCTGCTCGACGGCCGTGACCCTGCTCTTCGTGTGTACCTCGACGCCCAACTCCTCCAACTGCCTCTTCGCGCTGTCTGACAGTCTCTCCGTGTACATCCCGAGCACGCGGGGCGAGCCCTCGAAGATGGAGATTCGCGCCTGCGTCGGGTCTATGAGGCGGAAGTCTTTCGACATGGCCCGGCGCGCGATGTCGGCGATGGCCCCGGCGAGCTCGACGCCGGTCGGCCCGCCGCCGATGATCGCGAAGTGCAGCGGCGTGTGAGCGCCGGTCAGGTGGGCCTCGCGCTCGGCCGACTCGAAGGCTCGGAGGATGCGGCGGCGAATCTCCGTCGTGTGAAACTTGCTCTGCACGGTGATGAAGTGCCTCACCACTGCCGCCGTGACTGCGCCGCCGAGTATGCGCACCGTCTGGAAGAAGGTGGTCGTCGTCGCCAGCTCCCAGGGCTTCGTGGTCGCGCCTTTGGCGACTACCAGGAGGAGGATCGAAAAGACGTCTGCGCCTTCGACAAGTCCTGCTGGCGGACTCTGACAAGCGCCTGTGCCTTCGACCTGTCGAGCTGGCGCGCCTTCAGCGTCGCCGCCGCACGCTCGTAGTCGGCGGTCGCAACCTCAAGGCGCTGTTTGGTCGTCGCCGCTTCTTTGAACAGGTTCTCCTGACGGCTCCGCTCCTGCGTCGTCCGCTCCACGTCGGCGCTCACGGCCTCGATACCGGCCTCGGCGTTGCGCACGTCGTCCGAGGCCGTCTCGACGCCGATGCGCGCCGACGCGATGTCGTTCTGTAAGTTGCCGAGGCCGATCTGCGCCGTGTTGAGGTCGGCCTGGGCCACTTCGACGCCGAGGCGCGCGTTCTTAATCGAGCGGTTGTCCCTGAGCGCGATGTTGATCGCCTCGTCCAGCGTCAACACCTCGCCGGTCGGCCGGGCCTCCTGCTGGCAACGGGCGGCCGGGACGCCGGCCCAGAACAGCGCCAGAAGGAGCACGGACACCCGTCTGTTAAATGTGCCTCTCATTTCAGCATCACTACTCGTACCCAATGATGGGCGAGACGAACCGCGATGTGCGGGAGTAGACCACGGGCGCGGAGGCGCGTCTATTAGACGAAGGTATCGGGTGATATTTAGGTATCGGTCGGCTTGATGAGTGACGTTGACATATCCATCCGTTGCACTCGGCCGCAGACCGATACCGTTAACAAAACTGGATATTTACGGGTAAGCGGCGACAACCTATAATTCCAAAGCCGACGAACAGTATCCGGGTAACGCATCCTCGTGTCGTCTACCGCGGAGAGAGGACTACCGATGGAGGACGACCTTAGTCGTGTTCTGAATGCTCTGCCTGTGTTGATATGGACGGCGCTCCTCGACGGGCAGATCGACTTCCTCAATCGACGCTGGCGCGAATACACCGGCCTGAGTCTTGAGGAAGCCCGTGGCTCCGGCTGGCAGTCTGCGATCCACCCGGAAGACCTGCCCGGACTGCTGGAACGCTGGCAATCGATTCTGGCTTCAGGCGAGCCCGGCGAGATCGAAGCACGCCTGCGGCGCTTTGACGGCGCCTATCGGTGGTTCCTGTTCCGTGCCAACCCGTTGCGAGAAGAAGCAGGGGGAATAGCCAAATGGTACGGAACCAACACGGACATTGAGGATCGTAGGCCGGAAGAGGAAGCGCTGCGTGCGAGAGAACTCTCCTGGCGGCAGATCGCTGACAACATTCCCGGGCTCGTGGCTACGATGGGCGCGATGGGCGAGGTGGAGTTCCTCAACCGTCAGACCCTTGAGTATTTCGGCAAGACGAATGAGGAGTTGAAGGACTGGTCCCTCATCGGCGTCGTTCACCCTGACGACCTTCCCCGCGTAATCGAGGCCCGCACCAAATCGATTGAGACGGGGCAGCTCTATGAGGTCGAGCACCGTTGCCGCCGCGCCGACGGCGTTTACCGTTGGTTCCAGGTTCGCGGCCTTCCCGTGCGAGATGTGGAAGGTACGATAACGGCCTGGTATCTGCTTCTGACCGACATCGACGACCTCAAAAAAGCCGAAGAGGCTCTACAGTCGAGCGAGCGCAATTTGAGCCTGACCATAAACACCATCCCGACCCTCATACAAGTGTCGCGACCCGACGGAACCGTGCTGTCGGTGAATCAAGCAGTGCTGGATTACTACGGCGTCACCCTGGAGGAGATGCAGACAGATGAGTTTCGCTCTCGGGCCTACCACCCGGACGATATTAAAAGGCTGCGTGAGTGGCGCAGGGAAGCCCTCAAACACCCCCGCCGGTTCGAATATGAGCAACGCGCGCTGGGCAAGGACGGCAAATATCGCTGGTTCCTCGTCCGATACAATCCCCTGCTCGACGAGCAGGGAAGGATCGAACGATGGTATACGACCGCGTACGACATCGAGGGCCGAAAACGGGCTGAAGAGGCGTTGCGGTCGGCCGAACGCGACCTTGACCTGATCGTCAACACGATCCCGGCGCTGGCGTGGTCGGCGCGTCCGGACGGGAGCGCCGAGTTCTTCAACCGACAGTACCTGGATTACGTGGGCCTCTCGGCGGAACAGGCGGGAGGTTGGGGCTGGAGTGCCGCCGTCCACCCCGACGACTTGGAGGGTCTGGCCGCGACGTGGCAGCGCATCATGACTTCCGGAGAGCCGGGAGACGCGGAAGCGCGTATGCGCGGCCGCGACGGAGAGTACCGGTGGTTTCTCTTCCGCGCGAGCCCGGTGCGCGACGAGCAAGGGAACATCGTCAAGTGGTACGGAACCAACACGGACATCGACGACCGCAAGCGGGCCGAGGCTTTGCTCGCCGGGGAGAAAAGGCTCCTCGAAATGGTGGCCGGCGGGCAGACGCTTCCCTCAATTCTGGATGCGTCGTGCCGGCTGGTGGAAGAGACCGCCGGCGGGTACATCTGCGGGATTTTGCTGCTGGATACAAGCGGCACCTCGGTTGGGCTCTCGGTAGCACCCAGCCTGCCGCCCAGCTACAACGAAGCGATCCTGGGCTGGCCCATCAACCTCGATTCGGGGCCGTGCGCCAGGGCGTCCGTCCTGAAGGAGCAGGTCATCGTCGCCGACGTCGCTTCCGACTTACAGTGGGACGCGTACGGCTGGCGGCCCCTGGCACTCTCCTACGGGCTGAGGGCGTGCTGGTCGACGCCTATCCTGTCGTCGGAAAATGTCGTGCTGGGAACCTTCGCCCTTTATTCGCGCGAACCCGGCGAACCTACCGCGCAGCTACAGGATGTCATAGGACAGATGACGCACCTGGCGGCGGTGGTGATTGAGCGTCAGCGCGCCGTCGAGCGACTGGAGGCCGAACAGGAGCTGCTCGACCTCGCGCAGAAGTCGGCCCGCGCGATGGCCTTCGACTGGTACGTCCAGCGAGAGGTCAACGTCTGGTCGCCCGAGCAGGAGGCCCTCTACGGCCTAGAGCCCGGCAGCTTCGACGGGACGTTCCAGGGCTGGAAGAAGCTGATCTATCCGCCCGACTGGCCCGTCCTGCTCAAGGCCATCAGGCACGCACAGGAGACCGGAGTGGTGGCCGCGGAGTTTCGCGTCCAATGGCCCGACGGCAGCACCCACTGGCTGGCGACGAACGGCCGTATGTTCTTCGACGAGCGGCGCAGTCCCTTCCGCATGGTCGGGTTCACCACCGACATCACGCCCCGCAAACTGGCCGAGGAGAACCTGCGCCGCAGCGAGGCGTTCCTCGCCGAAGCCCAACACCTCAGCTCGACCGGCAGCTTTTCGTGGCGGGTGGCGACGAACGAAATCATCTGGTCGGAGCAGCTCTACCGCATCCACGGGCTTGAGGTCGGCGCGCCGGTGACGCTCGAACTGATTCGCACCCGAGTCCACCCGGAAGACATCACCCTCTACGAGAGGATGGTCGAACAGGCGCGAAGCGGCGGCAGCGACTTTGAATGGCAGTACCGTCTGCTGATGCCCGACCGCTCGATCAAGTACCTGCACGCGGTCGCCCGCGCGACCCGCGACCGGGACGGCGGGCTGGAGTACATCGCGGCGGTGCAGGACGTGACCGAACGCCGACTCTCGGAGGAGGCGCTCGGCAACCTGCGTTCGGAGCTAGCGCACGTGTCCAGGGTGGCGACCCTCGGGACGCTGACGGCTTCCATCGCCCACGAAATCAACCAGCCGCTCTCGGGCATCATCACCAACTCCAGCACCGGCCTCAGGATGCTGAACGCCGACCCGCCGAACGTCGAGGGTGCGAGAGAGACCGCGCGGCGTACGCTACGCGACGGCAACCGAGCCTCCGAGGTGATCACGCGTCTGCGCGCACTCTTTAGCAAGAAGGAGGCCGCGACCGAAGCGGTGAACTTGAACGACGCCACGCGCGAGGTGATCGCGCTCTCGTTGAGCGAGCTTCATAGGAGTCGTGTGATTCCTCGTCTGGAACTGGCCGAAGACCTCCCGCCGGTCACGGGCGACCGCGTCCAGCTCCAGCAGGTCATTCTGAACCTGCTCCGCAACGCCCTGGACGCGATGGAGGGCGTCGAGGACTCTCCGACGCCGCTGGTCATCCGAACCGAGCGGGACGGCGACGACAGCGTGCGCCTGAGCGTGCGGGACGCCGGGGTCGGCATCGACCCGCAGGCGGCCGGCAGGCTCTTCGACGCGTTCTACACGACCAAGCACGCCGGGATGGGGATCGGCCTCTCCGTCAGCCGCTCCATCATCGACAGCCACCACGGACGACTGTGGGCGACTCCGAATGACGGGCCGGGGGCCACGTTTTCATTTTCCATTCCGTGCTGGCAGGCGGTTTGACGGACGCCGACGGCCGTCCCTGTCCGATGTGTATGGTCGCGTACACAGTGGCTGCCAATACAATACCAAAGCACAATAGACACCGACCGAGTGGTGGCGCATTATTCTGTCATGGAGCCGTCTCAGATAAGGAGTGACGTCGAACACCCCCTCGTGTCGGTCGTCGATGACGACGAATCCGTGCGCGAGTCGCTGCCCGACCTGCTCAGAGAATTCGGTTTTGCGGCTCGTGCGTTCTCGTCGCCGGAAGAGTTCCTCGCCTCCGACGCCTTCGAGCAGACCAGGTGCCTGCTCCTCGACGTCGCCATGCCGGGGATGAGCGGGCCCGACCTTCAACAGGAATTGAGGAGGCAACGGAAGGAGATTCCAATCGTCTTCATCACCGCTCAAAGGGATGAGGCCGTCCGTTCGCGGCTGATCGAGCAGGGCGCCGTGGAGTGCCTGTTCAAGCCGTTCAGCGAGGACGACCTGCTGAAGGCGCTCAACGCGGCGCTCCGGGCGGGCTGATCTATTCGACCGCCGCGAGGCGGGGAGGGATTTCACCACAGAGACACAGAGGCACAGCTCGTAGACAATAGTCTACGAGCTGTGCCTCTGTGTCTCTGTGGTGAAATCTTTTCAGTCACACTCAACTGCAAATCGCTTTAGTCCTTTCATGTGAAGGTGACTTGGCTGGAATGTCGGCCAGCAGTTCGCTCACCGCCTTCCCCTTCCCCGCGAGTGTCATCTGTTTCATTCCATTGCGATAACGGGCGCGACGAGTAAATCAAGTGCGTAAGCGGGTGTCTATCAGACGATGGTAGCGGTAGCAGACCAATACCTTCGTCTAATAGACACCCGCATGTAAACGGCGCATTCTGCCGCCGTCCAGGGCCACGGAAAGCACTCAAGCTCGGAACGAGTTGAGTTTTTTAACACGGTCGGTTGAAGCAGCGCGGCGCGAAACGAGAGAGGAAGTACTTATGTCTTTTGATAAACCCATTCGTCGAATCGCAATCGTCGGCACGGGTGTCATCGGCGCGAGCTGGGCCGCGCTGTACCTGGCCCGCGGGTTCGATGTCGTCGCCACAGACCCCGCGCCGAACGCCGAAGCGCACCTGCGCCAGTACGTCGACGAAGCCTGGCCC
>JAFAZX010000027.1 GCA_019239425.1 Acidobacteriota bacterium
AGGGCCGGCGCGTTGCTCTCGAAGAGCAGCGCGTACATGATGCGCAGGAAGCCGCCGACGGGCAGGCCGACGGCCGCGAGCGCGACGATCTCGCCGGGCAGCCCGAGCAGCGCCACGCCGAAGATGGCGAGCAGCGGCACGAACAGCAGCACGGAGAGCATGATCATCGCCCCCTGCCGGATGCCCTTCTGCCGCGGCGAAAGCTCCTGCGGCGCGCTCGGCTGCGGCGGGCGCCATGGGAGTCGGCCGCCGTTCGCCACCAGCTCGCCGACGACTTCCTGCGGGAAGCCGCAGGCGGGGCAGAAACGCGCCTCGTTGGAAACCTGTCGCTGGCCGCAGTTGGGGCAGAACATCTTCGGCTCCTCTGTGCTCCGTCAGTTTCAGCGCGCCTGCTCGTCCGGCTCGCGTTCGAGAAGCTTCGTCGTGCCTTCGGTCACGCTCGGCCTGTAGGAAAGCTCCGACGTGTCGGGCTGCGGCGGGGCGTACGCGCGCGCCGGCTGCGACTGCGGCGGCGGCAGCGCCGAGACCGGCTGCGGCGGCGGCGCGAACTGCGCCTGCGGTTGATAGGCCGGCTGACGCTGTAGCTGCCTGCGGTACGGGCCGTCTTCGAACAGCAGAGCGTAGAGCAGTCGGAAGAGTCCCGCCATGAAGACGATGACGCCGAGGAGGGCCACCTCGTCATTGATCCTGAGTATCTCGCTCAGGGCCGCGAGGGCCGGGATGAGGAATGCGCCCGAGAGCATCAGCTTGCCGCCCAACTGCGCGCCCTTCCGCTTCGGCGAGGCGGGCGCGGGCACGGCCTCGAAGGCGGGCGTCGGTTCGAGTGCGGGGCGCCCGCCCGTGGTGAGCAGCCCGGCGACGGCCGCCAACTGGAAGCCGCAGCGCGAGCAGAAGCGCGCGCCGTCCGACACCTGCTGCTGGCCGCACTGTGGGCAGAACATCTCTCTCGACCTTCCTTCCGCGGGATGAGGGTTAAAGCCTCGGCTTCCCTTACGACTATCCCACGAGCGAAGTTCACGCGCAACCGGCACGCGCGCCGCTCACACGCGGGGCAGACGTGCCTCCGAGAAGAGGCGCAGCGTCGCGTAGGCGCGGCCCTGATGGTGCGCGGCGCGCGCGAGCGTTTCGACGGCGAGCGAGAAGAGCGTCCGCATCTCGCCCGCGGGCACGGCGATCTCTTTCGAGAGGTCTTCGTCCGAGCGCAGGAACTCGAAGGCGCGTCGGCGCGTCCCTTCGGCCTCTTCGAGATAGCGCGCCACGTCTTCGGGCGCGGGCAGGGCCTCGGGCAGAGTCCACTCGAAGGGGTCGTCCCAGAGGTTGACGGTGATGCCGCCGAAGGTCTGCTCGACGGCGGCGGCCGAGCGCAGGAGGTGTTCGCCGCAGGAGTAGAGTGGGAAGGTGTGCGGCCCCGCTTCGCGCGGGGGCTGCCAGTAGAGGCGCTCTGGCGGCACGGCCCGCACGAGCGCCAGAGAGCGCCCGTGCAGGCGTGCGAACTGTTCGTCGAGGCCGCGGACTATCTGCATCGTGTGTGTGGCGCGGCCGTTTCAGCGCGCGCTCAGCGCTTGTCTTTCGCCTTGCGCCCCGACTCGCGCAGGGCCGCCGCGAGGTTCCGGCCGCGGTAGACGAAGCCCGTGATGATGTGGCCCTTGGCTTCGACGCGCGAGCCGCGCGCGGGCACGGCCCGCTCGGCGATGACCCACATCCGCCCCGTGCCGTCGTCTATCTCGTAGGCGCCTTCGCCGAGCACGCCGTAGCTGTCGGTCACGACCCCCTCGATGGTGACCTTCTTGTTGTAGTAGCGGCTCGGGTCGCCGTTGATCTTGTTGATGGTCGTCTTGGCGAAGGCCGCCGGGGCCGCCGCGCAGGCGATGACGAAGACAAGGATAAAAAGGCTTTGACGTTTCAGCATATGCGTCTCCTCCAACTTTACTCGGCGGTTGTCGGGAGAGCGTCCGGATGATAGCACGGCCGGACGAGCGCCCAAAAAATGGACGCGGCCCGGGGCCGTTGTGTTAACTTAACGCGGCACGCACTTCGGCCCGTCCGCTCGAACGCCCCCGTCACGTCTGGGAATTTAGGAGAGAGTCTTGACCAAATCTTGGATTGCACTCGCCGCGCTGGCGGTTGCTCTCTTTTTCGCGCCCGCGGCCCGCGCGCAGGCCCCGGAGTTCCAGCGGATGAAGGGCGTGAGCGAGCAGCAGCAGGCGGTCGACGCCGTGCTCCGCCTTGAGCGCGAGATCATGGACGCCGTCTGCGAGAAAGACCTGAAGGCGCTCGAACGCGTGCTGGCCGAAGGCTTCGTCTACCGCAGCCTGGACGTGGAGGTGAACCGCGCCGACTTCCTCAAGAACATCGGGGCGCTGCCGGGCCGAATGCTCTCGGTCGAGGGCGAGGGCCTGCGCGTGCGAGTCTTCGGCGAGACGGCCGTGCTCACCGGAGTCCAGCGCTCAGTCCTGCGCACCGAAGACGGGGCGGAGCACGAGGGCCGGACGGCCTTCACGGACGTCTTCGTCAAGCGCGGCCGCCGATGGCAGCTCGCGCTCGCGCACGGCGTCGAGCTGCCCAACAAGTAGGCGCTCTTCACATCCATGAAAGCATGGGGATGAAAGTTCAGAATTTCAAATTTCGAATTTCGAATTTCAAATTTCTGAGCGCGCTCTCGCTGCTCCTCTGCCTCCACACACACGCGCGCGCGCGCGACGACTACCCGCGCCAGCCGGGACTCGACGCGCAGCAGTACCGCATCCGCCTGAGCGTCGGCGACACGAAGGACGAGATCAGCGCCGAGACCGAGATCGTCTTTGCGGTCAGGTCGGAGGGCGTGCGCGAGGTCGCGCTCGACTTCCCCGAACTCACGGTCGACTCGGTGACGTTGAGCGGCCGCGCCGCGAACTTCAAGCGGGACGGCGGGCGGCTGCACGTCGCGCTGGCCGATTCTTACAAGCCGGGCGAGCTGCTCAGCGTCTCCGTCAGGTATCACGGCGCGCCCGCCGACGGCCTCTACTTCAAGCGGAACAAGTTCGGCGACCGCACGATCTTCGCGGACAACTGGCCCGACCGCGCGCGCCACTGGTTCCCTTCCGTCGACCACCCTTCGGACAAGGCGAAGGTCGAGTTCTTCATCAACGCGCCCGCGCGCTACGACGTGGTCGCCAACGGCGAGCTGGTCGAGACGCGGAGCTTGCAGGACGGCACGCGCCTCACGCACTGGCGCGAGTCGGTGCCCGTCCCCGTCTACTGCATGGTCTTCGGCGCGACGGAGTTCGCGGTCGTCAACGCGGGCTCCTTCGGCGGGGCGAACCTCTGGCACTACCTCTACCCGAAAGACCGCGACCGCGGCCTCGCCGACCACGGCCGCGCGCTCCGCATCGCCGAGTTCTACACCTCGCTCGTCGGCCCTTACCCCTACGAGAAGCTCGCGCTGGTCGAGTCGTCCACGCGCTTCGGCGGGATGGAGAACTCCTCGAACATCTTCTTCGACGAGAACGCCTACGACGGCTCGGGGAAACTCGAAGGCACCGTCGCGCACGAGGTCGCGCACCAATGGTTCGGCGACTCCGTGACCGAGTCGGACTGGCACCACCTCTGGCTGAGCGAGGGCTTCGCGACCTACTTCGGCGCGCTCTTCTATGAGCGGGCCGACGGCCGCGACCGCTTCGTGCGGATGATGCTCGAAGATAAGGAACGCTACCTGAAAGACGCCGAGGCAGTCGCGCACCCCATCTACGACCCCTCGGTCAAAGACCTCTTCAAGCTGCTCAACCGGAACAACTACCAGAAGGGCGCGTGGGTTCTGCACATGCTCCGGCGCGTCGTCGGCGACGAGACGTTCTTCGAGGGCGTGCGCGACTACTACCGCACCTACCGCGACTCGAACGCGCTCACCGAAGACTTCCGCCGCGTGATGGAGCTGCACTACGGCAAGCCGCTCGAATGGTTCTTCCGGCAGTGGATTTACCGGCCCGGCCTCCCCGCCTACGAAGCTTCGTGGAGGTGGGACGAGGCTTCGAAACGCCTGACCCTCAAGGTCGCGCAGGCGCAAACGGGCGACCCTTTCCGCATGCCGCTCGACGTGGAGTTCAAGGACGGCGACAACGCGCGCCGCGAAGTTATCGAAGTGAGCGGGCGCGAGCAGAGCTTCGACTTCAAGCTGGAACGCAGGCCGCAGGCGGTCGCCGTCGACCCCGACGAGTGGGTGCTCAAGACTTTGAAGCTGACAGAAGCCCGACCGTAAGGGAGGGCGTCGGTCTTCCGTCATATTTCAAGGCAGAGTAAGACGTACGCCCTCCCTTACGGTCGGGCTTCTGCCACTAAAGAGGAGGAGAAGAAGATGAGAAGGCGTGACTTCCTGCGCGCGGGCGCGGTGGCGGGCGTGGCCGCGGCCTCGGCGAAGACTCTGAGCGCGGGCGCGCCCGCCGTCATTGTCCAGGGCGTGAGGCCCGCGGTCGTCTCGTCCGCCAACGGCAACGAGTTCAAGAACGGCGGCGAAGAGACGTGCGTGCAGCGCGCCTTCCGCCTGATGACCTCCGGCGCGGACGTGCTCGACGCCCTCATCGCGGGCGTCAACATCGTCGAGCTAGACCCTCTGGACGACAGCGTCGGCTACGGCGGGCTGCCGAACGCCGACGGCGTCGTGCAGCTCGACTCCTCCTGCATGCACGGGCCGAAGAGGCGCGCGGGCGCGGTCGCCGCGCTCGAAGGCGTGCGCACGCCCTCGCTCGTGGCGAAGGCGGTGATGGAGATGACAGACCATCACCTGATCGTCGGCCGCGGCGCGCAGGAGTTCGCGCGCAACATGGGGTTCCGTGTCGAAGACGACCTGAACACCGAGCACTCGCGCAAGCTCTGGCTCGAATGGAAGCGGCGGACAGACCCTTCGCACTACCTCGACCCGGCGAAGCGCGCGGAGGTCTGGCGGCGCGAGGGCCTGAAGATGGTGCGCGAGGGGCTCATCCGCGAGGAGCACTTCTACGGCACGATCAACTGCGACGGCGTCAACGCGCGGGGCGAGGTCTGCGGCGTGACGACGACCTCGGGGCTGTCCTGGAAGATACCGGGGCGCGTCGGCGACTCGCCCATCCTCGGCGCGGGGCTTTACGTGGACGGCGCGGTCGGCGCAGCCGGCTCTACGGGTCGGGGCGAGGCGAATCTTTATAACCTCTGCTCGTTCCTCATCGTCGAGGAGATGCGCCGCGGCAAGAGCCCGAAGGACGCCGGGATGGAGGCGCTCCGCCGCATCAAGGCCAACACGGTCGAGAAGCGCCTCCTGAACAAGGACGGCAATCCGAACTTCGGCATCAACTTCTACGTCCTCAGCGCGCGCGGCGAACACGCGGGCGTCACGATGTACGAGGGCGCCAGGTACGCCGTCTGCACAGAGTCAGGCCCGCAGACGCTCAACTGCGAGCCTCTGCTGCCGAGGCCGAAGGAGTAGCGACGCGCGCCCGAATGGGCGTATGATGCGGCCGTCAATTCCTCACACATCCAAGCCGGTGACGAACGAGGGGCGGAGTTCACAAAGACGCGGGCGTGTGCGCCCGCACGAAAGGAGCCGTCAAATGTTCGTAGGAAGCAGAAGGTTGACGTTGTGCCTCGTCCTCACCGCGTCTCTGTTGCTGTCGCCCGCCGCGGCGGCGCAGACCGCGTCCGGCGACTGGTCGGCGGTTAAGGCCGTCGAGACCGGGAGCAAGCTCTCCGTAAAACTCAAGACGGGTAAGACCGTCGAAGGCAGGTTGGCGGGTGTGACCGACGACGGGCTGTCGCTGGCGGTCAGGAACGAGCACACCGACCTGAAGCGCGAGGAGGTGCAGAGCGTCTACCAGGTCAGGGGGAGGTCTGCCACGAAGGCGACCCTGGTTGGCCTGGGAATCGGGGCCGGCGCGGGCGCGGCCATCGGCCTGGCGGCGGACAGCTCTTCCGACAGCGGCAGCTTCGAGAAGATCGACCACGTCGCGGCCGCCGGCATCACCGTGCTCGGCGCCGCGGCCGGTGCGCTCACCGGCTACTTCCTCGGGAGGCGCGGCGGCAAGCGTGTACTCGTCTACGAAGCCAGGTAAGGCGTGAGCCGTAACCTGAGCGTAAACCGTGAACCGTGACAGGAGAGAGGCGGCCTGCCTTCTTCCTGTCACGGCTTACGGTTTACGGTCTACGGTCTTTTCCTAGTTCCCGAACCAGCCGATGGGCTTGCCGGAGAGGTCGACCCAGACGCTCTTGACCTGCGTGTACATCTCGAGCGCGTGCTTGCCCATCTCGCGGCCGTAGCCGGACTGCTTGTAGCCGCCGAAGGGCGACGCCGCATTGAACATGTTGTAGGTGTTGATCCAGATGACGCCCGCGTGGACGGCCCTGGCGAAGCGGTGCGCGCGCGTGATGTCCTTCGTCCAGATGCCGGCCGAGAGGCCGTAGGAGATTTCGTTGGCCTGCTTGATGAGGTCGTCCTCGTTCTCGAAGGTGATGACGGAGACGACGGGGCCGAAGATCTCCTCCTGGGCCACGCGCATGTTGTTCTTCACGTCGCCGAAGATGGTCGGCTGGAAGAAGTAGCCCTTCTGGAAGTCGGCGTCGAGCTGCGGCGGGCAGCCGCCGGTCAAGACCTGCGCGCCCTCCCCCTTCGCGATGTCCACGTAGCCCTTAATGCGGTTGAGCTGCTCCTCCGACACCTGCGGCCCCATCTGCGTGCTCTTGTCCATCGGGTCGCCGACCTTCACCCGGCTCGACTTCTCCTTGAAGCGGTCGAGGAACTCGTCCTTCACCCTCGCGTCGAGGAAGAGGCGCGAGCCGGCGCAGCAGACCTGGCCCTGGTTGAAGAAGATGCCCATCATCGCGCCGTTGACCGCCTGCTCGATGTCGGCGTCGGCGAAGACGATGTTCGGGGCCTTGCCGCCCAGCTCCAGAGAGACCTTCGTCAGGTTGTCGGCCGCGGCCTTGGCGACGAGCTTGCCGACCTCGGTCGAGCCTGTGAAGGCGAGCTTGTCGATGCCGGGGTGCGAGGCGAGCGCGGCGCCGGCCGTCTCGCCGTAGCCGGGCACGACGTTGACGACGCCGTCGGGGAAGCCCGCCTCCTGGATGAGCGAGGCCAGCTCCATCGCGCCGACCGGGGTCTGCTCGGCGGGCTTCAGAACCACCGTGTTGCCGGCGGCGAGCGCGGGGGCGAGCTTCCAGGCGGCCATCAGCAGCGGGAAGTTCCAGGGGATGATCTGGCCGCAGACGCCCACGGGCTCGCGCAGGGTGTAGTTGAACATCTGCCCCGGCACGGGGATGGTCTCGCCCTCGATCTTCGTCGCCCAGCCGGCGAAGTACTCGAAGTTCTCGACGACCTGCGGCAAGTCCACGTAGGAGGTCTCCTTGATGGGCTTGCCGTTGTCGGCCGTCTCCAGCGCGGCCAGCTCGGGAATCTTCGCCTCGATGAGTTGGGCCAGCTTATACATCATGCGGCCGCGGTCGCGCGCGGAGACCTTCGACCACTTGCCTTCGAAGGCCTTGCGGGCGGCGGCGACGGCCTTGTCGATGTCGGCCTTGTCGCCCTCGGCGACCTCCGCGAGCGTGGCGCCGGTCGCGGGGTTCGGCGTCGTGAAGGTCTTGCCGGACTCGGCGTCGACCCACTGGCCGTCGATGAAAAGCTGGTAAGTGCGGGGAGTTTCGGATGCGGACTTCGCTGATGACATGGGTGTTTCTCCTCTTCCGGATGAAAGTCGGTGTGTGTGCGTCCAGTCAGTTGGAATATGTTTCCGGCTTGAGCGTGCGCCTACTTTACACCCGCCGCGGGCGGGAGGCAAAAAGGGAGTGATGAGTGATGAGTGATAAGAAAGAACGGCAGGCTTTTTCTTATCACTCATCACTCATCACTTTCCCCGCGCGGCTTCTCCTTCTCCTCGTTCGCGGCGTATTCGAGGTCGCCGTCGCCGGTCACCTCGTCCCAGTCGTAGCCGAGGTGGAGGGCGAGGCGGCGCAGCTTCGACTCCCACTCCTCACGCTGCGAGCGGTACTCCTCCCAACCCTGCTCGGTGTCGCGGCGCACTTGGATGCCGGACTCGTCGAGGCGCGCGAGCGTCTGCTCGTAGCGGCGGCGCCAGCGCTCGTTGGCCTCGCGCGCCTCCTGCTCGGTCGGCTGGCGCGGTCGCTCGCGCCGTTCGAGGTCGAGTGAGCCGACGAACTGCGTGAGGACGTGGCGCGCCGCCGCTTCGAGCGTGCGCACCTCGGGGTAGTTGCGCAGGTCTTCATTCTCCTCGCGGTCGAGCGCGGCGCGGATGACGGCGCAGGTCTCCAGGAGGAGGAAGAGGACGCGCGGCGTGCCCTTGTAGACCTCGACGGGGTGGAAGTAGTGGATGACGGGGTGGTCGATGTGCGATTCGAGCAGGCCCTGCAGGTCGCGCGTGACGGTGCGCAGCGTGTCGCGCAGGCCGTAGAAGCGGCCCTCGACGAAGTGGTGCGCGATGAAGCCGGCCACGTCCGCGCCCTCGGCCGCCTGGTGGTAGAGCGAGTAGGCGACGGCGCGCTTGCGTTCGAGCGCCGTGTAGACGGTCAGCATGTATGTGATGGCGAGCGAGATGACGACAAGTCCCGACGCGGCCTCCAACAAAGCGAAAAAGCGCAGGGGGGCGAGGCGCGGCACCACGTCGCCGTAGCCGACGGAGGTGAGCGTGACGCCGCTGAAGTAGACGGCGTCGACCCAGCCCGGCTCGGGGTGCGGGCCGGCGAAGGTGAAGCCGGAGGGGATGTGCGGGTAGTAGATGAACGCGTAGGCCGTGACGAGCAGGACGACGTAGACGGCGATGAGCAGGGGGAGCAAAAGCGGCCCGACCATGTTGAGGAGCCGGTGCCGGTTCGCGCGCGACAGCCGGAAGGCGGCGGCGCGCGTCACGCGCCAGACCGAGCGGTTGAGGGACTCGCCGACGGGGCCGTACCGCGCGCTCGAATGGAGCACCGTCGCGTAGATGTCGAAGATGATGAGCGCCAGCAGGACGAACCCCGCCGTCGTGAAAATGAATGTCCCCATGCCCGGTTTAATTAAACTTATCGCAAGCGGCCATTATTCTTCATCGTCCAACTCATCATTGGTCGCAGAATCGTTCTGATCCTCGTCCAGTTGCAGCTCCTCGGCCGTCACGCCACTAAGAAGGTCTTGTACGCGAATCTGACTAAGTCGGCCTTTAAGATAGTTTTCCATCTCATCATCTCGCATTCTCTGCAACTCATGCGTCACTCCCATCCGCTTGCCCAGACATTGCGCAAGGTCACGCACCCAGTACCGCAGACTCATCTGGACAATTTCGGCCCCGATTTGAGCCGCCGCCTTTTGCGTCTTCTCGCTTTTAGGCAATCGGTCGACGACGATAAATGTTGTCGAGGTAATCCTCCCACCCGCTAGTTCAAATTCTCGCGCATAACGTGAAAGTTTATCCTTTGAAATTTCTGAGTTGCCTGCGCCAATGAATCCGATGTCAAAGCGGGCCAATCTCCCGGGTTGAACCAACAGTGTCGCGTCGGCTTCGCGCAAGTCGCGGCTATCAGACAGCCAAAATACACCCGCCGACCTGGTGTTAGTTTGAGGATTTACGCGCTCGAACCCGAGAATCGTAAGGAAGGAGCCGAGTATCAGGCGCTCAAAAAGTTTCCCGTACATTGACTTGTCTGAGCCACGTATGGCAAGCGTCTGACTACCTATCGCTGTCGTCAGCCTGGCAATGTCTTTCCAGTCAAGTCGAACACGCCTACCCTTCGGATCTTCGATAACCCCCAGTTCCATCCTGACGCTGCCGAACTCGTCTTCACACTTTCCCGCCGCCTCAGCGATGGCTTCTTCAAAGTCGTTGATGTAGCCCTTAATGCCTTCAGTATCGCTTCGGAGAACGTTCTGGAACTGCTTTTGAGTCAGCCCAATGAGCCACTGTGCAATCCAGGTAGTAGCCTTATCGCGCTTCCCGCGCTTTGCCAGCTGACTCGTCGCCATCTCGGATAGCTTGCCCGTGAAGTCTCCGATTTCAAGATGGCCGCGAAGGAATAAGACGACGAGCGCGCCACTCACAATGGCGATTTTGCGACGGGACAACGGTTCCGTTTGCGTGCGGATGTTGTCGCCCATCATCACGCTCAGGATTGAATCGCGAATCGCCTCGACGCCGATGCGCTCAACGAAGTCTCTCCCGCCACCCGTTAAGAGTATGCGGCCGCCTTCCGGGAACAGGTCGTCCAGCGTGAGGTCGTCCGGGTTCTTTCTGCTCGTCATTCGTTCTCAATCGGCAAGTGCGGCTGCTCAAGCCCGACTGTCGGGGGGCAGTGGAGACAAAGGACGTTGTGAGCCGCATGACCCAACCACCTGTGAACTTCCCTGCGCATCAGCTTGACGTAATCCGGGTTTACGTCAAAGAGCACAAATCGCCGCCCCGTTTTAGCGGCGGCGGCGCCGACCGTCCCGGAGCCCGCAAAGGGGTCTAATACAACGTCGCCCTTGAATGAATAGTAGTGAATGACTTTCTGCGCAAGTTCGAGGGGGAACGCAGCCGGGTGTTCGGAGTTCGTTTTCGGGTTGATGCGCCAGACATTCGTGCGTTCGTAGTCATCGCCGACCTTTGAGGCGGCGAGGGCCTCTTTATCCGGATGGTTGCGAATGTGCCAGTCGATCAGTAAGTCCGTACGCTTACGGTAAACCAGCACGTACTCGGTCACGGGCACAGTCTTATACTGAAGGGGGTTTCGGTCGGCCGCAAAGCGCCGGCCCCGGCCCGTAGCCCAGCCTGCCCCTTCAGGCTTCATCCAGATGATGTCGTCAATGAAGTCGTAACCCTCCTCGACAAAAATGCGGTGAAGGTCGAATGGAACAGCGATGCGCTTCGACGACTCGTTCCTGCTGGCGCGGCGGAGCAGCACCGGCGCGCAGTTGATGACGAAAAAGCGCCCCTCGTTTAAAACCCTGTGGGTGCGCTTGATGACCTGGCGCATCTTGAAGAGGTACTGTTCGTACTCCTCGTAATCACTGTATTCCGGGCGAGCGTTAAAGTAAGGCGGTGACGTGAACACCAAATCGACCGAAGCGGCGGGCATTTCGTCAATCAGTTCCGCGCTGTCCCCCAACCCTATGGTGTTCCGAAGCGGCGAGACGGGGTAGGTCAAATCACGCCTTTTTTTTGTAAGCTGCGATTCGTCCTTCTTCAGAAGACGCGCTTCCAGCATTTCCGGCCTTGTCGTTTTTTCAAGCAGTATTTCCGTCGTGTAGGCGTCTATGACGACTTCGCCAATTTTAGAGCCGCCCGTGGCAGGCAGCAGGGGGATGCGCCAGATGTGATAGCGGTCATCGACTTCGGGCAAACCTAACCCGACAACCTTGCCGAGTTCTATTTCGGCGAGCCACGTCTGTGTTATCTCTTTGGCTTGGGCGACAGTGGTGACAAGATAGTTCCGCGCTTCAGCTACCAGCGGCTTCCTTCGCGTCATGAGGTAAGTAACTCCATCCGTCGGGTCGTTGCTTGGTAACGGTGGCGGCCGAGTTCGGCGGTGCGTGTGACCCGCTCATGATTACCAATTTCGCCCGAGACCGCAAGCTCCTCGACTAATTTTCCTATAACACCGACTTGCGAGATGGGATAAGGCCCCTCCTCGCCGGGAGCGCGGGCATCCCTGCCCGCTATCGTGCTTGAGCACGCTGACCGTCTAACTTTTCACCTCAACGTTGAGGTTTAAAGTCTCTCAGCTTTCGCGCCTGCGGCGCTCAGGCGGGCAGGGATGCCCGCGCTCCCAGCTTTTAGGGGCCTTATTTTATTCTGCGAGTCGGTATAAGCACAGAAACACGAAGACACAGAGGGACAGCTTGGGGCCAATGGCTCAACAAGCTGGCCTCTGTGTCTCTGTGGTTGACCGACCTTCACGCCGATTGGGAGATCAGCTGCCGGAGCACGAAGGGCAGGATGCCGCCGTGGCGGTAGTATTCGATCTCAATCGGCGTGTCGATGCGGAGGGTGACGGGCACCTCCTGCTCGGAGCCGTCGGCGCGGCGGATGCGGAGCGTCACGTCCTGGCGCGGCGTGATCTCGCCGGTCTGCAGCCCCGTGATGTCGATGGTCTCCGTGCCGTCGAAGTTGAGCGTCTGCGCGTTGACGTGATTCTTGAACTGCAAAGGCAGCACGCCCATGCCGACGAGGTTCGAGCGGTGGATGCGCTCGAAGCTCTCGGCGATGACGGCCTTGATCCCTAAGAGCAGAGTCCCCTTCGCCGCCCAGTCGCGCGAGGAGCCGGTGCCGTACTCCTCGCCCGCGAAGACGACGAGCGGCACGCCCGCCGCCTGGTAGTGCACGGCCGCGTCGTAGATCGGCATCTGCTCGCCCGTCGGCTGCAAGACCGTCACGCCGCCCTCGGTGCCGGGCGCGAGCAGGTTCTTGATGCGGACGTTGGCGAACGTGCCGCGCACCATCACCTGGTGGTTGCCGCGGCGCGAGCCGTACGAGTTGAAGTCCTGCTGCTCGACGCCGCGCAGGAGTAGATACCGCCCGCCCGGCGTCTTGACCTTGATCGCGCCCGCGGGCGAGATGTGGTCGGTCGTCACGGAGTCGCCGAAGACCGCGAGCGGGCGCGCGCCGAGGATGTCACAGAAGCTGCCCGGCTCCATGCTGAACTTCTCGAAGTAGGGCGGCTCCTGAATGTAAGTTGACTGCGAGTCCCACAGGTAGACCTCGCCCGTCACCGAAGGGATGTCGTTCCAGAGCGGGTTCGCCTCGGCGAAGTCGCTGTAGAGTCTCCGGTACGTCTGCGGGTCGGTCGCCGCGCCCAAGACCTCGCCGACCTCTTCGAGCGTCGGCCAGATGTCGCGCAGGTAGACGTCCTGCCCCTGCTCGTCCTGCCCCAGGGGCTCCTTGTCCATGTCGATGTTGACGCGGCCCGCGAGCGCGAAGGCGACGACGAGCGGCGGCGACATGAGGAAGTTGGCGCGCACGGATTGATGAACGCGCGCCTCGAAGTTGCGGTTGCCTGAGAGCACCGAGGCGGTGACGAGGTCGTGCTCGTTGATGACCGACTCGATGCGCGGGTCGAGCGGGCCGGAGTTGCCGATGCAGGTCGTGCAGCCGTAGCCGACGACGTTGAAGCCGAGCTGGTCGAGGTAAGGTTGCAGGCCGGTCTTCTCGTAGTATTCCGTCACCACGCGCGAGCCCGGCGCGAGCGAAGGCTTCACCGTCGGCCTCACTTTCAGGCCGCGCTCGACCGCCTTCTTCGCGAGCAGGCCCGCGGCGAGCATCACGCCCGGGTTCGAGGTGTTCGTGCAGGAGGTGATGGCCGCGATGACGACGTCGCCGTGGCCTAGCTCGGCGCCGCCGTTGGGCTGGATGACGAACTCGGCGGTCGGCTCGTCGAAGTCCACGCGGTCGGGCGTCGGGCGGTTGTTCATCATCTCGAACTCGGTCGCCGCGCTCGTGTTCTTGTCGCTGCGCGAGCCGAGGCTCCCGACCGTCTCGGTGGCGACGACGTTCGGCGCCGACTCCTGCTCCTGCCCGCCGCCGCCCGAATGCAGCGCCCCGGGCAGCACGGGCAGAGAGCGCGCCACCTCGTGCACCTCGCGGCTCAGGTCGACGTGGAAGCGCTCGCCGAGCTGCTCTTCGGGGCGGTTGTAGCCGTTCTCGCCGACGGGCTTGCGCAGGAGGTCTTCGAACTTGTCCTTGAGCCCCGCAAGCTCTATGCGATCCTGCGGGCGCTTCGGCCCGGCGACCGCCGGCTCGATGGTCGAGATGTCGAGGTCGAGCGTGGTGCTGTAGTCGATCTCGCCCGCGCGCGGGATGCCGAAGAGCCCCTGCGCCTGGTAGTAGGCGCGGAAGATTTCGACCTGCTCCTCGTCGCGGCCCGTCGCCAGGAGGTACTCGCAGCACTTCTCGTCGACGGGGAAGTAGCCCATCGTCGCGCCGTACTCGGGCGCCATGTTGCCGATGGTCGCGCGGTCGGCGACGGGGATGCTGGCCGCGCCCTCGCCGTGGAACTCGACGAACTTGCCGACGACCTTCGCCTTCCGCAGCATCTCGGTCACGCGCAGGACGAGGTCGGTCGCCGTCACGCCCTCCCTCAGACTGCCCGAAAGGTTCACGCCGACCACGTCGGGCGTGAGGATGTAGACGGGCTGGCCGAGCATCGCGGCCTCGGCCTCGATGCCGCCGACGCCCCAGCCGACGATGCCGAGGCCGTTAATCATCGTCGTGTGCGAGTCGGTGCCGACGAGCGTGTCGGGGTAGTAGACGCCGTCCTTCTCCATCACGCCGCGCGCGAGGTATTCGAGGTTGACCTGGTGGACGATGCCGATGCCGGGCGGGACGACGTTGAAGCTCTCGAACGCCTGCATGCCCCACTTGAGGAACTGGTAGCGCGAGCGGTTGCGGCGGAACTCGGTCTCCATGTTGAGCCGCAGGGCCTCGGGGCTCGCCCAGAAGTCCACCTGCACCGAGTGGTCGATGACGAGGTCGACGGGGACGAGCGGCTCGATGATTTTAGGGTCGCGCCCCATGCGCTGCACGGCCGAGCGCATCGCGGCGAGGTCGACGAGCAGGGGCACGCCGGTGAAGTCCTGCAGGAGCACGCGCGCCACGCTGAAGGGAATCTCGTCGGTGCGCTCGGCCGTCGCCTGCCAGTTGGCGAGCGTGCGCACGTCCGACTCCTCGACGACCTTCTCGTCGTAGTTGCGCAGGACGGATTCGAGCACGACGCGGATCGAGACGGGCAGGCGCGAGACCGGCCCGACGCCCCCCTTCTCCAACTGCGGCAGCGAGTAGAACTGCCCCGACTTACCCGATTCCGTGGTGAATGTTTGCAGCGTGTTGAAGAGGTTGTGTGACATTATTCTCTCTCAAAAGAAGCTCGGCCCGGCGGACTACACCCGCACGGCTGCCCCTTCGCCGGGACGCTTAAGACGGGTGAATTTCTACAGCAAGAGATTACCCTTCATCTTAAGTTCGCCCCCCGCAATCGTCAAGCAAGCCCCTCCGCGATACAATGACGCGCCTGGAGGCCAGACTTTGGAGACGGTTCTCGTCAAGGAAGAGATGGAGAGGCCGGCCGAGGCCGTCGTCGGATCGTCGGCGTGTCCGGAGTGCGGCGAACCCATCCCCGAGCGGTTCTGCACGCGCTGCGGCGAGAAGCGCGTCGAGGCGCGCGACTACACGCTCCGACACTTCCTCGCCGAAGCGCTCAACGTCTTCGCCAGCCTCGAATCGCCCGTCCCGCGCAGCTTCTTCGCGCTTCTCTTCCGGCCGGGGCTCCTCACGTCGGAATACCTCGCCGGGCGGCGCAAGCGCTACCTGAAGCCGCTGCAACTCTTCGTCTTCTGCAACGTCATCTTCTTCTTCGCGCAGACGTTCACGGGCTTCAACACGCTGACCACGCCGCTCCGCGTCCATCTCACGGGGACGCCATACATGCAGACCGCGCGGCGCATGGTGTCGGAGGAGATCGAGAGCCGGAAGATCTCCTTCGATGATTACGCGACGCGCTTTGACACCACCATCCAGAACCAGGCCAAGACGCTCGTCATCCTGATGGTGCCCCTGTTCGCGTTCGCCCTGCTCGCGCTCTACTGGCGGCGGCACGTCTTCGTCGAGCACCTCGTCTTCGCGACGCACTTCTACGCGGCCTTCCTGCTGCTCCTCCTCGCCCTGCACTTCGTCGTCGGCCCGACCTTCCGCTTCGCGCGGCGCTACGGCGTCACATGGAACCCCAACTACGACGCTCTCGTCACCTTCATCCTCCTCGCCGTCTACGGCGGCTACCTCTACGTGGCGCAGCGGCGGGTCTACGGCGAGGGGCGCGCCCCGACCATGCTCAAGTGCCTGACGCTGGTGCTGGCGGTGGCCGCCATCGCGATGGCCTACCGGCTCGTGCTCTTCTTCACAGCTTTCTACACGGTCTAATGTTTGCCGCCGCCTCCGGCGATTTGTTATATTTGGCGCACTTTAGCGAAGCAGCCGTAAAGAGTGTCGGGGTAATCTCTCGGAGAGAGATTTGAGAGTTGTATTCCGCTTGGAGGTTTGAGGAATGCCGAAGAAGCAGCCGGAAGATTTCAGGTACCTGAGCAACGACCCGAACGTCGCGCCCGACCCGGACATCGAGGAGTTCATGGAGGAGGAGATCGCGCGCGCGCCGAAAGACCCCGGCCAGCTCGCGCAGCGCCTGCGCAACAACACGGCCGCGTCGCCGCTCGATGCGGGCGGCGACCTCGACGCCGCGTGGGAGGACGTCAACGACAGCGGCACCGAGTCGGTCGCGGGCGACAACCCGACCCCCGACCAGTCCGACGTGGAGGAGAACGCGCACGCCGTCGGCGTCAACTTCGAGGACAACCAGGAGCTCGACCTCCACGACCAGCTCGAACGCCGCGACCGCCGCCGCTTCGAACTCGACCCGCGCTCGAAGACCGAAGACGACACGATCTAAGGCGAAAGGCAGGTGTTGGGTGCTGGGTGCTGGGTTTTAGGTGTTGGGTAAGAGCCGTCTTTTACCCAACACCTAAAACCTAACACCCAACACCCTCTTTTGCTTTAGCGAGCGAAGTTTGCCCGCGGCGCAAGCGTGGCGCGTTTGATGATGATCTTTTCGGCGGGGTTCTCGTTGTAGGGGGCGGGGCGCGTGGGGGCGTTGGCGATGGTGTCGACGTTGTTCATGCCTTCGACGACCTTGCCGAAGACCGTGTACTGCGCGTCCCACTGCGGCACGCGGCGGAGCGTGACGTAGAACTGGCTGTTGGCCGAGTCCACGCTCTGCGCGCGCGCCGCGCCGACGACGCCGCGGTCGAAGGGGACGTCGCTAAACTCGGCCGGCAGGTCTTCGTACGGCGAGCCGCCGAGCCCGTCGTTCGCGGGGTCTTCGTCCTTCGAGTTCGGGTCGCCGCCCTGCACGACGCCCGTCCGCGGGTTGACGCGGTGGAAGGCCGTGCCGTCGTAGAAGCCCTCGCGGACGAGCCGCTTGAAGCGCTCGACCATCTTCGGCGCGACGTTCGGGTAGAGCTCGATCACGACGCGTCCGTAGGAGTAGCCGCCCGACTCGACTTCGAGCACGACCGCCTCCGCGTCCGCCTCCGGCTTCACGCCCCGCGTGACCTTCGTGCCGCCCGGCGCCTCCGCCTCGTCGTATACCTTCTCCTGCGCCCCGCCGCCGCACGCGACGAAAGAGGCCGCGAACGCCGTCAACAATACCGACCTGAGAAATTCTCGCGTCATTAAAAAAGCTTCCTGCTGTCTAAGAGAATCGTGACGGGGCCGTCGTTGACCAGCTCGACCTCCATCATCGCCTGGAAACTGCCGGTCTCGACGCGCGCGCCGCGGGCGCGCGCCTCCGCGACGAAGAACTCGTAGAGGGGCCGGGCCAGCTCCGGCGGCGCGGCGTCGAACCACGAAGGCCGTCGCCCTTTGCGCACGTCGCCGTAGAGCGTGAACTGCGAGACCGCGAGCAGCGCGCCGCCCGCCTCATCAAGAGAAAGATTCATGCGCCCCCCCGCGTCCTCGAAGACGCGGAGGTTCAGAATCTTCTCCACGAGGTAGACGGCGTCCGCCTCCCCGTCTTCGCGCCCGACGCCGAGCAGCACGAGCAGCCCCGGCCCGATCTCGCCGACCGTCTCGCCCCCGACCCGCACGGACGCGCGGCTCACCCTCTGCAGTACGGCCCTCATCGCGGCCCGCCTACTGTAGGACGAAGTTGTACGTGATGACGCCGGAGACCTTGACCGGCATCCCCGAGAGCAGCGTCGGCGTGAAGCGCGCCGCGCGCGCCGCGTCTTCCGCCGCCTTCGCGAGAATCGGGTGGCCGCACAGCGCCTTCGCCTTGACGACCTTCCCCGACTCGTCCACGAGAATCTGGACGACCACCATCCCCGAAACCCCCTGCGTCTTCGCGCCCAGCGGGTACGAAGGCTGCGGCTTGGTGATGGCCTTGCCGTTGAGCACGCCGCCGCCCTCCGCCACCGTCTCGCCGCGCGCCTCGCGCTCCTTACGCTCGCGCTCCGACTTCAGGAACTCCGCGTACTCGTCCGGCTTCTCCAGCTTCCAGATGACCTTGCCGAGCTGCCCCTGCAACTCCTTCGTGTCGCCCGCGTCGGGGCTCATGAGCGGGCAGTAGTACTTGTTGAGCCGCTCCGCCGTCTGCACGTCCGCCTTGAGCGGCTGCTGTTCGAGAATCGTGAATGCGCGGACGAGGAAGGCGTAAGCCGGCTCCCTTTCGCGGCGCAGGAGGTTCACGTCCGCGAGGTTCAGCAGGGTCGTGACGAGGCTCGGACTCTCCTTGCCGTGTGCCCTCTCCTTGATGTCGAGCGCGCGTTGCAGGTACGGCTCGCCCTCTTTTAACTTCCCGTCGTTCACGCGCATCAGCCCGAGCTGCGTGTCGAGGTCGGCGGCGAAGTCAGTCTCGGCGACGCCGCGCTTCTCCGCCACGGCGAGCGCGCGCGTGAAGAGCGGTTCGGCCTCCTTGTAGTTGCCCCTGCGCGCGTAGACGTTGCCGAGGTTGGCGAGCGCGTAGGCGACCTTCAGGTCTTCCCCGCCGAGCGCCTTCTCCCGCAGTTCGACCACGCGCTTCGCGACCGGGAGGGCTTCGTCGTACTTCCCCTCCCGGTAGAGTTTCAAGACCTCCGCGTTCAGGCGGTCGGCCTCCGCGGCGTCGCCCGCGTTCTGCGCCGCGGCGGCGGGGCCGAGCGTCAACAGAATCAGGATGAGCAGGACGAGGTTGAACTTCGACATCGTCGTCGGCCTTTCAGAAGAGGTTCGGCAGAAGGAGGAAGTAGCCGTTGAGCATCAGGAGCGTCGCCGCCGCGCCGACGACGAGCGAGAGGCGCAGGACGTGGCGCGAGCCGGCGAGGATGGAGACCGAGGCGAGCACGATGGCGATCTGGAAGAGCGCCTCGGAGAAGTCGAAGTTCGGGTCCTGCTTCGACGCGCGCTCGCGTTGCGCCTCGAAGTCCTTGGCGCGCGCGGTGAGCTGCTTGCGCCCCTCGCCCTTCAGAGGGTTTTCGGGGTCGTCCTTGTCCGGCTCGTCGTCGTAGCGCGCGGCCGTCGAGCGGTACTCTTCGACCTTCTTCTCGACGAAGTCGCGCGCGTCCGGCGGCATGTTCGGGTTGGCGCGCACGTCCGCTTCGAGTTGGTCGGCGGCGACCTTGAGGGCGGTCTGGCGGATGCTCTTGGCCTGGTAGAAGGCCCACGTGTCGCTGGCGTGGATGTTGTGGTTCGCCACGTCCTCGGCCGCGTTGCCGCCGCCGAGGCTCGTGATGGCGAGGAGCATCGCCATGAAGGCGATGATGAGGGCGGCGCGGTTCTTGAACTTTTCGTCGGCGCTCTCGCGCGCCTCGGCTATCTGCTCGGCTGCTTCCATCTGTGTGTCCGGAGTCTCTTCCTTCGGCCCGCGCGGGCACGCTCACTGGATGACGAAGCGGTAGATGATGACGCTGCTAACCCTGACCGGCTTGCCGTTGACGAGAGTCGGGTTGAAGGTCGCGCGGCGCGCGGCCTCGGCGCCCGCCTTGTTGAAGATTTGCGAGGAGCAGTCGAGCGGGGCCACTTCGACGACTTTGCCCGCCTCGTCGATGGTGATGCGCAGGATCGCCGCGCCGCGCGCGCGAGCGTCCAGTGCCTCCCCCGGGTACTTCGGCTGCGGCTTGCTCAGAAGCTCGCCGCCCTTCAGCTCGGCCTTGTCGGGTGAGAGCTTGTACCCTTGCTCCAACACCGAGTCCTCCACAAGGAGCCGGTGGATACGTTTGACCAGTTCGACGTTTGGCTTCTCTTTCATGTCCGAGGCGTCCAGGCATGTGAAGAGTTCGAGCGCCTCCCGCTCGTGCGGCAGCGGAGCCCCGGGGTGCTTCTCGCGCAGTGCGACGAGGCGCGTCATGGCATTTCTTGCTTTTGACACGTCGCGGCGCACGGCCAGTATGTTGGCGAGGTTCATCAAAGCCATGCCGACCTGCGGCGAGTCGGGGCCGAACTGGCGCTCCGCTGCCTCGACCGCCGCCTGCGCGAGTTTCGCGGCCTCTTCGTACTTCTTCGCGCCGTAAAGCTCGCGGACGCGCTTGTTGATTGAGTCAAGGTCTTCGGCCACGGCCGGCTGTCCCTGCGGCTGTTGTCGCACGAAGGGCGCGGGCTTCACCGCCCCGGCGATGACGAAGGCGGAGAGTATGAGTGTGAAGGCTGCCAGCAGTCTCATTGACTTTCTTTCCCGCCCGCGCGCGGCTACTTCTTCGGGGGCATGCTCGGGCGAATCTCGACGCGGCTGGGGAGGCTGCGCCGGTCGTGCCGGAGGAGGTCGACGACCACGCGCGCGATGTCTTCCGGTTGCAGTTGCCAGGCGTTCTCTTCGCTCACGGTGCCGCCGCCGAACTCCGTGTTGACGGAGCCGGGCATGACGTAAGAGACCTTGATTCGGTCGTGCCTGACCTCCTGCATCAAAGCCTCGCTGAAGCCGTTGAGCGCGAACTTCGAGGCGTTATAGGTGGCCATCCGCGGGTGCGGGTTCGCGCCGGCGAGCGAGGAGACGTTGATGATGTAGCCGCCGCCGCGCTTCTTCATCTCCGGGATGGCGGCGCGGCAGCCGTAGAAGACGCCGAAGAGGTTCGTCTCGAGCACGGCCCGAAACTCCTCGGGCGAAGTCTCCTCGACGAGCTTGTGCAGGCCGACGCCCGCGTTGTTGACGAGCACGTCGACGCCGCCGAACTCTTCGACCGCGTGCGCGACGAGGGCCTCGACCTCCTCGTAGACGCGCACGTCGCACGCCGCGCCGGTCGCCGAAGCGCCCATGCCCTCAAGCTCGCGCACCGTCTGCTTAACTTCGTCGACGTTGCGCGCGCCGACGCAGACGTTCAAGCCCTCCTCGGCCAGAGCCTCCGCGATGGCGCGCCCGATGCCCTTCGTCCCGCCCGTGACGACTGCTGTCTTCCCCTTGTAGTCCATCTTGAAAACTACTCCGCCTTCAGCTTCTCTTTCAAAAGCTCGTTGACGACCTTCGGGTTGGCCTTGCCCTTCGAAGCCTTCATCACCTGGCCGACGAAGAAGCCGAAGAGCGCCTCCTTGCCGCCGCGGTAGGCCGCGAGCTGCTGCGGGTTGGAGGCCAACACGTCCGAGACGATCTTCTCGATCTCACCCGCGTCCGAGACCTGCGCGAGCCCGAGCTCTTCGATGGTCTGGTCGGCGCCCTTGCCCGACTTGAACATCTCGGCCAGCACGTCCTTGCCCTGCTTGCCGCTGATGCGCCCCTCTTCGACGGCGCGGACGAGCGCGGCCAGCTCCTCGGGCGAGACGGGCGAGGCGTCGGCCGAGACGTCCGCCGCGTCCAGCTCGCGCAGCAGCTCGCCCTTCAGCCAGTTGGCCGCGCCGCGCGGGTTCGAAGCTTTGGCCGCGCGCTCGTAGAAGTCCGCCAGCGCCGAGTCGCGCACGAAGAGCGAGGCGTCGCTGAAGGAGAGTTCGTACTGCTCCGTGAAGCGCCTGCGCCGCGCGTCAGGCAGCTCCGGCATCGACGAGCGAACCTGCTCCACCCACTCGGCCGTGACCTTCAGGGGCTGCAAGTCCGGCTCGGGGAAGTAGCGGTAGTCGTGCGCCTCCTCCTTCGAGCGCATCACGCGCGTCTGCCCCGCGCGCTCGTCCCAGAGGCGCGTCTCCTGCGTGACCTTCCCGCCCGACTCGATGAGCGCGACCTGGCGCTCAATCTCGAATTCGATGGCGCGCTGCATGAAGCGCACCGAGTTCAGGTTCTTCAGCTCGACCTTCGTCCCGAACTTCTCTTCGCCGACCCTGCGCACAGAGACGTTCGCCTCGCAGCGCAGGTTCCCCTTCTCCATGTCGGCCTCGCTCGCTCCCACCCACTGCAAGGCGCGGCGGACGTGGTTGACGTAGTCGTAAGCCTCCCACGAAGTGCGGAAGTCCGGCTCGGTCACGATCTCGGCCAGGGGCGTGCCGGCGCGGTTGAGGTCGATGTAGGAGTAGCGCTCGGTCTCGGGCAGCCCCTCGTGTACGTTCTTGCCCGCGTCCTCTTCGAGGTGGAGGCGCGTGATGCGTATCTGCATCGGCCGCCACTCGCGCGCGTGCCCGCCCTCGTCGCGCTCGGCCGTCATGATTTCGAGCAGGCCCTTCTCCGAGAACGGCCGGTCGTACTGCGAAATCTGGTAGCCCTTCGGCAAGTCCGGGTAGAAGTAGTTCTTCCGCGCGAAGATCGAGACCTCGTTGACGTGCAGGCCCAGAGAGAGCGCCGCGCGCGCACCCAGCTCGACCGCGCGCCGGTTGAGCACGGGCAGCGAGCCGGGCAGGCCCAGACAGACCGGGCACGTGTTCGAGTTCGGCTCATCCCCGAAGCGCGTCGAGCAGCCGCAGAAAATCTTCGACTCCGTGTTCAGCTGCGCGTGTATCTCAAGGCCGATGACGGCCTCCCATCCTTCTTTCATAATTTGTTAGTAGGCAGTATTGGGCTTCGCAAACTCGGCGAGTATAACAAAGGCCAAACGGCCGCCTCAACAACGGCCCCTTCGTAAAAATCCGTACACCGTTCCGACACGTACTGTTATAGAATGCGTTCGCTCGTTCCCAGGTTCAAGGCCGCGGCCGTCGCCTGCGGCCGTGTACACCCGAAGGGGGGCGGCCCCCTCTCCACCTTTCTTCCCAAGGAGGAACAACTGAGTCATGGCCAAAACAGTCTGTAAGATTCTGGGCGTGGTGTTCATTCTGGTGGGATTGGTCGGCTTCGTCTCGCCGGGATTTCTCGGCACCCACCTCAGCACGACGCACAACCTCGTGCACCTGATCTCCGGCGCCGTCGCGCTCTACTTCGGGTTCGCCGGGACGCTCTCGGCCGCGCGCCTCTTCTGCATCGTCTTCGGGATCGTCTACTTGCTGCTCGGGGTGGCGGGCTTCCTCCTCGGCACCGGCGAAGACCGCATGTTCGAGGCGCTCGCCGCGCTCGGCCTGCACCTCGGCACGATGGATCACCTCGTCCACATCCTGCTCGGCGTCGTCTTCCTCATCGGCGGCTTCCTGACGAAAGCCGACATCGCAGACTAAGCTTCAACCACAGAGACACAGAGACACAGCTTAAAGAGATAATCTCGACAAGCTGTGTCTCTGTGTCTCTGTGGTTAATTCCGGCTTTCTATCCCCCCGGCGGTTGCTCGCCCCGCCCCGCTCCCTTAAGATAGCCCTTCTTTTTTAATGCAAGACTTCCGAGGAGATTCATACCGCCAATGATTAAGACCGTCGAGTGGTCGGACGAGGGCGTCCGCATGATCGACCAGCGCCTTCTGCCGACCGAGGAGAAGTACCTCACCTTTCGCTCCGCCGAGGAGGTGGCCGAGGCCATCAAGGCGATGGTCGTGCGCGGCGCGCCCGCCATCGGCGTCTCGGCCGCGATGGGCCTCGCGTTGGGGACGATGCAGGCCGTCGGGACTTCCGTCGAAGACCTGGAGCAGGACTTCGACTACTTCTGCGACGTCATGTCGAAGACGCGCCCCACGGCCGTCAACCTCTTCTGGGCCATCGAGCGGATGCGCGAGCGCTTCCGGCGCTCCAAAGCGGCGGGCGCCGCCGCCGAGCAGATTAAGAAGGACTTGATCGAAGAGGCGCAGTTAATCTACCGCGAAGACATCGAATCGGCCCGCGCCCTCGGGCGCTTCGGCGGCGAGCTGATTCCGGACGGCGCGACGGTGCTGACGCACTGCAACGCCGGCGCGCTCGCCACGGCGGGCGACTACGGCACGGCCCTGGGCGTGGTGCGCGGCGCGCGCGACGCGGGCAAGCGCGTCGCCGTCATCGCCGACGAGACGCGGCCGTTCCTGCAGGGCGCGCGCCTGACCGCCTGGGAGCTTCAGAAGGACGAGATACCCGTCACCGTCATCACGGACAACATGGCCGGCCACGTCATGAAGCAGGGCAAGATCGACTGCGTCGTCGTCGGCGCCGACCGCATCGCCGCCAACGGCGACACGGCCAACAAGATCGGGACGTACATGGTCGCCGTCTTAGCCAAACAGCACGGCATCCCCTTCTACGTCGCCGCCCCCGTCTCGACCGTAGACCTCGCGCTCGCCACCGGCGACGAGATACCCATCGAGGAGCGCGACGCCCGCGAGGTGACGCACATCCGCGAGCAGCGCCTCGCCCCCGAAGGCGTCGCGGTCGCCAACCCCGCCTTCGACGTGACCCCCGGCGAGTTCGTCGCCGCCATCATCACCGACCGCGGCGTCGCCCGCCCGCCCTACACGGAGAGTTTGAGAAAGTTGGTTGAGGCAGAAGCCCGACCGTGAGGGAGGGCGTCGGCGAAACTCAAAAGGAGGGATGACGAGAGACGCGCGGTCTTTCGTCATCCCTCCTTACTTTGTCTGACCGACGCCCTCCCTCACGGTCGGGCTTCTGCCTACTGCTTGGCGTAGCGGCTCTGCTTCCACCATTCGAGGGTTTTGCGCAGGCCCTCTTCCAATCCGACCTGCGGCTCGTAGCCGAGCCACTCGCGCGCGCGCGTGATGTCGGCGAGGCTGTGGCGCACGTCGCCGACCCGCGGCTCGCGGTACTCGGCCTCGACCTCCGTCCGCCCGGTGATCTTCTTCAAGACGTCGAGCAGCTCGTTCAGAGTCGTCTGCCGCCCCGTGGCGACGTTGAGGACGCGGCCGACCGCCTGCGGACTCTCGGCGGCGCGCAGGTTCCCGTCCACGACGTTCGAGACGTAGGTGAAGTCGCGCGACTGCTCGCCGTCGCCGTAGATGACGGGGCGCCCGCCCGACGCGAGCGCCGAGATGAAGCGCGAGATGACGCCCGAGTACTGCGAGCTCGGGTCCTGGCGGGGGCCGAAGACGTTGAAGTAGCGCAGGCAGGCCGTCTCGAAGCCGTAGACGCGCGACCAGACCTGGCAGTAGTACTCTCCGACGAGCTTCGCCGCCGCGTACGGGCTCAGGGGCTCGGGCCGCATCTCCTCCGACTTGGGGAGCGTCGGCTGGTCGCCGTACGCCGAACTCGAAGCGGCGTAGACCACGCGCCGCACGCCCGCCTTCTTCGCCGCGACGAGCAGCGCGAACGTCCCGTTGACGCTCGCCTGGTGCGTCAACTCGGGGTCTTCGACCGAGCGCGGCACCGAGGGGATGGCGGCCTCGTGGAAGACGACCTCGACGCCCCGCAGCGCGCCCCCCAGGGCTTCGGGGTCGGTCAGGCCCCCCTTGACGAACTCGACGTCGCCGCCGATCTCCTCAAGATTCTCCGTGTGCCCGGTCGAGAGGTCGTCGAGCACGCGCACGCGCTCCCCCGCCGCCGACAGCGCCGCCGCGATGTGAGAGCCCACAAACCCGGCCCCGCCCGTCACCAGATAAGTTCGCGAGAGAGACATAAGAGATTTTGGGTGACAAGTGATGAGTGATAAGTGATAGGAAAAGCGAAGAAGCTTCTCACCACTTATCACTCATCACTTATCACGATTCGTCTACCTTCCGACGCCGACGTAATCGAAGCCGAGTTTGCGCATGCGCTCGGGCTCGTAGATGTTGCGGAGGTCTGCGACCTTCGGCGCGCGCATCAGCTCCTTGACGCGCTGCATGTCGAGCGCGCGGAACTGATTCCACTCGGTCATGAAGACCAGCGCGTCCGCGCCCTCGACCGCGCCGAACTCGTCCTCGGCGTACTCGATCTCGGGCAGGACTTTTCGCGCCTGCTCGGCCGCGACCGGGTCGTAGGCTTTGACCTTGGCCCCCTTCGCCAGCAGCGCCTGGATGATCTCGACGGACGGCGCCTCGCGCATGTCGTCCGTCTCGGGCTTGAAGGAGAGGCCGAGCACGCCGACGGTCTTCCCCTTCACGTCGCCGACGAGTCGCTCGATCTTCTCGACCATCCGCTCGCGCTGGAGCCGGTTGACCTCGACCACCGCCTCGACGATGCGCGCCTCCGAGCCGTACTCCTTCGCCACCGAGAGGAGCGCCGTGGTGTCTTTGGGGAAGCACGAGCCGCCGTAGCCCGGCCCCGGGTGGAGGAAGTAGCGGCCGATGCGGTTGTCCATCCCGATGCCGCGCGCCACGTCGTGCACGTCGCAGCCGATCCGGTCGCACAGGTTGGCGATCTCGTTGATGAAGGAGATCTTCGTCGCGAGGAAGGCGTTGGCCGCGTACTTGGTCAGCTCGGCCGCTTCGAGCGAGGTGATGACGACCGGCGTCTCGATCAGGTAGAGCGGGCGGTAGAGGTCGCGCATGATGGCGATGGCCGCCTCGTCGCGGCTGCCGATGACGACGCGGTTCGGCCGCATGAAGTCGTCAATCGCCGCGCCCTCGCGCAGGAACTCGGGGTTCGAGACGATGCCGAAGTCGAACTTCGTCTGGTGCTCGCGGATGAGGCGGCGCAGGTGCTCGCCCGTCCCGACCGGCACCGTGGACTTCGTCACGACGACCTTGTAGCCGTTCATGTGGCGCGCCACGTCGCGCGCCGCCGCGTCGATGTGGGAGAGGTCGGCCGCGCCGTCCTCGCGCGGAGGCGTCCCGACGGCGAGGAAGATGACGAGCGACTGCTCGACGGCCGCCTTGATGTCCGTGGTGAAGTGGAGGCGGCCGGCCTGCGTGTTCTTGGCGACGAGCTGGTCGAGGCCCGGCTCGTAAATGGGCATCTCGCCCCGCTTGAGCCGCTCGATCTTGGCGGCGTCCACGTCCACGCAGGTGACGGACGTGCCGAACTCCGCGAAACAGGTTCCCGTCACGAGCCCGACGTAACCCGTCCCGATTACTGCAATGTGCATCTTGCTTAAAACGACCTTTCCGGTGGGGCTTCCTACCAAGCGGGTGATTATCTCAGACAAAAGGTTGCGGGTCACGCGGCGCTGCATGCGCGTGACCCGCAAAGGTGTGGGGTCGAACCTTATTCGAGCGTTAGTCCGACACGACTGGAGCCCTGAGCCGCGAAACTTGGGAGAAGTTTAGCGCGAGGGGCTGATGACGATCGGGGTGCCGCCGAAGTTGAAATCGTTGCCCTGCGTGGCCGCGATGATGGCCGCCGCGACCGCGCCGCCCGCCGCGAGCAGGAGCGCCGCGAGGGCGCCGCTCGAGAGGCCGCGCATCTCGGGCTGCTGGAAGCGGGTGCAACGGGTGCCGGGCGTGGCCTGGCCGGCCGTGTCCTGGCTGCCGGCGGCGATCTGCTTCACGCTGTTGCCGGCGCGCAGCTCGACCTTGCCCGACTGCGTGGAGACGACCGTGTTGCCGCACTCGACATCGACCATGAAGACGTTGGACTGGGCGACGTCGGCGACCGCCGAGCCGTCCTTGGTGCTGACCGTGGCGGCGACGCCCGAAGAGGACGAGACGCGCACACGGCCCTGATCGAGCATGCCGGTGACGCCCGCGTCGTTAAAGTTCAGCTTGAGGCTTGAATTCGGAAGCAGCTCGACGCGGCCGAGTTTGCCGAGGCTGACGACGGCGCTGGAGTTCTGTCCGGTCGTGATCGTGCTGTCCGAGAAAACGGTCGCGCCTGAGATGGCGTTCGTGCCGTTGACGGAAACTTCACCGACGACCGAAAGGTCGCCCGTCGGGCCGGTCTGCCCCGTCTGCGCCATGCCGACCATCGAGTATGTGCACAGGATGGCGAGCGCCAGGGCGAGCGAGATGGGCGTACGGCTCCAGGTTCTGCTAGTCATTACTTCTCCTCCCGTAGGTGAAACTGTCAATTTTTTAGAGAGCGCGCTGCGAGTCTTCCGGCTCGTAGGCTACAAAAGACTCGCCTGAGACGATTTGTTTTAGTGTTTTTCTCGCCAATCCGTCTCGGGAATAGCCCGCGCGGTGTCTCATAAAAGCAGGTTGAGAGCCACTGTGGGCTTCAAAAGACCGCCTTTTTTTACACGAAACGGGCGCGCGTGTCAATAAACATCTTCGCGAATTCAACGATTTTTCAACAATTTGCGGCATCAGACGGCTTTTGTCAACCCTTATTTTCGGCCCCGCCGAGCCCCCTCCAGCCCCCTCCCGCGCACGCCGCCGAGGGCTAGTCTTTGTAGATGGACACGCGCGGCTTGCCGTCCGGGCCGACCACGCCGCGGTACATGCCCGAAGTGTTGAACGGCATGGCAAAATTTCCGCGCCGGTCGAGGGCGATCAGGCCGCCGGTGCCGCCCAGCTTCTCGGCCTTCTCCAGGGCTCCGGCCGCCGCGCGCTCTATTGCCTCCCCCGCGTAACGCATCCGCGCGGAGACTTCGTGCGCGACCGAAGCGCGGATGAAGTACTCGCCGTCGCCTGTACAGGAGACGCCGCAAGTCTCGTTGTCGGCGTAAGTTCCGGCGCCGATAATGGGCGAGTCGCCGACACGCCCGAACCTCTTGTTCGTCATCCCGCCGGTCGAAGTCCCGGCTCCGATGTTCCCGGCGCGGTCGAGCGCGACCGCCCCGACCGTCCCGTACTTGTGCTCGTCGTAAGCGCGCAGCTCTTTTTCGAGCCTCGACTGCTTCGGCGGCGGACTCTTCTCAGCCTCCTTGGCCTTCTGTAGCTGCTGCCAGCGCTCCTCCGTGTAGAAATACTTCGGGTCGACCAGCTCGAACCCTTTCTGGACGGCGAAGGTCTCGGCCCCCTCGCCCGTCATCATGACGTGCGGCGACTGCTCCATCACCGCGCGCGCGAGCAGTATCGGGTTCTTGATCCGTTTGAGCCCCGCGACGGCGCCGGCCTTGAGCGTCCGGCCCTCCATGATGGAAGAGTCAAGCTCGTTCGTCCCGGCGTTGGTGAAGACGGCGCCCTTGCCCGCGTTGAAGAGCGGCGAGTCCTCCAAGAGAATTATCGCCGCGACGACGGCGTCGAGACAGCCGCCGCCCTTCTTGAGAACTTCGTGGCCGGCCAGGAGCGCCTCCGAGAGCTTCTCCCGGTAGGCGCGCTCGCGCTCGGGCGTCATGCGGCTGCGCTCGATGGTGCCGGCGCCGCCGTGGATGACGAAGCCGAAGGGATGCAGCTCGCCCGTCTTCTGCGCGCCGAGTCCTTTCGCGGACGCGGAGGCGGCGAGCGCCGCGGCGCCCACGCCTCCCAAGAATGTCCTGCGACTCGCGCCGCCTCTTTTGCTGCTCACACTCCGCCCCGATGCGTGGCTTCGGCTGAAACTCTGTGAACGGGAATACGAGTGCGAATGTTAACAGAGGGCCGGCCCCGCGTAAACTTTATTCCGTCCCGCTGCACGCGCTTTAGTCTCTCTTTTTCGTTTCGAGGAAGAAGCGGTGCGCCTTTTCGGCCAGGGGCTCGGGGACGACGACGCGGAAGGGGTGCTTGGCGACGAAGGAGGGGACGCGGCGGACTTTCGCGCCGAGCGCGTCGAGCGCCGCGGCGGCAGACTCGTCGTCCAGCTCCGGCGCGCCGAAGGCCGCGGCGGCGCGGCGGAAGGCGCCGCGGAGCCTGTCGAAGGGGAGGTCGCGGCCTGCGAGGACGAGTCCGCGCTCCTGAAAGTCTCCGAGCGCGTAGAGGACTATGCGCGAGGCGTCGTGCTCGCCCGGCTTGGCCTCCACGTCGAAGAAAGAGTCCTGGCGCATCGTTTCGGTGAGAGACTTTCAGGGCGCGCTGGCGCGGCGCGGGCGGACGGCCGCGTCCGTGCCTGCGTTCGGCGGCGCCGAGGCGTTGGCCGCGGGCTTCGGCTTCGAGACCTCGCCCTGCTTCCTCAGCTCGGCCTGCTCGTAAGGGTCGAGGCGCTCGAAGAGGTAGAACTTCTCGCTCTTCGTCGAGACCGCGCCGAGGTACCGGAACTTGTATTCGAGCACGGCGTCCGGCTGGAGCGAGGCGGGCTGCGGCGGCTCTTCGAAGAACTGCGAGAACTCTTCCGGCGAGACGGCTTCGAGTTCGGGCAGGTAGTCGTTGCCGCTCGTGCGCGCGATGCGCAGGGCCATCTGCCGGAGCGCCTGGATGCGCGCGGAGTTGTGCAGGTAGTAGTGGCGGTCTATCTCGCGCCGGCTCACGCGGTCGTCTACCACCTCCTGCTCGTTCTGCAGGTAGCCGAGGTACGCGCGCACGTTCGGCCCGAACTCTCCGCCGCCGGACGCGCGCGCCGCGCGCCGCGTCTGCGCCGACGCGGCGGCCGAAAACATAAACAGGCAAAGTGCGAGCAGCCCGAGCGTGCGCGTCATGGTTCTCATCGCTCTCTCGACCCCAGACCTCGTGCGGAGTCTTCAAGTCTGTTCCGTGTTCGGGGGTTCGGGACGCGGGAAATCTTATCACAAAATTGCGCGGGCCGGACGGGCGGTGATACATTCGCGCCAAAGGGTCAGAGTCTCTTTATGCCTTCCGACGCTGCAGACGGTTCGAGGACGACAGGCGGTTCAGAGTTCGCGGGCAGGCGCGTGGCGCTGGGCGTGTCCGGCGGCATCGCCGCGTACAAGGCCGCGGAGGTCTTGCGCGGGCTTCAGCGCGCGGGCTGCGAGGTGCGCGTCGGGATGACGAAGCGCGCGTGCGAGTTCGTCACGCCGCTCACCTTCCGCGCTCTCTCCGGCGCGCACGTCGTCGTGGACGACTACGCGCCCGACAACCCAGACCCCATCGCGCACATAACCTTCTCGCAGTCGGTCGAGCTGTTCGTCGTCGCGCCGGCCACGGCCAACCTTCTAGCCAAGTTCGCCAACGGCGTCGCCGACGACTTTCTGACTTCGACCTACCTCGCCTCGAACGCGCCCGTGCTGGTCGCGCCGGCGATGAACACGACGATGCTCCTGCACCCCGCGACGCAGCGCAACCTCGCGCGCCTGCGCGCGGACGGCGTGCGCATCGTCGAGCCGGACGCGGGCGAGATGGCCTGCGGCACGGTCGGGCCGGGAAGACTCTCCGAGCCTCAGCAGATCGTCCAGGCAGCGCTCGGGATGTTGCGGGAGTCGGCGGGACGTAAGCAAGATTTGGCGGGCGAGCGCGTGCTCGTCACCGCGGGCGCGACGCGCGAGGAGATAGACCCCGTGCGCTTCATCTCGAACCACTCTTCCGGAAAGATGGGCTTCGCCGTCGCGGAGGCCGCGCTGGCGCGCGGGGCGGAGGTGACGGTTGTCGCCGGGACGACGACGGCCGCGCCGCCCGCGGGCGCGCGCACCGTGCGCGCCTACTCGGCCGAGGAGATGCGCGCGGCGGTCATGCGCGAAGTCGAAGGCGCGACGGTCTTCATCGCCGCGGCGGCGGTCGCAGACTACCGTCCCGCCGCGCGCGCCCAAGAGAAGATGAAGAAGACGGGGACTGCGCTCACACTCACGCTCGAACCCACGCCCGACATCCTCGCCGAAGTCTCAAGCTCGCGCCGCAACGGCCTGCTCGTCGTCGGCTTCGCGGCCGAGACCGAGCGCGTCGTCGAGCACGCGCGCGACAAGCTCACGCGCAAGAACCTCGACGCCATCGTCGCCAACGACCTTACGCAGGACGGCGCCGGCTTCGACACGGAGACGAACGTCGTCACCCTCCTCGCGCGCGACCGCGAACAGCCCTCGACGCTCCCCCTCATGTCCAAGCTCGACGCCGCGCACCGCATCCTTGATGAGGTGATACGACTCCGCAAAGTAAAGTGATAAGTGATGAGTGATAAGTGATAAGAAGGAAGAGAGGCTCTTTGTCTTCTCTTATCACTTATCACTCATCACTTATCACTCATCACTCGCTCAGTATGAGCGGATGGCGTGCATGACGCGGCCCCAGACTTCGAAGTCCATCGTCTCGATGACTTCGATGGGCTGGAAGCGCTCGTTCTCGGGCATGAGCCAGATGCGCCCCGAGCGGACGCGCAGGCGCTTGACGCACAGCTCGTCGTTGATGCGCGCGATGACGATGTCGCCGTCCTCGGCGTCCACCGCGCGGTCGACGACGAGGATTGTGCCGGGGTTGATCCCCGCGCCCGACATCGAGTCGCCCGAGACGCGCACGTAGAAGGTCGCCGTCGGGTGCTTGATGAGGTAGCGGTTGAGGTCGAGCCGCCCCTCGATGTAGCCCTCGGCCGGACTGGGGAAGCCCGCGGAGACGGTCGTCATGAAGAGCGGCCGCGCACACCGCGTCGTGCGGTCGGGCCACAGGACGGATTCGACGTTGGCGTAAGAGAGCATTTTCGTTTCACCCGCGAAAGAATGTCCCACCGCCGGGATGATACACGCAAGCCACGGCCGAGACAAGATTTTTCTTCGCGAGTCTTGCCGGCGCTAGATGCGCCCCAGCAGCAGCAGGATGATGACGATGAGGAGAAGCAGCCCGAGTCCGCCGCTCGGGTAGTAGCCCCACCCGCGGCTGTACGGCCAGGACGGCACCGCGCCGATGAGCAGAAGAATCAGGATGATGATCAGAATCAGACCGATACTCATAGCGTTCCTCCTTGCTTTCCAGTTAAAGGGAATGTGTCTGAGGGATTCTTAGACTCTTTACGTACGCCTGTCAACCAAAATGAAAGAGGGCCGCGCGGCCCTCTTCCCTTTCGAACTGCTTCGCATGCTCCCGGCAAGACTTGAACTTGCGACCCCCCGCTTAGGAGGCGGGTGCTCTATCCACTGAGCTACGGGAGCGGACGCCGGAGAAGTTAACAGATGAACTCCGGCACAGTCCAGTTACACATCAGGACTGGCACCTGAGGAGCGGGCGCACGTCGTAGCCCTTGAGCTTTTCGCGGCCTGAGATCAGTCCCCTCCCCACGCCCACTGTCGACAATAGCTCTTGCCGTCCTCAACTCGTCCTCCGCCGAATCATCTCCCGCCGCGCCGCGTGCGGCGCCAACCGCCAACGGCCGTAGGCGACGAAGGCCGCGAGCAGCCCCACCACCAGCGGCGCCACCCCGGCCGCGGCCCCGTCGGCCGCCACCGTGAGCGCCGTCGCGCCGATCATGATGACGACCAGCCCGGCCGCTGCCAGCGGCGTCAGCCAGGGCTTGATGCGCAGCAGCCCCGGCAGTATCAGGCCGAGCGCGCCGAGCACTTCCATCACGCCGACGAAGCGCACGAACCATCCCGGCAGCGGGATCTGATTCGGCGAGCCCATCGAGGCCAGCACGTCGGGCGGGATGACCAGCTTCGTCCCGCCGGCGAACAGGAACAGGAGCGCCAGCAACACCTGAATGATCCAAAGCACGTAGGTCATAATTAAGTCTCCTCTCCGGCACAGCCCGGTTGCACGTCAGGACTGGTACCTGAGGAGCGAGCGCACGTCGTAGCCTTTGAGCTTGTCGCGGCCGGGGAGGAATTCGAGCTCGACGACGAAGGCGAGGCCGACGACCGTGCCGCCGAGCTGTTCGACCAGTTTGACGACGGCGGCGGCCGTGCCGCCGGTGGCGAGCAGGTCGTCGGCGATGACGACGCGGTGGCCGGAGCCGACGGCGTCGCGGTGCATCTGGAGCGCGTCCTGGCCGTACTCCAAATCATACGAGACGGTGGCGCACTCCGAGGGGAGTTTGCCGGGCTTGCGCGCGGGGACGAAGCCCGCGCCGAGCTGGTAGGCCATCGCCGGGGCGAAGATGAAGCCGCGCGCCTCGATGCCGATGACGGTATCGACCTGCTCCCCTTTGAACTCGCTCGAAAGTCCGTCTATGACCTGGCGGAAGCCCTCGGGGTGCTTCAGGAGCGTCGTGATGTCGTAGAAGTTGATGCCCGGCTTCGGGAAGTCCGGCACCTCGCGGATGAGAGATTTGAGTTGATCCATGAGTCAGTAGGCAGTAGGCGGTAGGCAGTGGGCAGTACGCTCCGCGTGACGACAGTTGAAGGACAAACTCCAAGTCTAAGTCTTCAGGTTCTTCAACTGCCGACTGCCGACTGCCTACCGCCTACTGCGTTTTCACCTTTCGATTCGGAAAGTCGGATAGCGCCCGGTCGGCTCGACGGAGACCTCTTCGACCTGCTCGACGCGGGCGTGTTGGGGGCCGGCGGCGATGTCGTGCTTGAAGCCTTCGACCGATTCGGGCGTGCCCTCGGCGAGGACTTCGACGCGGCCGTCCGGCAGGTTGCGGACGTAGCCGACGACCTGGTGGCGCGCGGCCACGCGCTGCGCGAAGAAGCGGAACCCCACGCCCTGCACCTCGCCGCTGACGAGATAATGCCTCGCGACCTTCATGCGCCTCCCCCTTGAAACGTCTGGGCCGTCCTTCGGACGTGCCATCCTAAAAGATGTTTTCGGGCAATTGCAATCTACGGCAGAAGCTCGACGACGCGCACGCCGCCGGGCGGGACGGTGACCGTGACCGTCTTGCCTTGAACCTTCAGCTCAGAGTCGGTCGTCCACTCGTTGGCCCTCGTAAATGGTGCGCCGTTCTGTTCGAGCGTGACTTCGGCCGACTCCGCGCGGTTGACCTGCGCCATTCCCTGCTGCGGCTTGTAGACGCCGCGGTTGTTGAAGAGCGTGACGACCCAGCCGCGCGCGTTGCGGTTGACGAGGTACTCGACCTCGCCGCGCACGCGGACGGGCGTCGCGTCAGACGCGAGGTGCGCGAGCAGGTGCGCGGCCGCGGGCACGAGCCTTTCGTCCAGGCCGAGCAGGTCGGGCACGGCGCAGTAGACGACGCGGCCGCGGCCGACGCGGTTGACCGTGACGAGAGGGTCGCCGTTCGGCGTCTTCAACAGAACCTCCGCGCCGCGCGGCTCGACGCGTTCGTAGCGGTAGACCTGGCCGCTCAAATCGGTTCGGGGCTCGCCGGGTGCGACGCACAGGGCGTCGTCGGCCTCGGCGGTCGCTCCGGTCGAACGGACGCCGAGCAGCTCGGGCGGAAGACCTTTAACCTGCGCGGCGTTGAGGACGACCGTGCCTCCCCTCTCCGCGTAGGCCCTCAGGCGTTCGGCCCAGGCTTTCGTCCATTCGACGCGGCCGCCGACGACGAGCGCGCGGTATGAGTCAATCGCGTCGGCCCTCTTCTCGTCGGCGACGAGCACGTCGAAGACGTCGCCGAAGACGGCGTCGGTGAAAGCCTGCCGGTCGGCGGTCGCCGGCTCGCCTTCGTCCAGAGCCGCCGGGTGATACGCGGCGAGGAACAGCTCGCGCAGCGCGCGGTCGGAGCGGTTGACCGGGGAGACGCCGAGCGGGAGCTGCGGGTAGTCGGTCATGTCCCAGCCGTGCGCGGGGTCGAGCAGGAAGGCGACGGGCGTATAGGGCTGGCCGCGTTCCTTATGCTGCCCGGCGAAGCGCACGAACTCTTCGGTGATGCGGCCGAGCGGGTTGAGCTGGAAAGGGTGCTCGCCGGGGCCGGGTTTGAAGAACTGGTCGAAGCCCTGTTCCAGATAGACGGCCGAAGCGCCCGACATGTAGTAGAGGTAATAACTCTTCCTGTACCACGAAAGCGAAGGCCCCATCGAAGGGCCGTAACGCGAGTGGTAGAACTGGTCGGGGCCGGCGAAGTTCTGCTGCTTCGTAAAAGTCGTGGCCGTGTCGCCGAAGTTGGGCGCGTGGTAGTAAAGGAAGTTGCCGCCGTACTGGCGCGCGGCGCCGCGGACGAAGGCGATGCGCATCGCCGTGACGGGCTGCACGGCCGCGGTCTCGATCCCCAAAGTCTTCACGCCCCAGTCGAAGAGCGCGTGCGAGAAGGCCGTGGTCGAGGTGGACTGCGCCGGGATGAGCCTGTCCCACTGCGCGCCCGCGGGCGCGTGGAAAGTGTTCGCCCATTTCTCTTCGAGGGCGTACGTGTAGACCTTGCGGTAGGCTTCGAGCATGGTCTTGCGCGACATCTCGGGCGTGAGCGTGAGGCGCGCGGCCATCGACTCGTAGACGTGGCCGATGCTCTCGCCGGAAATCCAGCCGAGGAACTGTCCGCGCAGCTCTCCTTCGAGGAGCTTGAGGGCCGCGGGGCCGTCCGTCTCGCTGAAGTTGGGCGCGCCGTAGTTGATGTTGACGGCGAAGGGCGCGCGCGTCTGCCTGATGAAGTCGAGGAAGGCGCTGCCCTCTTTCAGATGTTTCGGTACGTCGTTGATGTAGAGGACGGGCACGACGAGCGGCGAGTCGAAGATGGGCGCGTCGCGCGCGCCCTTGTACTTCTCGACGAAGGCTTCGGGCAGTTCCGTGTTGAAGGGGTAGAGCGGGCGCTCCGCGGGCGGCTTGCGGTAGAGTTCCCAGAACGCCTCCGAGATGTTCCAGGGCATGAGGAAGTCTCTGCCCGCGAGCGGCGGCCTGCGCCAGAGGGCGGGCGTCGCGTCGGCCGCTTCGGGTCTGTTGAGCAGGGGCGCGAGCGGCGTCTTCTGCCTGGCCCATTCGCCCAGGACTCTCTGCGCGTGGAAGGGCGGCTTGCGGCGGCCTTCGGGCCGATAGTTGAGGTCGTTCGTGACGAGGACGCAGTCGACCTGCCGGTACGCGCCGGCCGCCTTCTCGATCTCGATTGAGAGGCGCGCCGCGCCATTCTTCAGAGCGCTCGGCGGCGAGCCGTCCCAGGCGAAGGCCCAGCCCCAGTACATGCTGACCTCGTCGTGCGGGTCTATCAGGTCGCGCGCGCCGAACTCCTGCCGGAAGACCTCGCGCCCGTTCTGCGTGAGTCGAACCGTGAAGCTCTCGTCTTTGCGCGCCCAGTCGGCGTAGCGCGCCCAGACGCGGTAGTCGCCGTCGCGCGGGATTTCGACATCCTGAAACAGAGTGGCGCGCGTCTCTCCGGGCGAGGCCGCGACCGAGTTCCACTCGCTCTCGCCGCCCTGCGACCACTCGGCCGAGACGCCCGGCCCGTTGACGCCCCACCCCGGCGACTTCTCGCGCGGTAGTTCCCGCCAGACGGGGTTGAGGCGCGGCTCGTTGCGCGCGTCCAGCGAAAGCCCGCCCATGTTCTCCGCCTCGTACCAGAGATACTCGTAGTGCCGACTCTGTGCGTGGGCGGGGCCGTGCGGGGCTGAGCTAGAGATGAAGATGAGCAGGACAAGAAGACGCTTCACAACGTCATTGCGCGGCATGCGTGGATAATGGCAGATTGAGTGTTGGCGTTGCAATTGTCCACCACAGAGACACAGAGGCACGGCTTGATGACTTATGTCTTCAAAGCCGTGCCTCTGTGTCTCTGTGGTGAACTGCCTATTACAACCTCAACCGAGTTCTTCGAGGCACTCGGCGAGCGGGAGTTGGCGGCAGGTGTACATGGGCGTGTCGCGGAGGGTGTAGCGGCTCGCCTTCGACTCGCGCAGCTCCTGGACGAGGTCGAGGAAGTCGGACGGGTAGTCCGTCTCGAAGGCGACGACGAACTCCTGGTCGTCGAGGCCGAAGGAGTAGGTCGTGTGCAGCTTGACCGAGCGGTACTTGGAGCCGACGCGGATGTGCTCGTCCATCATCTCCTGCCGCTGCTCGACGGGCAGGCCGTACCACTCGCGCGTCTTCACGAACGGGTAGACGAAGAGGTACTTCGACTGGCCGGGCACGATGTGGAGGCGATCCTCGACGTGCTCGGGGTTGTCCTTGTCGATGTACATCGAGCGCTTGGTCATCGAGAGGAACGACTGGCTCACTTCGAGGTAGCGGCCCAAACCAGTCCCGTTCAGGCGCGCCGACATCTCCTGGAAGGGGTCGAGCGAGTAGCCGATGCGCCACATCATGAAGTCCACGTTCGAGCGCAGGCCCACGATGGAGTACGAGTGCATCAGGAGCTGCCGGCGGTACGTCTCGTAGACCTCGACGAACTCGCGCCGGGCGTCGAGCTTCGCCTGCGCGTCGAGCGTGCGCCACTCGGGGCGCGCCTTGTAGAAGGTGAAGGTGACGAACTGCCGCGCGATCTTGGCCTTCTCGGGCTGCTCGTCCTGCGCCGCCCCGCGCTCGCCCTTGTCGGCCAGACGCAGCGTGTGACGGCCCGCGCCGGCCTGCTCATGTTCCGTGCTCATGGTCTTACTTCCTCAGGATGTCCGTTATGGGTTTGAAGGATAGTAGCTCACTCAACGCGCGCGCCTGCCGGGAGAGTATGAGTAACTGCCGGGCGAGACGTATTGTGCTTCGCGCCGCGCAGGATTGCAAACTGCCACGCGCTCCGGGCGAGCCCGACTGTCGGCCCGGCCGCTTCCTTCAAACTCGCGCGGCGTTACGCTATACTCGCGCCGCTCTGTCATCAAAGACTTCAGAACCTGCAAAGCATGAAACTGATAAAGCTGTCGCTCGCGTCCTGCGCGCTCCTCGCCTTCGCCGTCGCCTGCAACAACACGCAGCCCGCGCAGAACGCGAACGCGGGCGCGAGTCCGAAGGCCGCGGCGAACTCCGCGACGCCCGCGCCGGCCGCGACGCCCGACGAGCTGGCCGCGGCCGCGGGCGACTACGCACGATCCTGTAGCAACTGCCACAAGGCCGACGGCACGGGCGGCCCCTGGAAGGACGAGGAGACGGGGAAGACGGTGAAGGTGCCGAGCCTGCGCGAACACGGCCTCAAAGACCCCGACTCGGAACTCGCCAAGCAGATCGCGGAGGGCGGCGACGAGATGCCCCCCTTCAAGTCCCGCCTCGACAAGGGGCGCATAGACAACCTCGTCCGCTACATCCGCCGCGAGTTCCACGGCCGCACCACGACGGCGACGGGCGCCGCCACGCCCGCCCAGCCGTCACACTAAACACCCCGGCGCGCCTGTGCTATCGTACACGCGCGGTGAAACGAGGGCCGTTAGCTCAGCTGGATAGAGCACTAGTCTTCGGAACTAGGTGTCGGGGGTTCGAATCCCTCACGGCCCGCCAGATAAAAAGAGAGGGCCACGCGCACGGGATACGCGTGGCCCTCTCACTTTTTTTTGGCCGCAGGCGAAACGTCTCCGGCTCGCAATCAAACTGCAACCAAAGGGGCGGCCGGGGAGGTTAGTATCCTTCTCACCTAACGGGCGTTCCTTCTGAGAACGAGTGAAACTTTGGGGCAGGCCACGCGAGTGGCCGTAGGCGTCGGGAGTGGGGGCTCCCGACGCCTTTTCTTTTATGCCTCTTAAGATTCGCCGAGCAGCGTGACCGGCTGGCCCACGTAGAGGCGGCCCGTGCGCAGCACGCGCGCGTAGAGGCGCGAGTGGCCGGGGTGAACTTTCTGTGAGATGCGTTTGAACTCCCCCTCCCGGAAAGACTCGACGATGGTCTTGCAGGGCGTGGCGTGGCTCGTGATCTCGACGACCGCCTCCGCGCCGAGCGCGAGCCGAGAGCCGGGCGCCAGCCCGGACCATTCGAAGCCGGCGATGGTCAGGTTCTCGCCCGTCGAGCCCGGGAAGATCGGGTGCCCTTCTGACTGCAACTCAAGGACGCGTTCGAGCGCGAACAGGCACAGCGCGCGCTGCGGGCCGCCGTGGTAGCGCCGGTCTCTCTGCCGGTCGCCCTCCAGCCCCTCCGTTGTGAGCACGGCCTCGCGCACGGCGAGCTTCGGCACGCCGCCCTTCGAGACGTTGAGTTGAAATATTCTGCCTTCCACCTTCGCTACACAAAGCCTCCGTTCGGAAGTTTTATAGAACGCGCGCCCGTACGGCGCGCTCCGTCAGCTCGGGCAAACTCTCGCGCGTGTAGACGGGCAGCGCCGGCGCGGACTCTGCCAGACCCGACTCGCTCCACCAGCGCTCGAAGCGCGCGCGCGTGTCGGGGGCGATGCCCTGCCCCGCGTCCGAAAGGTAGAGCGCGGACGCTACGGGCAGCACGCGCCGCGCGGTGGTCTTGATCTGCAAAACGTCCGGACGCGCGACGAGCACGGTGAAGTCCGCCTCGAAGGAGCGCAGGAAGCTGTTCCCCTCGACGACCACGCCGGGCGCCTTCACGCGCGCGAGGGCGGCGCGGAAGCCCGCCTCGACCTGCGCGTCCGTGACGACCGCCCAGTGCACTTCGGACGCGCCCGCTTCCCAGTAGCGCCCGGTGTCCTTGCCCGGCGCGTACGTCTCCGCGCGGCCGGAGCGGACGACCGGCTCTTCACTCAACAGGTGCGCGACGCAGCAGGCGTGCGGGTCTCTGCCGCAGGAGCGGTAGTGGCCGCGCGTCATCTTCAGGGCCTCCCAATCGGGGAGCGCGCGCAGAAGCTCGCACACGAGCGTCGTCTTGCCCGAGTTCGAGTTGAAGCCGCCGACGGCGATGACGGTGGGCCGCATGTCCGGGACAGTATGTACTCCCGCCGCGCCGCGGCACAACCCCCTTGATTTCCCTCGAAAATCGCGCCCGCAAAGATTCTCGAAAAAAGTGCTTGACAGTATAAAGTAGTCTGCGTATATTCACACCGTCTCCCGCGCCGCGGGCAGACTCTTGAGGAGAAGAGTGGAACTTCAGATGACGACGAACTCGAACACAGACAGACGCGCGACGGCGACCCCGATGGCGGCCGCCGGACGGAAGTCCGCCACGTATCCGTGCGCGGTCGTCGGCGCGGTCGTCTGGCCGAGCGAGTCGGGATTGAATTTCGGCGGTCATAGGATTAACGGCCAGGCCCTTCGACCCGAAGGGTTGGCGCGCAAAGATCGTCGGCAGTTACAGCATTGATACAGCGGGGGGCGGCCTCCCGCTCCCCAAATCTCGGAATAGTTCGTAGAGACTTGCGTGGAGCGCGGCCTGCTTCCTCTGGGGAAGCCAGAGGGCCGCGCTCCTTTTTTTTGTTATTTGACAACCGAATTACCTTGAGGGGATGAAGGCGGGGAGTTTCCCGCTCGCCGCCTTCATCAGTTTTGCATCAGACGCCGAATCGGTCTGGCAGGCGGCCTGTAAAGCCGTCGCTCTACGGAGCGTGGGGGTTCGAGTCCCTCCTGATGCACTCTGGAAGGTTGGGCACGGGCACGCCAAGCAGTCCCGAAAACTGTCGGGGCGAAAGCCTCTGTGGGTTCAACTCCCACACCTTCCGCCAAGAGTAAGGATGAAGTAGGAAGGATGAAGGATGAAGGATGAAGGGGAGAGGGTTCAGAACTTCATCCCTCATCCTTCCGCCTTCATCCTTCCACACGGAGGCGCCGCACAAAAGGTAGTGCAGCGGCGTGCTAAGCCGCCGGGCGCGTGCGCCCCTGTGCGTTCGAGTCGCACCGCCTCCGCTTCGGAAGGATGAAGGATGAAGGATGAGGGTCAAACCCTCTTCCCTTCATCCTTCCTACTTCATCCTTCCACTCGGACCCGTAGCTCAGGTGGATTGAGAGCGCAGGCTTGCGGAGCCTGAGGTCGCACGTTCGAGTCGTGCCGGGTTCACTTCACGTCCGGGGTCGTCTAAAGGGAGGACGCCTGCCTTTGGAGCAGGTCATGAGGGTTCGACTCCTTCCCCCGGAGTCGTCGGCGAATTTCTGCTGGTGTGGCGTAAATGGCAAACGCACGGCGTCGAGAGCGCCGGGGCTTTCAGGCCCGATGGGGGTTCGAGTCCCCCCGCCAGCATCTTAAGCGGGAGTGGTGCAATTGGCTGACACGCCGTCCTCAGAAGGCGGAGCTTGAGGGTTCGAATCCCTCCTCCCGTATCAGCTCGACAGAAGCGCGCGTGACCCAAACGGCAGAGGTGGCTCTCTCAAAAAGAGTCTCGGTGCGGGTTCGACTCCCGCCGCGCGCATCCAATGAGCGCGCGTAGCCCAAGCAGGCAGAGGCGGCATTCTTAAAAAATGCACGGTGAGAGTTCGAGTCTCTCCGCGCGCACTTCTCAAGGGAGCGTAGCATAAAGGCAATGCACCAGGTTCCAACCCTGCATCCTGTCGAAAGGATAGATGCCTGTTCAAATCGGGCCGCTCCTGTTCCTTCTAAGGGTTCTGGGTACTGGGTTCTAGGTGCTGGTTTTGGTTTGAGCCAGTGCACTCCACCCAACACCCAGCACCTCTCTCGGGGGTGTATGCAAAAGGCAAAGCGGGCTGATTTTCAATCAGTCGCCCAAGTGGCTTTGCGGGTTCGAACCCCGCCACCCCTGCCAAGACTTTCACGTTGGCCGTAGCTTCAAATGGTAGAGCGCTGCACTGTGAATGCAGAACGTTGCGGGTTCGAATCCCGTCGGCCGACCTTTAACTTCGACAAGGGGCGTTAGCCAAGCCCGGTAAGGCGCGCGATTCTCTATCGCGTAAGCGCGGGTTCGAATCCCGCACGCCCTGTTCACTTCAAGGAGCGGTGGCCGAGAGGCTAGGCACTGGATTGTCGATCCAGTTTACGCGAGTTCGAGTCTCGTCCGTTCCGCCTTCTAACAAGCGCTGCAAGCTCAACAGGCACGAGCACCCGCCTCTTAAGCGGGGGGCTGCGGGTTCGAGTCCCGCGCGGCGCATCGACCAAACGGGGTGTGGTGTAATGTTTCGCATCCAAGCCTTGGGAGCTTGTGGTCAGGGTTCGATTCCCTGCACCCCGACCAACTTCGACACACGTGGACGTAGCTTAGCCTGGCGAAAGCACCGGCCCGCCACGCCGGGGACGTGGGTTCAAATCCCGCCGTTCACTTCCTCTCGTGAATCGTGAATAGTAAATCGTGAATGGTAAGAACCTGTTTTATCTATTCACGATTTACTATTCACCGTTCACGGCCTGGGGCGGTTAGCTTAACGGAATTAAAAGCGGCTCGCTTCGAACGAGTCCAGATGCGGGTTCGAATCCTGCACCGCCCTTCCTTTTCGCGGGAGTGATGTAAAGGCCAACATTCGAGTCTTCCAAACTCGTTCTGCGGGTTCGAGTCCCGCCTTCCGCATGGCCCGCGTAGTCGAGCCGCAGCAGCAAAAGCGTAAGCCTGCGGCCACATACAGACCGCACGGGCAAACCCTTCACACCCAGCGCGCGCGTAGCCAAGAGGCCAGGCGGCGGCCTGCAAAGCCGCAGACGTCGGTTCGACTCCGACCGCGCGCTCTCAGGCGGCGAACGACGAGCACGTTCGTCAAACCCTTCAACCCGAACGAACGAGAAAGGAGGCCGCGTTATGTACCGGCTCAGGCTGTTCTACGTCGCGAGACTCTTCCTGCGCGCCTTCGTGTGTCGCGGGGAGGGCGCGGCCGTTCTCCTCTACCGCAAGGGCACGGCCCGCGCGCGTCGATGACAACGTCCGCGTCCACGTACAGTTGAGGCCCCTCCGGAGGGGCCACGGGCTAGAAAGAAAGGTTTATGGACACCGGATTGTTGGTCAACAAGTTCGCGCTCATGGGCGCGCGCTTACAGGTTCGAGAGGTCTTGAACGAGCGTTTCCGCCGGCGGGCGAAGGCCCCCGGCATCGACATCGAGACCGACGGCAGGGGCGAGTTCTTCGACATCCGCCTCGCGCGCGACGAGCGCGTCGAGTACGAGGTCGTCGACCTGCGGCCCGACCTGCGCCACCTGCTCCTGCTCGGCCGCCGCGAAGGCGTCAAGGAGAAGTACCTCTGCGGCCACGACGAGCGCCACTGGTTCGTCTGCGCCGTGCCGGGCGCTTCCGTCTCGGGCGTCGCGACGGCGTTGGAGGCGCTCCAGCCTTCGGCCGTGCGCGCGGCCGTCGGCGCCAGCCTCCGCCGGCAGAAGAACCGCTTCCGCCGCCGCAACGAGGCCTTCGTCCGACAGGGCGAGTGGTTCTTCATCCCGCAGCCCAACCTCGTCGTCCCGGAGCGTCTCGTGCTCCGCAGAGAGCCTCTGACGCGCGGCGCGGGCAGCAAGCCGCACACCTGCCAGTACGCCTTCCGCTCGGGCGGCGTCTCGGTCATGGTCTGCGCGCGCTACCCGCAGGGCCTGACGCACGCGCAGTACAGGGGCGTGCTCGCCTCGAACCCGAAGGCCGCCAACTGGGGCTGGCGGCAGATGACGCGCGACCCCGCGTTCTACGCGCGCGGCCGCGTGTGGCACAAGGATCACAAGACCGTCGTGCTCGACTGCTGGCACCGCGTGGCGATGAACACGGAGCGTGAGGCCCCGTTCGCGCCCCGCGTCGCCTTCCTCGACTGACGGCCTTCGACAGACTGCGGGCGTGCCGCGCTCCCCGCGCGGCGCCTCACGTCGCCCGCACTTCCAACGAAAGGATGAAGGCGGAAGGATGAAGGATGAAGTTAAGACTGACTTCCCTTCATCCTTCATCCTTCCGCCTTCATCCTTAACCCAAAGAAAGGAGGTCTTGCCGGGATGAACATTCTGAACGGCCGTGTTCTGCTCCTGAACTTCTCGTACGAGCCACTGGGCACGGTCGGGGTGGCGCGCGCGATGTGCCTGGTCATCCGCGGCGTCGTCTCGGTCGAGGAGTTCGACGGCGAGCGCGTCCTGCGTTCGGCGCGGGCCGAGTTCCGCGTCCCGAGCGTGGTGCGCCTGCGCCGCTACGTCAACGTCCGCCGCCGCCGCCAGACGGCTTCGATGAAGCGCCTGCGCATCTTCGTCCGCGACCGCTTCCGCTGCCAGTACTGCGGGCAGAAGCGCGCGCCCGCGGAGCTGACGCTCGACCACATCACGCCCCGCTCGCGCGCGGGCCGCTCGACGCCGGAGAACCTCGCGACGGCCTGCGTCTCGTGCAACACGCGCAAGGGCAGCCGCACGCCCGAAGAGGCGCGCATGCCCCTGCTCACGGCGCAGCGCCCGCTCGGCTACGGCCTCGAACACCTGCTGCTCTGCCACTACGCGGAGTCGCGCCCCGCGTGGCGCAAGTACCTCGACATCGAGGGCGTGCCGCTCCCCGAGGAGCGGCGCGAGTCGGCCTGAACGTGGAGGTGGGCCGGACGGCCGTCCCACCTCCTTCACACTCGACTGAACACACGGAGGCATAGCTGACGTGGGCAAGCGTCGGTCTGAAAAGCCGAAGAGGTTGGTTCGACTCCAACTGCCTTCATCCTTCCGATCCCGGCCGGTTAGCTCAGCCAGGCTAGAGCGCCTGTCTTACAAACAGGAAGTCGAAGGTTCGATTCCTTCACCGGCCATTCTTCGGGGCGCGGCTCATCGCGCGCGCGGGCGTGGGCGCGCGCGACCGTGGAGCGGAGGCCGACTACCGGCGGCCCGCCCCGGCCAACTTTGACACGGCGATGTAGCTCCAACTGGCAGAGCGTCCGTCTCGTAAGCGGAAACGTGTGGGTTCGAATCCCTCCATCGCCTTCGCACAAGGGCCTGTAGCTCAGTTGGACAAGAGCGCCCGTCTTCTAAACGGGTCGTCGCGGGTTCGAGTCCTGCCAGGCTCGTCTTCAAAATCGCTGCGGAGTAGCTCAGTGGCAGAGCAGCGGTCTCATAAACCGCCGGTCGCGGGTTCGATTCCCGCCTCCGCGATTGTTTTCTACTTTGGGTTGGTAGCTTAACTTGGCAGAGCGACAGTCTTGCAAACTGTTAGGTGTGAGTTCGAGTCTCACCCAATCCATCAAACCTTTCCTCAACTGTCCTTGCGGCGTAGCTCAAATGGCAGACAGAGCGCTGGTCTAGTAAACCAGTGTGTGCGGGTTCGAGTCCCGCCGCCGCATTCCCTGTGCGGGGAGGTGCCCTGGGGGGCACGGCGCTCTCATAAGGCGTCCACCAAAGGCGGGTTCGATTCCCGCCCCCGCGACCTTCTTCGATCCGGTGTGGCCGAATTGGCAAGGCGTTGCATTGTTAATGCAATCCATGGGGGTTCGAGTCCCTCCGCCGGAGTTCTTACACAACACAGGCCGGTAGCCAAGCGGCTCAAGGCATCCGCCTTTTAAGCGGGGGAACGTCGGTTCGAATCCGACCCGGCCTATGTCAACACTTCTCGGCGCGTAGCTCCTAACTGGCTAGAGCAGTCGGTCGATAACCGACAGGTTGGAGGTTCGAGTCCTCCCGCGCCGACTTTCGATTGCGGAGTCAGCCAGTGGCAGGCTGCCTGTCTCTGAAGCAGGTCACGGAGGTTCGAATCCTCCCTCCGCAGTTCCCCTCGAGGTAGTTCGGTTCACTTCCAGAAGACCTTTGAACCTTTGTCAAAGGGGGTGTACCGAGATGGCAAACAAGACGCTCTTCAAGTCGCTGGTGGGCAGGCTCGTCCCGGCGACGAACGCGCGCAACGAGCACGGCGCGCCGGCCTACGCCCTGACGCCGAAGCAGGCGCTCGCGCAGTACGCGGCCACGGGCTGCCTCGGCGCGACCTTCTACGCCGGCGCCGAGGAGCAGCTCGCGAAGGTGCTCGAGCTGTGCGAAAAGGTCGAGCCGGAGTTCGTCGCCAAGACCGCGGTCTACGCGCGCGCGCGCGGCTTCATGAAGGACATGCCCGCGCTCCTGCTCGCCGTGCTCGCGGCGAAGGACGTGCGCCTGCTCGCGCTCGTCTTCCCGCGCGTGGCCGACAACGGCCGGATGCTGCGCGACTTCGTGCAGATCCTGCGCTCGGGCGCCGTGGGCCGCAAGTCGCTCGGCTCGGCGCCGAAGCGGCTCGTCCGCGAGTGGTTCGAGGCGCGCGGCGCGGAGGCGGTCTTCCGCGCGAGCGTCGGCCAGGAGCCCTCGTTCGCAGACATCGTCAAGATGGTGCACCCGAAGCCGCGCGACCCGGAGCGCGAGGCCCTGTACGGCTACCTCGTCGGCCGCGAGTTCGACGCCGAGAAGCTCCCTGCCCTCGTGCGTCAGTTCGAGGCGTTCAAGGCGGGCGACCGCGAGAGCGTGCCGGACGTGCCTTTCCAGATGCTCACGGCGCTCGAACTCGGCAAGGCCGAGTGGACGGCCATCGCGCGCCGCGCGCCGTGGCAGATGACGCGCATGAACCTGAACACGTTCGCGCGCCACGGCGTCTTCGAAGAGCCCGGCCTGGCCGAGCTGGTCGCGAGACGCATGGCGAACCCAGACCTGGTCAGGAAGGCCCGCGTCTTCCCCTACCAGCTCATGGTCGCCTACGCCTCGGCCGACGAGCGCGTGCCGGCGGCGGTGCGCGAGGCGCTCCAGGACGCGATGGAGGTCGCGCTCGAGAACGTGCCGCGCGTCGAGGGCAAGGTCTACGTCTGCCCGGACGTGTCGGGTTCGATGCAGTCGCCCGTGTCGGGCCACCGCAAGGGCTCGACGACGAAGGTGCGCTGCGTGGACGTGGCGGCGCTGGTGGCCGCGGCCGTCCTGCGCCGCAACCCTTCGGCGGAGGTTCTGCCGTTCGAGCACGACGTCGTGAAGGGTCTCAAGTTGAACCCGCGCGACAGCGTGATGACGAACGCGCAGAAGCTGGCCTCGGTCGGCGGCGGCGGCACGAGCTGCTCGGCGCCGCTGCGGCTCCTGAACGAGCGCAAGGCCGTGGGCGACCTCGTCCTCTACGTCTCGGACAACGAGTCGTGGGTGGACGCAGTCGCCGGCCGCGGCACGGAGACGATGCAGGAGTTCGAGCGCTTCCGCGCGCGCAACCCGCGCGCCCGCCTGGTCTGCGTGGACGTGCAGCCGTACCAGACGGTGCAGGCGGCCGAGTCGCCCGACGTGCTGAACGTCGGCGGCTTCAGCGACCAGGTCTTCGAGGTGGTCGCGGACTTCGTCGCCGGCCGCGGCGGCCCAGACCACTGGGTCGGCGTGATCGAGGCCGTCACCCTGTGAGGGTTCTGGGTGTTGGGTGTTGGGTGTTGGGTAAAACCCGGTTCTTCCCCAGCACCCAGCACCCAACACCTAACACCCTCCCCGGGGCCGAATGCGTTCGTGACTACATTCTTCTTTGGAAAAGAGGGACGTCACGAGAAGACCTTGTCGGCCCCGACCTGCTCTTTTCATTCTTAACCTTGTTGGGCCGAATGCCGCCGTGACTACATCCACCTGTTAAGTGAGCGTCACGGCAAAACCTCGTCGGCCCCCGGCTCTCTGTCAGCGGCGAATGCCGGTGTGAGTACATGGCTAAAAGTAGGTTCGAATCCTGCCACCTCCATCACTTGCGGGGGTGAAACTCTCACCACCCTTGTCGCCGTTGTCAAAGCTCTCAGCTCTCAGCTTTCAGCCAAACTCTTCTGCCTGGCTGAAAGCTGAATGCTGAACGCTTCAACACCCGTGGCGAATGCTGGTGTGAGTACATGGTAAAAACGAAGACTGAGTCTCTTTGTTGGTAGGTTCAAATCCTACACCGGCCGCGCGAGCGTCCGGACTCCTCTCACCGTTCTTGTCGCCACTCCTCTTTCGTGCGCGCGGCGAATGCTGGCGGAACTACATGGCCTTCCAAGCCGCTGGTTCCGGGTTCGAGTCCCGGTGGCAGCCGTCAGGCTGCTGTAGCTCAAACGGTAGAGCAGCGTTGGTTTCGTCGAAACCTTGTCGCCGCACGCACGAACGACCGTCGCCTCAACGCCCGCGAGAGGGGGTGATGCGCGTGTACTTACGATTCGTCACCGCGGAGATCGACCGCGCGTCCCGCGTCGAGACGGGCGTCTTCTCCGCGGCCTACGACCTGTACTACGGCGAAGAACTCACGGCCTACGAGAAAGCTTGGCTGCGGGACATCTTCGACTGGTTCGACGAGTACCTGAAGGAGCCGACGCGGTTCCGCAGATATTCCAGGTCTTCACGCCGCACGGGGCGGCGGAGCGCGGTCTGCTGGTTCAAGCCGACGGCGCGCGAGCACCTCGCGCGCCTCCACGAGATGGTCTTTGTCCTCGAAGAGAACGGCGTGCCCGTCCGGCACATCAAGTCGCCGAAGGTCGGATACGTCGTCTACGAAGACGAGCACCAGGTCGTCGCCGAGCCGGTCGCCGACATCTGTTTCTGAAGGGGGTTTAAAAGATCATGAAGCTGGCCGAGGCACTCATCTTACGCGCGGACTGCCAGAAGCGCCTTGAGCAGTTGAAGGCGCGCGTCATCCGCAACGCAAAGGTTCAGGAGGGCGACCAGCCGGCCGAGGAGCCGCAGGCCCTGCTCGCGGAGGCCGAGCGCGTCTCGCGCGAGCTGGCCGACCTCGTCAAGCGCGTCAACCGCACCAACTCGGCCACCGCCTTCGGCGACGGCCTGAGCCTGTCGGACGCACTGGCGGAGCGCGACGCGCTCGGCCTGCGCTTCCGCCTGTACAGCGAGCTGGCGCAGGCCGCGTCGATCTCGCAGGACAGATACAGCCGCAGCGAGGTGAAGTACGTGAGCGCCGTGAGCGTGGCCGACGCGCAGAAGCGCGCCGACGAGCTGGCGCGCGAGTACCGCACGCTCGACGCGCGCATCCAGGAGCTGAACTGGCAGGTGGATTTGAGCGAGTGAGGACGAATGTAGAAGGTAGCCCGGGGGCAAGAAGCGAGCGTGGAACCCTCCGGCCGGGTAGGCCGGTTAACTGCCGAAAGGCAGTCACACGGTGGCGTGCAGGGGCGCATGCCAAGCGGGTTCAAATCCCGCATGACAAGTGAAGCCCAGTAAAGTCACAGGGGCACGGGGCACGTTTCAAAGTCACTACCTCACGCTGGTCTTTCCCGCGGGTGAGGGCGGGTTCGGGGCGCTACATTCGATGTGATAGGGTGAGGAGTTGAGGATCATGACGACCGCGACGCTGGAGACGACGACGTTCCGCACCACCGAGGAGATTCTCTCGCTGGTGCGCCGGTTCGAGGACTGCACTTTGCCGCGCGCGGAGTGGACGCACGCCGCACACCTGACGGTCGCGCTCTGGCACCTCCTGCAGTTCGACTGGCTGGAGGCGGTCGCGCGCGTCCGCCGCGGCATCAGGCGCTACAACGCCGCGCACGGCATCGTGGAGACGCCGACGGGCGGCTACCACGAGACGCTCACGCTCTTCTGGCTCCGCACGGTGCGCGCCTTCCTCGAAGCCGAGCGCAACGAGGCGCGCGCCCTCGTCCGCCTCGCCAACGACCTGGCCGCGGGCGCGGACAAGGGCCTCCCACTCGCGCACTACACGCGCGAACGTCTCTTCTCTGCGGAGGCGCGCGCAGGCTGGGTGGAACCTGACTTGAAGCCTCTGGACTAAAGGGGGGATGAACCGATGGAGATCGCGGACGGCATCTACACTTTCAGAGACGTGTACACGGCCGGGGAGTGTCAGGAGTTCATCAACCTGAGCGAGGGCCTCGGCTTCGAGGCCGCGCCGATCAACATGTTCGGCGGGGCCGTGCTGCGGCCGGACGTGCGGAACAACGCCCGCGTCATTCTGGACGACGAGCCGCTGGCGGAAGGCATCTGGGCGCGCGTGAAGCAGCACTTGCCGAGGGTTCTGAACGGGCGGCGGGCCATCGGCCTCAACGAGCGCCTGCGTTTCTACCGCTACGACCCCGGCGAGAAGTTCGAGCCACACGTCGACGGGTATTACATGAGGCCGAACGGCGAGCAGAGCCTGCTGACGTTCATGCTCTACCTCAACGGCGGCTTCGAGGGCGGCGAGACGAACTTCCAGAGCGGCCTCTCCGTCAAACCCGAACCCGGCATGCTCCTCGTCTTCCGCCACGCCCTCTACCACGAAGGCGCCGCCGTCGTCGCCGGCCGCAAATACGTCCTTCGCTCCGACGTAATGTTCTCTCTCTAGCCGCCGGCCGGGTCGAGCCGGACATGCGTCCAATGGGTTAGGAGTGTAATTGGCGTATGCCGAAAGTGCGCTTCACATACTCCGAAGTCTGGTGCGACCGGAGGCACTATCTTAACGAGGCAGACGTGTCGGTCGTCCTGAGCAGGCTGCCGCGGGAGGACTGGCAGGGGCTCAGGGCCGTCCATTTCAATGACCGGAGCTGGGGGGCGCGCATCTTGGGTTACGCGAATCCGCGTGCGCGTGACATCTCGATCTGCGCCCTGCCTCCTGAAATCAGCCTGACCCGATTCTTAGTCCGGGGCCAATCGCCCGAGCTGTTCGGGGCGGTGCGCGGCAGCCGGTGGCCGGAAGTTGCGGTCAGACGTTTCCTCCTCTACGACGTGCTGCTGCATGAGATCGGCCACCTGCGAATCGTGCGCGAAGGGGCGCGTACCGGAAGACTCTGGCACGCGCGCGAGAAGTTGGCCCAGAAGTTCGGGGACGAATGGAGGCGGCGTCTATGGGTTGACCGATTCGACCACCCCGACCCGGCTCACAACCCTCCATCTGCGCGGGAAGTGAACCTGAGCAGATTGCTCAAGCTGTCCAGAGCGGGGCAAGCATACTGGGTCGAGCCCGACCTCAAGCCGCTCCACTAAAAGTATAATTGGCGTCTAACAAATTGTGACATGGCTAATGAGCACGTTCAGCCCGATGCTTCAGGAAGACGTGCTCATCCTTTAATGGAGTATATGGCCGATGCCAAAACCACCTGACTATCGGGAGATATATCAACTCGCCGAGCACTACTCGGAGGCATCCCGTCTTTTAGAGGAACAGGCGAAGGGCAAAGAGTGGGGATGCTCCGCGCCAAAGTTGTTCGTTGATTCCTTCGCGGTTGAACTTTACTTGAAATGCCTTTACGTACTGGACAGGAACAAAGCCCACCCTTACGGGCATGATTGGGAAAAGCTGTTTAATAAGCTATTGCCCCAAACGAAGACTGCTATCTGTGACGCATTCGAGCGAATCGTGCGCTCCGATCCCGTGCTATCGCACCTCGACGTAATTAACCCGGAAGCTCTCAAATTAACGGACTTCAACCGTTCTCTGAAAGCAGCAAAAGACACGTTTGAGAAGAGACGTTACCTTTACGATCTGCAACCGGAGGTACTAAAAAGCGAATGGTTCTATGCGCACCTTCTTCGAGAAGCAATCCGCAAAGTCACTCGCATGGATGTCCGACTCGCGGGACTGAGTAAGCCTTGAAGGTGTCCTTGGTCTCAGTGCGCGCGAAGTATAGACAGCGGCTTTCTCGTCAGCACGTCCAGACTCGACAACGCGCCGACGGCGGCGACGAGGACGATGGTGGCGGCGAGCCCGGTGAGAGTAGGTGTCCACCTTCACCTTTAGAGCAGCTTCTTGAACGCCTCGATACTCAGGCCGGCGTCGCGGGCGATGCCGCCCATCGTAAAGGCGTTGACCGGATTATGACGCGGGATAGTGAGGATGCGGACGCCGTCAGACATCACGATGTGCTTACCCTGGCGGACGATGCGAAATCCTGCTTTCTCCAATGCCCGCACCGCATCAAGATGATTGACGCCGGGTATCTTCGGCACGATTAGACTATCACCTCGACTTCGCGCACGTCGGCATCTTTCACGAGGTCGTCAACCGCGGCGAGGTACTCAGAGATTGCATCCCGGATGTTTGCCAGCGCCTCTTCTTCAGTCTCGCCTTGAGACCAGCAACCGGGCAGGCCGGGGCACGACACGCTGTACCCCTCCTCCGACTTCTGTAAGCGCACCTTATAATTCATCACTCAGACCTCCGGCCCCGATTATACCCGCGAAATCATTGACCGAGCCATATAATCTACGGTTTCAACATTATTCCTCTGCGGCTATTTCTCTCCCTCACTGCGTGCAGAGTATGAACAGCGGCTTTCTCGTCAACACGTCCCGGCTCGAAAGGGCATCGAGGGCGCCGACAGCGGCGACAGAATTGTTTGTGAGACTGCGAGAGTTGACTGTTGGGGTGCGAAAATTGTTGAGCCGCGAGGCGTGGCAGTTGATTGGTTGGACGTGTCAGACGACTGAGCGACCATTACAGCCCATTGGTCGTTTATGCGATGTCGCCGGGAGGACAGTTTAGTTTATAGGTCGGGGTGTTCTGTTGGCTTGTCGGACTATACGGATGACTGGGCGGAAGTTTCAGATGACTTGTCAGGTGTTTCAACCGGCCGGGCAAGCGCTACAGCTTTTTGCGCGGGCGCGAAAGTTTATTGAGGGTGAATGAATGTTTATCGCGCGGCAGCAGAAGTTGACCTGGCGGGCGTGACAAGTAGCTGAGCCGTGTGCGCAACGAATAGCGCACACGGCTCAGTTGACTGTTGGGGTCTGAAATCCTCCTTATTGCGCGCGGAGGATGGAGAGCGGCTTTCTTGTGAGCACGTCGAGGCTCGAAAGGGCGCCGACGGCGGCGACGAGGAGGATGGTGGCGGCGAGGCCGGTGAGGTTGAGCAGGGGCGCGAAAGTCCAGTCGATATCGAAGACGTAGCGGGAGACGGCGTAGGAGAGGCCGTTGGCGGCGGCCGCGCCGACGAGGCCGGCGACGAGTCCGAGCAGGCCGTACTCGGCCAGCATGATCGTCAGCAGCACGCGCCGCTCCGCCCCGAGCGTCTTCAAGACGGCCGCCTCGTAGACGCGCTGGAACTTCGTCATCGCGATGGAGCCGACGAGGATGAGCGCGCCGCTCAAGAAGACGAACCCGCCGATGAAGCTCACCGCCAGCGTGATGTTCGAAAGTATCCGGCTCACCCCGCGCACGATCTCCGCCACGTCGATGACACTGATATTCGGAAACCTGTCCACGATGGCGCGCTGAAAGCGCGAGCGCTCCGGCTCCGTCGTCGGCCCGTCGATGGCACCGACGAACGTCGCGGGAGCCTTGTCCAGAGCGCCCGGCCTGAACAGAACCAGGAAGCCCGTCCGCGAGTTGCGCCAGTCCACGCGCCTCACGCTCGTCACGCGCGCCTCGAGCTTCCGCCCCTGTATGTCGAAGGTGATCGTGCCTCCCAAATCGATGCCGCCCGCGCCGCGCAGGCCCTCTTCAATCGACACCTCCGGCTGTTCCGAAGGAGTCTCGTCCCAGAACTTCCCCGCCACCAGAGTCTCGTTGTATTCGAGCCGCGGCCTGTAGGTCACGACGTACTCGCGGCCCAGACGCCCGCGCTCGCCGCGCACGCCCGCCGCGTCTAAATCAATCTCCTTCCCGTTCACGGCCGCGATGCGCGCGCGCAGCGTCGGTATCAACTCGGCCTTCGCGCCCGTCGTCTTCTCCACGATCTCGCGCACGCCCTCGACCTGGTCGCGCTGCACGTCGATCAGATACATGTTCGGCAGGTTGCCGCGCCGCGCCACGTCGAACTCGTCGAGCAGCCCCGCCTGCAAGGACTGCACAGACAAAACGAGGAACGCGCCGAGGCCCACGGCCAAAACGATGACGCGCGTCTGGTTGCCGGGCCGGTGCATGCTGTTGATGGCCTGCCGCACCGCGAACGTGCCCAAGCCCCGCGCACGCCGCACGAGGAGGATGAGCAGCCACGCCGCCGCGTAGAGCACGAGCGCCGTTACGCCCAACCCCCCGAGGAAGAAGACGCCCACGCGCATCGAACCCGCCTGCCAGGAGGTCAGAAGCAGCAGACCCGCGAGCACGAGACCCGCGACGAGCGCGCGCCAGAGGTCGAGCCTTCGGCCGGGCGCGTCCGGTTCGGCTTCGCGCAGGAGCATGTTCGGCCTGATGTGGCGTATGCGCAGCAGCGGCAGCGCCGAGAAGAGCAGAGAGATGAGCAGCCCGAGTCCTAAACCCTGCGCCACCGCGCCGGGTTGCAGTTCGTAAGAGAGGTTCGGCGGCAGGCTCTCGGCGAAGCGCGCGCGTACGAACAGCAGCGCCGCCTTCGCCAAAGCCACTCCCAACAGACTCCCCAGAGCGCCGAGCGCGAGCACCTGCGCGAGATACGCGGCCGTCAGACGCCTGCCCGTCGCGCCGACGCACTTGAGCACGGCGATTGATTTCTTCTTCTGCTCGACGAAGACGCGCGTGACCGAAGAGACGCCGATGCCCCCGAGCACGAGGACGACGAGCCCCGTCAGCGAAAGGTAGTTCTCGGCGCGCGAGAACTGCTCACCCAGGCTCTCCTCCGAATCCCTGTACGAGCGGACGTTGACGACGTTGTTGCCCAGCTCCGTCCGCAGCGCGCCTGCGAGTTCGGCCTGACGGCCTTCGGGCGTCTTGAAGAGAATCTTGCGCCGCGCGCGGCTGCCGAAGCCCGTGAGTCCGGCCGCTTCGAGGTCTGTGCGAGAGACGAAGACGCGCGGGCCGAGACGGAAGCCGCCCGAGCTGCCCGGCTCCTGCTTCGAGACGCCGCGTATCTCGAACTCTCGCTCGCCGATGCGCACGCGGTCGCCGACCTTCAGGTTAAGACGTTCGAGCAGCAGGGGCGCGACGACCGCCCCGCCGTTCTCGACCAAAGAGAAGTCGAACGGGCGGCCGTCCTCAAGCTTGAACTCGCCGTAGAGTGGAAAGCCGCGCTCGACGCCCTTCAGCTCGACCATCAGGGTGCCGCCGTTCCCCTCGTCCGAAGGGCGCAGCATCGTCGCCGCCTCGATGGTCTCAGTCCGCGCGTTGACGAGCGGCTCGCGCGCGACCTTTGCAATCTTCGCCAGCGCGTCCTGCGACCACTCGCGCGTCGTCTCGGCCTGCACGTCGGCCGTCATCAACGCGCGCGCCTCGCCCGCCACCGCGCGGTTGAGGCTCTGAATCATCGAACGCAGAGCGACGATGCTGCCCACGCCGATGCCTATGCACAGGAAGAAGAAGAGCAGCCGCCGCCAGGAGGCGCGCAGCTCGCGCCAGGCGAGATTGAAGATGAAGCTCACGACCGCGCCGCCTCCTCCAGCTCTTCTCTCTCTTCCCCGCGGCTCTCGTCCGAAGTCTCGTCGGCGACGACGCGGCCGTCGCGCAAGCTTATGCGGCGGTCTGCGCGCGAGGCCAGCTCCGCGTCGTGCGTGACGAGGACGAGCGTCGTGCCGTGCCGCCGGTTCAGCTCGACCATCAGGTCGAAGACGTGCCGGCCGTTGCGCGAGTCGAGGTTCCCAGTCGGCTCGTCGGCCAGCAAGATGGACGGCTCGTTGGCGAAGGCGCGCGCGACGGCCACGCGCTGCTGCTCGCCGCCCGAGAGCTGCGAGGGGTAGTGGTGCGCGCGCTCGGTCAGCTCCACGTCCGCGAGCAGGCGGCGTGCGCGTTCGCGCGCGTCGCGGCGTCCCGCAATCTCGAGCGGCGCGAGCACGTTCTCAAGGGCCGTCATCGAAGGGATGAGGTGGAACGACTGGAAGACGAACCCGAGCTTGCGTCCGCGCAGACGCGCGAGCGCGTCCTCGCCCATGCGCGTCACGTCCTCGCCGTCAATCGAGATTCGGCCGGAGGTCGGCGCGTCGAGGCCCGCGACCAGACCGAGCAGCGTCGACTTGCCGCTGCCCGAAGGGCCGACGACGGCGACGAACTGTCCGTCAGGTATTTTCAGGTCGAGCTCGCGCAGGATGGTCAGGCGCTCCGCGCCGGACTGAACGGTCTTCGAGACTTGGTATAATTCGATCATGAAAAGATTGTCGCCCGCATTCGATAAATTTCCGACCGCGTCACTTTTGATTCTCGCCGCCGCGCTGCTCGCTGCCTGCGGCGGCGGCACTCCGCGCGAAGCCTCTCCGACGACGAAGACCGCGGCGACGCCCGCGCCCGCGACGACGCCTGCGGAGAATGTACCTAAAATCGTCGCCTTCGGCGACAGCCTGACCGCGGGCTACGGACTTTCGCCGCAGGAGAGCTACCCCGCGCTCCTGCAGAAGATGCTCGACGCCGACGGGTTCAAGTACGAGGTGGTCAACGCGGGAGTTTCGGGCGACACCTCCGCGGGCGGCGTCCGGCGCATCGACTGGTCGCTCGACGCGGGCGGCGTCCGCTTCGTCATCCTCGAACTCGGCGCCAACGACTTCCTCCGCGGCCAGCCCGTCGGCGAGACGAAGAAGAACCTCTCCGACATCATCGTACGCTCCAAGTCGCGCGGCGCGCAGGTGCTGCTCGCGGGGATGCTGACGACCACCGAGACCGGCCGAGACTACGAAGTCCAGATCAGCGACGCCTTCAAGTCGCTCGCCAAGAAGCACGACGTCGTCCTCATCCCCTTCTTCCTCGAAGGCGTCGCCGGCATCGACAGACTCAACCAGCAAGACCGCGTCCATCCCAACGCCGAAGGCACCAGGATCGTCGCCGCCACGGTCTACAGATATCTGAAGCCGATGCTTGAGAAAGAGCAGAAGAAATAGAGGGGTGTTGGGTGTTAGGTGCTGGGTGCTGGGTTAAAGACAAGCTGCCTTAACCCAGCACCCAGCACCTAGCACCCAGCACCCTATTCTCCATGAAGGTTGACGTACTCATCATCGGCGGCGGGGCGGCGGGGTTGATGTGCGCGTTCGTGGCGGGCCGGCGCGGGCGTCGCGTCGTGGTGCTTGAGCATAACGAGAGGGTCGGGCGGAAGATAGAGATTTCGGGCGGCGGGCGCTGCAACTTCACGAACGTGAACACGACGGCCGCGAACTTCATCTCGCGCAACCCGCACTTCGCGAAGTCCGCGCTGGCGCGCTACACGCCCCCGGACTTCGTCGCGCTCGTCGAGCGCCACCGCATCCGCTATCACGAGAAGAAGCTCGGGCAGCTCTTCTGCGACGAGAGCGCGCGGCAGATCATCGACATGCTGCTCGCGGAGTGCGACGCGGCCGGCGTCCGCGTCTTCACGGGCTGCCGCGTCGAGGGCGTGAGCGAGGGCGAAAGCTTTCGGGTCAGGACGAGCCGGGGCGAGTTCGAGTCGGAGTCCCTGGTCGTCGCCACGGGCGGGCTTTCGATTCCGAAGCTGGGCGCGTCGGACTTCGGCTACGGGCTGGCGCGGCAGTTCGGGCTGAAGGTCTTACAGCCAGAGCCCGCGCTCGTGCCGCTCACGCTCGCGCCCGGCGACCTCAAGCAGTTCCAACCCTTGAGTGGCATCTCCGTCCCCGCGGTCGTGCGCTGCGACGGCGCAGAGTTCGCCGAGAACGTCCTCGTCACGCACCGCGGCCTGAGCGGCCCGGCCGTCCTGCAAATCTCCTCCTACTGGTCGCGCGGCCGGGCGCTCTCCGTAGACCTCCTGCCGGGCGAGGACGCGCGCGCACTCCTGGAACGCAAGCGCGCGGCCGGGGCCGAGCTGCACACGGCGCTCTCCGGGCATCTGCCGCGGCGCTTCGCGCAGGTCTGGGCCGAGACGTTCGCGCCTCCGAGACCTTTGCGCGCGTACACGGACGCGGAGCTTGAGAAGGTCTCGGAGAGGCTCCACGACTGGCGCGTACTCCCGGCCGGCACCGAAGGGTTTCAGAAGGCGGAGGTCACGCGCGGGGGCGTCTCGACCGACGAACTTTCGTCCAAGACTTTGGAATCGCGCCGCGTCCCCGGCCTCTACTTCGTCGGCGAGGTCGTCGACGTGACCGGCCACCTCGGCGGCTACAACTTCCAATGGGCCTGGGCCTCCGGCTACGCCGCCGGGGAAAATGCGTGAAAGGGTGTTGGGTGTTGGGTGCTGGGTGCTGGGGAAGAACCGGGTTTTACCCAGCACCCAGCACCCAACACCCAACACCCTTTTTTTTTGTGTCACAAAACTCCAGACCGCGGTGTTTACACGAACGAGAGCCGGTTGGATTCTAGTTTTCACCACAGGAGAGGAGTGAGAGTGATGGGACGCAAGGCTGTTTTGAACCTGGTGTGCGCGTTTGCGCTGTGCGCGCTGGCGTGCGTGAGCGCGGCGGCGCAGGACTTTCAGAAGAGTTACAACCTCGGCGACGGCGGGACGGTCGAGATCGCCAACGTATCGGGGGACGTGAACCTGGTCGGCTACGAAGGGAGCGCCGTCGTCGTCAGCGCCTACAAAGAGGGGCGCGACCGCGACATGGTCGAGGTCGTGGACGAGAGCACGCAGGGTCACGTCTCGCTGCGCGCCGAGTACCCGCACGACTGCCGCAACTGCAACGCGAGCCTCCGCTTCGAGGTGCGCGTGCCGCGCTCGTCGGGCATCAGCTTCGACAAGATTTCGACGGCCAGCGGCAACGTGAAGGCCGAGGGCTTCAGCGCGCGGCTCCACCTCTCGACGGCGAGCGGCGACGTGACGGTGCGCGGCGTGGGCGGCGAGATCAGGGCCAACTCGGCGAGCGGGACGGTGCGCGTCGAGGAGGCGACGGGGACGGTAAACGCCAACACGGCGAGCGGCAACGTGGAGGTCGAGCTCACGAGGGTCGAGGGCGCGGGCAACATGCGCTTCTCCTCGGCCAGCGGCGACGTACGCGTCCGGATGCCTTCGGGCCTCGACGCGCACGTCTCGCTCTCCACCGCCTCGGGCGACATCGAGACGAACTTCCCGCTCGAGGTCAAGCACGACCGCTACGGCTCCGGCACGCGCGCCGAAGGCCAACTCGGCAGCGGCGCCCGCGAGCTGAAAATCTCCACCGCCTCTGGGAACGTGAGCTTCAAGAGCATTTGAGAGTAGGCAGTAGGCAGACGGCAGTAGGCAGTTCTGACGGATAGCGGAAGACTAATTAACCACAGAGACACAGAGGCACGGCTTTGAAGACATAAGTCATCAAGCCGTGCCTCTGTGTCTCTGTGGTTAAATTTCTGTCGGCCATACGCACCTGCAAACAACAGGAAGCTTCTTGTCTTAACTGCCTACTGCCGTCTGCCTACTGCCTACTCTCTTTTCGCCCTCGGGTGGTGCTTTTCGTAGACGCTGCGGATGCGCTCGCTGGTGACGTGCGTGTAGATTTGGGTGGTGGCGAGGTCGCTGTGGCCTAGCATGGCCTGAACGCTACGCGTGTCGGCGCCGTGTTCGAGGAGGTGCGTGGCGAAGCTGTGGCGCAGGACGTGGGGCGTGACGCCTTCGACCCCGGCCTTCTCGGCCGCGCGCTTGAGGATCGCCCAGATGAGACGCCGGTCGATGGGGCGGCCGAGGTAGCCGACGAAGAGGCGCGGCGACTCGTGCCCCGCGAGCAGCGCGCGCCGCGCCGCCTGGTAGCGCAGCAGCCACGAGACGGCCGAGCGCCCGATGGGCACGCGCCTCTGCTTGCTCCCCTTGCCCGTGCAGTAGAGGACGCCGACGTCCACGTCCACGTTCGCTAAGGGCAGCGTCGCCACCTCCGTCACGCGCAGGCCCGTCGCGTACATCAGCTCGAACAGCGCCCGGTCGCGCACGCCCTCGGGCGTCGTCGTGTCGGGCGCTTCCAGAAGCTTCTCCATCTCCGCCTGCGTCAGGAACCTCGGGAGCTTCTGCCCGCCCTGCGGCCTTGAGATGTCGGCGCTCGGGTCGGCCTTGATGTGCCCGTCGAGCAGGAGGAAGCGGTAGAAGCCGCGCACGGCGCTCAGGGCGCGCGCGACCGAGGGCGGCGCGAGCCCCTCGCGCGAAAGCGACATCACGAACTGCGTCAGCTCCGCCTTCCCCAAAAGGTGCGGCTCCAGCCCCGCGGCCTCGGCCGCCGCGCGCAGGCGCGCCATGTCGCGCCGGTAGCTCTCCAGAGAGTTCTTCGAGAGCCCCTTCTCGACCTGTAAGAAACTCAGGTATTCACGAATCAGGTCACGTGCCATAAGAACCCCTCTGCCGGGAGCGCGGACTTCTTAGCTGGGAGCGCGGGCATCCCTGCCCGCAAGCGCGCTTCAGCGCGCTGACCCTCGTGCTCTTAATCTCAACGTTGAGGCGTCATGCCTCTCAGCTTTCGCGCTGCGCGCTCATGGCGGGCAGGGATGCCCGCGCTCCCAGCTTCAGCTTGTCGGCCTATCGGTCGGCGGGAGGGTGGCGCTGAAGTCTTCGAGCAGGCGCTCGGCGTACGCGCGGAGCAGGTGCTCGACGCGCGCGGGGTCGTGCGAGGCGACGAGGAGGCCGACGTGGTGGCGCTTGTGGAGGCGGAAGACGATCTCGGGGTCGTCGTAGTGCGAGGTGTCGGGCCACTCCTGGCGCGCGAGCGAGATGACGATGCCGGCGTAGTCGTCGCGCGCGGGCGGCAGCTCGTAGTGGCCGTGCTCGCCCGCGACCTCGATGCGCGCCCACTCGCGCCAGAGGTTGACGCCGCGCGCGGCCTCGACCGTCTCGGCGATGTTGGCGCCGCCGACGCGCGCCGCCGTTTCGAGGAAGTAGAAGCGGCCGTCGCCCCCCTGTATGAACTCGGTGTGCGTCACGCCGCGCACCAGCCCGAGCGTGCGGATGAGTTCGTGGTTGAGTAGTTCGAGCGCCTGCGCCTCGGCCGACTGGCGCGGGACGGTGCGCGTCATGAAGACGCCGCCGCCGTGCGCGACCGTCATCGGCGGCTGGCCGTACTTGCTGACCGCCGTAAACACGGTCTCGCCCTGCCAGACGACCGAGTCGACGTGGAAGATGTCGCCGGGGATGAACTGCTCGATGAGGTAGAAGGACTGCCGGTCGCCTAACTCTTCGAGGTGCGGCCAGAGCTCTTCCGCAGATTTCACCTTCCTGATGCCGACGGCCGAGGCCTCGGAGCGCGGCTTCAAGACCCAGGGCGGCGCGACGCGCTCGGTGAACTCGCGGACGCGCTCGTGGTTGAGGGCGTGGACGAACTCTGGGACGAGGACGCCGTGGTCGCGCGCCTTGACGCGCATGGCGAGCTTGTCGCGGAAGTAGCGGGCGGTGGTGTCGCCCATGCCGGGGATGCGCAGGTGCTCACGGAGGCTGGCGGCCGTCTCCACGTCGAAGTCGTCGAGGGGGACGACGCGGTCGATCTCGCGCGTGCGTGCGATGAAGCTGACGCCCTTCGTCACGTCTTCGAGCTTGTAGCCTTCGGGCAGGTAGAAGAACTCGTCCACGGACTCGCGCGGCCAGTCGGCGTCTTTGAGCTTCTCCATCGTAACGACGAGGACGCGGCAGCCCTGCCGCTTGCACTCGCGCATGAACTCCTGCCCCTTCTCGAAGGTGGCGATGCAGAGGACGGTGAGCGGTCGCTTCTCGGACAAAGGCGGACTCCCCCGGAAATTTTTCAGAAGACCGTAGAACTCAAGAGGCCGGAACGCACGACGGATGATAGCGCATCCCGGCCCGAGTGCAACAAGCGCGCCGCCGCGGGTGGCGGATTCGCGGGCGCCGCGCGAAATGTCTTGACTGGCGGGAGAGTTCGTTATACCTTCCCCACGCTTCAGAGCATTCACCGTCACCGGCACGGGTCAAACCTGACTCTGGCCCCTGCCCGGTTTCCCGTTCCGACGACGTTCCGCCCCATTCTCACGAAACCGGCCGAGGTAGACGTGTCTCGTAGTCTCTGTCAACAGCCTCGCCGGGGCGGCCCAAAGGGAGGACTGGCCCCGCTGGACACAACCACCTGAACTTCACGAAAGAAAGGAACGACCCATGATCATCAACAACCTTGGTGTGCTACAACTCAATAAGATCGATCCCAGCGCCGGCGGAAGCGGCTGCAACACGGAACGTGTAGCCCACAGCATGGCCTTCGTCGTCACCAGCAACGACGGGATGGAGACCTCCGGCAAGCTGGAGAACGCGCAGTACGCGCAGTTCTCTCCGCAGGGGCAGCCACCCTACACCGTCAAGGTGGGCTACCAGAACTGGTCGTACCAGACCACCGTGCAGGGGCTCACTTCCGGCGAGTACGCCATCAGCTTCACGACGATCTTCCCGTCGGGGACGGGCTACTTCGGCAACGGCGCGCAGTCCTTCGTCAACAAGCTGGCCGGCAGGGGCGCGGTGACCGGCGCGGCCGACGAGTAGGCCCCTCCGCCAGCGCGAAACAGACTTGCCCTCTTAGCACAACCTCACCACCCTAAACACCAACGCGGGCGGGGGCGGCCGCCCCCCGCCCTCCGAGGCACGAGAATTCGATGGACGACATCACGTCCGCGCTCGAAGCCGCCGCCGGCCACTTCGGCGCGGGCCGCTTCGCGGAGGCGGAGGCGGCCTGCCGCGCAACCCTTCTGCTTGAGCCGGGGAACGCTTCGGCCCTGCACCTGTTCGCGCACGTCGCACTCCGCACGGGCCGCCCGCGCGAGGCGGCCGGCGCACTCTCCGAAGCGGCCGCGCAGTACCCGGACTCGCCCGAACTGCAACTGAACCTCGGCGTGGCGCTGAAGGCCGCGGGCGACCTAGAAAGCGCGGCGACGGCCTACGCGCGGGCCGTCGCGCTGCGGCCCGAATGGCCCGAGGCGCACTACAACCTCGCCGCGGCGCTGCACGCGCAAGGCCACACGGGCGAGGCGGTCGCCTCTTACGCGAAGGCCCTGGCGCTCAGGCCCGCTTGGCCCGAGGCACTCAACGGCCTCGGCGTGGCGCTGCTCGACGCGGGCGAGACGGAGAAGGCGGCGGAAGCCTTCGAAGAGGCGACCGCCTTAAGGCCGGGCTGGTTCCTGCCCCTTTACAACCTCGGTAAAGTCGCCTACGTACAGGGCCGGATGCGCGCGGCGGCCGACCTCTTCCGTGAAGCCGCCGCCGCGGAGCCGGGCTTCTACCAGCCACACCTCGACCTCGCGGTGACGCTGCTCAGGCTGGGCGAGTTCGAGGAGGGCTGGCGCGAGTATGAATGGAGGTGGGGCGGGCGTGCGCCTGAGGCGGCGGGCCTAAGCGCGCCTTTGTGGGACGGCTCGCCACTCGCGGGGCGCACGCTGCTGCTCTGGGCCGAGCAGGGGCTTGGCGACACGATACAGTTCTCGCGCTACGTGCCGCTGATACGCAAGGACGGGGGGCGCATCCTCCTCCGCACGCAGCGTCAGCTCGCGCGGCTGCTTGAGAACCTGCCGGGCGTTGACGCGGTCGTCGGTGAGGACGAAGAGGCGCCCGCCGACTTTCAACTGCCTCTGCTGAGCCTCGCGCGCGTCTTCGGCACGACGGCCGAAACGATTCCCGACACAGTCCCCTATCTCTCCGCCCCAACACGCGACCAGGAGGCGGCAGCGGAGTTGCTCGCGGGCGCGGGGGCCGGCCTGCGCGTCGGCATCGTCTGGGCGAGCGGCACGGGCTACCTCGGACACGAGGCGCGCGACTGCCGCCCGGCGGACTTCGCAAGCCTCGCGCGCGTCCCCGGCGTTCGCCTGTTCGGCCTGCAATTCGGGGCGGCGCGCGGCGAGTTGAGCGAGGGCCTCGGCCCCGAAGCCGTAGACCTTTCGGGCGCCGTCGGCGACTTCGCCACGACGGCCGCCTTCGTCGAGCGGATGGACTTAATCATTACGGTGGACACGGCGATGGCGCACCTGGCGGGCGCGCTCGGCCGGCCGGTCTGGGTGCTGCTCAACGGACGCGCGGACTGGCGCTGGATGGAGTCGCGTGAGGACTCGCCCTGGTATCCGACGATGCGGCTCTTTCGCCAGTCGTCGCCGGGCGGCTGGGCGGGCGTGTTCGGGCGCGTCGAGTCGGCGCTCGACGCGCTGGCGCGTCAGGCGCGGCCCGTTTCGAGTTCGAGCAGTTCGGCGACCTCACGCTGAAGCGCGGGCCAGCCCGGCTCCTCACGCCGCGCGGCGACCGCGCGCGCGCGGCGGCGGAAGTGGTCGTCGATGTAGCCGGCCGGCTTCAACTCGGCCTCCGGGTAGAGCCTCCGCAGCGCCGCACGGAGCGGCTCCTCGCTCTCGACCAACTCTTCAAAATTCAAGACCTCCGCGCTCAGCGCGTCGAGCGCCCGCTCGGCCCTGATGAGTCCGCGGATGAGCCCCCTCGTCGTCGGCCCTTCGCCCGGCGCGGCGTGGTGCGGGTAGAGCCAGCCGTGTGCCGTCATGGCCCGCGCCACCTCCGCCAGGGGGCGGCGTATGCGCAGCACGGGCAGACGCCTACGCGCGAGCCAGCCGGAGACGACGAAGGGCTGCACCACGTCTTTGTAGACGCGGCCGCGCGGCCGCACCACGTCGTCGAGCAGTTCCGAGAGCTGCCGGAAGGCGAAACTCTGCTCCGGCGTGGTGAACTTGCGCGCCTCGAAGCCCTCCACGTCGGGGAAGTATGCGAGCCGTTCACCGTTGAGTATCTCGCCGGCCGTCGTCCACACGGGCGAGCGCAGGCCGAGCGCGGCCGCGCAGAAGTCGTGCACGACCGTCGAGAGCGACCGCGGCAGTGAGACGATGAAGAGGGAGCGCGGGCTGTTCACGGCCGGACTCTTTCGCGCGAACAGGGAGGCACGGCTTGAAGCTGTGTTGCCTGCAAGCCGTGCCTCCCTGTTCGCGCGGTTAACGCCTCCTGTTACCTGCTCTCCTTATCCATTTCCCACCTGGGCGTGACGCCGAGGTTGTACATGAGGAAGGAGTAGATGTCGGAGTTCTGCTCGATGGCCTTGGTCGTACTGCTCGCGCCGTGGCCGGAGCGGGTGTCGATGCGGATGAGGACGGGGTTGTCGCCGGCCTGCGCCGCCTGGAGGGCCGCCGCGTACTTAAAGGAGTGCGCGGGGACGACGCGGTCGTCGTGGTCGGCCGTCGTGATGAGAGTCGCGGGGTACTTCGTCCCCGGCTTCACGTTGTGAATCGGCGAGTAGGCGTAGAGGGCCTTGAACTCGGCCTCGTTGTCCGAGGAGCCGTAGTCGGCGATCCAGTTCCAGCCGATGGTGAACTTGTGGAAGCGGAGCATGTCCATCACGCCCGCCTGCTGGATGACGACCTTGAAGAGGTCGGGCCGCTGGTTCGCCACCGCGCCGACGAGCAGGCCGCCGTTCGAGACGCCGTGGATGGCGAGCCGGTCGGGCGACGTGTACTTGTTCTGGACGAGCCACTCGGCCGCGCCGACGAAGTCGTCGAAGACGTTCTGCTTCTTCAGCTTCATCCCGGCCTCGTGCCACTTCTCGCCGTACTCGCCGCCGCCGCGCATGTTCGCCGAGGCGTAGACGAAGCCCTGCTCCAAAAGAATCAGACGGCCCGGGCTGAAGCCGGGCGTCGTGCTCACGTTGAAGCCGCCGTAGCCGTAGAGCAGCGTCGGGTTGCGGCCGTCGAGCTTGAGGCCCTTTTTGTGGACGACGAACATCGGGACGCGCGTGCCGTCCTTGCTGTTGAAGAAGACCTGCTTGACCTCGTAGTCGGAGGGGCGGAAGCCCGGAATCTCGGGCGAGCGGAAGAGCGTGGACTTGCGCGTCGCGATGTCGTAGCGGTAGATCGAGGGCGCGAAGGTGAACGAGCTGAAGGTGTAGAAGACGAAGCGGTCGTCCTTGTTCCCGCCCAGGCCCCCCGCGATGCCGAGCGCCGGGAGCTGCACCTCGTTCTCGAGCTTGCCGTCGAGCGAGTAGACGTAGGCGCGCGTCGTCACGTCCTTGAGGTAGGTGGCGAAGAGCTTGCCGCCGCCGGTGCTGGCGCCCTGCAGAGGCTCCTGCCTTTCGGGCAGCACGTCCTTCCAGTCCTTCTCCGAAGGGTTCTTCGGGTCGAAGAGGAAGACGCGGCCGTTGGGCGCGTTGTGGTTCGTCTCGACGAGGAGCTTGTCGCCGACGTCGTCGACCACGCCGAAGTCGTCGTCGCCGATCTCTGCGACGAGGGGCTGCCAGGTCTTGTCGCCCGACTTGAGGTCGCGGTAGAAGAGCGCGTTGCCCTTCTTGCCGGTGCCGCGGTCTTGCAGGGTCAGCAGGGCGAAGCGCTCGTCGTCGGTCGTCTCGACGTTGTTGAAGCGCTGCGGGTGCGCCGGGTCCTGGTAGACCAGCTCGTCCGCGGACTGCGGCGTGCCGACCTTGTGGAAGTAGACCTTGTGGTTCTCGTTCTTCGAGGTCAGCTCCCTGCCCTTCTCCGGCGCGTCGTAGCGGCTGTAGTAGAAGCCGTCGCCGGCCCACGCCAGCCCCGAGACCTTGACCCAGTTCAGCTCGTCCGAGAGCTGCTTCCGGGTCGCCACTTCCAGCACGTAGCAGTCGCGCCAGTCCGAGCCGCCCGAGGCCTTGCAGTAGGCGGCGTACTTCGCGTCCTTGGAGATGGAGAGGCCCTGCAACTGCGTCGTCCCCTCGGCCGAGAACTTGTTCGGGTCGAGCAGGACTTCCGGCGCGCCGTCGATCCCCTTCTGCACGTAGACGACCGACTGGTTCTGGAGGCCGTCGTTCTTCGTGAAGAAGTAGTATTCGCCGCGGCGGTAGGGCGCGGTGTAGCGCGCGTAGTTGTAGACCTTCGTCAGGCGCTCCTTGATCTGCGCGCGGTAGGGAATCTTGTCGAGGTAGGAGAAGGTGAGCCTGTTCTGCTCCTCGACCCAGCGCGCGACTTCGGGCTTCGAGGCGTCGTCTTCGAGCCAGCGGTAAGGGTCTGCGACCCGCACGCCGAAGTACGTGTCTGACTGCTCGGCCTTCCTGGAGACGGGATACTCGAGCTTCTGCGCGCCGGCCGCCGGGCACAGCACACACGCCAGCAGCGCGAAGGCCGCGAGCCTTTTAATGCGGTTGGTAATTCTGTTCATTGCTCTTTTCCGTTGTGAAAATTGTTAGCGATGCTTGAGATTAGAGCTAAGGGCAAATTCACCACAGAGACACAGAGGCACAGCTTGAAGAGGTATTGGCCCCAAGCTGTGCCTCTGTGTCTCTGTGGTGAACTATCTTTCCCGACATGTCTCAAGAAACGTCGAAATCTTAAGCCCCGGCGACGAACGCCGAAGGGCAGAGTTTGGCTAAGACGCACTCGCCGCAGGCGGGGTTGCGCGCCTTGCAGACCTTGCGGCCGTGCGCGATGAGCAGGTGCGAGAAGTCGATCCACTCGGACTCGGGGAGGAGGCCGACGAGGTCGCGCTCGATCTTCTCGGGCGTCTTCTCCCGCGACAGCCCGAGCCGCGCCGAGAGTCGCGCGACGTGCGTGTCCACGACGACGCCCGAGGCGATCTGGTAGGCGTTGCCCAGCACGACGTTCGCCGTCTTGCGCGCGACGCCGGGCAGCTCCAGCAGCTCATCCATCGAGCGCGGCACGTCCCCTTTGTGGCGCTCGCCGATCTGCCGGCACGCGCCCTGGATCGACTTCGCCTTGTTGCGGAAGAAGCCGGTGGACTTGATGTCGGCTTCCAGCTCCGCGGCCGGCGCCGAGGCGTAGTCCTCCCACGTCCGGTACTTGCGGAAGAGGCTCGAGGTGACGACGTTGACGCGCTCGTCCGTGCACTGCGCCGAAAGGATCGTCGCCACCAGCAGCTCCAGGGCGTTGCCGTAATCCAGGCTGCAGCGCGCCTCCGGGTACTCCTTCCGGAGCAGCTTCACGAGCTGCCCGGCGCGCCTCTTCTCTGCGGGGGTCGCTTCCAAGTCGGAGGCTCCTTCCTCATCTCCGCCGCGCGCGGCCGCGGCGGCGGGGGGCGGTCGTCTGCGCCGCACGCTTCGGCCCCATCTCGTTCCTGACCAGGTCGTGGACGACCTTCTGCGGGACGGAGAAGCTGAGCAGGAGGGTGTTGCCCTCGGTGCGGTTGACGAACGTCTTGATGGCGTCGAGCGCCGCGCGCGCCTGTGCGTAGCTCTTGTCGCTCGGCTTCAGCTTGGCCGCCTCCGAGCTGAGGCCCGTCTGCGCCGCGAGCAGCCCCATGCGGACGAGGCCGCTGAAGGCCGAGGCGTGCTCGGGCGAGTCCGTCAGCAAAGAGGCGCTCATCGTGTAGTTCAGCGCGTCCAGGCCCTGCGCCAGACTCACCTGCTTGACCCAGTCGATCATCTCGTCGAACTCCTTGTTCGAGGGGGCGCCGAACTTGTGCAGGTAGTCGATGAGCGCGGGCGGCGGCTCCACCGTCAGGCTCCAGAGCGCCTGCGGGTCGCGCGCGGCGAGGTCGACCATCGAAGACTTCAGCGCGCCGCGCCCTTCGGCCGCGTCCACCAGCGCGCGGACGTAGGCGGGCACGCCCGCGACGAGCGTGTTGGCGTCGAGCGCCATCACGGCCACCTCGGGGTAAGGCATCGGACTCGACTTGGGCTCGCCCTGCCCGTCGGCGCCGTCCGGCTTTTTGCCGATGCTCTGGAGGTCGATGATCTCAAGCGTCTTCGAGCCGTAGGTCTCCCTGCGCGGCGAGATGTTCTGCGAGCCCGCGGCGACGCGGCCGAGCGCGAGCAGCGTGTCGGCGTTGAAGTTGCCGTGGAGGACGACGACGAACTCGGGCAGGTTGTTGGCCGGCGCGGGTTCGGCGAGGCGCGCGCCGACGGCGAGGTAGTCCAGGCCGCGCACGTCGAAGCCGAACTGCTGCGCCTCTTTCAGCATCTTCGCGTAGTCGGCGGGGGGCATCACGCGCGGCATCACGTCGTGGACGACGCGGTGCGCGTTGACGTAGAGCACGGCCTGCGAGTCGGGCAGGCTCGCGAGCGCCTGGCGCGCGTTCGTCTGCGCCGCCGCCGCCTGCGCGAGCGCAAGGAGAAGTGCGAGAGGCAGCAACAGCCTCGCGGGCTTCACTTTATTCATGTGGTTCGGGCTTCCTTTCAGAAAAGAGGGGAGCGACTGAAAACGTGTGAACGCCGTCCAAAATAAAGCTTCGATGTCCAAAGTTCAAGACCGAACAGTAGGCAGTAGGCAGATGGCAGTAGGCAGTCGCTCCGCGTAATGGAAGTTGGAGGCTAGATTTCGGACGCTCGAATCCGGGTTCTCAACTGCCTACCGCCATCTGCCTACCGCCTACTGTTCACCGGCACATCCAGCGCGAAGCCGCCGACGCGGGCGCGTGCGCCCGGCTCGGTGAAGCGCAGGTCTGCGAACTGCACGACCGGGCGGCCCGCGTCGTCGAGCCCCACGCGCGCGACGGGGAAGCGCGCGAAGCCGAGCAGCACGCGCGCCGACGGGTCTTCCGAGGCGCGGCGCACGACCTCCGCGTCTTCGCCCGACGGCTCGGGGAAGCTCACGACGTTGCGCAAGTCTTCGTAGAAGTATTTGCCGAACGTCATGTCGAAGCGGAGGGTGGAGCTGTCGGTCTCGGCCAGGCAGCGCCAGGTGAGCGGGTCGGCCAGCACGGGCGTCGCGGCCACGCGCAGGACTCGCTCCTGCTTCCAACCCGCCATGCCGTCGGCGAAGGCCCGGGCCAGAAAACGCGCGCGCGCCTGCACGATTGCCAAAGCCCCGCAGTAGAGGACGACGCACGCGAGCGCGGCGGCGGCCACGCGCCGGCCGAAGCGCCCCCCGAAGCTCTTCCAGCGCAGGAAGAGGAGCGCGGCCAGCCCCGCGCACCACTGGACGAGCGCCCAGAGGGGAACGCCCGCGTCCGTACGCGTCGCCACGCGGAAGAGGGCGAGGGTGACGAAGAGCCCGAGCAGCCCCCACCCGGCCGCGCGCCAGAGCGTCTTCGCCAGAAGGAAGCACGCGCCGCCGAGTATGAGCCACACCCAGGGGTCGACGATGTAGAGCAGGTCGCCGTAAATCCAACGCCCGTCCCACGGAAGGAAGGGGCGCACGCCGTAACTGTTCGTCCAGTCCAGAAGCGGGTGCGAGGCCGACAGCAAGAGCGAACAGACCAAAAGCCCCTTCAGACGCGCGCGCGTTTCCCTCCCCCTGACGCGCGCCCACAGGCGCTCGGCCGCGCAGAAGAGCAGGGGGAACGCGACGGCCAGCGCCAGCGTCCCCACGATGGAATGTGTGATGCCTCTGTGGTGTTGGAGGTAGAAGGCGGGCCCGCCCGCGACCGCGACGATGTCTATGTCCGGCAGGTTCGCGGCAGCGACGCACACGAATGTCGCGTAAGGACTCCGGCGTTCGAGCCCGGCCTGCGCGGCCGCCAGCCCGACGAGCGAGTGCGTGAGATTGTCCACGAAGAACGGGTGCTGGGTTCTGGGTGTTGGGTTCTGGGTTTTGGGTTTAACCAGCACCCAGCACCCAGAACCTAAAACCCGTTCTTAGTTCATCCTTCGCCGAGCGGAATCCCGCCCGCGGGCGTCGGCTCCTTCGGGAGCTGCGCGTAGCGCTCGGGACTCAGCTCCTGAAGCTTGTCGGCGGCGGAGCGGGTGACGGTCGATTCGGGCAGGGGCTTGCCGTCTTTGCCCTTGGCGTTGCGCGCCGCCTCGACCATCTGGAATAGGAGGTTGACGGCCTCGTCCTTCTTCCCCTGCTTCTCGTAGACGGACGCGAGCCGCAGCTTCACGACGTTCGGCGAGACGGCGTCCGAGCCGTTCTTGAGCAGCTCCTGGTAGCCCGCGGCCGCGGCGTCGTACTGCGCGTCGGCCTCGCGCGCCTGCGCCAGGGCGAAGCGCGAGCGCGCGGCCACGTCCGCGTCGCCGTCCTTCGAGAGCGCCTCGAGCTCGCTCAGGCCCTTCGGCCGGTCGACCCAGAGCAGGTTGGTCGCGGCGAAGTAGCGCGCGATGTCCCTGTAGGGCGAGCCGTACTCGCCCTGCACCTTCTGGAAGGCCTCGACGGCCTTCTGCGCGCGCTCCTTCTCGGAGGCGTAGCTCGGGCCGGTCTGGCCGGGCTGCGGTGTGGGCGAGACGGGGGCCTCGGCGATCTTGATGGCCTGGCCGAGCGCGAGGCGGGCGGCGTCGGCGCGCCGCTCGCGCCACCAGTTGAAGACGAGGAGGAGTGCGACGAGGGCGACCACGCCGCCGACGGCGTAGAGGATCGTCCGGCCCTTCCCCTCGAAGCGGTGCGAGAGGCGGCCGTAGGCGTCGAAGGTCGTGTCGCGGAACTTGTCGTGCTTGAGCTGCTGTGCGCGTTTCTTTGTCGTTCGGGCCACTGCTTTTTTCCGGTGCAAGGACGCACTGTCGGGTGCGTTCTCTCTGGTGGAGTTCAAGGCAAAGGTTCACTCTAAAGGCGGGTTAGGGCGATGTCAAGCAAGGGCAAATCGAGAATTTTCCGTTGCCGGCCGACGGCGGGCGGCGCTATCCTGTCGGACAGTCCGGGCTTGCCGCCGCATCAAATTAACCGCTTGAAACTTTTTTCGGAACAGGGGCCGCGGGGCCGGTGTCGAAAGTCCCAGTTGAAGGGGGCGAGGCCCTTTGACAGACCCTCCCAGTCCGACGGAGGACGCTTGTGAGCTTCGGAGAGCCAATCGCCCTCCGCATGGAAGCGGAACTGGAAGGGGCTGCCGACGCGGCGGCCTCGGCGGAGGTGCGTTTCCGCATCTCGGCCGAAGAACAGTTCCTTGAAAGGCTCCGGGCGGGCGACGCTTCGGCCTTCAACCGCATGGTCGAGGAGCGGCACGGTGACATCTACGCGCTGCTCTACCGCCTGACCGAAGACCCGGAGGAGGCGCGCGACCTGACGCAGGAGACTTTCCTGCAGGCGTTCCGCCACCTCGCGAGCTTCCGCGGCGACGCAGACCTGCGGACGTGGCTCTACCGCATCGCCGTCAACCAGGCGCGCAACCGCTGGCGCTGGTGGAAGCGTCGGCGGCGCGACCGCACGGTCTCGCTCGACGCGCCGGTCTCCGAGGAGAACGACGCGCCGCTCTCGGCGGGCCTGGCCGGCGGCGAGGGGCAAGACCCCGAACGACAGGCGCTCGCGCGCGAACGCGAGGCGGCGCTGCACGCCGCGCTCAAAGCCCTCTCGCGCCCCTACCGCGAAGTCATCGTGCTCCGCGACATCGAGGGGCTCAGTTACGAGGAGGTCGCCTCGACGCTCGACCTCAACGTCGGCACGGTCAAATCGCGGCTCAACCGTGGCCGCACCGAGCTTCGCCGCAGGCTCGAAGGCTCTTTGTAATTTAGGATTGTGGATTTCGGACTGGCAGTCACCAGCCGCACGCGCACTTTCATCAGGCAGGCTTCCGCGATCCACAATCCACAATCCGGATGGCTGCCCCGCCCCGGCTTCGACCGAAAACCCGGTGCCAACGTGGGTCAGGAAGCGGCGGAGGCAGGCGAGCCAGCGCGAGGCGCCGAAGGGTCTGAAGGGTTCTTCCGGCGGGCGGTCTTGAAAACGTGGTCAGCAACACCCGTTCTTCTACCGCCGCCCGACGGAAATCCCGCAAAGGCCCACGGCGCAAGACCGCGGGGGCGCACGCCGCAACTGCTTCCTTTCTTAAAAAGGGAGCAGCCGGGGTCGGCCAGCCATCCGGGGAAGGGTTCTAGGTGTTGGGTGCTGGGTTCTGGGTAAATGCTCTTAACCAGCACCCGGCACCCAACCCCCGAAACCCAAAGTTATGATGACGTGTTCAGAATCTCAGAAGGCCTTCTCGCCGCACCTCGACGGCGCGCTCTCGCGTGAGGCGGGCGCGGCGCTGGCCGAGCACCTCGGCGCGTGCCCGGTCTGCCGTCATCAGCTCGAAGAGACACGCGCGCTCGTGCGCGGCCTTTCGCTCCTGGCGCGGCCCGCGCCGCCGCCCGACCTCGCCGCCTCCATCCGCGGCGCGCTCATCATCGAGCGCGCCGCGCGCAACGCCGCGCCGCGCCTCAGCCCCTTTGAGCACGTCGTGCGCTGGCTCAGAGTGCGCCTGATGCCCTATTCGGTCGGCGCGGTCTACTCGGCCGTGCTCTTCGTGGCGGTCTTCGGCGCGCTGCGTTCGCAGCTCGTCATCCTGCGCAACCTGGCCGAGGCGCAGCGGCTCGAAAGCGACCAGCCCTACACCATCACCTGGGTCGGCGCCTACGACGTGACGCGCCCGCTCGCGCCCGACCTCGCGGCCGCGGCGCGCGCCAACAACTTCGGCGCCGAGTCGCCGACGCTGAACCCGCGCGGCGCGCTGGCCGCCCTGACCGTCTCGCCGCCGAGCGACGGCAAGTCCGACGACGACGACATGATCGTGGTCGCGGACGTCTACTCGAACGGCACCGCCTCGCTCGCCGAGATCGTCGAGCCGCCCCGCAACCGCCGCATGGTCGAAGACCTACAGAACGCCCTGCGCAAGAACCCGGCCTTCGTCCCCGCCTCGCTCGACCGCCGGCCCCAGACCATGCGCGTCGTCTTCGTCCTCCAGAAGATGAACGTCGCCGAAAGCAGCTACTAAAAACGCTTTCACCACAGAGACACAGAGGCACAGCTAAAGCGAATTAGCTGTGCCTCTGTGTCTCTGTGGTTAATTCCGTCCCGCCGCTCACTTCACGACCGGGTACAGCCTTTCGGCCATACCGGGGTTGACGGCCTTGAGCTTCTCGTAAGTCTCCAAAGCCTTCTTCTTGTCGCCGCCCTTCCGGTAGGCGTAGGCGAGGTTGAAGAGCGCGCCGGCGTAGGCGGGCGTGCGCTGCCCGGCCTCCTCGTACAGCCGCGCGGCCTCCAGGTGTGCGGCCACGGCCTCCTTGTAGCGGCCGAGGTTCCCCAGCGCGACGCCGAGGTTGTTGTGCGCCTCGGGCCAGTCCGGCTTGAGCCTGACGACCTGGTTGAGCGTGTCCACGGCCGACGCGAAGAGTTCCTTCCGCTCCTTGTCGTTCTTCGCGCCCTTCTGCGCGAGGTGGCCGTAGGCCGTGCCGAGGTTGAAGAGGACGGCCGTCATCTCCGGGTGCGCGGCGGCGAACGGCTTGAGCATGTCGATGGAGAGCCGGTACTGCCCCGTGTTGTTGTAAACGTACGCGAGGTTGACGGCCGACTCCGCGTCGTCCGGCCCGAGCGCCAGAGCCTTCTTCAAAGCGTCGGTCGCCTCCGGCCACTGCTTGCTGCGCCCGAGCGCGTAGCCGAACTTCTGCAAGACCGCGACGTCGCCCGTCTTGAGCCGCGCCGCGTCGCGGTAGGCCGCCGCCGCGTCCGCGTAGCGCTTCAAGGCGCTGTACGAGTCGCCCAAATTCTCGAACGCCTCGGCGTTCACCTGCGCGACGCGCGTGACGTGCGCGAAGGCTTCGGCCGCCTCCGCGTAACGCCCTTTCGCGTAGAGCGCTTCGCCGAGGTCGAACTGCGCCTCGGAGTCGTTCGGGTCGAGCGCCGTCGCGCGCTTGAAGGACTCGATGGCCTCGTCCTGGCGGCCGAGCGCGCCGAGCGCGACGCCGAGGTTGTAATGCGCGTCGGCGTAGTCCGGCTTGAGCTTGAGCGCCTGGCTCAGAGGCTCGACCGCGTCCGCGTAGCGTCCGGCCTCGATGGCCGCCCCGGCGCGCGCGTTGAGCGCCTCGGCCGTCACGGGCGGCGCGGTCTTCACGGGCGTCTTCGGGTTCGTCGTGTTAGGTGTGTTTGTCGTGTTCGAGGTGTTCGACGCGACGGGCGTGTTCGTCCGGCTGTTCGGGCTCGGCGTCGCGGTCTTGACCCTCGCGCGGCGCGGCGCCGTGCGCGCCTGCGCGTTGCGCTCGCGCGCCTGCGTCGTCGCCCGCTTCGGCTCGATGAAGACGCCCGCGCTGCCCGTCAAGTCGGCCTCCTGCGCGCGCGCGGCGGCGGCGCAGAGGGCGGCGGCCGCCAGGACGCAGGTCAGAATCGAAGTGAGTTCGAGACGGCGGCGCTTCGTTCGAAGGTGGCTGGCGCTGGTTCTCATGGCGACGCTAATAGTAGCGCGTGCGCGGCCGAAATTAAACAGGTTAAGTCCGCCTTTTCCTTCACACAGGCACTCGCTTGACGCCCTCTCGGGCGGCGTGTTAGGTTTCAGCTTCGTTCAATAAACTTAACATTTCGTCCGGCAGACACCGACGTGAGCACGCAGGAGACAGGTGTGAGCGCGACCCCTCTGAAGCAGACGCCGCTGAACGCGATGCACCGCCGCCTGGGCGGGCGCATGGTCGAGTTCGGCGGGTGGGACATGCCCGTCCAGTACCCGGCCGGCACCGTCGAAGAGCACCAGGCGACGCGCACACGCGCCGGCCTCTTCGACGTTTCGCACATGGGCGAGATAGAGGTGCGCGGCCCCGGGGCCATTGCCTTCGTTAACCGCCTCTGCTCGAACGACGCCTCGAAACTGGTTGACGGCCAGGCGCAGTACAGCGCCCTGACGACCGAGCGCGGGACGGTCGTGGACGACCTCCTCGTCTACCGCTTCGGCCCCGAGCACCTCCTGCTCGTCGTCAACGCCTCGACCACCGACAAAGACTGGGACTGGATTACGTCGCACAAGGGCGAAGAGGACGTGCAGCTCTCGAACCGCTCCGCCGACTTCTGCCAGATCGCCCTGCAAGGCCCCTCGGCCATCAACATTCTCCAGACGCTCACCGAGACGCCGCTCGAAGAGATCAAGTACTACCACTTCCGAGAGGGCAAGGTTGACGGGGTTGACGCGATCATCTCGCGCACAGGCTACACCGGCGAGGACGGCTTCGAGGTCTACGCCGCGCCCGGCCACGCCGAAGCGCTCTGGCAGAAGATGCTCGACGCGGGCCGCTACGGCGAACCCGACGGCGTCCTGCCCTGCGGCCTCGCCGCGCGCAACACCTTGAGGCTCGAAGCGGGCATGTCGCTCTACGGCCACGAGATTACGGAAGAGACGACGCTCCTCGAAGCCAACCTCGGCTGGATCACGAAACTGAACAAGGGCGACTTCACCGGGCGTGAGGCGCTCGCGCACCAGAAGGAAGAAGGTATCAAGCGCAAGCTCGTCGGCTTCGAGGTCACAGACCGCGGCATCGCGCGCGACGGCCAGGACGTCTACGTCGACGGCCGACTCGCCGGCCAGGTCACCTCGGGCAGCCCCGCGCCCTACCTGAAGAAGAACATCGGGCTGGCCTACGTCCCCGTCGAACACGCAAACGTCGGCCGCGAAATCCACGTCGACGTGCGCGGCCGTAAAGTCGCCGCGCGGATCGTCCCCGTGCCGTTTTATAAAAGAAGTAGGCAGTAGGCAGATGGCAGTGGGTAGTCGCTCCGCGCTGCGGAGGCTGAAGCTTTAATTTCGACTGCTGGCATTAAGGTTCCGAACTGCCTACTGCCTGCTGATAAAGGAGACTCATGGCAAACGTTCCAGAAGGCTTGTACTACAGCAAAGACCACGAGTGGCTGAAGGTCGAGGGCGACACGGGCACGGTCGGCATCACCGACCACGCGCAGCACTCTCTGGGCGACGTGGTCTACGTCGAGCTGCCCAAGCAGGGCGAGAGCTTCTCGGCGCACGACACGTTCGGCTCGGTCGAATCGGTCAAGGCCGTCTCCGAACTGTTCCTCCCCGTGGCGGGCGAGGTCACGGAGGTCAACGAGTCTCTGACGGACGAGCCCGAGCAGGTCAACAACGACCCCTACGGCGCCGGCTGGATGCTGCGCGTCAAGCTCTCGAACCGCGGCGAGGTGGACAGCCTGCTCTCCGCCGCCGAGTACGAGGACTACATCGGGTCTCTGGAGTAAGAGAAGGCCGTGCGCTACATCCCTAATTCGCCGGAAGAGCGGCAGGAGATGCTCCGCGGCCTCGGGCTCGGCTCGGCCGAGGAGCTGTTCGATTCGATACCTTCGGACGTACTGCTCAAGCGCCCGCTCCGGACGCCCGCGGCCCTGTCCGAGGTCGAGCTGTTAGAGCTGTTCGAGTCGATGGCGGCCGAGAACGCCGCGGCCCGCCGCCCGAGCTTCCTCGGCGCGGGGGCCTATTCGCACTACGCGCCGACCATCGTCGACAGCCTCATCCAGCGCTCCGAGTTCTTCACCGCCTACACGCCCTACCAGCCCGAGATTTCGCAGGGCACTTTGCAGGCCATCTTCGAGTTCCAGACGCTCGTCTGCCAGTTGGCGGGCATGGACGTGGCGAACGCGTCGATGTACGACGGCTCGACGGCGATGGCCGAGGCCGTCCTGATGGCCGAGCGCGTCACGCGCCGCTCGCGCGTGCTCGTCTCGGCCGCAGTACATCCCGAATACCTGCAAGTCGCCGAGACCTACGTCGCGCACGCGGGGATCGAGCTGGGGCGTCTGGAAGTTGAAGAGTCGAGCGGGCGCACCGCGCTCGACGCCTCGCAGCTCGACCAGACGGTCGCGGCGGTCGTCGTCCAGTCGCCGAACTTCTACGGCTGCGTCGAAGACCTGAAGGCTTTCGCCGACGAGGTGCACGCGGCGGGCGCTCTGCTCGTCGTGGTCGTGACGGAGGCCGCATCGCTCGGGCTCCTGCGCTCGCCCGGCGCGTGCGGGGCCGACATCGTCGTCGCCGAGGGGCAGTCGTTCGGCGTGCCCGCCTCGTTCGGCGGCCCCTACGTCGGCCTCTTCGCCACGCGCGAGAAGTACGCGCGCCAGATTCCGGGCCGCCTCGCTGGCGTTGCCTACGACAAGCAGGGCCGCCGCGGCTTCGTGCTCACGCTCGCCACGCGCGAGCAGCACATCCGCCGCGAGAAGGCCACCTCGAACATCTGCACGAACGAGGGGCTCATCGCCCTGGCCGCGACGATCTACATGACGACGCTGGGCCGCCGCGGCCTCCAGGAGGTCGCCGAGCAGTGCGCGCAGAAGGCCGCCTACGCGCGCAGGCAGATCGCGGGGATTGAAGGCTTCTCGCTCCCCTACTCCGCGCCCGTCTTCAACGAGTTCGTCGTCCGCGCGCCCGGTGACGCCGCCGCGCTCCTGCGCCGCGTCGCCGAGAGCCACAACGTCACGGGCGGGCTCGCACTCTCCCGTTACTCCCCCGACCGCCCGAACGACTTCCTCGTCTGCGTCACCGAGACGAACAAGCGCGCCGACATCGACGCGCTCGTCGCGGGGCTCGGCGCAAACGCCGGGGGGCAGTAATGAACCGGCACGCCTACGACACGAATCTGGAACGGTTCGTCCTCGGCATGGCGACGCTCCTGCTGCTTGCGTGGCTGGCAGTTGCCAACTCCTTCAACGAGAAGTGTCCGGGCGGCCGGCAACTGCTGGAGGTTCCCTGTCACACCAACGCCGACAACTACCCGCCGCACTGACGACGCGGCCGGCCCAGTGTTTGGCCCGAGATAGAGATGAAGAGACACATTCTCGGCATGTTGATCTTCCTCGTCCTGCTGCTGGCGGGGCTGCTGCTCGCCAACCGCTACGACCCTTGCGAGAAGGGCCCGCGGATGCTGGCCGGGCCTTGCCCCACACACGACCCCTACGAGGGCGCGGAGTGAGGCCGCGGCCGGGCGGACGAAACCGACAAGGGCTTTAATTGAGCATGACCATCACGAAAGCAACCACGCACGTCACGCAGAACGAGGCGCTCGTCTTCGAGCGCTCGCAGGTGGGTCGGCGCGGCTACCGCCTGCCCGCGCTCGACGTGGAGGAGACCGCGCTCGACGAAATACTCCCGGCGGAGCTGCGTCGGGACGACGGACTCGAAGGCGTGCCCGAGCTGTCCGAGCCGGACGTGGTGCGGCACTTCACGCGCATCTCGACCTGGAACTACAACATCGACCTCGGCCTCTACCCGCTCGGCTCCTGCACGATGAAGTACAACTCGCGGCTGAACGAGAAGGTCGCGCGCATCCCGGGCTTCGCCGGACTCCACCCGCTCGCTCCGGAAGAGGACGCGCAGGGCGCGCTCCGCGTGATGTACGAGCTGCAGGAGCACCTCGCGGAGATCACGGGCCTGCCCGGCGTCTCGCTGCAACCGGCCGCGGGCGCGCACGGCGAGATGACCGGCGTCATGATGATCCGCGCCTTCCTCGACGCGCGCGACGGCGTGGCCGAGGGCGGCGGCGCCCGCCGCGGCGTGATGCTCATCCCCGACTCCGCGCACGGGACGAACCCCGCCTCGGCGCACCTCTCGGGCTTCACCGTTAAGACCATCCGCTCGACGAATGAAGGCTTGACCGACCTCGAACACTTGCGCGAGCTGTGCGCGGCCGGCGACGTGGCGGGCCTGATGCTGACGAACCCGAACACGTGCGGCATCTTCGAGCGCAACATCAAAGAGATTTGCGACATCGTCCACGCGGCGGGCGGACTCGTCTACATGGACGGCGCGAACATGAACGCGCTGGTCGGCGTGGCGCGCCCCGGCGACATGGGCGTGGACGTCATCCACCTGAATCTCCACAAGACCTTCTCGACCCCGCACGGCGGCGGCGGCCCCGGCTCCGGCCCCTGCTGCTGCACCGCCCAGCTCGAACCCTTCCTCCCCGTCCCGCTGGTCGTTAAGGCGGGCGACGCTTACAAGCTCGACTCCGAACGGCCGCAAAGTATAGGGCGCGTCAAGGCCTTCTACGGCAACTTCGGGATGCACCTGCGCGCGCTCGCATACATCCTGACGCACGGCCACGACGGACTCCGCGAGGCGACCGAGGCGGCGGTCATAAACGCGCGCTTCATCGCGCACGGCCTCGCCGACACCTTCGACCGGCCGTTCGACTCGCCGCCGATGCACGAGTGTCTCTTCACCGACAAGCGGCAGACCCGGAAAGGCGTCCACACGCTCGACATCGCGAAGCGGCTCATCGACTACGGCTTCCACCCGATGACCATCTACTTCCCGCTCATCGTGCAGGGGGCGATGTTGATTGAGCCGACCGAGTCGGTCGGCCGCGCCGAACTCCAGCAGTTCATCGACGCGATGAAGGAGATCGCGCGCGAGGCGGTCGAGGACGCGCAGACCGTCCTCGACGCGCCGCACACCACCCGCGTCGGCCGGCTCGACGAGGCCGCCGCCGCCCGCAAGCCCGTGCTGCGCTGGCGCCCCGCCGAGAAGGCCGCCGGCGCTTAAGCACACGCCACAGAGACACAGAGGCACAGCTTGAAGTTATAAGTCTACAAGCTGTGCCTCTGTGTCTCTGTGGTTAAAATACTCTTACATTAAGGGGGGTTCGTTACATGTTCACGGTGCGACCCGTCGGCTTCGTCCGCAGCCCGTACACTGACACTTCGCAGGTGCCGAAGGGCTGCGGCGCGAGGCACGAGGCCGAGGGTTTTATCGAGGTGCTCGAGGAGTTCGAGGAGGGGCTGCTCGACGTCGAGGGCTTCTCGCACCTCTTCGTCATCTGGGTCTTCGACCGCTCGGAGGGGTTCGAGCTTTCGGGCGTGCCGCCGACCGACACGCGCCCGCATGGCGTCTTCGCCACGCGCTCGCCGCGCCGCCCGAACCCGCTGGGCCTGACGGTCGTCCGCCTGCTCGGGCGCGAGGGGCGGCGCTTGAGGGTCGCCGGGCTCGACATGCTCGACGGCACGCCCGTCCTCGACCTCAAGCCCTACCTCTCGGGCGTACCGCCGGAAGAGCTCAGGCGCGGCTGGCTCGCCGAGGCCGAGGCGCGCCGCCCCGCTTAGTCCCCTTAGTCAAAGTCGAGCGGGTTGCGGTAGGGGCCGCCCTTGTCCTTCTCGGCCTTCTTCATCGCCTCCTTGAACTTCTCTTCCAAGAGGCGCTCGCGGTCTTTGACCGACCCCAGCTCCTGCGAGAAGACCTGCTCGCGCAGCTTCTTCCGGTTCTCCATCTCCTTCGCCATCTCCTCGAAGGAGGCGAGCGGCTTCGCCTTCTCCTCGTGCGAGATAATGACGCCCGTCTGCGCGTCCACCACGATGGCCGCCTCGCAACACGGGCAGATGACAGTCCAACTCTTCGTCTCGGCCACGTCCTCACACCTCCGAAATTGCATGCCTCACGGGGCGCTTTTCGCGCCGAGTATAACACCGCCCGCGTCCTTTATTCGTAAAAGGAAAAGGCGCCGGGAAGGCGCCTATCAGTCCATGAAAACAAAGCGCGAGACGAGGCTCGAACTCGCAACCCTCGGCTTGGGAAGCCGATGCTCTACCATTGAGCTACTCGCGCGTTAACCGGGCATCTGCTTACAGGCGACTGCTATTTTCAGTTGAGCTACGCCTGCGCTATTTCATCTTGATCACCACACGGAGTTAAAAGGTAATTCTTTGCCCACCTTATTCCTTTATGCTGCCCGCTCAGAGTCGGGTTTAATCTAAGGCAAGCAACCGTGTGCCCAACTTCCTCGACTGGGATTATATACACATCCCCGGTCTCTAGATTAAGCACGGCGAACAAATCTGCCGCGTCTTTGTAGTCCCGTCTCGTCCCCGCGTTTCCAGAAAAGCTACAAGCGTTGAAAAGCAAGCCGCCTTTACGAACTCTTCCTGTTTTACATTGAACCCTTTGGATGCTTCGCCCGTCATCAATGACAAGATCGTATTTATGCCCGTCACCAAAAGGGAGGGATACTAAATACCCCGCCTCCACGAATGCGGCGAGTATTTTGGATTCAGTGAGAGTTCCTTTCTCTCTCGTTTCCATTACCTATTGCGCCACTCCCGCGAAGGACGTGAGCAAAGATACCCAACCATAACTTCGCCTGTCAAATCCCCTTCCCTTCGCGCATTTCGTCGAGGGCGGCGACGAGGCGTTCGAGGTCGGAGTCGTCGTTGAAGTAGTGCGTGGCGGCGCGGAAGCCTTCGGGTTTGATGGTGACGGCGACGCGGTGTCTGGCGAGGTGTCTGACCGTCGCGCGCGGGTCGGCGGCGCGGACGAGCGTCTCGGCGGAGCGGTGGCGCTCGTCCCCGAGCGGCGAGAGGACTTCCCAGCCCGCGGCTTTCAGGCCGTCCGTCAGGCGGCGGTTCAGTTCGAGGGCGCGGCGCTCGACGTTCTCGATCCCGAGTTCGAGCAGTTGGCGCGCGGCCTCGCCGAGCGCGAAGATGCCCGCGAAGTGCGGGCAGCCCGTCTCGGCGCGCGCGGCGGCGTCGGGGCGCAGCGTGTAAGAGTCGTTGCGCATGTCGAAGATGTCTTCGACGCTCATCCAACTGACGGCGCGCGGCCGCGTCTGCGCGAGAAGCTCGCGCGAGAGGTAGACGAAGCCGGAGCCGTAGCCCGCGAGCATCCACTTGTGCCCCGTCGAGCACAAGGCATCAATCTTCAAACGCTTCACGTCGATGGGGAAGACGCCCGCCGACTGCGCCGCGTTGACGACGAGGACGTGACTCCCCTTCCCCTCGGCGACCTCGTCAATCGGCATGCGAAGTCCGTTCGAGTATTGGACGTGGCTGAGGCAGATGACAGACCTCTCGCGCCCCGCGGCCGCGAGCACGTCTCCGGCACGCACGACGCCTTCGCGCGCCTTGACCATGCGGACGCGCTTGCCGCGGTGCAGCCACGGAATTGTCGTCACCGGGAACTCAAGCTCGCACGAGACGACGCGCCCAAAGCCTTCGAGCGCGTCCACGACGAGGTTCATCCCCGAGGACGTGTTCGTCGTGAAGGCGATCTCCGACGGCTCGGCGTTAATCAAACGCGCCACGTCCGCCCGCGCGCGCTCGCGCCGCGCGAGCCAGTGCTCCCAGAGGCGGTCGCCCGACTCCATGGTCTCTCGGTAGAACTGCTCGGCCGCCCCTGCCGTACGTTTCGAGACCGGCCCGGCGCCCGCGCTGTTCAGGTACGCGAAGGTTTCCGTGACGGGAAACTCCGCGCGCACGCGCGCCCAGTCCATACCGTCGGCAATCACCTTCTCTTCTTGAATCATCACTTAGTTATGATGGAGTGAATTGACCACAGAGACACAGAGGCACGGCTTTAAGCCTTTAGCTGTGCCTCTGTGTCTCTGCGGTCAATTCACTCATACTCCATCGCTTGACGCTCGCCAACCCACAGACTATCTTCGCAACACTCACAGCGGACAATTTTTTGCACGGAGTAGAGAGCAGATGTCACAAACGACGGTCGCCCCCGCCTGGGCGATCCCCGGTTACCTCGAAGCGCAAGCAGGGCGACTCTTCATCGACGGCGCCGACTCGGAACAACTGGCCCGCGAATTCGACACGCCGCTCTTCGTCTTCTCCGAGCGCCGCCTGCGCTCGAACGTCGAACGTCTGCGGAAGGCCGCCGAGGGGGTCGCGCACCCCGTGCGCTTCTTCTACGCCTCGAAGGCCAACTCGACGATGGGGCTGCTCGGCGTCGTCCGCGACTCCGGCATCGACTGCGAGGTCAACAGCGGCGGCGAACTCTTCAAGGCCCTGCGCGCCGGCTTCCGCCCCGACCAACTCATCTTCAACGGCACGAGCAAGACCCCGCAGGAGATCGACGAGGCGATTGCCGCGGGCATCTACTCCATCAACGCCGATTCCGTCTACGAGATCGAACTGATTGAAGCACGCGCCCGGCACCTGGGCAAGCGCGCCCGCGTCGCGCTCCGCCTCGTCCCGGAGATCGGCACGCGCTCGCACCTCGGGCTGCAGACGGCCCTCATGACCTCGAAGTTCGGCATCACCTCTTCGGAAGTCCTCGACGCTTTCCGCCGCGCGCTGCGCTCGCCCGAACATCTTCACGTCTCAGGCATACACATCCACGTCGGCTCGCAGACGCCCGACGTGGAGCCCTTCGCCGCGGCCTTCAAGGCGATGTGGGAGCACCTGAAGGCCGTCCACGAGGAGTCGGGCCACGCGCTCGAACACATCAACCTCGGCGGCGGCATCCCCGTCAACTACCTGCGCGACCGCTCGCAGGCCGACGAGCTGCCCGAAGACGAGCGCGAGATGCTGGGCGCGGAGCTGGAACCGGTCGACGTGCTCTCGGCCGCGCTGCAGGCGGCCCGCGACTCCGCGCGCACGGCGGACGCGGAACACCTGCTCGACAGGGTGACCATCCTGCTCGAACCCGGCCGCAGCGTCATCGCCGACGCCGGCACGCTCCTCACCACCGTGCGCAACATCAAGCGGCGGCCCGAGACGGGCGACGTGTGGCTCCTCACCGACGCGGGCTTCAACCTCCTGCTCTCGATGACGACCTACAAGTGGTACTACCACGTCGTCTCCGCCTCGCGCGCCGACGCCCCCTCGGACGAGCCCTACAAGGTCGCCGGCCCCCTGTGCGACTCCGGCGACGTCTACTTCGACATCGAGCGCGGCGGCAAGCTCCCGGACTACCGCAAGCTCCCCGAGAACGTGCGGCCCGGCGAGCTGCTCGCGCTCCTCAACACCGGCGCCTACACCATCGCGCAGATGTTCCCGTACAACGGCCGCCCCCTCCCCGCCGTCGTCCTCGTCCGCGAAGGCGGCCGCCCCGAACTCATCCGCCGCCGCGACACCTACGAAGACCTCCTCGCCAGCGAGATTTTCTAAACACATCCGTCGGACAAGAGAAGCTCATGCCTGAATCTCCGAACAGAAACGTGACGCTCGTGCGCGGGCTGGGGCTCGTGGCGGCGGTGTCGATCATCATCGGGAACGTCATCGGGACGGGCGTGTTTTTGAAGGCGCGGGTGATGACGTGCAACGTGGGGACGCCGGGGATGGTTCTGACCGTGTGGGTCGTGGCGGGCCTGCTGAGCCTGGCGGGCGCGCTCACCTACGCGGAGCTGGCGGCGATGATGCCGCGCGCGGGCGGCGAGTACGTCTTCATGCGCGAGGCGTACGGGCGCGGCGCCGGCTTCCTGAGCGGGTGGATGCAGATTCTGATCGCCAAGACCGGCTCGCAGGCTTCGGTCGCGCTCATTTTCGCCAACTCGCTCAACGACCTCACGGGCAAGCGGATCGAGTCCTTCGGCGGCTTCGGCGTGCAGTTGACGGCGATCCTCGTGCTCGCCGCCATCACTCTGCTCAACTGCGCGGCCGTCAAGGTGAGCGGCTGGGTGGCGACCGCGCTGACGCTGGTGAAGCTCGCGCTCGTCGTCGGCGTCGGGGTCGGGGCGTTCATACTGGCGCAGGGCAGTTGGGGCAACTACGCCCTTTCGAACGCGGGCGGCGTGTGCGAGGGCGTGAGCCCGACGGCGATGCTCGGCGTGGCGGGCTTCGGCGCGGCGATGCTCGGCGCGCTGTGGGGCTACGACGGCTGGAACAACCTGACGTTCGTCGCGGGCGAGATTCGGGAGCCGCAGCGCAACATCCCGCTCGCGCTCATCGGCGGCACGATCCTCATCATGTTCCTCTATGTCTTCATCAACGCCGCCTACTTCTACGCGCTGCCGCCGACCGCGGTCGCGAGCGTCTCGGCCAACTCCTCGGTCGCGGCCGAGGTGACGAACTCCTTCATGGCGCCTTTCAGCGCCTCGGCGAAGGCGCTCGTCGCGGGGCTGGTGGCGGCGGCCCTGATGGCTTCGTCGGTCGGCACGCTCCACACGTCCGTCCTGACGGGCGCGCGCGTGCCCTACGCGATGGCGCGCGACGGGCTGTTCTGGGAGAGGCTCTCGAAGATTTCTGAGGTGACGCGCGTGCCCGTCCGCGCCGTGCTGGCGCAGGGGCTTTGGGCGTGCGCGCTCGTCCTCATCCTGCAGAAATTCGACAAGCTGACCGACTACGTCATCTTCGGCAGCTACATCTTCTACGGGCTGGTGACGGCCTCGATCTTCGTCTTCCGCCGCCGGCAGCCCAACGCGGAGCGGCCGTACAAGGCCTGGGGCTACCCGGTCGTGCCCGTCCTCTTCCTTTTGGTGACCGGCTTCCTGCTCGTCAACACCTTCTGGGCGGCGCCGCTGGAGGCAGTCTTCGGCCTCGTCCTCATCGGCCTCGGCTTCCCCGTCTACTACCTCTTCTTCCGCGGCCGCGACGTGGTTGTCAGTGAGGAGCCGGAGGAGAGTTAAGACGTTTTCACCACAGAGACACGGAGGCACAGCTTGAAGCCATAGCTCGACAAGCTGTGCCTCCGTGTCTCTGTGGTGAAATTACTTCCCCAGCACCGAACGCAGCGCCTCTCCGATCTCGGGGTGTTTGAACTGATACCCGATCTCCTTCAGACGCGCCGGCTCGACGCGTGTGCTGGCGAGGAGGAGCGCGTCGGCCGTCTCGCCGAACGCGAGCCGAGCCGCGAAGGCCGGCACGGCGAAGACGGTCGGGCGACCCAGCGCGTGCCCGAGCGCCTTCGTGAACTCCTCGTTCGTCACCTGCTGCGGGGCCACCGCGTTGACCGGCCCGCGCAGGGACTCGTCTTCAATCGCGCGGCGGATGACGCCGATTAAATCTTCGAGCGTGATCCAGCTCATGTACTGGCCCCCGCTCCCGACCTTCCCGCCGAGCCCCAGTTTGAAGGGCGTCAGCATCTTCTGCAAAGCGCCGCCCTCCCCTGCGAACACCACGCCGATGCGCAGATGCGCGACGCGTATCCCGGCCTGGCTCGCCTGCAGCGTCGCCTTCTCCCACTCGCGGCAGACCTCGCTCAAAAAACCTTCGCCCGAGGCGCTCTCCTCGCGCAGAATCTCCGCCCCGCGGTCGCCGTAAAAGCCCGTCGCCGATGCCGAGACCAGAACCTTCGGCTTCGCGCTCAAACCGGCCAGCGCGCCCGCCAAAAGCGTCGTCCCCTTCACGCGGCTCTCGATGATGCGCCGCTTCTTCTCCTCGTCCCAGCGCCCCTCGCCCACGTTCTCGCCCGCGAGGTGCACGGCCGCGTCGTGCCCTTCCAACTCCTTCGCGTCTATCTCGCCGCGCTCCGGGTCCCAGTGCACGGCGGCTGTGCCGGGCGCTCTAAAACCCTGCGCGCCGCCGCGCACCAGCCGCGTCACCTCGTGCCCGTCCGCGAGCAGCGAGCGAACCAGAGCACTCCCCACGAGGCCGGTCGAACCCGTGACGATGACCTTCATCAAGTTAGTCTCCTTTTGTTGAGTAGGCGGTAGGCAGATGGCGGTAGGCAGTTGAGAACCCGGATTCGAGCGTCCGAAATCTAGCCTCCAACTTCCATTACGCGGAGCGACTGCCTACTGCCATCTGCCTACCGCCTACTGCCTTCTTCCAGTGCCTCGCGCGCGACCTCTCGGTCGTCGAAGTGGCGTTTCTCCGTGCCGATGATCTGATAGTCCTCGTGCCCCTTGCCCGCGATGACGACGATGTCGCCCGCCTGCGCTTCTAAGACCGCGCGGCGTATCGCCTCGCGCCGGTCAACGATTTTGAGGTAAGGCCGCCCGGCCGACTTCAACCCCTCCTCCACGTCGAGCAGGATGGCCTCCGGGTCTTCCGTGCGCGGGTTGTCGGAGGTGGCGATGACGACGTCGCTCAGGCCGGCCGCGGCCTCGCCCATCGGCGCGCGCTTCGTGCGGTCGCGGTCGCCGCCGCAGCCGAAGACCGTGATGACGCGGCCCGCCGCCACGTCGCGCGCCGTGCGCAGGACGTTACGCAGGGCGTCGTCCGTGTGCGCGTAATCGACGACGACGGTGAAGTCGCCCCCGTGCGCCACGCGCTCGAAGCGGCCCGGCGCGCCGCCGCACTTCGCCAGCGCCGCGGCCGTCTCCTCCAACCCTATCCCGAGCGCGTGCGCCGAAGCCGCGGCCGTCAGGATGTTGTAGACGTGCGGCCGCCCGACGAGCGGCGACAGAACCTCCCTCTCCCCTCCGGGCGTGCGCAGCGTCAGACGCGTCCCGCCCATCGAAAACTCGACGCCCCTCGCCGACACCTCCGCCTCCCGCTCCAGAGAGTAGCGGAGCACTTTCCGCCCTGCCGCCTTCAACTCTTTGTAGAGCCTCGCCCCGTATTCGTCGTCGACGTTGACGACCACCGCGCGCGGCGGCTCGCCCAGGGAGCCGTCGAAGAGCTTGCGCTTGGCGTCGAAGTAGGCCTCCATCGTGCCGTGATAGTCGAGGTGGTCGCGCGTCAGGTTCGTGAAGGCCGCGACCTCGAAGCGCAGGGCGTCGCAGCGGTGCAAGTCCAGAGCCTGCGACGAAGCCTCCATCACGGCCACGCTGCAACCCTTGTCCACGGCGCGGCGCAGCAGGCGCTCCACGTCGCTCGCCTCCGGCGTCGTGTGCAGCGCGGGCGTGCGTTCGCCGGCCACGCGGTACTCGACCGTGCTGACGAGCGCCGTCGAAACGCCCGCGGCCTCCGCGACCGACGCGACGAGGTAGGCGGTCGTTGTCTTCCCGTTCGTCCCCGTCACGCCGACCAGCTTCAACTCACGCGAAGGGTGGCCGTGGACTTCGGCCGCGGCGAGCGCGAGGGCATGACGCGCCTCGGGCACGCGAATCCAGCCCGCCTCGAAGTCCGAAGGCCGCTCCAGTTCCGAGACGACGCCGACGGCGCCCCGCCGCCGCACGTCTTCGACGAAGCGGTTGCCGTCCGACTTCTCACCGCGGATGGCGACGAAGAGCCAGCCCGCCCCGACCTGACGCGAGTCGTGCGTCACGTCCGACACGCGCGCGCCCGCTTCGCCCTCAAGCCCCGCGCCCAACGCGCGCGCCACGTCGCCGAGCGTCACCGCTCTTTCTCTCTCCAAAGAGGCTCTCTCCTGAAAGGGATTTGAACCACAGAGACACGGAGACACAGCTTCAGGTCTTTAGCTCTCAACAAGCTGTGCCTCTGTGTCTCTGTGGTGAAACTGCTCTCACCATATATTGCCTTTGGGACTAAAATTTATCTCTCGAAAAACTGCCGCGCTGATTATAATCGCCCCCGCCGTCTCAGCAACTTCTCGGGAGAACCCCGCCCATGCGACCCCTTTCGAAGTTAGTCAGCGCCGCCCTCGTCATCACGTGCCTCGTCTTCGCGAGCTTCGTCAACTCCCCTTCCGACGCGGCGCAGCGGAGGGCGAGGCCGGGCCGCACAGATTCCGAGTACGACCTCGTCATCCGCGGCGGGCGCGTCGTGGACGGGACGGGGCGCCGCGCCTTCAAGGCCGACGTGGCCGTGCGCGGCGACCGCGTCGTTCTCGTCGGGAACGTCCCCGCCGGCGCGCGCGCGAAGCGAACCGTCGACGCGACGGGCCTCGTCGTCGCGCCCGGCTTCATAGACATGCTCGGTCAGTCCGAGCAGTACGTCCTCATCGACCCGCGCGCGATGAGCAAGGTGATGATGGGCGTCACGACCGAGGTCACCGGCGAGGGCGGCTCCATCGCGCCCGTCAACGACCGCACCCTCAAAGAGGACGAGCCCTTCAACCGCCGCTACAACCTCGACGTGGACTGGCGCACGCTCCACGAATACTTCCGCCGCCTCGACCTACAGGGCGCGGGCGTCAACCTCGCGACCTTCGTCGGCGCCACGCAGGTGCGCGCGTACGTCGTCGGCTTCGACAACCGCGACCCCAGCCCCGCGGAACTCGCACAGATGAAGCGGCTCGTCGCCGAGGCGATGGAGGACGGCGCGCTCGGCCTCTCGACCTCGCTCCAGTACGTGCCCGCGCGCTTCGCCAAGACCGACGAGATCGTCGAGCTGGCCAAGGTCGCGCGCGGCTACGGCGGCATCTACGCCACGCACCAGCGCAGCGAGGCCAACGCCCTCGACGCCTCGCTCGCGGAGGTCTTCGAGATCGCGCGCCGCGCCGACATCCCCGCCGAAATCTGGCACCTCAAGACGGCCTACCGAAAGAACTGGGGGCGGATGCCGCAGGTGCTCGCTAAGATACGCGCCGCGCGCGCACGCGGATTGGACGTGACGGCGGACGTTTACCCTTACACGGCCGCCTCCACCTCTCTCTCGGCCTGCCTCCCGCCGTGGGCCATCGAGGGCGGAACCGAGAAGATGGTCGCGCGCCTGCGCGACCCGGAGACGCGCGCGCGCATCAAAGCGGACATCCTGAAGGACTCGAACGAGTGGGAGAACATCTACCTCGGGAGCGGCGGCGCGTCGGGCGTGCTCATCGGCTCGGTCGTCAACCGCGACCTCGAGGGCCTGCAGGGGAAGCGCGTCTCGGAGGTCGCGAAGGAGCAGGGCAAGGACGAGCTGGACGCGCTCTTCGACATCATCGTCGCCGACCGGGGGCAGACCGGCGCCATCTACTTCATGATGAACGAGGACGACCTGCGCGCGGCGCTGCGCGCTTCCTTCGTTAGCATCTGCACCGACAGCGGCGCGCGCGCGACGGACGGCCCGCTCGCCGGCTCGAAGTCGCACCCGCGCGGCTGGGGTTCTTACCCGCGCATCCTCTCACGCTACGTCCGCGACGAGCACCTGCTCACGCTCGAACAGGCCGTGCACAAGATGACGGGCCAGCCCGCGGCGCGCGTCGGGCTGCGCGACCGCGGCGTGCTCCGCGCGGGCGCCTACGCCGACATCACCGTCTTCGACCCCGCACGCGTCCGAGACCTCGCCACCTTCGACCGCCCGAATCAATACCCCGAAGGCATCAACTACGTCGTCGTCAACGGCCAACTCGAAGTCGACGGCGGCACGCGCACCACCGCCAACGCCGGCCGCCCCTTACGCGGCCCCGGATATAGAAGGAAGTAGGCAGAAGCCCGACCGTAAGGGAGGGCGTACGTCTTACTCAGCCTGCGCTGTCGTGAAAAACTTACGCCCTCTAAGCTGGGAGCGCGGGCATCCCTGCCCGCAAGCGCGCTAAAGCGCGCTGACCGTCTTGCTCTATACCTCAACGTAGAGGTGTAAAGTCTCCTTGCTTTCGCGCTGACGCGCTCATGGCGGGCAGGGATGCCCGCGCTCCCAGCGAGAGGGCACGTCCTATCGCACATCGCTCTGGAACATTATGGAGGACGTACGCCCTCCCTTACGGTCGGGCTTCCGCCACGACGAAGCTTACAACCAACGGCCGGTGGTCTGAGGCGAGGGTGTCGGGGACTGTGGGGGCGGTGTGCACCACTCCGCCGAGGTTGCGGTGGAAGACGTAGTCGATGCGCTTGGCGGGCTTGTCGGCCGGGTAGGTGTGGCCGCTTGCGGTGTCGAACGGCCAGGCGTCGTTGAAGCCCGACTTGAGCATCATGTTGTAGGCGCCGCCCCCCGGCTCTTCGTTGAAGTCGCCGACGACGAGGAGCGGGCCGCGCACGTCGGCGAGCGCGTCGAGCAGTTGCCCGGTCTCGAACTCCCGGCCGTCCGCGAACTGGTAGTCGAGGTGCGTGGTGACGAAGTTCAGACGCCGCCCCTCCACCTCGACTTCGACGCGGATGAAGCCGCGCCGCTCGCGCTCGCGCCGGTTGGCGTAGCGGCGGTGGTCGATTGAGAGGATGGGAAAGCGCGAGAGCACGGCCACGCCGTACTGACCGCCCTGGTAGTCGAGGTTGTGGGCGAAGGCGTAGTCCATCCCCGTCAGACGCGCCAGCTCCTTTATCTCGTCCACGCGCCCCGTGCGCTCGACGCCGCGGTCAACCTCCTGGAGGCCGACGATGTCTGCGCGACTGCGCTTGATGACTTCCGCGATGCGCGCGAGGTCGAGCTTCTTGTCCATGCCGATGCCGACGTGGATGTTGTAGGACATCACCCTCAGACGGACTCGGCCCCGCGCGTGCGCAGCGCCCGCGAACAGAATCAGAGCGAGGATGAAGAGCAGCGGCCTTCTCATCACACCTTGATGAAGATGTTCTTGCGGTAGAGCACCCACATCACGCCGAGCCAGAAGAGGACGAAGCAGACGGCGAAGGCGAGCGAGGCGTTGACGGGCGAGGCCCACGAGAGGAACAGGTTTTTGAAGATGGCGCCCCAGAGCGAGACCGGCTTGCCGTCCGCGCCCGTGAGCTTGATGACGCCCATCAGCTTCGCGGCGACGCCGGTCAGGAAGAAGACCGCGAGCGCGTTCGTCCCGTAGACGGCGAAGGGCACAGACCAGCGCCTGTAACCCTTGATGTCGATGAGCCAGTAGCAGACGGCCAGTAGTTGCAAGGCCATCCCCGCCGTGAAGAGCACGTACGAACTCGTCCACAGGGGCTTGTTGACGGGGTGCCAGTAGTTCCAGGCCCAGCCCGCGGCGATTGCCGCCGCGCCCGCGACGAACATCGCCGCGACCTTCTCCACATCCGTCCGGCGCGAGCGCAGGAGGTGTCCCGCCAAAACGCCCGCGAAAGTAGTCGCCAGCGCGCCCAGAGTGCTCAGGATGCCTTCGGGTTCGTAGACGCCCTTGCCGCCGCTCCACATGTGTTTGGCGAGCACGACGCGGTCTACGTGCGAGGCGATGCTCCCCTCCTTAGACATGTCGCCTGCGGCGAAGCCCGGCGCGGACAGAAAGGTGAGGACGGCCCAGTAGCCGACGAGCAGCGCGCCGAAGACGTACGCCTGCCTGCGCCAGTCGGTCTTGAGGAAGATGAGCGCGGCGAAGAGGTAGCAGACGGCGATGCGGTTGAGGACGCCGGACAGGCGCAGGGCCGAGAGGTCTATGAAGGAGCCGTTCGCGAAGTCCCAGAACGGGAAGGCCGTCAGGAACAGACCCAACCCGAAGATGATGGCCGAGCGGCGGACGATCTTGACGTAGAGGTCGCGCTTGCTGCCCGCGCCTTCGGCCCGGCGCGAGAGGGCGAGGGTGATGGAGACGCCGACGATGAAGAGGAAGAACGGGAAGACGAAATCGGTCGGCGTCCAGCCGTGCCACTCCGCGTGCTTGAGGGGGCTGTAGATCGCGCCCCACGTCCCCGGGTTGTTGACGAGGATCATCCCCGCGACCGTCATCCCGCGGAACACGTCGAGCGAACGCAGTCGCGCCGCCGAAGGCACGAGGCTCAAGCCGTCGCCGTCGTGCGCCCTGCCCGCGCGTGCGCGTGCGGGTTCCTCCTCAATCCTCACACCGGCCTGAGACTCGCCGACTGTCATACTCATGACTTTCGCCTCCTCAAGAATTTCAAATCTGAAATTTGAAATTTCAAATCCTACTTCGCTCTGGTCTGTATCCCCGCGCCGGCCTGGAAGAGGCCGGGCACGGAGACGGGCAGGCGTCCGCGGGCCGGCGCGTCGCCGAAGAGGACGCGCGCGGCGGCTTCCTGCGCCACGTCCTCGATGCCGTAGGCGACTACGAAGGCCGCCGCGTCCGGCAGTTGCCTAACGAGGTAAGGGCCGCTGAAGGCGACGACCGCGACCGGCCTGCCCGTCGCGATCAGTCTTCTGACGAACTCGGCCTGGCGCTCGGGCAGGGCCACAGTCCCCTTGCCCGCCGCGCGCTTAACGAAGGCCGCGACGACGACGGTCTCCGCCTTCGTCGCCTCGGCGAGCAGCGCGTCGTATTCGGCCGCCGTCGTCTTCGGGTCGGCGCGGAGCACGCGCGCGTTCGCGACGCGCGCCTGAACCTGCGGGACGAACGTGCGCCCCTCTTCGGGGTCTTCGTCCGCGGCGACGACGACGAAGGCGGCGGACGCGGCGCGCCGCCTGTCGAGCGGCAGAAGCCCTCTGCCGTCGCGCAGCAGCGTGATCGAGTTTTCGGCGACGCGGCGCGCGGACTCGACGGCGTCGCGACGCTCGACAAGGTTCTTGACGGCCTGCGGGTCAACCGTCCGGCGCTCCGAGAGGCCGAGGCGGTACTTCGCGCGGAGGATGCGGCGCACGCTTTCGTCGACGCGCTCGCCCGTCAGGCGGCCGCTCCTGACGGCCTCTTCGAGCGCGTCGAGCGAGGCCTTCAGCTCGGGCGGCGTGAGCGCCACGTCCGCGCCCGCCTGGATCGCGCGCACGGCCGCCTCGCCGCCGGGAAACCCTTTCGTGATGGCGCCCATCCCGAGCGAGTCCGTGACGACGAGGCCGTCGAACTTCAACTCTCGCCTGAGCAGGTCGTTCGTCACCTTCGGCGAGAGCGTGGCGGGCAGCTCGTCGCCGTTCAGTTTCGGCAGGGCGATGTGCGCGGTCATCACCGAATCGACGCCGGCCGCGACCGCCGCGCGGAACGGGACGAGTTCCAGGCGTTCGAGGCGCGCGCGGTCGGCTTGGATGGTCGGAAGGCCGATGTGCGAATCGACGGCGGTGTCGCCGTGGCCGGGGAAGTGTTTGGCGGTCGAGAGCGCCCCGCCCTCGCGCGTGCCGCGCACCGCGGCCGCGACGAACTCGGCCACGCGGCGCGGGTCTTCGCCGAAGCTGCGGATGTTGATGACGGGGTTGTCGGGGTTGTTGTTGAGGTCTGCGACGGGGCCGAAGAGCCAGTTGACGCCGACGGCGCGCGCCTCCTGCGCGGTGACCTTGCCCTGCTCGAAGGCGGCGCGCGGGTCGCCCGCCGCGGCGACGCCCATGTTGTTTTGGAAGGGCGTGCCCGCCGACTTCATCTGCATCCGCAGGCCGCGCTCGTAATCCGCGCCGACCAGGAGCGGGATGCGCGCGGCGCGCTGCAACTCGTTCGTCAAAGCCGCCAACGTCTCCGGCGTCCCGCCGCGCACGACCACGCCGCCTAAGCCCAGTTCCGTCAACTGCCGCTTCAACTCTTCCAGACGCTCGCCCGTCGCCTGCTCGACCTGCACCGGCGCCACCAGCATCTGCCCCAGACGCTCGCGCGGCGAAAGGCCCTTCAAAGTCTCCTCGACCCAACGCGCCTCGCCCTCCGCGCGCCGCTGTCGCGACAGCCCAACACGCGAGGGCGTAAACGAAACAGCCGTCAAGACAACTGCCACGCAGATGAAAACTCTGAGAATCATCTCTCTATAACAGGTTGCAGTCGGGAGTAACCGCGGAGAATTTCACCACGGAGACACAGAGACACAGCTTGGAGAGCTGTAACTCAACGAGCTGTGCCTCTGTGTCTCTGTGGTTAATGTTCTTCATATTCACTTAAGTGAATACTGCTTTAATTTTCGTCAGTCTTCCTGCGGCGGGCGCGGGCCGAGGCCGAACTCGGCGGGCGCGGGCAGCACGGAGGTCTGGTCGTAGACGCGCAGCGCCTCCTCCAACTGCTTCGAGCGCGTGAGCCAGCGCGAGACCGCGAGATCATAGCGCGCCAGCACGCTCGCGAGCCAGTACGGCCGATTCTCCGCGAGCCACCGCGCGCGGTACGCCTCGCGCAGCTCCGTCAGCTCCTCGGACATCTCGCGCAGGGTGTTGTAGATCGTCCCCGCGTACGGCCGCAGACGACCCACGCGCCGGCGGTCGCCGAGGTTCAGATACGCGTCCCAGTAGTCGCGGCTGAGCTGCTCGACCACCTGCGCGCGCCGGCCCAGGTGGTCGAAGCGCCGCGCCGACAGGCGCATCGCGTCGAGCGTCTGCGCGTTGCGCCGCACCTTCGGGCGTTCGCGGATGAGAGTCTCTTGAACCTCTTCAACGTCGAGGCGTAACTGTCGAAACTTGTCTTCGAGCTTGCGGGCGATTGTTTCCTGAAAGTTGTCCGTGAAGGGGTCGCGCCAGAAGAGCTGGTCGCTGTTGTTGACGCCCAGCTTCGTGTTGACGGCGCCGAGCGTCCGCGTCGCCTTCGTCAACGCGTCGCCCTCGTGCCGGAAGAAAGCCCAGTCGAAGTCGCGCTCGAAGAGGGCGAGGTCGAGCGGCGCCGCCTGCCAGGAGGCCGCCGCGCCGAGGACGACGCCGTACCACGTGTTCTCGAAAAGCGATTCGCCGTCGTCGTCCCACTCCGTGTTCATCACGCCGAGCACGCCCGCGCGCTGGCCGTCGCGGATGAAGTTGGGGATGTTGACCGAGGCCGTGTCGGTGTTCGGGAAAATCTGGTTCCAGCTCTGGACGCCCGGGCAGACGAACTGTTCGAGTCCCGCCTTCTTAAACAGACCGATGCGCGCCTCGTAGCTCTGCTTCGCCGAGTAGTCCCAGTTCATCGCGATCATGTCGCGCGGGACGGACGGGAGCAAGTCCGGGTGGTTGAGCGCGATGTCGCCCCAGAACATCAAACGGCGCTTGTAGGGCAGGAGCATTTCGCGCACGCGCTTGAGGTGGTCGAAGTAGACCGGGCCGATGCCTCTGGCCTTGACCTGTTCGGCGCTCTGGCCGCGGCCGAGTTCGAAGGTCTCGTCGGCGCCGATGTGGAAGAACTGGCTCGGGAAGAGTTCGTTCAACTCCTTGTACCAGTCGGCGACGAGTTCGTAAGTCCCCTCGGCCTGCGGCGAGAGCACGTCGCCGTAAGGGACTTCGGCCAGCCCGTTGTACTTCTCGAACTTGAGGGCCTTGTGCAGGTGGCCGAAGGTCTGCTGCTGCGGCACCAGCTCGACGTGGAAGCGGCGGGCGTACGCGACCAGCTCGCGAATCTCGGCGGGCGTGACGGCGCCGCCTTCGGGCGCGACGAGCGGGTGCGATTCGGAGCCGAAGACGTGCTCCATGTAGAGGCTGTGCATGTTCATCTTGAACATGGCCTCGGTGCGGATCTGCCTTTTGAGGTATTCGAGCGTGGGGACGGGGCCGCGGCTGATGTCGTCGGACAGCCCGCGCCAGCGCACCGAGGGCCAGTCCGCGACGCGTACGCCCTGCACGTACGCGGCTTCGCCCTCGCCGCGCACGAGCTGTTTGAGAGTTTGCAGGCCGTAGAACGTCCCGGCAGTGGAGCGTCCCGCGACGACGACCGTGCTCGCGCTGACGGAGAGTACGTAGCCCTCCTCGTTCAAATCGGCGGGCACCGCGACGCCCGCCTTTTCGACCGCGGCGCTCACGCGCTTGTCGGAGAGCAGCCCGACGAGAATCTGCCGCTTCCCTCCCCCGCCGACCTTGAGCGAGACGCCGGCCGTCTCCTGCAAATCGTCAACGAAGTCCTGCGCGGCGAAGCGGTCGTCTTCGGACTTCGCGTCGGCGAGCACGACGCGCGCGCCGCGCCCGAGCGGGAACTCTTCGCCCGACGCCGCGACGGACTTCGGCGCGGGGATGACCTGGACGGGCGGCCCGGCGACTTTCGTCTGCGCGCTCGCGTCGGGCGCGAGTGCGAGCGGCGCGAGGCAGCACAGGAACAGTGTCAGGGCGGCGCCGAGCGGCCCCCTCTTCGTCTTTAGGGTCTCAATCATCACTTATGTCTGCTGATAAATATTCGGACGTGGCTTCGGAGCACTTGCGCCGACAATTAACATGATGGCAAAAGAGAGTCAACGTAGGCCACCGGGTCAGAACCACCCGCGGTAGCGGGTGGCCCGCTGAGACACGGCTCTTGCAGTTAAGAAAGGGCCGCCCGCTACCACAGGCGGTTCTGACCCGCACTTCGGTAAGGGAGAGTATCCAAGTGTCACTGATGCTCGAAGAGATCGCGCAGCAGCCCGAGGCGCTGGCGCGCACCGTCGCGGAGGAGCGCGAGAAGGTCGCGCGGCTGGGCCGAGACCTGCGCCGGCAGGACGTCGACCTGATCGTGCTCGTCGCGCGCGGCTCCTCCGACAACGCGGCGCTCTTCGGGCGCTACCTGCTCGAAGTCACCACGGGCATCCCCGTCGCGCTGGCCGCGCCGTCCGTCTACACGCTCTACAACGCGAAGCTCCGGCTCGACCACGCGGTCGTCATCGGCGTCTCGCAGTCGGGCGAGGGCGAGGACATCAACCGCGTGCTCTCGGACGCGCGGGACGCGGGCGCGCTCTGCACCGTCGGCATCACGAACGAACCCGGCTCCTCGATGACGAAGGTCGTCCACGAGACGCTCCTCACACACGGCGGGCGCGAGCGCTCGGTGGCGGCGACGAAGACCTACACGGGCCAGCTCCTGCACTTCTACATGCTGGCCGAGGCGCTGGCCGACGGCGGGACGCGGCTCGGCTACGAGGCCATCCCCGACTTCGCGGCGCGGGCTTTGGAGCTGCGCCCGCAGATCGAGGGGATGGTCGAGCGCTACGTCTTCATGGAGAACTGCGTCGTGGTCGGGCGCGGGCTCGTCTACGCGAACGCGTTCGAGATGGCCCTGAAGCTGATGGAGACCTGCTACGTCGTGGCCGAGCGCTTCTCTTCGGCCGACTTCCTGCACGGCCCGCTCGCCGTCGTCGAGAGACACTTCCCCATCTTCGCCTTCGCCCCGCCGGGCGTCACGCTCGGCGGCGTGCGCGAACTGCTCGGGCGACTCAAAGAGCTGCGGGCCGACACGCTCGTCTTCACCTCGGACGAGGAGGCGGCCGCGCTCGCCACGCGCGCTGTGCGCCTGCCGGCCGAGATTAACGAGACGCTCTCCGTCATCCCCTACATCATCCCCGCGCAGCTCTTCGCCGCGCTCCTCGCGGACGCGAAAGGTCTCGACCCCGACGCCCCGCGCTCTCTGGCGAAGGTGACAAGGACGCTCTAGAGAGGGTGCTGGGTGCTGGGTTAAAACCCGATTCTTCCCGGCACCCTCTGAGACAACACATGAAGCTATTAATCCTGGGCGGGACGAAGTTCCTCGGGCGCTATGTCGTCGAGGAGGCTTTGGCGCGGGGCCATGAGGTGACGTTGTTCAACCGCGGGCAGTTGAACCCGGAGCTTTTCCCGGAGGCCGAGAAGCTGCGCGGCGACCGCGACGGCGGGCTGGAGGCTTTGCGGGGGAGGCGCTGGGACGCGGCCGTAGACCCTTCGGGCTACTCTCCGCGCGTGGTGAGGGATTCGGCGCGGCTCTTGGCCGACGCGGTCGAGCAGTACACGTTCGTTTCGAGCGTCTCGGCCTACAGGGACACGAGCGTGCCAGGCGTTGACGAGGGTTATGCGGTCGGCACCGTCACGGAGGAGCGCCTGCGAGAGGCGGAGGCGCTCAAGCAGTCGGAGCTGACGACCGCGCCCTTCTTCTGGGAGATTTACGGCGCGCTCAAGGCCCTGTGCGAGCGCGCGGCCGAAGAGGAGATGCCTGGGCGCGTGCTCAACGTCCGCGCCGGCCTCATCGTCGGCCCGCACGACTACAGCGACCGCTTCACCTACTGGCCGCGCCGCGTCTCGGAGGGCGGCGACGTGCTCGCGCCCGGCAACCCCGAACGTCAGGTGCAGTTCATCGACGTGCGCGACCTCGCCGCGTGGACGCTCGACATGGCCGAGGCGCGACGCGCCGGCACCTACAACGCGACGGGGCCGGACTACCGGCTCACGATGTCGCGCGTGCTCGAAGTGTGCAAAGAGGTGACGGGCAGCGGCGCGCGCTTCGTGTGGGTCGACGAGAAGTTCCTGCTCGACGCGGGACTCGGCCCTTGGTTGGAGGTGCCTCTGTGGACGCCCGAGTCGGGCGAAGACAGGGTGAACCGCTTCTTCATGAGCCTCAGCGTCGAGAAGGCCGTCGCCGCCGGCCTCAAGTTCCGGCCGCTCCGGGAGACCGTGCGCGACACGCTCGAATGGGACTTGGGCCGCCCCGCCGACACGCAGCGGCGCGCCGGCCTCGCGCGCGGGCGCGAGCGCGAAGTCCTCGAAGCCTGGCGGGCGCGTTGAAGGTTGCCTTAGTGCGAGATGTACTCGTGGAGCAGTTGCAGTTCTGCGCCCTGCTCGCTGATCTCGACGCGCATGATGTCGCGCATCGAGAGCATGCCGATGAAGCGTTCGCCGTCCACGACGGGCAGGTGACGGCTGCCGATGCGCTCCATCCGCTCCAGCGCCTCGTGCGGCGTGTCGGAGCAGTCGATGACGGCGCGCGGCTCGCTCATCACGTCGCGGATGGCGACGCCGGCCGGGTCGAGTTTCTTGACGACCACGCGGTTGAGCAGGTCGCGCTCCGAGAAGATGCCGCAGAGCTTGTCGTCCGGGTCGAGGACGCAGACGGCGCCGATCCTGCGGTCGGCCATGTATTCGGCAGCGTCGAGCGCGGTCGCCGTGTCCTTGACGAAGTAGGACTCGCGGTCGCACACCACATGTCTGATCGTAATCATACCCCTCAACTCCCTCCCGTCTCGTGTGGTGCCAGAGCGCGCCCATTATAGTCGCGCGCGCGCCGCGGTTGAAGCCTTTTGTTGGGCCGCCTAACATATCCCGGCCTCCCGCCCTTCAGTCAAAGAGCGAACCCTGCGGCGTGGGGCGGCGGAAGGTGCTCGGGCGCGCCTCGTAGGCGTGAGAGTCGTCCTGGTTGAAGCCGAGGCGCGCGGCGTGGACGCGGAAGCTCTGCTCGATGAGCTTCCAGTAGACGCCGTGCCCGCGCATCCTCTCGCCGAACTGGGCCACGTTGAGTCTCCCGCCGCGCACCTCTCTCTGGCGCGCGAGCACGCGCTCGGCCTTCGTCGGCAGGCGCTCGCGCAGGCGCTGCTCGAAGTAGGGCGCGACGTTGCCGGGCAGGCGCAGGAGGTTGATGAAGGCCGTGCGCGCGCCCGCCTCCTTCGCGCGCTTCAACAGCTCCGGGATGTGCGAGTCGCTGAGGCCCGGGATGACCGGCGCGATGGCGAGGCCGACGGGCACGCCCGCCTCCGCCAGCTCCTTCATCGCGCGGAAGCGCGCGGCGGGCAGCGGCGCCGTCGGCTCCAGGGCCTTGGCCGTCTCGTCGTCCGCGAAGGGGATGGAGAAGTAGACGTTGGCGTCCGCCTCGCGCACGAGCGCGGCGAGCAGGTCTTTGTCGCGGCGGACGAGCGCCGACTTGGTGACGACGCCGACGGGGTTGCGGAACTCGAGGCAGACTTCGAGGCAGCGGCGCGTCAGCTTGTAGTTGAACTCGAGCGGGACGTACGGGTCGGACGTAAAGGAGAAGACGACCGTCTGCCCCTTCCAGGAGGGCCGCATGAACTCCTCACGCAGGAGTTCGGGCGCGCGCACCTTGACGACGATCTTCGTCTCGAAGTCGGTGCCGGCGCCGAAGCCGAGGTACTCATGCGTCGGGCGGCTGAAGCAGTAGCTGCACGCGTGCGTGCAGCCGCGGTAGGGGTTGATCGAGTAGTCGAAGCCGACGTCCGGGCTCTTGTTGTGCGTGATGATGCTGCGCGTCTCGGTCTCTTCGAAGACCTCGACTTTCGACTCGGGCGGCTCGCCGATCCACTCGACGCTGGTCGAGAGCCAGGGGTTCGGCGGGTTTTCGACGTAACGCATAACGCTCCCTCGACGGACGAGACACCTTCCGTCAACGCCATCCTCAAAATGCTCTGCTTAAAACGCGCCGCCCGGGAGCGCTCGCGGCGCGCTGACCATAAGGGAAAAAGTCTGTGGCATTGTAGCGTGTTCGGCCGTCTCAGTTCCACAGGCCGGGTGTGCCCTTGCCGGGCCGCGCCCCCTCTTCGTGCCAGGTGACGAAGAAGAGGCGGTAGTGGTCGGGGTCTTCGACGGTGACGAAGCGCCCGCCCCAGCCCTCGTCCGCGGGCGGGTCTATCTTGATTCCGCCCGCGCGGACGAAGTCGTAGAACTCGTCCACGTCCTCGACGGTGAGGAAGAAGTGTACGCCGCGGCCCCGCCGCGCCATCGCCAACGGCACCTGCGCGAGCATCAGTTGGAGCGCGCCGCCGCGCAGCGTCGCCATCGGCGGCTCGGCCTCGGGCGCGTGCGCCTCCAGCTCGAAGCCCAGACCTAAGCGGTAGAAGTCGAGCGACTCTTCGAGGCTGTTGACTTCGAGAAAGAGCAGTTCCAGACCTTTGACGCGCATACGTTCAGACGGCCCGCAGAAGGAGGTAGACGCCGTAGCCGCCCGACACGACGCACGCCCAGAAGAAGGCCTCCTGCGCCCAGACGAAGCGGCGCGCAGGGTGGCCGGGCCTCACCTGTTCGCGCGCGAAGACGAGCGCGCCGTGCGCCATCAGCACGCCGAAGAGGACGACGCCGAGGCCGAGCAGCGCCAGCGGCCAGAGGAACATGATGTAGTGCGCCTTGACTAAAAAGAGGAGCACGAGGCCCGCGAACGTGCAGAGCAGCGCGCCGACGATGCGCCCGCTCAAGGGGTCTGCCTGCGCGCCGGGCGAGCTGACGGGGCGGTGCGTGACGTAAGGCGCGTGTTCGTATCGAGGGTGGCGCGCGTCGTACTCGCGGCGGGCTTCAGCGTCGCCGAGAACGCGCCAGGCTTCGTTGACGGCCTTCATCTCCTCCTCGTCGCCGCCGCGGTCGGGGTGGTGCTGGCGCGCGAGCCTCTTGTAGCGCCGCTCGATCTCGGCGCGCGCCTCACCGCGCCCCGCGCCCAGGGTCTCGTAGTGGTCGCGCTCAGCCCTGCCGCCGCTCATGGCCCCAGATAGTAAACCGGCCGGCGTTCGTGTGTTAAGCTTCCGGCGAAAGGAAAGTTTATGGCGCTGAGTTACGCACCGGGCGACGACCTTGTGTTTCAGATGGAGAGCGGGTTCGGGCTGATACGCGTGCTCGGGTCGGAGGGCGAGGGGCAGGGGGCGGTCTGGCACGTCCTCGTCTACCAGGAGTTCTACCCGGACGTGGAGTCGGCCGAGGCGGGGCTCGCCGCCGGCCGCCCGCTCGCCGTGCGCGAGCCGCACCTCGCGCTCACCGAACACGCCTTCGAGAAGACCCCGGCCGCGCGCCTCACCAACCGCCCCGTCAACGACGAAGAACTCGAACCGCTCCGCCGCTGGCGCACACAGGGTGGCCCCGTCCACGACCGTTCCCTCCTCCTCATGCTCGGGATGCGTTGAGATAGCTATTTAACACAGAGACACAGAGGCACAGCTTCTTGAGTTACACCTCTCCAAGCTGTGCCGCTGTGTCTCTGTGGTTAATCCTTACGTCGCTTTACTGCCCGAAGCGCTGACGGTACTCAATCGAAGAGATGAAGGCTTTGACCATCTCGGCGCGGATGTAGTCGCCGTTGAAGTCGTTGAGCTTCGAGAGCCAGAAGTTGAAGCCGCCTGCGTCGGGGTCTCTTCGCAAGTAGCCGAAGTATTGCATGAGGACGAAGGCGCGGCGGAATTCGGCCTGCCTCAGCTCCTCGGACTCGGCGACGATGCGGAGCACCTGCGCGCGCGTCAGAATCTCCTGGTCGAGCGCGCCGGTCAAAACGTCCACGCGGAAGAGGCGCTTGGGTATCTGCGCGCGTATCTCGCCGCCCGCGTTGTTCTGCGTGTGCACGTCGATGTAGAGCTGGCCGTCGAAGAGGTAGTTCAACTGCTCGTTCGTCAGGGTGAGCTGCACGTCCGCGAACTCGCCCGCGGGCAGCGTGAAGAGCGCGGGCGCCACCGCGCCGGCGGCGGCCGGGCCGTGGATGTGTACGGCCGTGACCGGACTCGAAAGGTTGTCGAGGTAGAGCGAGACGAAGACGTCGTTGCCCGCGCCCGAGGGCGGGCGGCGGATGACGACGGCGCCCGTCGCGGGCGAGGAGCCGGGCGGAACCTGCTGCGCCGCGTCGAGCCGCGCGACGTGGTAGTTGGCGACCGTCGCGGCGAGGTTGTTCGAGGAGAGCAGGGTGGAGACGAACTGCGAGTTCGTCATCGCGCCGTACCTGCTGACGAACTCGGGGCGCGTGACGAACTCGTTGAAGTACGCGCGCCGGTTGGCTTCGATGACGGCCTCCGCGCCGGGCCGCCCGAAGACGTAGCCGCGCTGGAGCGCCTGCACGTCGCGCACGAACTCCGCGTAGCGAAGCGGCACCTGCGGGTCGGCCGTCGAGTTGCCGAACGCCGCGCGGTTCGCCGCGTACGCGAGGAAGCCCGTGCGCTGGAACTCGATGGACAGGAAGAACGCGGCCGAGACGTTGACCCGCTTCACCTCCCGACACTGGGCGTTCGGGCCGCACTGCTCGATCTCGTTCGTCCAGAATTGGAAGCCGGAGGCGTCGGGCTCGCGGTTGAGGAAGTCGGCGTAGTGCTGGCGGACGAAGAACTGCGTGTCGTCAATCGGGTTCGTGACGGAGTTCGCCGGGTCATTGTCTACGATGGTGAAGCTGTCCTGCGCGGGGGAGCCGGAGGCGTTACCGCCCGGCACCTCCTTGAGCACCAGCCCGACGACCTCGTCCGGCTCGTCCAGCCCGTCGTCGGTGATGAGCACGTCGAAGCTCTTGACGGTCTCGCCCGGCGCGAAGTCGAGCGTGCCGCGCGCGGTCGTGTAGTCCGAGCGCTCCGAGGCCGTGCGGTCTTGCGTCTCGTAGGCGATGCGCGCCGGCCCCGACGTGTCGCCGGTGCGGACGACGTTGACGGTCTTCTTGCCCGCGCCCTCACTCACCTGCCCGCCGCCGACGTCGAAGTGCACGGCCGACGGCGGCGGCTGCGGGAAGATTTCGTAGACGGCCCCGTTCGAGAGCGAGACGACGTAGAGCCTCCCCGTCGAAGGGTCGTACTTGATGTCGGTCGTGATGCCGAAGTCGCGCCCGGCGACGAGGCTCTCGCTCTCCGCGAGGTCGAACTTGTCTGTGTTGTCGGCCACCTTGTCCGCGAGGCGCGAGTCGGTCGTCGCGAGCGACTTGCGGTCGCCGCTCAGCTTGAAGCGCATGAGGTAGCCGCCCAGGAGCGTCGTGCGCGAGGCGCCGACGAAGAGGTCGCCCGCGTACTGCGCCCCGAGGCCCGCGCCGGCAAAGCCGATGGGCGAGGGCGCGACGGCGTACTTCCAACTGAACTCCGGCTCGGTGTACTTCGAGCCCGGCAGCTTGTAGAGGCGCGCGAGTGCTTCGGCCGCCGTGTCGGCGATGTTCGAGGGCGGCCAGCGGTTCTGCTGGAGGCTGTTGCCGCGCGCGACCTCGATGGCCTTGAACTCAGAGATGCGCGACGAAGGCCCCATCAACTGCGCCCAGCCGCCGTTGAAGCCGGCCTCGACCCGGTTGATCTCGTCGAAGGCGTCGTCGCCGTTCTCCTGCGTCCAGAGGTAGCCGCCGACGGGGTCGAAGTCCATCCCGAAGCTGTTGCGCACGCCGTAGGCGTAGAGGCGGCGGATGTTCTCGGTGACGGGGGTGATGTGCAAGACCGGGATTTGGGCGAAGGGGTTGTCGTCGGGCGTCGTGCCGTCGTCGTTGAGCCGAAAGATGGCGCCGGTGGCGTGCGCGTCGTCTGGCTCGGGGCCGCCGTACTGGTCGTCCGACACGACCGAGGGGTTCGTCTCGGCACACGTCACGGTCGGCCCGCACGGGAGGTTCTGGAAGAAGCCGCGGCGACCCTCGTCGCCGACGAAGACGTAGAGCTTGCCGTCAGGGCCGAAGCGCAGGACGCCGCCATTGTGGTTGCCGCGCAGCGGCTGCCCCGCGTCCGCCTGTAGGGAGCGCACGCGCTGCAAGGTGCGGTCGTACACGAGCGTCGTCCCCGTCATGACGTAGCGGTCGACGCGGTTGCCGACCAGCGGCGTCGCGTCGGCGGCGGACGTGTCCTGGCCTGTCGAGCTTTCAGTCCAGTAGAGGTAGACGAAGCGGTTCGAGGCGAAGTTCGGGTGCAGGGCGATGCCGAGCAGTCCGCGCTCGGAGGCGGAGTTGACGGGCAGGTCGAGCGCGACGCCGCGCGCCACGCCGTTCTTCACGCGCACGACGCGCCCCGAAGCCTTCTCGAGCACGAGGAAGTCGTTCGGCCCGAGGATGGCCATCGAGGTCGGCTGGTCGAGTCCCGAGACGACCGCGCGCACGCCGAGTCCCGGCGCGAGCATGGAGGGGCCGGTCGCCACCGCCGCCACGGGGACGACGAGCGTGGCCGTGTTGTTCGAAGTGTTCGGGTCTGGCTCCGGCGAGACGGCGCTGGCCGTGATGTTCACCTGCCCCTGCTTCAGGCGGCTGAGGGTGAAAGTCCGCGTCTGGCTCTGGCCGGGTTCGAGGTTGTTGATGACGCAGAAGTAGGTCAGCTCGTTCTGCCCGACGACGAGTTGGCAACTGCCGCTGTTGCCGGCCAGCGGCGCGAGCGTCGTCGGGAACCTGATCTCCAAAGTGGGGCTCGTCGCGCGGCCCGGCCCGTCGTTCGTGATGACGTAGGTCAGCGTCGCGTCCTGGCCCTCCTGCGCGGGGTTCGGCGAGAGCGACTGCGTGAGGCGCACGTCGGCGGCCTCGGGCAGGACGATGTTGAGCGTCGCCTGCGCCGTGTGCGTGACGCCGGGGCCGTTCGCGGTCACTTCGAGCGTGTGCGCGCCGAGCGGCGAGATGGAAGAGGCGCTGACGTCGATGCTGGCAGACTTGGGCGTCGCGTCCGTCAACTCCACGGAGGTCGGGAGGATGTGCCCGAAGGTGTTCGTGGGCAGCCCCGTGAAGGAGAGCGCCACGGTTCCCGTGAAACCGTTGAGGGGCGTGACGGTCACGTTGTAGGTCGTACCGCCGCTCCGCGGGATGGTGCGCGAGGAGGGCGTGACGGTCAGTTGGAAGTCGGGCGTCGGCGCCTGGAAGGACGCGGACTTGAAGGTGAAGTAGATGTTGTCGCCCGAGCTGTTGCCGTCGCCGTTGGCCTGGTTGCCGGCGAGGTAGAAGGTGACGGGGCCGACGTCCTCGGACGGCGCAGTCCACTTGAACGTCCAGCTCGCGCCGTTCTGCTGTCCGGGGAAATTCCCCGCCGAGGTGTGCTCGATGTACTCGCGCGCGGGGAAAGGCCCTTCGTGGTTGACGACGCGCGTCTTGTCGTCGGAAGGCGCGAACGAGCCTGCCTTCTGGTCGGCCGGGTCGAGCGCGGTCAGCTCGAAGCCCCAGCGGATGCGCGTCGGGTCAACGCTCGCGTGCGCGACGGTGATGTCGTAGGTCTGGCCCGGCGTGTACTTGTCGGGGACGCCGAGCGTGAGCGTGCCCGAACTCTGCGCGGGCGTCGTGTGGCAGTCCGAGCAGTCGAGCTCGCCCGGCGCGTGCGTGTAGCCGGCGGGCGGCCCCGCGGAGTAGGCGCGCGCGTGCGGGTTCGCGGCGTTGTCCGTGAGTAAGAGAGCGCCCGTGAAGGTGACGAAGAGGAGGACGACGAGGATTTTGAGCTTGAGCATGACTGATACAGTTGCGCGTTGAGCGGAAGGATTTCACCACAGAGACACAGAGGCACAGCTTGAAGACAATACCTCAACAAGCTGTGCCTCTGTGTCTCTGTGGTGAAACTCCTACCACGGTGCCCGGGCCTACGTTAAAGCATGAAGCCGAGGTTCGGATTCGGGAAGCGGTCGAGCAAAGGGAAGACCGCCGGGTAGTCGCTCGCGGAGAGGCCGTACCAGGAGGCGAGCGTCGCCGCGTATTGCTCGACGGAGGTTGACGGTATCCAGCGCCCGCGCGTGTCCGCGTCGTCGGGGCCGCCGAGCGCGAGCGTCGGGTAGGTGCCGTAGAAGTTCCCGCCGCGCACCGCGCCGCCCATTACGAAATGGTGATTGCCCCACCCGTGGTCTGTGCCCACGGCCCCGCCCGACCCGGCTGGCTGGAACGTCCGGCCGAAATCGGAGAGCGTGAACGTCGTCACGTTGTTCTGCACGCCGAGGTCGCCGAGCGTGTCCCAGAAGCCGCGCAGCGCCTGGCTGAGTTGAAGCAGCAGGCCGTCCTGCCCGGCCGTGCGCTGGTTCGAGTGCGTGTCGAAGCCGCCGAGCTGGCAGAAGAAGATTTGCCGCTTCACGCCGAGCGTGTCGCGCAGGGCGACGAGGCGCGCGACCTGTTCGAGCTGGCGGCCGAGCGTCGTGTTAGGAATCTTGGCGTAGTCGGTGTTGGGCGCCGCGTCGAGCTGCAACTTCGTCTGCAGGGCGCTCGAACGAATCCCTGCGTCGGCCTTGACGAGAATCTTGTCCGCGTCGAGCCCGCGCAGCGCGTCGAAGGCGGCGCGGCGCGTCGTCACGTCCGACGCCGAACTGCCGTTGGAGTTGGCCGTCATCGTCAAAGGCAGCGCCGCGCCGAGCGTCGAGTTCGAATCGCCCAACGCGAGCGGGAGCGCCGACGTGCCCGTCACGAAGAGGCTGATGCCGGCGATGGTGATGACCTGCGGGAAGGTGGCCGCGCCGTTCAGGGCCGCGGACTTGTCTGCGAGCCGCCCGCCCCAGCCCGTGCGGCTCGCGCCGTTGGCGATGGACGACTGCCACTGGCTGATCTGGTCGGAGTGCGAGAAGAGCTGGAGCGGGCGCTTGCCCGTGCCGTTCAGATAGGTCGTGCGCGTCAGGGGCTCGACCAGCGGCCCCGTGTTGCAGACGACGGCCAGCTTCCCCTGGTTCCAAACGTCGAGCAGCCCCTTGAACGCGACGGAGGGGTTGGCGACTTCGGGCGCGAGGTTCGGGTGGAGCCCGAACTGCCCGCCCTGACTCGGCGGGTTGACGAGGACGAGGCTCGACTGCGGGATCGCCAGTGTCGAAGCGGCGCGCACGTTGGAGTAGCCGGTGGTCGTACTCCCCGCGGGGCCGTTGTACTGGTCGAGCGGCACGACCATGTTCGTCCCGTCGTTGCCGCCGTTGAGGAAGACGCAGACGAGCGCGCGGTAGTCGGTGGCCGACTGCGCGTAGGCGCCGACGAGGCCGAGGCTCTCGACGGTCGAGGCGAGCGCCAGTCCGCCGAGCGCGCAGGCCGAGGTGCGGAGGAAGTCTCTGCGGGAATTATTCATGCGGGTCACCTCTGCACCTCGTACTGCGCCGACGTGACGACGAGGTAGATGGCGGTCTGCGCGCGGCGGCGCTGGTAGTCGGACGAAGTGTTCGGGATGGCGTTGACGGCGTTCAGCACGGTCTGCCTCATCCCCGCCGACATCGCGCCGTGCAGTAGCAGCGTGTTCAGGTAATCGACCATCCCCGAGGGGTTGTCGGCGAGGTTGATGACGGGCGCCATCTGAATCTGCGTCCCCAGCGGCGCCTGATTGTTTCCGCAGCCCCCGGAAAAGATCGGCTGGATGCCGAAGTAGAGCATCTGGTTGACGTAGTTCGCGCGCCGGAGCGTCGTCGAGGTCGTCAGGATTTGGAAGGCCGGCCCCGTCAGGCGCGTCCCCGTCACCTGGTAGTCCGGCTCGAAATAGCTGAAGACCGTGGTGGGCAGGAAGAGCGGCTGCCCCATCGCGTTCGGCGCGTCGCCGACGTTGCCGCCCGTGCACTGCGCGACGACGCCGTCCGAGGTCGCGGTGAAGGCGCGCAGGAAGTTGTTGATGTACTGCACCGGCTCGCGGAGCTTGCCGTACGCGGGGTCTGTCTTCACGTCGCCGCGCGCCTCGGGGTCGAGGAGGATGTTGCGGACGACGGCCTTCAGGTTGCCGCGCCCGTTGTTGACGACGCCGCAGGGGCTTTCCGGGTAGAGGCCGGCGCAGTCGTTGTCGAAGGCGTCGGCGACGCGCGCGACGTAAGCCGCCGAGGGGTTGCTGGTGACGAGGTGCTCTATGAGCTGGCGCGAGACGAACGGGCCGACGTTCGGGTGGTTGAAGATGACGTCGAGCGCCTGGGTCAGCTCGGCCTGCGCGCAGGCCGAGTTGGCCGCGCCGTTCGTCCCCGGGCACCCGGTGAGCGCCGTCCCGAAGAGGTTCTTCGCGCTGCGCTCGTGCGTCGTGCCGCCGCGCGGCACCATCGGGTCACGGTAGTTGGTCACGCCCGCGGGAAGCGCCGGGTTCGGCGTGCGGTTGAAAGTCCAGCCCGTGAAGACCTTCGTGAACTCGTCCACGTCCGCCTGGACGTAGGCCGGGACGGGCTGCCCTTGAGCGTCCGTGATGGGCGTGCCGTCGTGTTTGAGCCGGTTGACGCCAATCGAGAAGAGCTGCAGCACCTCGCGCGCGTAGTTCTCGTTGAAGTTCGTCGCGACCGACTGGTTCATGTTGAGGTACTCGCCCATCGAAGGGTTGAGCGTCATCTCTCCGAGGAGCGTGCGGTAGTTCCCGAAGGCGTTGCGGTCGAGCGTCTGCAAGTACCCGTTCATCCACCACGGCAGGGGGATGTCGCGCCCCGAGACGACCCACATCTGGTGGAGCGCGAAGGCCACGCGCTGGCGGAGCTGTCCGGGCCGCGTCAGCGCGTTCTTGAAGAACTGCGCCTGGAGCGGGTACATCGTGTAGTTGTCGCGCAGGCAGGTGTTGCGCGTGTTGGTGTCGAGCGAGGTCGGGCACGTCGTGTTGCTGTCGTCGGCGGCGGTCGCGAGGTCTGGGTAGTCCGAACCCTTCGCGGCGTTGAGGACGGGCGCGTTGAACTGCTCGTCGATGAAGGCGCGCAGGCCGATGCCCTGCACGCGCGCGATCTCGGCGTTGTTCGGCCCCCACGTCGCCTGCTCCAACAGGCGCGTCACGTCGGCCGCCGAGGCTTCGCCCGCGCCGTAAGCTTTGGGCGTGGGCGTCGGCGTCGGCGCGGGCGGCGTCGGGGGCGCGGGCGAGATGAACTCGGTCGAGGGGTCTGCGGCGATGCCCGCCCCTGACTGGCCGATGGCGACGCGGACGCGGTTCGAGGAGAGGCCGTGGAGGCTGATGCGGATGAGCACGTCGCCGAGCGTGTCATTCATCTGGTCGTCGAGCCGGAGCGTGACGGCCCAGAGCCAGTCCTGCGGCTGCGCGACGTGCTGCTTGCCGTTCAGGTCGAAGATGTCATAGGGCGGCTTCGAAAGCGCCTCGACCTTTAAGGGGTAGACGCGGCCCGTCGAGTCCTGCGCGTCCGCGGTCAAAGCGCCCGCGCCCTCGCCCGCGAGCAGCCCGAGGTTCATGGCGAAGAGCATCAAGCGGGTCTGCTGGTCGCGCGTGTTCGTCTTGTCCGCGTTCCAGTTGACCGGGGAGACGACCGGGAAAGGCTCCGCGCGGCCGGTGACGGCCTCGTAGGCGACGGCGCGCGTCGTCTGCCCGGTTCCTTCGGTCAGGAGCACGGGGCTGCCCGCGGGCAGCGTCTGCGCGCTCGCGGCGGCGGCCAGCGCCGACAGGCAGACCGCGGCGCACAGCCAGCGCGCGGCGCGCGCGTAAGCACAGGGGAAAAGATGCTCTGTCATAAGACTACGGCCTGAAGGGCTGAACCAAAACTTTGAGGATTAGCTGACTGCGTCGGGACGGAACGGGTAGGCGCTACCGCCCACTTTAGGCGCGAAAAATATAGCACAGCGCGCCGCGGGCCAACAATCTACATTTCCGTTGCACCCTCTGACGCCGAAGCGTTAGACGGGAGTCGGGGCGTGACGGTCTGAAATATCTGGCCGGGGCGGTTCTGAACACTATGGCGGTAACGCCGGTCTAGCTCTTCTCCCTCAAATCTTCGTCGGCGGTCTCTTCGTCGCCCTCTGCCTTGCCGGGCGTGCGGCCGGGGTCGCCCGTCCTGTCCTTGTTGCCGCCGGGCGCGGTCGTCGAGTCGTGCCCGATGTCGTCTTCCCTCTCGTCTGCCATCTGAATCTCCTTCTAGCAGTAGGCAGTAGGCAGATGGCTGTAGGCAGTTAATAGCCGCGCCATCCGGAACTCGGATTTAATCTTTCAACGTCCGTCACGCGGAGCGACTGCCATCTGCCTACTGCCTACTGTTTCACCTTCCCGCCGAGGCGCCGGACGACTGGCTGTCGCCGGTCGCGGCGCCCATGCTGCCTTCCATGATCTCTTTGAAGCGCCCGAGGTCTTCTTCGATCTGCTGCTGCGGGTTCTCGCCGAAGAGACGCGCGACGAGCGAGCCGAGCTTGCCGCCCGGCGGGTCGTACTTGAGCGAGACGCGCACCGTGGTCGCTTCGTCGCCCGCCGGCTCGAAGCGTACGCTGCCGGCGCTCGCCACCTGCGAGCCTTCCAGCGTGCGCCACGCGATCAGCTCGTTCTCCTTCTCGTTGTAGATTTCCGCGTCCCACTCGACCGTCGTCCCGCCCGGCGCCTTCGCCACCCAGTGCGAGCGGTTGCCGCCGAAACGCTTCACCGACTCGAGGTGGTTCATGAAGCGCGGCAGGTTCTCGAAGTTGCGCCAGTAGCCGTACAACTCCTCCGGCGAGCGGTTGATGGTGACGCTGTGCTCGACCTTCGTCCCGCGGTCGCCCGGCACAGAGACGTTCTCGCTGTTCCGAAGGCCGGCGTCGCCCGCCGTGCTGAAGTTCATCGCCTCGTAAAGATTACAGTGGCCCGACATGCCGCGCTGGACGAGCGCCGCGCCCACGAGCGCCAGGGCGATGCCGCCCAGGCTCCCGCGCGTGATGCCGTAGAGCGCCAGCGCGCCGCCGCCTATAGTCGACGCCAGGCGCTCGTACTGCCCGACGTTCACAGAGCCGGACGGAGCGCCCGACGCCGTCTCGCCGCCCGTCAGTTCCGACACGTCCTGACCCGTTGCGTTAAGCCTCTCTTCAATTGTTGCCATACTCGACTTCTCCTCTTACAAACGTTTTCCGGACACCCGGCCGCTGGACAGAACTCGGCCTGTCCGAAAACGGCTCGTCTCAATATGTCTCCGGGGTAAGACTTTCAAACGACGTGCCGGACGCGGCGGAGCGAGGGTGTGTCTGTGCCGCGCTCGCGCAGGAAGCATTCGAGCGCCTCGTCGAGCGTGCAGAGGTGCGCGCCGCGTTCGCTCCCGAGCGCGCTGTACGCCGGACGCCGCGCGGCGAGGTTGAGAGCGCGCGTGGGACGGCCCTTCACCAGCTCTTCGTCGAGCGACGCCAGACGCGCCGCGCGCCGCGCGAGGTCGGCCCACGTGACGGCGTCTTCGTTGGCGAGGTGCCAGATGCCGGACTCCGCGTCGATGAGCAGGTCGAGGCACGCGTGCGCGAGCGCGGGGACGTAGGTCGGCGTGACGTAAGAGTCTTCGGCCGCGACGAACTCCTCGCCGCGTTCGAGCGCGGAGAGCGCGGCGTATACGAAGTTGTACCCGTCCCACGGGCCGAAGAACGCGCTCGTGCGAACGACCAGCGCCGACGGCAGCGTTTCGAGCACGAGCCGCTCGGCCTCGGCCTTGCTCCGGCCGTAGACGTTGAGCGGCGAGACCTCGTCCGACTCGACGTACGGCTCCGCTCTACCGCGCCCGCCGAAGACGAGGTCGGACGAGAAGGTGACGAGACGTACGCCCCTCCGCGCGCACGCCTCCGCGAGCACGCGCGGCCCTTCGGCGTTCTCTCTGAAGCATGCTTCAGCCTCGCGCTCGGCGTCGTCCACGCGCACGTAGCCCGCGGCGTTGACGAGCGCCCAGGCCCCGGCACTTTCAAGAACCTTCTCGACCGACGAGGGGTCTGCGATGTCCATCTCCTGCCGCGAGAGCAGGCGGTGCGGGAGCGCGCGCGACTCCGCGACGCGCGCGAGGGCCGCGCCGAGCGTCCCCGTCGCGCCCGTGATGAGCAGGAGCGGCCCGCCGCCGTCCGTCTTCGCGCCGCGCGCATGCCGCCCTGCGTGCGCGTAGGTCATGCGGCCCAGCCTGCGCCACCAGCCGGGCGCGGCGAGCGCCGGGTGTTCGTGCTCTTCGCCTTTGGCAAGGTCGCGTATGAGGCGCGCGGTCGCCGTCGGACGCGGATGCGGCCCGCGCACGTCGAACGCGCCTGGCTCGTAGCGCCCGGCGTCTCGCGTCACGAGGCTGTCCCAGTCGAAAGAGCCGAGCACGGCCCACGCCGTCACGGCCCGCACGTCAACGCCCTCCGCGGCGAGCGCGCAGGCGTCCGACCAGACCTCACTCATCCAGCGCATCTGCTCGTCGCGCGTGCAGCCGAGGTGCGCCTCGGTCACCGCGAGCGGCAGGCGGTAGCGCCCCCAAGCCTCCGAGAGCGCGGCGCGCGCGCCGGACAGCCCTTCGGAACGCACGCGCACGGCCTCCACGTCCGCATAAACCTCGCGCCCGTTGCCGCCGTGCGTGTGCGCGGGGTAGAGCCCGATGCGTTGGTCGAGGAAGCGCTCGCTCGTGACGTAGTAGTTGACGCCGACGATTGAGGGCGGACAGGCGTTCTCTGTGAACCACTCAAGCCCTCCCTCTTCAACGCCGCACCAGCGCAGGTAGTCCCACATCGGGTGGCCGCGCGTGACGCGACCGGCGAGCAGGTCGAAGGTCAGCCAGCGTCGCTCGTTCTCGAAGTCGGCCTGATAACGCAGGCGCGCCGTCGAGAAACACTTCCCCAAATCTTCCGTCTGCACGAGCCGCGCCGAAGGATTGACCGCGCGCACCTCGCGCATGGCGAGCACGACGCCGCGCACTTGATTCAGAAGGGCGACGGCGAACGTCCGGTCGTCCAGCCCGTGCGGATACCAGAGGCCGTAGAGGCCGCTGAAGCGCGCCGTCGTCAGAGGCTCGTTGACCGGCGTGTAGTCCTCGACCCAGGGGTAGCGTTCCGCAACGGCGCGCGCGTAGGCGGCGAGCTTTGCGGGAAACTCGGAATCGGTGAGGGACGTTCGGCGCGGCCCGCTCCCGTGATGGACGAGGCCGACGATGGGTCTGATGTCGAGTTCGCGCAGGCGGCGCAGGCGCTCGTCCGGCCAGCTCCAGTCGGCTTCGGCCGGAGCGCCGGGCGCGACGCGTTCCCAGAGCACCGGGTAGCGCACGGCGCGCGCGCCGAGCCAAGCGAGCAGCTCAAGGTCTTCGGCCCTGCGCGCGTGGCCGCTGCGTTCGAGCTGGTCGTGGAAGCTGTCGCCGACGCGGTTGACCGTGCACTCGACGCCCGCCCACAGCTCCGGCCTGACGTTCATCAAACTTCAAGCTCCCCGGTCGCGCGACCTTCAGCCGCGCTCCCCCGTAATCTTCTTGAAGGTCGTCAGGGCCTGCGCCACCACCTGATCCATGTTGTAGTACTTGTAGGTCGCCAAACGCCCGACGAAGTGCACGCCCTTCGTCGCGGCCGCCAGCGCCTTGTACTTCTGGTACAGCTCCGCGTTCTCGGGGCGCGGCACGGGGTAGTAGGGGTCGCCCTCGGCGCGCGGGAACTCGTAGACGACCGAGGTCTTCCTGTGCTCCTGCCCCGTCAGGTACTTGAACTCCGTGACGCGCGTGTAGAGGAAGTCGTTCGGGTAGTTGACGACCGGCGCCGCCTGCTGGACTTCGCGGTCTAACGTCTCGTGTTTGAACTCGAGGGAGCGGTAAGGCAGCTTGCCGAAGCGGAAATCGAAGTACTCGTCCACGGGGCCGGTGAAGACCAGCTCCCTGTGCGGGATGACGCGCTCGATCTCGCGGTAGTCCACGTTGAGCATGACCTTGATGTTCGGGTGGTCGAGCATCTGCTCGAACATCCGCGTGAAGCCGTGCTTCGGCATCGCCTGGTACGTGTCCGTGAAGTAGCGGTCGTCGCGGTTCGTCCGCGTCGGCACGCGCGCCGTCACCGACGCGTCCAGCTCCGAAGGGTCGAGGCCCCACTGCTTGCGCGTGTAGTTGCGGAAGAACTTCTCGTAGAGGTCGCGGCCGACCTTCGAGACCACCACGTCTTCGGACGTGCGCAGGTGCTCGCGCTTCTCCGCCTTCGACTCGAGGAACTTCTCGACCTCGAACGAGTTGAGGTTGAGGCCGTAGAGCTTGTTAATCGTGTCGAGGTTGATGGGGATGGGCAGGAGCATCCCGTCCACGCAGGCGAGGACGCGGTGCTGGTACTGCCGCCACTCGGTGAACTGTGAGAGGTACTCGAAGACTTCGCGCGAGTTGGTGTGGAAGATGTGCGGGCCGTAGCGGTGGACGAGCAGGCCGTCGTCGTTGTAGTGGTCGTAGGCGTTGCCGCCGACGTGGCTGCGCCGGTCGATGATTAAGACCTTCTTGTCCGCGACCCGCGCCAGGCGCTCCGCGATGACACTCCCGGCGAAGCCCGCCCCCACAATCAAAAAATCGAACATCTCCCCACCTTGTCCTTTCCCGAAACCTTGTTCTTACTCCGGCCTTGAGCGGCTACGCCAGAAGGATTCACCACAGAGACACAGAGACACAGCTTGTTGAGCATAGAAGATGAAGCTGTGTCTCTGTGTCTCTGTGGTTCAATTCCTCTTCAATCCCCGGCGGCGGCGTAAGCGCCGGGCTGCGTCGCCGTGGCGCGGTGCGTGTGGGCATCTGCGCGCGCGGCGAGGCGGCGGGCGGCCACGCCCTCAATCAACTCGGTCATGCGCGCCCACGTTCTGTCCCAGGTGTTCTGCGCGAGCAGCGCGTCCACGCGCGCGAGCCAGTCGGCGTCGGCGCCCACCCGCATCAACTCTTCGGCGGCCGCGACGAACGAAGGCGCGTCGTCGGCGATGCGGACGAGCCCCAGCTCGCCGTAGGGGCGCACCACGTCCTTAATCGAGGTCGAGACGACGGGCTTGCCGGCGGCGAGGTACTCGGGCGTCTTCGTCGGGCTGATGTAGCGCGTGTGCTCGTTGCGCGCGAAGAGCAGCGTCGCCGCGTCCCAGCCGGCGAGGTAGTCGGGCAGCTCCTTGTAAGACTTGCCGCCGAGGTAGTGCACGTTCGCGCCGCGCGGGAGCAACGCCGTGTCGATCTTGACGACCGGGCCGATGACGACGAAGTGCCAGTCCGGCCGCTCGCGCGAGAGCGCGTCCAGCAGCTCGAGGTCGAAGCGCTCGTCCACCACGCCGAAGAAGCCGAGGCGCGGGTGCGGGATCGAAGCCTGGTCTTCCGGCTCGGCCGTCACGTTTCGCGCACGGCCGAAGTGCTCGCGGTCGATGCCGGAAGGAAACGCGTAGACGTGCGGGGCACGGCCGCGCTTCGCCTCGTACAGACTCTGGCCGCCGGTGAAGACGAGGTCTGCGCGGCGGAACAGCTCGGCCTCGCGCTCGACCAGTTCGGGCGGCGCGAACTTGAAGGCGGAGAGTTCGTCCATGCAGTCGTAGACGACCCCCAGAGGACGCAGGTGGCGCGTCCAGGCGACGGGCATCGGCGTGTAGTACCAGAGCACGTGCTCGCGCACCTGCTGCTCCGCGAAGAGGCTCGAGAGCAGAGCCTGCAACAGAGCCTCCTCGTTCTCGCGCTTGCCGCGCACGCCCTCGGGCAGGTGCGGGACGGCGACGATGACGCCCTCCTCGCTGCGCCTCACGTCCAGGCGCAGGCCCTCGCCGTAGAAAGGCTCCTCGAAGAAGATGACGCGGCGCTCCTTCGCGCAGCGGCTCAGGAGGTGTTGCGGCCTCTGGTAGACGAAGTCCCAGCGCAGGTGCGAAAGGCAGACGAGGTCGAAGTCCACGCCGTCGCCTTGTCCGAGCTGTTGTCTGAAATCTTTGAGCTGCCCCATGTGAATCCCCTTTTCTGATGAAAGCCTGCAAACACCCTTCGAGATAAACCGTCGCTGAAGACACCTCGGCACAAGCGTGTTCGGTTGGTGACGCACTATCGTTTGAGCGTGCGGCCGATACGCATTAATGAAACGTTGACCCGCACGGGCTCACGTTCCTTGAGTGAGGGGGAGACAGCTGTTGTAGCTGACAGTTAGAGAGCCACCAGTGTAGCGCCAATACTTGGCGAAACCTTGTCGCGCCTCTGTAAAGATTACTCGCCGGGGGTGGGCTTTAACTCGACGCCTCGGTAAAAGGACTGGGCCGCACACTACGAAAATGTGTGCGGGGGGAACGCGGGAGACAAACCTGTTTTCGGGCTCAAAGGCTTGAGACGAATTATCGCGGCCGAACGGTCTCAACGTCTGTCCGCGCTCGGACAGATTTAGTCCGAGCTTCCCGTGGCGGCCGCCATACGGGCCGCGGGCGAAAAGCTGTTAAAGTTTTTCCTCCGCGGGCGTGGGTTCTCACGGCGCCGGGGCGTCTTAAAGGTCGGGAGTGATGTTAGAGCCTTCGGAAATCTTTCGCGCCGAAGAAGCACAGACGTTGTCGCACGAGGAGGTCTTTCTCGCGCGCTACGGCCCTCTGCGCGCGTGGGCTTTGCGGCTGACGGGCGGGGACGCCGCGCGCGCCGAAGACCTCGTCCACGACGCCTTCGTCCAATTCACCTTCGCCCGCCCGGACCTCGCGCGCGTCCAGAACCTCGAAGGCTACCTCTACCAGATGCTGCGCAACCTGAACATTTCGCAGATGCGGCGGGCCGCGCGGCGGCCGGGCGACGAGCCCGCGGTCTTCGAGTACGACTCGGCCGAGTTCGTGCTGCGCGCCGCCGACCCGCGCGAACTCATCCGCGTGCAGGACGAACTGCGCCAGGTCTGCCACTACGCCTGCGTGCGCAAGGAGTCTTCCAAAGCCGGCAGCGTCCTCATCCTGCGCTTCATGCACGGCTACTACCCGGTCGAGATCGCGCGCTTCACCGGCTCGACGCGCGAGGCCGTCGAGGAGCGCCTGCGCGTCGCGCGCAGCGAGGCGCGGCAGTATCTGAAAGACCCGGAGGGCCTGCGCTTCATCAACAAGGAGCGCGGCGTCCGCCCCGCGCCGACCGGCTACGCGCAGACGCCGGAGGAACTACTGCGCGACCTTCGTCAACGCGTTTTCGATTCAGGCCGCGGCGAGTGCGTCGACGCCGAACGCCTCGCGAAGCTTTACGGGGCGAAGGGCGGGCCGGACTGCGCGACGTTAGCCCACCTCGTGAGCTGCCCGCGCTGCATCGACGAGGTCAACGACCTGCACCAACTGCCTCGGATATCGGAGCGCTTCCCCGTCGACTCGCTCGGCGCGGAGCCGCGCCGCAAGGGCGGCGGCGGAGACGATGACGGCGGCGCGGGCGGCGGGGGCGCGACTGCGGAAGAGGCCGTGCGCTGTAGGAAGCGTGCGCGCGAAGTGTTCGAGCACAGGCCGCGCGAGCTGTGCGTGTCGGTCAACGGGAGGACGTTGGGCGCGCAGAAGGTCGGCTCAATCGTCAACGAGCAGAAGCTGAACGTCGGCGCGGGCGAGGAGGTCAGCTTCGTCGAGGTCTTCAGCGAGCAGAAGGTGCGTCTGCTCTACCTGGACACTTCCGTCTGGCCCGCCGAGCCGGACGGCGGCCGGGTCGTGAGCGTGGGCCTGAGCGACCGGCGCACGCTCGAAGCGAGGCTCTCGTACATCGATTCCGCGCCGACCGTGCAGGTCGTCTACCGCGACCCGCTGATGGCGTTCGAGCCGGCTGCCGAGGTCGAAGGTGAGAGTCGCCGGGAAGGCGTTCGCGTACTGTCGAAGGTCGCGGGGGCGTGGCAGGGGCTTTTGAAGTTCCTGGGAAGACTCTTCAACCCGCTCGCGCTTCTACGCCCCGGCCCGCTGGCCGCGGGGCTCGCGGTGCTGGTCGTCGCGGCGCTGCTCTTCACGAAGCTGTACGTGCCGCCGGTCTCCGCGGCGGAGCTTCTGCGGCGCGCGGCCGCGGCGGAAGAGTCGAACGCTCTGAGCACGACACAGGTGCAGCACCGCACGGTCTACGTCGAGGAGGCGAGGGCCGACGGCCGCGGCGCGGTCACACGCAGGCGGGTCGAGACGTGGCAGGGCGGCGCGAGTGGGATACGTCTGCGCCGGCTCTACGACGAGCAGGGGCGTCTGGTCGCGGGCGAGTGGACGAAGTCCGACGGCACGAGCACCGTCTACCGGAAGGGCGCGGCGCCGTCCGACTCGGGCGTGGCAACACCGGAAGAGCTTCTCTCAAACGGCGAGGTCTGGCGCATAGACCCGACGGCCAAGAGCTTCGCGGCGCTGGCCGCGGGCGCGGAAGGTTTGAAGGTCGACGAGAAGCTCGGGGCGTACGTCGTCGGCCGCGAGTCGTCGGCCGAAGGCGAGGGACTGCAGGGCGCGACCGTTTGGCTCAACAAGTCCGACCTGCACGCCTTCCGCATGACGCTCGTCGTGCGCCGCGGCGGAGAGGCTTTCGAATACCGCCTCATCGAAGGCGGTCTCGAACGCAAGCGCGCAGAGGAGGTGCCGCCCGCCGTCTATCAACTCGAACCCGAGCTGCTCGGCTCAAGCAAGGTGAATCAAGGTGCGGCCGCGGGGTTGAAGTCTGAGCAAGGTGAGACGACCCGACACCCGACACCCGACACCCGACACCCCGCAGTCGCCTCGGCCGCGCTCGAAGTCGAGGTGGCGTATCTGCTCAACCGCATCAAAGCGAATCTCGGCGAGCAAGTCAGCATGGGGCGCACCACAGGAGGAGCCCTGCGCGTCGAAGCGCTCGTCGAGTCCGAGGCGCGCAAGGAGGCAATCCTTAGCGCCCTCGGCCCAGTTCTCAACAACCCCGCGGTCGTCGTCGAGGTCTCGACGGTCGCGGAGGCTTTGGCGCGGCGCGAGCGCGCGGCCGCCAAGCCCGACAACCTGACCGAGCGCGAGGTCGTCGTCGGGGCGGGCCGCATCCCCGCGGACGCGGAGCTGCGCGCGCACTTCGCGGCGCGGCTCGCGGACGGCGAGCGCGTGGACGCGGCCATCAAGCAGTTCGCCGCGCAGGCGATGAATCATTCGCGCCAGGCGCTTTTGCACGCCTCGGCCTTGCAGCAGTTTGTGAGGCGCTTCACGCCCGAAGAGGTGCGCGCGCTCGACGCGGAGGCGCGCGCCAAGTGGGTCTCGATGGTGCGCGAGCACGCGGGCGCGTACCGGCGCGAGGTCGCGGCGCTGCGCGCGCAGCTCTCGACGGTCTTCGGCGGGCAAGGGTCGGGCGGCGGCGAAGGCGGCGGCCCGCCCAGGCAGGCGGCCGAGCGGTTGCTACAGTTGAGCTACGCGCAGGACGGCGCGGTGCGCTCGGCCTTCACCATCTCCGAGGGCGCGGGCTCGGCGGCCGCCATCAAGTCGCAGCAGTTCTGGCGACAGCTCGCAGAGTCAGAACGTCTCGCGACAGAGATCGAACAGGCGTACGAGCGTTAGAGCGTGTGCAGTCAGACGCTCCCAGCTTGAAGGGGCCGCATTCAAGTGAAAGCCGTCGTAACGAGATAGAAGTTTATGACGTGCAAGGCGGACAGGTGGGTCGTCCTCGCGGCGCGGGCTCTGGTGCTCGCGTCACTCGTGCTGTGTGCGCATGCGGCGCGGGCGCAGTCGCCGGCGGCGACTCTGGGCGGGACGGTTCTGGACGAGAACGGCGCGGTCGTGCCGTCGGTCGAGATCACCGTGCTCAACCTGAGCACGGCCGTGCAGAGGCACGCTCTGACGGGCGGCGTGGGCGCGTTCGTCGTGCCCCTGCTGCCGCCGGGCCGCTACACCCTGACGGCGCAGCGCGAGGGGTTCGCGACGGTCGAGGTCAGGAACATCACGCTCAACGTCGGCGACCGGCAGGCGCTCCGCATCATCCTGCACATCGGCGAGATCGGCGAGTCGGTCACGGTCATCGACGCCGTCAGCCCCGGCGTCGAGCGCTCCGCTTCGAGCGCGGTCAGCACAATCGTCAACCGCCAGTTCGTCGAGCGCCTCCCCTTGAACGGCCGCAGCTTCCAGACGCTCTTCGAACTCGCGCCCGGCGCCGTGCTCACGCGCACGAGCTTCAACGAGCAGGGGCAGTTCTCCGTCAACGGCCAGCGCGCCAACGCCAACTACTTCACGGTGGACGGCGTCTCCGCGAACGTCGGCGTCTCGGCGGGCACTTCGCCGGGCCAGGCGGCGGGCGGCGGCCTGCCCGCCCTGACGGTGCTCGGCGGCGCGAACAACCTCGTCTCGCTCGACGCGCTCGAAGAGTTCCGCCTGATGACCTCGTCCTACGCGCCCGAGTTCGGAAGGACGCCGGGCGCGCAGGTCGCCATCGCCACGCGCTCGGGGACGAACGCGCTGCACGGCTCGGCCTTCGAGTATTTCCGCGGCGGCGCGCTCGACGCGAACGACTGGTTCGCCAACAGCCGCGGCCTCGCGCGGCCCGCCATCCGGCAGCACGACTTCGGCGGCAGCTTCGGCGGCCCCGTCCGCGCGAACCGCGCCTTCTTCTTCGCCTCTTACGAGGGCATGCGCCTGCGCCAGCCGCAGTACGCGCTGACGGACGTGCCCTCGCTCGGCTCGCGCGCGAAGGCGCCCGCGCAGGTGCGGCCGCTCCTCAACGCGTTCCCACGTCCGAACGGCGCCGACCTCGGCAACGGCTTCGCCGAGTTCGCCGCGAGCTACACAGACCCTTCGCGCTTCGACGCCGCGAGCCTCCGCCTCGACCTCGTCGTCAACGAGTGGCTCACGGCCTTCGCGCGCACGGCCTACGCGCCCTCGCGCACCTCGCAGCGCGGCGGCGTCGGCACGCCCGGCTCGACGGGGCAGAGCCTCAACACCGTCAACCGCACCGCGCTCGACACGCAGACCCTGACCGCGGGCACGACGGCCGCCTTCAGCCCGAAGGTCACGGGCGACCTGCGCTTCAACTGGAGCCGCGCGCGCGGCGAGACCGAATTAGTCCTCGACGACTTCGGCGGCGCCACACCGCCGGGCGTCTCGATGCTCTTCCCCCCCTTCGCGCGGCCCGAGACTTCGGGCTTCCAGGTCACTCTGCGCGGCGGCCTCAACGCGGGCTTCGGCACGGGCAAGAACGTCGACAACCTACAGCGCCAGCTCAACCTCGTCAGCAACGTCTCGGTCGCACACTCGGGCCACGAGCTGAAGCTCGGCTTCGACTACCGGCGACTCGCGCCCGTCTACGGCCCGCTCAACTACGCGCAGACGGTCATCTTCGGCGACTCGGCGACGAACGGCGTCGCGGCCGCCGCGGGCGCGGGCCGCGCCTTTCAGGTGAAGGTCACGGCCGACGCCGAGCCGCGCCAGCCCATCTTTCACAACCTCTCCGTCTACGCGCAGGACGCGGCGCGCGTCACGCCTTACCTGACGGTCGTCTACGGCCTGCGCTGGGAGCTGAACCCGCCGCCCAATGAACGCAACGGCAACCACCCGGCCGTCTTCCGCGGACTCGAAGGCGGCGGCGATTTCCTCCTCGGCAACACCAGCAGCAGCAACACGCCGCGCGTCATCACGCTCGCGCCGCGCGGCACGCCGCTCTGGCGCACGACGTGGGGCAACTTCGCGCCGCGAGCGGGCATGGCCTACCTGCTCTCGCCCGAGCGCGGGACGACCCTGCGCGCCGGACTCGGCATCTTCTACGACCTCGGCACGGGGCAGGCCGCGCAGGCGTTCGGCAGCGTCTTCCCGTACGCGCGCGAGCGCCTGCTCTCGAACGTCCCCTTCCCGCTCGACCCTTCGCAGGCCGAGCCGCCGACGCTCGGCCTCGACCCGCCCTACGGCACCGTCTACGCCTTCTCGCCTTCCCTGAAGCTGCCCTTGACGGTGCAGTGGAGCGCGGCGCTCGAACAGCCTCTCGGCTCGGGCCAGACGCTCTCGCTCTCCTACGTCGGCGCGGCGGGACGCCGCCTCCTGCGGCAGACGGCCGTGCTCAAGCCGAGCACAGACTTCTCGGTCGTGCGCCTCGTCTCGAACACGAGCTCCTCCGACTACCACGCGCTCCAGGCCGTCTACGCGCGCCGCCTCGCGAAAGGCTTGCAGGCTCACGTCGCATACACCTGGTCGCACTCGATAGACGACGACTCGGACGACTCGGCGAGCGGCCTGCTCCTCGTCGGCTCCTTCAACACGCGCACCGAGCGCGGCCCCTCGACCTTCGACGTGCGCCACGCCTTGAGCGCCGCGTTCAGCTACGACCTGCCAACGCCCAGGCACGGGAACGTTCTGCTGCGCGACTGGTCGCTCGACGCCGTCTTCCGCGCGCGCACGGCGACGCCCGTCAACGTCGTCCAGACGACCGGCGTCTTCACCGGCGACCTCGTCGAAGCGCTCCGGCCCGACCTCGTCGTCGGCGTTCCCCTTTACCTCGAAGACCCGAAGGCTCCGGGCGGGCGTCGGCTCAACCCCGCGGCCTTCAACACGGCCGTCGGGCGGCAGGGCTCGCTCGGCCGCAACGCGCTACGCGGCTTCGGCCTGTCGCAGTTAGACCTCGCCGTGCGCCGACAGTTCGCCCTCGGCGAGTCGGCGCGGGTGCAAGTCCGCGCCGAAGTTTTCAACGTCTTCAACCACCCGAACTTCGGCGACCCCGTGAACGACCTGAACAGCCGCCTCTTCGGCCGGAGCGTGCAGACGCTCGCGCGCAGCCTCGGCACGGGCGGCGTCAACGGCGGCCTCAGTCCGCTCTACCAGGTCGGCGGCCCGCGCTCCGTCCAGTTGGCGCTGCGCTTCAGCTTCTGAACGAACCTTCGAAAGAGTCAGGCGATGAAGATAACTCACAACCCTAACGTCAAGACGCTCGCGGCCGCGCTCCTGTCGCTGGCGATTCTGCTCGGCGTGATGCCGCACGCGCGCGCCGTCGGAACCTCACGTCCGAGGCCGGAGTCTAAGCAGACGTACGGCGCGGCACAGGAGATTAAGAAGTCACTCGCGCAGTTACCTTCCTTCTTCGAGGAGAACGCGGGGCAGGTCGCGGGCCGCGTGAAGTTCCTCGCGCGCGGGGCGGGCCACACGCTCGCGCTCGGGACGGAAGGAGTCACGCTCGCCCTGAGAAGGGGCGGCGCGAAGGAGGGCACGTCGCCGAGGGCCGGGGCGCCTGGGGAGATCGCCCGCGGCCCGCGCGCGTCGTCGCCCTCCTTTCAACTTGTCGGCATGAGCTTCGTCGGCGCGAACCGGCGCGCGGAGGTCTCCGGCGAAGGCGTCCTCGAAGGCAAGGTCAACTACTTCGTCGGGCGCGACCCTTCGAAGTGGCGCACGGGCGTCCGCACCTTCAGCGGCGTCCGCTACCGCGAACTCTACCCCGGCGTCGATCTGGTCTTTCACGGCGGCGGTAACGGGAGTCAGCTTGAGTACGACTTCGTGCTCGCGCCCGGCGCGGAGAGCGACCAGGTACGCCTGAGCTTCGAGGGCGCGGAGGCCCTCAGCGTCGGCCGCAGCGGCGAGCTGCTGATTGAGACGAAGGCGGGGACGATTTCGCAGAGCGCGCCCGTCATCTATCAGCAGGTCGACGGCGTCCGGCGTGAGGTCTCGGGCGGCTACGTGCTCCGCAACCGGCGCGAGGTCGGCTTCCGCCTGGGCGAGTACGAACGCGGCCTCCCGCTCGTCATCGACCCCGTCCTCTCCTACTCGACCTACTTCTTCAACGCCTCGGAGATGGCCGTCGATTCGGCCGGCGCCGTCTACGTCGTCGGCTCGGCCGACGTCAGCGCGCCCCTGCCCGCCACGCCCGGCTCCTTCCAGCCGACGCTCCGCGGCGGGACCGACGCCTTCGTCGCCAAGCTCGATTCTTCGGGCACTTCCCTCTCCTACCTCACCTACCTCGGCGGCACGGGCATCCCCCCCGGCATCCTCTTCGACGCCCTGCCCGACTACGGCTACGGAATCGCGGTGGACGCGGCCGGCAGCGCATACATCACGGGCGTCACGCAGACGAACGACTTCCCGGTCACGAGCGGCGCCGCCCGCCCCGCGAGCGGCGGGGCTCAGGACGCCTTCGTCACCAAGCTCAACCCTTCGGGCTCCGCGCTCGTCTACTCGACCTACCTCGGCGGCAGCGACGTGGACTCGGGCCGCAGCATCGCGCTCGATGCGGCCGGCTCGGCCTACGTCGCGGGCGGGACGAACTCTGCGGACTTCCCCGTCAAGAACGCCTTGCAGCCGCAGAAGAAGGGCAAGACCGAGGACTTCTTCCTGACCAAGCTCGCGCCCGACGGCAAATCTTTCGAATACTCGACCTTCCTCGGCGGCACGGAGTACGAGCCCGGCTACGACGCGCACGTCGCGGTGGACGCCGCGGGCGCCGCGTACCTCGCGGGCTACACGTACTCGGCCGACTACCCGACGACGCCCGGCGCGTTCCAGACGGCGCCGAAGCTGCAGGCCGGCTTCTTCATCTCGGACGTGGTCGTGTCGAAGGTCGCGCCCGGCGGCGGCTCGCTCGTCTACTCGACCTACCTCGGCGGCGCGAGCGGCGAGTACGCCTTCGGCATCGCGGTGGACGCCTCGGGCCAGGCGCACGTCGCGGGTGCGACCAACTCGGACGACTTCCCCACGCAGAACGCGCTCCAGCCGGCCGCGCGCGACCCCTTTGGCAACGGCTTCCTCACGAAGCTGAACGCCGCGGGCACGGGGCTCGTCTACTCGACCTACCTCGGCGGGACGCCGCACGCCGCCTGCGGAGGGAGGATCATCTTCGACCCCGTCGTCTGCGGCGGCGAGGACGCGTCGGCCGTCGCCGTCGACGCGGCCGGCAACGCCTACGTCACGGGCCACACCACGTCGCTCGACTTCCCCGCGCCGTCCGACCCGCTCCAGGCCGGACTGAACGGCCCTTCGGACGCGTACGTCATCAAGCTCAACCCCGCGGGGCAGGCGCTCTTCTCGACGACCATCGGCGGGAGCTCCTACGAGTACGGCGCGGACATAGAGGCCGGCCCCGGCGGCGCCGTCTACCTGTTCGGCTACACCTCCTCTGACGACTTCCCCACCGTCAACGCGTTCCGCGAAAGCCAGTCGCCCGGCTTCTACGACCCCGTCTACGGCGGCTTCCTCGCCAAGCTCTCCGACGTTCCGCCGCCGGGCCAGACGGGCCGCGTCCACTTCGATTCCCAGACCTATTCGGTGAGCGAGTCGGGGCGCACGGCGCAGGTGGGCGTGGTGCGCTCGGGCGACCTCTCGCAAGAAGTCTCGGTCGACTACTCGACGAGCGCCGAGGGCAAGGCTTCGGAGCGTTCCGACTTCACGACCGCGCGCGGCACGCTGCGCTTCGCGCCGGGCGAGACGCTGAAGAGCTTCAACGTCTCCGTCACCGACGACCGCACGGTCGAGGGCGACGAGTGGCTCACGCTCTCGCTCCACAACCTGCGCGGCCCGGCCGTGCTCGACGCGCCCGCCTCGGCCCGCCTCAACATCCTCGACGACGACGAGCACCCGGGCACGACGAACCCCGTCGACGCTTCGCAGTTCTTCGTCCGCCAGCACTACCTCGACTTCCTCGGCCGCGAGCCGGACGCAGACGGCCTTGCGTTCTGGACGAACGAGATCGAGAAGTGCGGGGCGGACGCGCAGTGCCGCGAGGTGAAGCGCGTCAACGTCTCGGCCGCGTTCTTCCTGTCGATTGAGTTTCAGGAAATAGGCTTCCTCGTCGAGCGCTTCCACACGCTCGCCTTCGCGGAGCACGTCCCCTACCGCAGCTTCGTCAAGGAGGCGCGGGAGGTCGGCGAGGGCGTCGTCGTCGGCCAGGGCGAATGGCAGAAGCGCCTCGAAGCGAACCGCCGCGCCTACGCCGAGGCGTTCACGCAGCGCGCCGACTTCCGCGCGGAGTTCCCCGAGAGTCTGACGGCCGCGCAGTACGTCGAGCGCCTCAACGCGAGGGCGTCGGGCGCTCTCTCCACCTCGGAGTTCGCGGCGCTCGTCGCGGGACTCGAAGCGGGCACGGAGACGCGCGGCAGCGTCCTGCTCAAGGTCGCCGACGACCCGGACTTCCGCCGCCGCGAGTTCGCGCCCGCCTTCGTCCTGATGCAGTACCTCGGCTACCTCAGGCGCGACCCCGACGAATACGGCTTCCAGTTCTGGCTCAACAAGCTCAACCAGTTCGGCGGCGACTTCCAGAAGGCCGAGATGGTCAAAGCCTTCATCTCATCCGACGAGTACCGCTGGCGCTTCTACCAGCCGCAGAAGGAGGCCGCCTTCGGCACGCCCTTCTCGCTCGGCTTCGGCGAGCAGGCCGTCATCCTCCCCGACAAGCTGCGCGTGACCCTCTACGACCAGGGCTTCGACTCGCGCTGCCCGCGCGGCACGCAGTGCACCGCGCCCGGCTCCGTCTCCGTCCTCATCGACGCCCTCAAGCCGAGCGGCGAGGACGCGCGCTTCATCCTCTCCATCCCCGGCGGCGTCCCGCGCCCCTACACGGGCAACACGCCCCACTCGGCCCTCGGCTACACCTTCCGACTCCTCCAGGCCGACCCCGAGCCGCCCTACCCCAACCCCGCCCCGCCCTTCACAGTGCTCCTCCAGGTGGACAAACCCTGAGACGTGCAGGCCCGAACAAAAAGAAGGAAGGCCACTCATATCGAGTGGCCTTCCTTCTTCATCATCCAAATCGGGGCGAGAGGATTCGAACCTCCGACCTTTCGGTCCCGAACCGAACGCGCTACCAGGCTGCGCTACGCCCCGTCGAATTCACCAAATGAAGTCCCGAGCATTCAGGATGCTCTTCGTCTGTCCATTCTTAGCAGGTTCGAGCCTAACAGTAAAGCTGGCGCGCTCACAAAAAAGCTCGGCCTCGAACCTCAGCACCTCGTCCAACTGCGGGACGTAGACCAGCAGCGCGTCCACCTCGCTCGCGCAGTAGCGGCGGCGCAGCCGGCGTCCCTCCCAGCTTTTCAAATTAACCTTAACGCTGCCCGCGCTGTGCGGCGACTTGCCGCCCGCGTACTTGACCTGAACCCGCTCCAGCCTGCGCCCGTCGTCAAGGATGAAGTCGTACCTTGATTCGACCAGCGGCCTGCTCAAAACGACGCCCTTCTCGGCGGCCCTGAGCTGTACTTTGAGCTGCGCGATCTCGCCCTTCTGGTGGGTGACGTGCATGACCTGTACCTTGCAAGGTCGCAATCAACCCGGCACCCAACCTGGCGGAGTCACGCACCGACGAACGGACAGCAAGCATTCTAAGTCGCGTGGTTATGCGTGTCAAACCCGCGCTCAGTCGGTGGCCTTGTCCGCGACCTTGCCGCCCGCCTCGTGGCCGGGGCGGGAGTGTTTGAAGTGGCGCCAGACCCACCAGACGGCGGCGGCGAGGATGACGGCGCCGATGAGGAAGTCAAAGCGGTGGAACCAGGTCTTCAAGGTCTCGCTCTTGTCCCACTGCTCGCCGAGGAGTTGGCCGACGTAGGCGAGGCCGAGGCACCAGGGGAGCGAGCCGAGGAAGGTGTAGACGGTGAACTTCGTCATGTTCATCCGCGCGATCCCGGCCGGGAAGGCGATGAAGGTGCGGACGACCGGCAGCAGGCGGCTGGCGAAGACGATGACCTCGCCGTAGCGCTCGAACCAGCGGTCTGCGAGGTCGAGGTCGTGGCGCGAGAGGAGGACGTAGCGCCCGTACTTCTCGACGAACGGCCGCCCGCCGTAGAGGCCCGCGTAGTAGGCGACCCACGAGCCGACGACGCAGCCCACGGCGCCGGCCACGCCCACCCACCAGAGGTTGAACTGCCCCTTGTAAACGAGATAGCCCGAGAACGGCATGATGATCTCGGACGGCAGCGGGATGCAGGCCGACTCAATCGCCATCAGGAGCGCGACGCCCGAGTAGCCCAGCGCCGAGATGGTCGCCACGATGTAGTAGGAAAGGAATTCGATGATTCTCGCGATCACTATTCACTCCGTGAAAAGGGTGCTGGGTGCTGGGTTTTGGGTACTGGGTAAAACCCGGTTCTTCCCCAGCACCTAACACCCAGCACCCAGCACCCTAGCTCTCGTTCCAGCCGTGCCGGCCGATGAGCGGGACGAAGGCGCAGGCGCCGTGCTCCTCGTGCTGGAAGCCCTCCTCAGTCCTGATGACGCGGACGAGGCGCTGCGACTCGCGCGACTCTCCGACGGGGAGGACGAGGCGTCCACCGACCTTGAGCTGCGCGAGCAGAGGGTCGGGGACGCGCGGGCCGCCCGCGGCGACGAGGATGCCGTCGTAGGGCGCGTGCGCGCTCCAGCCCATCGTGCCGTCGAAGCACTTGACCGTCGCGTTGTAGATGCCCAGCGAACGTATGCGCGCCTGCGCCTGGCGCGCGAGGTCGCCGATGCGCTCGATGGCGTAGACCTGGCCCGCGACGCGCGCGAGCACGGCCGTCTGGTAGCCGGAGCCGGCGCCGATTTCGAGCACGCGGCTCGACTTGTCGGCCTCGAGCAGCTCGGTCATGCGCGCGACGATGTACGGCTGCGAGATGGTCTGGTTGGCGTCGATGGGGAGCGCGTGGTCGCCGTAGGAGCGCCCCTGCAGGGCTTCGGGGACGAAGAGGTGGCGCGGCACCTCCGCCATCGCTTCGAGGACGCGCGCGTCGCGGATGCGGTAGTGGTCGCGCAGGCGCTCGACCATGCGCTGGCGCGGGATGCGGTAGCTCGAAGACTGCGCGGCCGACCAGTTTGAAGACGAAGAACTCAAAAACCCTCTTCCCTTGACCCGCGGACAGACTTTAACTCAAACCCGCCGGCTGATCCTCTTCCCGCCCCGCGGCCGCCTCCGCGCCGAGGCGGTTCCAGAGGTCGAGCGCGTCGAGCGCGCTGTGGTTCGTCATGTCGCTCCGCAGCGGCGTGACGGAGATGCAGCCGGCCTCGACCGCCGCGTAGTCCGTCCCGTCCTCCGTGCTCGTGCCGTAATACTCCTCGCCGATCCAGTAGTAGGCCTTGCCGCGCGGGTCGATGTGCTCGGTGATGATGGGGCGCGCCTTCTTAATGCCCTGGCGGGTGACGCGCACGCCCGCGATCTCGCCCGGCGGGATGTTGATGTTGAGCAGCGTGCCCTCGGGCAGGGGCTCGTTCAGGACTTTGCGCGCGGCCGCGACGGCGAAGCGCGCGGCCTCTGTGAAGTCGTAGTTCTCGCGCGCGACGAGGCTGAAGGCGAGGCCCGGCACGCCGAGGATAGTCGCTTCGAGCGCGCCCGCGACCGTGCCCGAGTAGGTGGCGTCGTCGCCGAGGTTGCCGCCGTGGTTGATGCCGGAGCAGCAGATGTCGGGCAGCTCGTCGGGGCCGAGGATCTGGTTGAGGGCGAGCGTGACGCAGTCGGTCGGCGTGCCGTCCACAGTCCAGTGGCGCTCGTCGATCCTGCGGATGCGCAGGGGGCGCGAGAGCGTCAGGCTGTGCGAGGCGCCGCTCATCTCCGCGGCGGGCGCGACCACGTACACGTCGCCGAGCTCGCGCAGGGCCTCCTCCAACTTCGTGAGGCCGTCGGAATGTATGCCGTCGTCGTTTGTCAGAAGAATGCGAACCATAGGATTAAACCGCGAGACATTACACCTTAACGAACTGATTTATTCAAGCGAGCGCGCCCGAAGGAAAAGCCCCGCGACTTTTAACGGCCGCGGGGCTCTCATGTCATAACTGACGAACCAGTTTAGGCGTTCGCCGTCTCTTCCGATTTGGTGCGCGAGAGGCCCTTGATCTGGACGGGCGTGTTCTTCTCCACGTCCGCGCCGAGCTTCTTCTTCAAGACCATCTCCTGGTAGAGCTTGCGCATCATCGCGGCCTCCTCGGCGGCCGTCTTCGGCCCCTCCATCTGGGGCTTGTTCGGGCGCTGGAGGTCGACTTCGTTCAGGACGAGGCTGACGGGCGCTTCCGTCAACTCGACGTTCTTGTTCTTGGCGAAGATTTCGTGGCGGCCGTGCTCCTTGTACCACTGCGCGACGGTCGCGTTCTGGTGCATCTGCTCGATGATGTTGCGCCAGCCGATGCCGGTGTTGTAGGCGCAGAAGCTGATCTCGCCCTCCTGCGTGCCGTAGGGGATGATGCACATCTCCGTGCGGCGGAAGTCGTAGTTGAACAGGTCCTGGAACCACATGCCCGCGATGAAGAGGAAGTTCCAGCGGTCTGCGCGGCGCGCGGCGATGTCCTGCTTCGAGCGCTTGCCGTCCACGCGGCCGTAGGACTTGCCGGTCAGGCCGAACGACTTGTCGAACTTCTTGAACAGCTCGTAGAGCGAGAACTGCGAAGGCGCCCTGTACGGGTTGTAGTGCTTCAGGAGCGTCAGGCCCATCAACATGTTCGACATCCACTTGCCGCGGCCGGCGTCGGTGATGCGCTGCATGTCCTTGACGAGGCCGGGGATGTTCAGGAACTCGGGGACGGGAGCCATCTCCTTCGTCTCCTTGTCGATCATCACGGCCGTGCCGACGCCGCAGTTCGGGTGACAGCCGCAGGAGACCTGGCCCCACTCGGCGTCCGGCCCGTGCGCGAGGTCGGCGAAGTCGGCGAACGCCCCCATCAGGCTCAAGGGGAACCAGTCGCGCGTCGGCTCGGTGATGCCGACCTGGGTCTTCACGTCCTGCGCGAGGTGCGAGAGCGTGTAGCGCTGCTGCATGCGGCGCTCGTCCGTGATCTCCTCGTCGCGGCCCGTGAACGAGACGGGCTGGAACGAGAGGAAGGCGATCTTCTTCGGGTTGTCGAGCGCGAAGCGGATGACCGAGCCGACCTGGTCGTTGTTGATGCCGTTGACCAGCGTGATGACGAGGATGATCTCGACGCCCGCCTCGTGCAGGTTGTCGATGGCGCGCAGCTTCACGTCGAAGAGGTTGCCGACCTGGCGGTGCGAGTTGGCGTCGTTGCCGATGCCGTCGAACTGGAGGTAGGCGTAGCGCAGCCCCGCCTCGGCGGCCTCGCGGCAGAACTCCTTCGACTTGGCGAACTCGATGCCGTTGGTGGCGCACTGGACGGAGTTGTAGCCGACCTTGCGCGAGTAGCGGATGGCCTCGATGAAGTGCGGCGAGATGCTCGGCTCGCCGCCCGAGAACTGCACCGACATCTGGCGGCGCGGCTTAATCGAGATGGCCTTGTCGAGGATGTCCTTCACCTCGTCGAACGACAGCTCGTGGACGAAGCCGACCTGGTTGGCGTCCATGAAGCAGGGGTCGCACATCATGTTGCAGCGGTTCGTCAGGTCGATGGTCAAGACCGACCCGCGGCCGTACTTGATGGACGAGGAGCCGTGGTTGTGCAAATTCTCGTCGTTGTGCGCCTGGATGTCGCGGCCGGGGAACATCGCCTCGATGTGCTTCAGGAACTTCGAGTCAATCGCCATGATGTCCTCGAAGTGGCCGTGGATGGGGCAGTCCTTGACCATCCAAATCTGGCCGTCGCGCTCGATGATCTGCGCCTTGATCTCGCCGACCTTCTCCTGCACGAGGATCGAAGGGTCGATGGTGGGCGCGCTCAGAATCTTGTTGCGCGCCTCGATGACGCACTTCGGGCAGAGGCTGTCGGTGGTGCGGGGGAAGCCGAGCGGCGGCTTCGACTTCTGCCAGGACTTGAGCAGCGGCTTGTCCGACCACTTCGGGATGAACGACTCGTTCGGCCTGTACTGGTTGAAAAACTGGATTGTGTTGAAGAGGCCGCCCGCGACGGTCGCCAGTGCCTTCTCTGCGTGCTTAATCGGTTTCATCTTCGTCCCTTCATCAAGTTGCGCGGCCGGCCAGAGTGGCGAACGCGCCGCTGTCTATAATTTCAAGAGGCGCCGGTTGCGAGGGTCTTCGGAGAGAACTTCGACCCGGCGCCCGTCGGGAAAGTCTAACCACTCCTGTGTATCTTACCGCCGGCCAGACGTAGACCGGCACAAGCCTTTCAGCAATGACCATGCCAGCGAGACTACTTTTACTTAAGTGAAGAAATAGCAGGAGAAACTGCCGTCCGCCGACTTACAGACCTTCTGGCGGCGAAGGTTTTTCCGAGTCAAAGAGCCCCAGCACTGTCTTACCGTCGAGTAGTGTAGACTAATGACCCACACGGCGCAATTCCGGCGAGGGCGGTCGGCTTTATTGACTCGCGGGGGTGAGAAAGTTTAGGAATTACGGCCTTTTCCCTCAACGATGCGCATGACCTCTCCGAAGAGGGCGCCGTTGGTCGCGACCGCGTTACCCGAATGGATCGTCCGAATCCCACGCCAGTCTGTGAAAGTCCCGCCCGCCTCTTCGAGCACAGGAAGCAGGGCCGCGCAGTCCCAGACGTTCATGGCCGGGTCGAGCATCACGTCGGCCCGCCCCGTCGCGACGAGGACGTAGCCGTAGCAGTCGCCCCAAGTCCGACGCTGCGCCGCGCGCCGCTGCAACTCCTCCGCGGCCGGGCCGAAGCCGTAGCGCGCGCACGACCCGAAGTCGGTCGAGAGGAGCAGAGCGTCTTCGAGATTACCCGTCTGCGAGACGCGCGCCGGCTCTCCGTTCCAGAAGCAGCCGAGCCCGCGGGCCGCGTAGACGATCTCGCCGAGCGCAGGAATGTTGATGACGCCGACCGAAGGGTCTCCGTCAACCTCACAGCCCAACAGGACGCCGTAGAAGGGGACGCCGTGGACGAAGGAGTACGTGCCGTCGATGGGGTCTATGATCCAGCGCCTGACGGAAGTGCCCGCGCTCTCGCCGGCCTCTTCGCCGACGATTGAGTCTTCGGGGAAGCGTTTCGAGATTTCGCGGCGGAGGAACTCTTCGGCCTCGACGTCGGCCTGCGTGACGAAGTTGTCCTTACCCTTGAGGCGCGTCTCCACGTCCCTGCGGAAATACTTGAGAGTTATCTCGCCCGCCTCGCGCGCGGCCTCGACCGAGAAGTCGAGCAGCCCTTTCAACCCTTCGTCACTCATCCGACTTCCCTCCCCCGCGCCTGCGCGCGAGTTCGCCCGCGAGCGCTCCGAGCGTCACCCCGCGCTCGACCATCAGAACGACGAGGTGGTAGATGAGGTCGGCCGTCTCCGCCGTCAAAGCGCCCAGGTCTGCGTCCTTCGCCGCGATGATGGTCTCGGCCGACTCCTCGCCCACCTTCTTGAGAATCTTGTTCAGGCCCTTCTCGAAGAGGTACGTGGTGTAAGAGCCTTCGGGCATCTCCCGCTTCCGCCCCTCGATGACGCCGTAAAGCTCTTCGAGCACGTCGCCAATTCGGGCGGCCTCTTTCTCGACTTCGTCACGTTCGAAGCAGGAGACGGCGCCCGTGTGGCAGGCGGGGCCGCGCGGCTCGACGAGCACGACGAGGGCGTCCGAGTCGCAGTCGAGACGCACCTCGACGACGCGCTGCGTGTTGCCCGAGGTCGCGCCCTTGTGCCAAAGCTCCGAGCGCGAGCGTGACCAGAACCACGTCTCGCCCTCGTCGAGAGTCCGGCGCAGGCTCTCCTCGTTCATGTACGCGAGCGTCAAAACCTCGCGCGTCCGCGCGTCCTGCACGACCGCGGGGACTAAGCCGCGCTCGTCGAAACGCACGTCCTCCGGCCTCAAACTCATCTCACCAAGACTCCCCTCTCGCGCAGGTAAGCTTTCACCTCGCCGATCTGAAACTCGCCGAAGTGGAAGAGCGACGCGGCGAGCACGGCGCTCGCGCCCCCCGCCGTCAAAGCCTCGTAGAAATGTTCGAGCCGCCCCGCGCCGCCCGAAGCGATGACGGGGATCGAGACGGCGTCCGAGACGGCGCGCGTCAGGCCGATGTCGTAGCCGTCCTTCGTCCCGTCCCTGTCCATGCTCGTCAGAAGAATCTCGCCCGCGCCCAGAGCCTCGGCCCGCGCGGCCCACTCGACGGCGTCCCAGCCGATGTTCCGACGCCCGCCGTGCGTGTAAACGTCCCAGCCGGAGCCTTCCTTCCTCCGGCGCGCGTCGACGGCGACGACCATGCACTGGCTGCCGAAGACGTTCGCGCCCTCTGTTATCAGTTCGGGGCGCTCGACGGCCGCCGTGTTGAGCGAGACCTTGTCCGCGCCCGCGCGCAGCACCGCGCGCACGTCTTCAATTGACCCGAGGCCGCCGCCGACGCAGAGCGGGATGAAGACCTCGTCGGCGACGCGCCGGACGAGTTCCGAGACGATGGCGCGCTTGTCCGAAGAGGCCGTGATGTCGAGGAACGTCAACTCGTCGGCGCCTTCGAGGTCGTAGCGCTTCCCCTGCTCCACGGGATCGCCCGCGTCCACGAGCGACACGAACTTGATGCCCTTCACGACGCGCCCGGCGTCCACGTCCAGACACGGGATGATGCGTTTAGCCAACATTTGATTCGGCGAAGTTCTTCAACAGACGCAGGCCCGCGGCCTGACTCTTTTCGGGGTGGAACTGCACGCCGCAGACGTTGCCGCGCGCGACGATTGAAGGGTAAGTGACGCCGTACTCCGTCTCGCCGACGACGGCCGCCGCGTCGTCGGCCTCGCAGTAGAAGGAGTGTACGAAGTAGAAGAAGGTCTTATCAACAATCCCTTCGGCGAGCGCGTGCCCGCCCTTCCAGACGACCTGGTTCCAGCCGACCTGCGGCACGCGCAGGCCTTCTGGGAAGCGCCGCACGCGCCCCTTGAGGAGCCCGAGTCCGCGGGTCGTGCCGAACTCCTCCGACTCTTCGAAGAGCATCTGCATCCCGACGCAGACGCCCAAGAGCGGCGTCCCTTCTTCGACGCGCTCGCGCACCAAACGGTCGAAGCCGCGCTCCCGCAAGCCCTCCATGCAGGCGCGGAACGCGCCGACGCCCGGCAGCACCAGCTTCGACGCGGAACGCAGAACCTTCTCCTCGGAGCTGACCTGCGCCTCCACCCCGCCCGCGTGGAAAGCCTTCTCCACCGAGCGCAGGTTGCCGACGCCGTAGTCGATGATGGCGACGCTCACAGAACCCCTTTCGTGCTCGGCACGCCCGTCACGCGCGGGTCGCGCTCGACCGCCTTGCGCAGGGCGCGCGCCGTCGCCTTGAAAGTCCCTTCGAGGATGTGGTGCGTGTTGCGCCCGCGCAGGCAGTCTATGTGGAGGTTGCAGCGCGCGGCCTCGGCGAGCGAGCGCCAGAAGTGCTCGGCCAGCTCGACCGAGAAGTTGCCGATCATCTGCCGCCGCGTCTCGACTGCGTAGACGAGGTAGAAGCGTCCCGACAGGTCGATCACCGAGCGGCACAGAGCCTCGTCCATCGGCACGGTCGCCTCGCCGTAACGTGAGATGCCCGCCTTGTCGCCGAGCGCCTCGGCGAGCGCCTGCCCGAGCGTGATGGCGATGTCTTCGACCGAGTGGTGGTCGTCGATGTGCAGGTCGCCGCGGCACTCGACTTCCAGGTCGAACAGCCCGTGGCGCGCGAACAGCTCGAGCATGTGGTCGAGGAAGGCGATGCCGGTCGACACCTTCGATTGTCCCGCCCCGTCCAGCGAGAGGCGGACGCGCACGTCCGTCTCCTTCGTCCTGCGCCGCGCCTCCGCCTCACGCACGCGTGTCTGTAGGTCTGTGGACATCAGCCTTTCATCCTTTGAAGATTTCGCGCAAGCCTCCGAGTAAACAGTCGTTCTCTTCCGGCGTGCCGACGCTGACGCGGAAGTAGTCTTTGAGCTTGGGGTAGCCGCTCACGTCGCGGATGAGCACGCCGAAGCGTTCGAGCAGCTCGTCGTAGACGCGCCGCGGCTCTATCGAAGAACGCACGACCATGAAGTTCGCGTGCGAACGCACGGGCGCGAGCCCTTCGACGTTTTGCAGTTCTGTGAAAAGCCGCTCACGCTCGGCGACGACGCGCTCGACCGTGGGCTTTAGCTCCGACTCGTACAGCTCGACGGCCACCTCGGCCGCCGTCTGCGAGAAGCGGTTGAGGTTGTATGGGAGCACCGCCTTCGAGACTTCGCGCGCGAGTTCGGGCGCGGCCAGAAGGTAGCCGACGCGCAGGCCCGCGAGCGCCATCGCCTTCGAGAAGGTGCGGAAGACGGCGAGGTTCGTGTGGCGTCCGAGGAGCGGCGCGACCGTGCGGCCGGAGAACTCGAAGTACGCCTCGTCGATGACGACGACGCCGTCGGTCGTCTCCAACAACTCTTCGAGGGCGGCCTCTTCGATGCGGCAGCCCGTGGGGTTGTTCGGCGAACAGAGGATGACAACGTCGGGCCGTTCGCGCCCGACCGCCTCGCGCAGCGCGGCCACGTCGAAACCGAGTTCGTCGTCGAGGGGCACGCTCAAGACCTCGCCGCCGAGCACGGTGGCGACCTGCCGGTAGAGCGCGAAGGTCGGCTCAGAGATGAGCGCGCGTCGGCCTTCGCCCACCGTGACCATGAGCGTCGCCTGAATCAGCTCGTTCGAGCCGTTGCCCGCGACGACGCCGTCCGCGCGCCAGCCGGCGAAGTCCGCGAGCTTCTCATGAAGAGACGCGGGCACGAAGTCCGGGTAGCGTGACCAGTTGCGCGACTCCATCCGCTTGATCGTCTCGCGCCTCAAGGTCTCGGACACGCCCCACGGGTTCTCGTTCTGGTTGAGCTTCACCGCGCCGCGGTCTGGCTTCAAAGTGTAAGCCTTCAGCTCGCGGACGCGTGGCTTGATCTTGTCTAAAGGGTTGTGCTTGGTCACTTCAATCTCGACAGTTATGGAAACGGCATTTCACCACAGAGACACAGAGGCACAGCTTCTTGGAATATTGACACCAAGCTGTGTCTCTGTGTCTCTGTGGTGAAATCAATTCTCAATACTCCAAAGCCGAAAGAAAATAAGCAACTACGCCTTAATCCTAATCAAAGCCGAGCGCGCGTGCGCCTCTAAGCCTTCCGCTTCGGCGAGGGCGGCGATGAGCGGCGCGGTCTGTTGCAGCGCCTCGCGCGTGTAGCGGATGACGCTGGTGCGGCGCAGAAAATTATGGACGCCGAGCGCGGAGGAGAAGCGCGAGGCGCCGCCCGTCGGGAGCACGTGGTTCGGGCCGGCGAAGTAGTCGCCGACGGCCTCGGGCGTGTGCTCGCCGTAGAAGATGGCCCCGGCGTGTCGGACGCGTGCGGCCCACGCGTCGGGGTCGCGCGTCATGATTTCGAGGTGCTCGGGCGCCAGCTCGTTGACGACCTCGCACGCCTCCTCCAACGTCCCGACGACGAAGGCGGCGCCGAAGTCTGTGAGCGAGCGTTCGACGACAGACCTTCGTGGAAGCGTCTCGGCCTGAAGCGCGACCTGCGCCGAGACGAGCTGTGCGAGCTTGAGGTCGGTCGTGACGAGAATCGCGGAGGCGTCCTCGCCGTGCTCGGCCTGCGCGAGCAGGTCTGCGGCGATGAAGTCGGCGCGCGCCGTCTCGTCCGCGAGCACGACGACTTCGGAAGGCCCGGCGACCGAGTCGATGCCGACCGCGCCGTAGACGAGACGTTTGGCGGCGGCCACGTACTTGTTGCCCGGCCCCGTGATGACGTCGACGCGCGGGATCGTCTCCGTCCCGTAGGCCAGCGCCGCGACGGCGTGCGCGCCGCCGACCTGATAAACCTCGGTCACGCCCAGCTCGAGCAGGGTGGCCGCGACGGCGGGTGTTTCGCTGAGGGTGCGCGGCGGCGTGACGACGGCGACGCGGCTGACGCCCGCCACCTGCGCGGGCACGACGTTCATCACGACCGACGAAGGGTAACTCGCCGTCCCGCCCGGCACGTAGAGGCCGGCGGCCTCGACCGGCGTGACGCGCTGGCCGAGGCGCACGCCGCGCGCCGTCTCGAACTCCCAGCTCTCGACCCGTTCCCTTTCGTGAAAGGCGCGGACGTTCTCGACGCTCGCGCGCACCGCTTCGAGCACGCGCGCGTCGCAGCGCGCGGCCGACTCGCGCAACGTTCTTTCTTCGACGCGGAGTTCTTCGGGACGCAGGCTCACGCCGTCGAAGCGCCCGGCGTATTCGACGAGTGCCGCGTCGCCGCGGCGGCGCACGTCCTCGACAATCGCGGCGACGACCGTCGTCAGTTCGGCGTCGGCCGAGACGCTGCGCGCGTGTATCGCGGCGAGCCTTTCGCGGCGGCGTCTGGCGTCTGTGACGACCTCTATCAAGATTGTGCCCCCCCCTCGGCGACGACGCGGCCGAGGTCTTTGATCAACTTCCCGACCGCCTCGGCCTTCAACTGGTAGCTGGCGCGGTTGACGACGAGGCGGCCCGTGGACTCGGTGATGGTCTCGACGACGGCCAGGCCGTTCTCGGCGAGCGTGCGGCCGGTCTCGACCAGATCGACGATGCAGTCGGACAGGCCGAGCACGGGCGCGAGTTCGACCGAGCCGGAGAGTTCGATGATCTCGACGGGCACGCCCTTCGCCCCGAAGTGTGCCGCGGCGACGCGCGGGTACTTCGTGGCGACGTGGAGCACGCCCGCGCGCGTGGTGGCGTCCTCATCCCCGCGCGCGGCGACGGCGATGACGCAGCGGTTTATCTTCAGGTCGAGCGGCTGCAAGAGGTCGGCCTCGGCTTCGAGCAGGACGTCGCGGCCGACGACGCCGCAGTCCGCTATCCCATGCTCGACGTAGACGGGCACGTCCGCCGGCTTGACGAAGACGAAGCGGTAGCCGCCCGACTCGTCCTCGACGGCCAAACGCCGCGACGCCAGAGCCTCCGCGCTCACGCGCACGCCCGCCCGCGCCAGCAGAGCCAGCGTGTCCTGCTGCATCCTCCCCTTCGCAATCGCAATCGTCAGCATAGCTCAAAGGGTGCCGGGTGTTGGGTGCTGGGTGCTGGGTTAAAGCCGGTTCCTGCCCAGCATCCAGCACCCGGCACTCAGCACCCCTTCAATCCATCTTTATGCGCTCGCCTTGCTCTCGCCTGCGTCGCGCTTCGCGGAAGCGTTCGGTCACGTCTTTGCCTGCAATCGTGGCGGGCGCGTCCGCGCCGTTCTCCGTCTCGAAGTCGCGGCGGGCGAGGACTTCGGTGAGCGCGTCGAGGTCGAGGACGAAGCCGACGGCCGGCTCGCGGCGGCCGAAGTTGGCCGTCAGGTCGTCGTAGCGCCCGCCGCCGCCGACGCGCGCGCCCGCGCCCTCGACGTAGACTTTGAAGACGAGGCCCGTGTAGTAGCCGAGCCCCGACACGTCCGACAGGTCGACCGAGAAGCCTTCGCCGAAGCCCAAAGTCTCGACCGCGGAGAGAAGCTTTTCCAATTCGTCGAGCGTGGCGCGCGAGCCCGCGTTCGACAGGAGCTTCTTCGCAGCGCCCGGTATCTCGCGCCCGCCGGAAAGACGTAAGAGCCGCGCGGCGCGCTCGGCCCGCGCGTCGTGGCTGCCCAGCGCTTTGAGGAACGCGGCGAGCGCCCCCGCGTCGCGCGCGTCAACCAACTGGCGCATCTCCTCGCGCGCCTCCGGGGAGAGGCCGAGCTGTTCGGCGACGCCGTTGAAGACGCCGACGTGGTTGAGCGTGACGCGGCAGGAGCCGGCCAGCCCGAGCCGGCCGAGCACCTCCGCGACGATGGCGAGGACTTCGATGTCCGCGTCTGCGCCGCCCGCGCCGATCAGCTCGCAGCCGAGCTGCCGGCCCTGCCGCCGCCACTCCGCGCGCGAGTGCGGGAGCTGCCGGAAGACCGACGCGGCGTAGCAGAAGCGCAGGGGCCGCGGCGCGTTCGCAAACAGCGTGGCCGCGGCGCGCGCGACCGAAGAGGTGATGTCGGGCCTGAGCGCCAGCAAACGTCCGTCGGTGTCCGCGAAGCGGAAGGCGCGGCGCGCCTCGACGTGCCCCATGCCGCGCTCGAACAGCGCGTAGTAATCGACCGAGGGCGTCGCGATCTCCTCGTAGCCCCAGCCGTCGAAGACGGACATCGCCGCCGTCTCGACCGCCCGGCGCAGACGCGCCTCGCGCCCGAAGTAGTAGCGCATCCCGCCCGGGATTTTCGAAAGAGGCTCCATAATTTGAGTGATGAGTGATGAGTGATGAGTGATGAATGGAAGGCCCTACGTCTCTTATTCATCATTCATCACTCATCACTCATCATTAAAACAAAAACGCCGCCCGACACCGGTTGTGTCGCGTGCGGCGTGTGTTGGTGAAATCCTCTGCGCCCTGGTGCTGCTTCGAGAGCCGGCGCCCTACTTATCACCCCACACGCGGCCGCGCGCATGGCCGTGGTGACCATGATGATGCTGCGCTGCGTTGTGGCGGTGCGTCATGCTTTTAACCCGTCCCTCAGACGCGACAGTTATAAACGAGCCGGTCGGAGGGTGTCAAACGGAAGGATGAAGTAGGAAGGATGAAGGATGAAGGTGAGAGGGTCTGACCTTCATCCTTCATCCTTCCTACTTCATCCTTTCAGAGTAGTAGCCGACGCGGGTGGAGACTTCGTAGTCGCGGCCGGGCACTTCGACGCGGACGCGGCGGAAGCGGCCGTCGCGGGCGGGCGCGGTCGGCGTGTAGTAGAGCGCGTACTGGTGGCGCAGCTCGTCGGCGATCTCGGCGTAGACGCTCGCGAGCGAGCGGAAGCTCGGGGGCCGGTAGAGCCGGCCGCCGGTGGCGCGCGTCAGCGCCGAGAGGTTCTCCTCGCTCGCGTCGAGCACGCGCAGGCCTTCGCGCAGGTCGCCGATGCGCAGTTGGTTGAAGCGGACGGAGGCGTCGTTGCCGCCCAGCAGGTTATCCAGCTCCTCGCGCTTGCGCGCCCGCTCGATCTCCGTGTTGGCGATGGCGTAGACGGTCACCTGCGCTTCGAGGAGTGAGCGCAGGGCGGCCTCGGCGGTGGCCGAGCCGCGGTTGCTGTCGATGCCGTCGCTGAGGACGACGAGCGCGCGGCGCCGCTCGTTCCGCTGGAACTGCTCGCGCGCGGCGAGCAGCAGCGCGTCGTTGAAGCGCGTGAAGACGCCGGTCGAGAGGCGGTTCAGGGCGCGGCGCAGTTGCAGGCGGCTCTTCGACCAGTCGAGCAGAAGCTCGACGCGGTCGTCGAACTTGACGAGGCAGAAGCGGTCGTCGGCCGAGACGCCCGCGGCGAAATCGTCGGCCGCGCGGCGGAAGTCTTCGAAACTCTCCGCGACCGACGAGGAGGCGTCCACGAGCAGCGCCACGTCCACCGGCACCTGTCTCAGAGAGAGGTCACTCAGGGGCTGCTCGCGCCCGTCCTCGAAGACCTTGAAGTCTCCGCGCCCGAGTCCCGTCACGAGTCTTCCGTCCGCGTCGCGCACCGTCACGGGCAGCAGAACCTCCGACGCGTTGATGCGGACGACCTCGTCCTCGCCGACCTCCACGTCCGCCCGCTTCGGCGGCTCCGCCTTCTGCGGCCGCGGCTCGGCGGCCGGCTTCGTCCGTGGGTCGGGCGGCGGCTCCTCCGACGAAGGCGGCACGTACGGCCCCGCGGGGGCCTGCGACCTCTGCGCCGGCCGCGTTCGTTTCTGGGTGGAGGCCGTGGGGATGCAGGTCAGAATCAGACAGAGAGAGACAGAGACGCAGAGCTTTAATTTCAAATTTGAAATTTCAAATTTGAAATTCATTTGGAGTCCTTGGCGTCTTCGCCCATCGCGGCGCGCATGGCGTTGATGACGGGCTCGCCGACGCGGCGCTTGCGCAGCTCGGCGAGCTTCGCCGCCGAGAGGTCGAACTCCACCGGCGACTGCTCGATGCGGCGGACGATGGTGCCTTCGGAGAAGCCCGCCTCGACCATCTCGACGACCGAGTCGTTCGTCAGCGTCGGCGTGCGCTCGAGCTTCGCCGCGCCCCCCGCCTCGGCCGGCGGCCTGATGATGCGCACCGACGCGGAGCCTGTCGTTAAAGTGTCCGAGTCGCCGCCCCCGCTCCCTCCGCGCGAGCGCGTGCGCCCGCTCGAACCGCCCGAGGAGCCGAAGATGCCGACCTCGCCCGGGTCGTTTCCGGGCTGTGCCCCCGCGCCCTGCCGGCCGTTCGAAGCCCGCAGGCCGCCGAGCGGCATCTCGTCTTCGTCCCAACCCCCGTCCGCGAACTCGACCGACTCGGCGCGCGAGAGCATCGCCAGGATGACGCGCTCGGGCACGCCGCCCTTCTTCAGCTCGATGAGGCGGTCGGGCGAGAGGTCGAAGTTGACGGGCCGCGCGTTGATGATGGCGATGACCGTCTTCTCCCTGAACCCGGCGCGGACGAGTTTGACCACCGAAGCGTTCGTCAGCGTGTTCGAACCGGCCGGCTGACTCTGCCCCTGCGCGCGCGCGGCCGAAACCGCGGCGACGAAGACCAACACGAAACTCAACAGACGCGTCTTCATCCTCAAAACACCTCAGCCACAAAACACGCGCAACCCGGGGGAAATTCCAGCAGGCAGTGGGCAGATGGCAGTAGGCAGTTCAGAGCAGCACACCCTCGAACGTTCATGCTTTGACCTCGGCGAACTCCGGCGCCGAACAATCGCGCCCTTGTGAGTGCGGCCAACTGCCTACTGCCGTCTGCCTACTGCCTACTCTCCCTTCGCGTACTTCCCTCCGACGCGCTTCACGTAGTTGCGCGTCTCGCGGAAGGGGGGCACGCGGTAGCCGTAGCGCATGACGTTGCCCTCGCCCGCGTTGTAGCCCGCGAGCACGAGGTCTACGCGGCCGTTGAAGCGGCGCAGCAGCTCCTTCAAATACCGCGCGCCGCCCGCGACCGATTGCGCGGGGTCGTGCGGGTTGCGCACGCCGAAGCGCGCGGCCGTCCCCGGCATCAACTGCATCAGCCCGCGCGCGCCCACGGGGCTGACCGCCTTCGAGCTGAAGTGAGACTCCTGCTCCATCACGCAGAAGATGAGGTACGGGTCTACGCCGTGGCGCGAGCCGTTCTGGCGGATGATGTTGTCGAGCCCGGCGCTGCCGGTCGTCCAGCGCCGCTCGCGCTTCTTCTTCGCGGTGCCGTCGGCCGCGACCTCTTCGGGTTCGAGGCGCTCGCGCTCGACGTGGTCGACGCGCGCCTTCTCGATGAAGGTCGAGATGTTGCCGCGCCGGAACCAGACGCCGTCGGCGCCCTCGCTCGCCTCGTCCACCTCCATCTTCGCGCCGCCGACGAGGTAGATCCACACGGCCTGGACTTCCTCGACCTTCGGCTTCTCGTCGGCGCCCGCCTTCACGGCCGAAGCCTCGCTCGCGGTCTTAACTTCCTTCGCGCCCGCCTTCACCACCTCGCGCACGCGGGCCTTGTCGATGAGGTTCGTCACGCCGCCGCGCCTGTACCAGACGCCCTGCGCGTCCTCCCAGGCCTCGTCCACCTCCATCGTCGTCCCGTCCGCCAGCTTCAACTGGTCTGCGAGTACAGGAAAAGAGAAAGACAGAAACGTGATGAGTAGCAACGCGGCTTTCGTCAACGTTACGCTGGGAGCGCGGGCATCCCTGCCCGCCTGAGCGCGCAGCGCGAAGACGGAGGCACGCCTTACCTCAACGTTGAGGTAAGGCGTAAGGCTGTCAGCGCGCTGAGGCGCGCTAGCGGGCAGGGATGCCCGCGCTCCCAGCTTCAGGGCTCGTCTCTCAGATTTGGAGCGGGTTCGCATCACTCAAGTCCCCCGTGCTCTTCCGTGTCTGCTCCTGCGCGGCGAAGCCGTGGGAGGTGCCGAAGTAGTTGCGCCAGGCCGCGTCGATGAGCCGGACGGAGACTTCGGGCGGTCGCGCCTCGAAGAGGCAGATGTCAGTCATGCGGTCGAGCAGGTCGCGCGGCTCGCACGCCTTCATCTGCCGTTTTTCGAGCATGTAGTTGTTGAGCAGGTGGTCGATGCACTGCTGCTCGGCGCGCAGGCCCCTCGTGTAGGCGGCGCGCTTGAAAATCTCGACGTAGGCGGCGGGCGTCGGCGGCTCGACGCGCGCGCGGTAGCCCATGCGGCGCAGGAACGCCTCGTCGACCAAGTCCTTCTCGTCGAGGTTCGTCGAGAAGACGACCAGCTGCTCGAACGGCACCTCGATCTTCTTGCCCGTGTGCAGCGTCAGGTAGTCGACGCGCTTCTCTAACGGCACGATCCAGCGATTCAGAAGGTCGTGCGGCTCGACGCGCTGGCGGCCGAAGTCGTCCACGACGAGCGTCCCGCCGTTCGACTTCAACTGGAACGGCGCCTCGTAGAAGCGCGCGGCCTCGCTCCACTGCAAGTCCGCGTCGTCGAGCGTCAGCTCGCCGCCGACGATGACGAGCGGGCGGTCGATCAAAACCCAGCGGCGGTCGTAGTCGGTCGGCGTCTCCGCCTCGGGCGCGGCGCGGTGGTTGTGGTTGTCGAAGACGCGGATGATCTGCCCGTCGACCTCGATGGCGTAGGGAATCCAGATGTGGCCGGGCAGGCCCGAGTTGATGCGCTCGGCGACGGCCGTCTTGCCCGTGCCCGGCGGGCCTGTGATGAAGAGCGAGCGGCGCGAGTTGATGACGCAGCCCATCGTCTGAATCAGGGACTCGGGCAGCACCAGGTCGCGGAAGGCCGCGCGCACGGTCTCGACGGACGCGGCGCGGGCGGGGACGGCCTGCAGGCGCATCATGTGCGCGTAGTCCCTGAGACTGACGGGCGCGGGGCCGACGTAGCCGCAGAGGTCGCGCACGCGCGCGACGCGATCCCAGCCGCGCTCCAGCATCGCGTAGCGCGTCGCGCCGACGGCGATCTGCCCCTTCACCTCGACCATCTTCTCGCGCGTGAGGTGGACGAGCATCTCCTCGACGAGCGCGCGCGGGAGCCGTAGCTCTTCGGCGACGGAGCGGGTCGTCGGCTCGGGCATCTGCGCGACGTGCTTCAGCGCGAGGTCGCACAGGAAGCTCGCCGGCACGTCCGCCTCGCGCAGCTCCTCCAGGACGGGCGGCCCCATCGATTCAACCTCGACGCGCGTCAGGATTCCGGTGTGAGTCGTCATTGCGTCAGCCTCTCGGATAAGACTTGGGTGCTGGGTGCTGGGTGCTGGGTGCTGATGAAGAGCCGGGTTTTAACCCAACACCCAACACCCAGCACCCAACACCCCTTTAACGCTCCTCGGCGGCGGCGACCGTCCGGCGGGCGTCGATGGCGGCGAGGGTCTGGCGCGCTTCATTCGCCTTGTCGCCGCGGCCGGTGCGCTCGTAGATTTCGGCCAGCTGGCGCAGCACGTTCTGCGAGTCGGGCTGGAGCTTGCGCGCGGCTTCGAGGTGCTCGACCGCCTTCTCCTCGCGGCCCGAGCGGACGAGCAGCGCGGCCAGGTTCGCGTGGCCGTTGAACTCGCCGCCGGCCCGCGCGAAGTTGCGGTAGGCGTCGTCGTACTTGCCGAGCCTGACCTGCGCGAGCGCGAGGTTGTTGAGGATGCGCTCATCATTCGGCGCGAGCTTCGCCGCCCTCTTCAGCTTGTCCACGGCCGCGCGGTAGTTGCCGTTCAGATACAGCGAGTAGCCGAGGTTGTTCATCGCCTGCGGGTCGCGCTCGTTCACGTCGATGGCGCGGCGGTAGGAGTCCTCGGCGCGGTCGTGCAGCCCCTTGCGGTCGTAGGCGACGGCCAGCAGGCTGTGCGCCTGCGAGAGCTTCGGGTCGAGCGAGGCGGCGCGCGAGAGTTCCGCGATGGCCGCGTTCAGCTCGCCCTGTTCGAGCAGGGCGCGCCCGCGCTCGAGGTAGTCGCGCGCGTCGCCGCCCTCGTCACTGACCTCGGGCCGGTGGTGGTCGCGGTCTTCGATGCGCTCGACGCCCGTGCTCTCGAACTTCTCGGCGTCACGCTCGGTCATGCGCGCGAGCTTCCCGTCGTCGTCGCCCTTGCCGAACATCCGGCCGACGGCCTTGAACGGGGCCTTGAAGATTTTGCCGAAGAGACCGCCGCCCCTCTTCTTCGGCGCGGCGGCGCCCGTCCCGGCCGCCGCGCCCGAGGAGGCGACGACGTTGGCGGCCGTGTCGCCGTCGCGCTCGTCGCCCGAAACGTCCCACAAGGCGACCGCGCTGACCAGCAGTGCGAAGGTGGCGAAGATGATGATGACCCTGCGCGTGTTCATGGCTTCTCTCTCCTGTCTCGCTTACATGCTCATGTTGCCGAGTGTGTCCATGAGGGTGAGTCCCGCGGGGCCGAGGATGATGATGAAGAGCGTCGGGAAGAGGAAGAGCGCGAGCGGCATGAGGAGCTTGACCGCCGCCTTCTGCGCGGCCTGCTCGGCGCGCTGGCGCCGCTTCGTGCGTAAGGAGTCGGCGTAGACGCGCACGGCCTTCGCGATGGAGGTGCCGAAGCGGTCGGCCTGGATGAGCATCGCGACGAGGCTCTTCAGGTCGTCCACGCCGCAGCGCTCCGAGAGGTTCCGCAGCGCCTCGTCGCGCTCGCGGCCGACGCGAATCTCCAGGTTCGTGGTCTCGAACTCTTCGCTGATGTCGGGGTGGACGGCGCGCAGCTCTTCGCCGACGCGGACGAGCGCGGCGTTCAGCCCCAGGCCGGCCTCGATGGAGACGACCATCAGGTCGAGCGCGTCGGCGAGGCCCCAGCGCAGGAGGAGCTGGCGGCGCTTAATCATCCGCTTCAGGACGAAGCGCGGGAGGTAGCCGCCGAGGGCGACGGCGAAGATGATGTAGTAGAGCGCGCTGCTCAGGGGCCGCCCGAAGATGGCGCAGCCGAAGGCGACGGCCGCGGGGAAGAAGGCGAGCGAGACGAGCTGGATGGCGCGGTAGATGACCGGCGCGCTCTCGGTGCGGAAGCCGGCGTGCATCAGCTCCTTCTGCACCTTGCGCGCCTCGGCGGCCGAAGGCGGCGCGAGGCGCTGCAGCGGCGACGCCATGCGCTCGGCCAGCGCGCCCGCGGCCGAAGCCTCGGCCTCGACCGTCATGCTGCCCGCGCTCGACACGCCGCCGGCCCCGCCCATGCTCTTCAGGCGCTCGGTCGCCGCGCTCGTCGGCCGGAACAGGAGCCAGTATACGCCCATCACGCCCAGCGTGACGCAGACGAAGATTGAGATGGTGATGATTAGCACGTCGCTTCGCTCCAATGGGTTCTGGGTTCTGGGTTCTAGGTGCTGGGGAAGAACCGGGTTTTCACCCAGCACCCAGCACCCAACACCCAGCACCCTAAATCTTTATCTTGAGAATCTTCCGAACAATCAGCATGCCCGTGACCTGCATGAAGAGGGCGGCGGCGAGCAGGTTGTGGCCGCGCGGGTCTCTCCAGAGGACGGACATGTAGTCGGGGTTCATGAAGGTGACGGCCAGCGCGACGAAGGCGGGCAGGCCACAGAGTATCCACGCCGACATGCGCGAGCTGGTCGTCAGGGTGTTCAGGTCTTCGAGGATGCGGAAACGCTCGCGGATGGTGTGCGAGACCTTCTCCAGAATCTCGGCGAGGTTCCCGCCCGTCTCGCGCTGAATCATGATGGCCGTGATGCAGAAGCGCAGGTCTAAGAGCGGCACGCGCGCCGCCAGGTTTTCGAGCGCGAGCTTGAGGGAGAGGCCGAGGTTCTGCTCCTCGTAGGTCTTGCGGAACTCGGTGGCGATGGGCTCGGGCATCTCGGTCGAGACCATGTGCAGCGACTCGGCGAAGGCGTGGCCGGCCTGGAGCGCGCGGCTCATCAGCTCCAAAGCGTCGGGCAGGTGTTCGAGGAAGGCGTTGAGCCGCCGCTTGCGCTTGTAGAGGACGTGCAGGAACGGCACGGAGGCCGCGAAGGCGCCGCCCACGACCATGAGTAACTTCGAGATGGTCAGCATCGAGACGGCGAGCGCCGCCAGCAGGCCCGCCATCAGCGCGAGCATCACCAGGCGCGAGACCGTGATGTGCAGGTCGGCCTGGTCGAGCATCCTGCGCAGAGACGTAGCCAGCCTCACGCGCATCAGCAGGCGGCTCAGCGCCGGAATCTCGCTCATCAACTCCTGACGGGCGAGCTGCACCTCTTCGTCGTCCGAGCGCTTCGAGTAGAGCAGGGCGTCCGCCAGCCTCTGCTGCAGACGCCGCCGCTTCGCCTCCGTCCCGCGCGTCGCCAGGAGGTACGCGCCGAAGACGCCGAACATGCAGGTGATGAAGACGAGAAAGGGGATCAAGGGAATTTCTCCATTGATTCATTGGTCATTGATTCATTTGAACATTTCTTCGATGAATCAATGACCAAATGAACAGGTGAATCAATCTTCGAAGAAGACGCGCGGCAGTTGCAGGCCGTACTGCTTGAGCCTTTCGGCGAAGCGCGGGCGGACGCCGGTCGGGCGGTAGCGGCCGATGACCTTGCCGTCCTTGTCCACGCCCTTGCGCTCGAAGTGGAAGATCTCCTGCATGGTGATGGTCTCGCCCTCCATGCCCGTGATCTCCGAAATCGAGGTGATGCGGCGCGTGCCGTCGGAGAGGCGCGCGGCCTGGATGACGAGGTCGAGCGCGGAGGCCGCCTGCTGCCGCATCGCGCGGTCTGAGAGGCGCATGCCCGTCATCTGGATCATCGTCTCGAGTCTCGCCAAGGCGTCGCGCGGCGTGTTGGCGTGGATGGTGGTGAGCGAGCCGTCGTGGCCGGTGTTCATCGCCTGCAGCATGTCGATGGCCTCGCCGCCGCGCACCTCGCCGATGACGATGCGGTCGGGGCGCATGCGCAGCGCGTTCTTGACGAGCTCGCGCTGCGTGACCTCGCCCTTGCCCTCGATGTTGGGCGGGCGCGTCTCGAGGCGGACGACGTGCGGCTGTTGGAGCTGCAGCTCGGCCGAGTCTTCAATCGTGACGATGCGCTGGTCGTCGGGGATGTAGGAAGAGAGCGCGTTGAGGAGCGTCGTCTTGCCCGCGCCGGTGCCGCCGGAGATGAGGACGTTGAGGCGCGCCTTGACGCACATCTCGAACATCTCGGCCATCTCCTTGGTAAGCGCGTTCTTCTCGATGAGCGACGCCATCCGCAGCGGCTCCGCGCCGAAGCGGCGGATGGAGAGGACGGGGCCGTCGAGCGCGAGCGGCGGGATGATGGCGTTGACGCGCGAGCCGTCGGCGAGGCGCGCGTCCACCATCGGCGAAGACTCGTCGATGCGGCGGCCGACCGTCGAGACGATGCGCTCGATGACGCGCATCAGGTGCTCGTCGTCCTTGAACTCGACGCTCGTCAGCTCGAGCCGGCCGCGCCGCTCGATGTAGACCTTCTTCGGCGAGTTGACGAGGATGTCGGAGACCTCGGCGTCCGCGAGCAGGGGCTCGAGCGGCCCGAGGCCGAAGAGCTCGTGGCGCACCTCGCCGATGAGGCGCTCGCGCTCGCTGATGGAGAGCGGCGCGTTCTCGGCGTGGAGCATGTCCTCGACCAGCCGCGCGACCTCCGCGTGGAGCTGCTCGGGGTCGAGCTGCCCGAGCTTGGTCAAGTCCATGCGGTTGATGATGGCGCGGTGCAGGCGCGCCTTCATCTCCTGGTAGACGTTTCCGCCGCCCGCGGCCGCGGCCTCTTCGCCGCCGCCGCGCCCGAACAAAGTCGCGCCCGGCGGCGCCGGCTCCCTGATGAGTCTTTCGCGAAGTGACATGGTGGTTTAGGTTCCGGGTGCTGGGTTCTGGGTGCTGGTTTCGGGTTCCGGGTTTTAGCTGACCGCTGAGAGCTGCGAGCCGGCGGCCTTCTCTTTCCGGAAGAGCGAGCCGAGGAGGCCGCGGCGCTGGTCGGTCGTGACCGCCTGCACGGGGCCGCCGAAGCGCGCGGCGATCTGGCGCAGCTCGGTGGCGATCTTCGAGTGCGGCTCGGAGGTGACGAGCGGCTGGCCGAGGTTGATCGAGTTGACGGCCGTGCGGTAGTCGCTCTGCACGTAGCCGGCGACGCGCTCGCCGAGGAAGCGCTCGACCTGCCGGAGGTCGAGGTCGATCTGCTTGCTGAAGCGGTTGACGACGACGTGCAGCTTGTGGCGCGGGTAGCCGAGCCGGTCGAAGATTTGCAGCGCGCGTTGCGTGCTCCGGATGGCGGGGATGTCGAGCGTCAGGACGAGCAGAATCTCGTCCGACTGGTCGAGCGCCGCGAGCGTGATGGAGTCGAAGGTGTGCTGCGGGTCGACGACGACGTACTCGAAGCGCTCGCGCAGAATCTCCATGACTTGAAAGACGTGCTCGGCCTCGATGTCGTCGGCCGAGTCGGCCTCGCGCGGCGCGGCCAGCAGGGAGAGGTTCGCCGTGTGCGGCGTGAGGTAGCTGCGGAGCAGCGTGTCGTCCACGCGCTCGCGGTTCTCGATAAGGTCGGCGATGGAGAACTTGGGCTCACAGCCTAAGAAGAGCCCGAGGTCGCCCGCCTGGAGGTTCAGGTCGAGCAGCACGGTCGGCGCGCCGAGCGACGCGGCGACGTTGGTCGCGACGAAGGTCGTCCCCGTCCCGCCCTTCGAGGAGAAGACCGAGAGGACGCGGCCGCGCTTCTTCGGCGCCTCGGGCTGGACGGCGCAGAACTCGGCGGTGCGCTGGTAGACGGTGACGAACTCCTCGGCACGCACGGGCAGGCGGAGGAACTCGCGCGCGCCCGCGCGGATCGAGCGCAGGATGGTGTCGGGCGAAGAGTCGCGCGAGGCGCAGATGACGGCCGTGCGCGGGCAGGCGCGCGCGACGCGCTCGACGAAGCGGAAGCCGGCCTCGGGCTCCGGGCCGAGCGCGACGACGACGGCGTTCGGGTTGAGCCGCTCGATCTCGGGGAAGACCTGCTCGGCGTCGTCGCCGCCGACGAGCACGCGCGCGCCCTCCTGCGTGGCGAGCGCGGCGCGCAGCTCGCGGAAAGAGTCCATGCCGGCGCTCAGTATGACGAAGGTCAGTTGTTGGCTCATCGCTCGTCCTCGGTCTTCTGTTCTTCTCTCAAGCTTCCAACAAACTCACTGGCACTTGCCCGCGCCGTTCACACTCATCGGCGGCTTGCAGACGCAGCCGGTGACCGCGGGCTTGTCGCCCTTGTTGCACGCGGGCGCAGGCGTCGGGGTGGGTGTCGGCGTCGGCGTAGGAGTCGGCGTCGGCGTTGCCGTCGGCGTCGGCGTCGGGGTCGGCGTCGCGGTGGGCGCGGGCGTCGGGGTCACGGTCGGCGCGGGCGTCGGCGTGGCCGAAGGCGTCGGGGTCGGGGTCGGGGTGAAGTCCGGCGGCACCTGGCCGGCGCTCTCGGCCGTGAGCGTCGTGTGGTAGTCGGGCATCGTGATGGTCTTGCCGACGATGGGGATGAGGAGATTGACCTGGAAGCCCGTGATGCTCACGGTTACGCTGCCGCCGGGGTAGCTGAAGATGTTCGTGACCGAAGAGACCTTGTACTGCACGTCCACCTTCTCCGGCGTGAGGCCGACGACGACGGGCGAGCCCGTCCCCTCGGCGTTGCCGTAGACGGCCATGTTCTTCACCTCGCCCACGGTCGCTTGGGTGTGCGTGACGGCGTAGCGCGCGCCGCGGCGGGCGGCGTCCGAGAGCGCGTTGTGCGTCCAGAGCAGGCGCGCCACTTCGAGCGCGCCGAAGATGATGGTCAGGAAGGCGACCGCGCCGATGGTGAACTCCACCAGCGCGGCGCCGCGCTCAGACCTCTTGTTCCTTTTCGCGCGCGTGTACACGGCCTGTCACCTCAGCTCGGGATGGAAGAGAAGTAGCGCATCGTCGTGCTCGGGCTGACGGGCACGCGCAGCGAGAGCGAGGGCTTGCCGATCAGCTTGCCGAGGTCGAAGAGAGGCTGGTAGGTGAAGCCCTGGATGCGGACGGTGACGCGGTCGGGGAAGGCCGACGAGCCGCCCGTGCGCACGACCTGGACGTTCGCGTTCGTCAGCCCCGAGACGACGGGCGTGCCCGTCCCCGTCTCTGTGCCGTAGACGACGAGGCTCTTCGCTTTGTCGTCAGACGTGCCGGCGGCCGACTCGGTCATCAGGTAGCGCGCGCCCGCGCGCGTCGCCTTCGAGAGCGTCTGGTAGGTGTAGAAGAAGCGGCCGAACTCGGCCGCCGCGCCGAGCAGCATCAGCACGACGGGCAGCACGATGGCCAGCTCGACGAGCTGCGTGCCGCGCTCGGAGCGCGCGAGGCGCTTCATGAAGCGCGCGGGGTTGAAGGGTCTTGAGAGCACTTCCCTCACCTCCACTTCAGCGGTAGAGAACGGGCTGCGCGAGCTGCGGGTTGACGGGGCCGCCGCCCGGCTTGAAGCCGCCCTTGCCGAACATCAAGCGCTCGCCGATGTACTCGGCCTGCACGTTGCCGCCGTTGCCCCCCTGCACCTTCGTCTGGAGGAAGAAGGCGGCGAACTTGTAGAAGGTGACGGTGTCGCGCCCGTTGTCGAACTCGCTGAGCTTGACCATCGGGATGAGCACGACGCGCCGCATGGCGACGCCCGGATGACTGGGAGACTGCCAGTTGGGCGAGCCCGGAGTCGCCGCCCGGTACTGCGCCCAGGTGATGCCCTCTTTGACGTTCACGTCGGGCGGCGCGGTGGCGGGGTCGAGTTGCGCCTGGTAGTCGTCGAAGCGCGTGTTGAGCCCCTGGCGGACGGGGCCGGCCGAGACGCCCGGCTTGGTCGAGACGGTGTAGGCCGTGCCCGGCTCGGCGCACTCGTTGACGCCGTGCGCGAGGTCTTCGCGGGCGGAGCTGCCGCCTTTGCCGTTCGGCGCGAGAATCTGGTAGTTGCCCGGCGAGACCGAGTTGCCGGGCGCGTCGCGGATGGTGTAGGTCTGGCCGGGCTGCATCGGGTTGGCGTCGTCGTCGATGACCGAGAGCGGAATCCACTCGCAGAAGACGTTGGGGGGGACGCTCATCCCGGCGATGGCGTCGCGGCTCATGTCGACCGAGGACTTGCCGATGGTGCTCGCCGAGAAGACGACGCCCACGGCCTTCGGCGGAATCTCGACGCTGACGAAGCGGACGTTGGCGGCCGCCGCGCGCGCCGACGCCTCGTCCACGTAGGGGCCGCCGAAGTTGGCGGCGAACTTCACCTTGTCGCGCGTGATGGTGACGCCCGTCTGGTTGAACTCGTAGCTGTTCATCACCTCGACGGCGCGGTCGGCGGCCCTGGTGATGCCCGCGGCCGAGGAGTCGAGCGCCGAGGCCCCGGCCAGGGCCGAGGCGTCGGCCGCGTTCTGCAGCTCGGCCTTGACGACGTAGAGGTGGCTGACGTCCACGCACAGCCCTGCGGCGAGGATGAGCGCCAGCATCCCGAGCGCGCTCACGGCGAGAACCGACCCGCGCTCGCCCCTGTTCGCTGAACTCAAACGCGTCATCACTCCCTCCCCTCTCTACTTGGTTCATCGGCTCATCGGTTCATTGATTCATTTGCTCTATCCCAAATGAATCAATGAACCGATGAATCAATCACTCGATCACTTCACTGCTGCTTCTTCGAGACCTCGACGGACTTGGTCTCTTCGGCCTTCTTCTCGGGCTGCGCGGCCGGGGCGGCGCTGCTGCTCTTGTCGCCGCCGGTCGAGAAGCCGTGGTCGCCCTGGATGCCCTCGCCCTTCGGCTCGACGCCGAGCGGCGAGCCGTTCTTGAGGCCGTCCACGCCGCGCATCTGCGGCAGGTCGTCGGGGTTGACGGGTTTGACGAGCTGCGCCGTGACGATGAACATCAATTCGGTCTCGCTCTTCTGGAAAGACTTCGAGTTGAAGAGCGTGCCGAGGACGGGGATGTCGCCGATGATCGGCATCTTCGAGAGCGAGCGCGACTCGCTGTTGTCGAGCAGGCCGGCGAGCGCGAACGACTGGCCGTCGCGCAGCTCGACGCCCGTCTTCGCCCGCCGCGTCTTCAACGCGGGGACGAGGAAGCCGTCGAACTTGACGCCGTTGGCGAAGTCGATGCTGGAGACCTCGGGCTCGAGCTCGAGCCGGATGTGGTCTTCGTCGATGATGGTCGGCTTGAAGTTGAGGCGGACGCCGTACTCCTTGAACATGATGGTGACGAACGCCTTGTCGCCCGAGTTCTGCACGACGGGGACGGGGTACTCGCCGCCCGCGAGGAAGCTCGCCTGCTGGCCGTCCATCGCGATCAGGTTCGGCTCGGCCAGGGAGCGCAGCGCGCCCTGCGTCTTCAGCGCGTGGATGAAGTTGTAGGTGTTGCCGCCCATCACGAAGAGGTTCAGGGCGCTGCCGATGGTCGAGCCGAAGATGCTGCCGGCGTCAACCTTGTTCATCGTCCAGGGGCCGCCGCCCGAGCCGACCACGCCGCCGACGCCGGGGCCGGACTGGTAGGCGTAGGTCGCGCCCAGCTCGCGCAGCCGCGAGCGGCTGACCTCGGCCACGCGCACCTGCAACTGCACCTGCGCGGCCGCGGCCGTCGGCGACTGGAGCATGTTGACGACGTTGAAGCCGGCGGCCTTCACCACGGCCTCGACCTGCGAGACGGTCGTCGCCTTCTTGACGCTGCCCGAGATGACGACCGAGCCGTTGGCCTGGCTCAGGCGCACGTCGTCGTCGGGGAAGAGCGCCTTGATCTGCGAGTCGATGAGCGAGAGGTTCGAGCGGACGTAGACGTCGAAGACGACGAAGCGGCCGCCCTCCTTCTCCCAGGCGATGAAGTTGACCTGCCCGAACGCCTTGCCGTTGACGACCGCCTGGTCGGGCGTGACGAGCACGGCCTCGGCGACCTCGGGGTTCGAGACGGAGAAGCGGCCGATGGGCTTGTCGAAGTTGATGACGCGCGACTGGCCGACGAGCACGTTGATCTGGACGGGCTCGCTCGCCGACTTCTCGAAGGAGGCCGCGACGAAGTTCTGCTGCGGCTGCCCCTGCGCCCTCGCCTGCGACGCGCACACCGAGAGCACGCCGACGAGCACAAAGATTTTCGCGACCAGGGAACGGTTCTGCATGACGGTTTTAACTCCTTTGGATGAAGTGATGAGTGCTGAATGACGAATGATGAATAAAGACAAGCGGCCTTTAATTCATCACTCATCACTCATCATTCATCGTTACGGGAATTCGACGGTGCTCTTCTTCGTGCCCTGGATCATCTCGACGTTCGGGCGCGGCGGCGGCGTGGGCTGAGGCTTGGGGGCTTCGGCCGCGGGGGCGGCCTGCGCGACGCGCTGCGGGCGCGGCGCGCGGTGAACCGGCGCGGCGGGCGCGGGCGTCGCCTTCTGCTCGCTCTTGAGCGAGCCGGGTTCCGGCGCCGGGGTGGCGCGCTCGCCGGTCAGGAGGCTCCGCTTGTCCGCGCCCTGCGTCTGCTCGTCGTCCTGGTCGATCATGTTGCGGAGCATCAGGCGGAGCTTGCCCTCGGTCGAGGCGAGCGCGAGCTTCTCGGCCTGCTCGGGCGTGACCTGGAGCGTGACGGCCTTGACCGTGTCGGCCTCGCGCTCGTCCTTCGGCTTGTCGAGGTTCTGGCCCGAGGCGAGCACCTTCACGTTCTGGAGGACGATCTTCGAGATGGGGTTGCTGCTCAGGTTGTTGCCGGGCGGGTCGATGACCGTCAGCACGTCGACCATCGTGCCGGGCTGCAGGAAGCCGGCGACGCCGATCACGTCGTCCACCTTCACCGTCATCGCGCGGTAGCCCGCCGGGATGACCGCCGAGATGCCGCCCTGCGAGCCTTCGGGCGCGAGCTTGAAGTCGGTCACGGTCTCGCGCGCGGCGACGCCCATCACCGTCACGCGGCCGACCAGCTTCTCGGGGCTGTCGAAGGCGCCCTCGGGGATGGCGTTCGCGGGGAACTGCGCGGTCGAGAGCTGCTCGGCCTCGATCTTGGTGCCGAGGGGGATGTCCACCTTCGCCACCACCACGTTGTTCATGTGGCCCACGCTCGCCTGCGCGTCCGACAGGTAGCGGCTCACGGAGACGGCGGCCAGCAGCCCGAAGACCGCCGCGCTGCCCAGCACGAAGAGGAGACGTTTGTTCCGCATGTCCAGTTTTCTCCAGTCGAGTTACTTCAAACCTACAGCCGCCCGGCCCTTCAGGCGCGGAAGACGAAGAGCGAGATGAGGCTGCCGAGCGTGATCGCCACGCCGTACGGCAGCGTGTGGCGCCTGTCCTTCGGCACCTCGAAGCGCGGCATCTGCCAGCCCGGCAGGAAGCCGACGAAGATTTGCAGCACGCGCGTGAAGGTCATCAGGAACGTGCCGTTGCGCAGGATCGTGTAGACGGCGAGCACGCCGCCCGTCAGCAGCACGACGAGGAAGACGGGGACGACGAGCTGCGTCCCGAAGACCGAGCCGACCGCCGCGAAGAGCTTCACGTCGCCCGCGCCCATCGCGCCGAAGAGGTGGAGGACGAACATCAGCACGAAGGCCAGGAGGCACCCGCCCGCGCTCGTGATGAATCCGCCGAGTCCGCCCGTGATCGAGTTGATGATGAGTCCGCTGACGAGCGTGGCGAGCACGAAGAGGTTCGGGATGCGCCGGTAGCGCACGTCGAAATAGGTGATGGCGGCCGTCAGCGGCGCGAGTAGGGAGAGGGCGGCGATGGTCGTCGTGTCGAACATGACGCTTGAACTTTTAGGAAGAAGGAATGAGTGCGGTGTGTCTTAACTTCAATAAGTCCGGCTCTCGCCGTCTAAAGCTTCGGGGTGGCCCGGGGTTTTGCGCCCCGGGCCGCCCGAATTTTCGTCGTTACGGAGCCGTCGAGGGAATCTTGCCCGACAGGCTCTCGATGGCCTTGCCGATGGCCGTGCCGAGGCCGCTGAAGGCGCCGACGGTGGCGAGCGCGATGAGCGCTGCCGCGACGGCGTACTCGGAAAGCTCCAGCCCCGTCTCGTCTCTCATAAATCTCTTGATCATCTCTCTGCACCTCGAATTCGGTTCGGCGTGTTGTGTGCGGGGCGGCGCGGGCCGTGTTAAGAACCGCGCCGCCTCCTGGGGGGTGCGTTATTACGGGGTGGTCGGGATCTTGCCCGTCAGGTTCGTGATCGCCTTGCCGATGGACGTGCCGAGGCCGGTGAAGGCCGTGACGGTAGCGAGCGCGATGAGCGCGGCGGCGACGGCGTACTCGGAAAGCTCAAGACCGGTCTCGTCGCGGAAGAACTTCTTCAACATCTGATTTTTGCTCCTTTAGAGTTTTGGGTTTTCTGAGTCGAGGTTTCAGGCCCGTGCCAGACGCGCTTGGCGGCCGCCGGACGAGTGTGGCGGGTTCTACAACCCGCGCGGGTGCAGGAAGGATTGGCGGCTGGCCCCGCGCCGGCGCGTCTCGACGAACAGCTCATGCCCCTCACGTTCGTCTTCGCCGCGCTGCGCGGAGCTTTTCACGCCGCCGAAGAACGTCCAGACCAGCGCCAGGGCCGCCATGAGGAGGAGCTGCCTCGCCCCGCCCGCCCCCGCGGCGGCCCGCGCCCCCACGAGCACGGCCGCGGCTGCGAACGGCACGACCAGCGCGCCCCCCACGACGACCACCAGCGACTTTGTCAGAACGATCTTCATCAACCTTTCCTCCGAGCGTCACGACCGCCAGGCAGTGCCACCAACCTCGCAGCCGCTTTCGCTTCCGACGCACTCCCCTTTTCAACGGCCGTGCCACAACGCTCGGAGTTTGAAAGTCCAACGAAAACGCCCTTCGCACTCGCTCTTCACCAAATCCTTGTCAACCGCGGGCGACAGGCCGAAACCCCCGCGGGCGCGACGAAGAACGCGCCGGCCGCCCGAAGCAACTCCGACTCAAAGGCTTAGCCGCCTGTCGCCCGCGGGCGACAAAGCAAAAGCGCCCCCGCAACCTTTCGGTTACCGGAGGCGACAGGTGTCTCTGACGTTCGGACGGGTTAGAAGTAGCGGTAGGCGAAAGAGGCCAAGGCGGTGAGGCTGACGAAGGCGCCGGCGACGGTGAACGTCCACTCGACGAGCGAGCTGCGGCGCGCGAGCAGCGCGCGGAGCATGACCATCCCGCACTTCCAACCGTCCTGCTGATAAAGCGGCAGGAGATTCGTCGCGGCCAGCAGGTAGTTCATCAAACTGAACCAAGACCCCTGCGTCGCGAGCGCCGCCCCGATGTTGACCAGCACGCCCGCGAGCAGCACGAAGACCTGTTGCACGAGCGGCCTCGTCTGCAACCCCTTCATGTCCAGGCGCACGTACGCGCCGACGGGCAGCAGGTGCATCTTGAAGCGGACGCCGCCGACGTTCAACTCGAAGAGCTTCGGCCCCCAGCCGAGCCCGAGCTCGGGCGCGCCCACGCCGCACACGCGCGCCGCGGCGAGGTGGCCCAGCTCGTGTATGAACATCGTCGCCGCGAAGAGCAGGACGTAGGTGATTAGCATCGGGAGGTCGTCCGTGAGCCTCGGGATAGAAGAGACGTGAGTGAAGGTGTGAGTCTGTGTCGTGAGGACGCGCGCCGCGTCAAATTCTGTCGGCGCGCAGTTGCAGGCCGTGCTGCTGCTCGTCCTGTAGGAAGTCGCCGACGTTGATCGACAGCCGCTTCAACTTCTTGTAGAGCGTCTGGCGCGACCCCAAACCCAACGCCTGCGCCGCGCGCGCCACGTTGTAATCGTTCCGCCTGAGCGTCTCGGTGACAACACGCCGCTCGTAGTCTTCGAGCATGTTCTCCAGGTGCGCCGGCACCTGCCCCGGCGCTTCGCACGGCTCCGCCTGCGGCTCCGCGGGGCGCACGCGCGGGCTGATGTTCTCGGTCGTGATGTAGCAGCCCTCGTCCGTGTAGAGCACGAGGCGCTCGATCTCCGCCGCCAGCTCGCGCACGTTGCCGGGCCAGGCATAACTCTGGAGCGCGCCGATGGCGTCGGCCGTGATCCCCGCGACCGCGCGCTCGTTGCGGCGCGCGTAGTGCGAGAGGAAGTGCGAGATGAGCGCGCCGATGTCCTCGGGGCGCTCGCGCAGGGGCGGTACGTGTACCGTCAAAGCCGCCACGCGGTAGTAGAGGTCTTCGCGGAACGTCCCCTCCTGCGCCGCCCCGTATAAATCCTTGTGCGTCGCCGCCAGCACGCGCACGTTCACCTTCCGCGGCGCGCGCTCGCCGAGCGTGTGGACTTCGCCCTCCTGCAGGAAGCGTAGAAGCTTCGGCTGCAAGGCGAGCGGCAGGTCGCCGATCTCGTCAAGGAAGAGCGTGCCGCCCTCGGCCGCGCGTATGAGACCGTCATGATCCGTGTGCGCCCCCGTGAACGCGCCCTTGCGGTGGCCGAACAGGAGGCTCTCGATGAGGTCGGACGGCGCGGCCGTGCAGTTGAAGGGGATGAAGGGCGCCTGGGAACGCCGGCTCAAGCGGTGGACGGCGCGCGCGACCAACTCCTTGCCCGTCCCGGACTCGCCCGTAATCAGCACGGTCGATTCCGAATCCTTGATGCGTTCGACCGAATGCGCCAGCGCGTTCATCGCACGGCTCACGAAGACCATGCCCGGCAGAGAGGCCGCCGCGACCTCCGCCGGCTTGAAAGCCTTCACGGGCTTGTAAATCTCCTCGCGCAGACGCGCGTGCGTGTGGGCGAGGCGCGCCACGTCGGACAGAATCCTCAACTCCAGAGCCTGGCTCTCGGTCAGAGGCCGCACGAAGCGCCCGTAGATGGCCGCGCCCTCACGCTGCTGAGTCGTGGCCGACAGGACGAGGCAGATTTTCCGGTCGCCCGCCTCCGCCTCCCCGCCTGCCTCCTCGCCGCTCAGAACCGCCTCGACAGTGGCCTCCGCGTCCGCAGTCTCCTCCGAGTCGAGACCCTCGACCCACTTCAGGCGCGAGCGCTCCCCCACCTTCTGCGAGAAGGTCGCCATCCCGTACGTGTGCGCGGCCGCGTCCACCATCAGAGCGACCTTCAGCATTACGTCGTAGAGCGCGTCCGAGCCTGTATCGGCGGCGCGGCAGAGTGACCTAACCATCGCCGCCAGAGGCAGTTGGAAACCTTTGGGCGCTTCGTTCATCCCTGATCCTTGCCCCGATTCCGAAGACAAGCCTGACATAAACCCCTTGTCCAGAAAGAAGATTGCGGGTTGCGATCCGCTCAGAAACTCTTTATTTTGAGGTAATTACAGGCAAGAAAAGCGATTCGGGGAGAATCACGTCACACTCTGTCCGGACGCCGGCCCCGATATATTTTGGCCGAAGTCTTTGCCAGTCTAAGAACTGCGACGCCAGCTGTCAACTTCTTTAATTATTGTTAAAACATTGCGGCCGCTCTCTAATGAGATTTAACTCACGATTGCTTGAGCCACCTTTTCCACATCTGTGCCGCGTCAGCGTCTTCTCTATCTTACTGCCTTAAAAGGTCATCCCATCCGGCTGCCCAAACGGCGGATTTCCGTTCGCCCGGTGTTCGCCAAAACTAGACCCACATCGCCCTTACCTCAAGTAAATGTTCAACTTAGCCGCACAAACCATTGAAAACGTATGTCTTTACAGCTTCTTAAGCAAGTGCTAAATTCCGAAAACCTTGTCGCCGAAGCCAATGGCGTCAGGTAGAAGTAGCCGCAAATAACCCCTCTGCGCTGTTTCGCTGTTTTAAGGTTAGAGACCTTCTAACCGTTTTAATTTTCGAAACACCTTGTCCCGACGGTCTTGAGCGCCGTTTCAGAGCGGGCGGCACTCGCGTCTTTGACCGACGACAGAACCCGTAGGAGCATTTAAACTCATGGCCGCAAACCCTTTATGGATTGACTCCCGACTCAGCGCGCAGCGCCCAGTGGCGCGTGCCACTTCGCTTCCCTCCCCCGCGGCCGAGACCTTCGGCGTCGCCGTCGGCACGCGCGCCGACGTGCGCCGGCGCGATTTTTCCATCCCGTCCTGGGTCGTCTTCAGCATGATCATGCTGGCGACCTTCGCCGTCTGCGTCACCGTGACGATGCGCACGCACGCGGCCCGCGGGGCCGCCGAGCAGCGTTTCTCGCTGATGGAGACGGAAGTCCAGGGGATTCGCCAGACGAACGAGACGCTCCGCCGCGACGTGGAGCGCCTGCGCAAAGACCCGCGTACGCAGGAGGCTGCCGCGCGCGCGCGTCTGAACATGGTTCGGGCCGACGAGGTGGTGGTTCCGCTTAACTAATTCTTTTTTGCGGCGGGTGCTCGCCATCCTGCTTTTCCTGACGCCCGCCTGAGTTCGACCCGCTTGCTCTACCGCCGTAGGTCCCCTACCCGCACGGCGCGGCCGCACGCTTCAGAGGCGACGGCCGCGCCGCCTTTTTGGCCACAAACGGCCGCCTTAGAGTTGGTTGACACTGTTTGAGCGGGTCAACTAATATCGTTTTCTTATCGGCCCATAAAAATAATTTGTTCGCGCTACTGACGGACGGAGCGAAAGCAAAGATATGCCCGAGACGAAAGAGTTGAACTCGCCTGCCGATGCTTCGGTCGAGCGCTGGGAGCGCGAGACTTTGGAGCCTGTCATCAAGAAGCGCCCCGAGCGCAGGCAGCGCTTCGAGACGGTCTCGCTCGACGAGGTCAACCGCCTCTACACGCCCGCGGACGTGGAGGCCGTGGACTTCGAGCGCGACACGTCCTTCCCCGGCGAGTTCCCGTACACGCGCGGCATACACCCCACGGGCTACCGCGGCAAGCTCTGGACGATGCGCCAGTTCGCGGGCTTCGGCACGCCCGAGGAGACGAACGCGCGCTTCAAGTATCTCCTCGAACACGGGCAGACGGGCCTCTCGGTCGCGTACGACCTGCCGACGCTGATGGGCTACGACGCCGACTCGCCGCTCTCGGAAGGCGAGGTCGGCAAGTGCGGCGTCGCCGTCTCAAGCCTCGCCGACATGGAGGTGCTCTTCGACGGCATCCCGCTCGAAGAGGTGACGGTCTCGCAGACCATCAACGCGCCGGCCTCCGTCCTGCTCGCGATGTACCTCGTCGTCGCGGAGAAGCAGGGCGCGGACTTCCGTAAGATTTCGGGCACGCTCCAGAACGACATCCTCAAGGAGTACATCGCGCAGAAGGAGTGGATCTACCCGATCCGCCCGGCGATGAAGCTCGTCGTGGACACGTTCGAGTTCTGCACGCGCCACGTCCCCAAGTACAACCCGATCTCCGTCAGCGGCTACCACATCCGCGAGGCGGGCGCGACGGCCTTGCAGGAACTCGCCTTCACCCTGCGCGACGGCGTCGAGTACGTGCAGTGGGGCGTGGACGCGGGCCTCGACGTGGACGAGTTCGTCCCGCGCATCTCATTCTTCTTCAACGCGCACAACGACTTCTTCGAGGAGATCGCCAAGTACCGCGCCGCCCGCCGCATCTGGTCGCGCGTGATGCGCGAGCGCTTCAACGCGAAGAGCGAGCGCACGCTCCAGCTTCGTTTCCACACGCAGACCGCCGGCGTCTCGCTGACCGTCCAGCAACCCTTGAATAACATCGTCCGCGTCGCCATCCAGGCGCTCGCGGGCGTGCTCGGCGGGACGCAGAGTCTGCACACCGACGCCTACGACGAGGCGCTCGCCCTGCCGACCGACCGCGCGGCGCTCATCGCCCTGCGCACGCAGCAGATCATCGCGGAGGAGACCGGCGTCGCCAACACCGTAGACCCTCTGGGCGGCTCCTACTTCATCGAGGCTCTGACGAAGAAGATGGAGGACGGCGCGCTCGACTACTTCGAGAAGATCGACGCTTTAGGCGGCATGGTCGAGGCCATCGAGAAGGGCTTCCCGCAGAGGGAGATTCAGGAGTCGGCCTACCAGTACCAGAAGGCCGTCGAGCGCGGCGACCAGACCATCGTCGGCGTCAACAAGTACTCGATGGAAGAGGAGCAAGGGGCAGTCCCCATCCTCGTCATCAACGAAGAGGTGCGCGACCGCCAGGTTGAGCGACTCGAACGCGCCAAGTCACAGCGCGACAGCGGCGCCGTCTCGAACGCGCTCGAAAAATTGAAGAGGGCCGCGGCCGCGGGCGACAACACCATGCCCGCGACCATCGAGGCCGTCCGCGCCTACGCCACGCTCGGCGAAATCTGCGACGCGCTCCGCGACGTCTACGGTCTCTACGAGGAGCCGGCCTTTTAATTTCTTCATTGATTCATTTCTTCATCGAATCGATGAAGAAATGAATCAATGAACCGATGAACCAATGGATCAATCCAGAAAGATTCGCGTCCTCGTCGCCAAGCCCGGACTCGACGGCCACGACCGCGGGGCGAAGGTCATCGCGCGCGCCCTGCGCGACGCCGGCATGGAGGTCATCTACACGGGCCTGCGCCAGACGCCGGAGATGATCGCGGCGGCGGCGTTGCAGGAGGACGTGGACGCCGTCGGCGTCTCCATCCTGAGCGGCGCGCACAACACGCTCTGCCCGCGCATCGTCGAGCTTCTGCGCGAGCGCGGGATGGACGACTGCCTCGTCATCGTCGGCGGCATCATCCCGCAGGAGGACATCCCGCGCCTCAAGGAGCAGGGCGTCTCGGCCGTCTTCCTCCCCGGCACTTCGACGGAAGAGATCGTCAAGTTCCTTCGCGAGAACGTCGGCCAGCGCGCATGAGCGGCGGGCCTGTCGTCGTCGAAGAGCGCGGCGCCCACGCCGTCATCCGCCTCAACCGCCCCGCGCAGCGCAACCCCCTCTCCGTCGCCACGCTCTCTGAACTCGACGCGGCCTTCTCCTCCCTCTCCGCGCGAACGGAGATCGACGCCGTCATCTTCACGGGCACCGGCGAAGCCTTCGCCTCCGGCGCAGACATCGGCGAGTTGCGAACACTAACGCCCGACTCCGCCCGTGCCTTCGCCGAGCGCGGCCAGAATCTCTTCCAAAGAATCAACGACGCGCGACAACTGACCGTCGCCGCCGTCAACGGCTTCTGCATGGGCGGCGGGCTCGACCTCGCGCTCGCCTGCCGCGTCCGCGTCGCCTCGCCCAACGCGGTCTTCGCGCACCCGGGCGCGCGCCTCGGCGTCATCACCGGCTGGGGCGGCACCCAACGCCTCCCGCGCCTCATCGGCTCGGCCCGCGCCCTCGAGCTGTTCGCCACCGGCCGCCGCCTCAACGCCTCCGAAGCTTTGGAAGTTGGTCTCGTCAGCTTCGTTCGTTCTGACGCCTTATCACACGCCCTCGAAATCGCCTCCGGCCATAACCCGCGATGATCTCTTCGGTGCGGGCGATTGGCACCGAAGACAAACCTGACAGTCACTGCAAGGAATCGCCTTTTATGATTAATTCTGAGGGCGGAACTTGATAACGCATTAACGCTACGTCCGGCCCAGGCGGACGTGCGCAAGCCTTCCGAGGAGTTCGGCGGCGGCCTGCTTCCAATCCAGTTCGGCGGCGAGTCTTTCTCTCAGCACGGCGGCGCGGGCAAAGGCACCTTCGCGACCCGTCAGGAGAAATTCGATGCGTTCCGCCCACTTCGTGACCGCGTCCCCGGTAACGGGCAGAATCCACTCGCTGGCAAGCTGCGGCGCGTGCCGCCTCAGGGTTTCCGCCAGGCCGCTCTGAGCGCTTAAAAGAGTCGGGACGCCGGAGGCGATTGCTTCGAGTCCGACCAGGCCGAAGCCCTCTTTCCTGGACGGCATCAACACCAGAGACGCCTCACGCAGATCATTCCGTATCTCAGTCTCGTCCGCCGAGTAGTGTCTGATGACGACGTCAAGCTCCGTCGGGGCGCTGTCTTCGGCCAGGCGCTTCCCGAGCGCGGCGTCCGTGCCGACCGGAGCCCCGCGCACGACTAGCTTCGGAGGATTCCCCTGTCTCCAGTTCGCGACTACTCGGGCCAGCGCTTTTGCGGCGAGGTCAAGGCCCTTGAGTTGGTAGTCCTCCACGCGCCCGAGGATTAGGCAGCGGACGGAAAGAGGCAGGGCGGCTGCGGCGTTGTCGGAACGTTCAGGCAAGCCCGGCGTCAGTTCCATGATCGGCACCGGATTGCCTGCGCCGTGGAGGTCTGTCGCGAACTCCGACAGAAGATGTGGCCCCACGGCGACGACTAAATCACACCCCTCCGCCAAGCCTAACTGCTCTCGCTTCCGCTCGGCCGCGCGCGCCGCGCCGGTGGAGTCTTCGCGCGGCTCTTTGTGCCACTCAATCTCTTCCGGAGAGGTGTGGATGAACAGCACCCGCTTGCTGCCGGGGTAATGGTACCTGACCAGGGAGACCGAGGCCGCCCCGGTGATGCGGTCGTGGCCGACGACCACGTCGGGAACGAACCCGTCGGGCAGCGACGGGGGTTGCGCGAGCAGCGCTTCCCCCTTCATGCCGGGCATCTTCGATGCCTCAACGAGTTCGACGTCGGCCTCGCGCGCACGCCGCCTCTCCTCCGCGCTCGCCTCCGGCACGTAGCAGACGACGCGGGCCGCCGCTCCGGCCAGGGCCGTGCAGAGATCACGGTTGAAGGTGGAGAGCCCCCCGTGCCGCGAGTCCCACTCCGCGGCGACTACGAGCAGGCACAGCCGCTCGGACGTTTCCGCCGCCGGCTCTTCCTCGCTCTCCCGAGACTGTGCCGCGACCTGCCGCCGGTATTCGGCCAGCCCCGGAAAGAAAAGCTCCACCGGGTCGTTCATCCCGTTTCGAGCCACGGACCAGAGGTGAAGCATCTCGGCTTCATCCAGCGGGCCACTGGGGTCGAAGTCTTTCGGGGCATACATCGCGGCGAGACTTTTACCCTCTTCCAATTGTCCGGCGACGAGGCTGACATAGGCTTTCAACCAAATAACTGGATTATCATCATGCTGCTTCTTCTCCTTGATGTCATACTCCTTCATCACGGCGTAGGCTTCCTTCACCTGCCCGAGCGCAAGGCGAGCATCCACTTCTTGTGATCGAAAAGGCACGTAGTCTGGGAAATTTGAGCGCCCCTTTTGTGCAACCTCAACCGATTTACCCCAATCTCCTGAAATGCGAGTCAGCAGGTATTCGACGAGTATGCGCTGCTGTGTGTCGATCTGCCGCGGCCCGGTGAAACCTATTAAGCGGCGGAGTGCATCAGCATCGTTTCGGGCGCTAAATACACGCAGTGCTACCTCGACGATTCTGTGGCGGCCATATTTGCCTTTTGGAATTACTGCAAGACCTTTCGCGACCAGCGATTCGGCTTTTGCGTAGTCTCCGGCTTTACCAGCTAATTTTATCGCTAACTGGTAAAGCGTGGAGAGGCTCTTATCCGCCGGAATTCTCTCGATGCCCGTCTCCAGCAGCTTGATGGCGTCGCCAAGACGGCCATCCTTCGCCATCAACTCCGCGCACGCCTGGTAGAGCGAGAAGAGACCTGTCATCCCGGGCTCGGCTATGCCCGTCTCCAGCAGCTTGATGGCGTCGTTAAGGCGGCCATCCTTCGCCATCAACTCCGCTCCGTGTCGGTAAATAGTTACTGCATCTTGGTCAGCTCTTATGTTTCTTAGTGCATCGGTGATGACGGGTAGCGCACTATTTATCCCATTCAACTCATACTCTAGGTCGAGTAGGAGAATCCAAGCAGCAGCGTGCGGGTGTCTTCCGGTCGCCCTGCGCGCATGCTTGAGCGCACGTTCTTTATCGCCATCTTCACCGCGTTTCAGGAGGCAGCGGGCAAGATGGTATTCCAGCACCTTCGGTCGCTGGTCGTCGGGCAAGGCAGAGAGTAGGGCGATGCGCTCCTCCAACGCTTCCCTGTGTGTGGGAACCGGAGTCGTAAGGCCGATCTGCGAGATGGCGTATTGCGTGAGCTTCTCGCTGGCCTCGTGCAGCTCGAAGATGCGCCCGGCTTCATAGAGGTGATGCCGGAGTTCCGTGTAGGAAGCGGCCAAGTTGGAAGCGCCGGTCAGTTGCCGCGCCTTGAAGTACCGAAAATAGTAGTTCGCGGCGAGGTTATGCGCCTGCGCCCACTCCCGCCCCTCTGTGCGCAGTCGTGTAACGCTGATCTCGCGCGCCAGAGGGTGAGGCACATCCCCGCCCGCGGTGCGCTCCAGCAGGAAGCGGTCGAAAAGCTGTTTGCGCAGCGCATCCGGGGTGTCTCGCCCGCCGGTGAATTGGGCGAGTGCCTCCTTCTTGAACGGCCGGCGGTGCACAGAGAGCCACCGCATGAACTTGAGCAGGTCGGCCTCCAACATAGGGAGAGCGCGCTCAAGCACCTCGCGCTCGAAGTCTTCGACGAGTCGCGGGTCGAGCACCACGTCGCCGGGACTCAACAGGTCGGGTGACGCGGAGAGCAGCTCGTCCAGCGTCTCGGTGCGCAGACCGACCACGAGAGTCTTCAGCGCCCGCGGGTTGCCCCCGAGTCGGTGGACGATCTCGCGCCGCCTTTCCGACGGAACGGTTCCCTCCAGACCCTGGGATTCCAGGAGTTCCGTGAATAACGCTTCGGCCTCCTGATCCGGGAGACCTTGCACCTCCTCGACCTGACAATTCTCGCTCCACCTCTCGGTCTTGATGACCCGGTTGCTGATGAGTAGCAGGCGGCCCCGTGCGTGCGGGGAGTTGTTGAGGTCTTCGACCAGTTTCGCCCACGCGTGAGGAGGTGTGCTCTTCTCTTTCGGGAGCAGACGCTGGAACTCGTCCACCACGACCAGAATTTGCTCATGTCGGAGGACATCGAGCAGAGCCCTGTCGAGTCTTGCCTCGCCGGCTTTGTCGAACTCCTGCACCAGCCTGGGCAATCCGTGCGCGTCGAGAGCAAAGGCCAGGTCCAAACAGAGATCGCCCACAGGGTCGGCCGAGTCAAGCGGCGACTCCACCGGGTCGAGACTCCGTGGCGCTCGCGTCGCCACGGCGAGGGCCAACTGACTTTTCCCGCAGCCGGGGAAACCCTGCAAAATGGCAACGGGCGGCCCGCCCGGTAGCCATTTGCTTACGAGGCGCTCTATGATGTCGTCTCTTTGTCGGCCGTGAAATCTAATCGGCATCTGAGGGCTTCTGTGTGACGGCGCGTCGCCATCGTTGTTGAGGCTTCAGCCGCGCACGTCTGGAGTTCAAGGTTCAACCGACCTCGGTGAGTTACCAAACGACCAACGCTAACTTTGACCGCAGCTGTGTTATACCACGATGAAGCCGCGTAATATTAGGCGCGCACAGGTGTAAACGCCTTTCCGAAATCATGAAACCATTCAGGGGAGAGTTTCATACGCCCGCCTGTGTTTATTTGTCTTTTTTGAGGAAGCGGGCGACGCCGGCGCGGCAGTCTTCGGTGAGGCGGGCGATGGTGTTGAGGTCGGCGCCGGTCTGGAGGGCGGCGTCGAAGGTGAGGCCGTCCATCTGGTAGAGGAGGCGCTTGGTGAGCGTGACGGCCGTGCGGCTGACGCGCTCGAAGTCCGCGACGTAGCGCTCGACGCGCGACTCGAACTCTTCGTCTTCGAAGACGTGGTTGACGAGGCCGGCGCGTTCGGCCTCCTGCGAGGAGATTTCCGCGCCGCGCGTGACCAGCTCGAAGGCGCGCTTCTCCGAGACGTTGCGGCGCAGGATCGCCATCACCATCGCGGGCACGAAGCCGATCTTCACCTCCGGGTAGCCGAAGCGCGCCGAGGCCGCGGCGAGCACGATGTCGCACGCGGTCGCCAGCCCGCACCCGCCCGCCAGCGCGCGCCCGCGCACGGCCGCGACGACCGGCACACGCACGCGCCGGATGAGCGCGTACAGCTCCATCAAAGAGCGCGCGTCTTCGAGGTTGTCGCTCACGGAGCCTTCGGAGATTCTCCTGAGCGCCGAGAGGTCTGCGCCCGAGCAGAAGTCCGCGCCCGCGCCCGTGACGAGCACGGCGCGCACGTCCGCGCGCGCGTCCGCGTCGCGCAGCGCCTCTTTGAGTCCGCCGACCAGCTCGTCGTTTAAGGCGTTACGCTTCTCGGGCCGGTTGAGCGTGACGAGGGCGACGTGGCCCTCGACGGCGTAGATGAGTGGCGGGTTCTCTGACATCTCATCAGTCTTCCAAAAATCTCAACAGCGCGGCGTTGACTTCCGCGGGCGCCTCCTGCTGCACCCAGTGGCCCATGCGCCCGAGGCGTACCTCCGTGTAGGGCGCGTCCACGTAGTCGACGGTGCCGGCCACGGTCTCGGGGAGGATGGCGAAGTCGCGCTCGCCGTAGACGAAGAGCGTGGGGACGCGCACGCGCTCGCGCGGCCTGATCTCCCTGTCTTTGAAACTTCGGCCGAGGAAGGCGCGGAGGTTGGCGCGGTAGTAGTTGATGCCGCCCGTGACCGCGCCCGGCTCGCGCAGGGCGCTCTTGAGAACCTCGATGTCCTCGTCGCTGAACGTGCCGGGGCGAGAGGTCGCGCGCAACATCTTACCTAACCCGGCGAAGTTGTCTCGGCTCATCCACCACTCGGGCAGCGTCGGGAGCTGGAAGAAGAACATGTACCAGCTCCGCAGGAGCTGTTTGACGGTCAGGTTCTTCCGCCAGACGGCCGGCGGCGGCGTCTGGAGCGACGCGAGCTTCCAGACGTAGTCGGGGTAGTACTGCGCGACCGCCCACGCGACGGCGCCGCCCCAGTCGTGCCCGACGACGGCCGCCTCGCGCGCGCCGAAGTGGCGTATGAGGCCGGTCACGTCGTCCACGAGGCGCTGCATCCTGTACTCCTCGACGCGCGCGGGCTTGTCACTCAGGTTGTAGCCGCGCATGTCGGGCGCGACGACGCGGAAGCGCCGGCCCAGCGCCTTCAACTGATGCCGCCATGAATACCAGCACTCCGGGAAGCCGTGGAGCAGAACGACCAGCCGCTCGCCCTCGCCGGCCTCCGCGTAGTGCAGGCGCACGTCGCCGACCTGCGCGTAGCCGTGGCGGATCTCGGGTTCGGTGCCCGCGTGTTCGTCAGCCATTTGGAATCTCAACTCCGAGCGAGCGCGCCTCTTCGTCAGACACGTCGATCTCCATCCTGAGCAGCGCCGTCGAGAAGGTCTTGCCCTGCGCGTCGGTCATGAGCGAGAGCGTGCCGCCGCCGCCCAGGCTTTCGTGCAGGAGGAAGTTGAGCGCGCCGAGATTCGGCAGCTCGAAGCGCTCGACGCCGCCCTTGACCAGCCCGCGAAAGTGCTCCTTGACCCGCTCGGCCGTCACTACGCGCGCGAGCAGAGGGTAGAACGCCTCGCGCAGGGCGATGAGGCCGACGTTCGCCGTGTCGCCCTTGTCGCCCGAACGCGCGTGCGCGAGTTTCAGCAGTTTGATTCTCATGACTACTTAACCTAAGTGCGTGCCTCAATCCGTCGACGCGGCGATCCGTGCACAGCCTCTCCGTAATGAGCAACCGAGTAGCCCAACGCCTTCACTTCCCTTCCGGCAGGCCCGACAGCGCGAGCCACTGGAATGCCATCACGACGAGCGAGTGGTCGATGTGGCCCTCGCGTATGAGCGAGGGGATGCGCGCTAAGGGTTCGAGCCGCACGCGCGTCCACTCCGTGCTGTCGTTCGCGGGCTCCCGCCTGTGCTCGACGCCGCGCGCGAGGAAGGTGTGAATCCAGTTGTTCTGGATGGCCGGGTTCGGCCGCGTCTTGCCGAGGAGGACGACTTCGGACGCCTCGTAGCCCGTCTCCTCGAACAGCTCGCGCGCGGCCGTCTCGGGCGGCTCCTCGCCCGGGTCGACCATCCCGCCGGGTATCTCAAGCGAGACGGCCTCCGCCCCGTGGCGGTACTGCTCGATGAGCACGACCTCGCCCGTCTTCGTCAGAGGGATGACGTTGATCCAGTCCGGGGCCTCGATGACGTAGAAGTCGTGCACGCGCCCCTCACGCGGGTCGGCCGAATGGTCGCGCCTCACCTTGAAGACGCGGCAGTCCGCGACCTGCTCCGAACGCTCCCGTCTCCACAGTAGCGAGTCGTCGTCGCTCAAACTTCCGTCACCTCCACGCTGGATTCGATCTCAGTTTTAGGGATGAGGGCGGGCCAGTAGGCGACGACCTCTTCGACCTTGGGACGCCCGCCCGCGAAGCCGGTGACGGCGGGCGGGCCGGTGAGGATGAGCGGCGCGATCTCCTTCGTGAAGCGCTCGATTGATTTGCGGTCTTCGCCGCGGACGCCGATGCGCAGTTGCACCTCGGGCGCGTCCCCGCCGGGCTCGCCCGCGAGCGGGCCGTGCGTGGCGTTGGCGCCGACGAACTCCGTGAGCACCTGTTCGAACTTCAGGCCCAGCCTGTCCAGACGCGCGCGCAGGATTTGGTCGGCGGCGCGCGCCTTCGCGTACGCGTCGGGCCAGGCGTAGACGAGCGTGCCGACGGCCTTGAAGCCCGCCGCGTAGCTGATCGAGACTTTCAGGAACTCGGTCGCGGGCGTGCCCCGCACGCCGTAGACGAGGACGCGGTCAGCCCCGGCGTCTTCGAGCCGGATGCTCGTGAAGTCCGCGACGCAGTCGGGCGTGATGTAAGCCTTCGGGTCGCCCATCTCGTAGACGAGCTGCTCCTTGACCGAGGGGAGGTTGACGCGCCCGCCCGTGCCCTCGTGCTTCGTGACGACGAAGGTGCCGTCGGGCCTGGCCTCGACGATGGGGAAGCCGACGTCGGCGAGGTCTGGGATGTTCTGCCAGTCGTACTGACAGTTGCCGCCCGTCGACTGCGCGCCGCACTCGATGATGTGGCCGGCGACCGTGCCGGCGGCGAGCCTGTCCCAGTCGGTCTCGTCCCAGCCGAACTCGTGAATCATAGGCCCGAGCGTCAGCCCCGTGTCGGTCGAACGTCCGGTGATGACGACCTGCGCGCCCTGGTTCAGGGCCTCGACGATGGGCCACGCGCCGAGGTAGGCGTTCGCGCTCTGGACGCGTTCGCGCACTTCGGAGAGCGGCGCGCCGGTGTCCATGTTGCGCAGCTCGACGCCGCGCTCCAGCAGCTCGTCGAGTCGGCCCATGATGTCGTCGCCGCTGACGGTGCCGATCTTTAATTTACCCGCGAGTCCGAGTTCGCGGGCCACGTCGCGCACGGCCTCGGCGCAGCCCTTCGGGTTGACGCCGCCCGCGTTGGCCGTGACTCGGATTCGTCGCCCGACGCAGTCGGGCAGAATCTCGCGCATGAGGGGCACGAAGTCGCGCGCGTAGCCGGCCTGTGGGTCGCGCGCGCGCTGCTTCTGCATGATCGACATCGTGACCTCGGCGAGGTAGTCGAGCATGAGGTAATCAATCGGCCCCTCGCGCACCTGGCGCACGGGCGCGTCGAGCATGTCGCCCCAGAAGCCCTGCCCGCAGGCGATGCGGATCGTCTCTTTCGGTCTGCTCATAAAAGGTGCAGGCAGTTTATCGGATACGTGACGGCAATGACAAAGCCAGAGGCGGAAGCCCGACCGTGAGGGAGGGCGTCGGACAAACGCAAGAGGGATGACGAAGGACTCTATGCCTTCCGTCATCCCCCTTTTTGTCAGACCGACGCCCTCCCTCACGGTCGGGCTTCTGCCATTTAATCAGCGGCGGCCGCGGCCGCGGCCGAACCACATCTTGTTTGTGGTATACGGGGCGGGCCAGAGACTCAGGCTGTCGCCGCGCTTGCGCGCGCGGACGTTGAAGACGAGGGGCGTGGGCGGCGTCCCGACCGAGATGTCGGCGAAGTAGAAGGCCGCGCTGACTTCGCCTCGCGTGAGCACGGCGTAGACGCGGCCGTTGTGGTTCATGCCCTCGCCCGTCAACGTGAAGGTGTTGCCGGTGATGGTCAACGTGGCCTCGCCCGACATATCGTGGCCGCCCGTCGTCTTGACGGGGCCGGTGTAGGTGCCGGACAGGTCAACCTGCTCGCCGGACAGGTCGCCGCGCGAGTCGTCGTCCTGTCCGGCGACGGGCGCGATGACGGCCATCTCGTTCGTGACCTGCGCGGGGGCGCGGCGCCGCCCGCGGCGTCCGCGGCGCGGCCTGGGCGTCATGTTGGCGTTGTCGTTCTGGGCGCTCTCTTCGGTCGTGCTGCTGTTGGCGTTCTGCCCCGTGGCGCTGGCGTCGGCCAGCACGAGCGCGGCACTGGCAAAGGCCGCGAAGAGAAGGACGACGAAGAACCTGAGTGTGTGCTTGTTGCTCAAGGTGGTTTGCCTCCTGTCTAACGCCGCGCGCGTCGCCGACGACGCACGTCAGCCAAAGTGTTGGAAGACCCGGGGATTCTGCTTGCTTGAGTGGCCGTAGTTTCGCACAAAGCGATTGCCCCTTGCACGGATTTTTTTCAAGTCAGCTCCCGCGGCAGCACGTACTGTCCGAGGTGCGGCCCCGAGTAGTTGAGGCTGACGCCGAGCGCCAGTTCGAGCGCGTCGCGCGTCTCCTCGGGCGCGATACAAGCGTCCACGTAGCCGCGCGCCGCCGCGTACTTCGCGTCGAGCTGCTGCTCGTAGTCCTCGCGCACGCGCGCCATCTCTGACTTCAACTTCTCGTCCGGCTCGCGCCCCTCGCGCTTCAGCTTGTCGAGCTGCGTGCCGTAGATGGCCTGGACGGCCGAGTCGCCCTCCATCACGCCCATGCGCCCCGTGGGCCAACTGAAGATGAAGTCGGGGTCGAAACCCTGCCCCGCCATCGCGTAGTAGCCCGCGCCCGAGGCGTGGTTGACCGTGAGCACGATCTTCGGCACGGTGGCCGTCGCCATCGCCTCGACGAAGCGCGCGCCCGCGCGGATGATCCCACTGTGCTCGGCGTCGGCCCCGATCATGAAGCCCGACACGTCCTGGATGAAGAGGAGCGGCGTGCGGTGCCGGTTACAGGTCTCGATGAAGTAGGCGACCTTCTCGGCCGACTCGGTGTAGATGATGCCGCCGAACTTCGGCGGCTTCCCCTTCTCCCTGACGAGCCCGCGGCTGTTGGCGATGACGCCGACCTGTATTCCTTTGAGCCGCGCGTGGCCCGTGATCATCTCGCGCGCGTAGTCGGCCTGGAACTCGTCGAGCCGGCCGCCGTCGAGGATGCACTTGAGGACTTCGCGCGCGTCGTAAGGTTGACGGTGGTCTTCGGGCAGAATCTCGTAGAGGTCTGCGAGCGGCCGCGCAGGGGCTTCCGGTTCGATGACCGAGACGCGCGGCAGCTCGGGCGTCGGCAGCTCCGAGATGACCTCGCGAATCTTCGCGAGGCAGGCCTCGTCCGACTCGACGCGGTAGTGCGCGACGCCCGAGATTTCGTTGTGCGTGCGCGCGCCGCCCAGGGTCTCGTTGTCAATCGTCTGGCCCGTCGCCCCTTTGACGAGGTTCGCGCCGCCGAGCCCCATGAACGAAGTGCCCTCGACCATGATGATGATGTCGGAGAGCGCGGGCAGGTACGCGCCGCCCGCCACGCAAGGCCCCATCACCGCCGCCACCTGCGGCACGCGCAGGTAGCGCCGCATAACCGAGTTGTAATAGAAGATGCGCGCCGCGCCGTACTGGCCGGGGAAGACGCCGCCCTGGTAAGGCAGGTTCACGCCCGCCGAATCGACCAGGTACACAATCGGCACGCGCGAGCGCATCGCGACCTCCTGCGCGCGCAGAATCTTCTTGATGGTCTCGGGCCACCAGGAGCCGGCCTTCACCGTCGCGTCGTTGGCGACGACGACAACTTCTCTTCCCCCGACGCGCCCGACGGTCGTCACCACGCCCGCCGCGGGCGCGCCGCCCTCGTACTGGTCGTAGGCGACGAGCAGCCCGACCTCCTGCGCGTAGGAGTCCTTGTCGAGCAGCAACGTGACGCGCTCGCGCGCCGTCAACTTCCCCTGCTCGTGCTGCTTCCTGATCTTGTCCGGGCCGCCGCCCGCGCGCAGGCGCTCTTCGAGCGCGCGCAGTTCCTCCGTCAGCCCGCGCAGGCGCGCGCCCTTCCCCGTGTGAGCCGTCGTTGCTTCACCACTCATCTTTAATTTTCCCGTGACCTCGGATTGACTGGAACATAACACAAGCCCCGCCGGGGCGGAAGCCCGACCGTCAGGGAGGGCGTCTAGCTTACGCCATGCGAAACGACGGATGACATACGCCCTCCCTGACGGTCGGGCTTCCGCCTCTAAACCGTTGAAAACGCACCGCGGTTACAAAATCGGTGCGAAATAGGGTAAACTTTCCGCCCTGCAATAAAGTTAAAGCCGGAGCTTGTGACCGACCCGTTTCGTGTTGGAGGACTCTTTTTGGCAGCCGCCGCTTTCTACGACCTCGAAGGGACTTTGGTGAGCACGAACCTCGTGCACACGCTCGGCTTCTACGCGCGCAACCAGCAGGGACTCCTGCGCTCGGTGCGGAAGGGCTTTTCGACGCTCGTCAGCATCCCGATGTTCGCCGCCGCCGACGCCTACAGCCGCATGGTCTTCAACGACATCTTCTTCCGCCGCTACAAGGGGCAGTCGGAAGACCGCCTCCGCTTCTTCGCGAACGACCTGTTCGAAGAGGTCTTGAAGCCCGCCGTCTTCCCCGGCGCTAAGACTTTGATTCAGAAGTCACGCAGCCTCGGACTCAAGCAGGTCGTCGTCACCGGCGCGCTCGACTTCTCGGTCGAGCCTTTGATGGAGTACCTCGGCGTGGACGACTTCGTCGCCAACCGCCTGGAGTTCGTCAACGGCGTCGCCACCGGCAGACTGCTGCCCCCCGTGCTCGCCTCGGCCACCAAGGCGTCCTGGATTCGCACCTACGCCGAGAAGCACGGCATCAACCTGAGCGACTCCTACGCCTACAGCGACAGCATGAGCGACCTACCCATGCTCTCCATCGTCGGCCACCCCGCGGCCGTCAACCCGGACATGCGGCTCAGGCAGACGGCCCTGCACCACGACTGGCCGATACTGAACCTGAAGTAAATGGTAAATAGTGAATGGAGGTTTTTGGCGATGAGACCTCACGAGAAGCTGGAGGTGTGGTGTTCGTCGATGGATTTCGTAGTTGAGGTTTATCAGTCAACTGATGCTTTCCCTAAAGAGGAGAAGTTCGGATTGACTTCTCAGATACGACGAGCGGCTGTCTCCGTTCCCGCGAATATCGCCGAAGGCGCGGCTCGCCAGTCGCCTAAAGAGTTCATACACTTCTTATCTAACGCACAAGGGTCAGCCAGTGAGCTTGAAACTGAATTAACAATCGCATATCGGCTTGGCTATTTGGCGCAAGGTAAATACGCTGAATTGTCGACTACGCTCGATAAAATTGGCCGCATGCTTACCGGCCTTTCACAACACTTGAAACGCAAAGTAACCTAGTTCTTTCCATTTACTATTTACCATTCGCCATTCACAACCATGGCTCTCCAACTAAGAAGAAAAGTCCACGAGTCGGTCGTCTACATCGACCGCGACAGCGCGCCGCGCATCATCTCTTCGGGGATGGACTTCATCCCGGAAGACCTGCCCGTCGGGACGCGCGTCATCTACCCGAACGCGCCGATCAAGGGGCTGCCGAACCGCGAGGCCGCGATTCGCTACGCCCTCAACCACCCGCACGACTGCGAGCCGCTCTACGCGCAGCTGCAGCCGGGCATGAAGGTGACGATTGCGATTGACGACCTCTCGATGCCCCTGCCGCCGATGCGCACGCCCGACATCCGGCAGACGGCTTTGGAGATTCTCTTAGACCTCCTCCACGCGAACGGCGTGGACGACGTCCACCTCATCATCGCCATCTCGCTCCACCGGCGGATGACCGAGTGGGAGATCAAGCGCATGTGCGGGCAGAGAGTCTTCGACGCCTTCTGGCCCGACCGCCTCTACAACCACGACGCCGAAGACACCGACAACATGGTCTCCCTGGGCGAGACGCGCCACGGCGAGAAGCTCTCCATCAACCGCCGCGCCGCCGAGAGCGACCTGCTCATCTACCTCAACTACAACTTCGTGCCCATGAACGGCGGGCACAAGTCCGTGGCCGTCGGCCTGTGCGACTACGAGTCTCTGCGCCCGCACCACGAGCCGAACACCATCCGCGAGTCCGACAGCTACATGGACCCGGGCAACTCCGAGCTGCGGCGTAAGATCGACCGGCTCGGCAAGCTCGTCGACGAGCACGTCAACGTCTTCCACATCGAGACGACGGTCAACAACCAGATGTTCAAGGGCGAGCTCTCGTTTTTGACGAAGAACGAGGACGACTTCTCCGCCTACGAGCGCATGAAGTACGAGGCCATGCGCTTCACGATGTCGAAGATGCCTCTGGCCGCGAAGCGGAAGATGTACAACTCGCTGGCGTCGGATTACGAGATGATCGCGGTCGAGGCGGGCCGCACCGAGCCCGTCCACGACCGCATCATCGCCAAGTCGATGCAGCAGTACGTCGTCCCCGTGGACGGCCAGTGCGACATCCTCATCTGCCCGATTCCGGAGATTTCGCCCTACAACGTCTACTCTTCGTTGAACCCCCTGCTCGTGCAGGTGATGGCCTTGGGCTACCACTTCAACATGTACCGCGGCAAGCCCCTGTTGAAGAAGGGCGGCGTGCTGATTCTGCACCACCCGTGCTACGACGAGTTCGACCACGTCCAGCACCCGAGCTACATCGAGTTCTTCAACCGCCTGCTCCCCGAGACGCGCGACTCGCACGTCCTGCGCGAGAAGTACGAGCGCGAGTTCGCCACCAACCCCTCCTACATCGAGATGTACCGGCGCGGCCACGCCTACCACGGCGCGCACCCCTTCTACATGTGGTACTGGGCCGAGAACGGCCGCGCGCACGTCGGCCGCGTCATCGCCGCCGGGGCCGAGAACGCGCACGTCCCCGCCGCCATGGGCTGGGAGCGCGCCGACAACTTGACCGAGGCCATCGCCATGGCCCGCAGCCACATGGGCCGCTCCGCCCAGATCACGATGCTCCACCAGCCTGTGATTGCCATCTGCGACATGAGCTGAGTTGTGAGAGAATGAGCGGGTTTAGAATCTCCTCGCTGAGACTATGAAATTTTCGCCCACAGAGACTTTTAACGGCCGGAACGTCTTCATCATCGGCGCGACGGGGTTCGTCGGGAAGGTGGCGCTCTCGATGCTGCTCGACCGCTTCCCGGGCGTGGGCCGCGTCTACGTGACGGTGCGCGCGCGCGGGAAGGAAGAGTCCGAGACGCGCTTCTGGAACAACGTCATCACCGCGCCGCCCTTCGACCCCGTGCGCGAGCGCTACGGCGCCGCCTTCGAGGACTTCATCCGCGACAAGGTGCGGCTCGTCAACGGCGACATCAGCGAGGAGAACCTCGGCTTCACCGAGGAGGAGGCCCGTGAGGTCGCCGGTGACATCGACGTGCTCGTCAACTCGGCCGGCAACGTCACCTTCAACCCGCCGCTCGAAAGCGCCCTGCGCACGAACGTCGTCGGCACGCAGAACGTCATCAAGTTCGTCAAGCGGATGAAGCGCCCCGCGCTCGTCCACATCTCGACCTGCTTCGTCGCCGGCAACCGCTCCGGCCCCGTCTGGGAGAGCGACCCCGTCCTCGGCTACTTCCCGCGCAAAGACGAGCTGCCCGGCACGGAGTTCGACGCCGAGCAGGAGATACGCGACTGCGCGCGCCTCGCCGAGCGCGTCAAGGAAGAGGCCCGCGACGCGCTCAACGTGGCGCGCTTCCGCGAACTCGCGCGCAAGCGCCTCTACGACGAGGGGCGCGACCCCGACGACCTCGACCAGATGGGCCTCGCCGTCGCGCGCGAGCGCAAGCTGTGGACGCGCGAGCGCCTGACGGAGCTGGGGACGGAGCGCGCCGTCTTCTGGGGCTGGCCGAACATCTACACCTACACGAAGAGCCTCGGCGAACAGCTCGTCGCGGCCGAGACCGACATCGTCCGCTCCATCGTCCGCCCGTCCATCGTCGAATCGGCGAAGGACTTCCCCTTCCCCGGCTGGAACGAGGGCTTCACGACGACCGCGCCGCTCATCTTCATCGCCCTGAAGGGGCAGCAGCAGATACCCGTCAACGACAAGCTCATCCTCGATATCACGCCCGTGGATCAGGTCGCGGCCGTCATGCTCGGCGCCGCGGCCGAGGCCATCGCGACCGACACGCCGCGCCTCGTCTACCAGGCGGCGACGGGCGACAGCAACCCGAACACGATGGATCGCATCGTGAGCCTCGTCGGCCTCTACAAGCGCAAGCACTTCTCGGAGAAGGAGTCGGGCTTCTGGCTCTGGAACGAGCTGATGGCGCGGATGGAGAACAAGCCGGTCACGCCCGCGCGCTTCGACGCGATGTCCACGCCGATGGTCAACGCCGCGGCGAAGAGGGCCGGAGGGTTACTCGACCGCGTCCGCCCGCGCTGGGGCGGCGGAAGACTCACACACCTGGTCGACCGCGCGAAGGCGACGGTCGAAAGGGTCGAGGAGTTCACGCGCGAGACCAAAGAGGCGTTCGACATGTTCCGCCCGTTCATGATCGAGAACGCCTACATCTTCCGCGCCGACAACGTCCGCGCTCTCTTCGCCGAAGTGGGTGAAGAGGAGAGGCGACTCCTGCGCTGGGACCCGGAGAAGTTCGATTGGTACGACTACTGGATGAACGTCCACTTCCCCGGCCTCAAGAAGTGGGTCTTCCCGACGCTCGAAGAGGACATGCGCGCGCAGCCGAAGCGCGTCTACACCTACCGCGACCTGCTCGAGCTGTTCGAGACCTCGACCAAGCGCTACTCCACCCGCGTCGCCATGCGCATCGAGCGCGACGGCCAGAAGGAGCAGTACACCTACGCGGACATCCAGGAACTCGCGACGCGCGCCGCCGCCTTCTTCGCCGCGCAGGGCGTGAAGCCGGCCGACCGCATCCTCCTCGTCAGCCACAACGCGCCCGAGTGGGGGATCAGCTACTTCGGCGTCCTGAAGGCCGGCGCGACCTGCGTCCCCGTCGACCCCGAGAGTAAGACGGAAGAGCTCGTCAACTTCGTCCGCGCGAGCGGCGCGACGGGATTAATCCTCGGCGAGAAGGCGGACGAAGAGCACGCCGACCTTCAGGAGAAACTCCTCGAAGCGGGACTCGACGCGACGCTCTGGCGCTACCGGGAGGTCTTCGAGCTGACCGACGAGCAGTCCGAAGACGAGCGCATCGCCCTGCTGCCGGCGAAGGTCTCGCCGAACACCGTGGCCTCGCTCATCTTCACCTCGGGCACGACGGGGCAGCCGAAGGGCGTCATGCTCTCGCACAAGAACCTGACGAACATGGTCTCCATGCTCTCGTCGGTCTTCGAGATGGACACGGGCGACGGCGTGCTCTCCGTCCTGCCGCTCTACCACACGTTCGAGTTCTCGACCGGCTTCCTCACGCCCTTCAGCCGCGGCACGCAGATAACTTACCTGGCGGATTTGAACGGCGAGGAACTCGCGCGCGCCATCAAGAACGGTCACGTCACGGGCATGGTCGGCGTCCCGGCCCTGTGGGAGCTGCTCCACCGCCGCATCATGAACCGCCTGCGCGAGCGCGGCGAGTGGGTCGGCAACGCCGCCGAGGCGCTCATCAAGCTCAACAGCCGCCTGCGCGACAAGACACCCTTCAACCTCGGCTCCGTCATCTTCCGCCCGATTCACACGGGCCTCGGCGGGCAGGTTCGTTATCTGATTAGCGGCGGCTCGGCCCTCAACGAGAAGGTCAAGCGCGACATGCACGGCCTCGGCTTCACCATCCTCGAAGGCTACGGCCTGACCGAGGCTTCGCCCGTGCTGACGGTGACGCGCCCGCAGAACGCCCTGAACGCGGCGAGCGTCGGCCGGCCTCTGCCCGGCGTCGAGCTGCGCATCAGCGACCCCGATCCTTCGGGCATCGGCGAGGTCATCGCGCGCGGGCCGAACGTCATGCTCGGCTACTACCAGAACGAGTCGGCGACGCAGTCGGCCGTCCGTTCGCGCTGGCTCCACACCGGCGACCTCGGCCGCATCGACGAGGACGGCAACCTCTACCTCGTCGGCCGCTCGAAAGAGATCATCGTCGACACGAACGGCAAGAACGTCTACCCCGACGAGATCGAAGAGCTTTACAAGGACTCGCCCTACGTCAAGGAGATCGGCGTGGTGGGCCTGCCCGACCAGCTCGGCGAGAAGGTCGCCGCGCTCGTCTTCCCCGACTACGACCACGACCTCGCGCTCGACCGCTCGGAGGTGCAGCGCCGCGTCGAGAACCACTTCCGAGAGGTCTCTTCGTCGCTCCCCTTCTACAAGCGCGTCAAGTCGCTCTACTTCGCCGAAGAGGAGCTGCCGCGCACGGCCACACGCAAGGTCAAGCGGCGCGAGGTCGTCCGGCTCATCCAGTCGCTCGAAGAGTCGAAGCGCGCCGGCATCACCGAGCAGACCGCGCCGCGCGAGAAGCACCACGACGCCGACTGGCTGCTCGGCATCATCGCCCACGTCTCGTCGCGTCCGCGCGCGCAGGTCACGCTCGACTCGCGCCTCTCCGAACTCGGCTTCGACAGCCTCATGTTCGTCGAGCTGGCCTCGGCCATCGAGCAGGCGGGCGGCGCGCTCGTCTCGCCCGACACCCTGAACGAGGTGGTCGACGTGCGCGAGCTGTACTCGGTCGTCAGGCGGCGCGAGACGGCCGCCAACAAGCGCGCCGCGGAGGCGCGCGCGGAGGAGGACGCGCGCCAGGCCGAGAAGGAGATTTTCGTCCCCTCCCTGCTGCGCACGACCGGCAACCGCGTCATCGACGTGGCGCAGCGCGCGCTCTACGAGAACGTTCTGAAGGCGCACGTCGAGGGGCAGTCGAACATCCCGACGCACACCAACTTCATCTGCGCGACGAACCACACGTCGCACCTCGACACGGGGCTCATCAAGTACGCGCTCGGCGAGTACGGCCGCGACATGGTGGCGCTCGCGGCGGCCGACTACTTCTTCGACAACAAGTACAAGCGCGCCTACATGAACAACTTCACGAACATCGTCCCCATCGAGCGTTCGGGGAGTCTCAGGCAGTCGCTCCGCCACGCGCGCTCGTTCCTCGAAAGGGGCTACTCGGCGCTCATCTTCCCCGAGGGCACGCGCTCGATGACGGGGCAGATGGCGGAGTTCAAGTCGGGCTTCGCCTACCTCGCCCTGAACACGCGGACGGGGATTCTGCCCGCGTACCTCTGGGGCACGTACGAGGCGTTCCCGAAGGGGTCGACCTTCCTCAAGGGGCGCGAGGTCGGCGCGCGCATCGGCCGCTACCTCGGCATCGAGGAGCTGGAAGAACTGACGAAGGGCATGCCGCGCGCCGAAGCTTACCGCCTCGTCGCCGCGCTCGTCCGCCACGAGATCGAGAACCTGCGCGACGGCACGCGCCACGCCTTCGACGCCACGGCGCTCCGCCGCCGCTGGAGGGCCGAGCGCCGCCACGAGGCGCAGGAGACGCCCGACGAGAGCGAGATGGCGACGACGGGAGATTAGGATGGAGTGATGAATGATGAGTGGTGAGCGATGAATATGGCAGTGTCGTCATATTCATCGCTCACCACTCATCATTCATCACTTAACTTTTATGGCAACGACAAAGAGAACCGCGACCAAAAAGGCTTCGACGAAAACGAAGAAGGCCGACGACGACGACGCGCCGAAGACGACTTCGCTCGCGAAGAGGGCGAAGCCGGTCACGCTCGTCACGGGCGGGACGGGCTTCCTCGGCTCGCACCTCGTGAGGCTCCTGGCCGAAGAGGGCAAGGCGACGGTGCGCGTGCTCTCGACGACGGCGCCCGCGTGGCTCGAAGAGTTGGGTGTGGAGACTTTGAAGGGTTCCATCACCTCGCCGGAGGACGTGCGGCGTGCGGTCGGGGGAGCGTCGGAGGTCTACCACCTCGCGGGCCGCGTCTCGCGCGAGCCGGCGGACGCGCACGTGATGTACGACCTGCACGTGACGGGGACGCGCCTGCTGTGCGAGGCGGCGAGCGAGGCGGGCGTGAAGTCTATCGTGTTGGCCTCGACGAGCGGGACGGTGGCCGTGACCGAGGACGGCGGCGTGGTGCCCGACGAGGAGTGGCCGACGCCCTTAGACATCGTCTCGCGCTGGCCCTACTACGCGAGCAAGGTCTACCAGGAGCGCGTGGCCCTGGAGAACTTCAGCGGCAAAGGCCGCAGGCTCGTCATCATGAACCCGAGCCTCCTGCTCGGCCCCGGCGACGAGCGCCTGAGTTCGACGAAGGTCGTGCTCGACTTCCTCGCGCGCAAGATTCCGACCGTGCCGAAGGGGGGCTTGAGCTTCGTGGACGCGCGCGACGCGGCCGCGGCCTTCCGCGCGGCGATGGAGCGCGGCGCGCACGGCGAGCGGTACCTGCTGGGCGCGGCCAACTGGACGTTCGACAGGTTCTTCGGCCGCCTGGAACGAATCACGAAGGTGCCGGCGCCCTTCCTCTCGCTCCCCTCTCGACTGAGCCTGACGGGCGCGCGCGCCATCAGCTCGCTCTACAAACACTGGAAGCTCGCCCCGCCCGTCGAGCCGACCGAGATCGAGATGGCCGACTACTTCTGGTACCTCGACGCCTCGAAGGCCCAAGCGGAACTCGGCTTCGACCCGCGCGACCCGCAGGAGACCCTGCTCGACACGGTCACCTACGTCCGCGAAAACTTCCTCGGCCACGCCGCCTTCCGCACCGCAGTTAATTAACCACAGAGACACAGAGGCACAGCTTGTTGAGTTATGACTTCAAAGCTGTGCCTCTGTGTCTCTGTGGTTAATTCTTTTCAGTAACACTCAGATGCAGTCACTTCGGGCACCTCACGCGCAATGCGCCCGGTAACAGTTCGAACGACGCCGGCAGGCGGCCGGCCAGCTCGCCGTCAACTTCCAATTTAACGAGTGAGCCGTCGGCCGAGGAGGCTGTGACGCGAGTGGCGTGTGCGTGGTGGACTTGCTGCATGCCGAGGTGCGTGCCGAGGTAGAGCTTGTAGGAGTTGGCGAGCACCGTGAGGGCCGAGACGTCGCCGACGGCGACCACGTCGAAGCGGCCGTCGTCCACCAGGGCGTTCGGCGCGATCTTCATCCCGCCGCCGAAGTAGCGCGCGTTGGCGACGCAGAAGTTGGCGACGCTCAGCTGTGACTGCGCCCCGCCGTCGAGCGAGACGCGCACCAGAGGTTTCTCGAAGGTGGCGGCCGCCTGCAGGGCGGCGGCGGCGAAGGAGAGGCGTCCGCCGAGCAGACGCGCCGCGCCCGCCGGCAGCCCCTCGCGCGACTTCACGCGCTTGATCACGTCGCCGCCCATGCCGAACGAGGCGACGTTGACGAAGAACCTCGACTCCTCCTCGCCGCGCTCGTTCAGGAACGTGACGCGCCCCACGTCCATCACACGCGTCCCGCCCTCGCGCAGTGCGCGCGCCGCGTCGGCCGTGCGCAAGGGGATGTCGAGCGTGCGTCGGAAGTCGCCGCCCGTCCCGCTCGGCAGTATCCCGAGTTCGGTTTCCGAGTCGGCACGGAGTAAACCGTTCGCCACTTCGTTGACCGTACCGTCGCCGCCGCAGGCGATGACGAGGCGGCGCCCGCCGCGCGCCTCGCGCTCGGCGAGCTCGACGGCCTCGCCTGACCTCTTCGTGAAGGCCACCTCGAACGGCCCGAAGTGCTGCCGCACCGCGGACGCCACGCCCGGCCAGGCCCGCCCCGTCGCGCCACTTGCGGACGCGGGGTTAACGATGATGAGTGGGAGCTTTGACATATAGAATGATGAACGATGAATGATGAGTGATGAATGAAAGGCGGCACATTTTTAATTCATCACTCATCATTCATCATTCATCATTTCCTGCGCGCGATCCTGCTCGCCGAGTTCGGCGATCTTCGACATGACGAAGGCGGCGATCTCGACGTACGTCCGCGCCGAGTCGCGCCGCCCGTAGAACTCAGAGAAGTCGATGGCGGGGCCGAAGCGCACGCGCACCTTCTCGCCGCCGCGCCAGTTGCCCAAGACCTGTTTGGGTAGGTCGTTCCCCAGCCCCGCGATGAAGACGGGCACGACCTGCGGCCGCGCGTCCTTGATGAGCTTGCCGACGCCGGGCTGCGGGCGCAGGTACGAGTAGGGGTCGGCCCCCTTGTTGCGCGTGCCCTCGGGGTGGAAGCCGATGACGTTGCCGGCGCCCTCGCGCGCGAGCGAGGTGAGCAGGCGCATCGAGAACTTGTCGAACTCGCGCTGCTCGGTCTTCGGGTTGTCGCCGCCCGCGAAGAAGGGCGGGAACATCGACCACCAGCCCATGACGAGGTTGACGAGAAGCCCGCCGACCGTGTCGTAGAAGAACCGCCCGCGGACTGGGAAGAAGAGTTGCTTCCTCCAACTCGTCCGGCGGAAGAGCACGGTCGAGACGACGTACATGTCGAAGAACGAGCGGTGGTTGGCGACGAGGAGCAGCGGGCGTTCGCGCGAGACGGCCTCGACGTGTTCGAGCCCGGCCACCCTCATCAGGTTGTAGGTCGAGACCTGAATCCAGCCCGCGCCGAGCGTCCGCTGGCAGAGCGTCCAGAAGCGCTTCCAGGCCCCTCGGTTCATCCGCCACGTCAGGCGGAACGCGAGCCGCTCGAAAGGGGAGAGGACGGCCAACTCCTCGGCCGTCGGCACGAGGGCAGTCGTCTCCGCGGGCTCATTTATCTCGACCGTCGTTTCCGTCATCGGCGAAGGTCAAACTTAATAGACAGGTGAGGAGACATGCAAGCGGCGGAAGCCCGACCGTGAGGGAGGGCGTCTGTCGGAAGGCGGAAGGATGAAGGCGGAAGGATGAAGTGAAGGCAGCAACGCCTTCCGCCTTCATCCTTCCGCCTTCATCCTTTTCCACGCCCTCCCTCACGGTCGGGCTTCCGCCTCTTAGTCTATCGAAAAATACTTCGCCTCCTCGTGGTGGACGATGATGGCGGAGGTGGACTGCTCGGGGACGAGTTGGAACTCCTCGGAGAGTTCGACGCCGATGCGTTCGGGCCGCAGCAGCTCGAAGAGCTTCGTCTGGTCTTCGAGGTCGGGGCAGGCCGGGTAGCCGAAGCTGAAGCGCGAGCCCTGATAACCCTGGTGGAAGAGTTTCGCCAGCTCCGCCGCGTCGCGCCCCGCAATTCCCAACTCCTCGCGGACGTGCTTGTGCCAGAGTTCGGCCAGCGCCTCGGCCGACTCGACCGAGAGGCCGTGGAAGTAGAGGTAGTCGGAGTAGTTGTCCGTGCGGAACAGCTCGTGCGCGTACTCGCTCGCGCGGCGGCCGACGGTGACGAGCTGGAACGCGACCACGTCCACGCGCCCCGACTCCTTCGAAGCGAAGAAGTCTGCGAGGCACAGGCGGCGGCCGCCGGGCTGGCGCGGGAAGGTGAAGCGCGTGCGCTCCGTACGCTCGTCGTCTTCGTAGATGACGAGGTCGTTGCCTTCGGACTGGCACGGGAAGTAGCCGTACGTGACCTGAGGGACGAGCAGGTTCTCGCGCTCCGAGTGCTCCTTCAGCTCTTCGTAGACGGGGCGCACCTTCTCTTCGACGAAGGCGCGGTACTCTTCTGCACCTTTACGCCCCTGCTTGAACTGCCACTGCCCTTTGAAGAGCGCCGTCTCGTTGACGAACCTGAAGACGCGTTCGAGCGGGACGTGCTCGACGACGCGCGAGCCGTAGAAGGGCGCGGTCGGGATGGGAGCGTTCGGGTTCACGTCCGAGCGCTCCGTGTGCGAGGCGGCCTCGCGCGACTTGAGCACGCCGCGCGGGCGGGCCGTGCCGCGCCGGACGCCGAGCTTCGCGTCTTCGCCGACCAGCTCTTCCGCGTCGTCCCCCGCCCCGTCGGTCGGAGCGCCGTTCCCCGCCCCGGCCGCGGCCTTCGCCGCCTTCGCCGCTCCTTCGGCGTGCGCGCCGGAGCCGGTCAGCAAGTCCATCGTGTGCAGGCCGTCGAAGGCGTCGCGCGCGTAGAAGAGTCGGCCCCGGTAGAGCGACTCCAAATCCTCCTCGACGTAGCGGCGGGTCAGGGCGGCCCCGCCCAGCACGACGGGGACGTTGATGCCGCGCTCGTTCATCAGCTCGAGGTTCTCGCGCATGATGAGCGTGGACTTCACCAGCAGCCCGCTCATGCCGATGGCGTCGGCCTTGTGCTCCTCGAACGAGTTGAGGATGGCCTCAATCGTCTGCTTGATGCCGAGGTTGACGACCTTGTAGCCGTTGTTCGTCAGGATGATGTCCACGAGGTTCTTGCCGATGTCGTGCACGTCGCCCTTGACGGTGGCCAAAACCATCGTCCCCTTCGCCGTCGCGCCCCCGACCTTCTCCATGAACGGTTCGAGGAACCGGACGGCCGCCTTCATCACCTCGGCCGACTGCAGGACGAAGGGCAACTGCATCTGCCCGCTGCCGAAGAGCTCGCCGACCGTCTTCATGCCGTCGAGCAGGATGTTGTTGATGATGTCGAGCGCGCTGTAGGTTTGAAGCGCGAGCTTGAGGTTGTCTTCGAGGCCGATCTTCTCGCCGTCGATGATGTGGCGCTTCAGGCGCTCTTCGACGGGGAGGTTTTCGTCAACCTTCTGCTCCTTCTTCGCCTTCACGCCCTCGAAGAGCTTGGTGAACTCCGCGAGCGGGTCGTAGGTGCAGACGTCGCCCTCGAACTTCCGCTCGTCGTAGATGAGCTGGCGCGCCACCTCGCGCTCGCGCTCGGGGATACGGTTGAGCGGGACGATCTTCGAGGCGTTGACGATGGCCGAGTCCAGGCCCGCCTCGACCGCCTCGTGCAGGAAGACGGAGTTGAGGACGACGCGCGAGGCGGCGTTGAGGCCGAACGAGATGTTCGAGACGCCGAGGATGGTGTAGCAGCCGGGCAGCTCCGACTTAATCCTCCGCAGGGCCTCGACGGTCTCGGCGGCGTTGCGCCGGTCTTCCTCGATGCCGGTCGAAATCGGCAGGGCCAGGGGGTCGAAGAAGATGTCGTGCGCGGGGAACCCGAGTTCCTGCGTCGCCTGCTCGTAAGCGCGCCTGGCGATCCGGAACTTGCCCTCAGCCGTGCGCGCCATCCCCTCCTCGTCGATGGTGCCGACGACGACGGCCGCGCCGTACTCCTGCGCGAGCGCGATGACCTTCTTGAAGCGCGGCTCGCCGTCCTCGTAGTTGGTCGAGTTGAGGATGGACTTGCCGCCCGCGTGCTGGAGGCCCGCCTCCATCTTCTCCCACTCGGTCGAGTCGAACATGAGCGGGAGTTTGACCTGCGTCACCAGGCGCGACGCCAGCTCGTGCATGTCGCGCACGCCGTCGCGGCCGACGAAATCGACGTTCACGTCGAGGACGTGCGCGCCCTCCCGCTCCTGCTCGCGCGCGAGCGAGACGAGGCCGTCCCAGTTCTCGTCGTTCAGGAGGTCGCGCATCTTCTTCGAGCCCGAAGCGTTGACGCGCTCCCCGACGATGAGGAACGAGGCGTCCTGCACGTAGGGCTGCTGGATGAAGATGGACGACGCGGCCGGGAGCACGCGCCCGCCGCGCTGCGTCGGCTGTAGCCCCCAGACGCGCTCGACGAGGAGCTTCAGGTGTTCGGGCGTCGTGCCGCAGCAGCCGCCGACGACGTTCGCGCCGAAGTCCCTGGCGAAGTGCTCGACCTGCGTGGCGAAGCTTTCGGCCGTCTCGTCGTAGTGCATCTTGCCGTCTTTGACTTCCGGCAGGCCCGCGTTCGGCAGAACCGAGACGGGGAGTGTCGAGTTCTCGCAGAGGTAGCGCAGGCTCTCGGTCATGTTGCGCGGCCCCGTGCCGCAGTTCATGCCGATGACGTCAATCGGGAACGGCTCGAGTGCCGTGAGCGCGGCGCCGATCTCGGTGCCGGGGAGCATCGTGCCCCACGGCTCAATCGTCACCTGCGCGAAGACGGGGACGCGTCGGCCTGAGCGTTTGAACTCCTCGAAGATGGCGGCGAGCGTCGCCTTCGTCTGGAGCAAGTCCTGGCAGGTCTCGACGATGAGGAGGTCGCAGCCGCCGTCGAGCAGGCCGCGCGCCTGCACGCCGTAAGCGGCCTTGATCTCTTTGTAAGGGATGTGGCCGAGCGTGGGCGACTTGGTGCCCGGCCCCATCGAGCCGGCGACCCAGCGCGGGCGCTCCGCGGTGGCGAAGTCCGAGGCGACGCGGCGGGCGAGACGGGCGGCCTTGACGTTGAGGTCATAAGCCATGTGGCCGATGCCGTACTCGTCGAGGACGTAGGGGATGCCACCGAACGAGTCGGTCTCGACCGCGTCGCAGCCGGCCTCGAAGAAGGCGGCGTGGACGCGCTCGACGGCCTCGGGGCGGCTCACCAGGAGGTACTCGGGGCAACCCTCGAACTGCGGCCCGCCGTAGTCGTCCACCGACAGGTTCTGCACCTGCAGGTTCGTGCCCATCGCGCCGTCGAAGATGATGACGCGCTCGTTTAAGGTCTTCAGGAAATCGCTCATGTCGTACAGCTCTGTGCTCAGAAAAAGCCCCGCGCCAAACAACGCGGGGCTTAACTCTCATAAGCCTTTTTGTGATGCGCCCTCCGGCGAGGCGCGCCGAGCTGTTTAGCGGTTTATTTTACGTGGCCGCAAGTCGCCTTAACTCACCACGTTTGCCTGAGTATTGAAACATCCGTTGGTACAAGTGTCAAGAATAAGGCGCGGCCCCAAACCATACTGAAACTATATATTGTCCAATCTCTCTACGCTGTGCTAACTTCCCTGCCGGCTTTACCCTTTCCGAATCCAGTATGCGACGCGCCATCTACCCCGGCTCCTTCGACCCCGTGACGAACGGGCACCTCGACATCGTCGAGCGCGCCTCGAAGCTGTTCGACGAGATCATCATCGCCGTCCTCGTCAACCCGGACAAGCGCGCGCTCTTCACGGTCGAGGAGCGGCGCGAGATGCTGGAAGAGGTCTTGGCGCACATCGAGGCGGGCGGGTGCCGCCTGCGCGTCGGCTCGTTCCAGGGCCTGCTGATGCGCTACGCCGTCGAGCAGCAGGCCGACGCCGTCGTGCGCGGCATCCGCGCCATCTCGGACTACGAGTACGAGTTGCAGATGGCCCTCATGAACCGCCGGCAGGAGCCGAAGATCGAGACCGTCTTCATGCTCGCGGCCGAGTCTTATTCCTACGTCAGCTCGCGCCTCGTCAAAGAGGTCTACTCGCTCGGCGGCACCATCGAGGGCTTAGTCCCCGCCGCGGTCGAAGAGCGCATGCGCGTCAAGCTCGGTAAAAGTTGAACACAAGCCCGCGCGCTTCGGTGTTATACTCCCGCCCGTCCACCCCCTTCCAACTTAACCCTTTCAAGAACAGACGGGAGGTTTGCGTTATGCCGAGAGGCGACAAGGGCGCGTACACCGACAAGCAGAAGCGGCAGGCCGAGCACATCGAGGAGTCCTACGAGGAGCGCGGCGTCTCCGAAGGCGAGGCCGAGCGGCGCGCGTGGGCCACGGTCAACAAGGAGTCCGGCGGCGGCAAGAAGAGCGGCTCGGGGCGCGGCAAGAAGGGCGGCAGCAAGAAAGGCGGCTCGAAGAAAGGCGGGAGTAAGAAGGGTGGAAGCAAGAAGGGGGGCTCGAAGAAGGGCTGACACCTAAGCCAAATTTCACCACGGAGACACAGAGGCACAGCTTGTTGAGCTATTGCTTTAAGCTGTGCCTCTGTGTCTCTGTGGTGAACTCCCCTTTGCTGTTGCGCGCCAGTGTGAATGCGGATACCATCGCACCTTCGCAAGTCACTTCAGCCATGAAAGCGCGAGCACGAACATGACAGAGACCGCAGTCAAAACCTCCTTCCCCGTCGCGCCGAACGTCGCGCGGATGCAGCCCTCGTCCACACTCGCCGCGATGCAGGCGGCCATCGCCCTGCGCCAGGAGGGGCACGACGTGGTGGACTTCGGCCCCGGCGAGCCCGACTTCGACACCCCCGAACACATCAAGGAGGCCGCCGCCCGCGCCATGCGCGCCGGCCAGACCAAGTACACCCCGACGGGCGGCACGAAGAAGTTTCAGGAGACGGTCGCCGCCTTCTACGAGCGCGAGTTCTCCGCCCGCGTCAATCCCTCTGAGGTGGTCGCGACCGCGGGCGGCAAGCAGGGCATCTTCAACGCCGTCGTCACGCTCTGCGGCGCGGGCGACGACGTGCTCATCCCCAAGCCCTACTGGGTCACCTTCCCCGAGATCGCCACCTTCGCCGGCGCGCGTCCCGTCTTCATCGAGACCGAAGGGACGGGCTTCCAGCTCACGGCCGAGCAGGTCGAGTCGGCCATCACGCCGAACACGAAGCTCATCATCATCAACTCGCCCTCGAACCCCTCGGGCCGCGTCATCCCGCCGGCCGAGTTCGAGCGCATCATGCGCGTCGTCCGCGAGCGCGGCATCTACGCCGTCTCGGACGAGTGCTATCTGAAATTCGTCTACGAGCCGGCCGAGGTCTTCAGCGCGGCGACCCTCGACGAGAGCTTGCGCGAGCGGCTCTGCGTCGCCGGGTCTTTCTCGAAGACGTACGCGATGACGGGCTGGCGCATCGGCTACACCATCGCGCCCGCCGCCTGGACGCGCGAGATGGCGAAGGTGCAGAGCCACTCGACGAGCAACCCCAGCTCCATCTCGCAGGCCGCGGCCATCGCCGCCTTCGAGTCGCCGCAGGACTGCGTGGGCGAGATGCTGGCCGAGTACCGCCGGCGCCGCGACTGGCTCCTCCAAGCCGTCGAAGAGATTCCGGGCGTCGAGTGCTCGCGGCCCGAGGGCGCCTTCTACGTCTTCCCATCCGTCCGCGGCTGTCTCGGCGGCGAGCTGAAGACCTCGGCCGACTTCTCCGACCGCCTCCTGCGCGAAGCGCACACCGTCGTCACCGACGGCGCGGGCTTCGGCGAAGAGGGCTACGTCCGCATCTCCTACGCCACCTCGATGGAAAGATTGGAAGAGGGCATCCGCCGCATCCGTGGCGTGGCGGAGAAGTACGCTCAGGAGGAGTAGGCAGTAGGCAGATGGCAGTAGGCAGTTGAAGACAAAGCTGCCTGAAAGAAACGGAGGCGGCGAGCTAAGAAGTTCGCCGCCTCCGTTTCTTTCAGGCCGGTTCCTTGAAAGGCTTCTTGCCTTAACTGCCTACTGCCATCTGCCTACTGCCTACTTCAATAAATGTTGAAGTTGTACTCCAGCACCACGTACTGCGAGACGGCGCGGCCGTCCTTTTGGGCGGGGCGGAATTTGATCTGGCGCGCGGCGGCGATGGCCTTTTCGGTCAGGCCGCTGGGCAGACCTTTGACGACGCTGATGTTCGTCACCTCTCCGCCGGCGGAGAGAATCGCGCGGAGCCTGACCGTGCCGGTCACGTTCTGCTGGCGCGCCTCCTCCGTAAAGCCGGGCTCGGGCTTGAAGGTGATGAGGGCGCGGACGGAGACGTCGTTCTGCTTGAAGGGGCGCGTGTAGTCAATCGCGCCGCCGCCCCCGCCGCCGCCGGGGCCGCCGCCGCCGACGTTCGGGTCGCCGCCGCCCATGTTATAGCCGCGCCCAGGCCCCGCGCCCGTGCCGTCGCCGGTGCCCACGCCGCCGCCCGAGCCGTCTCCCATGCCGCCGCCCCTGCCGGGGCCGGAGGAGGGTTCGGTCGCCGTCGAGTTGGGCACGCCGTAAGGGATTTCGCGCGGGTCGACCTTGACGAGCATCGGGTCGACCTGCACCGTCGGCAGCACGCCGAGGTGCGGGTTCGGCGGCGCCGGCTTCGGGCTGGCCGTCACAATCGTCGGGTTGAGCGTCGCCGTCGGCAGCTTGCCCGCCGAGGCGGGGGCCTGCTCCTGCCGTCCTCCTCCTCCGCCGCCGCTAGGCTTTTCGTACTTCGGCTTCGAGCCGCCGCCCTTGCCTTCGTTCGTGCCCGCGGGGCCTTTGTCCGGCTCCGGCTGCTCCCTCGGAATCTCGTTGCCGACGTAGCCGACCAGTTCCAGATTCTCATAAGGGTTCGCCGACGCGAGCTGGCGCGCGCGCAGGCGCTCAAGCGCGAAGACCGTCCCGAGCAGAAGCGAGACGAAGAGGAACGCGCTCGTCGTCGCCAGCGCGACGTTGCGCTGCGAGAAGAAGCCCCAGCCGGCGCGGCCGTACGCCTCGGCCGAGCGCGCCACGAAGCCGAACGGGTCGCGCTTGAACTCGGGGAAGGTCAGCCCCGCCTCGCGCCCGACGGCCTTCAGCTCTTTGGCCAGACGGCGCGCGAGTCCCACGTCCTCGACGAAGGTCAAACGGTACTCGCCGCGCGCGAACGCGGGCTGCCCCCAAAAGTCTGTCCGAATCTCTTGTGCCATACGTCGCCTCAGCCTTTCTTCGTAGCCGTCCCAGAAACTTTCCGCCGGGAGAGACGTTTCGGCGGCCTCGTCGAAGACGCGCAGCGTCTCGGCCATAGACCGGTAGCGCGCCGCGCAGCGTTCGCACCGCACGACCTCTTCGAGCAGCGCCTCGCGCGCGCCGCCCTCCACCTCGCCGAACACTAGTTCGACGAGTGACTCTTCGGTCGCCTGGCAGTCGTGTCTCATCGCAAAAACTAGCTCTTGCCGCCCGCGCCCAGCGGCAGCTCTTCGCCGACGCCGAGCGAGGCGCGCAGCTTTTCAATCGAGCGGAAGAGGGACTTCTTCACCGTCCCCGCCGAGCAGTTGAGCGACTCGGCGATCTCCTGGCTCGTCATCCCCTCGCGGTGTTTGAGGAGGAAGATGAGCCGCTGCTGCTCGGTCAGCTCGCCGAGCGCGCGCATCACGCGGCCGGCCATGAGCTTCCGGTGGTAGCCGTCCTCGGCCCCTTCGTCCGCGAGCCCCCGCGCGAGCGTCTGCTCTTCGAGGAGCTCTTCGAGGCTGTCGAGCCCGACTCTGGTCTTCACCTTGTCCCGCGTCACCTCTTGCGCCCGCCTGTGGTTGAGAAAGGCGTTGACCATGATCCGCCGCAGCCACGTCAGAAAGCTCGACTCGAAGCGGAAGCCTTTGAGCGAACGGAAGGCCTTGAGCCAGACCTCCTGCGAGAGGTCTTCGGCGTCCTCGGGCCGGCGGCAGTAGTGGAGCGCGAGGGCGTAGACGCGCCGCTCGTGCTCTCGCGCGAGGCGGCAGAACGCGTCGAGGTCGCCGCCCTGCGCGCGCCGGATCAGTTCGTTCTCGCTGGTCAACTGTTAGAGTCCCCGGGCGAGTCCGCTCTTGCGGGCTCACAAGGAAAGACACGGCGGCGCCCCGTTCGGTTGGCACCCGCGCCGCAAAAATTTTGTGCTCAGATGTAGGGAAAGGCCGGGAGGGTTGGATTGGGGGCCGAGCGGGAGGGAGGATTCACCACAGAGACACGGAGACACGGCTGGTTGAGATATTCCTCAACCAGCCGTGTCTCCGTGTCTCTGTGGTGAATTAAATCTAACTCTACTCCGCGCCGCCGTCCTTCTGCGCCTTCTCGCCGCCGAGCCTGGACGAGACGGCCGTCAGCATGCGGGGGAAGGTGCCGAGCGGCGTGCGGCTCTCGACGTAGAAGCCGTCCTCGCGCGTCACGCCGAAGGCGAAGCTGGGGCGCAGGTTTGCGGTCTGCCCCTCGGTCTTGAAGGTCTGCTCGCCGCCCTGGAGCGTGCGCCCGAGGCGGTTGAGGTAGTCTGCGTTCGTGTTGAAGTAGACGAACTGCGCCGGCCCGTGCAACTGCGCCGAGGCCGACTTATAAGACTCGCTGTCCTTCAAAGAGTGGCCGCCCTGCGCCGTGTCGATGACGCGCTCGACGTTCCCGGGCCGGCCGCTCCCGACGAAGTTGCCGCCCACGAAGGCGTACTCAAGCCCGCGCCCCTCCTCCTTCTCGCCCGCGATGCGGCGCACCTTCACGCCCTTGTACTCGCGCTCGGTCGTCTGGCGCCCGTTCTTCTCGGCGAACTTCGCGAGCGCGCCCGCGAACGCCGCCTCGTCCTTCAGGTTGACGAGGATGACGCCGCTCGCTCCCCCCTCGGAGCCGGCCGCGGTCAGCTGCGCCGCGCAGACCTCCGTGCCGACCGCGCCGACGATCTCCGTGCGGAGGTCGACGCCGGTCTTCTCGGCGAACTCGGCGAGCCCCGCCTCGGGGCCTTTCTTGCCCGCCTGGGTCGAGAGCTGCGAGGCGAGCGCGAACATCTGGTCGAAGGTCTGCGGCGCGTTGGCGACCGAGGCGTCGAACGCCTGCACCGCGTCCCCCGGCACGAGCGCGAGCAGCCGCGCTTCGGTCGGCGGGTTCGAAGCGACCGTGGCGAGCACGCCCTCGCGGTTCGGGGCGACCACGCCGAACCGCTCGACGACGCGGCCGTCCTCGAACGTCGAGGTGAACGAGGCCGACTGCACGCTCGCCGCGCCGAGGCCGTGGAAGAGCTGGCGGAAGGCGGCGAGCTTCTCGTCCGCGCCCTCGACCTGCGTGGTGTCGACGATGCGCGTCAACGCCGTGCCGTCGAGGAAGCCGAACATGCCGTCCACGCCCTTCGCGGCCGCCCGCGCCCGCGCGAACGTCTCGTTGGTTTCGAGCGAGGGCGTGCGGCCGGCGCGCACGTCGAGCACGCGGCGGACGGCCGCCTCGGTGTTCGAGACGACGAGCAGCGTGTCCTTCGTCGCGTAGGTGAAGCGCTGGACGCCGTTCCGGTTAATCGTGACGACGCGCGCGCCGTCCACCTCCACGGTCTTGGCCTCGACGCCCTTCGACTGCCCGTCCTTCACGAAGCGCAGCACGCGGTTCTCGAAGGTGTAGCGCGCCCCCCAGTCGTTGAACTGCCCGACGATGACGAACTGCGGCTCGGGCTTGCCCGCCTCGTTCGGCGCGACGCCCAGGAGCGCGAGGGCGTAGCTCGCGTCGAGCGTGCCCGCGTGGTTGGCGCCGATCATGAAGAGCGAGCTGGCCGCCGAATTCTCCTTCGAGAACTCGCGCCATGCCTCACTCTCGATGACCTTGAGCGCCTGCGCGCGCAGGTCGGTCACCTCGACGAAGCCGACCGTGTCGGCCGGCAGCAGCCGCTCCAGCCGCGGGTTCTCGGCCTTCGTCGGCCGCGCCAACTTCGCCGCCGCCACCCCGGCGAGCACGAGCACCGCCGCCGCGAATATGATGAAGCTTTTGCTTTTCAGTCTTTCCACGATGAACCTCCATTAAGACCGTGATAAGCGATGAGTGATGAGTGATAGGAAAGAACAACAGCCTCTCATCATTTATCAACTCTTATCACTCATCACTCATCACTTATCACTCTTATCTCATCTCTTTCCGCGCGAAGACGTACTGCGACGCGAAGAAGAGGCCGGCCGAAATCAGAAGCATGGCGAGGATGGGCATCAGTTCGAGCCGGCCGTAGAACTCCAGGTTGATGCTGTCGCCGTTCGGCTTGGCCTTGCTGATGACCCAGTCGATGATGTTCTGGCCGAAGAAGTAGAACATCAGGACGAGCGAGACCGCGCCGGCGATGACCGCGATCCACCACTTCTCGAACCAGACCGAGAAGAGGAACGTCCCCGAGTAGACCATCAGGGCGATGACCGTCGTCCACACGGCCCCGCGCGCGCCGTTCGCCACGACGAGCGCGAACGAGTCCCACGCCCCGGCCAGGCTGACGTTCGTCGCCGCCGCGGCGATCACCAGGTAGACGGCCGTCAGCGTCGTCAGCAGCGAGAGGCCCACGCACGTCGTCGTCTGCACCGCGCCCACGACGTACTTGAAGAGCAGGAGCTGCCAGCGGTGGACGGGGCGCTCGAAGAGGAAGAACATGCTCTGGTTGTCCAGCTCCGCGCCGATGGAGCCGACCGCGAAGAAGGCGAGCAGGAAGAGCCCCGCCGTGATGAGGAATCCCGACTGGAAGACGAGCGCGAACTCGAAGGCGTACGACACCACCGAGTCCGAGAGCGCGTAGAGGTCGAAGCGGGCCTCCTCCCTGAAGGTCACGACCAGCCCGGCGATGACGAGCGGGATGTGGAACGCGAACGCGAACGCCAGCCACTTCAGGCGCGTCTCGCGCCACTCCTTCCAGAGCATCGCCTTCATGATCGACTTGGTCACGAGTTGGCCCTCCGCTCGCGCTCGGCGCGCACAGTGTTCACGAAGATGTCTTCCAGGGAGATGGGCAGCACCTCCGGGTTCCTCACGCCGCGCTCGCCCAAGCGTTGCAGCGTCTCGTCGCCCCACGCGCTCACGGTCAGCACCTGCTCGTGCCGCCCGTTCTCGACCGCCAGCACGCCGGGCACGTTCGCGACCTCGGGGCGCGTCCCGTTCGTCGCGTAACGCACGCGCTTGTAGCAGGCCTTGATGTCGTCGAGCGTCGAGACGAGCAGCAGCTCGCCGTCGTTGATGATGCCGACGTAGTCCGCCACCCGCTCGACCTCGTCGACGATGTGCGAAGAGAAGAGGACGGTCTTCCCCTCCTCGGCGATCTCGGCGACGATGTTCTCGATGAAGTCGCGGCGGACGATGGGGTCGAGTCCCGAGGTCGGCTCGTCGAGGATGATGAGTTCCGGGTTGAACGAGAGCGCGAGCAGCAGGCACAGGCGCGCGCGGTTGCCGCGCGAGAGCTGGCGCACCTTCTTCTCGGGCGGCAGGCTGAAGCGCTTGAGGAGGTCTGTGGCCTTCTTGTCGTCCCACGTCTCGTGGAAGGCGCGCGTGAAGCGCACGCTCTCCTCGACCGTCATCCACTCGTAGAGGTAGCGGTTCTCCGAGACGTAAGCGACCCGCCGCCTGATGCCGAGCGGGTCTTCGCCGAGCGTGCGCCCGAGGACTTTAATCTCTCCGGAAGTCGGCCGCAGGTGGCCCATGACCATCTTGATGATGGTGGACTTCCCCGCCCCGTTCACGCCGAGCAGCCCGAAGACCGTCCCGCGCGGCACGCGCAGGGAGACGTCCTTCACGGCCTCGAACTTCCCGAACTTGCGCCCGAGGTTCCGCGTCTCGATGGCGTCCGTGTAGATGATGTTGTCGAAGTCTTGACTCATGTCTCGCTCTTCTTCACTGGCCGACCGGTTCGGGCGCGCCCGCGTGCAGAATCTTCTCCAGGGTGCGTTCGAACGCCTCGCGCAGCTCGCGCTCCGAGAGGCCGAGGTTGACGCCCTCGACCAAAGCCTTTTCCAGCAGCTCGTTCAGAACCCGGCGCCGCTCGCCCTTCGACATCTCGACGCCCTGGCTGGAGACGAACGTGCCCGCGCCCTGCCGCTTGTAGATGACGCCCTCAATCTCCAAGTCGAGGTAGGCGCGCGCCACCGTGTTCGGGTTGACCGCCAGCTCCACGGCCAACTGCCTGACGGACGGCAGGGGGTCTTCCGGCTGAAGCCGCCCCATGGCGACCGCCGTCTTAATCTGCTGGGCGATCTGGATGTAAATCGGCAGACCGCTCGACGGATCGATGTTTATGAACAACCATTCCCCCCGGCCGTCACTGTATCAGTCCACTAATACAGTGACACAGAGTACGGGGCCGGTCAAGCGCAGGTTTCAAAAAAATTTCAGCAGGCAGTAGGCAGATGGCAGTAGGCAGTTAAGAAATAAAGGCGGGCTGAAAGAACCGGAGGCCGCAAGTCATTAAGCTCGCGGCCTCCGATTTCTCCAGGACGGGTGTGACAGGAAAGGGTTCTTGCCTTCGGCTGACTACTGCCGACTGCCTACTGCCTGCTGCCTTACTTCTTCGAGCCGTTGCCGGCGGTCACGCCGCCGTCGATGCCGAGGCGCTCTTTGAAGAGGCTCAGGAGGAGCAGGGTGCCGATGCCGCCTCCGCCGTCGCCGGTGCCGCCGCCGGAGGCGAGGATGTCGGGGGTGATGCGGACGCCCTTCTCGCCGATGACCTTGAGCGTCTCGACGAGCGCGACGCCCTGCGGCCCGAGCGCGTTGACCTGCTCGTGGTAGGCGACGCCCTGCGCCTCGCCCATCAGCCTGACCTTCTCGGCCTCGGCCTTGCCCGTGGCGAGGATGTAGTGCGCCTCGCCGTCGGCCTCGGCCTTGCGCTGCTCGGCGCGGCGGCCGGAGATTTCGACGCCGACGGTCGCGGCCATCAGGTCGCGCTGGTTGTCGGCGTGCGCCTTGGTCTTCTCAAGCTGGATGCGCTTCTCCTCGGCCTCGCGCTGGGCGTTGAACATGTTCTGCTTCTGCTCGGCGAGGATTTTTTCCGTCTGCGTCTTCATCAGCTCCTCGGGGAGGTGGATGTGGCAGATGAGCACGTTGACGACGTCGACGTGGTACTTCAGGAGGTGTGCGCGGACGCGGGCCTCTGCGCGCTCCTGCTCCTCGTGGCGATTCTGGAGGTAGGCCATCGCGGAGGACTCCGAAGCCTGGTTGCGGAAGATCGAGTCAATGAGCGGGTGCATCACGTTCTGGATGAGCCGCTCGATGCCGCCGATCTTGGCGACCATGAAGGGCGCGTCCTCGGGCTTGACGCGGAAGACGACGCGCACTTCGAGCTGCATCGTGAAGCCGTCTTTCGAGATGACCTCGAACGGGTCGAACGTGTTAGAGGTGTCCCCGGCCGTCCACTCGACGGTCTGGTTCGTCGTCGGGATGATGATGGGCGAGACGGCCAGAGTGTTGACGTAGTAGCGGCCGGGGCCGACGACCGATTCCTGTATGCCGCGGTAGCCCTCGGGGACGACGTAAGCCTCGTGCGCGCCTTCGTCGAGGCGGCGGTCGGCCGGGTCGGTCATCATCAGGTCTTCCTCAATCTCGGCCTGTGAGCGCTGCTCGTCGTCGAGCTTGTCGAGACGCGCGGCGGCCTCCGTGATGTGCTGTTTCTCCTCGCGCTCCATGCGCGTGCGCACCTTGTCCGCCATCTGGCGGCGCACATCTTCGCCCGGATCTTTGCCGACGTTCGAGACGATGACGGCGACCTCGCCCGGCTTGATCTCGCTGGCCTTCTCGGGGATGACCTTGAAGACGAGCGGGTTCACGTAGTATGTGCCGGGCAGGAGGATGTCCTTCTGCGGCCCGCGCTGCCCGCCGCGGCGGATGAACTCGTTGCTGTCGGAGAAGTTATCGTGCCCCTCGACGGGCGTGGCGACGTAGTCGCGCGGGTCTAAGGGGGCGCCGTCCAGAGCTTCGACCAAGCCCACCTGATTCTCGTTAATCACCGTCGCGTCGAAGAGGCGGATGAAGAAGAGGCCCGGCTTCGGGTCGCCGCCTTCGAGCGGGACGCTCTGCGTCAGAATCCTGTAAGTACCCGGCGTGAGTATCTCGACCTGCGGGCCTTTCTGGCCGCCGCTGGCGATGAACTGCTCGGCGTCCTGGAAGTTGCGGTGGCCGTCGATGGCCTTGCCGTGCAGGCGGCCGGGGTCGAGCGGGTCGCCGTCCGAGGCGGTCGCGATGCCGATCTTGCCCGGCGGAATCTGCGTCACCTTCGAGATGGAGACGCGGAAGAGGTACGGGTGGATGGGCCACAGCCCCGGCGGGAGCGTACGGAGTTGCATGCCCTTGACGCCGCCCTGTTTGATGAAGGCGATGGGGTCCTGGAAGTTGTTGTGCGCGTTCTGCGCGCGGTCGGGCGCGAAGATGCGCCCCGCCGGCATCGGCGCGCCGTCGATGGCCTCGACGATGCCGAGTTCGTCCGGGCCGATCTCGATGAGCGGCACCTTGCGCACCACCTTCTCGAAGGGCCACTTGATGACGTGGAGGCCCGGCTTGAGCACGTCGGCCTGGATGCCGACCTCGCCCTCGGTGGCGACGACGCGGCCCGGGGGCATCTTGTGACCCATGTAGCGCCGCTCCTTGATGGCGATCTCGCGCGCGCCGACGTTGACGAGTATCTTGCCCAGGATGACAAGAAAGACGATCAGCACGATGCCGAGCAGCACGATGAGTGGGACGTAGCTGACTAAATCTATGTTCATGTGGACTCCAGTCCTTCGGGTTCTCCCGACCGTTTGCAAGAAGAGTTTGACCGCGACACGTAGTCAGAAGGTGCGCGCCGTCTTTTTAAGGTGGCGGTCTCCCCTCTTCCACGACCCGCTCGCGCACGCCGGCCGAGAGTCTGCGGCGCACGTCGGCCAACGTCTGCTTGAGGACGAAGCCTGCGCCGGAGCGCTTGGCCTCCGAAGAGAGCAGCCAGTATTCGGCCTCGAAGAGCGAGCGCAAAGACTCCACGCCCAGACCTTTGAGCCCGCCGCCCTCCCAGACCTGCAAGACCTCGCCCACGGCGCGGCCGAAGGTGCCGGCGTCGTCCGAGAGCGCGGAGACGCGGAGCAGCTCGGCCGTCGAGGCGGGCGTCGGCTCCGCGCGCCAGACGCCGAGCAGCATCTCTGCCAGCTCGGGCGAGGCGCGCAGGTCTTTGCCGTTCGCGACGTGCGCCGCCAGCTCGCGCACACGCGCGGCGTCGCCCGAGGCGTGGCCGACCAGTCCGTCGAGGACGAAGCGGTAGAGCGCGGCCCCGCCCGAGGCGCGCGCCTCTGCGAGCGCCGAAAAATCGCCGCGCTCCGCGCGCTCGCGCAGTTGGTCGCGCCGCCTCTGTTCGGGACTTTCCGAGGGAATTTCTTCGACCCGCGAAGACTCTTCGAAGAGTCCGCGCGGGCTGAGAACCGGCGGGAGTTCGCGCGCGTCATCCTGAGACGAAGAGCGTTTCGTGCGGAGGATTGCGTAAGAAGCTACGAAGAGCAGGAAGACTGAGATGATGAGAATGGCGCTCACTTTTAACGCCTAAGACCCCGCGGCCGGCACCTGAAAATCTTCGGCTCCCCCCGAAGCTAACGGCCGCGGCGCTGTTCCGTAGGGGTAATACGAAAAAACGTTCAGAAGGTTGCGGGGCGGTTCATATTCGGCGAGGCCGCCGCCCTGTCCGAAACGTCGGGCGACGAATCATACATCCGGGAGGCGTAAACCGTAAACGGTAAACCGTGACAGGAAAAAGCCGTAAACCCTGAACCGCGACAAGAAGATTCATTCTTGTCGCGGTTCACGGTTTACGGCTTACGGCTTTTAAAAGCTCCGGCGGAAGAGGTAGGAGGCTTTGATGAAGAAGCTGCGGCTGTTGCGGAGGAGGCCGTCGACGGGCTGGGTCGAGAAGCGGTTAAAGTAGTTGTGGTTGAGGTCGTCGTTGTAGCCGACGTAGAAGGCCGTGCCGGGGTTGGGCGTCCAGCCGAAGAGGAACTGCCCGCTGTAGCGCGACGTGGTCGAGTCGTAGTCGATGCGCGCGCGCGCGAACGAGAAGCGGGTGAACTGATAGGTCGTCTTTAGGCTGAGGATGTTCGTGTCGAAGGCGACCAGCCCGGTGTCGTCGCGCACCAGACGGTTCTTCGAGAAACTCAGGAGCATGTTCAGGTCTTTCGTCGCCTTGTAGGTAACGTTACCGTTCGTGTAGAGGTAGCCGCCCGCGCCCGGGTCTGGCAGGCCGGCGCAGTCGCTCGGGTCGCTCGGGCTGTTCGTGCAGAGCCCGTCGGCTATCGCCTCGCGCTGCGCGACGGCCGAGGCGCTCACGCGCGGGAAGCGGCGCCCGGCGCCGAAGTCGTAGTCGAGCTGCCCCCAGCGGTAGCCGAAGAAGTAGAAGAAGTTGATCCGCTTGGTCGGCGTCGAGCCGGCGTAGGCGAAGACGTTCTTCGAGTACGCGGAGTTTTCGGGCAGGCCGTTGGCGAAGCGGGCGGTGCCGAACTCGTAGCCGAAGACGCGCTCGTACCCCGTGTTGTAGCCGACGCGGACGAACGACTGGCGCTGGAGGTTCGGCCCGAACTGCCCCTCGTACGTCCAGTTCTGCGAGCGCCCCTGCCAGTCGAAGCTGCCGCCCGCGTAGTGGTTCGTCTCCCAAGAAGTGACCTTCGCCTTCGGCTTCGGCTCGGTGAAATAGCCGAAGTTCGTGTTGACGGCGTTGGTATTGACGCGGCGCGTGAAGCCGACGAGCGCGACGTACCCTTGGGTGCGCCCGACGCCGTTGACGTTGAAGTAGTGGTGGCGCGCGTTCTTGTTGAAGTTGTAGGCGTAGACGAAGCCGTTCTGCGTCGCGCAACGGTCGTTGGCCTCGCTCTTCGCGAACGAGCACAATTTGGCGTTGGTGCCCAGCACTTGGAAGTCGAGCGAGGTCTGCTTGTCGAACTTGAGGCGCGCGTCGAAGCCGCCGACGTAGTTGCTCTTGTCGGCGAAGTTGTAGGACGTGGCGAGGAAGCCGACAAAGCTCTCCTTGCCGATGTCGCGCTTGACGCGGAGGATGCCGACCTTCGAGTTCTGGTCGTTCAGGCGGTCGAAGGCCGAGGGCAGGCGCTCGGGGTCGTAGCGGATGTCATCCTCGTAGTTGCCGGGCGCGTTGTCCGAGGCGTAGAGCAGGCCGTAGGTGTACTTGCCCTTCCGGCCCGTCACCTTCGCCGCGATGTCCGGGTCGGCGATGGTGCGCGTGTGGACGGCCGCGATCTGCGTGCGGAAGATTTCGATGCCTTCGAGGAAGAACGGGCGCTTCTCCTCGAAGAAGATCGGGAAGCGCTGGTTGGCGAAGCTGACGGGCGCGTCGGCCTCGACCTGCGCGAAGTCCGGGTTGACGGCGAGGTCTAAGGTCAGGGCCGCGGAGGCGACGAACTTCGCCGTCAGACCGGGCTCGAACTTGACGGGCTGGTTGACGAAGACGCCGCTGTCGGCGACGCCGAGCGCGGCGGCCTGCGCGCGGCTCAGCGAGCGGACGTGGCGGCCGGTCTCGGAGACGATGAAGCTCGGGATGAGTTCGACGGTGCGCTCGGTCGAGATGCCTTCGAGGCCGGTGATGTGTCCGGCCTGGTTCAGGAGTCCGTCCACGTCGCGCGAGATCGGCATCCATGAATCCTGCTCGCCGTTGAGCCGCTGGATGATGCGGAAGACCTGCACGCCCCACTGCTTGTCCTTGCCCGCCTCGTAGCGCAGAGACTTGAAGGGGATGGCGACCTCGACGACGTAGCCGTCCGAGGTGATCGTGCCCTTCGACTCCATCACGATGTCCGGCGTGAAGTCGGCGCCCATCCCCTCGGTGCGGATGCCGTCCTGCTGCACGCCGAGCGGGTTGAAGGCGAGCACGTAAGCCTTGCGCTTGTCGTTGAAGGTGTCGAGCAGGATGCGGACGCTGTCGTCCGTGTTCATCACGTTGTCGCGCCGCGGCACCGTCGCGCGCACCTTGTCCGGCTCGTCGTAGCAGTGGAAGGCGATGTAGAGGAACTTCGCGTCGTAGCCGATGTGCGTCTCGGTCGCCTTCGACGGCGCGATGTTGTCGCCGGGGTTGATCTGGTAGAAGTCCTTGAGCACGGCCGCCGACTTCCAGATTTCGTCGTCGAGCTTGCCGTCGATGACGGGAGCCTTGTCGAAGCGCGCGATGCGCACGGCCTGCGACTTCTCGGGCGGGAGCGGGGGCAGGCCCTTCGGCGCGGCCTTCGGGGCCGGGGCGGCTGTCGCAGGCGGGGCCGCAGTAGTTGTTGTCGTCGTCGTCGCGGACGAAGAGGCCGGGGACGGGGTCGGCGTGGCCGCCTTCGCCAGCTGCGGCGTCGGCGAGGCTCCGGCGGACTGCGCGGCGGCCGTACAGGTGAAGGTGAAGACCGCGGCGCAACCGAGCGCGAATCTCTGTAGTGTGTTCATTGGCTTAGTTCCGACTCCGGCGGGCGCGGCGCGCAGGCACGCGAGGGCCACGCGCCCACGCACAGAGGGCTGCGACCACGGCCGCGCCGTCTTTGCCTTTCGATTTTCCTGAATCGTCCGGGAGCGATGCGGAGGGGTTGACTCGTCCCGGCTTCCGTCCCGCCTGTTCACGGCGCCTGGGCGGCGCCGGCGAAGAGTTGTTAAAAGGGTGAGGCGACCGACCGCCTCACCCGCCTCGAAGAACTACTCGCCCGCCCACTCGGCCGAAGTGAAAGCGACCGGCGGCAGCGGCGCGGCCGGCGGTGCCTGGCGCGGCGCGCGCGGCTGACGAGGTGCGCCCGCCGCGGGACACTCGCCGCACTTGACCTTGAGCACCTTCACCCTCGCGCCGTCGCGCAGGACGCGGAACTCGTACGTGCCGGGCATAGAGTTGTTGAACTGGCGCACGAACTCCTCGGTCGTCTTCTGCCACTCGCCGCCCTGCGCCTCGAAGCGCGCACGCGTGTTGTAGGAGACGCGCAGCCCTTCGGCGTTGACGCGGAGCTTGTCCGCCCCGATGCGCGCCTCGTCGCCCGAAGCGAGCGCGCTCGTCAGCGCGCGGGGGTCGACGCCGGCGTCCGGCGGGATAATCATGGCGACCTCGGTTTCGGCCTTAGCCTCGGACGGCTCCGACACTTCGGCGCGCGCGAACTCGTTGATGGGGTCGTTCTTCGGGTCGCCGATCATCGCGCTCTGCTCGAAGCCCTTCTCGGCCGTGCGCGCCCCGGCGCGGCCCGACGCCTCGGCCCTGCCCGACTTCGCGGGGACGAAGTTCGACTTCTCCTTCGGGCAGGAGGCGAGAAGGCTTTCGGCCGGTCGCGCGGCCGGGGCGGCGGCGGTCGGCTCGCCCGCGGGCAGGTCAAGGAACGCGTACAGCAGCTCGCGGTGCAGCCGCGCGCCGACCGCCCCCTTGAGTTCGCGGAGGTCGTGCGAGAGCTGCGGCAGCGAGAAGAGCGCCGCGGCGACGATGACGAACGCGATGACTGATCTGTGCTTCATAACCCCACCCGCCTTTACCTTGCGAGCCCCGCCGGCCCGCCGACCTTTGTCTTTTGAGTCAAACTTGCTTGCGGCTCCAACTACCCCCGAAACACCACCCGCCAAGATTTCGTGGCAACTTTTTTTAGCTTACAATGTCGCCCGGCGTTCACCGTTAAGAGTTCAAGGCGTTACACGCGCGGGCGGCCCGCGGGTTCGTTTTCGCGTCTGGCGACGCCCGGTGCCCTCGGCCTTTCTCGTCACTGTTAGTGGCGCGGGCCGTCTGTTGGTTTCAAAAAATCTTCGGGGGCGGTTCCTTTTTTTCGGGCCGAGGCCGAACCGCACACCCGACCTTATTAACGCGTAAGGATGCGGCCACGGGGATCAAACGCTCAACGCATTTGTGACGAAAGTACCACGCCGGGGACGGGCCGCGCTTTGAGCGTGACGAAACGGACTGCGGCGGGGACGAAATGACGGATAAGATCAACCGCGGAGGGACGATGAGGTATAGACGATTCGGACGCACGGGCTGGCAGGTGGGCGAGCTCGGTTACGGCATGTGGGGCATGGGCGGCTGGAGCGGCTCGGACGACGAGGAGTCCTTGCGCTCTCTGCAGCGCGCCGTCGACCTCGGGGTCAACTTCTTCGACACGGCCTGGGGCTACGGCGAAGGGCACAGCGAGGGGCTGCTCGGCCGGCTCGTCCGCGCGAATCCGGACAGAAGGCTCTACACGGCCTCGAAAATCCCGCCCAAGAATTTCAAGTGGCCGAGCAAGCGCGGCTTCACGCTCGACGAGACGTTCCCGCCCGAACACATCGAGCAGTACGTCCACAGCAGCCTGAAGAACTCGGGCCTTGAGAAGTTCGACCTGATGCAGTTCCACGTCTGGGAGGACGACTGGGTCGAGGACGACCGCTGGGCGAAGAAGATGGACGAGCTGCGCGCACAGGGACTCGTCGGCGCCGTCGGCATCAGCATCAACCGCTGGGAGCCCTGGAACGGCGTCCGCGCCGTCCGCTCGGGCCACGTCGACGCCGTGCAGGTCATCTACAACATCTTCGACCAGAACCCCGAAGACGAGTTATTCCCCGCCTGCAGGGACATGGACGTGGCCGTCATCGCGCGCGTCCCCTTCGACGAAGGGACTCTGACGGGCACGCTCACCAAAGAGAGCACCTGGCCCGAGGGCGACTGGCGCAACACCTACTTCGTCCCCGAGAACCTCATCCCGAGCGTCGAGCGCGCCGACGCGCTGAAGCCCATCGCCGAGCGCGCCGGGCTGTCGCTGCCGGAGATGGCCCTGCGCTTCATCCTCTCAGACCCGACAGTCTCGACCATCATCCCGGGCATGCGCAAGCTCAAGAACGTCGAGTCGAACGCCGCGGCGAGCGACGCCGGCCCGCTCGACGATGAGTTGTTGGAAGAGCTGCGCCCGCACCGCTGGGAGCGCAAGCCGAAGCCCTGGTCGCAGTGAGAGGCTCAAGCGTCTGATGAGGAAACAGTTCACCACAGAGACACAAAGGCACAGCTTCATCTTCAGTACTCAACAAGCCGTGCCTCTGTGTCTCTGTGGTGAACTGCCTTCACCAACACTTTCAATGACTAAAATAATAATAAGCCGTCGAGCGCCCGCCCTCCTCTTTCTGCTAGCCCTGCTCTTGCTGCCCGCGCGCGCGCAGGACGGCCCCCCGAAAGAGGAGGGCAAGTTCCGCACGCCCGACCTCGTCGAGTTGATAAAACTCGACCGCACGATCAAGTTAGACATTCGTTACGCGACGGCGAACAACTTCACGGGCCGACCTGTCTACACGGAGGCGCGCGCCTTCCTACAGCGCCCGGCCGCGGCGGCGCTCGTGCGCGCGGGCCGCAGGTTGAGGATGAAGGGTTACGGACTCGCGGTCTTCGACGGCTACCGCCCGTGGTCTGTGACCAAAATCTTCTGGGACATCACGCCCGCCGACAAGAAGCAGTTCGTCGCAGACCCCGCGAAGGGGTCGCGCCACAACCGCGGCTGCGCCGTCGACCTGACGCTCTACAACCTCAAGACCGGCCGGGAGGTCTCGATGCCCGGCGAGTACGACGAGATGTCGGAGCACTCCCACATCAACTACGCGGGCGGCACGCCCGAGCAGCGACGCCTCCGCGACCTCCTCCGCGCCGCGATGGAGGCCGAGGGCTTCACGCCCTACGAACCCGAGTGGTGGCACTACGACTTCAAAGACTGGCGGCAGTACCCGATTCTGGACATCAGCTTCTCGGATATAAACAGTAGGCAGTAGGCAGTAGGCAGTTGAAGCAAAAGGCAGCCTGAGCGAAACGGAGGCGGCGAGTCGCTAAACTCGCCGCCTCCGTCTCGTTTGGCTTCTTCCTTAAAGACTAACTGCCTACAGCCATCTGCCTACTGCCTACTGGTTCGTGATGGTCGCGTTCGTGCCGTCAAACTTCTTGATGGTGATGGTGAAGGGCTCGTTGTAGCTCTTCGCGCGGTCGCGCAGGACTGAGAGCGCGACCTGCTCGCCGAGCAGGATCGACCAGTAGGACGAGCTGCGGAAGTGTATGCCCGAGTGAATCCCGTGGCCGAAGGTGATGTTGTAGGCCAGCTTGTTCAGCTCGCCGTTGATGTCGAGCTGCGCGGCGTCCGCGCCCGCGTAGTTGAGCAGCGAGGTGCCCGTCGAGTCGGGCACGTACACGTCGCGGCCGGCGGCCGTCAGCAAAGGCTTGACCTTCTGCGCGCCGTTGAAGAAGAACTTCAGCGCCGTGATGCACGCGCCGCCCACGGTGCCGTGGCCCGTCGGGTAGCACGGGTGCGTCGGCGAGCCTTCGGGGAACGCCTGCGGCAGAAGGTAGGTGCCGTACTGCTGGAAGACCTTCGTCAAGGCCGCCGAGTTGAGCGCGTCCGCGTGGAGCGCGGCCGCCGCCTGCGGCATCGGGTTCTGGTTCGTCTTGCGCGCGTGGACGAGCCCGCCGTACTCCTCGGGCCTCATGCGCAAATCCTTAACCCACTTGTGGAACCACGCGGCCTTCAAGGCGCGCGTCGCCATCTCGCAGAGCGTCCCGGCCGCATCCGGGCCGCCGAGCGTGCCGAAGGCCTTCTGCGTCTGCGAGCCGATGTAAGGGTTGCCGGGGTTCGGCGCGGCCCTGAGTCCCGCGAGGATGAGGAACGCCGTGAAGTAACCTTGAAAGAGCACGTCCACGCGCGTGTAGGCCGCGAGGTCGCGCCCGTTGCGGACGTAGCGCGGCGTCGGGTCGTACGCGAGCGGCCCTTCGTCGGGGCCGCCGTTCTGTATGTTCTGGTAGGTGGCGACCGAGGTCATGAACTCCTGGTTCGGCAGGAAGGTCTGATACCTCTGGTCGAGGAGCTGCGCGCCGTAGAAGGTCGGCTGCAACATGAACTGCGAGATGTAAGGCCCTTTGACGTTGCCGTCGCCGGGGACGAACTGGCCGCGGAAGAGGTTCTGCGGCGTGACCGGCTTCGGTATCGAGTCGTTCGCCGCGCTGTTGACGTACGACATGTTGTTCATGTCGGCGACTGCCTGCGCGACCAGGGGACTCGAAGCGTAGTCCGTGAAGTTCACGTCGCGCAGAATCGCGGCCCAGTAGTGCTCGACGGCCTCGGCCGCCGTCTGCGCGCCGGCCGTAGTCGGCGCGGCCGGGATGACCGACGCGTGCGAGTCGAGACCTTGGAGGTCGAAGGCGAGCGCGACCTGCGGGCCGTTGAGCTTCGAGTTCCCTCCCCCGCCGGGCGTGCCGACGATGACGGAGTTGAAGTCGGAGTGATTGCCGGTCTGGAAGGCTTTGAGGAGGCTGCGGACGGCGGCCGCGTTCGGCACGCCGAGCGCGTCGTGCGCGAGGCCCTTCGTGTAGACACCGCTGAAGTCCGTGTAGCGCGTGAGGTCGCCGTTGTCGGCCTGCTGGCCGGCGTTGACCTTCTGATCCTGCGCCATCTTCATGCGGTAGTTGAAGCTGTCGTTGGCGCGGTTGGCCGCGGCCGAGTTGCCGTTGCCGCTGCCTTGCGCGGCCAGGGCGGCCGACTCCTTCGCGCCGAGCGCGGGCCTGAGGCCGATGGCCCCGGCGGCGAGGGCGGCGGCGCCGGCCTGGCCGAGAAACTTTCTGCGCGCGGGGGAAGTGTTGGGGGACTTCTCCTTCATGGTTCGAAGAATCCTTTCTGTGAGAGGGCGGTCTGGGACGATTGTAGCGGCAAAGGTGCTTGCCGTTGTTAGCTTGATGGTGCGGCTTGAAACAGAGTGTGTGGGGAGCCACCTGAGTCTGCGTGTCTGTAAGACGCCGGGACTCTATACCCGAGCACCTTCGTTGTCAAACGATTAGCAGTAGGCAGTAGGCAGACGGCAGTAGGCAGTTTGGAGCCCCGTCAGGGGCGGCATGTTTATAGCCCTTACGGTTTATTGACCACGAGCCCCGTCAGGGCCGACACGTACATGCCGCCCCTCCGGGGCTCAACACTCTTAACTGCCTACTGCCTACTGCCTACTGCTCATACCAAATAGTGCTCGGCCTGCACCATCTGGCATGGTATAGAATCTTAGTCTCAACTATTTTCCTGAAAACCGGCCCGCAATGTCCCTCGCCACGTGCCTGGTCGGACACGGGCACGTGCTTTGCACCGGCCGCGGGCAAAGGACGAAAGGCCCCGCGAGTGCTCTTCCCCCTCGGGGAAGCAAGGTCTCGTCCGCCCGTTTCTGCCCCCAAAGCAGAGCCCGTTTGATCCGCGAACGAAGGAGCGTCCAGTATGCGTTCTCGTCTCTCTGCGCCGACAGTCACCCTCTTCCTTCTCTCCACACTCTTTCTCCTGACCTCTGCGGCCCGCGCCGCCGACGACACTTACAACGACGACGACGAGTACGAGGAGCGCGCGCGCGTCCTGCGCGTCAGCCTCCTCAAAGGCGAAGTCACTCTGAAGCGCGCCGGCGGCGACGAGTGGGAGGACGTGCGCCTGAACTCGCCGCTCGTTGAGGGCGACGTGCTCGCCACGGGCCGCGACTCGCGCCTGGAGATACAGGCCGACGCGCGCAACTTCGTCCGCGTCGGCCCCGACTCCGTCATCAAGGTCGTCACGCTGCGCGACGAAGGCATCGCGCTCAGCCTCTCCGAAGGCACGGCCACCTTCCGCCTCTCGCACTTCGACAAGACCAAAGAGTATTTCGAACTCGACGCGCCGGGCACGACCGTCGCCGCCGAGCGCGTCGGCCAGTACCGCGTCGACGTGGAGCGCGACGGCGCGGTGCGCGTCACCGTCCGCGAGGACGGGCGCGCGCGCATCTACTCGCAGAACTCCGGCTTCGTCCTGCGCAACGACCGCACGGCGCGGCTCGCGCCCGACGCCTCGGGCGAAGCGGACTGGGAGTTCATGGCCGCCGCCGGCTCCGACGAGTGGGACGCCTGGAACGAAGACCGCGAGCGCTACCTCGCCGAGCGTCTGAAGTTCGAGGGGCGAGACCGCTACTACGACACGGACGTGTACGGCGCGGAGGAGTTGGACGCCTACGGCGACTGGGTCTACACGAGCAACTACGGCTACGTGTGGCGCCCGCACACGACCGTCATCAACGTCTACAACGACTGGGCGCCGTACCGCTACGGCCGCTGGGTCTGGTGCCCGCCTTACGGCTGGACGTGGGTGGCGGACGAGCCCTGGGGCTGGGCGCCGTACCACTACGGCCGCTGGGTCTACTACAACAGCCAATGGTGCTGGGCGCCGCGCGGCTACGGCTACCGCTACCGCCGCGCGTGGTGGAGGCCGGCGCTCGTCGCCTTCATCACCATCGACTTCGGGCGCGACCGGCACGTCTGCTGGTACCCGCTCACGTACGGCCAGCGCGACCCGCGCGGCCGCCGCTGGTCGCGCGAGTTCGACCGCCTGTCGCCCCTGCGCGGACGCGACGCGGAGCACCTGCGGCGACAGAATCCGTACTGGCTGCGCGCCGTCTCGACCGCGCCCGCGCGTGAGTTCGGCGAACGCACACTGAGGCCGCGGGCCGCGGGCGGCGACCTCGCCGAGCGCGCTTTGACGGGCGAGCCCGTGCGCGGGCAACTGCCCATCCAGCGCCCAGACGCGACGCGCGGCGCGCCTCGCGTCGGCGGCGCACGGCCCACCGGGGCCGACGGCCGCGACACGCTCTCCATCAACCGCCCGACTCCCATCATGCCGCCGCGCCCCGTGAGCGAACGCACGACCGGCGCCGCCGCGCGCACGCCCGGTGCGCCGCTCGAAGGCGAGCTGCGCCGCACGCGCGTCTTCAACAACCGCGAGCCGCGCATGCCTTCCGCGCCCGACGCGACCGGCGTCAACAGTCCGACCGGCCCCGGCCCCGTCGGCGGCGACACGAACACCGGCGCGGTAGAGCGTCCGCGCAACTACGGCACACCCGCCACGAACCCGGGCGGCGACTCCGCACAGCCCGTGCGCGCAAGACCCACGCGCCCCGTCGAGCCCGCGCCCGGCGGCGGCTACCCGAACGGCGACGACGCCATGACGCCCAAGCGGCGCCCGCGCGACACGGGCGGCGACAACGTCGAGCCGCGCGCGCGCCCGACGCAACCGTCGGGCGATGCGCCGCGCGAAGCGAGCCCGCGCGACGAAAGCTCAAGCCCCGTCTACCGCCCCCGCTACGAGCCGCGCGTCAGGCCGCGCGATGACAACGGCGGCAGCTCTTCAACGCCCGCGCGCCGCGAGGCGCCGCCCTCCTACAACCCCGAGCCGAGCGCGCCGCGTGAGTCCCCCTCTCGACGCGAGGCGCCCGAGCCGCGCCACGAATCGCCGCGCTCCGAGCCTCGCCCCGAGCCGCGACGCGAACAGCCGCGCCAAGAGGCTCCGCGCGACGAGCCGCGGCAGGAAGCGCCGCGGCAGGAAGCTCCTCGACGCGAAGCGCCGCGGCAGGAGGCGCCGCGTCAAGAGGCCCCGCGCCACCGAGACCCGGACGCGCCGCGGCCCAGGGAGCGGCCGGACAACCGCTAACCGAGAGAGTCGGGGGCGCGAGACGGGGCCTCGCGCCTCCGCTTGGCGGCGGCCGCAGCGCCGCGCGGACACGACCGACGCAACTCGCCGCACGACGCTGCGGCCGCCGCAATAAAGCAGTAGGCAGTAGGCAGATGGCAGTAGGCAGTCGCTCAGCGCGACAAAGGTTGAAGGGTTAGTTCAGGATTACCGACAGCATAGCTCTCAACTGCCTACTGCCATCTGCCTTACTGCCTACTCGAAAGGATTTCACATGCGCGCCCGTTCTCACCTCGTCGCAATCGTCTCTGCCCTGTCGCTCTTAACCGTCTTTACTCCGCCGCCGCGCGCGGGCCGCGCGCAGGCGCCGGCCGCGAAGAACTACAGGCCCGCCCTCAGCCGCGCGCTCGCCGCGCGCACGCACGCGGGCGTGACGCCGAAGCGCGCGGGCGCTTACCTGCCGCAGCGCAAGCGCGCGGACAAGCAGACGCAGGCGCGCCCTTTGAACTTGAGTTCGAGACAAAGACGGCCTGCGCGTCCAGTGCCCGTCTCGAAGAGCGTTGAAAAAACTCGGGCCTTAAATCAGACGTCGAGCCCGACGCCTTCGGCCGCCATCGCGCCGGGCACGCCTCTGAGCCGCGTGCTGCACGTCGCGCAGTTGAGCCTCGTCAGTCCCGACGGCACGCACGAAGAGTTCGTAGACCGCGACGGCGACTTGCAGGCCGACGACCGCTCCACCTTCGACGCGCGCGGCGGCTCCTACGACATCGCCGTCGGGCGCACGGGCGCGCGCTACGAAGTCTTCACCGCCCTCGACGACCGCGGCACCTCGAACACTTCGGACGACGTGACGACCGGCGTCCTCGTCCTCGCCACGGACTCGAACGGCGACTACGTGCGCGACTCGGCTTCGACCTTCGACCTCGGCCGCGACTTCCAGTTGCCCTCGGCCGTCGCGGTCGTCGCCGGCACTTCGCGCGCGGGGCGCGAGTTCGTCGTCGTCTCCTCGGGCGGCTACTACAACACCGAAGACCCCGCAGACCCGAACAACGAAGACTCGCCCGGCGTCGTCCTGCTCGTGCGCGACCCTTCGACCGGCGGCTTCGACAACTCGCGCTCGCGCGCGCTCGTCACGGTCGGCGACAACCGCCTCTTCAATGCCAACGGCCTCGCGCTGCTGCCGAACGGGAACCTCTTAATCGCAGACTTCCAGTCGAACGAGCTGCGCGTCATCCGTGACACGAACGACGACGGCGTGCCCGACTCGCTCGACTCAAGGCCGTACTACGCCTTCCCCTTCGACACGGATGCGCCGCTCGACGTGGCGGCCAACGCGCGCGGCGTCGTCTTCACGCACTCCGAGGGGAACGACACGTACATGCTCGCCGTCTACGACACGGACGGCGACGGCTACGCCGACACGGACGAGGTCTGCGTCGAAGGGCTTTCGATTGATAACAACTTCGCCCTGCACGGGCTGACCGTCTCGCGCGAGGGGACGGTCTACGTCGTGCAGGACGCGACGGGCGAGAGCGACCTCGAGGCCGACGGCGGCAACGGCGGCATCCCGCACGTCTACGCCTTCCCAGACCCGGCGCTCAACGGCATCCTGCGCGACGGGGACGCCTTCGTCCTCGCCGACGACGAGTTCACGCAGGCGTATTCGGGACTCTCCTTCGGCGTCGAGACCGTGCTGCCGCCCGTCGCGCATCTCTCTATGACCAACAGCGCGAGCCTGCAAGGCGGCGCGCCCGCGGGCGGCCTCGCGACCATCACGGGTACGGGCCTGACGCGCGGCCGGAGCGGCGCGACGCAGGCGGACGCGACGGCGCGCGGCGTCCGCGTGACCGTCGAAGGGTTGGAGGTTCCCGTCCTCTCGTTCGACGACTCTCACGTTCACGTCTTCGTCCCGCAGTCGCTCGGCGCGGGCGCCGGCTCGGTCGTCGTCCGCGTCAACGGCGGCGTGACCGCGGCCGACGACGCGAACTTCGTCAACGCGAACCCCGGCCTCTTCACCATCCCGCAGACTGGGACGGGCGAGGCCGTGGCGCTGCTCGCCTCCGACCTGCTCATGCTCAACACGCGCGCGCCCTTCCCCGCGCGCACGGGCAATAATGCGTCCGTGGTCTCGCTCTTCGGCACGGGCTGGCGCAACTCGCTGCCAGTCAAGGTGCAGATCGGCGGCAAGTCCGCGAAGGTCGACTACGCCGGCCCCTCCGGCGGCTTCAACGGCCTCGACCAGGTTGATGTCGAGATACCGTCCGGCGTCACAGGCCCGGCGGCCGTCGTCGTCACTACCGCTTCAGGTTCGACCAGCCACACCGGCGTCTTCATCACCGTGCAGCAGTGAAGCGATAGAGTTTTTTAACCACAGAGACACAGAGACACAGCTTTAGGAATTTGAAATTGTCTTTAGCTGTGCCTCTGTGTCTCTGTGGTGAACCTCTTTCCCTCCGCCCGCCTCGATGGTGTTATAGTCAGCCTCACTTCAAACGAACATGGACTTACACACCATCAAGACGCCTTCGCTCGTCCTCGACGTGTGGCGCGTGCGGCGGAACGCGGCGGCGATGTCGGGGCGCATCAAGGGCCTCGGCGCGAGCTTGCGCCCGCACGTCAAGACGCACAAGTGCGTCGAGGTCGCGCGCATCCAGACCGAGGGGCACGCGGGCGGCATCACCGTCTCGACGCTCGCCGAGGCGCGCGCCTTCGCCGCGCACGGCTTCAGGGACATCACCTACGCCGTCCCCGTCGAGCCCGGGAAGTTCGGGGAGGCGATAGAGCTCTCGAACCTCTGCGAACGCTTCGCGCTCATTACGGACGACTCGTCAATCCCGCCGCTGCTCGACGAAGCGGCGCGGCGCGCGGGGCTGACGCTCGACCTGTTCCTGAAAGTCGACTGCGGTTACCACCGCTGCGGCGTCGAGCCCGACCGGCCCGAGGCCGTCGAAATCCCGCGCCGCATCGACGCGGCGAAGAACCTGCGCTTCGCGGGGATACTCACGCACGCGGGCCACTCCTACCACGCGCGCTCGCGTGCAGAGCTTCTCGCGCTCGCGCGGCACGAGCGCGACCTGATGGCCGAGTTCGCCGCGCGCCTGCGCTCGGACGGCGTCGAAGTCCCCACGGTCAGCGTCGGCTCGACCCCGACCGCGACGCACTACGAACACCTCGAAGGCGTGGACGAGGCGCGGCCCGGCAACTACATCTTCTTCGACGCCTTCCAGGCCACGCTCGGCAGTTGCGGCTTCGAAGACTGCGCGCTGACGGTGCTCGCCGCGGTCGTCCACCGCGACCGCGCGCGGCGCAAGGTCGTGCTCGACGCGGGCGCCATCGCGCTCTCGAAGGATCGGGGGCCTGTCGAGTTAGATTCTTCGTGCGGCTACGGCCGCGTGCTCGGCCTCGGAGGCGAAGAGCTGGGGCTGCGCGTCGGCGCGCTCTCGCAGGAGCACGGCGAGGTTTTGGTCGAAGACGAAAGCCTGCTCGACGCGCTCACGGTCGGCGCGCGCGTCCGCGTGCTGGCTAACCACTCCTGCCTCTCCGCCGCGCAGCACACGCACTACCACGTGCTCGAAGACTCGCGCGTCGTTGACCGCTGGGAGATTCAGAGGGGTTGGTGAGGATGGCGGTGACTAATCTGCTGAAGCTCGAAGCCTTCCACGACGACGAAGAGTTGAACGTCGTCATCGAGACGCCGAAGGGGAGCCGGAACAAGTACAACTACGACGAGAAACTAGGCCTCTTCAAGCTGGGCGGGGTTCTGACGTCGGGGGCTTCGTTCCCTTTCGACTTCGGGTTCGTGCCCTCGACCGTGGGCGGCGACGGCGACCCGCTCGACGTGCTGGTGCTGATGGACGAGCCTGCGTTCGCGGGGTGCCTCGTCCGCACGCGGCTGGTCGGCGTCATCGAGGCCGACCAGACCGAGCGCGACGGCGAGACGACGCGCAACGACCGCCTCATCGGCGTCGCCGCCGACGCGCGCCTCCACACGCGCGTCCGCACCCTCGAACACTTAGGCCCGACGCTCCTCGAAGAGATCGAGCACTTCTTCGTCTCCTACAACCAGATTAAGGGCAAGGAGTTCAAGCCGCTCGCCCGCTCCGGCCCGGAGAGGGCTTTGCAGTTGGTTAAGGAAGGGATGAAGCGTTTCCGTCGGTCAAAGCGAAAGCGTGTGAAGAAGAATTGACCACAGAGACACAGAGGCACAGCTTCGAGCTTATAGTTCAACAAGCTGTGTCTCTGTGATGAAATTGTGAAGCGAGACTCACACCTTCGGGTAAAGGAACTTGAGTATCGGCTCGACGCGTTCGGCCCAGGCGGTTTCGGTGTGGCGCGCGCCGTGGGCTTCGAGGTAGTGGAGGTCTCGGTCGAGGTTCCAGCCCTTCGAGAGGAGCGCATCACGTAACAACCGCGCGTCGTTGACGGCGCGCACGCCCTCCTCCGTCCCCATGTCGAGCCAGATGCGCGCGCCCGTCTTCGACTCCAGCGCCGCCACGTCGCCGAGGATGCGCCGGCCGTCCCACCAGACCGAGGGCGAGACCACCGCCAGCTTGCCGAAGACCTGCGGGTGTCGCAGACCTAAGTACGCCGTCACCAGCCCGCCCAGGCTCGAACCGCCCAGACCCGTGTCGCACGCCCCGGCGCGCGTGCGGTAGTGCGAATCGACGAAGGGCTTCAGCTCCTCGACGATCAGACGCCCGTAGAGGTCTGCCTTGCCGCCGACCTTGAGCCGCGGGCAGGCGCTCGGCGTGTACTCCTCGACCCGCTCGCGCCCCGTGTTGTAGATGCCGACGACGATGACCGGCTCGATGGCCTTCTGGCGGATGAGCGCGCCGGCCGTCTGCCCGACGCGCCAGTCCTGGCCGTAGATGTACGCGGTCGTCCCGTCGAAGAGGTTCTGCCCGTCGTGCAGGTAGAGCACGGGGTAGCGCCGCGGCGCCTCCGCCTCGTAGCCGGGCGGCAGGTAGACCAGCACGTCGCGCGCGGCCGAAAGGAACTTCGAGCGGAAGCCCGCGTGCTTGCGAAAGTCGCCCTCGGGCAGAGAAGGGACGACGTAGGAAGATGTCGGAGTCTGTGTCCTAGCCTGCATGCGTTAAAGGGGAACGGGGCGCACGCGCGAGCGCCGGACGGGGACGGCGGCGCCGCGCTCGATCTAAAAATTCTCCGCCTTAAGTTCGAATCAAGTCAGCCCTCGGCCTCGCGGTCGATGGCGGCTTCGCCGCCGATGCGTGCCGCGGCGCGGCCGAGGACGAGGAGCACGACGACGGCCAGGAGCGTCGCCAGGATGGCGTAGGTGAAGAGGGCGGCGAGGTTGTCGTCCTCGCCGAGCAGGTGCTTGAAGAGGGCCTTGATGGCCTCGTTCCACGCGAGCGCCGCCACCAGCCCGAGCGAGGCCGAGGCGAGCGTAATCATCGTCTGCAGGAGGACGCGCGTTCTGTTCATCGGGTACTCCTTGGAGGGGGAGTCGGCGCCGGCCTCCTTCGGGCCGTACGCCAACGTACGACGAGATACACTTCTACGCGACGGCGGGCCGCGCGTCAACCGAAAAATTTCATCCCTCGATAGACTCAGAGCGCGCGGCACATCTCCGCGCCCCAGGGCGTCGAGACGGCGCGCTTGATGGAGTCGCGCACCTCCGCGTAGTTCCAGTCCTTGCGCTGCCAGATGGTGCCGTCGGCGTACTCGACCCGGTTGATGAGGACGCGCTCGGCGAAGGGGCTGGCGGACTTGTTGGCGAGGGTCTCGGCGCTGACGGAGCCGGCGGGGCCGGAGCCGCCGAAGGCTTGAATCTCTTTCTCCTTGCCGCCCCTGATCTGGATGCCGCAGAGGAACTGTCGGCGCGTGAGGTTCGAAGGGTTCGCCGTCTCCTCGAACTGATACTCCCAGAAAACGACCTCGACCCCCTTCCCGGAAGGGTTCTGCACTTTGACGTTGTAGACGTAGCCCTCTATCTCGACGGACTGCGCGCGCGAGTCGCGCACGGCCTTGTCCATCGCGGCGCTGCGCGTGTCGAGCGAGTCGGCGTTGGGGTCGCGGACTCCGGCCGGGTCGTTGACGCGGCGGTTGCGCGCGAAGTTCTTGTCCGCGGGGGTCATGGCGGCCGCGGGAGTCGAGCCCCCCGTGTCGCGCTTCTCAATCTTCTGCCGGGTCTTCGTCCACCTGGCCTGGACGACGGTTAAGGGGGCGCCGTCGCCCGCGGCGTTCTGGAAGGGGGAAGCGGTCGCCAAAAGGAGGGACAGGAGCAGGACTGTTTTCACGGTTCGCCTCCGGCGCAGGACTGATGCGGAGAAGCTTAGAGACGCGCGCCGCCGCTGTCAACGAACTTTTTCCGCCCTCAGCCGGCGCTTGTGCTCGGCGAGCATGTTGCAGAAGAGCGCGCCCTGCGAGACGGCGTCGTCGATGGCCTTGTGCGTGTAGGGGAGGTCGTCGAACCAGTTGCGCGGCATGTTGCGTTTGACGGTGTCGAGGAAGTCGCGGCCGGTGAGGGCCATCGCGAAGGTCTTAATGTCGAGGGCGTGCCAGCCGAAGGGGTTCTCGCCCGCGAAGCGGTTGAGGTACCAGCAGACGAACATGAAGTCGAAGGCCGCCGGGTAGGCGACGAAGACCGGCTCGCCCGGGAGCTGTTTGAGCCACCCGAGGTAGCGGCGCATGGCCGCCTCGGGCGCTTCCAAATCCTCGCGGCAGGCGGCCCAGGCTTCGGGCTGCGTCTTCCACCATTTCATCGTGTCGGGGTGCTGCGAGGCTTCGGGCAGCGTCTCAAGGTTCGCGGTGAAGGTCGCGTGCGGCCTGTTGCTGTCGGGCAGGTAGGCCGCCGACCCGATGCTCAGCATCGAGTAGACGCCGGGGATCGGCCCGTCCGTCTCCACGTCCGTGCTGACGTAAATTTCCAAAGCGGTTCCCTCCTCTGCTCGCGTGACGGCCGTCGCGGCGGCGCTCATTCGGCGGCCGTTGCCGCCCCGCGGGGCGGCGTGCTAAAAGGTCAAACATGATGAAGGACGGGGTGCGACGCCTCTCGAGCATACTACTTTTCACCGCGCTCGCGGCACAACTCGCCGCGGGGGCGCAGGGTGTGCCCCCGCCCCACTACCGCGCCTTCGACGCGAAGGGCAACGCCGTCACCCTACAGGCGATTGTCGCCTCGCTCGGACGCGCGGACGTGCTCTTCGTCGGAGAGACGCACGACGACGCGGTCGCACACCTGCTCGAAGCCGAGCTGCTGCGCCGCGCGGACGAGGCGTACGGCGCTTCGTCCGCGGAGCACCGGTCGGTCGCGCTCTCTTTGGAGATGTTCGAGCGCGACGTGCAGACTGTCCTGGACGAGTACCTCGCGGGGCTCATCACCGAGCGCCACTTCCTTTTGAGCAGCCGGCCCTGGCGGAACTACGAGACGGACTACAGGCCGCTCGTCGAGTACGCGCGCGAACACCACTTGCCCGTCATCGCGGCCAACGCGCCCGCGCGCTACGTCTCGCGCGTGTCGAGCAACGGGCCTGACTCTTTGAAGTCTCTACCGCAGGTCGCAATCAAGTCCTGGCTGCCGCCGCTCCCCTTCCCGCCCGCGTCCGAAGGGTACGCGGCGAAGTTCAACCGCTTCATGGGCGGCGAGGGCGCTGCCGGGGCGACACAGGCGAGCGCGCACGGCGGCCTGCACCTGCTCGAAGCGCAGACCCTGCGCGACGCCTCGATGGCCTACTCCATTTCAGAATATTTGAAGCGCGGGCGCGACCCTCTGGTCGTGCAGGTCAACGGCACCTTCCACAGCGAGGAGCGCATGGGCGTGCCCGAACAGCTCGCGCGCTACCGCAAGCAGGCGCGCGCCGTCGTCGTCACCATCGTCCCCGCCGACAGCTTCCCCAATTTTGAGGCCGGCCTCGGCCGCCTCGGCGATTTCGTGATCATCACCGACCCGGCTGTGAAAACGGGTTCTGGGTTCTAGGTTCTGGGTTTTGGCCTGAACCAGCACCCAGAACCCAGAACCCAGCACCCTCTCCCGGTCGCTTGCCAGAACGCGATTCGGCAGGCAAAATAGCCGTTGCTTTTGTGGTCGCCGTTCGCGACAGAGAGGCGGGTGTTGCCCGGTTTAGTCGAGAGAGTTTAAGAAAGAGACAGACTTAGAGTCTTTAATTGTGCGCCGGGCGCCGCAGTCGCCGGGCGCGAGTTTCATCAGTTTTTGAACGGAGAGAATGTCATGGCAACAGTCGTCGTCAACCAGGGCGAGTCCATCGAGAGCGCGCTGCGCCGCTTCAAGCGCAAGGTGATGTCCGAGGAGATCATCAAGGACGCGAAGAAGCACGCCTTCTTCATGTCCCGCGGCCAGAAGGCCAAGCTCAAGTCCGCCCTCGCCCGCAAGCGCAACAAGCGCAAGTCG
>JAFAZX010000039.1 GCA_019239425.1 Acidobacteriota bacterium
CGTCCTCGGCCTGGATGCCGCGCAGGACGGACGCGACGAACGTCTCCATCGGCTGGCCGTAGAGCGTGGTGGCGACCGCCCCGCCGCCCACGATGCCCGCGGCGTTCGAGACGAGCGTCAGCAGCGGCAGCATCGTGAGCAGCGCGACGAGCCGCGGGGCGACCAGTTTTCTCAAAGGGTCTACGCCCAGCGCGCGCAGGGCGTCTATCTGCTCGGAGACGACCATCGAGCCGAGTTCGGCCGCGATGGCAGAGCCGACGCGCCCCGCGACCATCAGCGCCGTGATGACCGGCCCCAGCTCGCGCAGGAGGGCGAGTGCGACGAGTTGGCCGGTCTGGTTCTGCGCGCCGAAGTCTTTCATCGAGGGGTAGGTCTGGACGCAGAGCACCGCCCCCGTGAAGAAGCCCGTCAGGAGGACGATGGCCGCGCTCCCACACCCGATGGCGTCCATCTGCCGGACGCCGTCCGAGGCGTAACGCGGCCCCCTCAACACGCCGCCGAGGCTGCGCGCGGCGAGCAGCGTCCCCTCTTGGAGCGCCAGCACGGTTTGTGTCGCGATGCCCACTTCCTCCACCTCCAACCCTGACGGCGCCTACTTCTTCTCGATGACGAACTTGAGCCCGAACCTGCGCCCGACGCCGTTATAGAACCCGCCGAACTCTTCGCTCGCGAGGTTGCCCTGGTAGTCGCGCGGGTTGAAGTGGTTCGTGACGTTGAAGACCTTCGCCCCCAGACGCAGCCGGTAGCTCTCACCCCAGCGCCCCGGCGCGCTCACGCTCTTCAGGACTTGCAGGTCGAGCGAGCCGAAGGCGGGGAAGCGCCCAGCGCGGTCGCGCCCCCCGACGAAGTTCCTGTCCTCGTCGATGTTCGAGAGAGGGAAGCCGCTGCGGATGTCGAGCACGGGCGCGACCGTGATGCCGTACTTGACGCCGAAGTCGCCCCAGACGAGGAAGCGGTTGGGCGCGTCCCACGGCAGCGGCCCGCGCTCGTCGGGCCGGATGACCGGGTTCCGGAAGTTGCCGTAGTAGCTGTTGAAGTCGTTGAGGTCGCCCTCCGACTTCGACCGCGTGTAGGAGGCGACCAGCTCGTCCCGCTCGCGGAGCCGGTAGCGCGCCGTCACCTGAAACTCCTTGTAGCTCGCGCGGCCGCCGTTCGAGAGCATGACGCGGCCGTCGCCCGTCTGGTCTTCGACGGGGTTGACGACGAACTCGCGTCGCGCCTCGCGCTGCGCGTAGCCGACGCGGACGAGGAGGTTCTTCACCCACTCGCCGTCTACCTCGACGTTCCAATTGACGCTGCGCGGCGTCCTCATCTCCCCGCCGTCGAGCGCGAGTCGTTGGAGCACAGGCGTCCCTAAGACTTGAATTCCGTCGGCGGCGTAGCTCGTCAGCACGCGCTGCTGCGTCTGCTCGAAGGTGGCGACGTTGAGGTTGACCGAGTCGTAGAAGAGTCCGACGCCGCCACGTATCACCGTCCGACCGTCCGCGAAGGGCGCGTAGGCAACGCCGAGCCGCGGCGCGACGTTGTTCTCCGAGGCCACGTTGTCGCGGTCGAAGCGCACGCCGTAATCAAGCGTGAGCCGCCGGTTCGGCGTCCACTTGTCCTCGAAGAAGGAGGAGAAGGCGGTCTTGTCGCGACGGAGCTTGCCGTCGCCGACGTAGTCGATCTGCTGGCTGCGCGTGCCGTCGGCGCGAAGTATCCGCACCGTCCCGCTCACGCTCTCGCCGTCGAAGTTGTCGCGGACGAAGCCGACGCCGGCCTTCAACGAGTGCGTGCCGGCGAGGGCGGGCGGCGCGAAGCTGTAGACCTCCTGCGCCTCGTAGCGGCGGCTGTTGCGCTCCTGCCGGTTGTAGAACTTGCCGGAGTTTCGGTCGGGTGCGAAGTTCATCACGCCACCGCCCGAACTCGGGTAAACGTTGGTGTCGAACTGCTTGACGCTGAACCTTGATTCGAGGAGCGAAGAGCCGCCCATGACCCGGCTCTCGTTGACGGCCCAGAAGAAACCGCGCTGGCGGAAGTCGGGCGTGACCTCCTGCGGGTTGAAAGTGTTCAGGCCGACGTAGCCCTGCTTCTGCGGGAAGAGCGAGAAGGTCGTGGAGAGTTGATTCTTCGGGTCTATCTGCCAGTCGGCGCGCGTGTAGGAGTCGAGGCTCTCCAGCTTCGTGTCCCGCTCCGCGAGAGGCAGGCTCTCGACGGGCGTGCGGACGAAGCGGTACTCGAAGGACTGGAAGAAACTCAGCTTGCCCTTCACGACGGGGCCGCCGAAGGCGAGGCGCGGAGTCATCGACTCGATCCCGGCGACGTGGCCGTCGTTACGACGCAGGCGCGGGAAGAAGTTCTGGAACTGGAGCTGCCACTTGTCGGCGCCCGAGCGCGTCTCGACCTCGGTCACGCCCGCGGTGAAGTTACCGTACTCCGCCGCGTACGGGTTCGTGATCACACGCACGGACTCTACCGCCTCCACGGGCAGGTTGATGGCGTACTCGCCCGTGACGGGGTCTGTGACGTTGCTGCTGTTGACGGTCATGCCGCTCTGGCTCGAACGCCCGCCCTTGACGTTGATCTGCCCGTCGGGGCCGCGCACGACTCCGGGGACGAGCGGCAGCGCGTCGGTGAAGCGCTCGTTCCTGAGCGGCACCGTTTGCAGGGTTCTCCGGCTGAGCTGCGCGGCGGGGGCCGCCTCCGTCGCGTCGATCCCCTGCCCGCCGGAGGAGACGACCGTCACGGACTCGCTGACCTCCGCCACTTCGAGGCTGATGTCTTCCACGGAGGTTTCGTCCGCGCGGACGGTGACGGGCTTGCCGGCGGTCTTGAACCCCTGGGCGTTCACTTCCAGCGTGTAAGCGCCGGGCGGAAGGCCCGAAAACTCGTACTCGCCCGCTTCGTTCGCGACGGCCTCCGCGACTTGGGGCGTGCCCGTCAGCTTCAGGCTCGCGGCGGGGATGTTGTACGCCTGCCCGTCGGGGCCGGCATAGCTGACCGCACCGCGCAGAGTGCCCGTGGCGGCCTGCGCCTGTTGCGCTCCCACGACGCCGCCCATATTCACTATCAGTAAAATCGAAAGCAGCACCGGCATGAGCGTGCCCGACAAGACGCCCCCCACTCGCTTCGTGATTCTCACATCAGAATTCATAAGGCCCTCACCTTCATCACTCGGTCTCCCGACGGGCACGGTGCAACTGTCCTGCCACACGGCCCCGCATACGGTCGAACACCCCAATGCCTTGAGTTGTGAAGTGGATGTGGCCGTGCGGGCGACAGACGGGCGGGCGCGTCGTGCTTTGATGAATCGTGAGTTCGTTAATTTACGAACGAGATTCGTCAGAAACGCATAACCGACTTGTCTCGTCCCGCGTGTTCATACGCGACCGGCTGCTGGAATACACGTTGCCTCGCTTGCGTGGCGGCTTTGTTGAATGGCTTCGGGATGAAGCTGGCTTGAAGTTTAAGGAGAGTGCAGTGTGAGGAGTCGAAGCTGATGTCCTGCCGATCACGAAGCGGGCGCCGCTCAGGCGTGCCGGCGCGCGTCTGGTTCGTTGCCCTATCGCTGGCGCTATCAGGTGTGGTCGTCGTCGCACAGTCGCCCGCGCCGGGACAGCCACATCAGCGGCCACGTCTAGCGGCAAGCATTATGCCCGCGCCTGACGCTGAGGCAGAGACTTCCACTTCAGCCGTCGAGGAGGTCGGCGAGGATGAAGTGGTGCGCGTGGACACGCAACTCGTCCCCGTGCCCGTCGTCGTGCGCGACCGTGACGGCCGGCCCGTCACGGGACTCACCGCCTCCGACTTCCAGATTTACGAGGACGACCGCCCGCAGCGCGTCGCCACCTTCGCCGCCACGGACGCGCCCTTCGAGGTCGCGCTACTCTTAGACACCTCCGGCTCGACCCGCGAGGAGGTCGGGCTGATACGCCGCGCCGCGCTCGCCTTCATCGACGCCCTGCGCCCCGGCGACCGCGTCGCCGTTCTCTCCTTTAAAACAATTGATGAAGGCAGAGGGAAGGTCGCGACCGTTGCGGTGCAGAGCCGCCTGACCGACGACCGTGCGGCGCTGCGCGCCGCCGTCGGACGCATCCGCGCGAGCAACGGCACGCCCTACTATGACGCGCTCGCGCGGGTCGCCGAGGACATCTTCCGTCAACCACCCGCGCCGGAGATGCGCGGGCGGCGCGCGCTCGTCGCCCTCACCGACGGGGTGGACTCGACGAGCGCTTCGGATTTCGCGTCGGCGCGCGCGCAGCTCATGGGGACGGGCGTGCCCGCCTACTTCATCGAGGTCGATACGGAGGACTACGTCGAAGACCGTCTGCTCGGGGACTGCGAAGACGACGGCGCGTTGCGGCTCTCGCGCTCGCAGTTGGAGCGATACCGCCGCAACTTCGACCCGCGCGCCGACGCGGCCGACTACGAAGACTTCTGCCGGATGGGGCCGTTCGAGCGCATGGCGGTCAGCCGCGCCCTCTACCAACTCGCCCGCGGGGAGATGGGCCTTTTCTCGCGCGACACCGGCGGCAGGACTTTCGAGGCGGCCGACCTGCGCTCGGCCAGCGCCGCCTTCGCGGAGGTCGCCGCCGAGGTCGGCCGCCAGTACAGCGTCGGCTACTACTCCACCAACAAGGCGCGCGACGGGCGTTTCCGCCGGATTCGCGTCGAGGTGCGCGGGCAGGCCAACGCGCGGATGAGCGCGCGCGAGGGCTATCGAATGTCTCAAGGGGAATAGTCCGGGCGTCGTGAAGCGCGTGAGGAGACACAGCTTCATACTTTAGACTTCATCAAGCTGTGTCTCCGTGTCTCTGTGGTGAACTCTTTTTTAAGTCACACACGCGTCTCAGATTTGATGGAACTGGTGCTTGTTGATCTTGAGGGCGCGGATTCTCGACGCGAGCGTCGTCACGGGGACGCCCAAGCGTGCGGCGGCGCCGTGCGGGCCGGCGACGCGGCCGTTCGTCTCGCGCAGCATGGCTTCGATCTCCGCCTTCTGCCCCGAGTCCTTTCGGCGCGCGGCAGGTTGAACTTCCGACGGGAGCACACCCGGCTCCAGCCGTAAGACCTCATCCTCTGCCATTATCACACAGCGCTCGACGACGTTCTGAAGCTCTCGGATGTTCCCGGGCCAGTGCCAGCCCATCAGGCTCTGCAAAGCCGTCTCTGAGACCGTATCGATCCGCTTGCCCATCTGCCGGGCGTACTTCTTAGTGAAGTGATTGACCAGCAGAGGAATGTCCTGCCGCCGCTCGCGCAGGGGCGGGATGCGAATCGGGAAGACGTTCAGGCGGTAATAGAGGTCGCTGCGGAACTGGCCCTCGCCCACCAGCGCTTCCAGATTTTGATTGGTCGCGGCGACCAGCCTGATGTCGGCGTTGCGTGTGCGCGAGCTGCCCACGCGCTCGTAAGTGCGCTCCTGCAACAGGCGGAGCAGCTTCGGCTGAAGCTCAAGCGGCAGCTCGCCGACCTCGTCGAGAAACAGCGTGCCGCGGTCGGCCAGCTCAAGCCTCCCCGGGCGCTGCACGTGCGCGCCGGTGAAGGCGCCGCGCTCGTGGCCGAAGAACTCGCTTTCAAACAGAGAGCCCGGAACGGCGGAGCAGTTGAACGCCACGAGCGGCTGCTTCTGCCGCGGGCTGTGCTCGTGGATGGCGCGCGCGATCAGCTCTTTCCCCGTGCCGGTCTCGCCCAGCAGCAGCACCGTCGCGTTGGTGGCGGCCACCTTCCTGACGAGTTGCAACACGCTCCGCAGGCCCGAACTCTGACCCACGATTCCGGCAAACGCCGCCTCACCGATGTCGTTATTCACTTCGCCGAACGCCATGAGATTCACCGGGAACATTGATGTTTCGCGAGGTTGTGCGAAAGACATGTATTGTGAACTCATCGTTGTGCTCCGCCCGGATAGTCACGGGTGGTTTCTCCTGCTCAGCCGCCCAGCGCGGCCCGGACCCTGTCGAGCAGGAAGTCGTCGTCGAAAGGCTTGGACAGGAACTCGATTGCGCCCGCGGTCATCGCCCGCGACCTCAACTTTGCGTCGCCGTGCGCCGTGATGAAGATGATCGGAGTCAGCGACCCTTCGGCCTTCAGCCTCGCTTGCAGTTCGAGGCCCGACATCCCCGGCATACGAACGTCCGTGACCAGGCAGGCGATCTCGCGCCGCCAGTCCGACTCAAGAAATTCCTCCGCCGACCCGAAGCACCGCGCCGAGAGCCCGGCCGACTCCAACAGGTCCTTGAGCGCGCTCTGGACGGATTGATCGTCATCCACGATGGCAACAAATTTGGGACTATGCTCGCCGTTCATGGTGCCAGTTTGAATCAAGCCGCGTCTTGAAACAATTACACGTTGGTTGGGCGGAATAGCACTTTGGTTACATCAGGCCGAGATGCCGAGCCCTTGCCGGCGCGTCGGCGCGCCGTAGAAGGTTGCGAACTCTTCGGCACCCTCCTCGGCCCCCTGCGCGCCGCCGATCAGTGCGCCGCACGGCCGCTTCGAGAACACCGGCTCGCCGTCCTCGTCCATGTCCACGTAGACCGCATCGCCTAACTCCACCTGCCCTGTCGCCATCAGGTTCGACAACGGGAAGACGAGGAGTCTTTCGATGGCGCGCTTCAGGTGGCGCGCGCCGTACCTGTAGTCAACCCCTTCCCGAAGCAGCATGTCCTTGGCCGCCTCCGAGCAGTGGAAGACGAACTTCCCGCCCGCCGAGCACATGATTCGCTCCTGCACCGCCTGAAGCTCCAATGCGAGAATGCGGCGTAACTGTTCCTCGGTCAGCGTGCGGAAGACCAAGACCTTGTCGATGCGGTTCATGAACTCGGGGCTGAACTTCTTGCGCGCGGCCTCGACCGCCGTGCGGTAAATCTTCTGGTCGACTTCCGTGTCCTGCGAGTGCTTCCCATCCTTCTTCGGCGCGAAGCCGATGCCGCCCGAGATGAGTTCCGACATCTCCCGCGCGCCGAGGTTTGAGGTCATGATGACCATCGTCTTCGAGAAGTCCACGCGCCGGTTGTCGCCCAAAGTGAGCGTCGCCTTGTCGAGGATGCCGAGCAGGAGCTGCCACAGGCTGTCCGAGGCCTTCTCGATCTCGTCGAAGAGGACGAGCGAGAGCTTGCTCTCCTCGGTGTGGAAGCGGTCGAGGTTCTCCTGCGTGAGCATCGGGCTCGTCTCGCGGTGGCCGAGGTAGCCCGGGGGCGAGCCGATGAGCTTGGCGATCTCG
>JAFAZX010000091.1 GCA_019239425.1 Acidobacteriota bacterium
CGTCTTGACCTCGCTCGGGTCGACCGTCGGGCTGGCGCTCGGAGGCGTGGCGCCCGAGGGCACGACCCACAGCTCGACCGTCAGCTCCTCGCGGTAGCCGCCGTCCACCGTCACGACGCGGTCGGCCGTGATGCCGCGCGTGTTGACTAGGTAGTTCTTGGCCCGGTCGCAACGGCGCTGAGCCTCGCCCGCTCTCCCGACGCGGCCGCCGTAGCAGACCAGGTAGCCCTGCGAGGTCGGGTCGTTCTGCAACTCGATGGCGAAGTTGTCGAGCCGCGCCTTCTCGTCGTTGAACTTGATGTTCCCGTACTCGTCAACCTTGCGGCCGACCGGCTGTGCGATGACGGAGGTCGTGCAGCTTGCCGTCGCCGAACAACTGCGGTCGTAGCCGCCGACCTCGACGGTCGCGTTGATCGTGCCGCTGGCGGGGGCCTCGACCGTGATGGTGCAGGTGCCCTGCCCGCTGACGATGTTCGCGCCGGGGACGTTCCAACGGCACTCCGGCGTCACGTTCGGGTCGCCGCCCGAGACGTTGGCCGTGAAGGTCACCTGCTCGCCCGGCTTCGCCGTGTCCGGACAGCTCACGCTGACCGTCGGGCACGACGGAGGCGTCGGGGGAATAAGCGGGCAGCTACAGCGATCTACGGTGACGGTCGTGCTGCTGAACGCGATGCAGCCGCAGCCGTCGTCAACTTCGACGGTCACAGTGTAAGTACCCGGCGCGACGCCCGACAGGTCGAGCGTGGCGTTCGGGCCGTCACCCGTGATACGGCCGCCGGTCGTCGAATAGGTGTAGAGCAGCGTGTCGCCTTCTATGTCCGTAGCCTGCGCCGAGAGCTGAACCGTGCCGGACGTCGGCGTGCAGGCCGCGTCGGGCTGACTATTCGGGCCACACTCGGCCGCCAGCACGACGCGGCTCGAAGAGGCCGCGAGCGTCACGGTCGGCGGGTGGTTCAGAAAGGCCGTCGGCAGCCGCTCGTTGCGCCGGCCGGCGAAGATTTGGAAGCCGAATCCGTGCGGGTCGTCCGAGAAGCGGAAGCCGAGCGGCAGGCCGTTCGCGGTCGCGGGCCGGGTCGTGCCGGGCACGATGACGACGCCGCGGCCGGGGACGAAGACGCCGCTCACCTGATTGATCTGGACGTTGGTGTCGGCGCCCGGGTTGAAGTGCCCCTCGCTCTGCTGGTTGATGTGCAGGCGGTACCACGCGCCGAAGCCGAACCAGCGGCGCGGGTAAATCTTGACGCCGGCGAGTGCGTCCACGGGGTTGTTCGGGAAGGCGTTCGGCGTGCGACTGCCGGTGTAGTGAACCGACTTCAGCTCGGCGATGGGCTGGAAGTGTTTGTTGATTGGGAAGTCGAAGCCGACGCCCGCGAGGAACTCGTTCGGGCGGTCGAGCAGCACGGCGTTACTCCCGCCGAAGGCGTCCGAGCGCGGGTTCGAGTTCAGGATGTAACCGCCGTTTACGGAGACGTTGACCGAACGGCTCAGGCGGCCCGAAAGGAAGCCGACGATGCCGAAGTCGCCTATCGAAGCGCCCGGCCCCGCGCCGCGCTGCATCTGGTTGAAGCCCTGCGCGTCGTCGGGCTTATCCGGGTACCAGCGGTAGAACGGAATGACGCCGACGCCGAGCGGGTTGTTCGGCCCCGTGAAGCGAATCTTCGCCCCCGCCACGAAGTTCGTGAACGTGGACTCGCCGTAGAGCCGGTTGACGAAGGGCGCGTCGGGCAGGTAGGACGGCGAGGTCGTGAACGAGACCGGCACGGTGATGGGCAGCGTCAGCGCCGTCGCCGGGAGCGTCGTCGTCGCCAGCACGACGCCCGGCAGGATGGAGCCGACCGGAGACCCGTAACCCGGGAAGAGGCTGGCGCCGCTGAAGCGCCCGCCCGAGCCCGTCGCCGCCCCGAGCTGCGCGCTGAAGCCCGGGAAGCCGAAGAGGCCACCCGGGATTCCCGCGGTCAGCCCGAAGGTGCCGGCCGAGCCGCCGACGAACGGGAACTGGACGAACGGCTGGTTGAAGGCCGGGCGGAAGAGCGGCTGCCCCGCGATGCTGCCGACGTTCGGCCCCGAGGGCGCCAGCACGATTGCCGCCGGGCTGCCGAGAAGTCCCGGGCCGAAGAAGAGCTGCGAGTTCGGCAGGTAGAAGCTCGAAAGGTTCGAAGGGCTGTTGACCTTGATGCCGCGCCAGCCGTTCGTCTTGAAGAAGAGCTCGATGTGGTCGCTGAGGCCGACGTTGAAGCTCAGGGGGACGTCGGTGATATCGACGTTGCCGGGGTCGCGGTCGTAGTTCGAGTAGGCGATGCTGAAGGTGAATTCACCCTTGCGCAGCGTGTCGCCGTCGTAGATGGTGAAGAGCCCCGTGGGGCCGCCCTCGGGGCCGCCCGTGCCGACGGACGGCGACTGGTTGCGCGGGTCGTTGCCCGGGCGCAAGGTCTGCGCCGAGGCGGTCGCGGCCAACGCCAACGCGACGAGCGCGGCGGCGAGCACACTCCTTACGTGTCTCATTGAGTCGCTCCTGAATGATTTGGAAAGTCCCCGAGACCGGCCGGATGGAGCTGGAGGCCGCAGTCGTCAGAGCCACGCCTGGGCGGGGCGTTTGGGCGAGGGGTGTCTGTTGGGCGAGTTACAAACGCGCGTAGGCTAGCCCTGCGGGCGAGAAAAGTCAACAACTTTCCTCGCGCCGGAGCCACGCTCCGCCCCGCAGCCGTCAGGGGCCGAGGTCGTAGTCCTTCGGGAGCCAGGCGGGCGCCTTCAGCCCGAAGTGCTCCTGGAGCAGAAGCTCGGCCGACTTCAGCGCGCCCTCGACCCAGCCCTGGTTGCACGAGTAGGCCTCGCCGCAGACGTAGACGTGCGGCGTCTGCCGGCCCCTCAGCCTCGGCGCACGCATGCGCTTCATGACCTCCCAGGGCTTCTGGCTCATCTTCCAGAAGTGCCACCCGCCGCCGAAAGGGTCTTCGCCCCAGTCCTTGTAGATGGCCATGTACGGCTTCGGGATGTAGAGGTCGATGCCGTGGAGCTGCTTCAGTTCGTAGTGCGCCTCGCGCACCATCCCCCTCGAAGGGATGAGGTTCTGCGCCCGCAGGGAGTCCAGCTCCTTCGAGTTCTTCAAGTCCCCCTTGAAGGGGTGGTTGACCTCGTTCGTCCCGGGCTTCCGGTCGAGCAGGCCTTTCCAGAAGCCGACCGAGGGGCCGTCGTTGTAGCTCGCCATGAGCAGCGAACAGGTGTTGTCGGGGTCGGCCCCCTTCTCCTCGCACTCCGTCCCGAAGTAGTAGGTCTGCCGGATGGGCAGGTCTGTGCTCGAACGGCCCGAGGTGAGGTTCAAAACCTGCCACCAGGGCTCCCGGTAGCCGAGGAAGAGCTTGGCCGCCGGCTGCGGCCTGACCGATTCGACGTCCCTCCGCAGCTCCTCGTCCTCCGACAGGTCTTTGCCGAGCACGAGTTCGAGGGAGCGCCGCGGCATCGCCAGGATGAGTCGCCTGGCCTTGACGCGCTTCCGCCGTTCGAAGTTGAGCGTGATCCACTTGTCGTTCCGGCCGGGCAGCTCGAACGAGGTGAGCCGGTGGCCGGTGTGGATTTTCGTGTCCGCGCCCTCCGCCCCCTCGAAGCGCTCGGCCAGCGCGAGGGGGAGCTGGTCGTACCCGAACGTGAGCGTGCGGTACGTCACGTCCTTCGGGAAGTCGGCGAGGAACCAGGGGATGGCCTCGCCCGCGTTCCAGTTGCTCAGGATGGAGGAGTAGCCGCCGGCATCCTGGATGAGGTTGTAAGCCTCGCTGCTCAGAATCTGGTACAGGAGGTTCCAGAACCCCAGGTCGTACATGTGCGTGCCGAAGATCATCTTCTCCCGCTTGATCCGCTCCCACTCCTCCTCGGTCTTCTGCTCGGCGTGGCGGACGACGGTGTTGATGGCGTACAGCATCAACTCCGCGGGGCTCTTCCCGCGCTCGTTCCAGGCCAGGCCGTAGGGCACCTTCGCCGGGTCGGCGAAGTCCTCCAGCCGCAGGTGGCGGCGACGCAGGTAGAAGAGCGTGTGCCCCTTCTCGCCCATCGGGAAGGGCTTGGACGAAAGGTGTAGCTGCTCGATCAGGTTCACCAGCAGCCGGTGCGTCGTCAGGTAGCGCATGCCGCCGACCTCCGCCCTCAGGTGCGGCATCTCGGGCGGCGTGACCGAGAAGAGCCGGCCGCCGATGCGTTCGTCCGACTCGTAGAGCCTGATCTTCAAACGCCCTCTGCGCCGGCCGGACTTGCCCGGCTCGCCCTTCGAGAGGCCGAGCAGCGCCTCGGCCTCGCCGGGCGCGCACGCCGAAAGCCGCCAGCCGCAGTAGACGCCGGAGACGCCGGCCCCGACGATTGCGACGTCGACGTATTCGTCCTGCTCTGAAGTCTGCGGAAGCGCTGAAGAGTTCGCGGGCCGTTTTTTGGACATGACACTCTCCGGAAAGGTCGGCGCGTGCCGGGTCGCCCACCGGCCCCGCGGAACGAAAGGCTTCGGGCTGGTTTGTGAGAAGACTCCGGCGCGGAAATGAGTAATGTCCCCACAAGGGGGAACACGTGACTCCTCGGAAGCGCGCAAAGAATATTTAGACCGGGCGGGCTTGTCAAGAATCGTGTGCGTGCGGGCGCTTTAACCACAGGGACACAGAGAGGCACGGCTTCGAACTTATAGCTCGACAAGCTGTGCTTCCGTGGTTAACTCTCCTTCAGGGCTGTGCCTTCCTGAAGGGGAGGGCGAGGGTGGCTTTGGCGATCTCGCCGGGGCCGACGTTGACGAGTTCGGAGGCTCCAAACGCCTGGCCGCCCACGCGGGCCGAGACCTCGATTTTGTGCGGCCCCGGCGGGACGTAGCCGACATGGTACTTCGTCCCGCGCACGCCCGCGCGGACGTTCATGCCGTCGAGCGCCACGTCGAAGCCGCCCTCCGCGTCCATGCCGTTGGTGACGGTCACGTCGATGGCGCCGGGGCGCGCCGCCTTGCCCAGCTCCTTCGCCGTGCGATCCACGTCCGAGAGGCTCGTCCTGAACTCCGTGACCCAGTCGCGCGTCTCCTCCTCGACCGTGCCGTCCACGTAGGCGACGAACTCCTTGACCTTCTGGAGCATCGACTGCACCTGCTCCTCGGTCGGCGTCGCGCCCCCCAGCTTCGCCAACGTCATCGCCCACGCCATGCGGAACTCGGAGAGCGACTTCTCCAACGCGAGCGCCGTCGTGATGTAGCGCATCCACCCGCTCGAAAAGCCGAAGAAGCGGTCGAGGCCGACGCAGGCCGCGGCCAGCGCGAGGAAGACGTAGCCGAGCATCTTGACGACCGGCTCGTAGTCGAAGCTCTGCGACTTCAGCCAACCCGTCGAGCCGACGATGGGGGCGAGGCCGCCGAGCGTCGTGAGCAGGATGGCCGAGATGCGCAGAGACCTCGACCAGAAGGCCTTCCAGCCCTTGTTCTTCAAATACCACTGGACGGCCTGCTCCGCGCGCTCCTCGGCGTACGCGTACGCCCTGCGGATCGACGCCTCCGTCTCCTGCGGGTTCTTCCAGGAGAGGCCTTCGAGCGGGAGGCTCTCGATGTCCGGCGGAGCCTTGTCTGAGGGCTTGCCCATTCCGTTCTCCAATCGTTTTGGTGAGCCGAGAAAGGCGGCGGCTGACGAGCGGGTCAGCGCATTCTGAGACAAACGCCTGAGGCGCGCAAGAGAAAACGTCCGCGGGCGCGGAGGCTTCCGTTCAGCGCCGGCCGCGTCGGCGCGCTCTGCGGGGCGGGGCCGGCGGCCTCACTTCCGAAGGGTCGACGGTCGGGCTGGCGGGCGGCGGCGTCACGCCCGAGGGCACGACCCAGAGTTCGGTCAGAGGCTCCTCGCGGAAGCCGCCGTCTACCGTCACGATGCGGCCGGCCGTGATGCCGCGTGTGCGGCCGAGGTAGTCCCGGCCGCGCTCGCACCGGCGCCGCGCCTCGTCCCTCCGGCTCCGCCTTCCGCCGTAGCAGACCAGGTAGCCTTGTGCCGTCGGGTCTTTCCGCAGCTCGTCGTAGAGGTCCGAGAGCTGCGCCTTCTCGTCGTCGAAGTACTTGCCATACTCACCGGCCTTGACCGGGATAGGTTCGAGGATGAGGTTTGTCTCGCAGCTCGCCGTCATCGTACAAGCGCGGTCGTAACCGCCGACCTCGACCGTGGCCTTGAACGCGCCGCCGCGCATGGGCGCCTCGACGGTTATCGTGTGCGTGTCTCGACCGCTCAGGATGCGGAGGTCTGTCACCGTCCACTTGTACGTCGGCGTCACGGCGGGGTCGCCGCCCGAGATGTTCGCGGTGAACGTGAGCGGAGCGCCGAAGACGGCCGTGTCCACGCAGCTCACCGCGACGGTCGGGCAATCGCCTATCAAAGGCGTCTGGTTGCGCGGGTCGGCGACGCTCTGGGCCGAGGAGTTGTCGGCACCCGCAGGCACCAGCAACGCGAGCAGGACGACGAGGGCAACTTTCGCTTTTCTCACAGGCGACCTCCACAAAAGCGTCGCGGGGGCTTCCGGTCTTCCGAAAGGCCCCCGCGAAAGTTTTTTTTCCGGTCGGCTTACTCCTTGTCGCCGCCGCCGCCGAGCATGCCGCCGAGGCCGCCGAGGACGCTGCCGGCCGCGCCGCCCAGCCCCCCGAGGTCTACGCCGCCCCCGCCGCCGCCGATGAAGCTGTCGAGCTGGCCGGCGATGGGTTCGGGCAGACGCCCTTTGATGAAGCCGAGGACGGTCGCGACGGCCGTCTGCGCCTGCTCGGGGCTGATGCCCGTCCGCTCCGAGACCTGTCTGATTAACTCTTCCATACGGGGTTCTCCTCCTCTGCTGTTTCGGGCCGACCGGGTCAGATGAAGACGACGGTCTGGAAGTTGGGGATGTCGAAGCGCTTGCGGCAGTGGGGGCAGACGAGCTGGTCGTCCACGCGCACCATGTAGTCGCGCGCCTTCTGGAACTGCGCCCGCTGCTGCTCGTTCATGCCGCGCGGCGGCTGATTCTTCTTCGTCCGCCGCAGCCAGCGCACTTCGTAGTCGTTGCGCTCGCGGCAGTGCGGGCAGGAGTAGTTGGCGCGCTTGGTCTCGGGCCGCTCGTCGAAAAAATCTCTCTCGTTCATGCGGGACATGATAACAGAGAGCGCGGCGGCGCGTTCACTTCCCTCCCGCGCGCTCGCGGCGGCGGTGGTGCAGGACGATGAGCAGGCCGAGCAGCCCGTTGACGAGCATGAGCGAGTTGGTGACGACGAAGACCCAGTTCGAGACGAGCCAACTGTAGATGGTGAAGCCGAGCGAGGCGGCCATCTGCCCGACGAAGAGCCACTTCGAGACGCCCTCGCTCGAACCCTCCTGCCACTGCTTGTAGACCTGCTTGGCGATGGTCAGCACCAGGATAACTGAGCTGACCCAGCCGACGGCCTCTGTCAAAATCTCTTCCCCCTTGTTCAGCCTAAGAGTCTGCGCACGCTCTCGCGCAGCGCGTCCGGGTCGAGCGGCTTCGGCTGGTAGGCGTCGGCGCCCTGCGCGAGCGTGTAGGTCGCGTTGCCGGTGCCGAAGCCCGTGGTGACGAGGATGGGCGTCGCGGCGACTTCGGGCGCGGCGCGCACGCGGCGGACGAGCTGCACGCCGTCGGCCGCCGGCATCGCCACGTCGGTCACGATGAGGTCGGGCCGCTCCGAGAGCACCAGCTCGAACCCGCGCTCGCCGTCCTCCGCCGTCACGACCCGGTAGCCCTCGCGCTCCAGCGTCAGACGCACCAGCTCGCGCCCGACCTCGTCATCCTCGACGACCAGAATCTTCTTCATACGGGGCGTTGGGTGTTGGGTGCTGGGTGCTGGGTTGGAGGCTCTTAACTAGCAACCAGCACCCAGCACCTAACACCCTTCCTCACATATCTCGCGCAGATACCGAAAGCTGTAGATGCCCGTGTCGTGGCCGTCGCTCCAGCGGAAGGTGAGGGCGTAGCGGCCGACGAGGCCGACGTCCTCGATCTTCAACTCGTCGGAGACGGCCTCCGGCTTGAGCACCCGCTCGCCGGTGAACTCGTTGACGCACTGCGCGCACGGGCAGAGGCGGCGCAGCCGCGGCGCCGCGTAGAGGCACTCGCGCCCGTCGCCCCACGTGACGCGCAGCTCCGCATCCGACTCCTGCATGATCTCGCGCGGCTCCACCGCCGGCCCGCGCCTCGGTGCGTTAGTCATAAGTAAAGTAGGCAGTAGGCAGATGGCAGTAGGCAGCCGCTCCGCGCTACGGTCTCTGAAAATTAATTCACAGTCCTCGGAAAGGGTTTCAACTGCCTACTGCCTACTGCCTACTGATTCTCCTTCACGGCCTGCTCGACCGCGTCGGCCGTGATGTCGAAGTGGGAGGTGTGCCAGACGGCGCGGCCGTTGCGGAGGACGAGCGCCTGCGGCGTCTCGTGGCGGACGCCCGTCCGCTGCTCGACCTCGCGCGACACGTCGCGGCTCTTCTGCACGACGACGATGGAGACGGGCGTCCTGACCGCCGTCATCTGGCTGTAGGCGCGCGCGCTGATCGGGCACGCGTTGCTGTGCTTGAAGAGGAGCACCGGCTCCTCGTGCGACCGCGCGAAAAGATCTTCGAGCGCGGCGGCGTCTGAAACAGGGCTGAAGTTCGCTTCCATCTCGTTCCACCCTCTGCACGTCCGATTTGTTGGTTTGAACCGTTGCCCTGATATTAGCCCACCCCCCGAGGCAAAAGGAAGTGGGCAGTAGGCAGATGGCAGTAGGCAGTTATGGCATCCCCGGAGGGGATACAGTCAATAGCCGGGGGTAAGCGAAGGTGCGTGAGCACCGCAGCGCGGCTTTGCCTCAAAACCCCTAGTTGACCCATAAGTGCTAAAGCCTGCCCCAAAAGTCAGAGGGGCCGCGCACGCCAAGTAGGAGACGTACGCGGCCCCTGTGCCCGGCGTGGATCGCCGGGGCGCGGCACAGTCCTGCCCTAAGACGTGCCAGCGTTAAGCGACAAGAATACTCGTGTGGTATCTTCCTTTCCGCTCAGTCTTTGATAAGGCAACGGGTCGGATGCGGAAACCTGCTCACCCTCAATCTCGGAGAGATGAGCATCGCCGTTGAACGCGAGAGGTTCAGACGAACGGCGATAGGTTCACGCAGAGACACTATACGCCTAAATAGGCGCGCAAGTAAAGAGGGGAGACGTGCGCCCCGTGAGAGGGGGCGCGTCTAATGGGCCGCAGCCGTCGCCCTCAACCCGAGCGCCTTGCGCTGAAGCTCTCGCGTATTCGTGAGGCTTTAGGCATCTCTCAATCGGAGATGGTCAACCGCCTGGAACAGCCGAAGATTCACCCAGCGCACGTCTCCGGTTATGAGCGTGGGGAGCGGGAGCCGCCGTTGCCGGTACTGTTACGTTATGCGCGACTCGCGGGCGTGTGTCTGGACGTGATTGTTGACGATGATCTAGACCTTCCCGCTAAACTGCCCGCCAAGCCGAAGCACTCCTGAAAACACATACAGTTTCGTCAAACGCACGGAACGCGTAAATGCGTAGGTACGCGCTTATGCGAGCATGTTCGAGCTTGGGTTAAAGCCTAAGTTCTGGCAGGCGGCGGCGTAGGGGGAGCCAACAGATAATAGTGAGAAAGCCCCGCCCTTAGCCGGGCGGGGCTTTCTCACTATTATCTGTTGCAAGCTAGCGATGGGGGAGAGTATAACGGGGCTTCCGTGGTTGCCATGTGGTTTTAAACTTATACCTAATAGAGGAGGATTAGGGATGAGATATCAAATCGTTAGCGGCAGTGATTATGAGGACGTTGCAAAGCAAGTCGATAACCTTCTTTCGAAAGGATGGGAGTTGCACGGCTATTTAAGTGTAGCGCCGTTCCCAACGCCGAGCGATGAGGGAGCGCGCTATCATTACTGCATCTATACACAGGCGATGAAAAAGATTGAAAAGCCTATTCCGGAAAAACTCACTCCTGAGAAGATAGTAGAGGGCCTTGATGAACCGCAGCCCTTTGACCTTGCAAGGGACTTGACGCGAGACTAATCCCATACTTCACGTCCACAGAGATTTACATCTCCACCCAACGATTACCTTGAGGCGCTAACCCCGTCTGTGACTTGCCTCAAAAGTCTCTACCCTGCCTCAAAACTGCTTAAGGTCGGAGGGGTTATGAGGCAAAGCCCCGCAGCGCCACCCCCGGTAGATGCGCCAAAATAATTCCGACCCTGAAAGGGCCGCACGGCGATTCACGGTGCAACCCCTTCGGGGTCGGATTCGTTTATCCGTCACATTCCGGGGGCGGCGCTCGCATTCGCTCGCTCTGCCCCCGGCTATTATGTTTATCCCCTTCGGGGATTGAAACTGCCTACTGCCTACTGCCTACTCTCTTATTTCCAATCTCCCACCAGCACGAACGGCGCCCAGAAGTACGGGGCGCTGGTCTCTTTGCGGGCGAGGAGGGAGAGGCGCGCGGCCCGCATGGCGGCCGAGGGCGTCGCGGGCCGCTGGGCGAGGAGGCTCTGATAGAAGTCGGACATCAGCTCGGCCGTCGGCTTGTCGGCGACAGACCAGAGGGTGACGCCGACGGTGGGCGCGCCCGCGTACATGAAGGCGCGCGCGAGCCCCATCACGCCCTCGCCGCGCTTCTCGCGCCCGAGTCCGGTCTCGCAGGCCGAGAGCATCACGAGCGGCGAGCCGAGTTTGAGGTTGAAGACCTCGTCCGTGCGCAGGAAGCCGTCGGCGCCCCCACGGTTCCCGACGAGCGAGAGCACGAGGCCCGTGAACTGCGGCCGCTCCGCGTTCAGAATCCCGTGCGTCGCGAAGTGGAGCACGCGGTAGCCGCGCAGGTCGCGCGCCTCAAGCTCGCCCTCATTCGCGTCCAGGCCCAGCCACACGTCCGCCTTGCGGCCGGCGCGCGCGGCTAAAGACTTTATCTCCTCGGCCTCGGCCTGCGTGCCCGCCAGACGCACGAGCGCGACGCGCTTACCGCCCGAAGCCTTCAGGCCGCCGGACACGTCCGCGACGGCGCTGTCGAAGCCGGGCGCGCGCCCCGCGTCGGCGCCCGACTGCTGCGCAGCAGAGGGGCCGAGCGCCGCGACCGCGCGCGAGTCCGCCGGGTCGAAGACCGGGTCTGCGACGACGAGTAAGTTGCCCGCCGCCGTCGCGGCCGTCACGGCCCCGCGCGTCTGGCGTACGGCCGCGAGCACGGAGGCCGACGGCGCGAAGACCGTCTCGTTCTGCTTGAGAAGGTATTCGAGCGCGGAGAAGTCCGCGCCCGCGGCCGGCGGCTGCGTGACGAGCGCGTCGAAGGGGACGTAGTTGAGCGCGCCGTCGGCAACGACGAGCAGGCGGCTCCGCCTGTAGAGCGGCGCGGCCGGCTCGACCAACGCCTTGTAGAGCGCGTGCGCGGCGTCGGCATAAGCCTGGACGGCCGCGGGCGTCACGTCCGGCCTCGCCGTGGCGACCTTCAGGCCGCGCTGCGGGTCTACGGCCGCGGCGACGAGGTCGATGATCGAACGCCTGACGGGAGTCGGGATGAGCTGCTGCCTGAAGTCGACGACGAGGCGCTCGACCTCCTCGCGCCCGGGCAGGCGCGCGATTGAGAGACGGTCGCGCGTGACGGCGAAGAGGTACGAGTGGCCTTCGCCGAGGCCGTATTCGAGCAGCGCCGTCTCTTCGTCGAGCACCTGCCGGCGTATCTCTTCGAGCGTCAGCGTGCCCGCCGCGGTGAGCTGCGCGTAGCGCGGACTCTTCGTGCGGATGCGGTTCTCGATGCTGTCGAGCCTGTCCTGTAGCTGGTCGAGTTCCTCCTCCAACTCTTCCGGCTTCTTCCTCTTCTCCGCGCCGCCGAGTTCCACGCCCGTCAGCTCGGCGGCGACCTCGGCCTGCCGCGTCTGGTTCTCGCGCTTCTCGCGGAGCAGGTCTTCGGGGACGCCTTCGGTAATCTCCGCGCCCGACTCGTTCAGAAGGTCGAGGAGCGAACGCGCGCGCCCGCGCTCGACCGTCGCGAGCGCCTCGGAGGCGTAGGCAAGCGCCTGCCCTTCGAGCGGCGAGCCCGAAGCGGCCGAAGGCTGCGCGGAGAGGGCGGCCTCGGCCAGGGCGGCCGTGGTCTCTTCGTAAACCTCTGCCGTCGTCGCGAGGAAGGTCGTGCGCGACTCGTCGGCGCTGATGCTCCCCTGCCGAAGCTTCTCGACGGAAGCGAGCGCTTCGCGGTAAGAGTCGAGCGACTTGTCGCGCAGCCTGTCGGCCTTCTTACGGTCGCGCTCGGCCTCGGCCTGCCGCAGCGACGCGCGGCCCTGGCCGAGCAGCGCGGGCCACACGAGGTCTTCGCGCCTGTCTTCGCGCGCGCCCTTCACAGCCTTCTCGTAAAGCTCCTCGGCCTCTTTGAAGTTGCCCTGCCTGAGCGCCACGTCGCCGAGGCTCGTGCGCGCGGCGGCGCGGTACCTGCGCGTCTGGCCGAGCTTGCCGATGACGGCGAGGTCGCCGTTCGTCGCGTCGAGCACGTTCTCGAAGTGACCGCGCGCCTCCGCGAACCGGCCCTGCCGGTAGTCTATGCGGCCGAGGCCCAGCTCGTCGGCGGCGTAGATGATCGACCTGCGGTAGAAGTTGAGCTGATCCTTGAGCGTGATGAGTCCGCCCAACGAAGGCGCGCCGACGCGTATGCTCCTATCGTCCGAGCCGACCGAGGCGCCGATGGCGCCGAGGATGCCCTTCGCGCGTTTCACCTTCCCCAACGCGCTCGTGTCGGGCTTCGTCACGTTCATCCGCTCGAAGACCACGCGCGCCTCGTCGTATTCGCCGCGGCGGTAGAGCATGTTGCCGATCTTGGCGAGCATGAGCCGCGCGTTGTAGGCGCTCTCCTCGCCCGACAGGCCGGCCGCGGCGGTCGCGCCCTGCGTCACGTCGGCCGAGACCCTCCCGCCCGGCAATCTGCCGCCCGGCGCCGCGGGCGTCGCCGGCCCCTTCGCCCCCGCGGCGTAGAGGTTCTGCGCGACGGTGTACTGCTCCTGCGCGATGTCGTAGCGACCCTGCCGCTCGTAGAGTTCGCCCAGCAGGTCGCGCGTCGAGGCCTCGCCCGCGCGGTCGCCCGACTGTTGAAAAGCCTTCAGCGCGTTCTCAAGGTGGACGAGCGCCTCGCCCGCGCGCCCGCGCAGCAGCAGCCCCCGCCCGAGTTCGCGCTCTGTGCCCGCGCCCTCCGTTTTAGTGTTTTCGGGAAGTGACGCTCCCGCGGCCCCGAGCGTCAGAGAAGTAATCAGCAACCCCGCGAGGCAGCTCTTGATGAACCGCATATCGTTGCCCCCTTTATGGGCGACGCGAGGTGAAGCAGGTCTTTCGGAAGGATGAAGGCGGAAGGATGAAGGGAAGACCTTTAACTTCATCCTTCCGCCTTCATCCTTTCACTTGTGCGTGAGGACGATCTCCGTGACGAGCACGTCGGCGTTGGGCGAGTCGTTGACGCGGACGATGGCGGGTCTCGGGTCGTCCTTCTTAACCTTGAGGCTGCGCTGGAGCATGTTGGGCAGGGCGACCGGCACGGTCATCTGCGCGAGCTGCGTGTTCTTCGCCTCGGTGACGCTGCGCCCCTTCGCGCCGCCGTTGATGCGCGCCCACTGCGCGGCCGAAGGCTTCCACGCGCAGTCTTCGAGATTCTTCCCGCAGAACTTGAGGAGCGCCTGGCCCGTCGGCACGTCCTGAAGCGGCTGGCGCGAGAGGACGACGTAGAGGTGTTCGGTGGCCGGCGGGTCGGTCACGGTAATGAAGTACTCCACGTCCGCGGCGGGGCCGGTCGGGAAGGTCGCGCGCACGTGCGCCTGCACGGCGTTGGCGCCGCCGTCGATCTGCGCGTTCGGGAAGAGCAGTTCGGGGTTGCGCCCGTTCTCGGCGCTGAAGAGGTAGAGGTAGCCGTCGGCGTTCGTCTCCAAGGCCACGGCGAAGCGGTCGCCGGTCTTGAACTCGCTCGCGGGGTCTGCCACGAAGAGTCGGCCCGTCTCGTCCTTCATCAGAATCGTGTAGCCGAGCGCCAGCGGCCTGAGCGCGTCGCTCGCCTTCACGATCTGCGCCTCGCCGCCGCCCGCCGTCTGCGCCGACATCCCCGCCACCTCAGACCCGCCGCCGTTGCCCGACTTGGTGTTCGTGCCGCCCTTGACCGGCCTGAGGTTCCGGGGCGGTCTGGTCGAAGCGACGCCGCCGGAGCTTTTACTCGACGATTTACTCCCGCCCTGCGGGCGCGAGGGCGAGCCCTGCTTCGTCGACTTTCTGCCCGGCTCCTCGAAGCTCACGCCGCGCGTGAGGACGAAGTCGTCTATGACCTGCTCGTCCTGCTTCTGCGCCTGCGGCTCGTCCTGCGCGCGGGCGACGGAGCACGTCAACAAGACGAGGGCGGCGACAGTCAACAGCGTTCTCAGGCGCATGGTCTTTCTCCTCGTTCACACTTCATACTTCCCGTCAGCGGTGGTCGATCCTGACATCAAAGATGAGCGGGCGGCCGGCTTCGGTTGCCGGTTCGGGCGCGAGCACGAGGACGCGGCGCTCGTCGCCCTCGCCGCGGACGGAGACTTCGGGCGCGTCCGCCTTGAACTGCGCGCGAAAGTCCTCCAACTCCTTGACCTCCGCGGGCGTCAACTGGTGACCGTACTCGCCGGTGAGAAAGGCGGGCGACGCGATGGGCGTCGGCGAGAAGATGAAGGTGAACTCGTCGGAGCCCGGGTAGTTGTCGAGGTGGAGCCGCTGGCCGTCTATCGAAGGGAACGCGAAGTCCGCTCCGCCGCCGACGAGGTTCGACTTCAGCTTCCCCGCCCCGCGCGCCGTCAGCAGCATCACCTGCGCGTTGCCGCCCGCCTCGGGGCCGACGATGTAGAGGTAGCCGCGCGTCTTCGGGATGAAGTGGAAGCGGAAGCGCTGATCCGACTTGAGCTCGGCCGGCGCCTCGGCCACGCGCTTGCCCGCCACGTCATCCTTCTTGTCGAAGGCTTCGAACCAGAGGCTCGCGGCCTCGGCCTTCGGCGCGGCGGGCGGCTTCGTGGGCTGCGGCGCCGCGGGCGTCGGGCCGACCGCCGGCTCCGCGCGCCGGCCCCTCGAAAGGAGCCAGCCGCCCACGCCCAGCACGAGCAGCAGCGCGAGCGCGCCGCCGGCGATGAGCGGCACGAACCCTCCGCGCGGCTCCGGCGCAGTGACCTCGACGCCCGCGCCCGCCTGCGTCTTCCCGTGCTCGCCGACGAAGTGATCCGCGCCGGCCTGCGACGTGGTGACCACCGTGTCGCGCGCGCCCTTGCGCCGCACGCCGCCGCTCGTCTCGTGTGTAGACCCTCCGGCGCTCGTCTCGCGCCCGGGCGAAGGCGAGTCCAGCTCGCTCGTCAGGATCGTCTCGGCCGTCGCGCCCGTCTCGGCCGTGGTGCCGCGCGCGAGGTGCGAGGTCGCCGACGCGCCCGAGGAGGACTGCCCCGAAGCGGCCTGCAAAGTGCTCTGGTCGGTCGTGTGTATCGAGCGGCTCCGCGTGCGCTGCGGCAGACCCAACGCCGCGCGCAGCTCGTCGATGAACTCGCCCGCGGTCCGCGGCCGGTCATTGCGATCCTTCGCCATCGCGCGCTCGACCGCGTCGCCGAACTCTTCGTTGATGCCGGGCACGGCCTCCGTCAGCGGCGGCAGAGGCGCCGCGACGTGCTTCTGCCTCAACTCGGGGAGCGTCGTCGCGACTAAGGGTTTTCTGCCCGCGACCAGCTCGAAGAAGATGACGCCCAAAGAATAGATGTCGGTGCGACCGTCGATCTCCGGGTTGCGGTCACGCGGCAGTTCGCCCCACTGCTCGGGCGACATGTAGTAGGGCGTGCCGAGTATCTGCCCGGCCATCGTCAGGGAGGTGACGCCCGTCGCCTGCATGTCGCCGCCGACCATCTTCGCGATGCCGAGGTCTAAGACCTTGACGACCGTGCCGCCGCGCCCGTCCGAGCCGAGCATGATGTTCTCGGGCTTGAGGTCGCGGTGGACGACGCCGCGCGCGTGCGCCGCGTCGAGCACGTCGGCCACCGGTTCGAGGACTTCGAGCGCGTCCACAGGCGTGAAGCGGCCACGGGTGCGGAGTTCTTTGTCGAGCGTGTGCCCCTCGACGTACTCCATGACCATGTAGACCTGCCCGTCGCTCCCCGAGGAGAGGTCGTAGACGGTGACGGAGTTCGGGTGGCGGAAGGCGCGCGCCGCCTTGCCCTCGCGCTGGAAGCGCTTGAGCCACTCGGCGTTGCTGCGCATCTCGGAGCGCAGGGTCTTGATGACGACCTCGTCGCCGAGGAGGATGTGGCGCGCGCGGTAGACGGCGCCCATGCCGCCCTGCGCGATGAAGCCCTCGACGCGGTACTTGCCGTCGATGACGCGGCCGACGAAGGACTCGGGCGACTCCTGCAAGACCTCGCCGTCGTCGGGGCAGAAGGTCTGACCTTCCGCGAATGTCTTGTTGCAGGTGGAGCAGAACTTCATCAGGGGTTATCTGCGCTTTCAGGTCACAAGAGCGTTGGGCCTTAGGACACCCGGCATGAGGGCTGAAGTCTAGCACAGAAGAAGAGTAGGCAGTAGGCAGAGGGCAGTAGGCAGTTGAGGCAAGACCTCTTCAACTGCCTACTGCCGTCTGCCTGCTGCGTACTTCCCTTCTGTCCTTTCCGGAACAAAACGGGGCAACCAAGCGTTAACCATGTTAATCAAACGGACACGCACCGCGCCCCCGGCGCGCGGCGCTTTCAAGTCCGTTTGGCCCTCCCCGTGAAAGTGACCCGCCGGCCGCGCGTCTGCCGAAACTCATGTCGCTTAACACTTTCATGGAGCGCCGCTCGAAACCTTTCGTCATGTCCGCCGCGCTGCTTTTGGTCGCGCTGCTCGGCGTGCTCGACTACCTGAACGGGCCGGACGTTTCGCTCCTCATCTTCTACGCCGTGCCCGTGTTTGTCGCGTCCTGGTACGCCGGGCGCGGGGCGGGCGTGCTGGCCTGCGCCGCGAGCGGCCTCTCCTGGTTCCTCGTCGCGCACGCGACCTCTGAGCACTACGCGAGTCCGGTCATCGCCTACTGGAACGCCTTCGTCCGCGTCAGCTTCATCTTCCTGCTCGCGCACCTCGTCGCCGCGTTCCGGCGCTCGTTCAACCAGGAGCGGGAGCTCGCGCGCACAGACTACCTGACCGGCGCCTTCAACGGCCGCTCGTTCGCGGAGGCGGCCGAGGCGGAGGTGCAGCGCGCGCGGCGCCACGGGCACACGTTCAGCGTCGCCTTCATGGACGTCGACGACTTCAAGCTGGTCAACGACCGGCTCGGCCATTCGGCCGGCGACCGCCTGCTGAGACTCGTGGCCGACACCGTCCGCGCGAACGTGCGCGCGTTGGACGTGGTGGCGCGGCTCGGCGGCGACGAGTTCGCCGTCCTGATGCCCGAGACTGACGACCGCGCGGCGCAGGTCGTGCTGCGGCGCGTGCGGCGACAGCTCAAGGAGACCGCGCGGCGCGAGGGCTGGCCCGTGACCTTCAGCGCGGGCCTCATCACCTGGGTCGAGCCGCCCGCGTCCGTGGACGCGATGCTGCGCGCCGCGGACGAGTTGATGTACACGGCCAAGCGCCACGGCAAGAACTCAGTCCGCCACGCCGTCTCGCCGCGCCCCGCGCACGCCGCCTGAGCCGCCGACAAACTCACGTGAATTAGTCTCACCCTTTTCACAAAGCTTTCGCGGTAGAAGCCTCTCTGCATCCCCCGCACATTCCGTTATCGAGAGGAGCGAAACTCTATGCAGGGGCCTTTACGGACAATTCTGGCGGGGGCGGCGGCGTGGAAGTTCGGCGGCGGCTGCATCTCCACGATTCTCATCTTCATCATCGTGTTCTGGGCGCTCGGCTACGTGCACTGTTGAGGCAGTAGGCAGTAGGCAGTTAAAGGCAAAGCCTAGCCGAGAATATAAAACGAGGCAGCCGGTCTTAGTTGACCGGCCGCCTCGTTCTTTGCCCAACTTGATTTTTGTCTTAACTGCCTACTGCCATCTGCCTACTCTCCCAGGTAAACCTGCCGCGTGTAGTCGCGCACCATGCGGTCGCTGTTGAAGGCGGGGGCGAGGGTGCGGATGGCGTGGCGCGTCATCTCGACCCAGCGGCGCGGGAGGCCGCGCTCGTCGCGGTCGTAGAAGGTCTCGACGACCTCCGACTCGAGCACGCGGTACAGAGACTCCGCGTCGCGCCTGTCCATCTCCTCAATCGTCTCGCTCAAGCCCTCTTCGCCCACGGCCCAGCCGTTGCGGCCGTCGTAGCCTTCGAGCCACCAGCCGTCCAGCACCGAGAGGTTCAGGCCGCCGTTCATCGCGACCTTCTCGCCGCTCGTGCCAGACGCTTCGAGCGGGCGGCGCGGGACGTTCATCCAAACGTCCACCGACTGCACGAGCTGGCGCGCGACCTCCTGGTCGTAGTCCTGTAGGAAGACCGCGCGCTGCATGATCTCGGGGTCGAGTTCCCACTGCGCGATCTGTTGGAGGATAAGCTTCGCGCCCTGATCCTGCGGGTGCGCCTTGCCCGCGAAGACGAGCTGCACGGGCCGTTCGGGGTCGAGCAGCATCCGGCGCAGACGCTCCGGGTCGGTCAGTATCAGGCCCCAACGCTTGTACGCCGCGACGCGGCGCGCGAAGCCGATGGTCAGGGCGTCGGGGTCGAACATCCCCAACGCGGCCTCGGCCCAAGAGCGCGGCTCGTGCTGTTGCAGTCGCGTCTGGAAGAGGCGCTCGCGCACGAACGCGACGAGGCGCTTGCGCTGGAGCCTGCGCACCTGCCACAGCTCCTCGTCCGAAATCTTATCGACCGCGCGCGTCCACTCTTCGGCGTCGTGCAGGACGTCCGTCCAGCCCGAGCCGATCTTCTGCTCGAAGAGCGAGCGCAGCAGGGGCGAGACCCACGTCGGCGCGTGCACGCCGTTCGTCACCGAAGTGATGGGCACTTCCTCGACGCGGCGCGTCGGCCACATCTTGTTCCAGAGCTCGCGCGAGACCTCGCCGTGCTTGCGGCTCACGCCGTTCGACGAGCGGCACATGCGCAGCGCCAGAGGCGTCAGCCCGAACAGCTCCTCCTCGTCGCCCGCGTTGACGCGGCCGAGGTCGAGGAACTCTTCGCGCGAGAGGCCGAGCGCCTCCCAGTAGCCTGCGCCGAAACAACGTTCGATGAGAGGCGCGACGAACTCGTCGTGGCCGGCGGCGACCGGCGTGTGCGTCGTGAATGCACAGCGCGAGCGCACGCGCGCGGCGGCATCCTTGAACTCGACGCCCGACTCGGTCAGCTCGCGCGTCAGCTCCAGGGTCAGGAAGGCCGAGTGCCCTTCATTCAGGTGGAAGACGTGCGGCTCGATTTCGAGCTGGCGCAGGAGGCGTACGCCGCCGACGCCTAAGACCATCTCCTGCACGCAGCGCGTCTCGCGGTCGCCGCCGTAGAGGTGGCCCGTGATGAGGCGGTCGATCTCGTTGTTGCCCTCGACGTTCGTGTCGAGCAGGTAGAGCGGCACGCGGCCCACCTCGACGCGCCAGGCCTGCACCTGCACGTTGCGCCCGCGGACGTAGAGGTCTATGCGGACGGGCTCGCCGTCTTCAGTGCGGACGAGCTGCATGGGCAGGTCGCCGACGTTGATCTGCTGGTACGCCTCCTCCTGCCAGCCGTCGCGCCGAAGGTGCTGGCGGAAGTAGCCGTGGTGGTAGAGCAGCCCGATGGCGACGAGCGGCAGGCCGAGGTCGCTCGCGGACTTCAGGTGGTCGCCCGCGAGTATCCCGAGGCCGCCCGAGTAGAGCGGCAGGGAGTGGTGGACGCCGAACTCCGCGCAGAAGTAGGCGACGGGGCGCTCGTGGCTGAGGGCCTGCGCGTGGCGCGCGGCCCACGTCTCGTCGCCCGAAGCCATGTAGGCGTCGAAGCGCGCGGCGAGGTCACGCACGCGCTCGACGTAGACGGGGTCGGTCGCCATCCGCATCAGGCTGTACTGCGGGACTTCCTTCAGCAGCCGGCGGGGGTTGTGCTCGCAGTCGTCGAAGACCTCCTGGTCGAGGTCGCGGAAGACGGCGTGGCCGTCCGGGTTCCAGCTCCACCAGTAGTTGCGCGAGACGCGCTCCAGCGCCGCGATGGTCTCCGGCAGGCTCGAAGCCTCCGGGGCCTGTTCCTGAAGTTGAGTCGGCTCGACCTCTCTCATCATTAGGACCATTCTTTTTACCCGATTCCCGAGCGCAACGACCGCCGACAAAAAAGCCGCCGGCCGGCCGAGACTTCTTAGTGCGGCGCGGCGGGCGGGCGGTTCGCTCGCTAACTGTCGAATTGATGATTGCGCAGGAAGACGTTCATGTCGCCTTTGGAAAAGAAGACGAGGCGGACTTCCCTGACCGTCTCGTCTCCGTTAAGGAACTCTGCGATGGCGCGCGAGGCGACCGCGGCCGCCTCTTCTCTCGGGTAGCCGTAGGCGCCCGTCGAGATCGAAGGGAAGGCCACGCTTTCAAGCGCGTGCGCCGCGGCCAGCGCGAGGGAGTTGCGGTAAGCGGCGGCCAGAAGCTCCGCCTCGCGCCCGCCCTCGCGGCCGTAAATCGGCCCGACCGTGTGTATGACGTGGCGGGCCGGCAGAAGCCCCGCCGTCGTGATGACGGCCTCGCCCGTCGGGAGTCCTCCGGGGTATCGCGTCCGTCGTATCTCCCGACACTCTTCGAGGATCGAAGGGCCGCCCGCGTAGTGTATGGCGCCGTCCACGCCGCCGCCGCCGAGCAGTGTCGAGTTGGCGGCGTTGACTACGGCGTCCACCGCCTCGCGCGTGATGTCGCCCACGCCCGGAAGGACGCGGCCGTCGAGGAAGGTCATCTTAGTTTGTTCGGGAAACAAAGACAGACCACCGCCAGCCGGCAAAGATACACGCAGGTGGCCCGGACGGCAAGGCGCGAGGAGACCTGAACGTTACGGAAAATCGGTTTCCCCACAGAAATGCCCGTAGTTTCATGGTTCTTAAGGAGGGTCGATGAATTTGGCGGAGGACAGTTTTTACGCAGAGGACGCAGAGGCGCAGAAGGTCAGGACTCCGCTTCAACCTCTTCCCCCTCTTCGGGCCAGCGCGGTTCGACCCACATCTCGTCGAACATGTCCTGGCGCTTGAGGGCTTCGGCGACGCCCTCGGCCTTGCGCTCGGTGAGCGGGTGGCGTGGGTCGAGACTGTAGAGGCGGAAGACGCGCTCGTCCACCATCTCGACCCCGAGCTGGCCGAGCGGGACGCCGGGCGTGATCATCATCTCGTTGAGGTTGTGGATGCGGTAGCGGCCAGTCTCCTCAACCCACTCCTCGATGAAAGGGTCGCGCAGCGCGTGCTCCGCCTCCGAGACCGAAAGGTACGGGCCTTCCAGCATGAGGCAATACTCGCCGGGGTGCTGTCCCTTCATGGCGTGAGCAGGAGGGCGGCGCGCGGGGCGAGGGCTTCCCGTCCGCGCCGGCCGCCGTGCACTTTAACACCGCGCGGCCCGCGCTGCCAGATTTTTTTCTTCAGAAAAGGCGAGGGCACCGCGGGTAGCATTGAACCACCCGCGGCGCCCTCCGTGTGTCTGTTCGAAGTCGGGCTTAGTAGGCCCGGCCGCCCTGCTCGTTGAGCGTCCTGGTCAGGCGCGTGAAGTACGCGTTGAAGGTGACGAAGTCCGTGCCCTGGAAGAAGGCCCGGCCGCCGGTCTCGTCCGAGACGCGCTTGAGGGCGCTCTGGCCGAAGCTGACGGCGCGGTCGTTCCAGCTCGTCAGGCCCGCCGAAGGGGCGTAGAACGAGTAGACCGAGACGCCGCGATCCTTCGCCGCGCGCACGGCGCGGTTGAGGTCGATGGAATCGACCGACGAGGAGAAGTCGAACCCGCGCGAGGTGTCGAGGCCGTCCGAGACGAACAGCAGCGCGTTGCGGTTCTGGCCCGAGGCCGGGAACAGCTTGATGGCGTCGCGCACCTGCACGTAAGGGTTGTACGGCGAAGCCGTGGTCGAACCCACCGGGACGCGCAGCGCCTTGGCCGCCGCGGCGAGGTCGTCCGTGAAGGGCTGGCGCACCTGCAAGGAGCCGGAGCGGATGTAGCCGACCATCACGGTCGAACCCGCGGGCAGCTCGCGAATGAAGTCCGCCGTCACGCGCAGCTCGTTGCCGACGCGCGAGACGAGGTCGTCCTGAATAAGCACCGCGAGGTTGACGGGCCGGCTGACGCGCTCGGACGAGACGCCCGCAGTCGCCTTCTTAGACTGCGCGCTCGCCGGCGCGGCCGCAAAGCCGAACGCGGAGACGGCCAACAACGCGGCCGCAAAGAGAGTCGATAATTTCTTCATCATGATTACTCCTGAAAGACCCGGCGCGGTATTCATCAAAACCTTACGAAGCGTCGTCAGCGCCTAAGTTTTTCGCGACTTTTTGGATGCCCGACCCGGCCCTTTGGTTGGCCTCCGCCGCGTGCGGGGCGTGCGCGCGGGAATAGAAACGGGCGCGGTCGGGATTAAACCTGTCGGAGTCGCGCGCGCGGGTTGACGCGGCCGACGCGCGGAGAGAAGCTTGGAGCAACGTGAGTGTTTCGAAGTGGCTCCAAGTCTTAATCAGCACGGGGCGCGCGGAGGAATGAGGCGATGAGAAAGCTGTCCGCAATCGTGTTCGTCGTCGCGGGGCTGGCCGTCTTCGCGGTCGCGGCCGTGACGCTGAACGTCGGGAGAAGCAAGAGGGCGGAGCCGGAGACGAGGGCCGTCGAAAAGAACGTCGCGCCCGCGCCGACGCGCAAAGCCGTCGTCGTCGAACTCTTCACCTCGGAAGGCTGTTCGAGCTGCCCGCCGGCCGACGCACTGCTCGCGCGACTCGACCAGACGCAGCCGGTCGAAGGCGCGGAGGTCATCCCGCTCGCGCTGCACGTCGACTACTGGAACCACCTCGGCTGGGCCGACCCATTCTCCTCGCGCCAGTTCAGCGAGCGGCAGGGCGTGTACGCCGCCGCCTTCGGCAACGACAGCGTCTACACGCCGCAGATGGTCGTGGACGGCGTCAGGGAGTTCAACGGCAGCAACTCTTCGCTCGCGCAGGAGACAATCGCCAAGGCCGCGCGCGAGCCGAAGGGCGAGGTGACCATCACGCGCGCGCCCTCGCAGTCCGAGGGGTTCGTCCACGTCACCGCTTTTATCGACAAGTTCCCGAAGCCGGCCGGGGGACAGCCGGCCGACGTGCTGCTCGCCGTGACCGAGAGCGGGCTCGCGTCCGAAGTGGCCCGCGGCGAGAACTCGGGCCGAAGGCTCACGCACGTCGGCGCCGTGCGCAGCCTCAGGCCGCTGGGCGGTCTGCCCGAAGCGCCGGGCGCGGAGTTCAAGGCCGAGACGGAGGTGCAGATAGATAAGGCTTGGCGGCGCGAGAACCTGCGCGCCGTCGTCTTCGCGCAGGAGCGCGGCACGCGCCGCGTGCTGGCCGCCGCCTCGCTCAAGCTGTTCGAGTGAAACCAATCCGCGGCGCGGGCCGTGCACGTAACTGTCGCGAGCGTTGAATTGTCATGGTCATAAAGAAGTCTGACGACATCAGGAGCAGAGAGATCACCGACAAGAAGGTGTATCTCAGCCGGCGCAACTTCCTGCGCGGCGCGGCGCTCGCCGCGACGACCGTGGCGACGGGCCTCGTCTACCGGCAGCTCCTCGCGCCGCAGGTCGAGCTGGCGAACCCGACGGGCCGCGTCGCGCCCGGCGCGCAGCCGGCGCCGAAGCAGTGGGGCTTGCCCGGCGAGGAGGCGACCAGCTACCAGGACATCACGCATTACAACAACTTCTACGAGTTCGGCACAGACAAGTACAGCCCCGCGCGCCGCGCGCAGTCTTTGATAACTCGCCCGTGGACGGTCTCGGTCGAAGGCTTGGTCAACAAGCCGAAGGTCTTCGACCTCGACGAGCTGACGCGGCTCTTCCCGCAGGAGGACAGGGTCTACCGCTTCCGCTGCGTCGAAGCCTGGTCGATGGTCATCCCGTGGCTCGGCTTCCCGCTCGGCGAGCTGCTCAAGCTGGCGGAGCCGCAGGGCAGCGCGAAGTACGTCGCCTTCGAGACGGCCAACGACCCGAAGAAGAAGATACCGGCCTTGAGCGAGTACGAGGCGGGGCTCGACTGGCCTTACGTCGAAGGGCTGCGCCTGGACGAGGCGATGCACCCCCTGACGCTTCTCGCGACGGGCATCTACGGCGAGCCGTTGCTGCCGCAGAACGGCGCGCCCATCCGCCTGGTCGTGCCGTGGAAGTACGGCTTCAAGAACATCAAGTCGGTCGTCCGCATCACGCTCGCCGAGCGGATGCCTCCGACCTCCTGGAACCGCGCGAACTCGGAGGAGTACGGCTTCTTCTCCAACGTCAACCCAGAGGTGCCGCACCCGCGCTGGAGCCAGGCGACCGAGCGCCGCATCGGCGAGTACACGCGCCGCACCACGCTCCCCTTCAACGGCTACGCCGAACAGGTCGCGCACCTGTATGACGGGATGGATTTGAAGTACTACTTTTAGGAGTGATGAGTGATGAGTGATAAGTGATAAGAGAAGACGAGGCCCGCTGTTCTTTCTTATCACTTATCACTCATCACTTATCACGGCTCTTATGAAGGACATCAAATTCTACAAGCTCCTCCTCTTCGTCAACGCGCTGGTGCCTCTGGCGCTGTTGGGGTGGGACTGGCGGCGCGGGCAGTTGGGGGCGAACCCTCTGGACTTGGTGACGCGGACGACGGGGACGTTGACCCTTGTCTTCCTCGTGCTGACGCTCCTGGTGACGCCTCTGCGGAAGTGGACGGGCGCGAACTGGCTCGTGCGCCTGCGGCGGATGGCCGGGCTCTACGCCTTCTTCTACGGCGCGCTGCACCTGCTCTGCTACATCTGGTTCGACAAGTGGTTCGACTTCTCGGCCATCGCGCAGGACGTGGCCCGGCGCCGGTTCATCCTCGTCGGCATGCTCGCCTTCACCTCGATGGTGCCGCTGGCCGTCACCTCGACCGACAAGATGATCAAGCGGCTCGGCGGCAAGCGCTGGCAGAAGCTCCACCGCCTGACGTACCTCGCGGCGGCCGCGGGCGTGATTCACTACTACCTGCTCGTCAAGTCGGACGTGCGCAAGCCGCTCGCCTTCGCAGTCGTAGTCGCGGCCCTGCTCGGCTACCGCCTCTTCGCCGCCTACACGAAGGGCGCCACGCCGCTCTCGCTCAAGGCGCAGTCGCCGCCGCGCTGACGCGCGCCCGCTTCCGCTTCACTTACCAATAAACTTGGAAGCGCGCCGCCGACCTCCTCACGAAAACGGTTACATATCTCAAGAAATCCTCAACGTTCCTCGGGCATACTCCCGCCCAAGCTTTACCCGTAGAACCAGCCTTAGGGGGGGAATTACCTTGAAGTTTCAGCACGTCACGCCGCGCGTGTGCGCGGCACTCTTCGCACTGCTTTTCACGGCCTTCGCCTGCGCGACGGCGCGCGCCCAGGCTTCGACCATGACGACCAACGAGAACATCCCTTTCACCAGCAGCCTCTTCAACCCTTGCAACTCCGACCAGGTGACCTTCTCGGGCACGCTGCACGTCGTCAACACCATGACGACCGACGCCAGCGGGGGCACGCACCTGAAGACGCATCTCAACTATCAGGACGTGACCGGCACCGGCGTCCCGAGCGGCATCACCTACAACGTCCGCACGGTCACCAACGAGGTCATTAACGACAACGACGGCCCGCAGTCCGAGATGACAGTCATCTCGACGGTGAAGATGGTCGCGCGCGGGCCGGCGCTCGACTACTACATGCGCACGGTGATTCACATCACGGTCAACGCCAACGGCGAGACGACCAGCACGGTGCAAGAGGTCAGCATCGAGTGCCGCGGCCGCAACTGATAAGGGGGCGGCCGACTCCGCTCGGGGCCTCTCCCCCCGCCCTCTCCCCTTCGAACAGACGCTTCCGCTCTAAGCCTTCGAGCCAGTTTGACTGACGTGATTTTCTCAATCAGACCGGCCTGACCGAATCGCCCCGCCGCCGTCTCACTGCGCACTTCCGCACAAAGATAACTATTTCATCGTTTAGTCCCGCGACCCTTTCCCGGCACGGGGCTTGTAAAGCTTCGGGGTGGCGCACCGTGCGCCGAGGGGAACAGCCCCCCGCCCCGGAGAAGAATGATGAATAGACGCAGACCTTATAGTTTCCTCGCACTGCTTCTGCTTCCCGCGCTGCTGCTCCCTTTGGGGCGCACGGCGGCGGCGGGCGGCGGCTCGTCGGGCCGCGGCAAGGAGGAACGCCCCGAGCACGGCCGGAAGGTTTCGGACGACCTGTTGGAGCGTGTCCACAAGTCCGGCGGCTCGGGCAAAGTCACGGCCATCGTCCAGCCGAACGGCGACTGGACGGACGAGCAGGAGGGCGCACTGGTCGCGCACGGCGCCCGCGTCAAGCAGAAGCACCAGAACCTCGACTCGCGCGTCGTCGAGTTGCCGGCCGCGGCGGTCGAGGCGCTGGCCGCGCGCGACGACATCGCGTACGTCTCCGCCGACCGGGAGATGGAGGCGCTCGGGCACCTCTCGCTGACCACGGGCGCCGACGCCGCGCGCCTGCTCGACACGACGACCTCGACGGCCAACAACGCCCTCGTCAACATCGCCGTCCTCGACTCGGGCGTGGACGTCTGGCACAAGTCCTTCTACAACCCTGCGGGCTCTTCGACGCGCGTCTCCGGCAACAACATCTTCACGAACGAGGGGCCGACGGGCAGGCTCGACGACTACGGCCACGGCACGCACGTCGCCTCGGCGGCGGCCGGCAGCGCGCTCGTCGCGGGCGGCGCGTACAAGGGCGCGGCCTCCGACGGCTTCGTCTACAACATCAAGGTGCTCGACTCGCAGGGGCGCGGCACGGTCTCGCAGCTCCTGGCGGCGATGGACTGGGTCATCAGCAACCGCACCCTCTACAACCTGCGCGTCGTCAACCTGTCTCTGGGGATGCCGGCCGTCGACTCGTACCGCAACGACCCCGTCTGCAAGGCCGTGCGCCGCATGGTCGACCTCGGCATCGTCGTGGTCGTCGCCGCGGGCAACGATGGGCACGACGCGCAGGGGCGCAAGCTCTACGGCACCGTCCACTCGCCCGGGATAGAGCCCTCGGCCATCACGGTCGGCGCGACGAACACCTTCGGCACGGACACGCGCGCCGACGACGTGGTGACGACCTACAGCTCGCGCGGGCCGACGCGCGGCGCGTGGACGGACGGCGCGGGCCTCGTGCACCACGACAACCTGATCAAGCCCGACCTCGTCGCCCCCGGCAACAAGGTCATCTGGGCCGCGGCCACGGACAACAACCTCCTGCTCAACCACCCGGAGCTGAACGCCAACGTCAGCGCCGACAAGACGCGGAACATGATGACGATGAACGGGACTTCGATGGCGGCCCCGCTCGTCGCGGGCGCGGCCTCCTTGCTGCTGCGCCACAACCCGCGCCTGACGCCCAACCTCGTCAAGGCCATCCTGATGTACACGGCGCAGCCGCTCGCGGGCCACAACGCCTTCGAGCAGGGCGCCGGCCAGCTCAACATCGAGGGCGCGGTGCGGCTCGCCAAGCTCATCCGCACGGACTTGCCGCAATACTGGAACCCCTCGGTGCTGAACGTGTCGATGCCGGTCGGCACCGCCCTGCTCAAGACGGGCACGTCGGCGCCGACGCCTTCGACGACGGTCGGCGGCTACACCTTCAACTGGTCGCGCGGGGTCGTGCTGGGTCAGGCGACGGGCTCGGGGCTCGACCTGATTACGAAGTACCAGAAGGTCTACGGGACGGGCTCGCTGCTGGGCGACGGGACGATGGCGGCGGTCAACGGCTCGGGCGTCCTCATGGCCGACCTGACGAAGCTGTCGCTCGGCGTGCTCGTGTCGGATTGTATCTGGACGAGCGCGGGCAGCACGCTCGGCGAGGGCACGCTCTTCCTCGGCAGCGGCGTGCTGATGGCCGACGGCGTGCTGATGGCCGACGGCGTCATCATGGGCGACGGGACGCTCATCAGCGACTCGGTGCTGATGGCCGACAGCGTGATGATGGGCGACGGGACGCTCGTCAACGACTTCACCGCGCGCGCCCAGAGCATCGTGCTCACCGGCGACGCCACCGCCACCATGACCACCGTCCCCGACACCACGACGACTACGATAACGGCGCCCACGGCGCCAACTACTGCGAAGAAGAAGTAACCAGGTAGACAGTAGCCAGTAGGCATAAGAAGCGGCGCGGCTCTCATCAACCGATGAAAGTCGCGCCGCCTGTCTTTCTACTGACTACTGTCTACCTGGATAATCACGACCGGCGGGACGCCCGTGGGGTCGTGGAGGCGGAGGTAGAAGTGGCCGATGCCGGCGAGGCCGAGGAGGAGGCCGGGGGTCTCGCCGCCTTCGAGGACGCCGCAGGGCCAGGGACTATAGGTCTTGCGGTACTGCTCGACGCCCGCGCGGCCGACCTGCTCGGCGAGCCGGCGCGCCGAGTCGTCGCCGAAGGCGCGCGCGGCGTAGAGGAGCAGCTCGGCGTTGCCGGCGTTGCCGTGGCAGAGCGAGTAGTTCGACTGGCCGGGCGCGATGGCCGCGGCGAGCGCGCGGCTCGTGCAGCGGAGCGCGGCCTCGGCCTCGCGCCGGTAAATCTCCTGCTTCGTCAACTCGTAGGCGCGCACGCGCGAGAGGCCGATGCCGGGCGCGCCGTGACACCAGGCAGTCATGAAGCCGGGCTGTCCGGGGCTGCCGGCCCACGCGTCGTAGAGGCCGCGGAAGTCGGGCCAGTTCTCCTGCTGCGGGTCGAACCAATGCCGCTCGTACGCGAAGCCCTGCTCGGCGGCGGCGCGGAACTTCTCTTCCCCGGTCGCACTCCAAAGCTCGAGCAGCGCCCAGCCGATGCCGGCCGCGCCGTGCGAGAAGCCGTTGAGGTCTTGCTTGCGCCGCCCGGCAGGGATGTTGAGCGTGTTCCAAGACCAGCCCTCTCGCGTCTTGCGCGCGCTGGTGACGAGGAACTCGCCGTGGCGCCGCGCGAGTTCGAGCAGCGGCCCGCGCCCGTACTTCTTTCGTAGATGAAGGAGCGCGGGTATGGCCCCGGCGCTGCCCGCGAGCACGTCCGTTCCGCGCTCGTCCGGCTCGACTTCGGCCAGGGTTTCGACTATCTCAAGTCCGCGGTCAACGAACTCCTGCTCCCCGATCAACTCGCCGATTCTCGTCAGCGCGTAGCCGACGCCCGTGTGCCCCGTGTAGAAGCCGATGCGCGTCTGCGCGGGCGTCTCCGCGAGCCGCGAGAGCGCCTGACGCGCGCCGCCCACGGCCGTCTCGCGGAAGAGCGGCTCCCCTGTCTGCCTGAAGGCTTCGGCGAGGAAGAGCGCGACGCCCGCGGTGCCCGAGTAGAGGTCGGGGCCGAAGGCGCGGTGCGCGACCACCCACTGCCCGCCGACGAACTCCATCGAGTCGCCCAGCCAGTTGCAGCGCGCGCCCGCCCAGACGGCGTCGCGGCACAGGCGCGCGGCGATGTAGTCGGCCGCTTCGAGGAAGGGCTCCGGCGTCGCGCTCATGCGGCCTCCCGCGCGCGCCTGAAGTCGTACTGATCGACCGACCGCGAGTTGAGGTACGGCGCTTCGAGCGTGAGGCCGTAGCCGGCGAAGTGTCTTTCGACCTCTTCCAACTTCGAAGCTTCTTCGCGCAGCCCGCGCGCGTGCGCGCCCAACAACCCTTCGGCCAGGATGCGGCAGCGCTGCATGCCGAAGCTCTCGCCGGTGTAAGGCTCTTCGGCCAGCGCCAGTCCGTCGGCGAGCGGCTTGGTGAAGAGCGGCGCCTCGCGGCGCAGGTGGCGCGCGACCTCTTCGTAGACGGCCTCAAGCACGCGCGCGGTCACGCGGTAGAAGCGCTTGTCGACGTAGAGCACGGCCGCGTCGGAGCGCACGTAGAAGGCGGAGCTGGTCAGGCACTTGAAGCGGAACGGCACCTGAAAGCGGTTGAGTCCGCGCGTGACCGCACGCGCGAGCGGCACGGCCCCTTCGGCGCGCACGTTCCAGTAGAAGCGCACGAGGCTGAAGTTGTCCGGCCCGCCCTCCTCCGCCTCGCCGAAGGCGAAGTAGAAGCCGGGCTGCACCGTCCTGCTCTCGCGCGCGAAGAAGACGGAGAGGTTCGTCCCCGGCTGCGGCGCGGCGCCCGGCCCGTCGGTCGAGAGGAACTCGCCCGGCCACAGCGCGCGCGTGCGCCCGCCCTTGTGCGCCATGACCTGCCCCGAAGGCAGAACCTGAAAGACCTGCCAGCCCGTGTCCCAACGCTCGCGCGTCGCGTTGGCCTCCGACAGGGCGGGCGTGAGTTCGACGCCGTGGACGAGGCCGGGCGTCTCTTCGCGCAGCGCGCCGTCGAAGGTGCGGCAGTAGCAGTGTTGATAGAGCGTCTGTTCGAGCAGCGCGAGGAGCGGGTTCGCCTGCGGCTGCGCGAAGTGGTGCGCGTGGCCCTGCGGCTGCGCGGCGGGCGAGAAGCGGCGGCCGGCGAAGTCGAACGAGCCGTCGGCGCGTACCTCTAAGGCGCGGACGATCTTTCCGAGCTGCGACGTGAACTGCTCTCTCATCTTCGTCACAGGGCCAGCAGGCTGGCGGTGGCCTCCCGGGGGTTCTTGAGGATGTTGAGGCTGAGCTGGAGCAGGTAGAGCGCGCTCGTCGTGATCTGCGGCGACTGGAACATGTACTCGTAGGCGGTCTGAATCATGCGCGCAGCCGCGTAAGAGACGCTGCGCTCCAGAGACTCGCGCGCCTCGGCGGCGTTCAGCCCGCGCGTCTCGGTGTAGGTCTTCCAGAAAGCGCGGAGGGCCGGGTGCATCTGCTCGACCGGGAACTGCGCGGCGCCGACCAACTGTTCGGCCGGCACGCCCGCGACCGCCGGCATCGAGAAGACCCAAGCCGAGAGGTAAGCCTGGAAGACCGCGCCCGCGTCCCAGCACGCGTCGCCGAAATCCGCCAGCTCCCAGTCGACGAGCCTGAGCGTCACCTTCCCGCCCGCGCCTTCCTCGTTTCCTTCCCCATCGCTGTCAACGGTGACGTGCACGTTGTCCCACTTGATGTCCCCGTGGATGAAGCTGTCGAAGCGCCAGCCCGCGCTCAGTCGCTCGAGCGTCGAGGGGAAGTCCGGGTAGCTCTGGATGATGTTAAGCACCTGCGTGTTCGCGGTGCTCAACTGGCCGAAGAGATTCCTGTCCATCTGGTGCAAAGACAGAATCCAGGGCACGCGCCGCGCGAACGTGTTCGACTTCGCCCCGTCGCGCAGCCGCCGCCCCATCTCGCGCTGGTACGCGCCGATGATCTGTCCGAGCTGCACGCCGACCTCGACGGGGAACGAGCCGAGCTGCCTGTGGTATTCGGAGAGGCTCGCGCCCTCGGGCAGAAGCTCGATGACGAGGGCGTGGCGCGCGGGGTCGGAGTCGTGGAACCGCGGCATCAGCGCGGCCAGCGGCTCGAAGTCGGGGTCGTTCTGCGCGAGCCAGTAGCAGGCCGTCTCGTAGCGCATGGTCTCGACGGCCGCCGGCTCGAAGGTCTTAACCTGCTTGACGAAGTAGCCGGGGTTCTCCGCCCTGATGACTTTGAAGTTGCGGTTGCGGCTCGTCGCCTCGACGACGAGGAGGTCGCCGTCCACGACCGACTCGAACGACAGGAGGCCGCGGCCGAGGAGGTAGTGTGCGATGGTCTCTTTGGTAATTAGCATCCGAAGTGGACGGCGAGTCCCGCCGCCTTTCGACGGCGGGACTCGCCGGTTAGGGTCAACGTCGGCGAAGGGCGCTCGCCTTAGGAGCCGCCCCCGGCCCGGCAGGCCGGCGATGTCGTCGGGCAATCGCTCATCGTGGGGGGCGTGGGACAGATGATCGTAACCAGGCAGCCGTACGTCTTCGTGACGTTACAGATGTTCTGGTGCGTCGGGCACGTCGCGGTCGGGCACCTGTAGAGGTGCGACTGACAGGCCAGCGGATTCGAAGGACAGATGAGCGTCGCGCATTCCCTCGCCTGCGTCGGAGGCGGGGCCGCCACGCAGAAATGGGTCGCGGCGATTCCGAGGCAGGCCGGGGACATTGTCGGCGATAACGGATTGGCGTGGAATGCATGCATGGCGCCGCCCCCGCCCCCGCCCGGGCCGGGGCAGCCAAAGTGAGTCGGGCACGCGTCAACGGCCGAAGGGCACGCCGCGAACGTCGGGCACATGACCGTCGGCGGCGTAGCGCCCGGCCCCACGCAGGTGACGACGGTCGGCTTCTCTGGGCAGCCGACGCCGGGATACGTATGGCAATGGACGCTGGGGTGCCCCACGCAGGTGACGACGGTCGGCTTCTCCGGGCAGTCGACGCCGGGATGCGTATGGCAATGGACGCTGGGGTGCGGCACACAGGTGACGTCGGTCGGCTTGGTCGCGTAGTGGGCCGCCGGGTGTCCGAACTGGCCCTGCTGCCCCTGCCAGATCGTGAAATCGACGGGCGGGTTGCAGGGGACGAAGCCCGACGCCTGGCAGGCGATGTCGTGCGTGACGCAGGGGGCCAGGGCACTCGGCTGGCACTGGAAGAAGACCAGCGTGTGGCAGTTCGGGCCGGCGATGGTGCAGACCGGGTCGTAGGAGGTGCGGCCGCAGTTCGGCCCGAGGCGCGTGCAGACGATGCCGGTGCGCGTGCGGCAGCCGACGAACTCCGTCGGCGGGATGCACGGCCCCGTCTTCGACGTTCCGCACACCGGCCCGGAGGCGGTCGGCGGCACGAAGCACTCGCGGGCCTGCGTGCTCCCGCTGAGGGCGTCGATGCCGCCGGCCGCCGCGCCCATGAAGTCCTGCGCGATCTGGCCTTCGAGGAAGGTCGCGCGCCGGCGCTCCGAGCCGGCCGCGCCGTGCACGACCTCGGCGTCGCGGTCGATCCAGACGAGGCTCCCGCCGAGCGGGGACTGCTCGGGCGGAAGCTCCTGCGCGTGCCGGATGGCGCGCTCGGGGATTTCGACGTAGCGGCTCAGCTCCTCGTCGAGATAGAGGCGGACGTGCCCCTCCTCGGAGGAGGAGCCGAGGTAGCCGCTCAGCAGAGTGACGCCCGGCGGGTCGTTCGGGTCCTGCACGATCCGCCCGACGAAGTCGTCGTAGCGGAGGTTGGGGCCGTCGCCCTCGGAGGCTGGCTCTTCCCCCCTCGGGTAGTCTTTTTCTTCGCTCATGTTTTTACTCCCGGTGTGGGTCTGCCCTCGCGGGCAGTGACGTTGGGCGGGGCGCCGAAGCAGGCGTCACGCGCGAGATCAGCGGTGTAGGACGCGCAGGGCGCGAGGTGCGCGTCGCGAGAGAAGCCCTCTAGCCAGCGGGAAGGTGAAGCGCGCCCGAACGAGTCACGCGCGGGCGCAGACGCTTATCAGGTCTTATAAGCGTACGTCTAAAGCGGGCAAAGATTATGCCTGTTTCCGGCGACTGTCAACGAAATTCCGCCGCGCCGAGCTACCACTATATTTGCTACTTGAGCCGTTGAAGTAAGGGCGCTCTGACGCGTCTACGTCAGAGCGCCCTTCCCTACATCTTCAAGCTTGAAGAAACGTCAGCGCCCGGCCGGCACCTGTACCTGCACGCCCGGCGAGCCGCCGTACATGATCGTGAGCGGCCCCTGGTGGCTCTTGATGCCCTCGGCGCGCGCGCGCTCGATTTCGAGTTGCAGCTCGAGCTTCTTGATGTCGAGGAGCGCCGGGTTGGCGTAGGTCTGCGCCTCGATCTGCTTGGTCTGCGCGGCGATCTTGGCCGCCTCGAGCCGCGCCTCCTCGGCCTGCTTCTGCTTCTCGTTGGCGACGACGCCGGAGGCCGCGGCCTCGATGCGGTCGTCGAGAAAGTCGGGGTTGCCGATCTGGACGGATTCGAGTGTCTGCAGAAGCTGCCCCGCGAGCTGCGGCCTGAGCGACTCGACGATGCGCTTCTGGATGTTCTCCTGGTTGGCGTAAATCTCGTAGGCCCCGTACTCGGCGAAGGCGTTACGCGCCTCGGTCTGGATGAGGCCGTGCAGGATTTCGTTGCGGCGCTCGTGGCGCGTCCTCTCGTCGAACCCGTACTTGCGCACATACTCTCCGACGTGCTGCGGGTCGGTGAAGGCCGTGACGGCGATCTCGACCTGAAGCGCCGCGTTGTCCCTGCTCGTCACGCGCACGGGGGTCTTCTCGGTGAACGACTTGACGTTGACTTCGTAGGCGGTGCGCCCCGGCGTGAGCGTCGTGAACCAGCCGTCCTCGGGGCGGTAGACGCGCTCGATGCGCCCGAAGTGGGTGACGACCTTGACCGTCCCCTCCTGCGTGTAGTTGATGTTGGCGAAGGCAACGGCCCCGCCGACGAGAAGCACGAGGGCGAGCACGCCCAGCAGGACGAACGTGAATTTACTGCTCATCAATTCTCCTTTAGAGATGTCTGAAACCGTGTTCGACTTTCCGCTCTTCCTTTTCACTACGCGTTAGTACGAAAAATCGGCCGGCGGGTTTGTTACATCCGCCCGGACGGACGCCCCCGAAAATTCTCGACGCCGCCCGTGGGTTCGAGCGCGCGGGGCGCGTCCTTATACGTGAGCGATAGAGATAATCGTTAAGGGGGTTCGAAGGATGATGAGAGTCTTGAAGCATCGCGCCTTCGCGCTGTTGGCGTCGGCGGCACTCCTGCACGCGGCGGGGACTCCGCGCGCCGCGGCGGCGGAGTCCGCGCGCCGGCCGGCGCCCTCCGGGCAGGTCTTTCTGGCGGCGGGGCTCGACGTGGACGGGCTGCCCGCGGTCGCGGGCCAGACGGTCTTTCCGGGGAGCAGCTTCGAAACGGCCGAGCGCTCGCGCGGCGCGCTCGAACTCTGCAACCGCGCGCGGCTCGAACTGTCGGGCGGGACGACGTTCAGGCTGGACTTCGACGACGAGGGACTCAACGGCACGCTCGGCGCGGGCGGCGCGCGCCTCCTTGTCCCGCGCGCCGTCGCGGCCACGCTGACGACCGCCGACGCGTCGGTCGTCAGCGACGCGTCGAACCCGGCGCTCTTCGTCCTTCGAGTCTCGGCGGAAGGGACGACGCTCACGGTGCAAACGGGGCGCGTCGAGATGCGCGCGGGCGGCGCGACGCGCACGGCCGGCGCGGGCGAGTCTCTGCGCGCGGCGCGCGGCTCACAGCCCGCGCCGCCGCAATCCAACAGCCTGAGCGGGGGCCAGCGCGCAGGCATCTTCGTCGGCATCGCGGCGGCGGTCGCGGCCGTCCTGCTCATCATCGCGGGCAACGACAACAATGACGAAGAGACGACACAGCCCTGCCCCATCATCATCAGCCCCGGCGGCCCGCTGCCCCCCGGCTGCTCCGGCATCCTTTAAGCTACAAAGGTCAGAACCGCCTGCGGTAGCGGGCGGCCCTTTGCGATACGGCACAGCCGATTTGCAAAGGGCCGCCCGCTACCGCAGGCGGTTCTGACTGGTGGCCTGAGTTATTAGTTGCGGCGCCAGTTGCCCGTCTGCCTGTTGCGCGATGTGCGCCAGTCGCGGCGGTTGTTCCAGTCCGAGCGGCGCTCGATGCGGCGCTCGCGCCGGAGCTGGCGGCGTTCGAACCTGCGGTCGCGGCGAGCCATGCGACGCCAGTTCGAGTCGTCGCGGCGGTTCTGGCCGACGCGACGGCCGCGCGTCCAGCCGTAATGGTTGCCGCGGTTGTGACTGCGGCCCCAGTCGCGCCCCCTCCGCTGGGCCGAGGCATCCACGACCATCCCGAGCGTGAGCACGCAGAGAACGACGAGCATACTTATCGCCCTCGAAACTGTACGAAATTCAATCCTCATTCCCCATCTCCTCCGAGCTTAACTTCACATAAAGGGAGAGCTTTGCCTGATAGCGAGCCGGAGCCCTCGCGGCCCCTCCCGGCATCTTGGCAAGTACGGTGCCAACACGAGGCGTGAACCGTAAACCGTGAAAGGTGAAAAGCTGTTCTTATCTCGTCACGATTTACGGTTCACGCTTTTGCCTTCCACACACGGACATCCGGGTGTATAGTGTCGCCGCCAACCCAGCGGGTTTAAGTATCTATACACACGCCATACGTGAAGCGCAGCCGGGCCTGTTATAAGCCCGGCCTTCTTCCAACGCCCGCCAGCCCCAGAGGAGTGTGTCTATGCCGCCCCGCCGCCTTCACCTCAAAACCCTTCGTCTATTCACGACCGCGCTCGTCACGCTTTCGCTCGCTTCGCTCTGGCTGGCCGGAGACATCCTGACGCCGACGGCCTCTGCGCAGGCGTTCCCTTCGAACACCGTCCGCACCTTCGAGAGCCCGCAGGTGCACCCCCTGGCGCTCACGCCCGACGGCACGCGCCTGCTCGCCGTCAACTCGCCCAACGCCACGCTCTCCGTCTTTCAACTGACCTCCGGCTCGCCGGTGCTGACGGCCGAGATTCCGGTCGGCCTGGAGCCCGTGAGCGTCGCCGCGCGCAACGACCGCGAGGCCTGGGTCGTCAACTGGCTCTCCGACTCCATCAGCGTCGTCGACCTCACGACCGGCAACGTCACGCGCACCTTCGACGTGGGCGACGAGCCAACCGACATTCTCTTCGCGGGGGCGAACGGCGGCAGGGCTTTCGTCTGCGTCGCGGGCGGCGGCCACCTGAACATCGACGGCTTCAACACCACGGGCGCGAGCGGGGCGATGAAGGTCTTCGACGTGTCGAACCCCGGCGCGCCGCCGCAGGTCTTGGAAGTCTTCGGCAAGCAGCCGCGCGCTTTGGCGCGCGACGCCGCGGGCGCGCGCGTCTTCGTCTCCGTCTTCGAGTCGGGCAACCAGACGACGCTCGTCCCGGAGAAGGTCACGCGCGCCGACGGCGGGCTTCCGCCGCCGAGCCTCGCGCTCGCCGCTGGACTCCCGGCCGCGCCGAACACGGCGCTCATCGTCAAGTGGAACGGCTCCGCGTGGGCCGACGAGACGGGCAACACGAAGTGGGATCAGTTCGTCAACTACACGCTCGCGGACGTAGACCTCGTCACCATCGACGCCTCCGCCGCAACTCCCACCATCAGCGCGCAGGTGCGCAGCCTCGGCACGCAGATCGGCAACATGACCTTCGCCCCCGTGACGGGCCGCCTCTTCGTCGTCAACCGCGACTCCGGCAACGTCCGGCGCTTCGAGCCGAACCTGCGCGGCCAGTTCCAGACGAACCGCGTCTCCGCGCTCGACACCGCGGCGGGCGCGCCCTCGCTCGCCTTCGTCAAAGACCTCAACCCGCACGTCGACCTCTCGAACACGGCCGGCACGGACGCCGAGCGCGCGCAAAGCTTAGCGCTCCCTTCGGACATCGCGCGCGCCTCCGACGGCACGCTCTACGTCTCGGCGACCGGCTCGGCCAAGGTCGGCGTCCTCGACGCGCAGGGCAACGTCACGGCGCGCGTCGCGGTCGGCAACGGCCCGACGGGACTCGCGCTCGACGAGGCGCGGCAGACGCTCTACGTCCTCAACCGCAACGACGAGACCTTGAGCGCCGTCAACACCTCTGCGAAGACGCAGGTCTCCGTCGTGCCCGTCGGCTTCAACCCGGAGTCGCAGGCCGTGCGCGAAGGCCGCCGCTTCCTCTACGACGCGGTCAACTTCTCGGCGCACGGCACCGTCTCGTGCGCGAGCTGCCACCCGAACGGGCACCGCGACGGCCTCGCCTGGGACTTGGGCGACCCGACGGGCGCGCTGCTCGGCCTCAACGGCTTCACGCACCACCCGATGAAGGGGCCGATGATGACGCAGAGCCTGCGCGGCCTCTTCAACGCCGGCCCGCTCCACTGGCGCGCCGACCGGCGCAACGTCTCAGAGTTCAACCGCGCCTTCCCCGAACTGCTCGGGAGCAAGCGGCTGCTGACCGACGCGGAGCTGGCCTCCTTCGTCGCCTTCGTCAACACGCTCTCCTACCCGCCCAACCCGAACGAGAACTACGACCGCACGTTCCCGAGTCCCGCCTCGGGGCCGAACGCGGACACGGGCGAGAAGCGCTACCGCAGTCTCAACTCGAACTTCGACCCGAGCACGCCGTTCCAGAACATCTTCCTCGGCAACGCCTCGCGCTGCGAGGCCTGCCACCTGCAACACCCGACGACCCCGAACGCGTTCTTCATCGGCTCGGCCAAGATTCTCTTCGACGGCTCGCTCTTCCACGAGCCGCAGTCGTTCAAGGTGCCGCAGCTGCGCGGCGCGTACCAGAAGGCCGGCATGCGCAAGCCCGCGGCGGGCGAGCCGCGCGCCGAGCAGCTCGCGGGCTTCGGCTTCATGCACGACGGCGCGTTCGACTCGGTCGTCAACTTCCTCAAGCAGCCCGAGTTCGTCGGCTTCCGCAACGACGACGAGCGGCGCGACATCGAGGCGTTCCTCATGTCCTTCGACTCGACCATCGCGCCCTCGGTCGGCCTGCAGGTGACGGCCAACGCGTCCAACCGGAACGCGCCCGAGGTGCTCGCGCGCATCAACCTGCTCGTGCAGCAGGCGCAGGTCATCCCGCCCACCTTCGGTTCGAGCTTCCCCAACCCGCCGAGCTGCGACCTCGTCGTGCGCGGACTCTACGGCGGCGAGGCGCGCGGCTTCCTCGAAGTGGGCGGCGGCCTCTTCCAGCCCGACAGCGCTGCGGAGGCGCGCGTCACCTTGCAGCAGTTGCTCGACGCGGTCGGCCCCGGCGCGGAGCTGACGTTCACGGGCGTGCCCGTCGGCGAGGGGCGCCGCTTCGCGCTCGACCGGGACGGCGACGCCGTGCTCGACAACGACGAGCCGCGCACGTCCGTGCAGATCGCGGGGCGCGTGGTGGGCGCCGACGGCGCGGGGCTGGCGGGCGTGGCCGTCTCGCTCACGGGGTCGCAGACGGCGACGGCCGTGACCGACGCGGCGGGCCGCTACGCCTTCAACTTCGTCTCGACCGAGGGGACGCACACCGTCACGCCACTCGGCGCGGGGGTGAGCTTCGCGCCCGCGAGCGCGACCTTCGTCAAGCCGACGTGGAACCGCTCGGCCGTCTTCGTCACTTCGCCGACGGCCAACGCCGCGGACGCTTCGCAGTTCTTCGTCGCGCAGCACTATGCGGACTTCCTCAACCGCGAGCCCGACGCCTCGGGCCTCGCCTTCTGGACGAACGAGATCGAGCAGTGCGGGGCCGACCAGCAGTGTAGAGAGGTGAAGCGCGTCAACGTCTCGGCCGCGTTCTTCCTCTCCATCGAGTCCCAGCAGACGGGCTTCCTCGCCTACCGCGCGGCGAAGGCCTCGTTCGGAGATTTGGCGGGCCGACCCGTCCCCGTCACTTTCGAAGGTCTGTTGAGTGACGCGCAGCACCTCGGGCGCAACGTCGTCGTCGGCCGCGCGGGCTGGGAGCAGCAGCTCGAAGCGAACAAGGCCGCCTTCTTCAACGGCTTCGTGCAGCGGCCGGAGTTCGCCGCGCGCTACCCGGCCTCGTTGAGCCCGGCGGATTTCGTCAACGCGCTGAACGCCAACGCCGGCTCGCCGCTCACCGTCGCGGAGCGTGACGCGCTCGTCGCGCAGCTCTCCGCCAACAACAACACGCAGGGCCGCGCCGCCGCGCTGCGCTCCGTGGCCGAGAACGCGGAGCTCGCCCGCCGCGAGCTGAACCGCGCCTTCGTGCTGATGGAGTATTTCGGCTACCTGAGGAGGAACCCGGACGACGCGCCGGAGCAGGCTTTGAACTTCGACGGCTACAACTTCTGGCTCAAGAAGCTCGACGACTTCAAGGGCAACTACGTCGAGGCCGAGATGGTCAAAGCCTTCATCTCGTCCATCGAATACCGCCGCCGCTTCGGGAAGTAGTAAAAGACAGTTCACCACAGAGACACAGAGGCACAGCTTGGGGCCAATAACTCAACCAGCTGTGCCTCTGTGTCTCTGTGGTTAATTTGACTTTCTCCGCCCGCCCGAACCGCTTTAACCCTCGCCTGCCCCGCTTGCCAACCGGCCGCGGGTCGCTTAAATTAACTTCTCGACCTTTGCAGTTCTATCCCGCACAGCAATTGTCAAAAACCGACGCGGCGCGGGGCCTATCTACTCCGCCGAGACCCCGCGCGCGCCGACCTGTCGAAAGGATGTCCGACCTGAAGCCATGAAAGCCTATCCGACCAACCAGATTCGCAACCTGGCCGTCATCGGCCACGGCCACGCGGGCAAGACGCAGCTCGTCAGCTCCCTCCTCCACCTCGCCGGCGCCACGCCCCGCTGGGGCAAGGTGGACGAGGGCTCGACCACGACCGACTACGACGAAGACTCCATCGCGCGCAAGATCACGCTCAACAGCCAGCTCGCGCACTGCGAGTGGCGCGAGCACAAGGTCAACCTCATCGACACGCCCGGCTTCTCCGCCTTCGTCCCGCACGCGCGGCCGGCGCTGCGCGTCGCCGACTGCGCGCTCGTCGTGGTGGACGCGGTCTCCGGCGTCGAGGTCGGCACCGAAAAGACCTGGGCCTACGCCAACGAGTTCATCACGCCGCGCATGATGGTCATCACCAAGCTCGACAAGGAGCGCGCGGACTTCGGCGCGGCCCTGGACTCGGCCCGCCACACCTTCAGCCGCGCCATCGTCCCCTTCACCCTCCCCATCGGGCAGGAGGCGAACTTCAAGGGCGTCGTGGACGTCGTCCACCAGAAGGCTTACGAGTACGACGCGTCGGGCAAGGCCAAGGAGATTCCCATCCCCGAGCAGGGGCGCGACGTGGTCGAGCGCGAGCGCGAGCGCCTGATCGAGGTCATCGCCGAGTCGGACGACTCTTTGATGGAGAAGTGGATGGAGACGGGGACGCTCGAAGAGTCGGATATCATCCCGAACATCTCGAAGGCCATCGCCGGCTCGCGCCTCTGCCCGGTCTTCGCCGTCTCTTCTTTGACGCTGGTCGGTTTGCAACAGCTCCTCGACGGCATCCTAGATTACGCGCCCGCGCCCGACGCGCACGAGAACGAGAAGGGCAAGGCGAGCCTCGACGAGGGCGCGGCCGAGGTCACGCGCGGCTACCACGCCGAGGAGCCTTTCTCGGCCTACGTCTTCCGCACCATCGCAGACCCCTTCGCCGGCCGCATCAACGTGATGAAGATCATCTCGGGCCGGGTCAAGGCCGACGCCACCGTCCAGAACACGACGCGCGGCGCGGCCGAGCGCCTCGGCGCGCTGCACTCGATGCAGGGCAAGCAGCTCGACAAGATCGACGAGGCCAGCGCGGGCGACATCATCGCCGTCGTCAAGCTCAAGGAGACGCAGACCGGCGACACCCTCTCCGACAAGGCCGCGTCCGTCGTCTACGACCCGATTGAGTACCCGGAGGCCGCCATCTCCTTCGCCATCGAGCCGAAGTCGCGGCAGGACGAGGAGAAGATTTCGGCTGCGCTCCACAAGATTCTCGAAGAAGACCCCTCGCTCCACTTCTCGCGCGACGCGCAGACGAAGGAGTTCATCCTCTCCGGCTCGGGCCAGTTACACATCGAGACCGTCGTCGAGAAGCTGAAGAACCGCTACCACGTGGAGGTCGCGCTCCACCCGCCGAAGGTTCCGTACAAGGAGACCATCACGGCGCGCGCGGAGGTGCAGGGCCGGCACAAGAAGCAGACCGGGGGGCGCGGGCAGTTCGGCGACTGCAAGGTCGTCTTCGAGCCGCTCCCGCGCGGCGAGGGCTTCATCTTCGAGGACAAGATCTTCGGCGGCTCCGTCCCGCAGCAGTTCCGCCCGGCGATTGAGAAGGGCATCGTCGAGGCGGCTTCGAGCGGCGCCATCGCCGGCTACCCGCTGGTCGACTTCAAGGTGACGCTCATCGACGGCTCGTACCACACGGTCGACTCGGACGAGCATAGTTTCCGCGCGGCGGGGCGCAAGGCCTTCCGCAACGCGGTCGAGAAGGTGAAGCCGACCATCCTGGAGCCGATCATGAACGTCGAGGTGGTCGCGCCGGCCGAGTGCTCGGGCGACATCATGGGCGACCTGAACTCGCGGCGGGGACGCGTGCAGGGCATGGAGATGCGCGGCAAGAACCAGGTCGTCAAGGCGCAGGCGCCGATGTCGGAGATGCTCGACTACCAGTCGAAGCTCAACTCCATCACCGCCGCCCGCGGCTCCTTCCACATGGAGTTCTCCCACTACGACCCCGTCCCC
>JAFAZX010000050.1 GCA_019239425.1 Acidobacteriota bacterium
GGCGCCGAGCAGCACGCGCCCCGCCGTCAACAGCCGCGGCCCGCCCGTAGTCACTTCTCGCACAGCCCCTTTCATATCTCAAAAAAATTAAAAGGGATGCGGGGGACCGCCGTCGGGGGCGGCTTCGCATCCCTTTGTAACGCGGCGAACGTGCGGATCTTTAACCCAACCTGGCTCGACTGACGGCGCGGGCCACGCCGCTGTGGGTTTACCTGTTCGCGTTCGCGTTCGCGGCCGCGGCCTTGTGGTGGCGCCGGTGGTGGCGGCGGTGCTTGCGGTGCTTCTTCGAGGAGGTCATCCCCCCGCCGCCCGGCGAGGTGTTCGTGTTCTGCCGGGCGAGGACGGAGCTCGCGCCGAGGGCGAGCGTCAGGGCGAGTGCGGTTGCGCTTACGAGCTTCTTCATGGTCGTCCAATCTCTCCTTTAAATGTGCTGCGTCGAACCTTGGTTGCTGCTCTCTGGCCGGGGCGACTGTGCCCCGCTCATCGTTCGCCTCCGCAGTCGCAACGGACGTGCCAACTCGCGCGCGACAAAACCCCGGCCTTTCCGGCCCCGCGCCCCGCCCACACTGTGGCGTTCCTGCCGCGCCGTCCAAACCGCCACAGAAAAAGGTGCTGGGTGCTGGGTGCTAGGTGCTGGTTAAAAGACAATCCTTAACCAGCACCTAGCACCCAGCACCCAGCACCTTCCTTAAACGGCGACGACCGCGATGCGGTGGCGGTCGGCGAGGCGGAGCATCTCTTCGCGGTCGAACATCAAGGTCTTGCCGGCGGTGAGGCAGAGGCAGGTGGCGCCGGCCTCGACCATCGTCTCGACGGTGGGCAGGCCGACGACGGGCACGTCGAAGCGCATGTCCTGGTTCGGCTTCGCGACCTTGACGACGGTGAGGCGACCCTTGGCGAGGCGGCCCGCGCGGCGGACGGTCTCGTCCGTGCCCTCCATCGCCTCGACGGCGACGCAGGCGCGCGCGCGCACGACGATGGTCTGGCCCAGGTCGAGCCGCGCGATCTCGCGCGCGACCTCAAGGCCGTACTCGATGTCCGCGCGCTCGGCGGCCGAGGGCGAACGTTTCGAGAGCACGCCTTCGGCCGGGAGCTGGTCTTTGATGAAGTAGGTCGAGTCGATGAGTTCGATGCCTTCGCGCGCGAGCTCGGCCGCGACGCCGCCGATCAGCGCGTCGGTGTTGCGGCGCGGGAGCGAGAGCAGCATCTTCAACATCCGCACGTCGGGGAGCGCGCCGCTGAAGATTTGGACGTGCTTGACCTGGCCCGCCATGATCGCCTTCTCCACGCCCTCGCGTTTGAAGAAGCGGATCATGCGGCCCAGCTGCCCGATGCCGACCCACGTCACGCGCTCCGCCGCGCGCTCGATCTCCGGGTCGGTCTCCTCCCTGATGGCCGCGACCGCCACCTCCGCGCCCGCGCGCCGCGCCCCCTCCAGGACGAGGAAGGGGAACCTGCCGTTGCCAGCTATCAGACCGAATCGCATACGTTGGTGAATGGTAAATGGTGAATGGTAAATGGTGAAGAGCCGGCCGCCCTTATCAATTCACCGTTTACCATTCACCATTTACTACTTGACGACCCCGCGCTTTGAGGTCTCGATGAAGCGGAGGAGTTCTTCGACTTCCGCAGAGTCGTGCGTCTCTTCGCGGATGCGCGCGAGCGCCTGCGTGGTGTTGAGCTTCGAGGCGAGGAGGAGGCGGAAGGCGTGGTGGAGCGCCTCGATGGTCTCCTGCGGGTAGCCGCGGCGCTTCATGCCGACCGTGTTCAGGCCGTAGCACTTCGCGTGGTTGCCGACCGTGAGCGCGAAGGGGAGCGCGTCCTTAACGACGACCGAGTAGCCGCCGACGTACGCCTCGCGCCCGACGCGGCAGAACTGGTGGACGCCCGAGTAGGCCCCGACGTTCGCGCCGTCCTCGACCTCGACGTGGCCGGCGAGCGTCGCGGCATTCGCCATGATGACCTTGTTCCCGATGAGGCAGTCGTGGGCGACGTGCGCCTGCGCCATGACGAGGCAGTCGTCGCCGATGGAGGTCAGCATCCCGCCGCCCTCCGTGCCGCGGTGGACGGTGACGAACTCGCGGAGCCGGCAGCGCTTGCCCACGCGCGTCTCGGCCGGCTCGCCGCGGTACTTCAAGTCCTGCGGCTCCAGGCCCAGGGAGGCGAAGGGGAAGACGTGCGTCTCCTCGCCGATCTCGGTGCGGCCGTCCACGACGACGTGCGATTCGAGGCGCACGCGCGCGCCCAGGCGCACCTCGTCGCCGACCGTGCAGTACGGCCCGACGTGCGCGCCCTCGCCGACTTCGGCGCGCGGGCTGACGACTGCTGTGTGGTGGACGAAGACTGACATAAGAAAGGGTGCTGGGTGCTGGGTTCTAGGTGCTGGGTAAAAGCTTCCGGTCTTTACCCAGCACCTAGAACCCAGCACCCAGCACCTACTTCACCTCGGGGCGACGACGCTCATGATGTCGGCCTCGGCGGCGAGCTGGCCTTCGACGTGGGCCTCGCCGTGCATCTTCTGGACGCGGTTGCCGACGCGGACGGGCGTGACCGTGATGCGCAGGGTGTCGCCGGGGACGACGGGGCGGCGGAAGCGGCCGTTGTCGATGCCGCTGAAGAGGACGAGCTTGTCCTCACGCCCTTCGAGCTGTTGGAGCGCGTAGACCGCGCCGACCTGCGCCATCGCCTCCAGGATGAGGACGCCGGGCATGACGGGCGCGCCGGGGAAGTGCCCCTGGAAGAAGTGCTCGTTGATCGTCACCTGCTTGACGCCGACGATGCGCACCCCCGGCGTCAGCTCGACGATGCGGTCAACGAGCAGGAACGGGTAGCGGTGCGGCAGAATCTCCTGGATGGCGCGGGTGTCGAGAACGGTTTCCATGTGGACAACGTTAACCGTAAACCGTGAACCGTGACAAGAAGGGTGCTGGGTGCTGTGTGTCAGGTGTTGGGTAGAACCCTCTTCTTCCCCAACACCTGACACCCAGCACCCAGCACCCTCCCCAGGGCCTGCGGCTCTTACGGGCGGCCGCCCGTGGCGGGCGCGGCCGCGGCCGTCGAGGCCGGGTTGCGCGCGTTGTAGTCGGCGATGAAGGCCGAGGTGATGTCGATGCCGCCGTCGACGACCATCACGACGCCCTGCATCTTGCTCACGTCGAAGACGACCGAGAGGCCGCGCGCCTTGGCGTAGGCCTGGAGGGCGTTGCCGATGTCCTGGTAGACCGGGCCGGTCAAATCCTGGACGCGCTTGTCGAGCGCCTTCTGGCCGTCCTGCTGCTTGCGCTCGATCTCGGTCTTCAACTGCTCGGCCTGGTCGGCCTTGGCCTGGAGCGCCTTCTGGTCGGCGACGGCCTTGGTGTCGTTGATCTCCTTGACCAGCCCGTCGTAGCGGTTCCGGAGGCCCTGCAGCTCGTCGCGGCGCGGCTTGAACTCGCGCTCGACGGTCTGGAAGGCGGCGACGAGGCGCTGGATGCCCTCCTTCTGGTCGCCGAAGGCTTCGGTGTCGATGATGGCGAACTTGCCCTCGGCGATGGCGGCGGCCGTCTGGGCCGCCGTGGGGGCGGCCGGGCGCGGCTGCGGGGCCGGGGTCGTGGCGGCCGGGCGGGTCTGGGCGGAGGCCGTCAGCGCGGCCGTGGCCGCGAGGGCGGCGGCGAAGAAGGTTTTACGAATCGCTTTCATGATCTTTCCTGTACTACTCCTTAAAGTGTTGCGGGCGAACTTACGGGCGCGGCCGCGGGTGCTACTACCTTCGGGGGCGCGCCGCCCCCGTCGTTTCCTGTCCTTGTCCTTAACCGATTAGAAGGTGCGCCCGATGCTGAACCGGAAGACCCTCTTCTTCTCCTGGACGAGCGTGTCCTGCGCGTTCGGGTTGATGGCGTAGATGAAGCGGAACGGCACGTTAATCACAGGCATTTGGATGCGCAATTCCAGCCCCAGGCTTGATCGGTAGTCGCCGATTTTCGAAAAAAGGCTCTGCGAGAGGCGCGCCACCGCGTTGGTCTGCGCGTCGCCGCGCAGCCAGAGGGGCTGCACGCCGAAGGGCAGGGCCGTGATGGGATTGAGCGGGCCGACGCGCTGGAGCGCGGCCAACTCCTCCTTCGTCACCAGCCGGTCGCCCTGCGTGAGCAGCGCCTGCTGCTGCGTCAGGAACGAGCCGCAGCGGAAGTCGCCCGTCGGGGTCAGCGCCAACTGCGGGTTGCGCCGCGCGACGAAGAAGTTCAGGCCGCCCGAGTCGCAGATGAAAGGCTGGTCGGCCAGGAACTGGCTGGAGAAGGTCTGATCCTTGCCCGTCGTGAGGTTGAAGGCCGAGCCGATGTCGGCGAAGGCCGCCAGCGCCACGGGGCCGAAGATAGGGACGCGATACTCGAAGTTGCCCAGGAGCTGCGTGTCGCCGCCGGTGAAGCGGAAGTCGCGCGAGATGAGAACCGAGTTCGACCCCGTCGGGCCGGTGAACGTGCCGAGCGCGACGAGCTGCTGGCGCAGCGTCTCGGGGAGCCCCTCGACGGGGACGACGGCGCCCGTGCCCGTGGCCGAGACCTGGACGTTGCGCGACGTGAGGTACACGTCGAGCGGGGTGATGGGCGCAATCGACCGGACGTTGTAGCCGCGGATGGTGAACTCGTCGCCGAGGAAGAATCGCTCGTAGACGGGCACGCCGCCGATGAACGAGAGCGAGCTCTCCTGCGCCTGCCCGATCTTGTTCGAGAGGCCGAAGCTGCGGACGTGGCCGGCGACGATGCGGAAGCCGAAGACCTCCGGGTGCTGCGAGCGCTTGCGGCGCACCGGCCGGAAGCTGATGTAGGAGAGCGTCGGCTGGAAGGTGCGCACGTCGCCGAGCAGCCCCGCCACGCCGACCGAGAGCGCGACCTGCGTCCCCTGCGTCGGGTCGATGGTGCCGTTGCGCGTGTCGTAGACGAACGACGGCGTGATGCGGCTCGTCGTGATGTCGGGCTGCGCGAAGATGACCGGGATGAGGGTGTTCGGGTTGTTCTGCTGGTTGATCGGCGGCTCGTCGATGGAGGAGCGCGAGTAGGCGTACGAGAGGCCGATGCGCGCGGCGCGCGCGACCTGCACGAAGCGGCGCGAGCGCGGGCGCCAGAACTCGGAGAGCGGCGAGGTCGCGTAGATGCTCCCGCCGGTCGTGTTCTGCGTGAAGAGGTTCTGCTCGTCCGTCGTCAGGAAGCTCGTCACGTCGCCGAAGGCGCCGTTGAGCGCGCTCTGGTTCTGCGAGAGGATCGTCCCCTCGCCGAAGAACTTCTGCGACTGCGTGTAGAGCGAGAAGCCGACCGAGATGGGCCGGTCTTTGACGTACGGCTCGGTGAACGAGAAGAGGATCGACTTCTGCCGGTTGCCGAAGGCGAACTGGAACGAGAGCGACTCGCCGCGGCCGAGCAGGTTGTTCGTCGAGTAGTCGAGGCCGAAGAAGGAGCCGCCGATGCCGGAGACGCCGCCGTTGAAGGCGATCTGGTTGCGGCCGCGCTCCGAGACGCGCAGGTTGATGTCGACCTCGCCCTTCTCCTCGTCGGGCCTCAGCTCCGCGTCCTTGTCCTTGTCGATGGGGTCGAAGAAGCCGAGCTGGTTCAGCTTGAGGACGGAGAACTCCCAGAGCTGCCGGTCGAAGATGTCGCCCTCGTTGACCGCCACCTCGCGGCGCAGCACGTTGTCGCGCGTGTAGGTGTTGCCGATGAACTCCAGGCGGCGCAGCGTGAACTGCTTGCCCTCGTTGATGGTGATGGTGAAGTCGGCGAGGCCCTCGTTCGGGTTCTGCGGGTTGGGCTTGAACTCGGGCGTGATGTCGGGCTCGTACTGGATGAAGCCCGAGCGGCCGTAGAGGTTCTTCAAGTCCTCGTAGACGGCCTTGCTGATGCGCTGGCCGTTGGCGATCTCGCCCGGCTTGAGCCCGATGACCTGCCGGATCAGCTCCTCGGAGTAGATCGAGTTGCCCTCGATCTTGATCTCGCCGAGGCGGTAGAGCTTGCCCTCGGTGACGGGGATGGTGACGCGCAGGCCCTCGTCGGTGGACGAGATGATCGGGAGCGGCAGGACGGGGAAGCCTGTCCTACGGGGCCCGAGGCCCTCGACCCGCGGCTCGCCGGTGCGCGCTTCGAGGTAGCCCTTCGAGCGCATGTAGTCGACGACGTTCTTGCGCAGGTCGTAGTCGAGCTTCTCGAGGTGCAGGATGTCCTGGCCGCGGAAGCGCGTGAGGAGGCCCGCCTCCTTGACCAGCTTCATCGCGCCGCGCAGCTCGCCGTCGGAGAAGTGCTGGTTGCCCTCGAACTGAATCTCCACGACGCGGACGCGGTCGCCCTCGTCGACGTTGAAGGTGAGCGCGGTCGAGGTGGCGGAGACCTCCTCGGTGACGGCCTCGACGGTGGCGTTCGGGTGGCCGTGCTGCGCGAGCAGCTCCTTGATGACGCGCTTGGCGTTGTTGACCTTGACGGGGTCGAAGGTCTGCTCGCGGGCGATGCCGACGCGCTGCTCACGGAACTCCTTCAGGACGTCGGCCTCGCCGATGCTCTTGAGCCCCTTGAAGGTCAGCTCGCGGATGACGGGCAGCTCGACCACTTCGAAGATGACGATCTTGCCGCCGCGCGGCCCGTCCGTGGTCGAGACGCGCACCTTGGTCTTGTCGAAGAAGGGGAGGTTCAGGAGCGCCTGGTAGTCGCGCTGAATCTGCGCCTCGTTGTAGGTGTCGCCGGGCCGGGTCTGGATGTGGTAGAGGATGTCCTCGTCACGCAGGCGGCGGTTGCCCTCGATCTGCACCTCCTCGACGAGGACGCGCTGCTGCGTCGGCGCCGCGGCGGGCGCCGGCTCCTGCGCGCGGGCGCTCGCAGTGGGCAGCGCCGTGTTGAGGAGCATGAGGCAGGCCACGAAGGCCGCCACGGGTTGAGTCCAGGGCGCGCGAATTCGCATAAACTTAGCTTTTAGCCTCTTGAATTGCGGTCGAATGAATTCGGGAGACTTTAAAAAGGGAAAACTTTTTCAGAGATTTTCCGCCCGGAACGGCACAGAAGCGCGCGTCCCCGGCTCAGGCGTCAAGGTTTAGAACAGGCGAAACTTGGATTCGCCCCGCGCGCCCAACCGTTGCCAGCCGCACGACTCCCGCAAAGTCGCGCATTATAAATGACTAGGGGGCCAATATCCAACCGGGGAAGTAGACGGCAGGCAGATGGCAGCAGGCAGTTCGGATAGGCGAATGGCCTGTTTTTGCCCGGAGGGGCGCGTGGCCGAGAGGTAGTTCACCACAGAGACACGGAGGCACAGCTTGGTGAGAATTACTCAACGAGCTGTGCCTCCGTGTCTCTGTGGTGAAATTACTTTCGGTTACCCGCCCGAACTGCCTACTGCCTACTGTTTTCAGTGAATCAGCAGCGCGTCGCCCGGCTCCTCGACGGCCGCCGGGCGGTGCGAGAGTTCGTTGCCTTCGGCGTAGACCTCGATGACCGACGCCTCGCCCAGACTCCCCTGGATGAGCGCCTCGGAGAGCGGGTCTTCGACGTACTTCTGGAGCGCGCGCCTCAAGGGGCGTGCCCCGTAGGAGCGGTCGCCGCAGGTCTTCTCGACGATCCAGCGCTTGGCCTCTTCCGTGAGGCGGACTTCGAGGCCGCGGCGCGCGAGCGTCTTGTTCAACTGCTCGACCTGGAGGCCGACGATCTCCAAAAGCTCGTCGTCGGCGAGCTGGTCGAAGATGATGATCTCGTCGAGGCGGTTGATGAACTCGGGGTTGAAGGTGTGGCGCACGGCGTTCATCACCATCTCCTCCATCTTCTCGCGCGAGGCGTCCGGGGAGGCCTGGAAGCCCATCGCGCCCTTCTTCTGGATGAAGCGCGCCCCGATGTTGGAGGTCATGATGATGATGGCGTTCTTGAAATCGACCGTGTTGCCCAGAGCGTCCGTGAGGATGCCGTCCTCGAAGACCTGCAGCAGCACGTTGAAGATGTCCGGGTGCGCCTTCTCAATTTCGTCGAAGAGGAGCACCGAGTAAGGCGAACGTTTAATCCTCTCCGTCAACTGCCCGCCCTCCTCGTGGCCGACGTAGCCCGGGGGGCTCCCGATGAGCTTCGAGACCGAGTGCTTCTCCATGCACTCCGACATGTCGAAGCGGATCATCGAGCGCTCGGAGCCGAAGAGGAATTCCGCTAGGCTGCGCGCGACCTCCGTCTTGCCGACGCCCGTCGGGCCTAAGAAGAGGAAGGAGCCGACGGGGCGGTGCGGGTTCTTGAGTCCGGCGCGCGAGCGGCGGATGGAGCGCGCCAGCGCCGAGATGGCCGGCCGCTGCGCGATGACGCGGTTCCTGAGTTCGTCCTCGATGCGGAGGAGCTTCTGCGTCTCCTCCTCCTTCAGGGAAGTGATGGGGATGCCCGTCCAGCGCGCGATGACGTCCTCGATGTCGTCCTTCGTGACCTCGACCATGATGAGGTCTTCCTCCTCGACGAGCGGCGAGGAGTTGAGCGCCGGGCGGTAGAAGCCGCCCGCGGCGGTGCGGTCGCGTTCGTCGTAGTAGCTCTCGCGCGGCGCGGCGTGGCGGCGCTCGCGCAGCTTGACGCGCGCGCCGGCCTCGTCGATCACGTCGATGGCCTTGTCCGGCAGGAAGCGGTCGGGGATGTATCGGTTCGACTGGTAGACGGCCGCCTCGATGGCGTCGTCCGTGTAGCGCACCTGGTGGAAAGCCTCGTAGCGCTCGCGCACGCCGTCGAGGATCGAGACGGCCTCCTCTTCGGACGGCGGCGGCACCTTCACGGCCTGGAAGCGCCGTTCGAGCGAACGGTCTTTCTCAATCGACTTGCGGAACTCGGCGGGCGTCGTCGCGCCGATGCACTGAATCTCGCCGCGCGAGAGGGCCGGCTTCAGGATGTTCGCCGCGTCGAGCGAGCCTTCCGCGCTTCCCGCCCCGACGAGCGTGTGCAGCTCGTCGATGAAGACGACGTACTGCGGGTTCTCGACCAGCTCGCGCATGATCTGCTTCAGGCGCTCCTCGAACTGCCCGCGGTACTTCGTGCCCGCGACGATGAGCGAGAGGTCGAGCGAAAGGATGCGCTTGTTCTCTAAAAACGAGGGCACGTCGCCGCGGACGATGCGCTGCGCGAGGCCTTCGACGATGGCGGTCTTCCCCACCCCGGGCTCGCCGATGAGCACGGGGTTGTTCTTCGTGCGGCGGCAGAGGATTTGGACGACGCGCTCGATCTCGCCCTCGCGGCCGACGAGCGGGTCGAGCTTGTCGTTGGCGGCGTCCTCGGTCAGGTCGCGCGAGAACTCGGCGAGGTGCGGCGTCTCCTTCTTCTGCGCCGCGCGCGGGTCGTTGCCCGACTGGCGCGAGACCTCTTCGCGCACGGCGTTCAGGCGCAGGCCGCGCTCGTAGAGAATCTCGGCGGCCATCGAACGCTCCTCGCGCAGCAGGCCGAGCAGCAGGTGCTCCGTCCCGATGTGCCTGTGTTGCAGGCGGTCGCTCTCCTCGTGCGCGAAGGCGAGCACGCGCTTGGTCTCGGGGGCGAGGGGCAGCTCGACCGAGGTGGAAATCTTCTCACGCAAGGGGGCGCGCCCCTCGATCTCCTTGCGGATGGCTTCGAGGGAGGTCTGCGCGCGCGCGAGGAAGCGCGCCGTCAAGGTCTTGTCCTCGCGCATGAGGCCCAGCAGGAGGTGCTCGGGCTCGATGGCCGGGGCGCCAAACTGGGAGGCTTCGTACCGCGCGAAAAAGATGACTCTCCGCGCCTTCTCCGTGTATCGCTCAAACATAAAAGGCTGTTTCCGACCGGCAGTAAGGGACGTTCCAACAGGGTTCGGCTTGACTGAAAACATCGGGAGAACCGCCGCAGGGCACCCGCGCCGCATTATAACTGAAAGCGGCGCCGGTGTCAGATTTAAAGTCGGAGGGTTGAGACGTGTCTGGTTAGCGCGTCCGACGAGGTGTGGGGTGGTGTGCAGGGGAACCCCTCCCCATCGGCGGAGGGGTTCCCCTGCACAGATTTATCCTAGCTCAAACGGCGGTAGAGTATGTTGTGTAGAAACGCCCAATGCTTCTTGCTCTTGCCAATGGCATTCGGGTTTCGACCCAACTCTTCGCTCGTCTCTTGGGTTGCCTCCATCAAGCTCTTGCCAGTGTCGTCCCACAGTTGTAGAACGTTGGCAAATCCCCCCTTCCAGACGATGTTGTTAGTGCTGGCGTCAACCTCAACTGCTGCTCGAAACGCTCCCAGCATCGGGAGCAGAGCTCCGCCGCTCAGACGAGACTCGTGTTCTTCAGCGATGAAGGGGAATTTAAATTTCTTCTTCGACTTAGAGGCTTCCACAAACTTAAGCCGTCCCCCCTTCTTGCCGCCCCCCTTATTGTAGAGGTCTTTACCGTAGCGGCTGATCGTGTCGTGGAGGATGAGCACCTCGTTTAATATTGGGCGGAGCCGCTTGTAATTCTCAGCGTATTTCAGACCTCCGCCCTCCGTGAGGTAGTGCTTAAGTACGCCTTCCTTCGTCGTGTAAGCACGAATCGGGTATGACGTCCCATCATTCGGGAACTCGGTAATGTTGAAGAGGTCGAGGAGCCGTATGACATCCCTCGCGTCAAATTCCTTCACCTCATTCTGCTTAAACGCAACGAACTGAAGGAAGTCTACCCTCTTCAACTCTTCCTTAATCCAGTCGAACTCGTTCCCGAGGTCGGCCAAGCTCATCCGCTGAACCTGAACCGCCGTATTCAGTCCGCCGGCGATCTCGGTTACCAAGTTACGATCCAAGCCGGTAAGGACTTCGACCTTAACAAATTGACTAATAGGGATTGCCTCGCCTGCGGCATTCAAGTCCGCAATGTCGGCTTTCCCCTTAATAAGGATGTCGTAGGTGTGCGCTCCATCTACGATGCCCTGCTCGTCTGAGCCGAATCTCACCTTGAGGGATTCCTCGTCATCTGACTTAGTTACTTCTTCAGCGAGGATTGTTATCCCCTTATTCTTCAGGTGGAAAGTGTTGGGTGTGCAGTCCTCATTGAGAAGGGACTTCATCACGTCACGGTAGATGCCCCGGTCGATGTTCTGCTCGCGCGGGTTCGCGCCTTTAGGCAGCCCCGCGGGCATGTCTTGGGCAGCGCATAAAAAAATGTGACGTGTGCTTCCGGGGAATACGGGGTCGGGGATGCGGCGCGCAGTAAGCGCCTTGAAGGTAAACGTAGACATTCTTCTTTCCTTTCATGCGTGTCAGAATCCACTGACCGCTTTTAAGTAGTGTGGGCGGTTATTCGCCTCACGGCTTCTCTAATAGTCCAGGACAGGCGTCACTGTCAAGCATCTATTGTCATGCCCGATCCTTCTAATCTCCCCTCTCGCAATACGAGGCGACGGTCGCAGAGGCTTGCGAGGTTTTCGTTGTGCGTGGCGACGAGGGCGCAGGCGCGCGCCTCCTGGCAGAGCGAGAGGAGGAGCGCGCCGACCTCCGCGCCCCTCTGCGGGTCGAGGTTGCCGGTCGGCTCGTCGGCGAGGACGAGGCGGGGCCGCGCGACGAGCGCGCGCGCGACGGCCACGCGCTGCTGCTCGCCGCCGGAGAGTTCGCCCGCCGCGTGCTTGAGGCGAGCGCCGAGTCCGACCTTCTCTAACAACTCGCGCGAGCGGGTTAAGGCTTCACGTCTGCCGGCGCGCGCGACGAGCAGGGGCAGCGCGACGTTCTCCTCCGCCGAGAGGTCTGCGAGCAGGTGGTGGAACTGGAAGACGAACCCGACCTCACGCCCGCGCCAGCGCACGAGTTCCGAAGGCGTCGAGCGCGTCACGTCGAACCCGGCGACTTTCACGCTCCCCCCGTCCGCCGCCTCCAGCCCGCCGACGACGTGCAAAAGCGTCGTCTTCCCGGCCCCCGAAGCGCCCACGACCGCCGCCGCCTCGCCCGCGTTCAACTTCAAAGAGATTCCGCGCAGGACTTCCAACACGCCGCCCGCAGGCTCTCGGAAAGATTTGTGTAGGCCTTCGATTTCTATCTCAGATTTGAGATTTGAGATTCGAGATTTGAGATTATCACTCATACCGCAGCACCTCGGCCGGGCGGACGCGCGCGGCCTGCAAGGCCGGGTAGAGCGTCGCGAGGAGGCTGACGGCGAAGGCCGCGAGCGCGGCCGCTAACACGTCCGAGGCGTGCGGGTGGAGCGGCACGGCGCTCAAGGAATAAACGTCGGGCGGCAGACGCACGAGCCGGAAGCGGTCTGCGGCCCAGCAGGCCGCGAGACCGAGCACAACACCTGAGAGCGCACCCGCCGCGCCGATGAGGGCGCCTTCGATGACGAAGAGCAGCGTGACGGAACGCGCGCGCGCGCCGACCGTGGAGAGCACCGCGATGTCCGCGCGGCGCTCGACGACGAGGAGCGCGAGCGTCGTCGTGATGTTGAGCGCGGCGACGACCGTGACGAGCATGATGATGAGCGCGACCGTCCGCCTCTCCAACGCCAGCGCCTCGAAGAGCGGCCGGTTCGCCTCGCGCCAGTCCACGCTCGTCCACGTCGGCCCCAGCTCCGCGCGCAGACGCCGCGCGACCTCGCCGCTCGCGTAGAGGTCTCGCGCCTCGACGCTGACGACGAACGCGGGCGGGCGCGCGCCGCCCGCCCGCGCCAACGAGTCCAGTGGCACGTAGGCCCACGCCGAGTCGTACTCGAACAGGCCCGACTTGAAGAGCCCGACGACGCGGACGCGCAGGACGTTCGCCTCCTCCGACCCGCGCGCCAGCCCGCCCGCCGCGGCGGCCGTCAGGACATAACCCTCGTCGCCGACGTTCGTCAGCCCCGCGCGCGCCGCGAGCTCTTCGCCGAGCACGACCGGCACCGCCTCGTCTCCTCCCGTGTTTTTAAAAAGGTCTTCGAGCGCGCCCCTCGTCAACGTCTCGCGCACCACCTCGCGGGCACGCGGCGAGCCGCCGTCGAGTCCGCGCAGCAGCGCGTAAGTCGCGTCGTCGTTCCCGGCCAGCAGCGCGCCCTCGTAGGTCGTGGCCTGCGCGTCGGCGACGCCCTCGACGCTTCGCGCACGCGCGGCGGCGGCGCGCGCCTCTTCCACGCCTGCGCCGCCCTCGCGACTTAAAGTGACGTGCGCCGTGCCCCGCAGAATCTTCTCTTGCAGCTCGTCCCGAAAGCCGTTCGCCAGCGCCGTCGCCACCACGAGCGCCGCCACCCCGCACGCGATGCCGACGAGCCCCGCGCACGCAGTCCAACGCGCCACGCGGCGCCCACGCCGCGCGCGCAAGTACCTCAACGCGAGAAAGAGTTCGAAGGGCATGGCGAAAAGCAGTAGGCAGTATGCAGAAGGCGGATGTGGTCTGACAATAACGTCGCGCGCGATTACCAACACGCCGACCGAAATCAACACCGTCCCACTTTTTTGCCTTAACTGCCTACTGCCGTCTGCCTACTGCCTACTGATTTCTACCACGGCGACCCACTGGCCTTTGCGCTCTTCGTGGAAGACGACGCGGCCGCCGAGCAAGGCCGCGGCCTCTTTGAGTTCGGGGCCGCCGTGGGAGGAGTAGAGGAAGGCCACGTCGTATTCGGACTTGCGCGCGGCGGCGCGTTCGAGCTCGGGCGGGAGAAAATTCTCGACGGGCACGACGTTCAGCGCGCGGGGCGTATAGCCGTAGTATGGGTTGCGCAGCTCGTCCGTGGCGGGCCAGGAGGTGAGCACGCGCGCGCCCGCGTACTTCTCCGCGAGGAAGCTTGCGGCGTCGCGGTGGAGGAGGACGAAGTCTCTGTAGGCGAGGTTCTCCTCCCACGGGAAGCTGTACGAAGGGTTGACCTCCGAGCGGTAGACGAACGCGGCGCAGACGAGCGCGACGGCGAGCGGCCAGGCGGGCACGCGCCGCCGGAGCGTCGAGACCCAGATCATGATCACGAGCGGCAGAACGGGCAGCATGTAGCGCGCCAGCACCGCGCCGCCCACGACCGAGAGCGCGACGACGTGCGCGAGGATGAGCGCGAGGAAGAGCAACTGCACGGGCACACTGATGCGAGGCCGCTCCGCGTCGCCGTCGCGCCGCGGCTTGAGGAACATGGCGGCCACCCCTGCGAGCGTCAGCGCCCAGAGGTTCATGTGGAAGGTGACGTGGCCGAAGCGCCGCCAGACGGTGTCGAGTATGCGCGCGACGCTGAGCGTGGACTCGACGTTGTAGCGGAAGTATTCGGGGTTCCCCAAAGTGTAGCCCGTCCGCGCGCGGTGGTACGCGAACCACAACGCGAGCGGGAGTCCCGCGAGCAGCAGAGTCAAAGACCACCACGCCGGCCTCCGCTCAAGACAGACGAGGGACGCGACCTTCTCCTTCTTACTTAACAACCAACACAGCAACTCCCAGCCGCAGAGCACGACGGGCACGAGTACGGCCGTCTCCTTCGCCAGGGCCGCCAGCGCGAGGAGCAGAACGCAGGCCGCGCGGCGCGGCCCGGCACCTTTAATCAAGAGGTCTTCATCAACACGCGGCGGGAGGTAGAAGACGAGCGCCCACACGGTGAGCGCCGCGACCATCATGTCGAGGTGCGCGAGCGTGCTCTGCGCGAAGAAGACGGGGTAGAGCGCGGTGCAGACGGCCGTCGCAATCCCGACGCGCCCGTTCGCGACCCGGCGGCCGAGCGCGTAGACGCCCGTGAGCGCGAGCGCCGCCACGCCCGCCATCGCCGCGCGCGCGGCCCAGATGTGAAAGCCGAGCAGCTTCCACGCGACCGCGATCCACGTCATCACGAGCGGCGGGTGCGCGTTCGAGAGCGTCGAGTGCGGGATGAAGGAGCCGTCGGCGTAGATGTCGCGCGCGGCCGGGATGAAGTAGCCGGCCTCGTCCCAGTAGTAGGGCAAGTCCAGCAGCGTCAGGTGGAGCAGAAGGAGCGCGGCGTAGGCCGCGACGAAGAAGATGAAAGGGCTGAGCTTGCGTGACAAGTCGTTTAGGCGTTCGGCGGGCGGGCGTCTGCTTCAACTCTTCTCGGCCGCCTTCTCGTCCGGCGCCAGCGTCTCGATGAGGTCGTGTTCGAGCGAGGGGTCTGGGCGCTTGACCATCGTCAGGCGGTTGCCGCGCTCGTTGTAGGCGACCTCGTCCATGATGTTGTAGATGAGGAGCACGCCGCGCCCCGAAGTCTTGAAGAGGTTCTCGGGGTCGCGCGGGTCGGGGATGTCGCCGACGTTGAAGCCCTCGCCCTCGTCCTCGATGGTGAAGCGCGCCTCCTTGGCCGAGAGGTCGGCGGCGATGCGGACGAGCTTGTTGTGGTCGTGCTTGTTGCCGTGCTTGACGGCGTTGACGAAGGCCTCGTCCAGGGCGATGAGGAGGTTCGAGCGGTCGGGCTTAATCACGCCGAGCGCCGCGACGCGCTCGACCAGGTAGTGGAGCACGCCGTTCATCAGGGTGATGTCGCTCGGCAGCTCGAACTCGATATGCTCGCGGACGTAGGGCAGCACCTTCAGGTCTTCGACGAAGCGCAGCTTGTAGCCGAGCGTCTTCTCGACGATCTGCGCCAGCTCCTCCGTGTCGTAGGGCTTGCGCAGGAAGTTGGCGGCGCCGAGCTTGAAGGCCTTGACGATGCCGGCGTGCTGCGTCTCCTCGGACGAGACGACGACGGGGACGAAGAGGCGCTTGCGCTTGAGTTCGGAGACGAGCTGGACGCCGGAGTCGGAGTACTCGGCGAGGTCGGAGATGATGAGGTCGAAGTCTTCGAGGTCTTCGCGGGCGACGGCCTCGGCGCGGTCGGCGGCCGTCACTACGTCGTGGCCGAGACCCGCGAGCGCGTCCGCCAGGACGGTGCGCAACTCGGCGTTGCCTTCCACGATGAGGATACGTCGTCTGTCCATCGAAAGACTATTATCCGCGTGCCTTTTGGAACCGGGGAGGGCGCGGAAAGGGTTCCCAACTTCTGCTCTCTTTCCGCGGGCTATCCGCCAACGCTGTACGACGCCGGGGCGGGCGCCGGTTTCAGAATATATCACAGGCAGTTGGCGGTAGGCAGATGGCGGTAGGCAGTCCGGAACCCCGCTGCCGGGAATTCTGAGTTAACCTTTCGACGTCCGAAGCGCGGAGCGACTGCCTACCGCCAACTGCCATCTGCCGACCGTTTCAGAACAGCTTCTCGTAATCCACGTCCTCGATGAAGAGGCGCGTGCGGGGGACGCGCGTCCGTATGGAGGTGGTGGTCTCGCGGCCGCGGCGGACGGTCGTGGTCTTGGTGACGCGGACGCCGGTCAGGTAGTTGGTGCTCGTGCCGGTGCCGCCGCCCGCGGCGCGGTCGTAGTCGCTGCGCTCCTGGCCGATGAGCTGGAAGCGGCCCGTCGCCGCGTCCCGGCGGAAGCGGAGCGTCAGGTCGGTCGCCTCGCGCGAGCCGCTGAGCTGGCCCACGTCGAGGACGCCGCCCTTGATCTCGACCTGGATGTTGCCGCCCTCCGGGTCGCCCAGCACGCCGTAGCAGAGCGAGCACCCCAGGAGCTTCGGCGCGACGGCCGCGCGCGCGTAGCCGCCGCCCGGCTTGGCGAGCAGGATGACGAGCGCGCGGTAGCGCGTGTTGTAAGTCCCGTCGGCGCCTTCGACCGGCACGTCTTCGACGAGACGGAGCACCGCGTCCGGCGCGCCGTCCCCGTTGAGGTCGCCTTTGACCACGCCCGCGTCGGTCTCAAGCTTCCAGCCCTTCGGCACGAAGTCTTTCGCCGCGCTCCCCTCGGCCGGGACGAGTTTCGGGTCGATGGAGCGCGGCGTCTCGTCCTGACGCCCGGCGCCGAAGGAGAGCAAGAGCGTGGCCGACAGTATGAGTGCTTTCATCTGAGCGTTCGCGTCCTTCCTTTATGAATGCCCCTGCAGCGGGAGTCCGTGCGCGAGCAGGTCTTCGAGTTCTGCGTTCGTCGGGAGCGCCGTGCGCGCGCCGAGCGCGCGGCACTTGAGCGCGGCGACGGCGCAGCCCGTGCGCAGGCAGCCCTCGACCTCCTCGCCGCGCAGCATCCCGTAGATGAAGCCCGCGTGGAAGGCGTCGCCCGCGCCGGTCGTGTCGTGGCAGCCGCCGGGCACCGCGAAGGCGGGCGACTCGACGAAGACGCCGCCGTGGTAGACGACCGCGCCGCGCTCGCCCAGGGTCATCCCGACGACCGCCTCGGGCCGCAGCCTCGACTTCATCTCGACGAGTGCGGCGTGCTCGTCTTCCAGGCCGGTCAGTCTCTTCGGGAACTCCTGCGAGGAGATGAGCACGTCCACGTGCGGGAGCAGTTCTGCGAGTCCTTCGTAGACGTTGTCGATGTCGAGCGAGACGACGGTGCCGGCCGCGCGCGCCTCCCGCGCGACGCGCGCACGCGCGCGCGTGTCGTGGCCGTCCATGTGCAGGACGCGCCCGCGCGCGCCGAAGCCCTGGGGCGCCTCGTGCTCCCTGTAGTAGAGGCGCTCGTCCCTGTCCCAGATGACGGTGCGCTCGCCCTTGCGCTCGTCGATGAGGATGTAGGCGATCTGGTTGGCGGCGCCTTCGACGACTTCGGCGGACTCCACGTCCACGCCCTCCGCGCGCAGGGCGTCGAAGCCGAAGCGGCCGGCGTCGTCCGAGCCGAAGCGGCCGGCGTAGGCCGTCCTCATCCCGAGCCTTCTCAGGCCGGTCATCGCGCTCGCGGTCTCGCCGCCCGCGCCGCGTTCGTGCTCCACCAGTCTGACCTTGGTGTCGTAGGCGGGGTAGTGCGGGACGACGACGAGGTAGTCCACGGCGTTCAGTCCGAAGCCGACGGCGTCGAACTCTCTCTCAACGGCGGGCGGGGGTTCGAAGGGGAATCGCACGGGGCGTGATTATACACAACGGACGTGCACCGAGAGCTACAGGGATCGCGCTACTCGGAGACCGGAGGCGGTACCGCGCCGATCCTGCTCGGAACTCGCGCGCGCCGCAGGGTGAGCCCAGAACCGTGCGTTATACCAACTGCCGCCGCGGCGCACGCGGAGATTTGTGTCCCCCGTCCACGCCCCGCCGTCGGCGGGCGCCCCTCTGTAATCGGCGTGCCAAGGGTCTGCGCACCACTCCCAAACGTTCCCGAGCATGTCGTAGAGACCGAAGGGGCTCGGGAGCTTCTGTCCCACCGGATGCGGCTGACAACCGTTGTCTAGCAATTTATCGTCGTACGCTTTGTGGTCGGCCGTAGTGGCTTTGGTCGCGGCCCAGACCTGGTTCGAGTCGAGCGGCTGCTTACCCGAGTTATCTGCGAACCACGCCGCCGCATTCACGTCTGTGGCCGGCGGCACGGCTACGCCGCCGCGAGCGGCGTACTCCCATTCGGCCTCGGTCGGCAGGCGGTACTTCATACCCGTCGTCTTCGAGAGCCGCGCGCAGAACTCCACCGCCTCGTTCCAACTCACGCTCTCGACCGGCAGGTCGTCCCCCTTCGTGCTGGCCGGGTTTTCGTCCAAGTCGATATCCACCTTAGGCAGCCGGGCTACCATGCGCCACTGCGCCTGCGTGACCTCATACTTGCCGATGACGAAATCCGCGACGGTCACCATGTGCTGCGGTTTTTCCGAAGGATCACGGCTCGTCTCGGAACCGGCCGAGCCCATCAGGAAGTTCCCGCCGGCCACCTTAACCGTCTCGATGCTGACATCGCCGACCGTAACCTTGAGCTTATCGTCCGACACTGTCACCGAGGGAGGCCCCGTCGATAACCACCCCAGCAGCGGCGATGACAAAAACCACGCCCCCCCTGCCACCACTCCCAACAGGGCGACTACGACGGACGCGTTGAGCAGCATCTGTCGCCGTCCTGTCTTCTCTTCATCGATGAGAGCGAGTTTGGCCTTGGCGCTCTTGGCAGCCTGCAGGGCCCCGTCGCGCTCCTTCTCGACGTTGCGCAACTCGGCCCGGCTCTTCTCAAGAAGCGTCCCCAGACGCCTCCGCTCTTCGACCGCGCCACTCTTCTCAATCGCCAGCTTGCGCGTCAACTCTTCGGCGGCCTTTAAGGCGTCCTCACTGGCCGCCAGTGAGGACTCGATCTCGCGGAGCGAGTGGTCGGCCTCTTCGGCGCGCTTCTGCGCGGAGAGGAGCGCGGCGTCGCGCGCGCTCCTTACCGACTGCAACTCGGCGTCGCTTTTCTTCAGGCGGTCTTCGAGGTAGCAAAACTCCTCCTCGCGCCGGAGCCGCAGTCCCCTTTCGGTCTCAAGCCTGGACTCCGCCTCGGCCCGCCGCCTCTTCTCCGAGGCCAGCTCCTTGTCGAGTTCGCGCGCCTTGATCCGATGCCCTTCGGACGTAGCCTGCGACCGTGAGAGTTCTGCCCGTGCGTTCTCCGCCTCGGCCTGCGCCGACGCCAGCGACGTCAGGGCCGCGCGGTGCTCCGCCTGAAGCCGCCGCGCCGCGGCGGAGTGTGCCTCGCGCTCTTGTTCAAGTTGGCGCTTGAACTCCGCCTCGGCCGCCGCGCGCCCGGCCTCTTCGCCCTCGCGGCGTGTGCGCGCCTCCTCTTCGCGGCGGGCGCGCTCGGCCTGCGCGCGGAGCGGCGCCTCGACCGCCTCGCGCAGCGCGGCGCGCATCGCGGCGGCGTCCGCGTAGCGCCTCGTGGGGTTCAGGCTCATCGCCTGTTCCAGGACGGCGGAGACTTCGGGCGGCACGGCCGGGTTCAGCGCGTGCGCGGGGCGCAGCGGGTCGGGGTCGCCGTTGTTGACCTCGTAGTTGCGCAGGGTCGAGTCCGGGGGCGGCTCGTTCGTGAGCAGGTTCCACAGCGTGGCCCCCAGCGAATAGAGGTCGCTGCGCGGGGTCGTCCCCCAGTTCGACCTCTGCTCCGGGGACGCGAAGTGCAGCGTGTACCCCTGGACGTGGCTGTAATCATCCCCCTGCACGGTGGACATCAGCCCGAGCGCGCCTTTCGCCAGCCCGAAGTCCAGCAGGTAGACCTCGTCTTCACAGAGCTTGATGTTCGAGGGCTTGATATCTTTGTGGACGATGGGCGGGCTGACGGCGTGCAGTTCCGCCAGCGCGTCGAGCAGCCGGTCGGCCCACTTCAGCACCTTCTCCGGAGGGAAGGGACGCCCCATCAATTCCAGACGCCTGGCCAGGTCGTCGCCGTGGATGAAGTCCATGACGAAGAAGAGGCCGTCGCCCTGCTCGAAGTAGTCCGTCACGCGCGGGAAGGCCGCGTGGCGCACGTTCGCTAGCAACTGCGCCTCGTGCCTGAAGGCGCGGCGCAGGCCCCTCTCGGCGTCCGTCGCGAAGGTCTCCTTGACGGCGACGCGGCACTGGAGGTTCTCGTCCACCGCCTCATAGACGACGGCCATGCCGCCGCGCCCGAGGCGACCGACCACGCGGTAGCGCCCCTGTAGGAGCGTGCTGGGTGTGAGGACTGTCTTCTCCTTATCCATCGCGTTGTGACACCAGAGTGAGTGTTCAGCCAGTTCCGAAGACGCGGGACGCCTTGCAGGCGAAGCCGGGCAGGAGGGGCGACGTAAGCTCTTCGTCGCCGCCGACGGTCGCGGCGAGGACGAGCGCGCCCTCGGCCGGCCTGTAGATTTCGACGGTGCGCGCCACGGGGTCGGCGACCCAGTATTCGCCGACGCCGAACTTGCCGTAGACCTTCACCTTACTCACGCGGTCGCGCCGCGCGTTCTCGCTCCCCGGCGAGACGACCTCGACGGCCAGCGCCGGCGCCAGGCGGATGTGCGGATCCGACCCGATCTGCCCCAACTGCTCGTTCGTGACGAAGACGATGTCGGGGATGACGCTGTTGTGCCTGTCGAAGATGACGCCCGGCGTTGGCAGTACCTCGCCTATAGGAGTTTGGGCGAGATAGTTGTCCAGTGCCGTCGTCAGGTTTTTGATGACGCGTTGGTGCCTGATACTCGGCGCGCTCGACACGATGAGTTCTCCTTCGAGCAGCTCGTAGGTGTTTCCGTCGTCGTCGGGCAGCGCGGTGAGGTCGTCGATGGTCAGCAGCGGCGCGGTGTTCGTCGTCATAAAAAGCCTCCCTCTGCTTCACTTTTGCCGGGACGATAGCACGCCGCCCGCCGCGTGCGCTACACTGTCCGTAAACATTCAGAGTTCATGAACGAGCCCGCGGGGTGATGCCCTTGACCCTGGAAGAGAAACTGAAGAACCTGCCCACGGCCCCGGGCGTCTACCTGCACAAGGACGCGGCGGGGAAGATCATCTACGTCGGCAAGGCGAAGAACCTGCGCAACCGCGTCCGCTCCTACTTCCAGTCGGGGCGCGGGCACGACCGCAAGACGCGCGAGCTGGTCAAGCGCATTACGGATTTGGAGTTCATCGTCACCGACACCGAGGTCGAGGCGCTCGTCCTCGAGTCGAACCTCATCAAGCAGCACAAGCCGCGCTACAACGTGCTGCTCAAGGACGACAAGCAGTACCCGCACCTCAAGCTCACCATCTCGGAGGCCTTCCCGCGCGTGATGATCACGCGGAAGATTCAGCGCGACGGCTCGCTCTACTTCGGCCCGTACCTGCCGGCCGCGCTCGCGCGCCGCACCATCGACCTCATCAACCGCACCTTCCAGCTCCGCACCTGCGACATCGAGATCGACGGCAAGCTCCCGCGCCCCTGCCTCGAATACCACATCAAGCGCTGCCTCGGGCCGTGCGTGAAAGACCTCTGCAAGCCGGACGAGTACGCCGAGGCCGTGCGCGACGTGCGGATGTTCCTCGAAGGTAAAAATAAAGAACTCGCCGACGAGTACGAGCGGCGGATGCTGACGGCTTCGGACGAGATGCGCTTCGAGCTGGCGGCCAAGTACCGCGACCTGCGCAAGACGGTGCTGGCCGTCTCCGAGCAGCAGAAGATGGCGCGCACGCAAGACCTCGACGTGGACATCTTCGGCTTCCACCGCGAGGGCGCGCGACTCGCGCTTCAGCTCTTCACCATGCGCGAGGGCAAGATCGTCGGCCGCCGCGAGTTCTTCTGGGAAGACCTCGCCGAGGACGACTCGTTCGACGCGGCGTCGTTTCTGAGTGACGTGCTCACCCAATATTATTCGACCGACTACGTGCCGCGCGAGATACACGTCCCCGTCGACTTCGAAGACAGAGAGTTGTTGGAGAAGGCTTTGACCGAACGCAAGGGGAGGCGCGTGCGCATCCTCGACCCGCAGCGCGGGCAGAAGCGCGAGATGATCGAGCTCGTCGAGAAGAACGCGCTCATCGCCTTCGAGCAGCGCTTCCGCGTCTTGAAGCCCGACATGGAGCGCGTGCTCGAAGAGTTGCAGGAGATACTTGAGCTGCCGCGCTTCCCCGCGCGCATCGAATCGTTCGACGTGTCGAACATCTCGGGCGCGGAGAACGTCGCCGCGATGGTCGTCTGCGAGAACGGGAAGATGAACCGGCAGGAGTACCGCAAGTTCAAGATTAAAACCGTAGAGGGCTCGAACGACCCGGCCTCGATGCGCGAGGCGGTCTTCCGGAGGTACAGGCGGCAGCTCGACGAAGGCAATCCCCTGCCCGACCTCGTCATGATCGACGGCGGCAAGGGGCAGCTCTCGGCCGCCGCCTCGGCGATGCGCGAGTTAGACCTCGAAGCCATCCCGATGATCGGCGTCGTCAAGCCGCCGCGCCGCCACAACGAGGTCTCGCACCTGCTCCAGAAGGGGCGCGAGGACTCGCCCATCTACCTCGACTCGCACTCGCCCGTCCTGCGCCTCATCCAGCTGATCCGCGACGAGACGCACCGCACGGCCGTCACGTACCACCGCAAGCGCAGGGAGCTGCGCGACTTCACCTCCGAACTCACGGCCATCCCCGGCGTCGGCGAGAAGAGGAAGAACCGTCTGCTGCGCAACCTCGGCTCCATCCAGAAGGTCGCCGAGGCGACGGTCGAACAGCTCTCGCCCTTCGTCGGCCGCAAGACCGCAGAGGACATCCGCGAGCACTTCCGCCGCCAGCGCGCCCTCGCCGGCCAGCCCGCAGAGGGCGGCGAGACGGTCGTCGTGACCACGCCCGAAGGCGAGGTCGCCGGACTTCATCACCCCGAAGACCCGACGGTCATGACCGACGAGACCATCGCCGACGAGCACATCGAGACGCGCCTCGTAGACCCCGAAGGCGAGGCCGAAGACCTCCAGCCCATCCGCTCCGTCGACCACGCAGGCCAGGTCAGACCGCGCCGCAAGTCCACGCGCAAGCGCGGCGAGCGCTCCACCAACCCGCACGCCGTCAAACGCGAGAAGCCCGGCGACCCCGACGACACGGCGCTCGGCTGAAGCTCACGGCCGAGCGCCGCCCCGCCGCGACGGGCTCACTTGTTGACCTGCTGGAACTGCACGACCAGGCCGACCGAGACCTTGTTGTCCACCAGCTTGAAGGCGGGCGGCAGCGAGCCGTAGCGGTGCTTGAGCGCGATCCCCACGGCGTCCGTGAACATGAAGTCGAGGTCGGTGGCGATGTAGTGCCGCGGCCTCTTCGTCAGGCTCTTCTGCTCCTCGCCGTCAATCGTCTGGTAGAAGATTTCGGCCGACCGCGGCAGCCTCAGCTTGTACTCCGTGTTGTAGGTGATGCGCGCGAGCTGCTTGAAGGGCTTGAAGACGGTGAAGTAGGCGTTGGCCCCGAACTTCCAGCGGTAGAAGTTGCCGATGCCGTCCGGGGCCAGCTCGTTCTTGTAGTTGTGTCCGCCCTCGGCCCCGGCCAGGACGTCGAAGCTGGCGACCTTGTTCGTGCCGATGACCAGAGCCGGGAACACGTAGTCCAGGTTCGCCTCGGAGACGAGGTTGCGCGTCTTGTTGTCCTTGTCGAACTCGAAGCCGAGGAAGTCGGAGTTGAGGCGGAAGCCCGCGGCCGTCCCGACCACGAAGAGCTTGCGGTACGTCCCGCCGACGGTGATGCTGTCGGGGTCGATGCTGGAGGCCGCGCCCGAGTTGAACGTCCCCTTCACGCCGATGGAGCCGAGGTCAATCAGCACCCGCCTGCCATCGCTGCGCGTGCGCGTGCCCCTGAGGTTGAAAAGGTAGCCGCCCTTCGCCTCGATGCTGTACTGCGGCTTGGCCTCGCGCGCGGTCGCGGCCTCGCCGCTGAAGTAGATGTCGGCCGCGTCCTTGCCCTTCGCCGCCACGAAGGTCTTTCCCTCGTTCTTGCGCTTGGGCCGGCCGAGGGTGGCCGAGGGCAGGTTGCCGTGCATGAACTGGACGACGACCTTGTGCAAGGAGGTGTCGAAGCTGTGGCCGTCGGCGTTGAAGCCCGCGCCCATGTGCAGCGTGACGCTGCCCCCCCGGCGCGAGACATCGACCGAGTCGGGCTGGAACTTCTTGATCCCGCCCTGGTCGATGTCGAAGACCACCCACTTGCTCACGTCTTTCAACACTTCGTCGGAAGAGGGGAAGCTCTCCCCGAAGCGCAGGTTTATCATGTTGGGTTCGTTGCCCAGCGCGAGGCGGAAGCTGTAATTCTGGTCGTCGATCTCGGGCTCGGGCGCCGGGGTGGGCGCGGGGGCCGCCGTCTGCGCGAGCGCCCCGTGGGCGGCCGCCAGCATGAAGACGGCGAAGGTTAGCGCCGCTAACACTCTGTTCTTAGACATATTGACCTTTCTCGCGGCTGCCGTCACACCGGCCTCGCGTTAATGACTATGGCGTCGATGACATCGCTCAGAGTGTCGTCGCCGCCGGCCGGTATATCAGTCGGTTTGATGTTGCAGCTGTGGTGGAACACCCCGTTGAGGATGCACTGCTGGAATAGCTCCATGTTGGCCGGGCCGAGGAACGTCTTGAGCGGCTGGTTGACCCCGACGCTCGCCGGGACGCAGGCGAAGGCGATGGCCTCGGCCGTGGGGATGTCTATGCAGGCGGCCGTGGCGGAGCTTACGCCGGCCGCGGCCCGGACGGCCCCTCTCGCGGCGCCCTTCTTTGCGCCGGCCTTCTTCGCGGCGCCTTTCTTCGAGCCACCCTTCTTCGCCGCGGTCGCTTTCTTGGTCCCGGCCTTCGCAGATTTCTTGGCGGACTTCTTCGCGGACTTCTTGCCGGCGGAGCCCTTGCCGCTTTTCTTCCCTGATTTCCTGGTAGCCATTTTTCACCTCCGAGCGCGCCGGTCGCCGACGACGGCGCGCGCTGAATCGGCCTGCGTCGTCGAGGGCGCGGACGACGCGGTTGCGCGCGGCCTGCGGCGGCGCGCGCCTGAAGCGATGCCCCTGGGCGTGAGACTCTTGAAGCAGAGACCGGCTGTCGCGTGAATCGGTGACGATGGAAGGTGACCGTCACCCGGGAACCTGGCAGAGCGACGGCAACATAAAGGCAGGGCGGAGGCTTGTCAAGCTTTTTTAGCGCGCGGGCGGCGAGCGATCCACCGTGGTGAATTTATTCCTCTACGGTCACCTGTGCGGGCGGAGCGCGCGGGCGACGAGGCCGATGCCGCCGGCGAGGAGGACGAGCATGACGAGGGTGTTGAAGAGGCTGGTCGGCTGGAAGTAGATGCCGAGGTTGCTGATGACGCCGACGAGGATGATGACGACGCCCGCGAAGGTGAGCAGCCAGCCGGCGACGGACTTGCCGTTGAAGAAGAGCAGGCCGATGCCGAAGAGGAGCGGCAGCAGGGAGAGGCCGAAGGCGTTGTAGCCCCACAGCGTCCAGTAGCCGCTCGTCACCGTCACGCGCTGCGTCAGGAGGTAGGCCCCGGCGACGCTCATCCCTAAGCCTAAAAGGAACTCGCCGACGCCCCCGCTCGTCCCGCCCGCGCCGCGCGCGCCCCTCTCGTCATTCTCTTTCATCAAGGCACCCCCTGAATCGCGTTATACTTCCTCAACACCCTGATTGTTTCATCAACCGGCAGCGCCTCGACGCGCGCGCCCCCGCGCCCCGTCGACGTGGTGGCGCGGAGCAGAGAGTTGTAGACGGCCTCCTCGGTCGCCTCGACGCAGGCGAGGAAGAGCGGCGACACCGAGTCGTTGGGGAGAAGCTCCACGCGGCGCAGCGCCGTGTCTCCGTGCCTGATGCGGTTCTGCGGCGCGGTGCTGAAGGCGATGACGTAATCGCCGCTGCCGTTAGTCGAGGGAGAGCCCGTGCGCGCGAGCCCGAGCATGGCGCGCGCGGCGAGCCGACGCAGGTTGCGCGCGTCGAGCGGCGCGTCGGTGGCGACGACGACGATGCAGGAGCCGTCGGCGCGGTCAACGTCCGATGAAGGACGCGCGTTCTGCCGTCCACCCCTGCGCGCGGGTTCGAGGTCGTCTTTGAGGAAGTAGCGGCCCAGCTCTCTCCCGACGGGCGCGCCGTTCATCGTGAGCACGCCGCCGTAGTTCGTCTGCACGAGCACGCCGACCGTGTAGCCGCCGTACTTCGCCGGCACGACGCGCGACGCGGTGCCGATCCCGCCCTTGAAGCCGAAGGCGACGGTGCCCGTGCCCGCGCCGACCGACCCCTCCTCGACCTCCCCGCCCCTCGCAGACTTCAGAGCCGCGAAGACCTCCTCGCGCCCGACGTGCCGGCCGCGGATGTCGTTGAGCTGCCCGTCGTTGGTCTCGGCCACGACCGGGTTGACGCTGCGCACGTCCTCGTTGCCCGGGAGCCCGAGCATCCACTCGACCAGTGCGTCGGCCACGCGCGGGACGCCCAGCGTGTTCGTCAAGAGGATCGGCGTCTCGAGCTCGCCCAACTCCTCGACCTGCGTCGACCCCATCAACTTCCCGAACCCGTTGCCGACGAAGACCGCCGCCGGCACCTTCTCCCGAAACAGGTTCCCCCCGTGCGGCACGACGGCCGTCACCCCCGTCCGCACGTCCTCGCCTTTAATCAGCGTCGCGTGCCCAACCCGCACGCCCTCGACGTCCGTGATGGCGTCGAGCCTCCCCGGCGGCAGCACGCCCACGCGCAGGCCGATGTCTCGCGCGCGCGGCCGCCTCTGTTCGCCCACCGTTTGAGCTATAAGCGGGAGAGCGAGTAGCAGACAGATAAAGGTTTTGCCGATTGTCAGGGGGTAAGCGACGCGCCCGCTGGGCGGTCGATTATAGGTCCGAATTGTCGTGAACACTGTCGGCGATTCCTTCGTGGACAATTGTGGGAGGAGATGTATCTCCATCCGGAAAGATGGGAATGACCTTCCCGACCTACTCTCTCGCCCTTTTGTTCTTCGGTAAAGGGGTGACGTCATCCACTACCGCGAGGATCGGGTTGCTCGGCCACCAGTCTAGTTTCTGTAGAAGCCACCCCGCGCCGACCACCAATGGGCCTGGCACGACGACCAGGGACGGTGCCGTGCTCCCGAAGCTGCCGTAGAGCAGCAGCGTAGAAGGGACAACCAACAGAATTATAAAGAGTAAGTTTAAATTACGCCCAGCGTAATCCTCGAAATGCCCGAGCAACCCGAACTGCGCACGAGCATGTTTAGTCCAGCTTTCTCGGCGCGGAGTTGTTCGTTTGCCGTCCGCCGTCCCCGGAGAGTGAGTGCGGAAGAAAGGGATTACAGCGAAAGGAATAAGAAACGCTGTTATGAGCGCGAAGATGAAATTAAGCCCCGTCATGACACGCGGTTTGACTAACACACATTTCTCGTCTTTTAACCTCGTCAGTTGTCGATTGAGCAGGCGAATTCGGGTGTCTAACTCTTCCAATTTCTCGCCTGACGTTATTTCCCTTAGCTGATCGATCTTCGTCAATGGGGGTGGCAACTTGTAAGGGTCGGAAATATTAATATTGGCCCATGCTCCCACCTCCCAATAAACAGAATACTTTTCATCCATAAGGTTCGGCCTGTAGCCGGAGTAATTAGGGGAGTAGCGTTGAATGATGTCATTAATGACAAGCCGCGCCAGCTCCCGAACGTGCAGAAGCTGAACGTTCTCAACGGTTCGTATAGAAGTGGGCGTGATTGCCAGCATGCGATCCGTCCAGTCCCCCCACATGAGCAGCGCGGCGACGGCGAGGAAGAAGCCCAGCACGAGCCCGTAGCCGCAGAGGGCGAACGCCCTCCCAGCACGGCGCGTGTACCGCCGGATGAGCAGGTCGCGCGGCACGCGCCGCCAGAACTTGAGGTCGCGTTCGGCGAATGCTTTACCCTCGGCCCGTGCCCTGAGCGCCATCACTGCGAGGATGATGGCCTTGTTGTTAATGCCCACTGAGTTTGAATAATGATCCTCGACCAGCGACTCTGCGATGGGGATGGCGAGGCGGCCCGGAAAGTATTCTTCGAGGGGCCAGACGGTCGCGTTCGTGCGCTGCGGGAGAAGGGCGGCACGTGCGCGTAGATCGTGCGGGCGGCTCTTGAGCATCCCAGTGAGGGTGAGGCCGGCGTGGCCTCTGACGGTGGAGTCAGGGTCGGTGAGGAGCAGGACGAGTTGGTCGAGCGCTTCGTCGGTGCCGATGTCGCGCAGTAGTTGGACAGCGGCCTCGCGCCAGCGCGGCGACGGGTGTTTGAGGAGGCCGGGGATGACCTTCATGGCGGCCTCGGGCGAGGTGGCGAGGGCGGATTCGAGGGCGGAGGCGCCGTTCTCACCGTAGCCTTCGGTGAGGCGGTCGATGGCTTGGGCGAAGAGTTCGCGGGCGGGGTCGAACTCGGGGGCGCGGCGTTGCGCGAGGGAGGAGAGGACTTCGAGGGCGGACTTGAATTCGACTTTAGGGGAGACGAGGCCGTGCAACTCGTGGGCGACGCGTTCGACGAAGGAGGCGGCGGGCGGCTCCCTCATGTAGAGGAGACAGCGGCCGGCTTCGAGCCAGCGCTGTTGGGAGATGAGGGTGTTGACGACGTAGGCCAGCGAGGGCAGATTGTCGAGGAGGCCGCAGTAGAAGTAGAGGACTTCGATGAACTCGGGGCGGGCGCCGAAGTGTTCGACCACCTCTTCGTTCTTGCGTTTGTGTTTGGCCTCGCGGGCGGCGAAGTATTCCTGGATGGTGCGGTGCGCGCAGGTATAGTTGTCTTCGTCGGCCGGCCTGATGATGCCGTTGACCTCGACGAGTTCTTTGATGAGTTCGCGCGGGTCGAACTTGTCCTGGTGCAGAACCTCCGACGCCTTCTCACGGATGACCTCGTGTGTGAACTCTTCGGGGTCTTCGTGGCGCTCGGCCGTCTCCAGGCGGTCGAGGGCGACGCGTTCGAGAATCTGCCGCTTGTCGTCGGCTTTGAACGTCTGTTCGACGTTGCGGCGCGCGGGGCGGTGGACGAGCAGCTCGTCCACCGCGTCGCTGTAGAAGCGCTCGCGCGAGGAGGGCAGCTCGAAGGTGTCGGTGTCGAGGTAGAGTCCCGTGAGGATGGTCAGCAGCAGGGGGTTACGGCAGATGTCCCTGATCTGCGGGTCGCTCTGGATGAGGCCGTAAAGCTTCGACGCCGCCCGCCCCTTGTGCGCGGGCCAGCCCTGGAGGAAGACGCGCATGTGGTGGTTGGCGAAGGGCTCGACGCGGACGACCTCGGGGATGACGCCCTGCAAGTCGCGCGTGCGGTAGCTGTGCTCGCGGCAGGTGACGAAGAGGCGGTTGGGGTGCGCGCGCTGGTCGTCGTACTCGCAGAACTCCCGTATCTGCTCGGCGACGAAAGCGCGGTTCGCGCCCACCTCGTCGAGCCCGTCGAGGACGATGAGCAGCTTCCCCTGTTCGAGCGCCGACTCGACGAACTTCGCGGCGCCGGGGAAGTGGTAGCCGGCGAAGGCCGCGACGATGGCCTCCACGACCGTGTGCTCGCGCTTGGCGAGGTTGCGCAGGACGACGAAGACGGGGATGAGGTCGCGCAGCGCCTCCTCGCGGCCGCGGCCGCGGACGACGCTCGTCACGAGGCTCTTCATCAAGGTCGTCTTGCCGGTGCCCGGCCCGCCGAGGACGATGCAGCGGTGCGACGCGGCGGCCTGCGCGTAGAGGTCAACGCTCTCCTCGGTCGCGCCGGAGATGAGCCGCAGCGGGGCGAAGGCGCGTTCGAGCGGGACTTCGAGGTTGGGGCCGACGGGGTTCTCTATGCGCGTCAGGTTCGAGCGCGAGACGTGCCGCCTGTAGCTGTGCAGAGAGATCGAGAAAGGGTTGCGCGGCGCGATCCAACTGTACAGGTACTCCTTGAGAGAGCGGACGGGGCGGAGGATGAGGTTCAGCAGCCACTCGGCGGCCGCCTTGCCAAATACGCCCATCAGCAGGCTGACGAGGGCCGTGACGACGATGAGTGCGAGGCTTCCTGGCGTGAAGATTTTATTGAAGTCCACGGGCAGGCTCCTTAACGCTTGGGCTGAGGATTCAAGTGCCGCGGCGCGCGAAGTATACCAGACGGACTTCTGTTACGTGTACGTCTTTCAGGTGCAGGGGCCGCTGAAGCGCACGACGTGTGTGCGGCGGCCCGCGCGGAAGCGTTTGAAGCTCAGGTCAGCGTCGGACGCGTCTTTCGGGTGGTCTTCAACCCACTCCCCGCCGTCGGCCTCGACCTCTCTCTTCACGCGGAAGCTCGGGCGGCCGTCCTCGGAAACCTCCAGCACCAGCCCGCCGAGGTTCGCGTCGTCGTAGAAGTCCACGTAGAGCCTCCGGCCGTCCGGCGAGACGCCGACGGGGATGGTCTGGTAGGGAAGCTGCCACGTCCGCAGCACGGTCTTTAAGTCCGGGCCGACGAGTTGCGCCTCGTCGAGCTTGAAGGACTTGGGGCGCTTCAGCTCGTAGACCCTGCCGTCCGCGACGACGCGCAGCTCGGTCTTCGTGACGCGGAGCGAGGGGACTTTCAGGAAGCACTCGGCGCACGGCCCGCCGCGGTCGTCCGTGAAGACCTTGAACATGAGGCCGCGGTCGTCGAGGGTGACCATGCGGTAAAAGAACTTGAGCGTCCCCAACGTCCCCGGTCTCGACGCCGCGGCCATCTCGGGCGTCAGGAAGATTGCGCAAACGTCGAAGTCGTAGTCGAACCCGCGCCGCGCGAGCAGCGCGTTCGCGTAACGCGCCAGCGCCGCGGGCGGAAGCCGAGGGTGCCGCGCCTTGTAACTCTTCACTCGGTCGAGGACGTTCGAAGGCCGGATGGTCGGGCGACGCTCCTGCGCCGACGCGCCGTGTGGGCACAAGGCCAAAGCCACGCAGACTGCGAACAGCACGCTTCTCATCGTCGGCCCGAGTTGTCAGCTTATAGCTTCTGGCCGCCAGCTTCCAAGTCTCTGCCGCGGCGCGTCTGGATAAAAGCCAACAGCTATCACATCACCCCGCCCTCGCGGAAGCGTTCGAGCTGCGTGTCCGTGAAGCGGCGCTCGCGCGCGTCGAGCAGGAGCTTGGCGGCGGCCGCGCCGAGGAGCGCGCCGACGCCCGCGAGCGCGAAGAGGCCGCGGTGGGTCGTCGCCCAGAGCTGCGCGCTCCTGACGGAGGCGCGGTCGTCGAAGCGGCCGTGCGCGCCGTGGTCGCCCGGCACAGGCTCCCAGAGGTTGTCGCGGCGGTCGGGCGCGGCCGGCTCGTCCGTCTCCTGCTCTTCGTAGGCGTTGCGCGCGACGTACCAGTCCGCGAACTCCGGCATGAGCTTGTCGCCGGCGATGGCCTTGACCGTCGGCCAGCCGACGTAGAGCTCGCGCCGCTCGTTGTGCGCCGCCCAGTAGACGGCGCGCGCCGCGACCTCCGGCTGGAAGATGGGGCCGACCGGCTGCGGCCGGTTCGGCAGGCGCGACTTCACCCAGTCGAACTGCGGCGTGTTGACCGCGGGCAGCTGCACCATCGTCACGCGCACGTTCGACCCGTCGTGGATGAGTTCCGCGTGCAGCGAGTCCATGAAGCCCTGGACGGCGTGCTTGGCCGCGCAGTAGGCCGACTGCAGGGGGATGCCGCGGTAGGCGAGCGCGGAGCCGACCTGCACGATGCACCCGCGGTCGCGCGGCAGCATCCGCTTCAAGGCCGCGAGCGTCCCGTAGACGTAGCCGAGGTAGGTCACGTCGGTCACGCGCTTGTACTCCTCGGGCTTCATCTTGATGACCGGCGAGAAGACCGAGAGCATCGCGTTGTTGACCCAGACGTCTATCGGCCCGAGCTCGCGCTCCGTGACCTCGGCCGCGTGCTCGACCGCCGCTGAGTCGGCCACGTCCAGCGGGAGCACGAGCGCGCGCCCGCCCTCCCGCTCGACCTCGCGCCGCGCGGCTTCCAGCCCTTCGCGCCCGCGCGCGACGAGCGCCACGTGCGCCCCGCGCCGCGCGAACTCGCGCACGGTCGCGCGCCCCACGCCCGCGCTCGCCCCCGTGATGACGACGACCTCGGGCCGCTTTCTCGGGTTAGACATTCTTACTCCGTCGATTTGTTCATCGGTTCATCGGGTCATTGATTCATTTCTTAATTTAATCAATGACCCGATGAACCGATGAATCAATCTTACAAAACGTTCCCGCGCGCCTCGCCGTGCGCCGAGCTGGTGGTGAGCGAGTTGGGCGCGTCGAGGTGCGCGCCGTCGTCCACGCCCACGCCGAGGCGGTCGACCAGCTCGCCGCCGAGCCAGCCCGTCGCGCCCGCGAGCACGAAGGCGACGAACGAGGCGGCGAGCGCGGTCGTCGTCGGACGGTGCGCCGCCGTCGGCGTGTTGTAACGCACCCAGAGGCTCAGCGCGAACAGGATCAGCACGAAGACGTTGCCCACGCCGTGCAGCAGCCCCACCGACTTGGCCCGCGTGCCCTGCGGGATGGCGAGGTAGTCTATGAGGCCGAAGGGCGCGGCGACGAGTCCGCCGACGATCCCCGCGGCGATCATCCAGAAGGCGACGGTCGAGAGCGTGTCGGCCGTCGCCGGGTTCGACACGAACAGGTAGACGAGGTCGAAGATGACCGCCGTCGCGAGCAGCCCGAACGGAAACGGGATCAACATCTGGTGGATGGGATGCCCGAGGGCCTTGGCTCTACTCTCCATGTTCTTACTCCTCCTTGTTCCCTCAAACCTAGCGCAAGGGTTTGTCCGCGAGTTGGCGTAAATCTCAAGGAGCCGTCGCGGCGCGGGCCACACCCGTGCCTACACCCGGGGTTACTGTATGTTCAGGGGAATTTTCCGGCTCAAAGATACGTCCGCGGGCGCGGGCTGTAAAGGGCTTTCCGCCCGGCCGCGCCCGTCCGAAAGTTGCTATACTCGCCGCCGGAGTTGTTCCATCACGGCAGAAGAGGGGGCTTCGGATGAGCAGGAAAGGCTTGGGCGACGCGGAGCCGGAGAGCAAGGAAGCGCTGCGGCGGCAGATGGAGGAGGCGCGCGAGTCGATCAGCGAGACGGTCGCCGAGATCAAGTCGGTCGTCACGCACCAGTACGAGGAGGTGCGCGAGACGGTCGAGAGCGTGAAGGAGGGCGTCGGCGAGGTGCTCGACTGGCGGCAGGAGTTCGAGCGCAACCCCCTCGTCTGGGGCGCGGGCGCCGTCTCGGTCGGCATCCTCGTCGGCTTCGGCATCGCGCGCGCGTTCGACGAGAAGGAGGAGCCGCGCCCGCGCGGCCGCCGCAAGACCGTCACCACCGGCGAGCACGTCGTCGCCGAGTTGTCCGGCTTCGCCGAGGTCGTGCTCCCGACCATCTCCGCCAAGGTCAAAGAGCTCTTCGGCCTCGACCTCGACGCCTACCTCCGCGCCGCCCACGAGAGCAAGCCCAAGCGAATAGCGAAGAAGAGCACGCGAAAGCGCTCCGCCAAAAAGAGCGCGGCAAAGAAAGGAGCCGCGAAGAGGGGGGCGAAAAGATGACCCGCTCTTCCCTTAGCAGACTGAGAAGTGTACAAAGGTTTGTAGTCCGAGACAGAGCAACGGCGCTTTGCGATGTCCGCTGCCCGCAGACCGAGGGGGACGCAGTACACATCTTCATCGAAGAAAGGACGGCACGGACATGACCTTTGAAGAGATGGAGCGCACCATGCAGTTCATCCTTGAACAGCAGGCGCAGTTCGCAGTCAACATGGCGAAGGCCGAGGAGCGCATGGCCGGGCATGAGGAGCGCATGTCGGAGTCCGACGAACGTATGGCCCGGATTGAGGGGATTCAGGAGAACACGGCCCGGCAGATAGAGCACATGGGCAACGCCTTGGTCGCGCTCACGGAGTCGCACGAGCAAATGCGGGAGGAGTATGCGCGGACGCAGGAGGCGCTCAGAGAACTCGCCGAATCGCAGAGGCACACTGACCGGAGGCTCGACGCGCTGATTGACATCGTCCGGCGTGACAAGGAGGGAAGGCAGTAGACTCCGAACTCGGGCGCCAAAAGATTTGATACCCTTCCGCCGGGGGTGTATTGTTTCGGCGTCGCCGCGCGCGCGGCGGCCCGCCACGACCAGACGACCGCCCGAAAGTCCTCGCCTTCCGCGGCGTTTGCTGCCGCGGCGCGGCAGTTGCTTCCCTTCTCAAACGTCAACGCGACGCAGATAGAAACGGTACGCGCGTCTTCACGTCCCGAGGGCCGCGGGCGCGCAGAATCAACCCTGACTGTCGGAGGTGGAAGAGATGTTTGCGATTATCGGTTGGATCGTCTTCGGCCTGATCGCGGGGATTATCGCGAAGGCCATCATGCCGGGGCGCGACCCGGGCGGCGCCATCGTCACGATTCTGCTCGGCATCGCCGGCTCCGTCGTGGGTGGCTTCATCGGGCGCACGCTGTTCTACCGCGCCGACAGCGAGCCCGGCACGATCATGAGCATGGTGTTCGCCGTCATCGGCGCCATCATCCTGCTGGCCGGCTACCGCCTCATCCGCGGCAACAGCCTGAGAACTTAAGTGGCAGAAGCCCGGCCGTGAGGGAGGGCGTACGTCTTCCGATGTAGAACATCACGGAAGACGTACGCCCTCCCTCACGGCCGGGCTTCTGCCTTCAACTCCCGAACCGGCGGTTGTACTCGTCCGAGGAGATGAAGGCTTTGACCATCTCGGCGTTGACGTAGTTGCCGCCGAACTGTTCGAGCTTCGAGAGCCAGAAGTTGAAGCCCGCCTCGTCGGGGTCGCGCCGCAGGTAGCCGAAGTACTGCATCAGCACGAAGGCCGCGTTGAATTCGCGTCTGGCGAAGTCCGCGTTCTCGGCCACGCGGCGGACGGCGCCGGCCCGCGTCTCGCGTCCTTCGTTCAGGGCGCGGACGAGTTCCGCGCCCTCGGCCGGTGCGGCGACGCCCGCGTTCGCGTAGAGCCTGGCGACGAACTGCTCGTTCGAAAGCCCATCGAAGGCGGCCTTGAACGCGGGGCGCGTGACCCACTGCTCGACGAAGGCCCGCCGGTTCGCCTCAAGCTTCTCCGTCCAACCTTCCGCGCCGACGACCAGGCCCCGCCCAATCTCCTGCGTGTCCGGCATGAACTCGACGAGCGTGGGCCTGCGCCCGTAAGCAGACTTGTAGAGCCGCTCGACGAAGTACCCGGTCTGCTGGAACTCGATGGACAGGAAGAACGCGGCCGAGACGTTGACGCGCCTCACCTCGCGGCACTGCAAGTCCGCGCCGCACTTCTCCACCTCGCCGACCCAGAACTGCAGGCCCGGCGCGTCCGGCTCGCGGTTGAGGAAGTCGTGGTAGTGCTCGCGGACGAAGAAGGCCGGGTCGTCCGAAGGGTTCGCGTTCGAGGTCGCCGCGTCGTTGTCTACGACCGTCACGGTCGCGGCCGCCGCCTCTCCGAGCGCGCAGCCCGCCGAGGGGTTGCCGAGCGAGAGGTTGAGCTGCTCGTCGCCCTCGACCGTGGCGTCGTCCGTGACGAGGAGCGTGATGCGCTTGCTCGTCTCGCCCGGCGCGAAGCGGAGCGTGCCGCGCGCGAGCGTGTAGTCGGAGCGCTCGTCGGCCGAGAGGCCCGCGGTCGCGTAATCGACCGAAGCCGCCTGCGACACGTCGCCCGTACGCACGACCTCGACCTCGCAGCTCCCCGCGCCCTCGTCCACGCGCACGTCCGTCAAAGCGAACTGGGCCTTCGTCGCGGTCGTCGTCGAACCTCCGGAACCGCCCGCGCCGCCGCCCGAGCCCGAAGAGTTGTTCAAGGGGCGCGACAGCGAGAGCGAGACGAGGTACGCCTCAAGCGCGTCGATCTCTTCGGCCGAGAGCTGCGACGTTCGGCCGTGCGTGTCCTTCATGACGCGCACGCCCGCGGCCGAGAGCTGCGGATTGATCTGCCCGCCCGCGACGAGCGGCGCGAGGTTCGACGTGCCGAGCTTGTCTATCTGCGCGCGTCCGTTCTCAACCACGGTCGGACTGTCGAGGCTCACCATGACCGGGCCGAAGCCGTCGCCCGCGAGCGCGCCCGTGCGGTCGGCGACGGTAATCGGGACTTCCGTCGGCAGGTTGTTCGCGCCGCGGCGGTGGTCGGCGCGCACCGTGCGGAAGTTGAAGCCGCGCTCGCCCGGCCGCAGGAGCGGCGAGTCGGGCGCGAGCAGAATCTCGCGGACGGTGTGCGCGAAGCCGTGGTGCAGGTAGCGCGGCACGGCGTCCCAGAAGGCGCGCAGGTGTTTGGTGTTGCGCGAGGAGAAGTTCTGCGGCGTGCCCACGTCCTGCGGCGGGCCGAAGCGCGTGAAGAAGTAGTCGTTCGCGGGGCGGAAGAAAGGCCCCTCGCCGTCCACGGTCGATTCGCTCACGACCCCGGGCTCGTGGATGTTGAAGTCCTGGAAGGTGTCGTCCACGACGCCGTTCGTCAACTTGTTCCCGTTGTGGTGGCACTCGGCGCAGCCCGCGCCGCCCTGCCCGACCGACTTCGTAAAGATGTCCCGGCCGCGCTCGACCTTCGCGGCTTCCGTTTCAGTTTCGGGGAACTGGCCGAGCGGCGAGGGGAGCCTGCGCACCTCGTTGGCCGACCAGAGGATTTGCAGGTAGGCCATGTCGTAGTAGCCGACCTTCTGCGCCTTGCCGTTGAGGTCGGGCCGCCCGATGGCCTTCGAGTTCTCCTCGGTCTTCTTGAGGACGAACTCCTCGCGCGCCTTGAAGCGGTCGACCGCGTTCGGTTGCGGGAAGAGCGGCGTCGGGTTTCTCTCGCCCAACAGCACCTCGCCGTTGCAGGCCGAGGCGTAGGCCATGAAGTCGTTGTTGAGCCCCTCGTACCACTCGGGCCAGTTGTCGGAGATGTCCTTGTTCTGCGGGCAGACCTTCGTGCCGCCGACGGCGTTGGCCGCGACGTTCCACTGGCAGCCGTCCTGCCGCCCGTCCCAGTGGCAGAAGCCGCACGACTTCTGCCCGTCGTCGGAGTAGGCCGAAGAGAAGAACCAGCGAAGCCCGACCTCTTCATCCGTCGCGAAGAGTTGCTGGCCGTGGCCGCCCGTCGTCGGGTCTGGCGTCGAGGGCGTGACGCCGACGGGCGTGTAGCCCTGTTTGGTCAGGCCGCCGTTCGAATCGACGTTTAAGAAGGAGACGTCCTCGGTCTGGAAGTTGGCGACGTAGACCGTCCGGCCGTCGGCCGAGACCTCGACGCCCTGCGGCGTGATGCCGCCCGTGTACTGGACGCCGAGCGGGCGAAGTACCTGCGCGGGGTCTGAGGTCGAGAGGTCGATGCGGAACGCCTGCACCTGCTCGGAGTGCGCGTAGGTCACGAACAGAAGGTCGCCGCGGACGAACAACTGCTCGGGGCCGCTCCCCCGGATGATTTTCTGGGCGGCCGTGTGGTCGCCGAGGTCTACGAACTGCCCCGGCGTGACGAGCTGCGACTGGTCGCGCCCCTCGTCCACGTAGCGGAAGACGAAGCGGTTGGTCGTCGTGTCGAAGACGTTCAGCTCGGAGCCTATGTCGTCGAAGGTCGTCGCCTTCGTCGCGTCGGTCATGACGGGCGTGTAGCCGAGCGGCGCGCCCGAATTCTTAACGACGACGCCGTCGGCGCGCTTCGTCGGCAGGCCGTGGCCCGACTCCGGCCCGTTCAAGACCGTGTTCGTCTCCTGCCCCGAGACGATGCCCCAGCGCCCCGCCACCTTCACGTCGGTCGCGAGCCCGCCCAGGGGCATCACCTTCGTCAGGGTGTTCGCGTCCCCTTCGATGTTGACGGCCGCGACGGTGTGGCCGAGCGTGTTCGCGACGTACAAGGTCTTCCCGTCGGCCGAGATGTCGAGGTCGCGCGGGTTGGTGCGCTCGAGCTGCGTGTTGCCGGTCGGTATCAACGCAATCTGCGTAAACGTCGGCCCCGGGTCGATGCGGAAGGCGCGGACGGCGTCCTTGTACCTGTCCGTGACGTAGAGGCGCGTGCCCGTCCGGTTGAAGACGAGCTTCTCGCCGTAGAAGCCGGTCTCGAACTCGCCGACGACCGTGTCGGTCGAGGCGTCGATCACGCTCGCGAAGTTGGCGTACTGGTTGAGCACGACGACGTAAGGGAACGTGCTGATTGAATTATTAATCGGCGCGGCCTTGACGCCGATGGGGCGCAGGCCCTTCGACTCGCCCGCGGGCCGCAGGTCGATCCAGCGCGCGACCTGTCGGCTGTTGGTGTCGACGACCGCGACCCGCCAGTCGGGGTAGCCCTCGCGGCCGGGCAGAGTCACGTACAACTTCTTCCCGTCCTGCGAGAGGGCCAGGGCGCGCGGCTGGCTGCGGAAGGGCTGCTCGCGGTGCGGCCAGAACTGGCTGCCGCTCTTGACCTGCGGGTTGTTGGGGTCGATGCGCGTGCCCGGGTCTGGGCGGCCGTCGATGTAGCTCGCGCCGTACATGATCTTGGTGAAGCGTTCGAGCCCGGCGCGCACGCCCGCGGACTCCGCCCCCACGATTGTTTTGACGGGGTCGCTCGTCGGCCCCGCGATGATCTCGCCTTTGGAGTTGGTCTTGACGGCGGTCTCGAACAGGCGCAGCTCGAAGGGTGCCTCGGGCGCCGTCTCCAGGACTCTGCGCTGGAAGGCGGCGGAGAAGGTCTGGTTGGCGCGTGTGGCTTTTGTGGTAGACGCGGCGATGAGCAGCCACCCCGCCCCCGCGGCGAGGAAGGAGGCCGCGATGAAGAGTTTCAGTTTCCTACCCATGACTCGTTTGCTCCCCTTGAAGAGACGACGACGTGGCCGCCGTCGGGCAGCGACCTTTTCAGCGGTGGTGTCGGAACAGTGCGGCGACGGGCGGCGGAAATACGTCCGGCGGGGAAAAGGAAGGGGTGCTGGGTGCTAGGTGCTGGGTGCTGGTTAAAACTATGTCTTTACCCAGCACCCAGCACCCAGCACCCCTTCCTAACCAGCACCCAGTACCCAGCACCCAACACCCTCAGAAGAGGAGCTTGAGGGCGAACTGTATCTGGCGGGAGGAGCCGGAGTCGCCGGTGGGGAAGCGCGTGTTGGTGATGACGCCGAAGGAGGCGCTGCCGACCTGCGCGGTGCGGCCAGCCACGCCCGGGCCGGGCTGGCCGAGGTTCGCGTGGTTGAAGAGGTCGAAGAACTCGGCGCGGAACTGCACGCGCACGGCCTCGGTCAGGTTCGTGTTCTTGATGACCGAGAAGTCCACGTTGTTGAAGCCGGGGCCGATGACGACGTTCCGGCCGAGGCTGCCGAAGTGGTAGACGTTCTGCCCGCCCGGGCCGAGCGTGACGGGCACGGCGAAGGCCGAACCCGCGGGGCACGCCCCTCCGCGCGGGTCGCAGACCGTGTTCGTGAACCAGCGGCCGATGTCGCCGATGACCGCGACGGGGCCGACGATGTCGGGCCGCACGGTGTTGGCGACGCCGGTGAATGTGTTGATGCCGGCGCCGGCCCCGATGCTTGTGCCCGCGATGGCCTGCGGGTTCCCGGCGAGGATGTTGATGGGGTTGCCGCTCTGCACCTGGAAGATGGTGCCGAGCTGCCAGCCCTCGACGAGCCGGTTGCCCTGCCAGGGCAGCTCGTAGAGCCCGCTGATGACGAAGCGGTGGCGCGCGTCGTAGTCGGAGAGGCCGCGGTCGCCGCGCAGGTTGTAGCTGTCCTGCACGACCACGCCCTGCGAGTTGAGCGAGTTGTAGTCGATGGACTTCGACCACGTGTAAGAGGCGTTGAACTGGAAGTGGCGCGCCATGCGCTTGTCCGCGCTCAGCCACATGGCGTTATAGCTTGAGTTGCCCGTGCTCTCGATCTGCGTGATGTTGCCGAGCGCGGTGCCGGGCAGGATCGGACTCGCGGCCGAGAGGCGCGGGAAGGGGCGCACGCCGTTCACGAACTGATTCAGGTTGCGCGAGATGCGCAGGTGCGTCCCCTTCGAGCCGAAGTAGCCGAGCATCACGCCGAGCGTGGGGGTGAGCGCGCGCTGCACGTTCAGGTTCCAGGACTGGACGTAGGCGTTGCGGAAGTTGTGATCAATCGTGTTCGGCGCGAGCCCCGAGGCCGCGGCCGTCGCCTGCGCGTTCGAGAGCCTGATGTTGCCGGCGAAGGTCAGGGGCGTGGCGAGCGGCGGGTTGGCCGTCGGGCCGGTGACTGAGTTCGTCACGGGCTGGTCGACGAGGATGGCGTAGGCCGTGCGCACGCTCGTCTTCCCGTCGCCGAACGGGTCCCACGAGAGGCCGACGCGCGGCTGTAGGTTCTGGTCGTTCTGCCGGTAGAGGTTGTCTATCCCCTGCCCGACGCGGACGAGCGAGGCGGTCGCGGGGTCGAAGACGACGAAGCGGTCGAAGCGCTCGGTCGGCGTCATGTTCCAGTCGTAGCGCAGGCCCAGCTCCAAAGTCAGGTTGGGGCGCGCCTTGTAGTTGTCCTGCACGAAGAGGCCGAGCGCGCCCGTCCCGATGGAGCTTCCGCGGTCGCCGAGCGTGATCGAGAAGGCGTTCCCCAGGCCCGTCTGGAAGGCCGCGACGCTGCCGAAGTTGAAGCTGCCCGGGTCGAGCGTGAAGTTGTTGTTGTAGAAGCGCCGGAACTCCCCGCCGAACTTGAAGGAGTGGTTGCCGCGCAGGTAGCTCAAAGTGTCGGAGGTGACGAAGGTCGTGTCCGAGCGCCCCTGCGGGAAGTTCAAAGGGCCGCCGATGTTGATGCCCGTCCCGCCGACTGTGATCTGCGGGATGCCTATCTCCTGGTCGATGCCGACGTTGATGCCGAACTCCTTCGGGTTCAAGAGCGCGTTCGGCGTGAAGCTGATGTGGATGCGGTTCATGCCGAAGCGCGCCTCGTTGACGACCGTCGGCGAGAAGGTGTGCGTCTCGTTGAGGGTGAAAATCTGGCGGCGCGACTGGCGCGTGTCGCCGAAACCGGGGACGCTGTTGTTCTGCAGGTTAGGCTCGCCGCGCAGGTCGCGCTGGAAGGCGTAGTAGCCGTGGACGCGGTCGTTGTTCGAAAGGTTGTAGCTGACGTCGCCCGTCCACTGGTCGATGTTGACGGGCGCGGTGCCCGAGCCGATGAAGCGGTTCGTGCCGGAGTTGGCGGCGGGGATGAACTGGAGGAGTCTTTGCGAGATGGCGTCGGTCACGCCCGCGCGCTGCGCCGCGTCGAGGACGACCGTGTTGAAGGTGAGGCCCTGCCTCTGCCGCAGGCCCTCGTACGAGAAGAAGAAGAACGCCTTGTCCTTCCTGACGGGGCCGCCGAGGTTGCCGCCGAACTGGTTGCGCTTGAAGGGCGGCGGGTGCGCGAGCGTCGAGCTGAAGAGGTTACGCGCGTCGAGCGCGTCGTTGCGCAGGAACTCGAAGAGCTCGCCGTGCCACTCGTTCGCCCCCGACCGCGTGGCGATGTTGACGACCGCGCCGCTGTTGCGCCCGTACTCCGCCGAGAAGGTCGAGTTGTCGGCCTTGAACTCGGAGACGGTGTTGATGGACGGCTGGAAGGTGATCTGGTTCTGCACCATGTCGTTGAGGTTGATGCCGTTGATCTGGAAGTTGACCGTGTCCTCGCGGTTGCCGGCGGTGTTGAAGGCGAAAGAGCCCTGCCCCCTGAGCGGCGCGGTGAGGAAGCCGTTCTGCGGCGGCGCGACCGAGCCGGGGATGAGCAGGCCGAGGTCTACGAAGTGCCGGCCGTTGAGGGGAATCTCCTGCACGGTGCGCTGGTTGATGACGGTGCCGACCGAGGTGGTCGCCGACTCGATGACGGGCGCGTCGGAGACGACCGTCACGGTCTGCGAGACGCTGCCGACCGTCAACTGGAAGTTCTGCACGACGGTGCGCGCGACCTCCAAAGAGACGCTGCTGACGACGTGCGTCTGGAACCCCTGGGCCTGCACCTCGACGGTGTAGGTGCCGGGCTGGAGCGAGGCGAACTGGTAGCCGCCCGACTCGTCCGTCTCGGCGGCGCGCTCGGCGCCGGTCTCGCGGCTGCGGACGGTGACCTTCGCATGGCTTACGACCGCGCCCTGCGGGTCGGTCACGGTGCCCTGGAGGGTCGCCGTGGACTGCGCCCACGCGTTCGCGCCGAAGCACAGGCAGAAGGCCGCGGCGAGGAGCGCGCTCAGAAGGCGGGAGATGCTTTTCCTCTCGAACATGGTGTGACTCTCCTTGTGACAGGCGGGAAGACGGAACCGGTCTTAAAGGCCGTCGCGCCGTGGCTCCGAAAGAAGCTCTCGGCGTGCGCGTGCGCGGCCGGCGACGTTGCGTGCGACCCTCTGGCTCTTCGCGCGGCGAGGTGGCGCGTCAGACTTCGGAACCTGTGCGGGAAGTGGATTCGAACAATCCGGGGCGTGCGAACAGAAGAGGCAATGTTGGTGCCAACTGCGTGTGCGGCGTACTTTCGCGCGGAACCGCTCGGAACGAAGGCGCGGGCCGCCCTAAAGCCTCCAAAATTTCGTATGAGTAATGGAATTTTGAACCCCTCGCGCCGAACAGAATGTTTGCGCGCGCCGTGGGGCGGTGCTAACTTTAACCAAACTTTCCGACCCGGCAGAAGGGGCGACGCTTTGAAGTGGACGAGGCGATTCCGGAAGGCGCGCGCCCGCGAAGACGGCCCGCGGGAGCGCGCGGAGTGGGGCGCGCTGCTGGCCTTAGTCCTGGTAATGGCCGCGCTCGTCTTCGTCTACGCCTACCCGCGACTGACGCGGCCGCCGCTCGCGCAGCGCGACTTCGAAGGGCGGGTCGTGGAGAAGTTCGTCGCGCTCGGCGAGTCGCAGATTGGCTCAAGGACGTTTCCGCGGCTGGGCGTCGAGACGGCCAACGGCGCGCGCTTTAACGTCGCCGTCACCGACGAGATGTACCAGCGGGCGCGGGTCGGCATGCGGGTCTCGCGCCACCGCGGCGAGTTGATACTGTCCGGGGACGTGCCCGAACTGAGCGCTCCCGGCGGCGGCCCAAAGGTTGAGGCGCGCTAGGCGCGTCCTTTCGAAAAAGGGGGAACAGATGGAGAGCGATTCGGGGCGGACGACTTCGGTTTGGATGGCGACGGGCGACGTGCCCGAGTTCGGGCCGCTCACGCACGAGGCGAGCGCGGACGTGTGCGTCGTGGGCGCTGGGATCGCGGGCCTCACGGTCGGCTACCTGCTCGCGCGCGAGGGCAAATCGGTCGTCGTGTTGGACGACGGCCCCGTCGCGGGCGGCGAGACGGCGCGCACGACCGCGCACCTCGTCAACGCCCTGGACGACCGCTACTACGAACTCGAACGACTGCACGGCGAGCGCGGCGCGCGCCTCGCCGCCGAGAGCCACACGGCGGCCGTCGACCAGATTGAGGAGATCGTCGAGCGCGAGGGCATCGAGTGCGACTTCCAGCGCCTGGACGGCTACCTCTGCGTCGGGCCGGGGCAGTCCACGGAACAGCTCGGGTGGGAGCTGCGCGCCGCGCACCGCTGCGGCCTGACCGAGATCAAGTACGTCGAACGCCTCCCTTACGACGGTTACGACTTCGGCGCCGCGCTACACTTCCCTTACCAGGGGCAGTTCCACATCCTCAACTACATGGACGGCCTCGCGCGCGCCTTCACGAACCTCGGCGGCCGCCTGCACACGAACACGCACGCGGACAAGATCGAGGGCGGCGAGACGGCGCGAGTCACGACCACCGAGGGGCACGTCGTCACGGCCGCCGCGGTCGTCGTCGCCACCAACACGCCGGTCAACGACCTCGTCTCCATCCACACCAAGCAGGCTCCCTACCGCACCTACGTCGTCGGCGGACGCGTGCCTAAGGGTTCCGTGCCGCGGATGCTTCTGTGGGACACGGAAGACCCTTACCACTACGTGCGCCTGCAGACCGTGGACGAAGCGCACGACGTTCTCATCGTCGGCGGCGAAGACCACAAGACGGGTCAGGCCGAAGACTTCGACGAAAGATTCCGACGTCTGGAAGAGTGGACGCGCGAGCGGTTCCCTTCGGTCGAGTCTTTTGAATACCGCTGGTCGGGTCAGGTGATGGAACCGGTGGACGGGTTAGGCTTCATCGGCCGCAACCCGGGCGACGCCGACAACGTCCTTATCGCCACCGGCGACTCCGGCAACGGCATGACGCACGGCACCATCGCCGGCATGCTGATTCGCGACCTGATTCTCGGGCGCGAGAACGCCTGGGCCACGCTCTACGACCCCTCGCGCCTCTCCCTGCGCGCGGGCGGCGAGTACGCGCGCGAGAACCTCAACGTCGCCGCGCAGTACGCGGATTACCTGACCGGCGGCGAGGTCTCTTCGCCCGCAGAGGTCGCGCCGGGCGCGGGCGCCATCATGCGCCGCGGCCTCTCGAAAGTGGCCCTCTACCGCGACGACACCGGCGCGCTCCACGAGTTCTCGGCGGTCTGCACACACTTGGGGTGCGTCGTCGCCTTCAACGACAAAGAGAAGTCCTGGGACTGCCCCTGCCACGGCTCCCGCTTCTCCCCCACCGACGGCCACGTCCTCAACGGCCCCGCCATCCACGGCCTGGAGCCGGTCGAGGAGTAGTCGCCGCGGGGCATACAGGTGGGGCAGGCGCGCCTGCCCCGCCTCGTGGTAGACTCCCGGCGAACACCCAGCCGCGGGGTTAACATTTCTAGCGCAGGAAGCCCGATAGCTAGATGACCACGAGCGATTTCATCGACACCATACAACACGGCGACTCTCTGAAGGTCTTGCCGAAGCTGTCAGAAGCCTCGGTCAATTTAATCGTCACGTCCCCGCCTTACGCCGACAGTCGCAAGAAGACTTACGGCGGCATCCATCCGGACAAATATGTGGAGTGGTTTCTGCCAATCTCCGACGAGTTGCAGCGGGTCTTGACGGGCGATGGGTCGTTCGTACTCAACATCAAAGAGAAGGTGGTCGGCGGCGAGCGGCACACCTACGTCCTCGAATTGATCCTCGCGCTGAAGAAGCGGGGCTGGCTCTGGACGGAAGAATACTTGTGGCACAAGAGGAATTGCGCCCCGGGCAAGTGGCCGAACCGCTTCCGCGACGCCTGGGAGCGGTGCCTCCACTTCACCAAAGATAAGAAGTTCAAGATGAACCAGGACGCCGTGATGGTTCCGATGGGCGACTGGGCCAAGACCAGGCTGAAGAGGCTGAGCGACAACGACAGCAGGCGATTCAACTCACAGGCCGGCAGCGGGTTCGGTAAGAACATCGCCAACTGGGTGGGCCGGGAGATGGCCTACCCCACGAACGTCCTGCACCTCGCGACCGAATGCGGTAATAAGAACCACAGCGCCGCGTTCCCGAAGGAACTGCCCTCCTGGTTCATCAAGCTTTTCACCGACGCGGGCGACGTTGTACTCGACCCGTTCGCCGGGAGCGGCACCGCGTGCGTCGCCGCGCACGAACTCGACCGTCGCTTCATCGGCGTCGAGCTGAAGGACGAATACTACAGGCTCGCGTTAGAGAACATCGACGAGGCGATGGCGGAGCCCGCGCAGAGAAAGCTGATATGACGGACAGGGTGCAGTACGAAGACTATTACAAATTCCTGGCCGAGAACGTCGTCACCCCTTTCTACCATGAGCGCTTGATGTACCTGCGCTGCGTCATGACGCTGCGTCACGTCCTCGGCAGTAAAAACCCTTACCTTCTCAAGGCAAAAAACATAACCTCCCCAGACGAGCTGGTGCGCAGCATCGTCGACGCATTCCTCTCCTCACAAGAGGAGACGATGTTCGGCAACAGGCTGGAGGCGTTCGCCATATACGTCTCGTCGAAGCTGTACGGCGGCTTCAAGTCGGAACTCCCGAGCGTAGATTTAGAGTTCGCGCGGGACGACGTTTATTACATCGTAGGCATTAAGTCGGGCATCAACTGGGGCAACAGCGACCAGCAGAATAGGATGAAAGACAATTTTAAGGCAGCACGGGAATACTTCCGCGAGCGTGGGGAGACGCGGGAGGTGGTCGCCGTCAACGGCTGCATCTACGGGAAAGACGGGAGTCCCCTTAAAGAGAACCCCGACCCCGACAAGACCTTTTACAAATACGCCGGGCAGGACTTCTGGAATTTCATCTCCGGCGACGACGAGATGTACCGCGAGATTATCAAGCCGATTGATGATGAGGCCAGGGCGCGAGACGAAGAGTACAAGCGCGCCTATGACGGCAAGGTCAATGGCATGGTGAAAGAGTTCAGCAACATCTTCCTCGACGAAGAGAATCAAATAGATTGGGTGAAGTTAGTCGATTACGTGTCTAGGCGGGGGAAGACCGACATCGCCTTCCCCCGGGAAGCAAAGACCCCCGAGTGCACAGAGTATTTCAAGAAGAAAGAGGCAGAGAGGAAGCGCGCAAGGGAGGAGAAGGCGAAGAAAGAGGCCATGAGAAAGCAGATGCGTAGCTAATCCCGCCCGGCTGGACTGCCCCTGCCACGGCTCCCGCTTCTCCCCCACCGACGGCCACGTCCTCAACGGCCCCGCCATCCACGGCCTGGAGCCGGTCGAGGAGTAGGTTAGTCCGCCGCTCCGGGACTTATTGGGCGAACTCTGTGTCGGGGTCGGGGTGGCAGGCGGAGGTGGGGGTTGGGTCGGGGGTCTGGGTGTCGGCGAGCCAGCAGTCCTCGTAGAGGGAGCAGTAGCAGAGGCGGAGGGAGAGGCGCGGGGTCTGTGCCTGTTCCCAGAAGCGCTGGGCGGCGTCGCCGGGCGGAATCCTGACGAGGGGGACGGGCCGTTCGGGCAGGAGGACGGAGCCGGCGTGGACGGAGGAGTAGACGAGTTCGGGGATGGGCTGGCCCGTCAGCGCCCGGCTCACCTCGGCCCAGTCGCGTCGGGGCTTGCCGTCCACGCTCACCTGAAATGATTTGACCAGCGCGGGGCCAACGCCGAGGTTCGAGACGCTGCGCGTGTAAGGCTCGCCCGGCACCCAGGCGTTCGACTGTGTGACGTAGGGCCAGACCGAGACCTTCTGGTACTCGCGGTTGGTGCGCGCCTCGTAGACCGCCACCACCAGGGACGCCAGCGCGACGACGACCGCCGAGACGGCCATGATGCGGTCGGTCAGGTCGGAGCGTGTCATCGCGAACCTTGTGGGGGATGACGGAGGAGGGTTACAAGGCGAAGGCGAGCACAAACAGCTCGCCTTCGCCTTCCGTTTTTACTGCCCGCCTTTGGCGCCTTTGAAGTCGTAGGTGACGAGGAGGCGGAGCTTGCCGTCTTTCGCCTCTTCGTGGACTTCGCGGGCCTGCGCGCTGAGCGTGCCGCCCGCGGCCTGGACGGGGATGTTGAGGGTCAGTTGCTGGCCGCGCAGAAGCACCAGAGGGTTGACGCGCTGGTTGATGGCCCCCTGGACGAAGGCCGTGACGAAGCCGCTCAGGACGGGCGCCATGCCCTCGACGTTGACGCCCGCGACGTTGAGCTGGCCGTAGAGCGTCTGCTCCTCGGGCGCGAAGCGGAAGTCCAGGTTCGCCTCGGCCGTCCCGCGCATGTTCTGGCAGTTCCCGAAGAGGTTGTAAGTCCCGCTGAAGGCGAGGGGCACGACGACCTTGCCGTCGCGCATCAGCACGCCCGTCTTCACGTCGCCCGCGCCCGGCTCGATGACGACCTGGTTCTGGCAGCCCTCGCTGCCGCCGGGCGGGAAGGCCGGCTTGTTCAGGTCGCGGAAGATCGAGTCGAGCAGCGCGCCGAAGAACTGCTCGTCGAGTTCGACGACGGCCGTGCCCGGCGGCGTCCCCCCCGCGTCGGGCGCGCGCACGGGCTGACCTTTCAGCGCCCCCACGCGCGGTGCCCCGACGAAGAGGAAGTATGCGCCCGCGCCGCCCAGCACGAGGCCGAGCAGGAGCGTGAGTATGAACTTCATCCGCGCCCCTCCTAACGTCCGGGCGTGGCCGTGGGCGTGCCCGCCGCCGCCGCGGTCGCCTGCGCGTTGAGGAAGGCCAGCACCGCCTGCATCCCCTGGGCGAGCATCGCGACCTGCTGCTTGACCTCCTCGTTCGAGAGCTGCTTGTAGCCCTGCGGGATGTCGAAGTCGGCCGGGTTGACGTCCGTCTTCAGGTCGCGCGTCTCGATGACGGCGTTGCCGCCCGTGACGCCCTGCACGTTACCCGTCGACTGGCCGAAGCCCTCGATGCGCAAAGGGAGTCCCGTGTCCTTGTCCACGTAGATGAAGGTCTCGCCCTTGACCTGACCGGCGGCGGTCTGCGTCTGCGTGCCGCCCGTGGCGCGGTACTTGTAGGCCTGGCGGCCGTTGAAGGTCTCCTCGCCGACGCGCTCGACGCCCTTCTGGCTGGTGACGAAGGCGACGAGCTGGCCCGGCGTCATCGAGCGGAGCTGGTCGACGTTGACGCCCGTCAGCTCCGGCGTCAGCTCGGCGTAGTCGCGGTTCTGCGTGCGGATGATGTAACGCTTGTCGGCCTTGTCGAGGAAGATGACCTCGCCGACGACGGGGAGCGTGACGGCGTAGCGGCGGTCGGCGCCGTTGCGCGCGACGCGAATCTCGCCCTGCCCCTTCGGCTGCGACCCGCCCGTGGCGGCCAGCGTGACGACCATCCGCGCGCTGTACTTCTCGGGCTCCTTGGCCTCGATGGTCTGCCCCGTGTTGGTCTGCACGGTCGAGGTCGTGACGTTCGTGTTCGAGCCGTTGACGTTGACCGTCGAGTTGCCGTTGGTGTTGGCCGTGGTGTTACTGGTCTCGGTGGCCGACTGGCAGCCGGCGGCGGCGAGCATGCAGCCGACGGCCGCGGCCGCGAAAACCCCTCTCGTTCCGTTCACAAGGCGCATGAAAGTCTTCTCCTCCCTCGTTGGCAGAGATGGTCTACACGTTAGATTGTTAGGGGCAGTTTTAGCGGGGAAAGGATAGCACAAAACCGTACGCAGTAGGCAGTAGGCAGTGAAGAGGGTGCTGGGTGTTAGGTGCTGGGTGCTGGGTAAAGCCTATTCTTACCCAGCACCCAGCACCTAACACCCAAAACCTTCTTACTGCCTACTGCCTTCAAAAGAGCGATGGCTGGTCTTCCAAGTCCTCGGGGGTGACGACCGCTTCGCCGAGGAGGCGCTTGAGCCTGTTGGCGCTGGCGGGGGCGTGGCCCTCGTAGTAGTTGCTGAAGTAGGCGAAGACCGCGGGGACGCGCGCGCGCAGGCGTTCGAGCGCGGCGGCCCACTTGTCGAGGTTGAGGTCGCGCGGGCGGACGACCTCGTCGAAGCGCGTGAGGTCGCGCTCGCCCATCCAGCGGACGTATGCGAAGTCGGTCGCGTCGAGCAGGGTGGCGGCCGCGCGCCAGACGCGCTCGCGCGTGACCCAGGGGCCTTCGACGAGCGCCAGCGAGACGTTCCTCTTGAGAGAGAGCGGGACGAGCAGTTCGTCCTCGAACCAGAAGGGGTCGCGGAACTCGACGGCGAAGCGTATGTCCTCGGGGAGTAAAGGAAGAAACTCGGAGAGAGCGCGCAGATTCTCGCGCGTGGCCTCGAACTGCGGCGGGAGCTGGACGAGGACGGCGGCGAGCTTCTCCTTCAAGCGGCGCGCGCCGCGGCAGAACTCTTCGAGCGCGGCGGCCGCGACACTCCCTCTTAAAGACTCCTCGTGCGTGATCTTCTGCGGGAGCTTGAGCGCGAAGGTGAAGCCTTCGGGCACGCGCCGCGCCCACGCGTCGTAGGTCGCGTCACTCGGCGCGGCGTAGAAGGTCGAGTCCACCTCCACCGTGTCGAAGGCGCGCGCGTAGGTGTCGAGCATGTGCTCGGCGCGCGTGCCGTTCGGGTAGAAGACGGGCCGCGCCGCGGCCGGCGGCGTCACCCAGTCCTCGTAGTTCCAGCCCTGACACCCGACCTGCACCCGCGGCCTTGAGTTCGTTTGAGATTCCATACGTTGACTTATTTTTTCAGCGTTGCGTTAAAGAGAAACAGGAATTCACCACAGAGACACAGAGACACAGCTTCATCTTTAGTCCTCAACGAGCTGTGCCTCTGTGTCTCCGTGGTGAATCACCTTTAACTCTTGAACCCAAGATTGATTCAACCCACACGACACACAATCAGTTGCACAATCCCCCGCAGGTAGTTCTCGACCTTCAAGACTTCGAGCCCGGCGCGGCGCGCCTCGTCGGCGGTGTGGCGGTTGAAGTGGTCTTCCATGAGGGGCACCGTGACGAGACTCAGCGCGTCGAAGGCGTAGCCGAGCAGGCCGCGGGGCCTGACGTGTTCGAGCAGCACGACGCGGCCTCCCGCGCGCACGACCCGCCGCAGCTCTCTGAGTCCGTCGGCCGGCGACTCGACCGAGCAGAAGACGAGCGTCGCGACGGCCGCGTCGAACGCGCCGTCCGCGAACGGCAACGCTTCGGCGAACGAGCGCACGAGTAGAGAACCCGCGGGCCGACCCGGCTTCCCTTGAGCGCGCACAATCATTTCATAGCTCGGCTCGACGCAGGCCGCGCGCACGCCCTCCGGGTAGAAGGCGAAGTTCCCGCCCGTCCCCGCCCCGACCTCGAGCAGACGCCCGCCTTCGGTCAGCGCCGTCGCCGCCTCGGAGAGCGCGAGCGCTCGCAGACGCGCCAGCCCCCAACGTTCGAGCGGGCGCATGCTGCGGTCGTAGACGTCCGCGAAACGGTCGTAGACCTGCGCCTTCCTAACCAACGTTCGCCTCCGCTCAAAACAGACGCCCGCGCGAGTATCTCACACGCCGTCGCGGCCGTCCCGCTTTCCAGAAAAATGAAGCCCCATCCAAAAAATCATAGAAATCATAGCACCCTGCGGCCGGCCGGATTCCTAAGCCGTGGGCCGTACTCGGTTTAAGTTCGGGGGGCTTGCGGGCATGGCGGTTGCCTTTGCGTTTTACCGCAACGACAAAGGGGTTTCGTGCCCCGCCTTATCTTCGCCAGTCATTCTCCGGGCCGCGAGCGCTTCGGCGGCCTCTTCAAAGGGTCAAGACGAATACCGACGACCGCGCGCTCGAAGGGCGCCGCGGCCGTCTCCTTTTTCCGTGCCGCCTTTATCCGTCGCCGCCCGCCACGCGGCGACACTTCAGAAGGATTCCCCAACCACACGGCTACAGGAGGATATGACATGCGAAGCGTTCCACGCATACTGACTGTCGGACTGCTGCTGGCGCTCTCTTGCGCCGCCGCCTTCGCGCAAGGGTCGCAGACGGGCGGCATCACGGGCGTCGTCTCCGACCCGCAGGGCGCGGTCGTCCCCGGCGCCACCGTCGAGATCATCAGCGACGCGACGGGTAAGACCGAGCGGCGCCTGACGACCCGCGACGACGGCAGCTACACGGCCACGCTGATCCCCCCCGGCACCTACAAGCTGGAAGTCACGGCCACGAACTTCAAGAAGACGGTGGTCAAGGACGTGGCCGTCCGCATCACCGAGACGGCCCGCCAGGACGTGACGCTCACCATCGGCGGCGTCACCGAGACGGTCGAGGTGCAGGCGACCGAGTCGCTCATCAACACGGCCAGCCCCGTCACGGGCACCGCCATCAGCGCGCAGACGATGGAGCGCCTGCCGCTCGCCAACCCGAACGTGCTCTTCCTCCTCTCGCTCTCGGCCGGCACGGCCTCTGAGCCGACGGACGTGCGCACGGCGGGGCGCGGCAGCGTGGACGTGAACGTCAACGGCGGCCGCACCTCGAACAACAGCGTCACGCTCGAAGGCGTCAACGTCAACGACTTCAACCTCGCGCACTTCGACACGGTGCCCCTGCCGAACCCGAACGTGCTCCAGGAGTTCAAGGTCGCGACCTCGCTCTACGACGCGACCCAAGGCAGCAAGGGCGGCGGCGCCCTGGGCCTCGTGATCAAGACCGGCTCGAAGGACTTCCACTACGACCTCTACTGGTCGCACCGCAACGACGCCCTGAACGCCAACGACTTCTTCTTCAACCGCGACGGCAAGAAGCGGCCGAAGTTCCTGCAGAACGTCTTCGGCGGCACGGCCTCGGGGCCGGTGCCCGGCGCGGGCGGCTTCTGGTTCTTCAACTACCAGGGCGTGCGCGCGCGCAACGGCGTCGACCCGAACGGCTCGACGACCAACCCCATCGTCCAGAACTTCGCGACCAACACCGACGGCACCACGACGGCCGCGCTGCTCGCCTCGCAGTTCAACCTGAACGTGGCGCAGATCGACCCCGTCGCCGTCAAGATCCTGAACCTCCAGGACTCGCGCTACGGCGGCACGTACCTCGTCCCCCGCCGGGGGCAGTCGGCCTGCAACAACACCCTGAACGGCGTCACCGCCACCGACCCCGGCAACTTCACCTGCCAGTTCGCCGCGGTCGCGCCCGTCACCGACAACCAGTACACGATCTCTTACGACCGCTTCTGGCGCGCCGGCAACGAGAAGCTGACGGGCCGCTGGTTCTGGGACAACGGCTCCATCGCCAAGCCCTACGGCACCGACACGTCCCTGACCTTCCCGCGCACGGACGTCCAGAAGAACCGCTTCCTCTCGCTCAACTTCACGCACATCTTCAGCCCGACGGTGGTCAACGAGCTGCGCGCCGGCTACAGCCGCTACATCGCGGCGCAGAGCCCCATCGACCCGATCTCGCTGGCCGACATCGGCGCGACGCGCGGCAACTCCAGCCAGTTCCCCGGCATGTACCGCGTCTCGGTGACCGGCCTCTTCTCCATCGGCACGGGCGTCAACGACGACCGCGCCACGACCTCGAACCAGTACAACCTGGTCGAGACCTTCTCGTGGGTGAAGGGCAAGCACAGCATGCGCATGGGCGGTGAGGGCGTGCAGTACCAGCTCAACCGCTTCAACAACTTCTCGGTGCGCGGCTCGCTCACCTTCGGCGGGACGGGCACGCAGGCCAACGCCTTCAACAACTGCAAGAACGACACCAACGACTGCACGGCCTTCCAGAACTTCCTGCGCGGCCGCATCACGGCCATCCAGTCGGCCTTCGGCGACCCGGCGCGCAACTTCGTCGCCACCGACTACGCGGGCTTCTTCCAGGACGACTACAAGTGGTCGCCGCGCCTGACCCTCAACCTCGGCGTGCGCTGGGAGGGGATGAGCTTCGGCCACGACAAGCTCTACCGCGCGGGCATCTACGACCCGGCGCTCGCCGCCGCCGGCAAGAACCCGTTCCAGTTCCCCGAGAAGGTCAACCTCTCCGGCTTCACGGGCACGCCGGGCGTCCCCGACTGCGCGTTGAAGAACTGCTTCGACGGCAACAACTGGGCGCCGCGCGTCGGCCTCGCGTGGGACATCGGCGGCGACCAGAAGAACGTCCTGCGCGCGGGCTACGGCCTCTACTACCAGCGCCTCTCGAACCAGAACATCCTGCAGAACTCGCTGGCGGCGCCGTTCACCGTGCAGCCGCTCGACAACCGCGCCAACCCCGTCGGCCTGCAGCTGGCGAACCCCTTGGCGAGCATCCCCGCGCCGTCGATCATCGCCTCGGCCTACATCCCTTCGGCGACCTTCTTCGCGGGGCTGCGGCGCGTCTCGGGTTCGGGGCCGCTCGACGTTAACGACCCCGGCGTCGGCCCCATCTTCGTCAACTCCGCGGGCCAAGCCTGTCTGAACTACGGCGGCACGGCGACGAACTGCTCGATCAACCTCGCGTCGTTCACCTCCGCCCCGCTCGACGCCTACACGCCCTACACGCAGCAGTGGAACATCACGCTCCAGCGCGAGCTGTGGCAGGGCTGGGCGGCCGAGGTCGGCTACGTCGGCACGCACTACATCGGCGGCCTCGGCATCTGGGACCCGTACCAGTCCAGCGTGGTCAGCGCGTCGAGCCCGCTCACGGTGAAAGACATCAACGGCAACAGCTACACGATCACCAACAACACGGTGAACAACGAGGAGCTGCGCCACCAGATTCTCGGCCTGTCGCGCAAGCGCGGCGCGCGCTTCTCGGGCAACATCGGCCAGGCCAAGTACAACTCGCTCCAGGTGACGGCGCTGCACCGGCTCCAGCGGGGCATCTACTTCCAGGCCGCCTACACCTACTCGCGCACGACCGACAACGTCAGCGGCTCGCTCTCGACCGACGAGCTGAACGCGACGCGCAACGGCCAGAACGGCGCCAACATCTACAACGCCCAGAACAACCCGCAGCAGAACTACGCGCGCGGCGACTTCGACCGGCCGCACCGCCTCGTCGTCAGCTACTCCTACGACATCCCCGTGCCGAAGGACAGCTTCCTCGACAACCAGGTCTTCAAGGGCTGGACGGTGAGCGGCATCACGACCTACCAGAAGGGCCTGCCCTTCTCCGTGACCGACTCGACCTCGGGCGGCATCTTCGGCACGGCCGCGGGCACGGCGCAGTTCGTCTGCTCCAGCATCGCCTCGGCCTACACGCAGGGCACGGTCGAGCAGCGCCTCGCGCGCTACCTCAACCCGGCCTGCTTCACGACGGCGCCGATCATCCCGGCCACGGGCTTCGCGGCCAACGCGGGCGCGACCGGCTTCGGCAACACGCCGCGCAACGCCTTCCGCGGCCCGCGCCAAGCCAACTGGGACTTGACCCTGATGAAGCGCTTCCACCTCGGCGAGCGTCATCAGTTCCAGTTCCGCACGGACTTCTTCAACCTCTTCAACCACCCGGTCTTCCGCTTCCCGTCGACGGTCAACATCGCGACGCCGGCGACCTTCGGGCTCATCAACTCGACGGCCGTCCCGCCGCGTCTCATCCAATTCGGGCTGAAGTACAGCTTCTAGCCCGCGCGCTCGCCCACGCGGCCCGTCGCCCGGAAGGCGGGCCGCTTCCAGCGGAGGGAAGGGTTCCTCGCGAGGGTTCCCTTCCCTCCTTGCCTTTCCGGGCGTCGCGGGTGGATATTGTCGCCGTCCCCTTCACCCGAACGCGCCCCAACGAAAGCAGAGGAGGTTAAGTCCCGATGTCACGGCGCTTCTGTCTCCCTCTTCTTACCCTCCTCCTCGTCACACTCGCGGCCGGCCCCGCGCGCGCGCAGACCTCGGAGCGCGACCGGGAGACCTACAACCCCGCGACCAACACGGCCGACATCACGGGGCAGGTGCGCCTCGCGGGCGCGCTCACGCCGGTGCAGGGAGTGCGCGTCTCCTTAGAGCGCGTCGGCGGCGGGCAGCTCGACCAGATGCTGACCGACAACCGCGGGCGCTTCCGCTTCGCGCAGTTGCAGCGCGGCCAGTACGTCGTCAACGTCTCGGCCGACTGCCACCAGACCGAGCGGCGGCAGGTGGAACTCGTCCTCGTCTTCCGCGCCTACCTCGACGTAGACCTCCGTCCCGACACGACCTCGCCCGTCTGCGCCGCGGCCGCGCGCGGGGCGGCGGCGCCCGCCTCTTCCGTCGACGCGCGCGTGCCCGAGGAGGCGCGCAAGGAGTACGAGCGCGCCTCCGCGTCGCTCGCGAAGGGCAAAGACGAAGAGGGCGTCTCGCGCCTGCGCCACGCCGTCGAACTCTACCCGGACTTCTTCGCGGCGCACATGCTGCTCGCCTCGGCGCACACGAAGGCGGGCCGGCTCGAAGAGGCGGAGGCCTCTCTGGAGCGCGCCTCGAAGATCGACGAGCACTCCGCCGCCGCGCTCGTCTCGCTCGGCGAGGTGCGGCGCCGCCTGAAAAAGACGGCCGAGGCCGAGGAGGCCCTGGGCGCCGCGCTCAAACTCGAAGAGGCTTCGTGGCAGGCGCACCTCGCGCTCGGCCGCCTCTACCTCGACACGAATCGTGCGCGCAGCGCCGCCCCGCACATCGGCCGCGCCCTGCAACTCAAGCCCGACTTCCCGGACGCGCACCTCTTCGCCGGCAACCTCCTGCTCAAGCTGAACGAGCCGGCCCGCGCGCTGACCGAATACGAGGAGTACCTGCGCCTCGCCCCCTCCGGCGACTACGCCGCCCCCACGCGCGAACTAGTCGGCAAACTCCGCAAGGCCGTCGCCGAGAAGAATAATGACTGAACAGCCCGGCTTGACCGCGTGATGGCGCGGTGTTAGCGTGTCACACTTCGCAGCCCGGACAGAACAAAGTTGAGAAGTTCGGGCACCAGCTCTTTCAAACTTCAAGTTTCATCGCTGTTCCGGCCCGAGGACTTTCGGGCCGGCCGTCGCAGGTTCAAAGGGAAGTCGGGTGTAAAGCCCGCACGGTTCCCGCCACTGTGTACCGGCGATTCGTGACGCACCCTCTTCTGCCAGCCAGAGGTCACTCGACGAGTTCGGGGAAGGCCAAAAGGGTGCGGCGCGTCCGAGCCGGGAGTCAGGAAACCTTGCCTGTGGTCTGGGTGCCGGGTGCCGGGTGTTGGGTGTTGGGTTAAGAAATAGCTCTTACCCAGCACCCAACACCCGGCACCCAGCACCCGCTTTAGACGGAGCGACCGCTCAAGCGCCCCGGGAAAGGGCGAGTGGCGTCGGGCGTGAGCCGTGGGCGAGGGGCGTGTCGGGTGTTCGAGTTCGTCGGACGCCGGACGCCGGCCGGCCCTTCGGTTCACTCGAGTTCATCCGGCCAGCCCTCGGTCTTCCACTCGGAAGACCGAGGGCTTTTCCGTTGTCGGGGCCGTGGACTCTTTCGCGCCCGGTAGTTCCCTCTCTCTCCCGCGGCCGGGGCGGCCGCCTTCGGCCCACGCCGCGAGAGGAGTTTTCGAGATGAGGAGAGAGATTTTGAACCGCACGTTTGTCGTCGTCTGCGCGCTGCTCGCCGCGGCCTGCCTGCCCGCGCTCGCACAAGCACGACAGCAGGGCGCGACCCTCTCGGGGCGCGTCACAGACCCGCAGGGCGCCGGAGTCCCCGGCGCCGGCGTCACGCTCTACGAGCGCGCGCGCACGCTCGCACGACTCTCGACCGTGACCGACTCTTCGGGCGCCTACCGCTTCGAGCGGCTCGCGCCCGGCGAGTACATCGTCGAGACGGAGGCGCGCGGCTTCGCGCCGTCGTCGGCGCAAGTCCTCACCCTCGCGCGCGACGCCTCTTCAACTCTCGACGTGCGCCTGGAAGTCCTGGGCGTCGCGGCCGAGGTCGTCGTCACCGCCTCCGACACGCCGCAGACCGTCGACGAAGTCTCGAAGGCCGTCACCTCCGTCACCCGCCGCGAGATCGAGGAGCGTGACGAGGCGACCCTGGGCGAAGCCCTGACGACCGTGCCCGGCCTGCGCGTGCAGCAGCTCGGCGGCCCCGGCTCGCTCGTCTCGGTCAAGACGCGCGGCCTGCGCAACCAGGACACCTCCGTCCTCATCGACGGCCTCCGCTTCCGAGACCCATCCGCGCCCGAGTCGGACGCCACCAGCCTCCTCTCCGACCTACAGGTCACCGACGCCGGCCGCGTCGAAGTCCTGCGCGGCTCCGGCTCTTCGCTCTACGGCACGAACGCCATCGGCGGCGTCGTCAACGTCGTCACCGAAGAGGGCGGCGGCCCCTTCCGCGGCGAACTCTTCGCGGAGGGCGGCGGCCTGGGCTTCGCGCGGGGCCGCGCCAACTTCTCCGGGTCGGCAGGTAGGGCAGACCGCCTGGTCTGGAGCGCGGGCGTCTCGCACCTCAACGTCTCGAAGGGCGTCGACGGCGACGACGCCGCGCGCTCGACCAACGCGCAGGGGCGCGCGCTCGTCCGCCTCACGCCGACCGCCACGCTCTCGGCGCGCGTCTACGCCTCCGACTCCTTCGCGCAGCTCAACGAAGAGCCGCAGGCCGTCGGCGCCCTGCCCGCGAACGGCATCGTCGACGCGCGCCCCGTCTCGCGCGCGGAGCTGAAGCGTTACGAAGCGGGGACGGCTCTCAGTCGGCTCAACCTCGGCAACGCGACCTTCCTGCCCGCGGCCAACGACCCCGACTTCTCGCGCGCGGCCCGCTTCTTCTCCGGCGCCGTCACCTTCGCGCAAAGGCCGACGGAAGCGTTCGGGTACTCCGTCACCTACCACGGCCTCCGCACGCACCGTTCGCTCAACGAAGGGCCTGCCGTTCCGGGTGACCCGGCGGACTTCTTCTTCGAACCACACGGCTCGACCGTCAACGACTTCGACGGCACCGTCAACACCCTGGGCGCGCGCACAGACTTCCGCCTCGGCCGACACAACCTGATTAACGCCGGCTACGAGTTCGAGCGCGAGACCTTCTCGACCGACTTCTTCGACGTTCGCCCTTCGGGCAACTCCTCGGCCGACGTGGACGAGCGCAGCCACGCCCTCTTCGTGCAAGACCAACTGCGCTTCCTCGACGACCGGCTCCAGCTCTCGGCCGCCTTCCGCGCGCAGACGTTTCGTCTGGGCACGCCGCGCTTCGCGCCCGTCGCGGGCGCCCCTTACGCGGGCCTCGCGTTCGACTCGCCGCCCAACGCGTACACGGGCGACGGCTCAATCGCGTACCTCTTCCGCTCGACCAACACGAAGCTGCGCGGCCACGTCGGCAACGGCTACCGCAAGCCCTCGCTCTACGAGCGCTTCGGCACCTTCTTCGACTCCTTCTTCGGCTACAGCGCGCTCGGCGACCCGCGCCTCGCGCCCGAGCGCTCCGTCGCCTTCGACGCCGGCGTCGACCAGGCGCTCGGCACGAGCCGCGCGCGGCTCTCGGCCACCTACTTCTACACGCGCCTGCAAGAGATCGTCGCCTTCGGCAACACGCCGAACGACCCGTTCGGGCGTTTCAGCGGCTACCTCAACACGGGCGGCGGCCTCTCGCGCGGCGCGGAGCTGAGCGGCGACTTCGCGCCCGCGCGCTGGCTCGACCTCTTCGCCTCCTACACGTTCGTCAACAGCGACTTGCGTCGTCCCTCCGTCGCGGGCGTGCTCCGCGCCTTCGCCACGCCCGAGCACCAGTTCACGCTCGTCGCCAACGCGCGGCTCGGCCAGCGCGTCGCGGTCAACTTCGACCTCGTCGCCTCAAGCGACTACCTCGCGCCGATCTTCGACCCGAGCACTTTCACCAACCGCGCCTTCCGTTTTGAAGGCATCCGGAAGGGCGACCTGACGGCGGGCTACACCTTCCCCCTGTCTGAGTCGCGCCGCCTGCGCCTCTTCGGCAAAATCGAGAACGTCTTCGACCAGGACTACTACGAGAACGGCTTCCGCACGCCCGGCGTCCACGGCCGCGCGGGCGCGTCACTGAGTTTTTAAGGTAAATCGTTAGTTGGAAAGTTTGGAAAGTGAAGTGGGAATGATTCACCACAGAGACACAGCTTTGAAGACAATAGCTCAACAAGCTGTGCCTCTGTGTCTCCGTGGTGAAACGCCCTTCACTTAATGCGAATGAAGGTCTTCAAAGCTCAAGCCCTGCAAACGTCAAACGAAAGGCGGCCGCTCGTCGAAGGGGTAGACTTCTACCGCGAGGGCGGGTACGTCGTCTTCACCGAAGGCTATCACCTGCGGCGCGGCTACTGCTGCGGGAGCGGGTGCCGCCACTGTCCTTACGGCGAGGAGTCCGTGCCCGCCGCTTTTCATGAAGAGGTTCGGGAACGAGATGAGAGTTAAGTCGGCCTTCCTTTTCGTCGCGCTCCTGCTCGCGCTCGCCGCGGGCTGCGCCAGAGTCGGCCCGGTCGTCGCGCCCTCTTCGGCGGCCAAGCCCGCGCGCATCATCTCGCTCTCGCCGAGCACGACCGAGATACTTTACGGCGTCGGCGCCTTCGAGCGCGTCGTCGCCGTCTCGGACTACTGCACCTACCCGCCCGAAGTGAAGCAGCTCCCGCGCGTCGGCGGCTGGAACAACCCGAACATGGAGCAGATCGCCAGCCTCCGCCCCGACCTCGTCGTCTTCTCCGACGCGCAGGCGCAGTTCGTCAAAGACAAGGTCGAGGCCGCGGGCATCCGGACGCTCGCCGTCCCGAGCCAGACGCTCGAAGACGCGTACAAGTCCATCGAACTCGTCGGCCGGGCGACGGGCGAAGAGGAGGCCGCGCGCAAGCTCCTCGAACAGACGCGCATGAGCGTGGAGGGCGTGCGGCTCGCGACCGAACGTCTGCCCCGTAGACGCGTGCTCTGCGTCGTCGACCGCGTGCCCGGCACCCTGCGCGACCTCTACACGGCGGGCGGCGACAGCTTCATCGCGCAGCTCATACGCGTCGCGGGCGGCGAACCCGTCTCGCCCCCTTCGCGCGAGGGCTGGGGCAAGATGCAGAAGGAGGCGGTCGTCACGCTCGACCCGGACGTGGTGCTCGACCTGATGATGCAGCCGCAGACCGGGGGCCTCGCCGAAGACACGCTCGCCGTCTGGAAGGAGCTGCCCACGCTGCGCGCCGTGCGCGAGGGGCGCGTCTACCCCGTCCGCGACGAGACCGTGCTCCACCCATCGCAGCTCGTCGGCGCCTCCGCGCGCAGGTTCGCCGAGCTGATTCATCCCGAAGCGTTCGAGAAGAAGTGAGGGGAGGGTGTTGGGTTTTAGGTGTTGGGTGTTGGGTTAAGAAGCGCCTTCCCCCTTAATACCCAAAACCCAAAACCTTTAAAGAAGCATGTCGGCAGACACAAACGTTGAAACGCTAATCGAGGGGCGAGACTTGCGGTTCGCGTACGCGGAGGGCGCGCCGGAGGTGGTGCGCGGCGCGAGCGTGCGCGTCGAGCGCGGGCGACTGTCGGCGCTCGTCGGCGCGAACGGGTCGGGCAAGTCGACTCTGATTCGCCTGCTCGCGGGGCTGCTCAAGCCTTCGGCGGGCGAGGTGCTGTTGGGCGGCGTGCCGCTCGCGCGCGTCTCGCCTCGGGAGCGCGCGCGGCGCGTGGCCTACGTGCCGCAGGGGGTCTCGACCGTCTTTCCGTTCACCGCGCTCGAAGTCGTTCTGACGGGACGCAGCCCGCACACGACGCGCTTCCGCTTCGAGACGGGGCGCGACCTCGACGCGGCGCGCGCGGCGCTGGCGGCCGTGGACGCGACGCACCTCGAAGCCAGGCCCGTGACGGAACTCTCGGGCGGCGAGCGTCAGCTCGTCTCGCTCGCACGCGCCCTGGCGCAGGAGCCCGAATGTCTCCTGCTCGACGAGCCTTCGGCGGCGCTCGACCTCAAGCACCGCGCCGGCCTCATCCGACACCTGCGGCGCCTGCGCGACGAGCAGGGCATGACCGCGCTCGTCGTCACGCACGACCTGACGCTCTTAGACCCCGACTTCGACCGCGTCTACGCCATCGGTAAAGGAGAGGTCGCGGCCGAGGGCGCACCCGCCGAGGTGCTCCGCGAAGAAGTCCTGGCCGAAGTCTACGGCGACGAGCACGTCCGCGCGCGCCGAGCCTTCGGCCGCACGTTCGTCTGGTCGGAACTGTAGGATTGCGGAATTCGGATTGCGGATTTAACTTTGCCATGTCCTCCGAGTTGATGAAGACGAAAGGCGCGGGGTCAGACTTGGCTCTCCAATCCGCAGTCCGCGATCCGAACTCCGCCGCCGCAGGCCGGCGGCTGCGGCGCGCGCTCGGCTGGCTCTTCCTCTTCCTCCTCGTCTCGACGCTCGTCTCCCTGTGGGTCGGTTACCGGCGGCTCGACCTCGCGGCGCTCTGGACGGACGAGGGCGCGCGCTTCCTCTTCTTCGGGCTGCGCCTGCCGCGCGTGTTGATGGCGGGCGTGGTCGGGGCTTCGCTCGGCGTCGTCGGCGCGGCGTTGCAGGCGATGTTCAGGAACCCTTTGGCCGAGCCCCTGACGTTGGGCGTCTCGGGCGGCGGCGCGCTGGGCGCGAGCGTGGCGATTGCCTTCGGCGCGGGCGCGAAGGTGGCGGGGCTGCCCGTGGTCTTCGTCGCGGCGTTCGCGGGGGCGTGCCTGAGCGTGGTGGTCGTCTACCGCCTCGCGCGGACGGGCGCGACCGTCCTGCCCGGCGCGCTGCTGCTCGCGGGCGTCGTGATGAACACGGTCGCGGCGGCCGGCGTCGTCGTCATCCAGTACTTCGCCGACTACTCGCGCGCGCTGCAAATCCTCCGCTGGACGATTGGGAGTCTCGACGTGGTCGGCTTCGACCTCATCTGGCGGATGCTCCTCTTCCTCGTGCCCGGCTGGGTCGTGCTGCTGCTCCTCGCGCGCGACCTGCACCTGCTCGCCGTGGACGAGGAGACGGCCGCCGCCCTCGGCGTTAACGTGCGGCGCAGCGAACGGCTCGTCTACGTCGCTTCGTCTCTCATCGTCGGCGTGACGGTGGCGGTCGGCGGCACCATCGGCTTCGTCGGGTTGATCGTACCGCACGCCGTGCGTCTGCTCTTCGGCGAGGACGTGCGCGTCGTGATGCCCTGCTCGTTCGTGCTCGGCGCGGCCTTCCTGATGCTGGCCGACGCGGTCGCGCGCACGGCGCTCGGCGCGGGCGAGCTGCCCGTCGGCGCCATCACCGCCCTCGCCGGAGGCCCCGTCTTCCTCTGGCTCTTACGTAGGCAGCAACGTTACACGGCTTTATGAAGGGGAGTTGTTGAATGAGCATTGCGACCAAGCACGGCGACAAGGGCGACACAGGGCTAATCGGCGGGGAGAGGGTTTCGAAGGCCGACGTGCGCGTGGAGGCGTACGGGACGGTGGACGAGCTGGGGGCTTCGATGGGCTTCGCGCGCTCGATCTGCGAGGACGAAGAGGTGCGTGAGCTGACGAAGACGATCCAGCGCGAGCTGTTCACGGTCGCGGGCGCCGTCGCGAGCCCGGCCGGAGGCCAGGAGTCGAAGACGACCTACGTCACGCCCGAGATGGTCGAGGCGCTGACCGGCCACGTCACGCGGATCGAAGCGACCGAGGGGCTACTCTCCGACTGGTCTCTGCCCGGCGAACACGCCGCGGCCGCCGCCTACGACGTGGCCCGCACCATCTGCCGCCGCGCCGAGCGCGCCGTCGTCCGCCTCAGCGAGACCGGCGCCGAACTCAACCCGCACGTCGTCCCATACCTCAACCGTCTCTCCGACCTCCTCTGGCTCATGGGCCGCCTGCTGGAGCTGCGCGCCGGCCTCGACACGCGCCTCCGCGACGACTCCCACAAAGGCCCCCGCTGGTCGCGCGCGTGGTGACGGAGCCAGTAGGCAGATGGCAGTAGGCAGTAGGCAGTTGTCATTGTTAACGGTCGAGCCGAATAGCGGGAGCAATTTCACCACAGGGACACAGAGGCACAGCTTGGGGCCAATAGTCCAACAAGCTGTGCCTCTGTGTCTCTGTGTTGAATGCCTCTTGGTTATACGTACCGGTAAAAGATAACAAGCCCCTCCCGCATCCAAACTGCCTACTGCCGTCTGCCTACTACCTACTGCCCCCTTACAGCGACGTGAAGCCGCCGAGCGGGTTGCCGAAGAAGGCGTCGGTCTTCCAGGCGTCGCGGTTCCACTGCACGTCCTTTCGGCCTTACCCGATGATGGAGAGCACCACCTCGCGGCGGCGCGGGCCGTCGAACTCACACAAGAAAATTCCCTGCCAGCGGCCGAGCAGCAGTTGGCCGTCGGCGAAGGGGACTGTGACCGAGGGGCCGACGAGCGAGGCTTTGATGTGCGCGTCGGAGTTCTGCTCGCCGTGCCGGAAGTCCATCCCGTGCTGCGGGATGAGCGTGCGCAAACAGTGGAGCATGTCGCGGGGCACGTCCGGGTCTGCGTTCTCGTTGACCGTGAGGCCGGCGGTCGTGTGGCGCACGAAGAGCACGCAGACGCCCTCCCGCACGCCCGCCGCGCCGACGAGCTCATTCACCTCGTCCGTGAACTCGACCAGGTCTTCGCGCTCGCGCGAGCGCAGCATGATTCTGTGCGTGGACATGGCGCGACATTCTACTAAGAAATTAACCACAGAGACACAGAGGCACAGCTTGAAGAGAAATACTTCAACAAGCTGTGCCTCTGTGTCTCTGTGGTGAAATTGCTTACTTGAGCACGAAGTTGTAGGAGATGACGCCTACGACTTTGACGGGCTTGCCCTCCAGGTAAGTCGGACTGAACTTCGCGGCGCGCGCGGCGTCCACGGCCGCCGCTTGCAGCAGCGGGTGGCCCGAAACGGCCTCGGCCGCGACGACGTTACCCTCCTCGTCCAACGTGACCTTCACGCTGACGACGCCCTGCGCGTTCGCCGCCTTCGCGATGGGCGGGTAGGTCGGATTCGGCGCGTAGATCGCCTTGCCGCGGAGCCCGCTGCCCGCCTTGACGGCGCCCGCGCCGGCCCCCTCACCAGTCCCGGCCCCGACGCCTTCACCGCGCCCCGCAGCGACCGCGCCCCCTACGCCCTCGCCGCTCACGGCGGCCCGCGGCCCAGTGTCGGGCGCGTCGGGTGCGTCGGGCGCGTCGGGCGCGGGCGGTGCGGCGGGCGGGTGCGGCGGCCGTGCGCGCTCCCCCCACTGCGTCCTGTCGGCGAACGTCACCCAGACGACGCGCAGGCTCACGTCGGCGAGCGTGCCCGGCATGATGACGTTGCGCCCGCGCCAGTCGGAGCGTATCGTCTCGGACTCGCCCGGCTTCAAAGAGACCGCGTAGGCGGTGATGACGTTCATGCGCCCGCCGGTCGTGAATCCCACCCCGACCTCGCGCACCTCCTTCGTCGAAAGGTTCGACACCCTGACCGAAGGCATCGTGATGAAAGAGGCGGACTCCTCGTCGTCGAAAGAGTCCGCGCCCTCGTCGTCCGCGCGGCGCAACTGCTCGCGCGTGATCTGCCGCATCTTCGCCTCGGTGATGGCGACCGGCGCGCCCGCCGCCTGCTCGAAGAAGACCATCGTCTCCTGCGCCTGCTCTATCTCTTCGACCGCCGGCCCCTGACCCGCGTCGCGCCGCTCGACTACGTGGACGCGCCCGGCGCGCGCCTGCTGCGGCGGCTCGCCCCCGCCGACGCCTTCCAACATCAGCGCACGCGCGCGCGCGCCGCCGAAAACCCCCGCGCCCAACGTCAGCAGGAGCGCCGCCGCCCCCGCACCCAACGTCAGCGCGCGGTGCCATGCGCGCACCCGCGGCGCGCCGCCTTCCCCACGCATAATCATCTCGACCCTCCTTCGCAGGTTTGAGCCAGAGGCCGCGCCCGACACGCCGGCCACGCGCCAGCCCGTGCAGAAGCGCACGACCTTCAGGATGCCGGCCGCGTAAGAGGCGGCCGCGCCGCCCGCTTCGAGCACGCGCTCGTCGCACGCGCGCTCGCGCTCCGCGAGCAGGCGACGACCGACCAGCCACACCAACGGGTTGAACCAGAAGGCGCATTCGAGCGCCGTCTGCAAGTTGCCCCAGAGGTTGTCGCGCCGCTCGACGTGCGCCAGCTCGTGAAGCAGCACCGATTCGAGTTCCTCTTCGTCCAACTGCGCGGCCACGCGCGCGGGCAGCACCAGCACCGGCCGCCGCGTGCGCCACACGCCCGGCTCCGTCCCCTCTTCCGAGAGCACGAGCAGCACTTCCGTCTTAAGCCCAAGCCTCGCACGCGCTCGTCGTAACGCCTCGAACTCGCGGCCCGACCAGGCCTCCTCGCCCCTGCGCACCGACCGCACGAACTCGCGCCGACGCACGAGCCACACGGCGAAGAGCGCGCACGCGCCCGCGGCCCACGCGAGCGTCAAAAGGCAGAAGACCTCCGAATGGCCGGGCGCGCCGGAGACCGAAACGACCAAGTCCGCCGCGTCCGTCTGCAAAGGCTCCGCGAATCTCAGGACGAGCGGCGCCGTCTCGCCCGCTTCGAGGGCGCCGCCGAGGAAGGCGAAGAGCGCCGCGGGCAGCGCGAACTTCAAAGCGGCCGCCAGCCACAGCGCGAAGCGCACGCGGGCCGGCGCGGCCCTTAAGAGAAGCGTCGAGGCGAAGACGAGGGCCGCGAACACGGCCGCCTGCCACGCGTGGTTCGCGACCGCCGGCCAAGCCCAAGTGGACGCGCGCGCGAGCGTTTCGTGCAGGGCGTTCATCGCCGCCTCCCTTTCTCCGCGGCCTTGCGGCCCGCGGCCTTCGGCCGACCTCCGACCGCGCGGCTCTCTTCGGATGCCGTGCCTTCGGATTCAAGCCGCTCCAAAACCTCTTCGGCTTCGCGCAGGTCTTCGAGCGTGAGGTGTCCGCCCTCGACGAGCTGTGCCATCAGCGTCCGCGGCGAGCCGCCGAAGAAGCCGAGCAGCTCGTCGAACAGACGCCGCACGGCGGCGCGCCGCGTGACCACCGGCTCGAAGACGTGCGCGTTGCCGACCTTCTTCACGCGCCGCACCGCGCCCTTCTCTTCGAGCCGGTAGACGATGGTCTGCACGGTCGTGTAGGCCGGCCGCCGCCGCTCCGGCAGGCGCTCCTGCACCTCCCTCACGGACGCGCTCCCCAGCTCCCACAGCGCGGCCATCACCTCCAGCTCGAACTTCGTCAGCCTCACGTCCGTCTCCTTCGCCACACGCGCCTCCGTCGAAAACGGCCTCTACTACGATTGAGGTTGAATCTACTACTTCTGTCGTAGAGTCGTCAAGAGAATTTTTTAACGGAGGTGCCGTTCGGGTAGGAGGGTTTCACCGCAGAGACACAGAGGCACAGCTTGAAGCGTAACTCCGTTCAAGCTGTGCCTCTGTGTCTCTGTGGTGAAAACTCTTTCGGCCTTCTTACTCGAAGGCCTTGAGCACCTCGTCGGCGTGCTCGTCCACCTTGACCTTGTCGAAGACCTTGGCGATGCGCCCCTCCTCGTCGATGAGGAAGGTCTTGCGATTGACTCCCATGTACTTGCGCCCCATGAACTGCTTCTCGCCGTAGACGCCGTAGAGTTCCGCGACGCTGTGGTCGGTGTCGGCGAGGAGCGTGAAGGGCAGGGAGTACTTCTCGGCGAACTTGCGGTGCGACTTCTCGTCGTCGGTCGAGACGCCGAGCACCTCGATGCCGCGCCGCTTGAACTCCGCGAACCCGTCGCGGAAGGAGCAGGCTTCTTTGGTGCAGCCCGGCGTGTCGTCCTTCGGGTAGAAGTAGAGCACGACCTTGCGGCCGCGCATGTCGGAGAGTTTGACCGAATTGCCTTCCGCGTCGCGCGCCTCGAAGTCGGGCGCGGCGTCACCTTCCTTGAGCATCTACATGAATCCTCCGTGGATGAATTTGGGAGGAGTATATCAGGCGGGGTGGCCGTTGCGCTGGAACTTGCGGAAGGGTTCGGGGAGGAAGTTGGTCATGCGGAAGTGCGCGGTGCGGCCGTCGGCGAAGGTCTGGTAGAGGTTGAACTCGGGCAGTTGCAGACAGGTCAAAGCACAGGTCGGGTCGTAGCCGGTGTCGATGCCGATGGCGCTGTGCGAGACGTAGATGCCGTGGCGGCCGATGCGCCCGAGCAGGGGCAGCAGAGGCGTCGGCGTGTGGCCGAAGACGCAGGGTTTGCCGTAGTAGTGCTTATAAAAATCCGGGTCGCGCGACCAGAGGAGGTGGCGCGCGTCGGTCTCCTGCGGGTGCTTCTCGCCGTCGAGGCCGGCGTGGACGTAGAGCGCGTGTTCGTCCTCGTGGAAGAGCGAGGTCGAGCGTAGGAACGTGAGGTGCTCGGGCGGCAGCGCGTCGAGCAGGCGGCGCTGCGCCTCCTCCCACCACGAGCGCAGTTCGTCGGTCAGCTTAAAGCCGGTGTACTGGCCGTAGGTGTGCTGGCCGCCGACCGCGGGGTGGAGCCAGAGCGGCGCGCCCTCGTCGAGGAAGTCGAGGAGCATCTGCTCGTGGTTGCCGCGCAAAGTTATGACGGAGCCTTCGGGCGAGGAGCTTATCAGCTCGCACACGTCGCCGATGGTGCCTGGAATCTCCTCGCCGCGGTCGATGAGGTCGCCGAGCAGGACGAGCGTGTCCCGGCCCGCCTCGCGCGGGAGGATAGAGAGCAGGTGGGCTAACTGCTTGCGGCGACCGTGCACGTCGCCGACGACGAAGGTGCTCACGGGCATCCTCCGCTGAAGGGAAGGGAGGGGTTCGGCCTCTCACCCGGCCGAGACTCCCCTTCCGGTCTCCACCTTGTTTACTGCTGTCGGGCTTCCTGGGCGAGCCCGGGCGGGTCGCCGATGCGATTCATCAACTCCGCGAAGCGGGGGTCTTCGCGCAAGTGCTCCCAGTGCGGGTCGGCCTCGAACCAGCGGCGGTTCTCGTTGCCGACGTCGACGGCGCGCCCGAGCCACTCGAAGGCCGCGTCCGCGTCGCCGAGCATGGCGTAGGCGCTGGCGACCCAGTAGGCCACGTCGAAGTTGGCGCGCGCGACGCGCAGCGCGCCCTCGGTCAGCTCTTCGCGCGCGCGGTCGAGGTCGCCCCACTGGATGAGGAACTGCGCGTAGAGGGGGCGCACGCCGTCCATGTCCGGGTTGCGGCGCAAGACCTCGGTCATCGTCCGCATCGCGCCTTCGAGGTCGCCGCGGTAGGCGCAGATGATCGCCTTGAAGGACTTGATGAACGGGTGGTTCGCCTCCATCTGCGCGCCGAGGTTCAGCTCGGCCTCGGCGTCGTCGTGGCGGTGCTGGTAGAGGAAGACCCGCGCGCGGTTATAGCTGACGACGACGCGCTCGGCCGGGTTAATCTTGAGCATGCGGGCGTAGGCGTCGAGCGCGTCCTGGTAACGCCCGTCGAGGCGCGAGACGGTCGCGGAGGCGAACTGCGCGCCCACGTCGTTCGGGCACTCGCGCGCCAGCTTCTGCGCCAGCTCCCGCGCGCGCGCCTTGTTGCCGCGCCCCATCTCGACGAAGACCATGTGCAGGCGCGCTTCGAGCAGCCCGGGCTTCAGGGCGAGCGCGCGCTCCAGGGCCTCGGCCGCGCGCTCGTAGTCCTCGGGGCCGCCGATGACCTTGATGACGCGGTTGGCGTAGGCGCCGCCCAGCCCCGCCCAGGCGAGCGCGAAGTTCGGGTCGAGCTCGACGGCGCGCTTGAAGTGGACGATGGCCTCTTCGGAGTCGACGCGCGCGAGCGTGTGGTAGATGAAGCGGCCCGCGGCGTCGCGCCCCTGCAGATACTCCTCGTAGGCCTCGGGGGGTGTGGAGCCGCCGCTGTCGCCGGCCTCCGTCAGGCTGATGTCGCGCGGCTGCGACTGGAGTTGCGCGGCCTCGATGCGGCGCATGAGCGCGACGAAGCGCGGGTCTTCGCGGAACGACTCCCATTTCGGGTCGGACTCGAACCACGTCCGGTTCTCGTTGCCGAGGTCGATGGCGCGGTCGAGCCAGTGGAGCGCCTCGTCGCGCTCGCCGAGCATGGCGTGCGCGGTGGCGAGCCAGTAGGCGATGTCGTGGTCGGCGTCGGCCGCCTCGCGCACGCGCTCGGTGAGCTGCGCGCGGGCCTCGTCCGGGTGGCCCTGCACGATGAGCTGCTGGGCGAGGAGCGGGCGGATGCCGTCCATCGTCGGGTGCTCTTCGAGGACTTCGCGCAGGACGCGGACGGCCTCGTCCACGTCGCCGCGCCGGCCGAGCACGACCGCCTGGAACGTCCGGATCAAAGGGTGGTGAGGCTCGACGCGCGCGCCCTGTTCGAGTTCGAGGAGCGCGTCGTCGAAGCGGTGCTGGTACATAAAGACGCGCGCGCGGTTGTAGCTGGCGACGACGCGCGCCGCCGGGTCGAGGCGCGAGAGCTTGCCGAAGGCGCGGAGCGCGCGGTCGTACTCGCCGTCCAGGCGGTGGAGCGCGCCCTTGACGAAGTAGACGGCCGGCTCGTTCGGCGCCTGCTTGGCGAGGCGCGCGACCTCCGCGCGGGCCTTACGCTTTTCGCCGCGCGAGAGGTAGATGAAGACCATCAGGATGCGCGCCTCGATGAGGTTCGGGTCGAGGTCGAGCGCGCGGCTGAAGGCGTTCTCGGCCAGCTCGTAGTCCTCCGCCCCGCCCAGGCCTTTGAGCACGCGGTTGGCGAAGCAGGCGCCGAGGCCCGAGTGCGCGAGCGCGAACGTGTGGTCGAGCCGGATCGCGTGCTGGAAGTGCTCGACGGCCTCGTCGCAGTCCTCGGGGTCGAGCGTGTGGAAGAGGAACTTGGCGAAGGCGGCGCGGCCCCTCAGATACTCCTCGTAGGCCTGGCCGTTGGTCGTCGCGGGCGCGGCCGGGGCGGTCTGCGAGACGTGCTGCTCGACCTTGAGGCCCTCGCTGATGCGGCGCGCGATCATGTCCTGGAGGGCGATGAGGTCGTCGGCCGTGGCGTCGATGCGGTCGCTCCAGAGCATGTCGCCGGTGACGACGTCCACGAGCTGCGCGTTGACGCGCAAGGTTCCGCCCGCGCGCAGGAAGTTGGCCGAGAGCACGGCGCTCACGTTCAGCTCCTTCCCGACCTCGCGCGGGTCGACGTCCTTGCCCTGGTACTTCACGATCATCGAAGAGGGCCGGACGATGAGCTGGCGGTTGCGCGCCAGCTCCGTAATCACGGCGTCCGCGAGCGAGAACTCGTAGAAGCCGACCTCGGGGTCGGCCGCCATGTTGCGGAACGGGAGGATGGCGATGGACTTCTCGAGCTCGAACTGGCTGACGTGCTGCTGCGCCTGCGTCGCGCCGGACGTGGCGGTGGCGCCGCCCGCCGGCGCGCCCTGGCCGCCGCGGCGTCCGGGCGGGAGCGACGTGGCCTGCTTCTCCGAACCCGTCAGGCCCCGCCACCAGCGGCGGAGGCTGCCGCCGAAGCCGCCGCCGGTCGAAGGCTCGTGGCGCGGGCGTACGGCGAAGGGGACGACCTCCGCAGGCATGCCGCTCGTCTGCGGGTCGAGGTCGCCGCGCAGCGAGGCCACCTCGCGCATCGCCGCGCGCAGGTCGTCGCGCAGCTCGGAGGCGAGCGGGTAGCGCTCCTCGGGTTTCTTGGCGAGCGCGCGGTCGAGAATCTTCTGGATGGAGGGCGGCGGGTCGTCCTTGCGCACCTCCTCGATGGGGTCGGGCGTGTCGTGCAGGACGGCGTAGCGCACCTCGACGGTCGTCTGCCCCTTGAAGGGCCAGATGCCCGCGAGCATTTCATAAAGGAGGACGCCGGTCGAGAAGATGTCCGCGCGGTGGTCGACCTTCCTGCCCGCGGCCTGCTCGGGCGCGGCGTAGGTGGCCGTGCCGTAGGGGACGCCGAGCTCCGTGAGGTGCACGTTGTCGCCGCCCTGCTTGCTCTCGTCGAGCAGCTTGGCGAGGCCGAAGTCTAAAACTTTGGCGAGCCCCGAGGCGGTGACCATCACGTTGCCGGCCTTGATGTCGCGGTGGATGATGCCCTTCGAGTGGGCGGCGGTCAGGGCGTCGGCGACCTGGTAGGCGATGGAGAGCGCGCTCTCCAGCGAGAGGGGGCGGCCGTTGACGAGCTGGCGGACGTTCTTCCCCTCGATGTACTGCATCGCGATGAAGTGCAGCCCGTCCGCCTCGTGCAGCCCGTAGATGGTGCAGATGTTCGGGTGGTCGAGGGACGAGGCCAACTGCGCCTCGCGCTCGAAGCGCTTGAGGTTGACCTCGCGGGCGGTCAGCTCCGGGCTGAGGACTTTGATGACGACGGTGCGGCCGAGACGTTCGTCCACGGCCTTGTAGACCGTCCCCTGCCCGCCCGCGCCGAGCTTCTCCGTGATGCGGTAGTTAAGGAGCGTCCTGCTAACCATCGGGGGCTAGGATGTAGATGTTAGGTTTTTGGTTTGCGATTTAGTCGCATCGAAACACCGAGGCCGTGCGGGGATTGTAGACCCGCGACGGCCCCAAATCAAAAAATTCTGAAATCAAAAATCGAAAATTCGTTCGCCCGGCGCACGGCCGGGGCTAGTCGTGCACCGTTCAACCGCGCGGCGGGTCGCCGAAGCCGGACTGGACGTACCGGCCGTCCTCGACGATGCAGGGCACGGTGGGGTCGCCGCCCGAGTAGGCGAACATCTCCGCGCGGCGCGCGCGGTCGCTCTGCGCGTCGTACTCCGTCCACTCGACGCCCTTCGACTTGTAGAAGTCGCGCGCCTGCTGGCAGTACGGGCACCCCGGCTTGATGTACATGACAAGGCCCAATGTGGTCTCCCTCCTCCTTTTCCGTTTGCGCAAGTGTAGCGCACGCCCGCCGCCGTTGAGAAGCCGCTCCCGTGATATCATGCGCGGCGGCTCTTTCCGACACCCGGCCTTAACGCAAGGAGAAGACCTCTGATGAGAAAGTTCGCCGCAGCGCTCCTCGTCCTGCTGCTCGCCACCGCCCCCGCGTGGGGCAAGACCATCGTCGTCCGCTTTCCGAAGGGTCGCACCACCGTCATCCTCAAAGGCCGCACCACCGGCGGCCCGAGCGAGAGCGGCGGCATGGACCCCATCACCTACCGCCTGCGCGCGCGCAAAGGTCAGACGCTGACGCTCCACCTGACCTCGGTGAAGAAGAACGCCATCTTCGGCGTCTGGGCGCCGGGCATGGACCCCGTAGACGTCGGCACGAACCCGACCGACTGGAGCGGCGAACTCCCCAAGACCGGCAACTACGAGATCAGCGTCTGGCCCGAGGACGAGTCGACCAACACGGCCTTCACGCTCGAAGTCACCATCCGCGACACACCCTGAGAAAGAGTTAAAGATGGCGAAGTTCTACACGCGGCTCGACGACGGACTGCAAAAGTTCATCGGCGAGCAGAAGATGTTCTTCACGGCGACGGCGCCGGCCGACGGGCGCATCAACCTCTCGCCGAAGGGCATGGACACGTTCCGCTGCCTCGACGAAGGGCGCCGCTTCGCCTACCTCGACCTGACGGGGAGCGGCAACGAGACGGCCGCGCACCTCTCCGAGAACGGGCGGATGACGGTCATGTTCTGCAGCTTCTCGGAGCAGCCGCTCATCCTCCGCCTCTACGGGCGCGGGCGCGTCGTGCGGCGAGGGGACGAGGAGTGGGAGAGCCTGCGGCCGCACTTCCCCGACCTCCCCGGCGAGCGGCAGATCGTCCTCCTCGAAGTCGAGTCGGCGCAGACCTCCTGCGGCTTCGCCGTCCCCGTCTACGAGCTGAAGGAGGAGCGGCAAAGGCTCGTCGAATGGACTCTGAGCAAGGGCGAGGACGGCATCCTCGAATACCGCCGCGAGAAGAATCAGGTCAGCATCGACGGCCTGCCCGTGTACCCGAGCAGTAAGCAGTAGCCGTCCTCCGCGACCGTGCCAAATGGCGAAAGAAGGATTCACCACAGAGACACAGAGGCACAGCTTGAAGAGAGATAACTCAACCAGCTGTGCCTCTGTGTCTCTGTGGTGAAATCGCTCCCGGCTACCCGCATCCGCAAATAACAATAGGCTGCTCTCCTATCCGAACTGCCTACTGCCCTCTGCCTACTGCCTACTGTTTAAGCTAGAATGGCGGCATGGAGACCGTGCGCACCGACCTGAGTTTTACGACGGGCGAGGAGGAGGGCGCGAAGGCGACCGCGGCCGAGACGACCGAGAACCCTCTGCCGCGCGCCGTGCTGCGGCCGAACTCCCACTGGCTGCTCGACGGCGAGTGGCGCTTCGCGCTCGACCCCGAGGACAAGGGGCTGCGCGAGCGCTGGTACCTCGGCCACACCTACGAGCGCAACGCGCACTGGCCCGGCTCCATCGAGGAGCACATGCTCGAAGCGCGCGAGGCCAAAGAGCACCAGCCCGCCCCGCCCGCGCACGCCGACGCGTGGCAGGACAAGGTCGTCGCCTGGTACGAGCGCGAGTTCCCCCTGCCCGAGCGGCACGGCCCCGGCCCGCAGCCGATGTTGCAGATCACGTTCGGCGCCTGCGGCTACGAGACGCGCGTCTGGCTGAACGGCCGCGCGCTGCGCACCATCGAGGGCGAGAAGACGCACTACGGCGAGTACACCTCCTTCTCCTACGAGCTGCCCGAGGACGCCCTGCGCCTCTTCAACCGCCTCACCGTCCGCGTCGCCGACACGATGGACGCCGAGATACCGCGCGGCAAGCAGCAGTCGCACGTCTACAAGCGCGGCGGCATCTGGTATCAGACCTTCACCGGGGCCGTGCGCAGCGTCTGGCTCGAAGCGGTCGAGCGCAACCGCCTGCGCTCCCGCGTCGGGGTGGTGAGCGTCGTCGAAGACCGCCTCGTCCGCTTCAACTTCACGACGCTCATCCACGACCCGGGCGTTTACCAATTGCGCGTCCGCGTCTTCGAGCGCGGACGGCGCGACGGTACGCCGCTCGCCGAAGAGGTCTTCCCCCTGCGCCTCCTCTCCGGCGAGAAGCAGCAGCGCGTCGTCGTCGAGGTGCCCGACGCCGGCCTCTGGTCGCCGAAGGAGCCGAACCTCTACCGCCTGGTCGCCGGGCTCGAAGACGAGTGGGGGCACGAGGCGCAGATCGAGACGCACTTCGGCCTGCGCAAGGTCGAGGCGCGCGGCCGCTACGTCTACCTCAACAACGAGCCGGTCTACCTCGACGGCATCCTCTACCAGCCGGGCGTCTCGACCTACGACGAGATGCGGCGCCACATGCGCGCGATGAGGGAGCTGGGGTGTAACCTCGTCCGCGTCCACATCGCCGGGATCGACCCGCGCGTCTACAACCTCGCCGACGAGATGGGCATGCTGCTCTGGGTCGAGGTGCCGAGCCCGCACAGCTCCAGCCGGCGCAGCCGCGCCAACCACCGGGCGGAGCTCGACCGGATGCTCGCGCTCATCGAGGCGCACCCGTCCATCGTCATCTGGAGCCTGTACAACGAGGACTGGGGCGCGCAGGACGTCGCCGTCAACCACGAGACGCGCGACTACGTCGTGGAGACGTACCACTACATGCAGCTCGAACACCCGCAGTTCCTCGTCGTGGATAACGACGGCTGGCACCACGTCTCGCGCGAGGGGCGTCTGAAGTCCGACCTGCTCACGGCGCACCTCTACACGCCCGACCTCGGGCGCTGGCGCGAGGTGTTGGACAAGCTGGCGAAGGGCGAGATGGAGGGCGTGGCCGTCAACCCACTCGTCGTCGGCGACCCCTTCTTCTACCGCGGGCAGGTGCCTTTGGTCGTGAGCGAGTGGGGCGGCTTCGGCTTCTCGGACTACGGCGGCCCCTCGGAGGCGGCCGGGCGCGCCGAACTCATCCGCGAGTTCAAGCGCGAGCTGCGCGCGCGCCCCTTCGCGGGCGACGTCTACACGCAGGCCACCAACATCGAGGACGAGCGCAACGGCCTCATCAACGCCGAGACCGGCGAGCTG